>NZ_CP029551.1:2070000-3270000 GCF_003173735.1 Methylobacterium radiodurans | reverse complement strand
CGATGCCGGGCTGTTCGTGCCCTGAGGCGGGCTACAGACGCACGACCTCTGCGGCAGCCCGACGGATCGTTCCGGCTGCCCGCATCTGCTAGTCTCCCGCGCAGGAAGGCCGGCTCCCGCGCCGGTCCGGACGCCTGGGACCATGCCGACGATCTACGAGGCGCACAGCTTCGCCGCGCTCGCCCATGCGGGCCAGCTCGACAAGCGCGGCCAGCCCTATATCCGGCACCTGGAGCGGGTCGCCAACCGCGCCCTCGCCCGGGCCGGCCACGCCCGCAGCGTCGACCGCCTCGACATCGATCCGCAGCTGGTGATGCAGGTGGCCCTCCTCCACGACGTTCTGGAGGACACGCCCCGCCAAGCCGCGGATCTGCGGGCGTCGGGTTTCCCGGAGGCGGTGATCGCGGCGGTGCGGGTCCTGACCAAGCCCGCAGTGCCGGTCCCCTATCCGGAGCGGATCGACGGGGTGATCGCGAGCGGCGACCTCATGGCGATCCTCGTCAAGATGTCCGACAACGAGGACAACCTCGCGCCCGACCGGGACCTGCCGGAGGCGGGCCTCCCGCTGCGCGAGCGCTACGCGACCTCCTTCGCGCGGCTGAGCACCGCGGCCGGGGCGCTCGGCTATACGGGCCCGTGAGCTGTACGACACCATGAGCCGTACGGGCGGCTTCGACCGCGAGCGCTTCGCCAAGTTCGTCAAGTGCCGCGCCATGATGGAGCGCGGCGCGACCGCGGGCGAGCGCGCGGCGGGCGCCGCCGCGGCGGCCCGGATCGCGGCGGCGTCCGGCCTGAGCCTCGCCGAGGCGCTGCGGCTGACCGGGGGCGGCCCGCCGCCCCGAGACGCACCCCGGGGCCCGCAGCGGCGGCCGCCGCCCTGGGAGAAGGCGCCGCTGCGCGCCGACCCGATCGGCCTCGACGAGATCCTGGCCCAGAAGGCGAAGACCGAAGCCCACCGGAAGCGCAAGGCTGCCGACGCCGCCCGGGCGCGGCGCGCGGACCTCGCCACAGAGGCCGCCGAGCGCGCAGCCTTGCGCGAGGCGCAGGAGGCGCGCGACCGCGCCTGGGCCGAGGCGCGCGAGCGGCGCGGGGATGCCTGACCTGCGCGCCGATTCCTACGCGGGGGCCCCGCGCTGCCAGCCCCGGATCTCGCGGATATGGCTCGCAGGCAGCTGCGCGGCGCCGGCCGCGGCCGCGACCGCCTCCAGATAGCCCGGCCGCGGCACGCCGGGCGTCGCGCTGCGGCCGAGATAGATCAGCGCCCGCTTAACGCCGCCCGCCGCCGCGACCGGCTGGTAGGCCTTCACGTAGAGCCCGCCTGAGACGCCCTCGTAGCGATCGAGCGCCGGCACGTCGGCGAGCGCCAGCTCCCAGAGCACGCCCCAGACCGAGCGGCCGGGATCGCGCACCACCGAGGCGTAGCCCTCGCGCATGATGATGAAGCGGTGGCGGCGCAGCTCCGCTTGGCCGACGAGGCGCGAGGCCGGGCAGCGCAGGGCCATGGCGGCGGCGTCCATGTTGGCGCCGTAGGCGAAGTAGAGGGGCATTGGGGGGAGGGCCGGCCGTGACCCTACTCGCCGGGATGGCTGTCGCGGCGGTGCGCCGCGCGCTCGTTGGCGAGGACTGCTGCGTACGCCACGGCCAGGACGACGGCCGAAATCACGAAGGTGACGAAGATCTCGCCCGCGTTCATGGCTTCAGGCTCCGCGATGCGCGTCTCGCCAGAAGATGTAGGTTCCCGCCGCTGCAAAACCAAATCGCGGCGAAGAACGCCATCCAGGGGTTCGGCGGCGCGCTCTCCACGCCGAAGTTCACCGCGGTGAGCGGCGTCACGACGCCCAGGATGACGAAGGCCACCGCGACGTTGTTGATCGCGGTGGCCAGGAGCTTGGTCTGCTCGTTGAAGGTGGCGTTCACCGGTCGGGCGGCGTCAGGCGAATTCGAGGATCACCGCGTCGACCGCGAGGCTGTCGCCCTCCTTGGCGTGGATCTTCGAGACCGTGGCGTCGCGCTCGGCGCGCAGCACGTTCTCCATCTTCATCGCCTCGACCACGGCGATCGGCTCGCCGTTCTTCACCTCCTGGCCTTCCTTGACCAGGATCTGCTTGACGAGGCCCGGCATCGGGCAGAGCACCTGCTTGCCCGAGCCCGCCTGCTCCTTCACCGGCATCAGGGCGGCGAGTTCCGCCTCGCGCCGGGTGTAGACCCGGGCCTCGGCGGCGCAGCCGGCGTGCTGGAGCGCGACGCCGTTGAGCAGGCTCCGCACCTGGATCGCCGTGCGCTGGGCGCCGATCGTCCCGGTCCAGACCGGCTCGCCGGGGCGCCAGTCGCTCGCCACCAGATGGGCGGCGCCGTCCTCCTCCGTCACCACGACCCCGTCCTCGTGCGGATCGACCGTCACGGGATAGGACTGGCCGGAGAGGATCACCACCCGGTCGCGCTCGAACTTCAGGAGCGCGGGATCGCGCATCTGACCCGAGATGCCGCGCTTGCGCTGGTTGAGCTGGTGGTCGATGGCGGCAGCGGCCGCCATCATCCGGCGGGCGACCTCGCCCGCGGGCTCAGGGGCCTGGAACCCTTCCGGGAACTCCTCGGCGATGAAGCCCGTCGAGAGCTGCCCCTCACGCCAGCGCGGATGCGCCATCAGGGCCGCCAGGAACGGGATGTTGTGGCGGATGCCGTCGATCGCGAAGGCGTCGAGCGCCTCGGCCTGCGCCTCGATCGCCTCGAGGCGCGTCGGCGCCCAGGTCACCAGCTTGGCGATCATTGGGTCGTAGTGGATCGCGATCTCGCCGCCCTCCTCCACGCCCGTGTCGTTGCGCACGATGGCGTGGCCCTGGCGGCCCTCCTCGGGCGGCAGGTAGGTGGTGAGCCGGCCGATCGAGGGCAGGAAGTTGCGGGTCGGGTCCTCGGCGTAGACGCGGCTCTCGACCGCCCAGCCGTCGAGCTTCACCTGGTCCTGGCTCAGCGGCAGCTTCTCGCCCGCCGCCACCCGGATCATCAGCTCGACGAGGTCGAGGCCGGTGATCATCTCGGTGACGGGATGCTCCACTTGGAGGCGCGTGTTCATCTCCAGGAAGTAGAAGGACTTGTCCTGGCCGGCGACGAACTCGACGGTGCCGGCGGAGTCGTAGTTCACCGCCTTGGCGAGCGCGACCGCCTGCTCGCCCATCTTGGCGCGGGTCTCCGCGTCGAGCAGCGGTGAGGGCGCCTCCTCGATGACCTTCTGGTTGCGGCGCTGGATCGAGCACTCGCGCTCGCCCAGGTAGATCACGTTGCCGTGCTTGTCGCCGATCACCTGGATCTCGATGTGGCGCGGGTCGGTGATGAACTTCTCCACGAACACCCGGTCGTCGCCGAAGGAGGACGAGGCCTCGGACTTGGCGCGGGCGAAGCCCTCCGCGACCTCGTCGGCCGAGTGGGCGATGCGCATGCCCTTGCCGCCGCCGCCGGCCGAGGCCTTGATCATGACGGGATAGCCGATCTCGTCGGCGATCTTGACCGCGTGCTCCGGGCTGTCGATCACGCCGAGGTAGCCGGGGACCGTCGAGACCTGGGCGGCCGCCGCCGCCTTCTTGGACTCGATCTTGTCGCCCATCGCCGCGATGGCGCCCGGGTTCGGGCCGATGAAGACGATGCCGGCCTCGGCCAGCGCCTTCGGGAAGGCCTCGCGCTCCGAGAGGAAGCCGTAGCCCGGGTGCACGGCCTGCGCGCCCGTCTTCTTGCAGGCCTCCACGATCTTCTCGATCACGAGGTAGGACTGCGCGGCCGGTGCCGGCCCGATATGCACCGCCTCGTCGGCCATCGCGACGTGGACGGCATCGCGGTCGGCGTCCGAGTAGACCGCCACGGTCTTGATGCCCATCCGGCGCGCCGTCTTGATGACGCGGCAGGCGATCTCACCTCGGTTGGCGATCAAAATCTTGTCGAACATGCGCCGCTCGGACCGTTGCTTCCCTGGGAGATGATCCGGGTTCTGGAGCCCGGTCGGATTCCCCGATAAAGCAGATGTGCAGCGGACGGAAGCTGTGCTTTGTGCGGTTGCCTGGGATGCCAGATGCGCCCGCTCAGGCGGCCAGCGCGAAGCTCGGGCGGCGCGCCTCGCCGGGCTGGCGCGACCAGCTGTTGGCGGCCAGCGCGAAGGCCATCAGGTTCTCGGCGCTGGACTGAGCCTCGCGCACGATCTCGACGGCGATGCGGGCGGCGACCGGGGTCGGGCCGCTGCGGCCGGAGAGCGATCCGGCGAGCCAGACGGCGGTCTCGCGCTCGATGCGCCCGGTCGGGCGCTCGCCCCAGACCGCGAAATCGACGACCGCCGCGATCAGGTAGTCGCCGAAGGCGGGCTCCGCCGGCACCGCGCGCTCCAGGGCGATCAGCATGTCGGCCTCCTCGCGGCTGCCGATCCCGTCGGGCAGGACGTCGCGCATCAGGCGGCGCAGGTCGGCCTCCGTGATCTGGCCGGCGCTCTTGGCATGGTTGCAGAAGTGCTGAAGAGAAGTGTTGATCATGACTTGCTGCCTCCCCGGCTGTTTGTCTGTGCCGGTGTTTGTCCTTCGATGTAATGGACTATGGTCCGCCGGGATCCTCTTGGAGGTTAACGCGAAAATCTGAACCTGTGTTCAGGTAAACGGCCGCTCACGAAGCAGGCTTTCGGGAATCTTGCTGCGGGCGCCCGCGCCAGGCATCAGGTCCCTGGGAACAAATGCCGGTCGGGCCGCAGTTCCGGCGGAACGGTCGCCCTGGCCCCGCATTGTTGCTCGGTTCCCTTCCCCGGAGTCGAGTTCCATGACCCTTCTTAAATGGGCCCTCATCTGCTTCGTGATCTCGCTGGTCGCGGGTGCTCTAGGCTTCACGGGGATCGCCTCGGGTGCCGGGTCGCTCGCCCGCATCCTGTTCGGCCTGTTCCTGCTGGTCGCGATCGTGATCGTGGTCATCGCCTTCGCGATCGGTCAGGCGGTGTTCTGAGGTGACGTCCCTGGCCGGCCGGACCTGCCTCGTCACGGGAGCGACGAACGGCATCGGCTACGAGACGGCGCTCGGGCTAGCCCGCGCGGGCGCCGCGCTCGTGCTGGTCGGGCGCGATGCCGGGCGCCTCCGGGACGCGGAGGCCCGCATCCGCGCCGCCCTGCCTGAGGGCCGCCTCGAGGCCCGGCAGGCCGACCTGTCGAGCCAGGCCGAGATCCGCCGGCTCGCGGCCGATGTCGCTCGCTCGCACGACCGGCTCGACGTGCTGGTGAACAACGCTGGCGCGATCTTCGACAGGCGCGAGGAGACGGTGGACGGGATCGAGCGCACCTGGGCGCTCGATCATCTCGGCTACGTGCTGCTCACCCTCGAACTGCTCGACCTGCTGGCCGCCTCCGGGCGCGCGGGTGCCGCCGCCCGCATCGTCAACGTCGCCTCGCGGGCGCACGAGCGCGGCCATATCGACTTCGACGACATCGAGGGCACGCGGCGCTACGGCGCGATTCGCGCCTACGCGCAGGCCAAGCTCGGCAATGTGCTGTTCACCTACGCGCTCGCCCGCCGGCTCGCGGGCCGTCCGATCACCGTGAACGCGCTGCATCCCGGCGTTATCCGGTCCGGCTTCGCCCGCAACACGGGCGGCGTCCTAGGCTTCGGCTGGGGACTGATCCGGCCCTTCCTCTCGACGCCCGAGGCGGGCGCCCAAACCTCGCTGCACCTTGCGGTGAGCCCGGAGGTCGAGGGCGTGAGCGGACGCTACTTCGCGCGCTGCCGGGCGGTGCCCTCCTCGTCGGAGAGCCGGGACACAGGGGTGCAGGAGCGGGTCTGGGCGCTGAGCCTGGAGCAGGTCGGCCGGGGCTGAGGTCCGGACGCCACTCATCCGGCGTGGCAGTCCCTCGATGCCCGCGCTCCCCTGCACCGGTCCCGCCCGCAGGGGCAGGCGAGCCGGCACCCGGAATTGCAGCCGCCTTCAGGCAGCGCCCGCGTGCGGGGCCGGCACCTCCGTCGAGATCGCGTCGATCGTGCGCGGCACCGGGCTGCCCTGGCCGTCGGAGCGCTGGATGCGGATCTGCTGGTTGACCGGCTGCATGTTGCCGAAGGGCGTCGAGAAGGCGATCTCGGCCGCGTCCCGCCCGACGCCGATGCGCACCAGCCCGTCGAGGTCGGCTTGGCGGGTCGCGTCGAACAGCCACCAGCGCCCGTCGAGATAGGCCTCGAACACCGCGTGGAAGTCACTCGGCACGAGTCCGTGGGCGTAGCAGCTCACGAAGCGGGCCGGGATGCCGAGCGCCCGGCAGAAGGCGGCGCCGAGATGCGCGAAGTCGCGGCAGACACCCGCACGCTTGAGCAAACTCTCGTGCGCGGTGGTCTCCTGATCGCTGGCGCCCGGCACGTAGGCGATGTGGTCGTGGATCCAGTTGCAGATCGCGTTGACGCGCTGGTGGCCCTTGGGCAGCGCCGAGAACTCCGCTTGCGCGAAAGGTGTCAGCCGGTCCGAGGAGACGAAGCGGCTCGGCAACAGGAAGGGCAGGATGTCGAGGGGCAGCGCCGAGACCGGCGTCTCGTTGATCGTGGCCGGGTCGGCCCGGTGCAAGGTGAGATCGACCTCGGCGTTGTATTCCAGCGCGAACGGCCCCACCGGCACGTTGACGCCGAGATAGCGGTTCTGGAGATCGGGCGTGACGTAGATGTCGCGCTTCAGGGCCGGCGTCAGCACGAGGCTCTCGCTCAGGATCTCGACGCTCTTCAGCTTCGCCACCTCCAGGTTGAAGATGAAGGTGGTGTCCGAGAGGATGTTGTAGGACAGGCTGCAACCGAGGGTGTAGCGCATCAGGTTTCCTTGAGGGCTCTGGCCGGGAACGGCTTGCAAGGAGCGGGCCTCGCTGCGAACGCGCCCGCCGCGCGTCCGGTTCGCGCCGCCGCAACTGAGGTGCGATATATCGTTCAAGTAGGTTTTGTATTTTCTAGGTTGCGATCGCTCGGTCGAGCCCGCAAGGTCTTCCCGCAAGCCATCTGATTCGAATCTGAACTGTGACGTCGCACCCGGCCGGCAGCCCGTCGGCGCGAGCGGCCGTGCTTGCCTGATCGGGAGGATGCCAATGGCTGTCAACTTCAGCGTAGTCGGGATTTTCTACAGTACCCAGGTCGATCTCAGCAAGGTCGGCGGCAACACCGTCGCGGAAATCATCCAGTATCTCTTCCAGACGGTCGCGCCGTTCTATTATACCAGCGTGGATTCCGGCGGCGAGCAGATCATCAGCAGCTTTAAGTACAACCATCCGGCCCCGTTCGTCGGCCGGTCCGGCATCCAGTATCCCGCCGGGTCATACATGCTGTCGCAGACCTTCACGAGCGAGGCGCCCAATCCCTACAACGTCTGGCAGTACTACCTGGCCGACGCCAACGGCCAGCGGGTACCGGTTCCCGGAACGCAGTCCTACACGCAGACGACCGTGCAGGACGGCTGGTCGATCGTCTGGCGCCTCGTCACGATCTGCAACGGGCCGACGAACCTCGCGCGGCGCCTGCACAAGCTCGACCCCAAGGCGGCCGACGCGCTGGCCGGCACGCCCTGAGGCCTCAGCCCCGCGCGGCGGCCCCGCCGCGCGGGCACAGGATCACGGTGAGCGAGCGCACGCCCTGCGCGCCGTGGATCAGCACGCCCTCGATGTCGGCGGTGGCGGACGGCCCCGTATGGAGCACCGCGTAGGCGGCCTGCCCGAATTCCGGCCGCAGATAGGCGGCCTGGACGTTGGGCAGGATATCGGCCGGATCGAGCAGCACCACGAGGTGCTGGGCGAGGTAGGCCACCGCGTTCACGACGAGCTGGTCTTGCGTGAACAGAACCGAGCCCGTCTCGGCGATGCCGAACACGGCGCGCACCACCGCCACATCGACGTCGTCCACGTCCCGCGGGCGGGCGACCGCCGTGAGATCGCGGTTGCCGGCGAGCTCCGGCACCGCGGAGGCCACGACCCGCGCCCCGTCCAGCCGCTCGCGCACGCCCGCGAAGACGTCGTCCGCGCCGGGCTCGGCGATGCGCCCGCCCATGCGCTTCAGGCGCTCGCCGAACTCGGCCACGAGGTCGTCGCCGACGAGCGGCGTGAACAGCGGCACCGCGGGCAGCGGGTGCTCGCCCGCCGGCCGGTTCTTCCGGATCTCGGCGAGGATCGCGTCGCGCGCGCTCATTTGGCGCCGCCCTTCATGCGGTTCTCTCTGTACCAGGCGTGGAAGCTCTGGCGCGGGGCGTCCGGCATCTCGCGCTTCTTCCCCCAGGTGTTGAGCGGGTTGTAGACGGCGAAGCGCGGCAGCACCTTGAGCGCCGAATCCGCCGCGCCGATCGCCGCCCGGTAGGCCGCGGGCCGGGAGAGCACGGCGCCGGCAGCCTTCATCATGCCCTGCTTGAGCATCGGGATCTGGTGCTCCTCGGCCAGCACCTTGCGCCAGGCGAAGATCTGCTCGTGGATGTTGATCTTCACCGGGCAGACGTTGGTGCAGGAGCCGTTCATGGTCGAGGAGAACGGCAGGGTCGAGTATTTCCGCTTGTTGAAGGTCGGGTCGATGATGAGCCCGATCGGGCCCGCGTAGGTCGCCCCGTAGGAGAGTCCGCCCGAGCGCCGGTAGACCGGGCAGGTGTTCATGCAGGCGCCGCAGCGGATGCATTTGAGCGAGGTCCAGAACTCCTCCATGCCGAGCCGGGCAGCGCGGCCGTTGTCGACCAGCACGTAGTGCATCTCGGTGCCGGCCCGGGGCCCGCGGAAATGCGAGGTGTACTGGGTGATGGGCGAGCCGAGCGCCGAGCGGGCGAGGATGCGCAGGAACACGCCCAGATGCTCGACGCGCGGGATCAGCTTCTCGATGCCGATCGAGTGGATCTGGAGCTTCGGCACGTTGCCCGAGAGGTCGGCATTGCCCTCGTTGGTGCAGGTGACGACCGTGCCGGTCTCGGCCACCGCGAAGTTGCAGCCGGTCAGCCCCGCGTCGGCGTTCAGGATGTAGGGCCGCGTGGTCTCGCGCTGGCTCTCGGCGAGGTAGTGGGCGTCGTCGTTGTCCGGGTCGGTGCCGAGCGTGCGGGCGAAGACCTCGGCCACGTCGAAGCGGGTCTTGTGGGCGGCCGGCACCACGACGTGGCTCGGCTCCTCGTTGTCGAGCTGCTGGATGCGCTCGCCGAGATCGGTCTCGATGATCTCGACGCCCTCGCCCTCCATGAAGTGCCGGAAGCCGCACTCCTCGGTGAGCATCGACTTCGACTTCACCAGCGTCCTGGCGCCGTGGTCGCGCAGGATGCCGAGCACGATGCGGTTGTGGTCGGCCCCGTCCCGCGCCCAGTGCACGTGGACGCCGTTGGCCCTCGCCGCCGCCTCGAACTGCTCGAGGTAGGTGTCGAGGTTCGAGAGCGTGTGCTGCTTGATCTGCGAGGCGAGTTCCCGCAGCTCCTCCCACTCGGGGATGCCGTGGGCGGCCGTGTCGCGCTTGCGGCGCAGGTCCCACAGGCGCTCGTCGTGGGCGGCGGCGTGGAGCGGTGCGGCGAGGAAGCGCTCGGCGGCCTCGCCCTGGTCGATCGGCCGGTCGCCGCGGATCTTGGCTCCGCGGGGCTGGGGCTCGCGCTGGGCTGGCGCCTTGATGGGCTTCGAGGTGCCCTCGGCATGGTCGAGGCGGCGCCCATCCTGGCCGCGCTCGCTCTCGTCGTCGGGCGCGCGCACGACGGGATTGACGATCCCCTCGGCTTCCCGGGGGTGAAGCTCCTCGCTCATGCGGCGGCTCCGTTCAGCACCTGGGCGATGTGGATGTACTTGAGCGGCAGGCCGAGGCGCTCGGCGCAGCCCTTCTGGTGCATCAGGCAGGAGGAATCGGCCGAGACCACGTAGTCGGCCCCGGCCCGCTTCTGGTCGGCCACCTTGTCGTAGCCCATCTTGGCCGAGACCGCCGGCTCGAAGACCGAGAAGGTGCCGCCGAAGCCGCAGCACTCGTCGGGCCGGGCGAGGTTGACCAGCTCCACGCCCTCGACCTTCTGCAGGAGGTTCAGGGGCTTGGAGAAGTAGGGCAGGTTCAGCTCCGACGGACGGGCGTGCCCGATGCCGCGCAGCGCGTTGCAGTTGGCGTGGTAGGCGACTTTGTGGGGAAATCGCGCCCAGGGCAGCGCCTCGACCTTCAGCACGTCGTGCAGGAACTCGACCAGCTCGTAGGTACTCTCGCGGACGCGCTTCACCTCCTCGGTCTGTGGGATCGCGGTGAGGTGCTCGCGCACCTGATGCACGCAGGAGCCGGACGGGGCGACCACGTAGTCGAAGCCGGAGAAGTTCTTGACGAAGAGCGCCTCGGTGGCGGCCGCCTCTTGATGGCAGCCGGTATTGGTCATCGGCTGGCCGCAGCAGGTCTGGTCGTAGGGGTATTCCACGTCGAGGCCGAAGCGCTCCAGCAGCTCCAGGGTGGCGATGCCGACCTCGGGCTCGAAGGCGTCGACGTAGCAGGGGACGAACAGTCCGATACGCATGGCGGCTCCCGGCTCGCCAGCTCCCTGCTCACGTGTGCGTGTGGAACGGTTCGAAACTGGCCGTCCCGGTCTAGCGGATGAGGTTGGTCTTGGCGAGGTCGAGAACCGCGTCACCGCGTCCGCTCATCACGGCGCGTAGCATGTAGAGGCTGAAGCCCTTCACCTGCTGGCCGTCGATCTTCGGGGGAATCGACAATTCGTTCCGCGCCACCGTCACGTCGAGGAGCGAGGGGCCATCGAAGGCCAGGAACTCCTTCACGGCGCCCGGCAGATCGCCCGGGTCCTCGACGCGCAGGGCGAAGATGCCGGCGGCCCGCGACATGGCGGCGAAGTCCGGGTTGTCGAGCGCCACGCCGGTCTCGATGTAGCCCGCGGCCTTCATCTCCATCTCGACGAAGCCGAGCGAGCCGTTGTTGAACACCACCACCTTCAGCGGCAGGCGGTGCTGGCGCAGCGTTAGGAAGTCGCCCATCAGCATCGCGAACCCGCCATCGCCCGCGAGGGCGACGACCTGCCGGTTCGGCTCCGCCGCCTGGATGCCGATGCCCTGCGCCATGGCGTTGGCCATCGAGCCGTGCACCCAGGAGCCGATGAGGCGGCGCCGGCCGTTCATCTGGAGGTAGCGCGCCGCCCAGACGGTGGGCGTGCCGACGTCGGCCGTGAACACGGCGTCGTCCGCGGCCGCCTCGCTGATCACGCGGGTGAGGTATTGCGGGTGGATCAACCCGCTGCCCGGGCGGCCCGTGGCGAGCTCGTCCAGACCCTCCCGAGCCTTGGCGTAGTGCTTGAGGCTGGCATCGAGCCAGGCACGGTCCGTCTTGGCGGAGAGCTTCGGCAGCAGCGCCTGGATCGTCGCCCGCACGTCGCCGACGAGACCGAGATCGAGCCGGCAGCGCCGCCCGAGCTCGTGCGGGCGGATATCGACCTGCGCGATCTTGGCGTCCTGCGGGTAGAACTGCTTGTAGGGGAAGGCCGTGCCCAGCATCAGCAGGGTCTCGCAGCCCATCATCGCGGCGTAGCCCGAGGAGAAGCCGATCAGGCCGGTCATGCCGACATCGTAGGGGTTGTCGTACTCGACGTGGTCCTTGCCCCCGAGCGCGTGCACGATCGGGCTCTTCAGGGCCTCGGCGAGCTGCATCAGCTCGGCATGCGCGCCCGCGCAGCCGCGCCCGCAGAGCAGGGTGACGCGCCGCGAGCCGTTGAGCAGGGCGGCCAGCGCGTCGAGTTCGGAGTCGGCCGGGCGCGCCACGGGCCGCGGCGGGATCAGGCCCGCGCGGGGCGTCGGGCCGCGCTTGGCCGCATCCTTGGGCGCGTCCTTCAGGGCGACGTCGCCCGGGATCACCACCACGGCCACGCCCCGCTGGCCGATCGCCGCGCGGATCGCGTTCTCCAGCACGAAAGGAAGCTGCGCCGGGTCCGAGACCAGCTCGCAATAATGGCTGCAATCGCGGAACAAAGCGGTCGGGTTCGTCTCCTGGAAGTAGCCGGAGCCGATCTCGGCCGAGGGGATGTGGGCGGCGATGGCGAGAACCGGCACGCCGGTGCGGTGGCAATCGTAGAGGCCGTTGATCAGGTGCACGTGGCCCGGCCCGCAGGAGCCGGCGCAGACGGCGAGGTGCCCCGTGATCTGACCCTCGGCCCCGGCCGCGAAGGCGCCCGCCTCCTCGTGGCGGACGTGGATCCAGTCGATCGTGCCGCGCGCCCGGAGAGATTCCGTGAGGGCGTTCAGGCTGTCCCCGACGACGCCGAAGATGCGGCGGACGCCGGCCTCCTCCAGGGTCTCGACGACGAGGTCGGCGACGGTCGTGATGCGCATGGGCGGGAGGCTCCTGTATCCGCGGGCCGAACCCGTGGAGAGAGAAGCGGTTCCTCGCCCGAACATCCGAGCAGCCATCTCTCCGGTGCAGGGGCTTGGCGCGGAGAGCGGTCTTCCGCGCTATCCCGCATCCCGCAGCTTGGCGAAGCGCTTCAGGACGCGCTCGCGGCGCAGGCGCGACAGGCGCTCGATCCAGAAGATGCCGTCGAGCTGGTCGATCTCGTGCTGAAGGCAGGCCGCTCGAAAACCCTCGGCGCGCTCTTCCTGCTCGGCGCCGTCGAGGTCGCGGTAGCGCACCCGTACCCAGGCGGCGCGCGCCACCGTCTCGGCGACGCCCGGCATCGAGACGCTGCCCTCGCGCCCGTCCGCGCGCTCGGGCGCTGCCTCCAGAATTTCCGGATTGCAGTAGAGCGTGGCCGGGCCGCCGGGCTCGGGGCGCAGCACCACGAGGCGGCGCAGCTCACCGATATGCGCCGCGGTGAGCCCCGCCGCCATCGCGGCGTCGAGGCTCGCCGTGAGGTCCTCGGCCAGCACCCGCAGGTTGTCGTCGAAGGTCTCGACGGGCGCGCATGGCTGGCGCAGCCGCGGATCGGGCCAGAGGATCAGCGGCCGGGCCGGCACGGCCTCAGCGCACCAGCGCCAGGGAGGCGCCGGACTTGGTCAGCTGGCCGTCGAGCGCCCCGCCGCCCTGGCGCAGGCGCGCCGCCACGGTGCCCCCGGCCTGGTAGAGGTAGACCTCGCCGTCGCGAAAATCCCAGGCCGAGACCTTGGCGAGGTCCTTGTTCGGGCAGCCGCCGGCGCTCGCCTTGTAGAGGTCGAGGGCGGGCGCGCTCGACAGGGTGACCTTGCAGCTCGCGCCGGTGGCGTCCTTGGCGTCCCAGGTGCCGACCACGGCCGAGCGGCCGCTCGCCACGACCGGCGGCGGGGCGGGCGGGGGCGCGACGGGCTCCGGGATGACGTTCGAGGCGGGCGGCGCCGCGGTCGCGACCTGGGTGCCGGGGGCAACCACCGGGCCGTCCGGCGCGGCGGCGACGCCGGGCGGGGGCGCGAGCGGGCTGGTCGTCACGGCGCCCGAGGGCACGGCCGGCACGGAGGTGTCGAGGGCGGCCTGGGGCCCGGGCCCGCGGGTGCGCGGGGCGTCGAGACGCTGCGAGGCGCAGGCCCCGAGGCTGGCGGCGAGCACCAGAACGGCGGTTGTCGACAGAAACGGACGCGTCATCGACCTCGGATCCCGTGGGGGCGCCCCCTCATGGCGCGCGGCCTCTGCCCTCGCCATCAAATGCGATGCCCGCAAGGCGGTGCCGGGAGCGGGGTCCGGGGAAGCGGGGACGGCGGGGGATTTCCGCCGCACTGTGGCGGCCCTGCCGCACCCGCGCTTCGCGCCGCGCAACGCGAAACGGCCGGGGTGTCGCCACCCCGGCCGTCTGAGGCATCGCCCCATGTCGCGCATCCCAAAGGTCGAGACCTTTGGCGGGTGCAGGGTGGAACCCTGCATTTGGAGCCGCCAGCCCGGTTTTGCGGGGGCGGAGGTTCCAACCCGGGGCCCTGCCCCGGAACCCCGCCCAAGGACCTGGGGCCCTTGGGAATCCTGGAACTCAGACCTCGCGCTCGACCATCATTTTCTTGATCTCGGCGATGGCTTTCGCCGGGTTCAGGTTCTTCGGGCAGGTGTTGGCGCAGTTCATGATCGTATGGCAGCGATAGAGCCGGAACGGGTCGTGCAGGCTGTCGAGCCGGTCGCCGGTGTTCTCGTCGCGCGAGTCGATCAGCCAGCGATAGGCCTGGAGCAGGGCCGCCGGCCCGAGGAAGCGGTCGCCGTTCCACCAGTAGCTCGGGCAGCTCGTGGTGCAGCAGGCGCAGAGGATGCACTCGTAGAGGCCGTCGAGGCGGGCGCGGTCCTCCGGCGTCTGGCGCCACTCCTTCTCGGGGGCGGGCGTCTCGGTCTGGAGCCAGGGCTCGATCGCGGCGTGCTGGGCGAAGAAGTTGGTCAGGTCCGGGACCAGATCCTTCAGCACCGGCATGTGCGGCAGCGGGTAGATCCGCACCGCACCGTCCTTGTCCTTGCGGGTGAGGATCGGGAGCGCGTTGTCGGGGCTCCGGCACTCGTCGATGCCCATCGTGCAGGCCAGGGTGTTCTGGCCCTCGATGTTCATGGCGCAGGAGCCGCAGATGCCCTCGCGGCAGGAGCGGCGGAAGACCAGGGTCGAGTCGACCTTGTTCTTGATCCACAGGAGCGCGTCGAGCACCATCGGACCGCAATCGTCGCGATCGACCTGATAGGTGTCGATCCGCGGATTGGCGCCGTCGTCCGGATTCCAGCGGTAGATGCGGAAGGTCTGCAGGTTCTTGGCCCCGGCGGGTGCCGGCCAGGACTTGCCCTCGCGGACCTGCGAGTTCTTGGGAAGGGAAAACTGGGCCATGTGTCTGGAATTCCCGTGACTGGTGGGAGCGCCTTCGCGGTCCGGCTCGTCTGGTCAGGGTCCGGCGTACGGCATGTGCCACACGCCGGGTGTGAGAACGGTCGAGGCCGGCACGGGCGCGCCGCAGCCGAGGCTGCGGCGGTTATGGCGTTCAGTACACGCGCGCCTTGGGCTCGATGTACTGGATCTCGTTCGACATCGTGTAGGTGTGGACCGGGCGGTAATCGATCGTGGTCCGGTGCGCGCTCTCGTCGAGCCAGGAGAGGGTGTGCTTCATCCACTCCTTGTCGTCGCGGTCCGGGAAGTCCTCACGGGCATGCGCGCCGCGCGATTCCTTGCGGTTGGCGGCCGATTCCATCGTCACCACCGCCTGGCCGATCAGGTTGTCGAACTCCAGGGTCTCCAGGAGGTCGGTGTTCCAGACGAGCGAGCGGTCGGTGATCTTGATGTCGGCCGCCGCATGCCAGACCTTGTTGATCAGGCCGCGACCCTCCTCCAGCACCTCGCCGGTGCGGAAGACCGCGCAGTTGTTCTGCATCGTCGTCTGCATCTCGAGGCGCAGCTCCGCGGTCGGCGTGGCGCCGTTGGCGTAGCGGAAGCGGTCGAGGCGGCTGAGCGCCTTGTCGGTCGCCTCTTTCGGGGCGTCCGGGATCCGGCCGTTGGCCTCGACGATGTCGGCGCAGCGCAGGCCGGCCGCGCGGCCGAACACCACGAGGTCGATCAGCGAGTTCGAGCCGAGGCGATTGGCGCCGTGCACCGAGACGCAGGCCGCCTCGCCGATCGCCATCAGGCCCGGCACCACCGTGTCCGGGTCGCCGTTCTTCAGGGTGAGCACCTCGCCGTGATAGTTCGTCGGGATGCCGCCCATGTTGTAGTGCACGGTCGGCAGGACCGGGATCGGCTCCTTCGTCACGTCCACGCCCGCGAAGATCTTGGCGCTCTCCGAGATGCCCGGCAGGCGCTCGTGCAGGATCTTCGGGTCGAGGTGGTCGAGGTGCAGGAAGATGTGGTCGCCGCCCTTGCCGACGCCGCGGCCCGCGCGGATCTCCATGGTCATCGAGCGCGAGACCACGTCGCGCGAGGCGAGGTCCTTGGCGGACGGCGCGTAGCGCTCCATGAAGCGCTCGCCCTCGGAATTCGTCAGGTAGCCGCCCTCGCCCCGCGCCCCTTCCGTGATCAGGCAGCCCGCGCCGTAGATGCCGGTCGGGTGGAACTGCACGAACTCCATGTCCTGCAGCGGCAGGCCGGCGCGCAGCACCATGCCGCCGCCGTCGCCGGTGCAGGTATGGGCCGAGGTCGCCGAGAAGTAGGCGCGGCCGTAGCCGCCGGTCGCCAGGATGGTCATCGCGGCCCGGAAGCGGTGGATCTCGCCGGTGGCCTGATCCATCGCGATGACGCCGCGGCAGCGACCGTCCTCGTCCATCAGGAGGTCGAGGGCGAAGTACTCGATGAAGAAGTTGGTCTGGTTCTTCACCGCCTGCCCGTAGAGGGTGTGCAGCATGGCGTGGCCGGTGCGGTCGGCCGCCGCGCAGGTGCGCTGGGCGGTACCCTTACCGTAATCGGTGGTCATGCCGCCGAAGGGCCGCTGGTAGATCTTGCCTTCCTCGGTCCGCGAGAAGGGCACGCCCCAGTGCTCGAGTTCGTAGACCGCCGCGGGGGCGTTGCGCACGAGGTACTCGATCGCGTCCTGGTCGCCGAGCCAGTCCGAGCCCTTCACGGTGTCGTACATGTGCCAGCGCCAGTCGTCCGGGCCCATGTTGCCGAGCGAGGCCGAGATGCCGCCCTGCGCCGCCACCGTGTGCGAGCGCGTCGGGAACACCTTGGTGATGCAGGCGGTGCGAAGCCCCGCCTGCGAGCAGCCGACGGTGGCGCGGAGGCCGGCGCCGCCGGCGCCGACGACGACGACGTCGAAGCTGTGGTCGTGGATGGTGTAGGCGGGCTGCGACCCGTTGGTGCCGTTGGCGGCCATGGAGAAGCTCCTTGGGTTCCGGTCAGACGAGGCGGGAGAGCCCCACGCGCAGGATCGCGTAGAAGCAGGCCACGGCGACGACGACCGTGTAGATGGTGTTGGCGAAGAGCGCGGTGATGCGCAGCGCCTTGTCGTGGACGTAGTCCTCGATGATCACCTGCATGCCGACGCGCATGTGCAGCGTGACCGAGAGGATCGTGAGGATCAGCAGGATCGCGACGAGCGGGTGGCCCATCAGCGCCACCGCCTCCGGGTAGGGGCGGCCCGCCATCAACGCCACGATGATCACGAAGCCGATGATCAGCGGCGGGTTGGCGGCGGCGGTGAGGCGCTGGAACCACCAATGGTCGGCCCCGTGCCCGGAGGCGCCGAGGCCGCGCACGCGGGCGCGCGGGGTGCGGATGGAGACGTTCGTGTTCTGGCGGTTGTCGGCCATGGGGTCGCCCTTTCTCAGCGCAGGACCAGGGCGGCCGCCCAGATCACGAGGGTGAGGGCCACGGAGCCGATCAGGGTGAAGCGCGACAGGTTCATCCGGGTCTGGCGGTCGAGGCCGACGCCGAAATCCCACACGAAGTGGCGCAGGCCGCCCAGCATGTGGTGCATCAGGATCCAGGTGTAGCCGAACAGCACGATCCGGCCGATCCACGAGCCGAAGAACCACGCGACCCAGCCGTAGGCGGCCGGGCCCGAGGCCAGCGCCACCAGCCAGATCGCGACGAGCGCGGTGCCGCCGTAGAGCGCGGTGCCGGTGACGCGGTGGAGCACCGACATCGCCATGGTCCAGGTCCAGCGGTAGATCTGGAGATGAGGCGAGAGGGGTTGGGCCACCGTGGGCCGGGCTGTCGGTGCCATGCTGAATGGGCCTCGCAGTTGCGAACTGAAGCGTCTCTAAACTGGTAGGGCTAGGCCGCCGAGGGGCAAGCCGCAATGCGGCATGAACGATCCGGCAGATCTGTCACGCTTATGATTCTGAATACGATTTTTTCGGACTAGCCGCCTGCGCATGTCCTTGGCCCATCTCACGGCAGCCACCCCAGCGCGCGCCACCACAGGTAGTTCAACGGCGCTGCAACAACGAGTGATGCAGTGCCGAAGGCGAGGGTGAGCCGGGTCGCATCCTTGAGCGATACGCCGCCGAGCTCGCGCGCGAACACGATCGGCGGCGCCTGGTAGGGGAAGAACACCGTGCTGTAGCCCACGACCTGGATCATCACCACGGTCAACGCGGGCAGGCCGCTTCCCGTCGCCATCTCGCCAGCGAGCGCCGTGTAGAGGGCGGGCGCGCCGTTCGCTGTGACGAGGAGCGTCAGCAACGTCGCGATGCCGGTGAGCACGGCGTAGTTCTGGGTGGCGGCCCCCGGCTCCAGCGGCGCGACCGCCAGCAGCGCGTGGCCGAGGCGGGCGCCGAGCCCCGTCTCGTTGACGAGGGCCACGAGCCCGAGCAGGGCCGCGATGTAGAAGCAGGTGCGCAGCGAGACCTGCCCGAAGGCGTCGGCCGGAATCACGCCGACTCGCGGCATGATGCAGATGGCGGCGGCCGCGAGCCCGATCCAGGCCGGGGCGATGCCGTGCAGGCTGTCGGTCGCCCAGAGCGCCAGGGTCGCGACGAGGAGAGCGGCGAGCCGCCGTTCCGAGCCCGAGAGCGGGGTCGCGGTGGCGGCGCCGTCGCGCCGGGGCTCCAGCCGGTCGGGGAAGAGGCGCACGACGAGGAGCGTCAGGAGGCCGCCCTTCACGATCGCCAGGACCGGGCCGTGCAGCCAGAGATAGGGCAGGTAGGAGAGATGCAGCCCGAGCAGGCTCTCGGCGGCGCCCGCCATGACGAGGTTCGGCACGTTGGCGGGCAGGATTGCGGCCGAGAGGTTGGGCGTCGCTACGCCCACCGCCAGCACGGCGGCGGCCCGGCCCGGCCGCCCGGGGCCGAGGCCGAACCGGTCGCACAGCGCCAGCGTCACCGGGATCATCAAGGCGATGCGCCCGAGATTCGAGGGCATCACGAAGGCGAGCCCGACGCTGAAGGCGACGAGGCCGCCGATGAAGCGCGGGTAGGAGCCGCCGAGCCGGCCGGAGAGCCCCTGCGCCAAGCGCGCGCCGAGCCCGGTGCGGGTCATCGCCTGCCCCACCACCATGCCGGCGAGCACGAGCCAGAAGGCTGAGGCCGCAAACCCCGAGAACACGGTGGCGGGCGCTCCGAGCTTCAAGAGCATCGCGAGCGCGAAGAAGACGAGGACCGTGACGATCTCGGGGATCAGCGCGGTCGCCCACAGGCCCATGCAGAGCACGAGCAGGGCGCCGGTCGCCCAGATGGCCGCCTCTCCGTGCATGGATGAGCCCCCGTTCCAGGGCAGCAGCATTCTGCCGGTTTGGAACCGTTCGCAATTCGGGACTCGTTGACGGAGCCTTCGTGGAAGGCGAAGGAAGTGCGCCGCGCTCCGCTTCCCTCGCAAGCGGCAGGCGCGCGACGCGTTTCGCCGATCACGGATGCGAGAGCGGCCCGATGATGCGCTTCGACCTCGTCGATCTCTCGCTGTTCCGCCACGTGGTGGAGGCCGGGTCGATCACCCACGGGGCGGGTCGGGCGAACCTCGCGCTCGCCGCCGCCTCGACGCGCATCCGCGGCCTGGAGGAGAGCCTCGGCGCCGCGCTCCTTACCCGCAGCCGGCTCGGCGTCAGCCCGACGCCGGCGGGCCGGGCCCTGCTCGCCCATGCCCGCACGATCCTGGCGGCGATCGAGCGCATGCAGACCGAACTCTCGGCCTTCTCCGGCGGCACGGTCGGGCAGATCCGGGTGGTGGCAAACACCAACGCGCTCACCGAGTTCCTGCCCGACGCCCTCTCGGCCTATCTGGCGGCGCATCCCGGCGTCAGCGTCGATATCGACGAGCACACCTCCGACGAGATCGTCGGTCTGGTGGCCGAGGGCGCGGCCGATCTCGGTATCCTGTCGGGGACGGTGGACACGGCTGCGCTCCAGACCTTCCCGTTCCGGCAGGACCGCTTCGTGGTGGCTGCGGCCAACACCCATCCGCTGGCGGGGCGGGAGGCCGTGGCCTTCGCGGAGGTGCTGGAGCACGACCTCGTCGGGCTGGACCGAGCGAGCGCCATCACGCGCTTCCTGGCCGAGCGCGCCGCGCGGATCGGGCACCCGATGCGGCTGCGGGTGCAATTGCGCGGCTTCGATGCGGTCTGCCGGCTGGCCGATGCCCGGGTCGGGCTCGGCATCGTGCCGGAGAGCACGGCGCGGCGTGCGGCCCGCGGGCTCGACATCGCGGTGGTGCCGCTGACCGATCCTTGGGCGAGCCGCGACCTCTCCTTGTGCCTGCGCGACCTGGACGCGCTCCCGGCCTTCGCACGGGCCTTCGTCGCGCATCTGCGGGCGTGACACGGCATGACATGGAGAAGGGGCCGCCTCGCGGCAGCCCCTCAGGAAGACCTACTCCTTGTCGCCGCGATGGACGCCCTTCTCGCGGTTCTCCTTCAGGCGGCCGTCGTCCGAGTGCTGCACGGAGCCCTGCTGCGGTGTGTCGGGATTCTTGTGATTCTGGCGCGAATGATCAGTATTCGTGGACTGGTTCTGCTGCTTGCGGTCGGTCATTCAGGATTATCTCCCAGTTGACCCGGCAAAGCGCCGAGACTGTCCGATCAACAGGCTCGCCGCGATGCGGTTCCGGGATTTCCTGTGCTTGAATTCGACTGGGGTGCGACATTCAGACGGCTTGATCGACGGCGTCGAATCTCGCTCGCGCGCTCGGCGCGATCGGAAACATCTGAGGCGTCTGATGGAATCCGCAGCGGCCCGACTCGGTCCCCTCGGCACGGGCGGCGCGGCACGCGGGCCGCCTGCGGCGAGCGGTAGCAGCGGGGACGGCGGGGCGCTCGCTGTGGGCAGGCGCGTCGGCTTGGCGTAGCCTGGACGCGACTGTCGGGCGAGGGAGTGCTGGCGTGATCGCGACGATGGATTCGGTGGCTCCGCGGCGCGGGGCGGCGCTGTTGCTCGAGGTGCTGCGCTCGGAGGGCGTGCGCTACATCTTCGGCAATCCGGGCACCACGGAGCTGCCCCTCATCGACGCGCTCACCGAGACGCCGGACATCGCCTATATCCTGGCCCTGCAGGAGGCGAGCGCCGTGGCGATGGCGGACGGCTACGCGCAAGGAGCGCGGCGCCCGGCCTTCCTCAACCTGCACACGGCGGGCGGGCTCGGGCACGGCTTCGGCAACCTGATCAACGCCCACGTCTCGGGCACGCCGCTCGTGGTGACGGCGGGCCAGCAGGATTCGCGGCACGCCATCACCGACCCGCTGCTCTCGGGGGACCTCGTCGCGATCGCGACGCCCGCGGTGAAATGGGCCCGCGAGGTGACGAACGCCGACCAGCTCGCGATCCTGCTGCGGCGGGCCTTCCACGATTGCAGCGCCGCGCCGGCCGGACCCGTCTTCCTGTCGCTCCCGATGGACGTGATGGAAGCGATGACGACGGCGCCCGCGGGCGCGCTCTCGGAGATCGACCGCTGCGCCACGGCCGGCTCGCTCGACCGGCTGGCCGATTACCTCGCGGCGGTCCCGCCCGGCCGGCTCGCGATCATCGCGGGCGACGAGATCGACTCGAGCGACGCCTCGGCCCAGGCGGTGGCGTTGGCCGACCTCTTCGGGGCGCCGGTCTACGGCTCGTCCTGGCCGGCCCACATCCCCTTCCCGACCGCGCACCCGCTCTGGGCCGGCAACCTGCCGACCAAGGCCACGGAGATCGCCGATATCCTCGGCGCCTACGACGCGATCTTCGCGCTCGGCGGCAAGTCGCTGATCACGATCCTGTACACCGAGGGCTCGGCGGTCCCGGCCGCCACGCAGGTGTTCCAGCTCTCGGCCGACGTGCGCGACCTCGGGCGCACCTACACCACGACGCTCTCGATGGTCGGCGACATCCGCGCCTCCCTCGACGCGCTGCTCCCGCTCCTGAAGCCCCGCCTGGCCGGCCGGGCCGAGGCCTATGCGGAGTTGCGGGCGCGGGCTGCCGCGGCGCGCCACCAGCGGCGCGCCCGGCTCGCTGCGGCGGCCGAGGCCGCCTTCGCCGACCCGGTGATCGCGCCGCTGGTGGCGGCCCGCGAGGTGGCGCGCGCGGTCGGTCACGATGTCGCGATCATGGACGAGGCGCCCGCCACGCTGACCCATCTGCGCACCTTCCTCGACAGCCCGAACACCCACCAGTACGCGGCCATGCGCGGCGGCGTGCTGGGCTGGGGCATGCCGGCCGCGGTCGGATTCTCGCTCGGTCTCGACCGGGGGCCGGTGGTCTGCGTCGTCGGCGACGGGGCGGCGATGTACTCGCCCCAGGCGCTCTGGACAGCGGCGCACGAGGGCCTGCCGGTCACCTTCGTGGTGATCAACAATGCCGAGTACAACATCCTGAAGCGGTTCATGAAATCGCAGGACCACTACGCGTCGGTGCGGGCCAACCGCTTCATCGCCATGGACCTCGTCGATCCGCGCATCGACTTCCCGGCACTCGCCGCCTCGATGGGCGTGCCGGCGCGCCGCATCGAGCGGGCCGGGGACATCGCGCCCGCGATCGAGGCGGGCATCCGATCGGGGAAGCCGAACCTCGTGGAGGTGGTGGTTCAGGCGACGTGAGAGATCAGATCGCTTCGAGCAGTCCCAGCGCGTCCTCGGTGTACTCGATATCCCCGTTCCAGTAGCGGACGAGGACGTCGAGGTTCTTGCCGACCCAGGCTTCCGGGGCTCGCTCCTCGCCCGGGTTCAGGCGGCACCCGTCCACGAACCGGTAGGGCCGGAGCGCGTGGGAGCCCATCTGGGGGTTGCGCACCTTCGGGTTGGGAGAGACCTTTCCGCGGACATCGTGCCGGGCGCCGTCGCGCCGCGAGATGAAGACGATGAAGGGCAGGCCTGTCCTCCGGGACCGCAGCTTGGCCATGCCGAATGTCGCCCGCCCCTGCGGCTCGTCGGTGTGGCGGGTGCTCTGGAAGTTCATTCCGGCCTCCTCGATCCGCGCCGTCACGGCCGGGATGGTGCTCTGCCCCGTCCTAGAAATCCAGGTCCGCGTAGTGCGGGGCCGGCGGCATGCCGGGCACGCGGTCGGCGAGCAGGCTGCGGAAGGAGGGGCGGGACTTCACCCGGGCGTACCAGTCCCGCGCGGTCTCGTCGTCGTCCCAGGGCACGTCGCCGAGATAGTCCACGCAGGAGAGATGCGCCGCGGCGGCCAGATCCGCGTAGGTGAGGTGGTCGCCCGCGATCCAGCGGCGCCGGGCGATCAGGTAGCCGATGTATTTGAGGTGGTAGCCCACATTGATCCGCGCCGCCCGGATCGCGTTCATGTCCGGCGCCCCGCCACCGTCCCGGCTGGACATGAAGCGCTTCGAGATCTTCTCGGTGACGAGGTAGCCCGTCACCTCCTGGTCGAATTTGACGAGGAACCAGTCGAGCAGGCGGCGCACCTCGACCCGGTCGGCGGTCGCCTCCGGCATCATCCGCCGGCCCGTGAGGCCGAGCCCCCGGGTCTCGTCGAGATACTCGGCGATGATGCCCGCGCCCGGCACCACGAGCCCGCCCTGCTCCAGCAGCACCGGCGTCTGGCCGGCCGGGTTGAGCATCAGGAACGCGTCGCGCCGCTCCCAGGGCTTCTCCTCGGCGAGCACCGGCTCCATGCCCATCTCGGCGAGCACGAGCCGGATGAAGCGGGAATTGGCGCAGAAGGGGAAGTGATAGAGCGTCGCCATCGAGGCCGTTCGGAACGGGCGGGGTGCCGGCCGGACGCACCGCACGAAAGTTCGCGGGACCGGGCAGGCATGATCAGATATGGCCCGATCGTTGCCGAGCCCTTAACACGCTCGGCCGGCGCCGGTAACCGCCCGTCAACCTTGGCGGCCGATCACGTCGTCCTGGCGGCCGCGCGATCTTTCGGGCTAGTCGGGCCCGCTCACTCCTGGCAACCGAGGCTGACAGAATGGATGCGACGAGCATCGTGAAGGCGGTGGTTCTCGCGCTCGTCGAGGGCGCCACCGAGTTCATCCCGGTCTCCTCCACCGGGCACCAACTCCTCGTCGGGCACTTCATCGGCTTCCACTCGCCCAACAACACCTTCGAGGTGCTGATCCAGCTCGGCGCCATCCTGGCGATCCTGGCGGTCTATTTCCGCCGGCTGCTCGCCGTCGCCCTCGCGCTGCCGCGTGACCCGAACGCGCGCCGCTTCGTGCTGGCGATCCTGCTGGCCTTCCTGCCGGCCGCGATCATCGGCGGCCTCTTCTCGAAGGTGATCAAGGCCTACCTGTTCAATCCCTGGATCGTCTGCGCCACCCTTGTGGCGGGCGGCCTCGTCCTCCTCGTCCTCGACGACACGGACCTCGAGGTCGAGAAGACCGACGTCTACGATTTCAGCCTGCCGATGGCGCTGAAGATCGGCGTGTTCCAGTGCCTCGCCATGATCCCCGGCGTGTCGCGCTCGGGCGCCACGATCGTCGGCGCGATGCTGATGGGCGCCGACAAGCGCTCGGCCACCGAGTTCTCGTTCTACCTCGCCATGCCAACCATGGCGGGCGCCTTCGCCAAGGACCTGCTCGACAACTACAAGAACCTGAGCGCCAACGATGCCGGCCTGATCGTGATCGGCTTCGTGGTGGCCTTCTTCGCGGCGCTGGTCGTGGTGCGGACGGTGCTCGACTACGTCGCCCGCCACGGCTTCTGGCTGTTCGGGTGGTGGCGCATCATCGTTGGCTCTCTCGGGTTCGTGGGGCTGATCATCCTGGGGTGACGTGCTTGGGCCGATCCTCATGGGCCGATCCTCATGGGCCGATCGTCCTGGATTGGGACCGTTCGGGCCGGCTCGGCCCATCGGACGATTGCCACGCTTCTGCGGGTGTGCGAGGGCAAGTGACGAGAACGGGCGGGTGTAACCGCCGGCCTGAGGATTCGCAGGGCCCGACGCGCATGGAAGACAGACCGCTCGCCGACCTCTTCGAGCCCGCGACCCGCGAGCGCTGGCTCGGCCTCGTCGAGGGCGTGCTCAAGGGCGCGGATTTCGAGAAGCGCCTCGTCTCGAAGAGCGCGGACGGTCTGCGCATCGAGCCCCTCTACGATCCGGCCGAGCCCGCGTCCCAGCCGGTGCGCGCGCCCGGCCCCTGGCGCGTCGTGCAGCGGGTCGATCATCCGGACGCCGCTTCCGCCAACGCCCAGGCGCTGACCGACCTCGAGGGCGGCGCCGACGCGCTGACCCTGGTCTTCGCGGCGGCGCCGACCGCCCGCGGCTACGGCCTCGCCGCCGCGAGCGTGGATGAGCTCGACGCGGTTCTCCAGGGCGTGATGCTGCCGCTGATCGCCCTGCGGCTGGAGGCGGGGGGGCAGGCGCTGGAGGCCGCCGGCCTGATCAAGGGCTTGGCCGAGCGGCGCGGCGAGGATCTGGCCGCCCTCGACCTCGATCTCGGCATCGACCCGGTCGGCAAGCTCGCCGCCACCGGCAGCCTCGGTGCGGTCTGGTCCGACATCGTGCCGAAGCTCGGCGCGACACTGCGCGACTTCGATGCCGCGGGCTTCAGGGGCCGGGCGCTGCTCGCCGACGGACGGCCCTACCACGAGGGCGGCGCGGGCGAGGTGGACGAGCTCGCCGCGGTGCTCGCCACCGCCGTCACCTACCTGCGGGCGCTCGAGGCCGAGGGGCACACGCTGGAGCGGGCCCGCGACGCTGTCGCCGTGCTGCTCGCCGCCGACGCCGACGAGTTCCTGGGGCTCGCCAAGTTCCGCGCCATGCGCCGGCTCTGGGCCCGGGTCGAGCAGGCCTGCGGGCTCGACCCCAAGCCGCTGCGCCTCCACGCCGAGACCGCGTGGCGGATGATGACCCGGCGCGACCCCTTCGTGAACATCCTGCGCACCACCATGGCGACGGCGGCCGCCGGGCTCGGCGGCGCCGACAGCGTGGCCGCCCTGCCCTACACGCAGGCGCTCGGCCTGCCCGACGCCTTCGCGCGGCGCGTCGCCCGCAACAGCCAGATCGTGCTCCTGGAGGAGTCGGGCCTCGCCCGGGTCGCCGATCCGGCCGCGGGCGCGGGCGGGTTCGAGGCGCTGACCGCCGACCTGACCGAGCGGGCCTGGGAGGCCTTCCAGGCGATCGAGCGCGAGGGCGGCATCGTGGCCTCGCTCAGCGTCGGCAAGCTGCAGCGCCGCATCGAGGCGGTGCGCGAGACCCGGGCCCGCAACGTCGCCACCCGCCGCGAGCCGCTGACCGGCGCGACCGAGTTCCCGCACCTCGCCGAGAAGCCCGTGACGGTGCTGGACGTCGCTCCCGCGGCGGCGCCCGCGGCCTCGGATTTCGGCGCGGGCGCGGCGGTCGCCTGCGATCCCCTGCCCTCGGGCCGCCTCGCCGAGCCCTTCGAGGCGCTCCGCGACGCCTCCGACGCGGTGCTCGCCAAAGCGGGCGCGCGCCCGGCCGTGTTCCTGGCCAATCTCGGGGCGCTCTCGGCCTTCAACACCCGCGCCACCTTCGCGGCCAACGCCTTCGCGGCGGGCGGCATCGAGGCCCTGTCGAACGACGGGTTCGCGGACGAGGCGGCGCTCGCCGAGGCCTTCCACGCCTCGGGCGCCCGGATCGCCTGCATCTGCTCGTCGGACGCGGTCTACGCCGAGCGCGCGGTCGGGGCGGCCCGCGCCCTCAAGGAGGCGGGGGCCGGCACGGTCTACCTCGCCGGCAAGCCGGCCGATCCGGACGCGCTGAAGGCGGCAGGCGTCGATGGCTTCCTCCAGGCGGGCGGCGACCTGCTGGCCTTCCTCAGCGAGGCCCTGCGGCGGGCGGTGAAGGGCTGAGGCGGCCGGCGCGGCCCGCGCGCAACCGAAACCGCTCTGACGAGTTTCAGCCACGCTCCGCGCGCACCGCGTCGGGGAGCTTGGACCGGATCAGTCGGACATCCCACGATGAAGCACTTCGCCCTCGCCGCCGCCGTCCTGACGCTCGCCGCAGCGGGCATCGGCTCGGCCGACGCCGCGCGGCGTTCGGCCCAGGTGCCGGACCGCTTCGACGGCAACTGGAGCATCGAGGTCGTCACCGAGTCGGGCTCCTGCGACCGGGCCTACCGCTACGGCGTGCGCATCAACCGGGGCGAGGCGAGCTACCCGGGCGGCGACTTCCAGGTGAGCGGCCGCGTCGCGCCGAACGGGCAGGTGCGGGCCACCATCTCCAACGCGCTCGGCAGCGCCAACGTGGTCGGTCGCCTCGCCAAGGACGGCTACGGCCGTGGCACCTGGACGGCCTCGGGCAGCAGCCAGTGCCGCGGGCGCTGGAACGCCGAACGGCGCAGCTAGAAACGGTTCCGTTCGCACGCTGCGGCAGAGCGTCGCAGGCCTTCGTTCGGTCAAGGCGGACGCCGTACCGCCCGCTCCGGAATGCTGCGCCGCGGCGTCCGGAGCCCTGTTCCGGTCGCAATCGGGTGGGAGGATCCGGGCTGTCCGGTGCCCCTCGAGACCTCCCGCATGAAGATCGCGCTTCTCGGTTCCCTCGCCGTCCTCGCCCTCGTCGCCGCGGCCGAGGCCCGGCCCCGGCCCAAGGTCGATGCGGAGGCGACGCTGGCTCCGCTGCGCCAGGCCGCCACCGACTGCTTCGCCGAGACCGTGATGTCCAATCCGGGCGCCATGAACCATGCCCGTGCCGGGCGCTGGTTTCAGGCCGCCGGGGTGATCGGCTTCCTGTGCCGGCCCGAGGTCGACGCCATGGTGATGGCGCATGACCGCGCCTACGGACCCGGCACCGGCGACCGCTACTTCAAGGGTGCCTATGCCCGGCATCTCGACCGGCAGCTGGCCGCCCGCCTCCAGCCGATGCTGGATCGCAAGGCGGTCGCCAGCGCCGAGCCGCCCGCCGAGAAGGCGGAGCCCGAGGAGACCGCCGCGCACTGAGACTCAGGCCGCCTCCGGCCGATCGGCCCGACCGCGATAGGACAGAGCCTCGGCCAGATGCAGCCGGCGCACCGTCGCCTCGCCGTCGAGGTCGGCGAGCGTGCGGGCGAGGCGCAGCGTCCGGTGGAAACCCCGGGCGGAGAGGCACAAGGACTCGGCCGCCGAGCGGATCAGTGCCGCCCCCTCCGCATCGGGCCGCGCCACCTCCTCGATCAGCGTCGCCGGGCAGGTCGCGTTGGTGGTGGCCGCCGACAGGCCCCGCGCCGCGTAGCGCTCCCCCTGAAGCTTGCGCGCTGCCGCGACCCGGGCGGCGGCCTCGGCCGAGCCCTCCTCCGGCGGCGGCAGGATCAGGTCGGCGGCGCTCACCGCCGGCACCTCGATGCGCAGGTCGATCCGGTCGAGGAGCGGGCCCGAGATCCGGGCGCCGTACTGGGCCATGCAGCGCGCGTTCGGCCCCCGGCGGCAGGCGTAGCCCGGCTCCAGCGCCTGCCCGCAGCGGCAGGGATTCATCGCGGCCACCAGCTGGAAGCGGGCCGGGTAGACCACGCGGTGGTTCGCCCGCGCGATCATGATCTCGCCGGTCTCGAGCGGCTGGCGCAGCGAGTCGAGCACCTGCGGGGTGAACTCGGGCAATTCGTCGAGGAACAGCACCCCGCCATGTGCCAGCGAGGCCTCGCCCGGCCGCGCACCCAGGCCCCCGCCCACGAGCGCGGCCATCGAGGCCGAGTGGTGCGGCTGACGGAACGGGCGCCGGGTCGAGAGCGCCCCGCCGCGCAGCTCGCCGGCCACCGACTGGATCATCGAGATGTCGAGGAGTTCGCGCGGGGTGAGCGGCGGCAGGATCGAGGGGAGCCGTGCCGCCAGCATCGACTTGCCGGCGCCCGGAGGGCCGTTCATCAGGAGATTGTGGCCGCCGCTCGCGGCGATCTCCAGGGCGCGCTTGGCGCCCTCCTGGCCCTTGATGTCGCGCAGGTCCGGCAGCGGTCCGGTCAGTGCGGCGATCGCGGGCTCCGGCCGGGCCATGACCTGGCTGCCCTTGAAGTGGTTGGCGAGCTGGATCAGCGAGCGCGGCGCCAGCACGTCGAGGTCGCCGCCGGCCCATGCCGCCTCCGGGCCGCAGGGAGCGGGGCAGATCAGCCCGAGGCCGCGGGCCCCCGCCGCGATCGCGGCCGGCAGCACCCCGTTCACCGCCGTGATCGTGCCGTCGAGGGCGAGTTCGCCGAGCACGCAGTAGCCGCCGAGCGCGTCGACCGGGATCGCGCCGATCGCCGCCATCACGCCCAGCGCGATCGGCAGGTCGTAGTGCGAGCCCTCCTTCGGCAGGTCGGCTGGCGCGAGGTTGACGGTGATGCGCTTGGCCGGCAGCGCCAGCCCGGAGGCGATCAGCGCGCCCCGCACCCGCTCGCGCGACTCGGCCACGGCCTTGTCGGGCAGGCCGACGACCGCGAACTGCACCGTGCCCGGGATGATCTGCACCTGGACGTCGACGGCCCGCGCCTCGATCCCCTCGAAGGCGACGGTGGCGACGCGGGTGACCATGTGGGAAATCCTCGGACCGGGAGGATAAGCCTAAGCTTGAGCGTGGCCGCTGACAATCTGGAGTCGTCGCTGGGAGGGCCCAGGAACAGGCAGGCCGCCGGTCCGTTCACCGGGTCCGGACCTGCGCGGCCAGCGCGAGATCCGGCTCTCGAACGACATGCCAGGAGACGATCGCATGCGCCCGACCCTCATCCTCGCCGCCGCCCTCTCGCTCGGCCTCTGCACCCTGGCGCGAGCCGACCAGAAGCTGCCTCCCGATCAGCAGGCCAAGGTCGAGGCCATGCTGCGGCAGGAGGGCTTCACCAAATGGGACGAGATCGAGCTCGACGACGGCATGATCGAGGTGGACGACGCGATCGACGCCGCCGGCAAGAAGTTCGACCTCAAGCTCGATCCGCAGAGCCTCGCCATCGTCAAGCGCAAGGCCGAGTGAGACGGGCTCCCCCTCTTCCCGCTTGCGGGGAGAGGCCAGTCCGCACCTTGTCGTGCGGACAGGAAGCGCAGGCGAAGCCGGAGCGGCGGTGAGGGGGCTTCACGCAGGAGTCTCTTCCGGAGAAGCCTCCCCACCATCGGCTTCTGCCTCGCCACGCTTCCCGACCTGGGGGAGACGTGGCCCTCTCCCCGCACGGCGGGGAGAGGGGATGCAACCCGATCGGCCCGCCCGGGCGAAGGCCGCGCGTTTGGGCACTACGGCACCCGCGCGAAGAAGGTGCCGGACACCGGCGCGCCCTCGTTCAAGGGGCGCAGGCCCTGCAGGCGGGTGATCAACCCGCTCTCCCCGCGTGTCGCCTCGCGTGTCAGCGTGAACAGCGGCTCGCCCGGCTGGTGCACCGCGACCCCGTAGCGGTTCACCGTCCGCCCGTCCGCGTAGCTGTGGAAGGCGACCGTCAGGCCCCGCGCGCCGGCCTCCGCTTTGCAGAGGATACGCTCGTCGGTCTGGAAGCCCTGCGCGGTGAGCAGGCAGCCGCCCCGCGCGCCCGGCGGCCCGATCGCGAGGTCGTAGGTGACGGCGATTCCCGTGCCGCCCGCGGTCCGGCCGCCCACCGCCTCCCAGCGGTAGCGGCCCTGCCAATCCCCGGCCGCGCCCGCGCCGCCCGCGAGCAGCACGCTCGCCAGCGCGGCGGCCATCGTCCGGCCCCGGTCGATCCGCATCCGCCCCCTCCCCGGCTGTCGCTCCGGTGCAGCATGGCCGCCCCCGCGCGCCGGCTCAACCCGGGCCCGGCTTGCATCCGGCGAACCGTCCGGCCATATAGGCGGCGGGGGGTTGGTGAGGGACGTATCACTCGCCAACCGGGTCAGGTCCGGAAGGAAGCAGCCCTAACGAGCCCGAGCGGGTCTTCGTCCAGCCTCCCACCCTTTTCCGATGCGCCGCGCATCGCGGACCGCTGCGACCCGCGCGGTCGGGAGCGGTCGCCCGGCGCCTCTCCAGATGGTCGCATGGACGCGCGCACGGGCACCCCTGACGACGAGCCGGGGCTTCCCGGATTTCCCGCCGCCCCCGCGGCGGCCGCGCCCTACCGGGTGCTCGCCCGCAAGTACCGTCCCCAGAACTTCGACGACCTGATCGGCCAGGGTGCCATGGTGCGCACGCTCGCCAACGCCTTCGCGGCCGGCCGCATCCCGCAGGCCTGGATGCTGACCGGCGTGCGCGGCGTCGGCAAGACCACCACGGCCCGCATCCTGGCCCGCGGCTTGAACTACCTCCGCGCGGGCGTGCCTGATACGGGCCCCACTGTGACGATGCCGGAACTCGGCACCCACTGCCAGGCCATCATGGAATCCCGGCACATGGACGTGCTGGAGATGGACGCCGCCTCGCATACCGGCATCGACGACGTGCGCGGCATCATCGACGGCATCCGCTACGCGCCCGTGTCGGCCCGCTACAAGGTCTACATCGTGGACGAGGTCCACATGCTCTCGGAGAAGGCCTTCAACGCCTTCCTGAAGACCCTGGAGGAGCCGCCGCCACACGCCAAGTTCGTGTTCGCGACGACCGAGATCCGCAAGGTCCCGGTCACGATCCTGTCGCGCTGCCAGCGCTTCGACCTGCGCCGGGTCGAGGCCGACGTGCTCTCCGGCCATCTCCGGAAGATCTGCGCCGCCGAGGGCGTCGCGGTCGAGGACGAGGCGCTCGCCGCCCTGGTGCGCGCCGCCGAGGGCTCGGTGCGCGACGCGCTCTCGCTGCTCGACCAAGCGATCGCGCACGGGGCGGGCACGGTCACGGGTGCCGGCGTGCGCGACATGCTGGGGCTCGCCGACCGGGGCCGCATCGTCGACCTGTTCGAGGCGGCGATGCGCGGCGACGTACCGGCGGCTTTCGCGGAGCTGCGCGCGCAGTACGATTCCGGCGCCGACCCGGCCGTGGTGCTCTCGGATCTCGCCGGCTTCACCCACCTCGTCACCCGCCTGAAGCTGGTGCCGGAGGCGGCCGCCGCCGACCCGACGCTGAGCGAGGTCGAGCGCACCCGCGGGGCGGCCTTCGCGCAACGGCTCTCGGTGCGGGCTCTCTCGCGGGCCTGGCAGATCCTGCTCAAGGCGCTGCCCGAGGTGCAGGCCGCGCCCCGTCCGCTGGCGGCGGCCGAGATGGCGCTGGTCCGCCTCGCCTACGCGGCCGACCTGCCCACGCCTGACGAGGCCCTGCGCCAGCTCCGCGCCGAGGCCCTGGCCGGCGGCGAGCCCGCGGGCACCCCCGCCGTCCGTCCATCCCCGCCCCCGGCGCCCGCGCTCGCCGCGGAGGCGCAGCCCGAGCGTCCGACCCCGTCGCGGGCGGCGCAGGGCGGGGCGGCCCCCGCCCGCCAGCCGCTGGTGCCGGCGCCGGAGTCGGCCCCTTCGCCTGCCGTACCGCCCGTGCGCGCGGTCGAGACGGCCGGCCCCCGGCTCGCCCGCTTCGAGGACGTCGTCGCGCTGGCCGGCGAGCGCCGCGACATCTTGTTGAAGGCGGCGTTGGAGCGCGACGTCCACTTGGTCCGCTTCGAGACGGGCCGCATCGAGTTCCGTCTCGCCGAGGGCGGGCGCAAGACGCTCGCGACCGACCTCGCCCGCGCGATCGAGGCCTGGACCGGCCAGCGCTGGGTCGTCACGCTCGCCCGCGAGGAGGGAGCCTCCACCCTCGACCAGCAGAGCCGCGCCGCCGACGCCAGCCGCCGCGAGAGCGCCGCCGCCCACCCGCTGGTGCGCGAGGTGATGGCCCGCTTCCCCGGCGCGCAGATCGTCGACGTGCGCGATCTCGCGCCCGAGGGCGCGGCGACCGCCGAGGTCGAGATCCTGGGCGAGGCCGACGCCGCCGAGGCGGAGGGCGCCGACGACGAGGCGTAGCGCCGCGCGCGGCGGCGCCTTACATCCGGGCCATCATCAGAGAGACGGGACGAGCCGCATGCGCGACCTCATGGGCATCATGAAGCAGGCCCAGGCCATGCAGGAGAAGATGGCCAACCTGCAATCCGAACTCGACGCCGTCGAGGTCACGGGCGCGGCCGGCGGCGACGCCGTGCGGGTCACGATGACCGCCAAGGGCCTGGCCAAGGCGGTGCAGATCGACGCGAGCCTGATGGTCGCCGACGAGCGCGAGATCCTGGAGGATCTGGTGGTCGCCGCGATCAACGACGCCCGCGGCAAGGCCGAGCAGGTGGCGCAGGAGCGCATGGCCGAGCTGACCAAGGGCCTCCCCCTGCCGCCCGGCATGAAGCTGCCGTTCTAGGCGCGGCCGACCCCGGCCTTCCGCCGCGCATGGCGGAAGGCCGGGGGGTGAGCTTTCGGACGGCGCGGCGCGGCTACGCCGCCATCGTCTTCTTCACGGTCTCGACGAGCTGCTTCAGGCTGAAGGGCTTGGGCAGGAAGTTGAAGGCCTCGCCCTCCGGCAGGTTCTTGCGGAAGGCGTCCTCCGCGTAGCCCGAGACGAAGATGACCTTCAGCTCCGGCAGGTGCTTGCGCACCTCGCCGAGCAGCGTCGGCCCGTCCATCTCGGGCATCACCACGTCTGAGACGATGAGGTCGATGACGTGGTCGCCCGCGCGCACGATCTGCAGCGCCTCGATGCCGGAGGCCGCCTCCAGCACCGTGTAGCCGCGGGCCGAGAGCGCCCGGCTGTTGACCGCCCGCACCGGATCCTCGTCCTCGACCAGCAGGATCGTGCCCTGCCCGGTATGGTCCGCCGAGGGCTTGCGCGGAGCGGGCTTGGGGGTGGCCGCGGCCGGCGGGGCGGCGCGCTCGACCTCCGATGCAGGGGCCGCGGCCGACGCGGCCTCGGCGCCCTTGGCCGGCGGGTAGCTTGCGGGCGGCAGGGCCGGCGCGGCGGTCTCGGCCGCCCTGGGCCCGGATTCGGGCGCGGTCTCCGGAGCGGGCTCGGGCAGCGCCTCCGGCACGTGGCGCGGCAGGTAGATCTTGAAGACGGTGCCCTCGCCCACGACCGACTGCACGTCGATCGTGCCGCCCGACTGCTTGACGATGCCGAACACCGTCGAGAGCCCGAGGCCCGTGCCCTTGCCGATCTCCTTCGTGGTGAAGAACGGCTCGAAGATCTTCTCCATGATCTCGGGCGGGATGCCCTCGCCCGTGTCCTGCACCTCGATCAACACGTGGTCGCCCGGCGGCGGCCCGCCGCGGCCGTCCGCGACGGCGTCGGGGCCCGGATCGGCCACGTTGGTGGTGCGGATAAAGAGCTTGCCGCCGCCCGGCATCGCGTCGCGGGCGTTGACCGCGAGGTTCACGATCACCTGCTCGAACTGGTTGACGTCGGCCTTGACGGGCCAGACCTCGCGGCCGTGCTTCAGCTCCAGCCCGACCCGCTCGCCGAGCAGTCGCTTGAGCAGCAGGGTCAATTCGGAGAGCGACTCGCCGACATTCATCACCTCCGGCCGCAGGGTCTGGCGGCGCGAGAAGGCCAGCAGCTGCCGCACCAGGCCCGCGGCCCGGTTGGCGTTCTGCTTGATCTGCATGATGTCCTGGAAGGCCGGGTCGGTCGGCCGGTGGCTCGCCAGCAGCAGGTCCGAGTAGCCGATGATCGCCTGCAGCACGTTGTTGAAGTCGTGCGCGATGCCGCCCGCGAGCTGGCCGACCGCGTTCATCTTCTGCGACTGCGCTACCTGCTGTTCCAGCTGGCGCTGCGCCGTGGTGTCGAGTGCGTAGAGGATCACCGACTCGCGCTCGTCCTCGTCGAGCGCCTCGCCGGTGCCGCCGGCGGTGATGAGCCAGACCCGGGCCGAGCGGTTGCCCGGACCCTTCAGGCTCACCTCGATCGGCGCGATCTCGGAGAGGCCGCCCGCCGCCTTGGCGAGCGCCGCGTCCACGCCCTCGCGATCCGTGAGCGCGTCGGTGACGTTCGGCTCGTGGACGGTGGCGTCCTGAGCGGTCTCGCCCGCCTCCTCGACGGTGTGGCTCGGCAGGGTGCCGAAGAGCCGCGCGAAGGAGGCGTTGGCCCGGGCGATCCGGCCCGAGCGGTCGAGCGTCGCGATGGCGATCGGCGAGTTGTTGAGGAAGCGGGCGAGCCGCACCTCGGCGGCGCGCTGCGGCTCGTCGAACTCGGCCCCCGCCGAGCGGTTGATCACGAAGGTGCGCGAGGCACCGGGCTTGCCGTCCTTGCCGAAGGCGATGCGGTGGTAGAGCCGGGCCGGCAGCGGGTGGCCGTTGCGGCGGCGCAGGTCCAGGTCGAACCGGTCGGTGCGCACCTCGCCCGGCAGGCCGACGCTGCGGGTCAGCGCCTCGGCGCCGGGTGCGATCTCCGAGAGGTGGGGCCCGCCCGAGCCCACGGTCGCGAGGTCGTAGCCGAGCCAGGCCGCGAGCGTCGCGTTCATGTAGACGATCGCTCCCTGCGGATCGATCGACAGGAAGCCCGCCGGCGCGTGGTCGAGATAGTCGATCGCGTGCTGGAGTTCCTGGAAGACGTTCTCCTGGCGCTCGCGCTCGGCGGTGATGTCGGAGACCGTCCAGAGCGCGGCGGCCCGGCCCGGCCGGGGCAGCGGGCGCACGTGGATGCGGTACCACGCGAAGTCCCGGGCGCCGCCCCGGGGCGGGGGCGCCATGCGGATCTCCTCGGTGTGGCTGCGCCCGTCGCGGGAGGCCTGGGACAGGCGGTAGACCGCCTCCGACACCTCCGGCGAGCCGACGAAGACCCGCTCGACCGAGCGCAGGTTCGAGAAGCTGTCGCCGCCCGCGACCTGCAGATAGGCCTCGTTGGCGTAGATCAGGCGGCCCCCCTCCTCCGCCACCAGGGCGGCGTCCGGCGAGCCGTCCACGATCGCCTTGGTGATGTCGTCCCGCGCTCCCTGCCCCGCGAGCTGGATCGCGCCGATCGCCAGGGCGAACAGGAAGAACACGCCCGCCATGGCGAGCAGCGCCAGCAGCCAGACGATGAGCGACTGCGCCTGCTCGTTGGCGACGAAGGAGAGGCCGATGGCCGCGCCCACGAGGAGCCCCGCCAGAACGAGCAGGAGCCCGACCCGGCCCGGCCGCTCGGACCGGTCGATCGAGCCCGGCACGGGCGTCGCGACGGGCGTCGTGGGTCCTGACAACTCGGCCATCACGCATCAATCCAGTAACCGGACCCGGTTAGGCCCCGGGCCCGGTGACGGCAAGGGGGCCGTCACCGCGCCCGTCTTACGGGAAAAGTGTGCATGGGCGGTAGCTTTGCGGGGCCCGCGCGGCCCCTGGGCGGCGGGACGGGGTCCGCGGCGGACTACGTGCCCGCCTCCTCCGGCGCCGGCCCGCCGAAGCAGCGGCGCACCGCCTCCCAGAAAGCCTGCCGCTCGTCGGGCGTGCACAGGTCGAGGCGCGCCCGCACGAGGCGCAGGCCCGCGGCGGCGTCCGGGCTCTCGCGAATCTCCGCCTCGCTCGGGGCGCGGTGTGCGGTCGTCGTCGGCATGACGTGAGCCCTCCGGTACCCCCACGCGGCCCGCGGGCGTCTGGCGCCCATCCGTTGCCGCAGACCACTTACGCCGGGCCGCGCCGTTCCGTTCCGCCGCGCGATCGGGCATGAGGCGTGGGCTCAAGGGTCGGACGGGGCGTCCGGCCCGCGCGAAAGGGGGACGGGCCGTGCGGCTCAGCGTCGAGGATCTGGCCTGCCGGCGCTCGGGGCGGCGCGTCTTCGCGGGCCTGTCGTTCGCGCTCGGCCCCGGCGAGGCGCTGGCGGTGACCGGGCGCAACGGGGCCGGCAAGTCGAGCCTGCTGGCGATCCTGGCGGGCCGGCTGCGGCCGGACGCTGGCCGGGTACGGGCCGCAGACGTCGGTGAGGCGAGCCTGCCCGAGTGCCTGCACGCGGTCGGCCACCGGGATGGGCTGAAGGCGGCGCTGACGGCGGGCGAGAACCTCGCCTTCGCGCAGGCGCTGCTCGGGGCGCCCCGGACCGCGCCGCGGCAGGCCCTGGAGCGCCTCGGACTCGGCCACGCCCACGACCTGCCGGTGGCCTATCTCTCGGCCGGGCAGCGCCGCCGGGTGGCGCTTGCCCGCCTCCTCGTCTGCCACCGGCCGCTCTGGCTCCTCGACGAACCGACGGCGGCCCTCGACACGGCCTCGCAGGGCCTGCTCGCCGGGCTGATGGCCGAGCACCGGGCTTCGGGCGGCCTCGTCGTGGCGGCGACCCACCAGGCGCTGGGCCTGGAGGACGCCCGCACCCTGGCGCTCGCCGCACCGGAGCCTGGCGCGGCGCCCTCGACCTTGGACGCGGATCCGGAGGACTGGGCGTGATCGGCATCGTCTCGGCCCTCGTCGCCCGCGACCTCGCGTTGGCCGCCCGCGTCGGCGGCTCCGGCGCGCTCTCGCTCGTCTTCTTCCTGATGATCGTGGCGCTAATCCCCTTCGCGCTCGGGCCCGATCTCAACCTGCTCGCGCGGATCGGCCCGGCGATCCTCTGGCTCGCGGCAGTGCTGGCGACGCTCATCGGCCTCGACCGCCTGTTCCAGGCCGACGAGGAGGACGGCTCCCTCGACCTGATGACCGCCGCGCCGGCACCCCTCGAACTCGTGGTGCTGGCCAAGGTCGCGGCGCACTGGCTGACCACCGGCCTGCCGCTCGCGCTGGCCTCGCCACTCTTCGGCCTGCTGGTCGCCCTCGACGGCACCGCCATGGGGGCGACCGCGCTGACCCTCCTCGTCGGCACCCCGGCGCTCACCTTCATCGGCGCGGTCGGCGCGGCACTCACCGCCTCGATCCGCCGGGGCGGGCTGATCCTCGCGGTGCTCGTGCTGCCCCTGATGGTGCCGACCCTGATCTTCGGCGTCTCGGCGACCGAGGCGGCCGCGGGCGGCACGGTGCCCTTCACGACGCCGCTCGCGGTCCTCGGGGCCCTCAGCCTGATCGCGGCGGTGGTCGGCACCCTGGCGGCTGCCGCCGCCCTGCGCTGGTCGGAGTAGCGCGTCCTTTACGCTCCCCGGTGGAGGGCGTATCCGGCCGCTTCACGCGGCTCGTCGAAGGGCAGTCGAAGGGCAGTCGAGGGGCATATGCCGGCCGGTATCAGGCGCTGCACCGAGGTTGAGGGCGCCTGCGCGATCCACGAGGCGCCGCCGGAGATCCGGGTCCACGCCGACCTGCTCTACGTGCCGGTGGAGTACGGCGCCCTCTGGGGCCTCTACGCAGGCGGGGTTCGGATCGACCGGGACGACCCGCTCGACGCGGAGGCGGCGCGGCAGGTCGCCGATCTCCGCGACGCCGCCCCCCGGATCGACGGACGCTTCCACTATCTGGGCGACGTGGTCGAGCATTTTGGCCACTTCGTCGTCGGCAGCCTGTCGCGCCTCTGGGCGCTGCCCGCGGGTGCGGATACCGCCCTGCTCTACCACGGCGCGCAGGACCGCGAGCGGCTCCGCGGCCTGGGCTTCCTGGAGCCCATGCTCGGATCGCTGGGGGGCGGGCTGGAGGCGATGCGGAATTTCCACACCCCCGTCCGGCTCGCCGAGGTGACCGTGGCCGAGCGCGCCTTCCGGGAGAACCGCTCGGCGAGCCGGGCCTATGACGGGCTCTGCAAGGCGATCGGGCGTCCCTGGCTCAAGGGCGTCGCGGTCGACGGCGATCGGCGGCCGGCCTACCTCTCGAAGCTGAAGCTACCTCCGGGCAGCCTGCACAAGCTGGAGAATGAGGCTGCCCTGGTGCGCGAGCTTGAGCGACGGGGCGTCGACATCGTCTTCCCGGAAGAGCTCGATCTCCGCGCCCAGGTCCGGCTCTTCGCCGAGCGGCGGCACATCCTGGGCGTCACCGGCTCGGCCCTGCACGTCTCGCTCTTCGCCGCGCCCGAGCGGCGGATCCTCGGCCTCAACTGGTGCCGCAACCTCAACTCGAACCTCCTGCTCTTCGACGCGCTGAACGGCAACCGGGCGCACTACTACTTCGCCGACGGGGTGACCTGGGTCCGCAACGACGCCTACGCGGCGGAGCGCGACTACTTCCTGCGCTGGTCGCTGCCCGACCCGGCTTCCGTCGCCGCCGCCCTGGTCGAGCGCGCGGCGGATTTCGACGGCATCGCCGCGCGGGATGCGCGGGAGGCGGTGCCGCGGGGGCTCTTCGCGCGCTCCGCCCACCGGGCCCGCGCCGGGATGCGCCGGCTCCTGCGCCTCCGTTCGTCCTGACCGCCCGGGTGCGCGCCCGCCCCGCATTGCCGCTGCACCGCACTCGACGCTAAAAGCCGGGCCGAGAGCCCCGCACCGCGCGGGGACGTCACGGTATCAGGCAGGCCGCCGGGACAGCCCGCGCGTGCCCTCAGGCAGGCAGGATGTCCTCGGCCCCGATCTCCCTCTGGACCCGGCTGTCCAACCCCAGCCACTTCATGCGCTGGTCGGGCAGGCTCGTGCCCTGGCTCGCCGGCCTCTCCGCCCTCGCGCTCGCGCTCGGGCTCTATCTCGCGTGGTTCGTCGCCCCGCCCGACTACCAACAGGGCGAGACGGTGCGGATCATGTTCATCCACGTGCCGGCGGCCTGGCTCGGGGTGTTCTTCTACGGCGCCATGAGCCTGTCGGCGGTGGGCACCCTGGTCTGGCGCCACCCGCTGGCGGACGTGGCCCAGCGCGCCGCCGCGCCGATCGGGGCGGCCTTCACGCTGATCTGCCTCGTCACCGGCTCGCTCTGGGGCAAGCCGATGTGGGGCACCTACTGGGTCTGGGACGCGCGGCTGACCTCGATGCTGCTGCTGTTCCTGATCTACTGCGGCATCGTCGCGCTCTGGCGCACGATGGAGGACCCCAACCGGGCCGCGCGCGCGGTGGCGATCCTGACGCTGGTCGGCGCCGTCAATCTGCCGATCATCAAGTTCTCGGTGAACTGGTGGTCCACCCTGCACCAGCCGGCCTCGATCCTGCGCATGGGCGGCCCGACCATCGACCCCTCGATGCTCTACCCGCTCCTCCTGATGATCTTCGCGGCGACGCTCGGCGGCACCACGCTCCACCTCTACGCCATGCGCACCGAGGTGATGCGCCGCCGGGTGCGCACGCTGACGATCCGCGAGGCCGAGCGGCTGGACGCGGGCCGCGTCGGCGTGGCGGCGCCCGCCGCCAATCCCGCCGCCCTCCCCCTCGGCCAGGCGCTCTGAGGACCCGACCATGGATCTCGGACCCCATGCGGGCTTCATCCTCGCGTCCTACGCCTTCACGGCGCTGGTGATGGGCGCCCTGGTGCTCAACGCCGTGCGCGACCGGCGCGCGCAGAGCCGGGCGCTCCGCGGCTTCGAGGCGCTGCGCGGCTCAGAGGCGCTGCGCGCCTCCGGGGAGGAGCGGCGGTGAGCGCCGAGGCTCCCGCGCCGGCCCGCCGCTCGCTCCTGCTGATCCTGCCGCTCGTCACCTTCGCGGTGCTGGCCGGCGTGTTCTTCCTGCGCCTGCGCTCGGGCGTCGACCCGGCCGCCCTCCCCTCCGCGCTCGTAGGACAGCCGGTGCCGGCCTTCGCGCTGCCACCGGTGCCGGGCGTGACCGCGGACGGCGCCCCCGTGCCTGGCCTGACCTCCGCCGACCTCAAGGGCCAGGTCACGGTGCTGAACGTCTGGGCCTCATGGTGCGCACCCTGTCAGGTCGAGCACCCGATGCTGATGCGGCTGGCCCGCGAATCGGGCTTTCGCCTCGTCGGCATCGCCTACAAGGACGCCCCTGAGAAGGCGCGCGCCTTCTTAGGCAGGCACGGGGTGCCCTTCCGGGCAGTCGGCCTCGACGAGACGGGGCGCGTCGGCATCGATTTCGGCGTCTACGGAGTGCCCGAGACCTTCATCATCGGCCCGGACGGCGTGATCCGCGACAAGCTCGTCGGCATCGTTACGCCCGAGAACCTCAAGGACGTGCTGGAGAAGATCCGCCGCGCCGGGCAGGTCGCGGCGGCGCGCTGAGGCGCATCGGGCCGCGGACGAGCGCCGCAATTCCTCAGCGCCGCTCGTTGTAGGCCTTGTTCTGCGCGGCCAGCGCCGCGTCGAGCTTGCGCAGGGCCGCGGTGCGGGCGATCTCGCCCTCGACGTCGCGGATCGTCTCCTCGACGAGGTGGTTCTGCAGGCTATAGCGCGCGTCCGTTGGCGCGAGCGCCTCGCGCTCCTGAAGGCGCTGCACCGCTTGGCGCACCACGGTGTAGACTGCTTCGCGCTCGGCACGGGACATGGCCGGGTTGACCGCCTGGGCGACGAGTTCGGAGAAATCCGCCATGTCCTCAGCCTCCTCGTGCACGCGTCTCGGGGAGGCCCTTCTGGCAAGCCCGGCCCCGGGGGGCAAGCGCGCCCGCATCGAAGGGATCGCGGGCCGTCGGCCTCACTCCGCACCGACGCAGTTCGCGTAGAACGTCGTGGTGGCGGGCCAGTCCGAGAACACGCCGCGCACGCCGACCTCGCCGTGGAGCACGTCGAGGAGCGTGAGCGCGTCGCCGTCGCGGTCGATCGCGGGGCGCACCGACCGGTAGTAGCCGCCCCCGCCGCCCTTGAGGGGTCCCGAGCGCTCCAGCGACCACGCGATCAGGTCGAGCCCGGCTGCCCGCGCCGCCCGGGCGTAGGGCGAGGGCACGATGCGGTTCTGGGCATCCGTCGTCACCAGCATCCAGAGCGGCGGCGCGAGGATGCGCACGCCCTGCGCCCGCAGCGCCTCCATGCCGGGGTTCCAGGTCTCCGGCCGCATCGGGTCGAAACCCGGCGCGGTCTCGTCGCGGTCGTCGAGGAAGACCGCTTGGCGGCCGAAGGCGGGCTCCTTCGCCAGCCAGTAGAGCACGTCGCGCAGCTGAAAGCTCTGCGGGAAGACGTCCTCGGGTGGTATGCCGGCCTCGCGGTAGGCGTCGATGAGCTGCTGGGCGTAACGATCCTGCGTGTAGGTGCCCTCGAACGGCATCGGCACCTCCGGCGCCTTCAGCTCGGGGGTGAACTTGCGGCCGAGGGACCTCACCAGCGCGATGTACTCCTGGTGCGACATCAGCGTGGCCCCGTCGACGTAGAGGTCGGTGCGCCAGCGCGGCGTCGCGTTCATGTAGGCGCCGAGCGTCGTGGCCTCCGGGTCGGCGGCGTCCATCTTGGGCTTCAGCGTCTTGAACTCGTCGAGCGTCAGGTCGCTGGTGCAGCACTTCGCCGAGGCCTTGCGGCCGGTCGCGGGGTCCGCCGGTGTGAAGGGCGCCGTGCACTTCGCGGCCAGCTCCGGCCGGGCCAGGATATCGGTGGTGGTGTGCAAGTCGCACTGTGCGTGGCGGCAGACGAGCTGGCGGTCCCGCGTGAAGGTGACGTCGCACTCGATGATCCCGGCCCCCATCCGGGCGGCGGCCAGCACGCCCTCGCGGGTATGCTCGGGGAATTGCAGCGGCGCGCCCCGGTGCGAGATCGAGAACTGCTTCGCGACGTAGGGGCGGTCGGCCCCGCACGCCTTCAGCCGGTCCTGCAGTGGGCCGGGCTTCATCGTGTCGACCAGATGGAAGGGCCGCGGCCCGATCTGCGCGGGCTCCGCGGCGGCGGCGCCCGCGAGCGCCAGGATCAGGGCGAGGGCGGAACGGACGCGCATGCGGGCTCTCCGAGGGCTCCCGGCCCTGCTAGTCCCGCGCCGTGACGCCCGCGTGACCCGCCCTCAGACGGGGAAGCACAGCACCGCCCGGGTGCCCGGCCGGCCGGCGTCGTAGGCGATCTGCGAGCGCAGGTTCGTGGCCATCGCCCGGATGATGCGGGCGCCGAGGCCGGTGCCGCGCGGGCGCCCCTCACCGGTCCAGCCGATGCCGTCGTCCTCGACGCTGAGCGTCAGCATCTCGGCCGCGCGGCTCACCGCGACCCGGATCTCCCCCGGCACCTCGGACGGGTAGGCGTACTTGTAGGCGTTGGTGACGAGTTCGGTCACCACCACGCCGAGCGACACCGCCTTGTCGGTCGCGAGCCGCACGGGCTCGGCGCTGAGGCGGATCGAGTGGTCGCGGCCGGCCGCCTTCATCGAGGCCTGGAGTTCCTCCACGAGGCTCGCCAGATAGGCGTCGAGTTCGACCGCCTCGACGTCCTGCGAGGTGTAGAGGCGCCGGTGGATGCCGGCGATCGCCGAGATGCGCGCCTGCATCTCCTCCAGCGCCTCCTTGGCGGCCGGATCCGCGACGGCGTTGGTCTGCATGCGGGCGAGCGCGGCCACCAGCGCCAGCGAGTTGGCGACCCGGTGGTTGACCTCGCGCAGCAGCAACTCGGCCCGGTCGCGGGCCTCGCGCACCGCGGCCTCGGCCCGCTCCTTGTCGCGGCGCAGGGCCTCCTGGCGGAGTGCCGTGTCGACCGCCTCGCCGAGCAACTCCCGGAACTGGCCCTGGAGGTCCTTCCAGACGTAGTCGACCGCGCCCGCCTTCAGGGCGGCCACCGCCACGCGGCTGTCCTCCGATCCGGTGACGTAGATCACCGGCGGCGCGTCGGGCAGCGCCCGGATCTCGGGCAGCAGGTCGAGCCCGGTCTGGCCCGGCATGTGATGGTCGAGGGCGACCGCGTCGATGCCCCCTTGCGCGAGCCGCGCGAGGCCCGCCGCACCGTCCAGCGCCGTCTCGACGCTGTAGCCGCGCGCCTTCAGGCCCCGCTGCACGAGGCGGGCGAGGCCCGGATCGTCGTCGATGTAGAGGATGCGCCCGCGCGCGGGCGCGCCGCCCGGCGGCGCGGACGGAGGCGACGCGCTCATGAGTTCTCGGGCACCTGCATCACCGAGAAGAACAGTCCGAGCTGGCGGATCGCGTGCGAGAAGCCCTCGTAGTTCACCGGCTTGGTGATGTAGACGTTGGCGCCGAGATCGTAGCAGCGCTGGATCTCGCGCGCGTCGTCGGTGGTGGTGAGCACGACGACCGGCGAGCGCTTGGTATGCGGGTTCGCCTTGATCCGCTCCAGGATGTCGATGCCGGTCATGTCCGGCAGGTTGAGATCGAGCAGGATGAGGAGGTGGCGCCGGGCGCTCGCCTCCCCGGTCCCGTCCGGGCCGAACAGGTAGGCCAGCGCGTCCGTGCCGTTGCGGAACGGCACGATGTCGTTGTTGACGCCCGCGCGCCGGATATTGCGCTCGATGAGGCGGGCGTGGCCCTCGTCGTCCTCGATCATCACGATGCACACGGGATGCACGTCCAAGTCCCCCAATCCCCTGTCGTCACGCGGCCGCGCGGTGCGGCGCGCCTGGGCTCTGCGCCTCGCGCGGCAGCGTGACGCTGAACGTCGTTCCCTGCCCGAGCTCCGACGATACCTCGATCCGGCCGCCCAAGGAACGGACCAGCGCCTTGACATGCGCGAGACCGATCCCGTCGCCCGGCCTGTCCTGGGCACCGGAGCGCCGGAACAGCTCGAAGATGCGGGCGTGGTCCTGGGGCGCGATGCCCCGCCCGTTGTCGGTGACCGTGAAGCGCACCCGCCCGCCCGCGACCGACCGGCCCTCGATTGTGATCAGGCCCGGCCGGCCCGGCGCGAGATATTTCAGGGCGTTGTCGATCAGGTTGCCGAAGATCTGCTCGACGGCCAGCCGGTCGGCGGTGATCTCCGGCATGTCGTCGGCGATCACGACCCGGGCGCCGGCGGCATCCGCCTGGTGGCGCTGCGCGTCGGCCAGCCCCTGCACCAGCGCGCGCATGTCGAGGGGCTCCGGCCGGAAGGTGCGCCGCCCCTCCCGCGACAGCTTCAGGATGGCGGCGATCAGCGCCTCCATCTTGGTGATCGCCACCCGGATGAAGCCCAGCGCCTCCTCCATGTCGGCGTCGATCCGCGCGGCCTCGGCATGGGCCCCGAGCGCCGCCCGCACGTCCTCGCGCGCGGCCTCCAGCTCGCTCGTGAAGCCCATCACGTTGACGAGCGGCGCCCGCAGGTCGTGGCTGACGATGTAGGCGTAGCGCTGAATCTCCTCGTTCGACTCGCGGAGTTCGGCCTCCGCCTCGCGCTGCTCGGTGATGTCGGTGTGGACGCCGACCCACTCGACGATCTCGCCCCGCTCGTCGAAGAGCGGCACCGCGCGGATCGCGTAGGTGCGCCAGCTCCCGTCGCGCGTGCGCACCCGGTGCTCGAACACGAAGGTGCGCCGCTCCGCCACCGCCGCGTTCCAGGCCTCTACGCTGGCCTGCGCATCCTCCGGGTGGACCGCGTTCGCCCAGCCGTAGCCCTCATATTCGGGCCGGCTCTGGCCGGTGATGGCCGCCCAGCCTGGCTGCTCGCCGACCATGCGGCCGGAGGCATCGTTCGTCCAGAGCACGCCGCGCACCGCCCGCATGGCGCCGAAGAAGCGGTCTCGCTTGCGCCGCACGGAGGCGAGGAGGCGGGCGTTGTCGATCGCGACCGCGGCCTGTGCGGCGAAGCCCGTGATCAGCCGCTCCTCGCGCGGGCCGAAGCGGCCGGGCTGCGGGTGCCCGAACAGGAGCGCCCCGAGCCGCTCGCCGGTGCCCGAGACCACCGGCGCCGCGAGGTAGCTGCGCACCGGAAGGTGGCCCTTCGGCATGCCGCCGTGCGAGCCGTAGCGGGGGTCCTTCGCGACGTCGTCGGAGCGCACCACGCCCTCGGCCAGGAAGGTCGGCTGGAACAGGCCGGTCGCCCGCGGCAGGCCGAAGCGGGTGAAGGCCTCGCGCGGGCCACCCGTCAGGCTGAACAGGCGCCAGACTTCCTCATCGTTGCCCTCCTGGCCCACGGGCACGCGCTCGAAGAAGGCCCCGTAGGCGCCGCCCACGAGTTCGGTGGCGGCCTCGATCACCGTCTGGACGAGACGCTCGATGTCGTGCTCGGCCACCAGGGCCGCGCCGGCCCGGTTGAGCAGTTCCAGCCGGGCGGTCTCATCCTCGAGGCCGCGCCGCGCGATCTCCGAGCGGCGGCTCGCCCCGGCCTGGGCGAGCGCGGCGCCCGCGAGCAGCAGGGTCACGAGCGAGCCGACGCCGAGCACGTAGGGCCAGACGTCGCCTCCGGCATCGCGCGCGAAGCCGGGGGCTGCGGTGACGAAAAGGGTCCAGGTGTGGCCGGCGATGTCGAGGTCGCGCCGCGCCGCGAACCTGCGATCGGAGGGCTGTTCCGCGGGGCCGGACTCGTAAAGCGTCGCACTCCCGGGTGATTCCCCAAGCACCGCCCCGTCCTGGATGCGATAGGTCACCTCCGGCACGCCACCGGGATTGAGCGGGGAGGCGACGCGCGAGAACAGGTCGCCAGCCCGGAAGGGGCTGTAGACCCAGCCCGTCAGCAGGCGCCGCCGCTCCTCGACGGTCGCCGGCACCGCGCCGCCCGCGTAGACCGGCAGGTAGACGAGGAAGCCCGCCTGCTTGTCGCGATCGATCTCCTGCACCAGCTCGACGCGGGCCGAGAGGGCCGGCTCGCCCGTGTCACGCGCCCGCGCCATCGCGGCCCGGCGCACCGGCTCGGAGAACATGTCGAAGCCGATCGCGGCCGCGTTGCGCAGGTCCAGCGGTTCCAGAGCGACGATGGCAGTGGGGTCCGGGCCCGGCGGCTCGGGCCGGAGCCGGAAGTCGGGCAGCCCCTGCGCGCGCATCTCGGCCACCAGCGCGTCCGCCTCCTCAGGCCGGAAGCGGCGGGCGTAGCCGATACCGCGAGTCCCGCCGTAGAGGTCGGCGATGCGCAGGCGGCCCACGAAGGCGGCGAATTCCTGCTGCGTCACCCGCTCGCTCGCGGCGAGCAGCCCGGCCGCGCCGCGCAGGAGCGCGACGTAGGTGTCCAGCCGCTCGCGGACGCGGTTGGCCTGCTGATTGGCCAGCCGCTCGAAGCGCTCGTGGTCGCGCCGCTCGCTCGCGGCCTTGAGCTGCAGCGCCGCACCCCCGGCGGCCAGGAGACCGACGAGCAGGACGACCAGCGGGAGGGAGAAGTGCCGGGACGCGGCCGCCCTGCGCGGCGCCGGGGTTCCGGAGGGCGTGGCGGGCGGGATGGCGCGGTCCTGGGGCTCGGAATCGTGGTGCCGCTCTCTGCCATCTCGGCGGACCGAGCGCCAGCGTCGATCCTCCGGTATGGTGGACGGCGGGGCGCGCAGCCCGCAGGCCGCTCGGGGCGTTGCGGTCCGCGATGCCCCGAGCGATCCCCGCCGTCCCGGAGTAGCCCTTGGACACCCTCGCCGACCATCTCGCCCGCGCCGCCGACGAGGGACGGCGCCGTGCCCGGGGCTTTCCCGGCCGGATCGGACGCGACGCCCTCCCCTTCGCGGTCCTGGAGGCCTTCGACGCCGAGATCCGCGGCCATGTCGAGCGCGACCGCCGGATCGAGGACGAGCGCGACCGGGTTCTGATCGCCGCCGTGAAACTCGCCGAGACGCCCCCCGAAGAGGGCGACGAGGCCGTGGAGCGGGCCCGCGCGGGGCTCATCGACGCGCTCGACTACCTTGAGCAGGCCGTGCTGCGCCTCGGCATCGTCAACCGCCGGGCCGCCAAGGCGGGACTCGGCACGGCCGGGGGGGCCGTGGGGGAGCGCAGCGGCTCCTGACCGGAGCCGCTGCGCCGCCGGCTCAGAACCGGGCGCCCTGGTTGGCGCCGATCCCGCCGAGGCCGACGCCCGTGTTGGCGCTCCGGCCGGAGCCGCCGCCCATGTTGCCGATGCCGCCGTAGCGGCTGCTGATCCCCTGGCCGCGCAGGATGCCGGTCGGATCGCGCGGATCGGTCGCCCGCCCGATCTCGACGGTCTGGGGCGGCGCCACGATGCCTCGGCTGTCGCCGTAGCCACTCCACCGACCACTCTGCGCGACCGCGAGGCCCGGACCGAGTGCGAGGACGGAGACTGCCACGAGTGCCGCTCTGACGATCATATTGACGCCCTTTCATGCAATGTTGGCCTACATCAAGGTCAACGCTGGGAAGGGCGTGCGTATTCACAGACCAAAATGATCGTTATTGGGGCATTGTGTGCATGCACACAAGGCAGGTCCGTTTGACCGAGAGATCTCGATTCGTCTCCGGATTTTCCGGATGCCTGCGGTCCCCAGGACGTGTCGGCGCGATGCTGGCGCAGAGGGCAATCGTCTCCCCCGCGGCCCGCATCGGCCCGAAGCTAGTCCTAAGTGAAGCGGCTGCCGAACCTCAGATCTCGGTCTCGCGGCGGACGATCGCGTCCTCGCCGCTGCCGGATTGGGCGAGACCGACATCGGGGCGGTCGTCCGGGCCGAGGGGTTCGTTGGACGGTGGCTCGGCAGAGCCGGTCCGGCGCCTGCGCGGGCTCCCGTCCGGGAGCGGTCCGGCGGGCTCGGGCGGGTCCGCGTCGGCGGTGCGGGTTCGGGTGATGCGGGTTCGGGTCATGGCTGCGGCCGTCCGGCTTAGCTCTCGCGACGCCCCTCGAAGGGCCCGGCCTCGCCCCGCTCGCGCGCCTCGGCCTCCGTGCCGGCCCGCTCCATCGGGCCGTCGGTCGGGCGCACCTGCCCGGTCGCGGTATCCCGCGGCGTGACCGCTGCTCCTTCGGCCTCGGGCGTCCCTGCGGGCCCGCGCCGCGTCGGCGTGCGGGCCTGATCGTCGGTGTCGTCGCGCATGCTGGTCTCCGTACTGTCCTGCCTGGACAACGGCCGAGACGCGCGAGCGGTCCCCGGCCTCAGGCGTCGTCCTCCCGCGCGAAGACCTCGCCCTGCTCGGCCAGCCGCACGTCTGCCTCGTCGGCGGGCAGGGCTTCGAGGTCGCGGTACTCCGTGAGGAGATGGCGCAGCTCCGCCGTCTCCGGCTCCGCGCGCCCGGCCAGGAGCGCGGCGACCCGCGCCTCCGTCTCGGCCCCGTCTCGGCCCTCCGCCGCGACCGCCCCGGCGATCGCCGCCCGCTTCTCCCGCAACGCGCTCATCCCGCTCCCTCCGCTCCTCCGGCCTCAAGGGGCCTCACGCGGCCTCATGGGGCCGTAGGATCAACGCCGGGACAGCGCGATGGCACCGTCATTCGTGAGCGTGAAGACGATGCCGTGCCGGCGCAGGGCCGCCGCCGCCGCCGACCGGGCCCGGCCGGAGGCCCCGCTCTCCCCGTCCTCCAGGCGGCGGACGGTGGAGAAGGAGAGCCCGCTCGCCCCGGCGAGCTGCTGCATCGACCAGCCGAGCAGGGCGCGGCCGGCCCGCAGATGCGCGCCCGCGAGGAACTGATCCAGACCCTCCTGAACCGGCGCCGTCATGCTCCCGGGCATGCTCGCCAGCACGGACCCGCCCCCGGCAAGGGCGAGGGGCGCGACGTAGTTCGTCCAGCTCTCGATCGCTCCGGACGTGTCGCGCATCGGCACCATCACGAAGCGGTAGGGCACGATCGCGCCGCCAGCCAGGACGAGGCGCGGCTGCGTGTGCACGACCTGCTTCGAGAGGTAGAGCGCGCGGCCGTGGTCGCGCCAGCGCGCGCGCTCCTCCTTCAGCACCGGCAGGGTCGGCTCGCCGAGGAGCTCGGCCTTGGGCAGCCCCACGAGCTCCAGCCACTCCGCGGAGAAGTCGGTGTAGGGGTAGACCCGGCTCGACGAGGTGAAGGCGCCGACCTGCTCGAAGATCGCGCGCCGGCGCCGCCGGTCGACCTCGCTGGCGCGCGCCAGCGCCTCGCGGTCGCTCACGTCGATGAGCACGCCCATAGCGCGGCGCGGACGCCCGTCCGGCGCCACGATCACCTCGCCGCGGCTCATCACGGTGCCCAGGGTCCCGTCCGGGCGGACCACCCGGAAGGTGGCTTGCGCCACCCGGCCGGTCTGCAGCATCTCCGAGGCGGAGGTGACGCCTGCGCGGTCGTCCGGATGGACCAGTGCGAGCAGGAGCCCGTACTCCGCCCGCGCGCGGTCCGGTTCCAGGCCCAGGATCCGGAACAGGCCCGGCGACCAGACATGCGCGCCGGTCGCGAAGCTCCACGACCACGTGCCCGTCAGCCCGAAGCCCTCGACCATCCGCAGGACCTGTCCCGGTGATAGTCCGGCTAGGACAGCCGGGGTGTCCTCCTGTGGGGTGATGGCGCGGTCCGGCTGCATGGCGAAAGGCTTGTCGAAAGGCTTGGGATGCGTGTCGGTCGCCGGACGCGCGTGATCGAGGGGCGTGGATCGGGCGCGAGCCTAGGCGGTCTCTCGTGTGCGGGAAATCCGTAAATCTCCTCTGTTTCCCGTGGGCGTCGCCGCCTCGCCGATTGCGCCGGATCCGGGCCAGCTCGCACGATCCGGGTGACGCGGCCGCGTGACATCCCGCGCCCGGCCTGCGGCGGTCCGTGCGGCAGGACCTGGGACGCGCCGCCGCGCCGCGGTAGGGGAGAGCCGTGCGGGCGCGCCCGCGATCCGGGATCCTGCACGATGCTGGCGCCTGCCACCCTGCGGCGGCTCGACCTGACGACGCTGCGCCTGTTCGTGGCCGTGTGTGAGGAGGGCAGCTTGACCCGTGCCGCCCGGCACGCCGCGACCGCGCCCTCCGCCGTCAGCAAGCGGCTGGTCGAGCTGGAGCAGGCGCTCGGCGTCCAGCTCCTCGAGCGCGGCGCGCGGGGCATGACGGCGACGCCCGCGGGCGAGACGCTGCTGCACCACGCTCGGCGCATGCTGCGCAACGCCGAGCAGATCGCCCTCGAACTCGCCGAGCACGCCAAGGGCGTTCGGGGCATCGTGCGGATGCTCGCCAACCTCTCGGCCATCGTGCAGTTCCTGCCCGAGGACCTGCGCGCCTTCCTGGCGAGCCAGGGCGCGATCAAGATCGACCTGGAGGAGCGGCCGAGCGGCGGGGTCGTGCAGGGCGTGGCCGAAGGGGCGGCCGAGATCGGCATCTGTGCCGGCAGCGTCCCGGCCGCGGGACTCGACCGCACCCTCTACCGCCGCGACCGGCTCGTCGTGGTGATGCGCCGCGATCACCCCCTGGCCGGACGGGATATCCTCGCCTTCGCCGAGACCCTCGACCACGACTTCGTCGGCCTGCACGCCGAGAGTTCCATCCATGGCAGCGTCCAGGCGGAGGCGCTGAGCGCCGGCCGCCCCTTGCGCCTACGCGTGCACGTGCCGGGCTTCGACGCGGTCTGCCGGATGGTTCAGGCCGATATGGGCCTCGGCGTGGTGCCGCAGGGCGTCTTCGGCCTGTTCGGCGGCGCCACGGACCTCGTGGCCGTGCCGCTCTCCGACCCCTGGGCGCTGCGCACGCTGCAGATCGTGACCCGGCCGGGGCCCCTCACGCCGGCGGCGAGCTTGCTGCTCCGCCACCTCGCTGCGCTGCCCGATTGAGGCCGGATTGCGGCCTCAACGTGGAGGCGGCACGAAAGACAATTCTTGCGTGCCGTATTCTTGCCACAGTGCGAAAAGCGTTGCAGTATCGCGACGAACGCCGAATCGCCGGGCGATGGAGGCAAGCTCCCATGTCTGTCGTTGAATGGCGCGGGTCCTCGCGCGAGCCGATCCAGAGCGAGACGACGCCGCGCGAGCGCCGCGCCAAGGCCGTCGCGCACGCCAACCAGCTCCGCGCCCTGGCCTGGGCTGCCCTGCGGGACGGGGCGCCCCACGGCGCGATGCGGGCGGCCACCGCCCGCACCGCCGCCCGGCGCATCCTGCAGCACGAGCGGCGCGCCGCCGTGCTCAACCGCGCCCTCGCGCAGGCGCTCGAAGCGCTGATCGAGGAGCAGGCCGACCTCGTCGGCTGAGCCAAGTATCGCCGGGCACAGCCGATTGACGGTCGCCGGGTCTCCGGCGGCCGCCCTAGAGTGCGGAGCCTGTCAGCTCCAGGCGAAGGTGTTGTGGTAGGCGGCCATCGGCGTCTCGCCGGTGATCTCGCTCACCTGGAAGGTGCCGCCGAAGGCCTCGTCCTGGATGCCGCCGCCGTAGACGACGTTCCCGGGCGCGGCCGCGTTCTGGTAGGCGGCGTTGGTGACGGTCGAGTCGGCGGCCAGCATGAAGATCAGCGAGCCCGACATCGGCGTGCCGCGACCGGCTTGGCTGTCCGCGAAGTTGTCGAACGCGCGCACGTCGTCGAAGGTGTTGCCGCTGCCGTAATCCGAGAAGGCGCCGTCCCCCATGCGCACGGTGTCGACGTTGCTCACCTGGACGCCGGTGCCGCCCTCGATGATCACGCCGACGCCGGAGGGCGAGTTGTTGCCGTCGATCAGGCCGTTGGCGACCGTGACGTTGTTGCTGCCGATGTTGACGTTATCCTCCGTCCAGGAGGTCGCCAGATCGTTGTAGCTGTAGAAGTCGGTCAGGCTGCTGTTATCCGAGCGGTTGAACTGCACCAGCTGCCCGCGCGGATAGGGGCCGCGCATGTTGTAGCCCTCGATCCCCTGGAGCGTCGCGTTCGGCGAGTCCTGGAGGTAGACGCCCGTCGAGGCGTCGCGCACCGTGACGTGGCTGACCGCCGCCCCGGGCGTCTCGAACAGCCCGATGCCGTACTGCTCCGGATCGCTGTTGGGCCCGGAGGCCGGCGCCCCCGCATTGATGATCTCGACGCCGTCGACCGTGAGGTTCTGCGCGCCGATCGCCTCGATACCGGTGCCGCCCTGGTCGGCCCCGTTGTAGTGGATGCGGACGTTGCGGATGGTGACGTTCGCGTCGCCGTCGAGTTCGATGCCCGCCCCGTCGGCGTAGATGTCGAGGTTCTCGATCACGTCGCCGCTCTGGGCCTGAATCGTGCCGTCGTGCCGGGTGAGCGTGGCCGTAACCGCGCTCGCGGCGGTGTCCACACCGGTCAGAAGGGCGACGGCGTCCGTGTCCGGTGCCGCGGGCGTCGGGACGGCGGGCTCGGTTCCGGCCATGGGCTGGCTCTCCATCGTGTCCGGTTGCGGGGTCGTCTGCGGGGCCGGGCCCTGGGCCATGGCCGGGCTCGTCGCCGGTGAGGCGTCCGGTGAGGCGGCGGGGTCCGCCCTGTCGGATCCGTTGAAGTGCCAGTCCCGCTCGACGCGGGTCCAGAAATCGTCGAGGGCGTGGCTGTCGTTGTGACCTGTGAACCGCATCGTTCGAGGTGTCTCTTTCTCTGCCTAGAGGATGCCTGGCCGTGAGGGGCCGGCGTCGCCGTGCACGGGGCGCGCACGGCGTTTCGGGCGGAGCCGCCCAGGGCGGCGCCGCGTCGAACACGGAATTGATGGACGGCCGGAGGCCGGAAGTGAGAAGGATGTCCGGTATATCAGAGTACAAAAACTGATTTTGTACGACCGCGTACGTTTTGTTGTGTGTTAGGATTGGTAATATATTTGTATCTGGCTGCCAAGCTCAAAAGCTAGAAAGGGGTGATCGTGTGCCCCGGCGGTGAATAGGCGATTTCGACTTTCCGCCGGATCAAATGCCATGGCCCGTCTCGCCCGGGCGCGGCGCCGGCAGGGGCCACGCCGCCGGAGGTTCGGGCACGCGGGCCCTTTGCGGTTCCGGCACGAGCGCCGCGTGCACTGCATTCGACGGCGAACGGGACTTGGTTATCGAAGGCGAGCACAGTACCTGGCGCGCTTGCCAGGGCGGATGATTGTGGCAAGACTGTTCAGCCTGGGGGGATTTGCCGTCCGGCGCGGAGGCAGGGCGGGCGTTGCGCCGAGATCCGCCGGCGCCGCACGAGGGAGGTCTCGATGAATTGGGCTTGCCTTCAGCGTTCCGCGATCGCCGCCGCGATCGTGCTTCAGCCCGTGGCCGCCGCCCAGGCGGATCGACTCAGTCTCTCGACGACCGAGGCGCGGACCGTCCTGTTCATCAGGACGGATCCGGACAAGGTGGCCAAGGCCCTTCCCGCGGGCTGGACCGCCGTGCCGGGATCCGGCGCCACCAAGGACGCCAACCTCGTCCTGATCCTGATCGAGGGTTTCGCCCAGAGTGACGCGGAGGGGGAGGCCGCCCCCTATCCAGACAAGTACGCGGTCTGGGGAACCTCGGCGAAGAACGATCGCGGCGCCGCCGGCTTCATGGTGGTGGGCGGCCTGATCGCGCCGGCGCAGGGCGCGCCCGGGGCCTACGGCGTGTACAGGCCGGCGCGGGTCACGATGAGCAAGACGTCCCGCGCGGACGAGGGCGGCGCCACGCAGGTTGAGGAATCCTGGGACTTCGCGACCGACGACGGCGACAGGCTCCGCCTCGCCGCGCGCTACGCGCGCGGCCTCGGCACGCGCAGCCGCGTCGAGCCGAAGGTGTACACGGTGGCCAAGCCCGACTTCCACCGCGTCTACAAGGCGGAGCAGGTCTCCGAGATCGTCCACGCGGGCCCGGCCGGCCCGTCCGGCAGCACAGTCGCGTTCGGCGCGAGCGGGCCCGTCTTCTCGGGCCTGCTCGACGACGGCGCGCAGGTCGTCGCCGTCGCGTCCGTGCCGGCCTATCACCGGCAGATCTTCTTGCCCGATTGAGAGCTGCCGGCGACGGTCTCGCGACCGCCGCCGGTTCCGGTCCGTGCTAGCCGGGGAAGGAGCCGAACCCCTCGAAGGCGTTGGTGGGCGTCGTGACGGGCTCGGCCTCGGGTCGGTCCGCCGCCTCCTCGATGCGGCCCTGGGGAGCCTGATCCGTGGTCTGGTCTATCGGGTCGGTCGGTGCGGGGGCGGGCGGCAGGGCTGTGCGGTCGTGCTGCGCGTCCAGGGTCATCCGAACTCCTCGGTCTGCTGCGGATTTCACGGCACAGCTTGGGTAAACGCCCGAAGCCGCGGGGCAACCCGCCCCAGGACATGGCTGGCGCCGCCCGCCGGGGCTTGCGCGCAGAGCGCGGCACCGCGGCTACAGCCAGCGCCCGCGCGCGATGCGATAGCGGCGCGGGGAGCGGACGGTGCGGGTTGCGGGCATGGGTCGATGAGTGCGGCATCCGAGTGGCGCGCGGCGCGCAACGTCAAGGCGCGGGCCCGGCTGGAACGGGCCCTGCCGGCAGTCTTTCCGGCGCCGGTGCTGCGGCACGCCCTGGCGCGCCCGCTGACCCCACCGACGCCGCGGCTCGCCGTCGAGAGCTACTGGCGCGCCCACGTGCTGCGCGCCGACAGGCTGGCTCGGGCGCTGGCCGCGCGATCGGGCACGCCCGAGGGCTGGGTCTGGCGGGCGGGCCCCGAGGCCGCCGCCGGCTTCCGGATGCCGCCAGCGCCTTTCCGCGAGGCGGAGCACGCCCGGGGTCCCGGCGCCTGCTGCGTCTGCGGCCAGCCGGTCTACCGCTTCGGCTGGCACCGCGACCTCTGGGGGACGGGCACCCCCAACCGCAACGCCCGCTGGCACGCCGCCTGCGTCGCGGCCTGGAAGCTCTGGGTGGCGCCGAGCGATCAGGTGAAACTGCTCAAGGCCCGCCAGCGCCACCGCTGCGCGGCCTCCGCCAAGCGCCTGCTGCGCACAGCCGAGGTCGATCACCGGGTGCCCCTCTACCGGGTCTGGCGCGAGCACCGGACGCTGCCCTGGCCGGAACTCCTCGGCTTCTGGGGCCTGCCGAACCTGCAGGTCGTCAACCGGGCGAGCCACGCGGCCAAGTGCGGGGAGGAGGCGGCCGAGCGGGCGAGCGCGCGCCGCGCCCTGGCCTCCCTGCCTTGAGGTCGGCTCGACCGCCCGGCCCGTGAAGCGGAGCGCGCGGAAACAAGCGCGCGGCCTGCGGCATTGCCCGGCTGAGCGCCGCGTCGGGTCCGGACCCGCGCGGCGGGTCGGGGAGACAATCATGGTGTTCCGCTCGGAAGATCCGCCGCCGCCCGCCAACCTCAAGGTCGACACGCCGCCCGACGCGAAGCACCCGACCACCGCGATGCTGAAGGGCGACATCGATTCGGGCCGCAGCGGCGACAAGATCCCGCACTACGACCCGGGCCTCTCGCAGCTCGGCACCGACGACGAGGCCGCGGGCCGCCCGCCGGGCCCCGACCGGATCGCCGCGGCGCGCGCGACCGAGGCCGCCACGCCCCGGGTGCGGGAATCGGCCGACCCGCACGGGCGCCGCGGCTGGGTGATGCCCGCCTTCATCGCCTTCATCGTCGCCGCAGCAGCGATCGTCGGCGGGGTTCTCTGGCTCTCGCCGGCCTGAGGCACCGCGGCATGCGGGGCCGGAACGCCGCCCTCGACCGTGCGTCCGAACGAAGCGCGGGGCTATCGGAGGCGGGAGGCGCACCACGGCTTGGCCGTGTGAGAAGCTCAGGAACAAAGATCCCCATGCCCGATTGCCTGCGCAAGGAGCATTAGCTTCGCGAAGGTCGTATTATTCGGACAATGATCCTGGCTTACTTATGTTAAGTCAGAATGTTTGCCTGGATATTGTCGTCGTCGAGGCGACCTTGCACGATGGGGAGCGGCTGGAGCGCGTGGCAGATCTTGTCCTGATCACAGGGGGAGCCGGCTTCATCGGCCGCCATCTCGCGACCGCCCTGCTTCGGCGCGGCTACCGGGTTCGGGTCTTGGACAGCCTGATCGAGCAGGTGCACGGCAGCGGCTCCGGCACCGTGCTTCCCCCCGAGGTCGAGTTCGTCGCGGGCGACGTGCGCGACGCGGAGGCGGTCGCCCGCGCCCTCGAGGGCGCCGACCACGTTGTCCACCTCGCCGCCGAGGTCGGGGTCGGGCAGAGCATGTACGCGGTCGAGCGCTACGTCTCGGTCAACGATTGCGGCACGGCGCAGCTCTTCCAGGGACTGATCGAGCGGCCGGTGCGGCGGGTCGTCGTCGCCTCCTCGATGAGCGTCTACGGCGAGGGGCTGTACCGTACGGAGGACGGCCGGACCGTCGAGGACGCCGTCCGAAAACCCCGCCGACCCGGCGAGCCCTGGGACCCGCTCGACGGCGAGGGCCGGCCGATGCGCCCCGTGCCGACGCCGGAGAGCAAACGCCCCGCCCTCGCCTCGGTCTACGCACTGACCAAGTACATGCAGGAGCGCCTGACGCTCACCCTCGCGCCGGCCTACGGCATGGAGGGCGTGGCGCTGCGGCTCTGGAACGCCTACGGGCCGGGCCAGGCGCTCTCGAACCCCTATACGGGCGTGCTGGCGATCTTCGCCGCGCGCATCCACAACGGCCAGCGCCCGATGGTCTTCGAGGACGGGGCGCAACGGCGCGACTTCGTCCATGTCGAGGACGTGGCCCAGGCCTTCGTGCTGGCACTCGAACATCCGGCCGCGGCCGGTCAGGTCTACAATGTCGGCAGCGGGCAGGACCGCAGCGTCACCGAGGTGGCCGAACTGCTGGCCGCCGCGATGGGCCGCGAGGATCTCGGGCCCGAGATCACCGGTCAGGCCCGGCTCGGCGACATCCGTCACTGCATCGCCGACATCTCCCGCATCCGGGACGAGCTCGGCTACGCGCCGTGCCGGGACTTCGCCGAGGGGCTCACCGAACTCGCCGCCTGGGTCGCCGAGCAGCAGGCGATCGACCGCGTCGCCGAGGCGCGGCGCGAGCTGGAGATGCGGGGGCTGGTGGCGTGAGTGCGGGGGCGGCAAACCCGGGCGGCGACCGCCCGGTCCTGATCACCGGCGGGGCCGGCTTCGTCGGCGCCAACCTCGCCGACCGGCTGGCCGGCGAGGGCCGCCCGGTCATCGTCTACGACGCGCTGGCGCGGGCGGGCGTCGAGGCGAACCTCGCTTGGCTGAAGGCGCGCCATCCGGACCGGATCACCGCGATCGTCGCCGACATCCGCGACGCGGGCGAGCTCGCCCGCGCGGTGCGCGAGGCGGGCGCCTGCTTCCACTTCGCCGCCCAGGTCGCGGTGACGACGAGCCTCGCCGACCCGCGCGCCGACATGGAGGTCAATATCGGTGGCACGCTGAACCTCCTGGAGGCCGTGCGGGCGCTCTCCCGCCCGGTGCCCGTGCTCTTCGCCTCGACCAACAAGGTCTACGGCGCCCTGCCGGACATCGCCCTGCGGGAGGAGGGCGACCGCTACCTGCCGGAGGACGAATCCGTGCGCGCGCGCGGCGTCGGCGAGGACCGGCCGCTCGACTTCTACACCCCCTACGGCTGCTCCAAGGGCGCGGCCGACCAGTACGTGCTCGACTACGCCCGCTCCTACCGCGTCCCGGCGGCGGTGCTGCGGATGAGCTGCATCTACGGCCCGCGCCAGATGGGCACCGAGGACCAGGGCTGGGTCGCCCACTTCCTGATCCGGGCTCTCGAAGGCCGGCCGGTCACGATCTACGGCGACGGGCGCCAGATCCGCGACGTGCTGCACGTGCGGGACGCGGTGAACGCCTACTGCGCCGCGCTCCGGCGGATCGACGCGGTGGCCGGCCGGGCGTTCAACCTCGGCGGCGGGCCGGCCAACGCGGTGAGCCTGCTGGCCTTCCTCGACCATGTCGAGCGCCTGACCGGGCGCCCGGTCGCGCGGGCCTTCCGCGACTGGCGCCCCGGCGACCAGCGCTACTACGTCTCCGACACCACGCGCCTGCGGGCGGCTCTCGACCTGCCCGCTCCCACGCCCTGGCGCGAGGGCGTGGCCGACCTCTACGGCTGGCTCCGCGAGACGCGACCCGCCACGCCGGCTCCGGCCAAGGTGGATTTCGCGGGGGCGGCCGAATGAGAGTCGCCCTCGTCAACCCGCCCTGGGACTACCGCAACAGCATCTATTTCGGCTGCCGCGAGCCCCATCTGCCGCTCGAACTCGGCTACGGCGCGGCGCTCCTGGCGTCCGCCGGGCACGACACGCTGACCGTCGACGCGCATCTCGAAGGGCTCTCCGCCGAGGAGGCCGCCCGGCGGGTCGCGGCCTTCGGCCCCGGCATGACGGTGGTGGCGACCGCGCCGACCTACCTGTTCTGGCGCTGCGCCCCGCCGGAGCTGCGCGTGCCCCGCGCCTTCCTGGACGCCCTCGGCACGGCGGGCGGGCGCACGGTGGCGGTCGGGCCGCACGGCTCGGCGACGCCGCGCCCGGCGCTGGAGAAGCTCGGCTGCGACGCCGTGGTGCGCGGCGAGTGCGAGGAGATCCTGCCGCTGCTGGCCGGCACGGACGACCTCGCCCGGGTACCCGCCCTCGCCTATCGGCGGGCCGACGGCACGTCTGCGGTGACCGGCGGCCCGCACGCGAGCCGCTTCACCGACCTGCCGGCGCTCCGCTGGCCCGATGCCTGGATCGCCCGCCACCGGCACCACCACCACCGCTTCGACGGAGAGCCGGACGGGCCGGGCGCCGAGGTCGAGGCCTCGCGCGGCTGCCCCTACACCTGCAGCTTCTGCGCGAAGATCGATTTCCGCGACGCGTATCGCAGGCGCGACCTCGGGATCCTGCTCGACGAGATCGACGGGTTGATCGCCCAGGGCGTGACCTATCTCTACTTCGTCGACGAGATCTTCCTGCCGCAGGCGCCCCTCCTCGACGCGCTCGCCGCCCGCGACATCCGCTTCGGCATCCAGACACGGATCGACCTCTGGAAGCCCGACATGCTGGACCGGCTGGGCGCGGCGGGCTGCGTCTCGATCGAGGCCGGCGTGGAGAGCCTGACGGAGAAGGGCCGCGCGGCGCTGGACAAGCGCTGCCGCGCCTCGACCGACGACCTCGCCGAGCGCCTGATCCGGGCGCGCAAGACCGTGCCCTTCGTGCAGGCGAACCTGATCGCGGTGGCGGGCGACGATCCCGGGATGGTGGCCGCGTGGCGCGAGCGCCTGCGCGCCCAGGGCGTCTGGGCGAACGATCCCGTGCCGCTCTACCCCTATCCGAGCTCCCCCGACTACCGCCGCCTCTGGGGCGAGCCCGACGACGAGGCCTGGGAGCGGGCGCACGCCCATTATCTCGGCCAGTTCGAGCGTTTCAGCGACATCCAGGAGGAGCGCCCCCTGCCCTTGCGCGAGCTGGAGGCGGCCTGCGGATGCCGGTAAACGCCCGCCACGCCCGCCCCCACATCCTGATGAGCGCCGACGCGCTCGGCGGCGTCTGGCCCTACAGCATGGACCTCGCGGGCGCGCTGACGCAGCGCGGGCTCGCCGTCACCGTCGCGGTGCTGGGGCCCGTGCCCGAGCCGGAGCGCGCCGCCGCGGCCGCGGCCGCCACCGGCGCCCGGATCCTCCCGACCGGTCTGCCCCTCGACTGGACGGCCGGGCGGCCGGAGGAGGTCCGCGGGGCCGCCGCCGCCCTCGCCCGGCTCGCGCGCGAGCTCGGCGCCGACCTCGTCCACCTGCACGCCCCGGCGCTCGCGCTCGCCGGCTTCCCCGTGCCGGTGGTGGCGGTCTGCCATTCCTGTGTCGCGACGTGGTGGGAGGCCTGCGGTGCCGGACCGATGCCCGCCGACCTCTCCTGGCGGGCGCATCTCGCTGCCGAGGGCTGCCGCGCCGCCGACGCGCTGCTCGCCCCCACCGAGGCCTTCGCGGCAGCGACTGCCCGCGCCTACGGCCTCGCCCGCGCGCCCCGCGTGGTGCGCAACGGGCGCGACCGACCGGATGCCGTGCCGCAGGGAGGGCCGGCCGGCCACGCCTTCACCGCCGGCCGGCTCTGGGACGGGGCCAAGAACGCCGCCACGCTCGACCGAATGGCCGCCCGGCTCCCCTGCCCGGTCCTTGCCGCCGGCCCTGTCGAGGGGCCGAACGGCGAGCGGATCGATCCCGCCCATCTGCGCCTGCTCGGACGGCTGGACGAGGCCGGCATCGACGCGCAGCTCGCCGTGCGGCCGGTGTTCGTCTCGCTCGCCCGCTACGAGCCCTTCGGCCTCGCGGTGCTGGAGGCGGCGTGCGCGTCTTGCGCCCTCGTCCTCTCCGACATCCCGAGCTTTCGCGAACTCTGGGACGGCGCCGCGCTCTTCGTGGAGGCGGAGGACGATGCCGCCGCGGCCGCGGCCGTCGCGGACCTGATGGCCGACCCCGCCCGCCGCGCCGCTTTGTGCGAGGCCGCCTGCGCGCGCGCCGCCCGCTACGGCGTCGCCGCGATGGCGGACGGCGTGCTGGCGGTGTTCCGCGATTTGCTGGCTTCCGCTGACCACGACGCCCTTCCTGCGCCCTCTGCAGGGGAAGGTAGAGCGCGGATGGGTGTGGTGCGGATCCTCGAACGCGGGGGCGCCGCATGAGGATCGCCTACTTCACCCACTCGCTCGAATCCTGCTGGAACCACGGCAACGCCCATTTCCTGCGCGGCGTCCTGCGCGAGCTGATCGCCCTCGGCCACGCGGTCGAGGCCTACGAGCCCGAGGGCGCCTGGAGCTTGGCGAACCTCCTGGCCGATCATGGCCCGGCGGGCCTCGACGCCTACCGGGCGGCCTATCCGGACCTCGCCTCCGCCCGCTACGGCGCCGTCGAACCCGTGGTCGCGCGCGCGGCCGAGGCCGACCTCGTCATCGTCCACGAGTGGAACGAGCCGGCCCTCGTCGCCGCTCTCGGCCGGGCGCGGGCGGCGGGCGCCCGCTTCACGCTGCTGTTCCACGACACCCATCACCGTGCGGTGAGCGCTCCGCACGAGATGCGCCGCTTCGATCTCTCGGGCTACGACGGCGTGCTGGCCTTCGGCGAGACCCTGGCGGAGGTCTATCGCGGCCAGGGCTGGGGGGCCCGCGCCTTCGTCTGGCACGAGGCCGCCGACACCCGGCTGTTCCGCCCACCCGCCGGGGAGAGTGCGCGGGAAGGCCGGCAGGACGGCCTCGTCTGGATCGGCAACTGGGGCGACGGCGAGCGCACAGAGGAACTCGACGCCTTCCTGTTCGGCCCCGCGCGCGAGGCCGGCCTAGCCCTCGACGTCTACGGCGTGCGCTACCCCGAGACCGCGCTGGCGACGCTCCGCGCCCGCGGTGCCCGCTACCACGGCTGGGCCCCGAACGCCGCCGCCCCCGGGATCTTCGCCCGGCATCTGGCGACCGTGCACGTGCCGCGCCGCTTCTACGTCGAGCACCTGCCCGGCATCCCGACGATCCGGGTCTTCGAGGCGCTGGCCTGCGGCATCCCGCTGGCCTCGGCCCCCTGGAGCGACGCCGAGGGGCTGTTCACGCCCGGCGCCGACTACCTCGTGGCCCGCGACCGTTCCGAGATGACGCGCCACCTGCGGGACCTGCGGGCGGACGCGGACCTGCGCGCGGCGCTCGCCGCCCGCGGCCTCGCCACGATCCGGGCCCGCCACACCTGCCGCCACCGGGCCGAGGAACTGCTCGCCCTCGTGGACGGCCTGCGCGCCCCCGCCCCCCGATCCCTGGAGGCCACCGCGTGAGAATCGCCTTCTACGGCTCCAGCCTGCTCTCGGCCTACTGGAACGGCGCGGCGACCTACTACCGCGGCATCCTCTCGGCCCTGGCGGGCCACGGCCACCGCATCACCTTCTACGAGCCCGACGCCTTCGACCGGCAGAGCCACCGCGACATCGACCCGCCGGACTACGCCGAGGTCGTGGTCTACCCGGCGACCGGGGAGGGCTTGGCGCGGGTGGTCGCCGCGGCGGCGGCGGCCGACGTGGTGGTCAAGGCGAGCGGCGTCGGCGTGTTCGACGACGAGCTGCTCGACGGGATCCTGGCGGCCGCGAACCCGGGCGCGCTGCGCATCTTCTGGGACGTCGACGCCCCGGCGACGCTCGCCGAGATGCGCGCCGATCCGGGCCACGTCCTGCACCGGGCCCTGTCCCAGCTCGACCGGGTGCTGACCTACGGCGGCGGTCCCCCGGTGATCGCCGCCTACGAGGGCTTCGGCGCGCGCGCGTGCATTCCGGTCTACAACGCCCTCGACCCGGCGACGCATCATCCGGTCCCGCCCGATCCCCGTTTCGCGGCCGACCTCGCCTTCCTCGGCAACCGCCTGCCCGATCGCGAGGCGCGGGTGGAGCGCTTCTTCCTGGTCGCCGCCGCACGATTGCCAGAGCGCGCCTTCCTGCTCGGCGGCAGCGGCTGGGAGACGCGCGGCCTGCCCCCGAACGTCCGCCACGTCGGCCATGTCGGCACGCGCGACCACAACGCCTTCAACACCAGCCCGCGCGCGGTGCTCAACATCGCCCGCGACAGCATGGCGGCGGTGGGCTTCTCGCCCGCCACCCGGGTCTTCGAGGCGGCGGGCGCGGGCGCCTGCCTGATCACCGACGCCTGGGAGGGGCTCGACCTCTTCCTGAAGCCGGACGCCGAGGTGCTTGTCGCCCGCGACGGCCGGGACGTCGCCGACCACGTCGCGGCGCTGACGCCCGAGCGCGCCCGCGCCATCGGCGAGGCCGCCCGTGCCCGCGTTCTCGACCGGCACACCTACGCGCTGCGCGGCGTGGAGGTGGACCGGATCCTGCGCGAGGCGGCGGCCGAGAAGGCGGAGCGCGGCGTCCTCGTCCTTGAGCGGAGCACCGCATGAGGCTCGTCGTCCTGGGCCTCAGCCTCACCTCCTCCTGGGGCAACGGCCACTCCACCACCTACCGTGCCCTCCTGAAGGCCTTCGCGGCGCGCGGCCACGAGGTGCTGTTCCTGGAGCGCGACGTGCCCTGGTACGCCGCCCACCGCGACTTGGCCGAACCGGATTTCTGCCGGCTCGAACTCTACGCCGACCTCGACGCCCTCGGGCGCTACCGCGCGGCGATCGTGGCGGCCGATGCGGTCATCGTCGGCTCCTACGTGCCGGACGGGATCGCGGTGGGAGACCGGGTGCTCGCCTGGGCGCGAGGCGCCCGCGCCTTCTACGACATCGACACGCCGGTGACGCTGGCAGCCCTCGAGGCCGGCACCTGCGCCTATCTCGACCCTCGGCAGATCGCGCTCTACGACCTCTACCTCTCCTTCACGGGCGGCCCAACCCTGGCGCGGCTGGAGCGGGACTACGGCTCGCCCGCCGCCCGCGCGCTCTACTGCTCGGTCGATCCGGAGGCCTATCCGGCGCTCGGCGGGGCCGCGCGCTACGATCTCAGCTATCTCGGCACCTACAGCCCCGACCGGCAGCCGGCGCTGGAGCGCCTGCTGCTCGAGCCGGCGCTCCGCGCGCCGGACCTCCGCTTCGCGGTGGCCGGCCCGCAATACCCGGCCGACCTCGTCTGGCCCGACAACGTCGCGCGCATCGAGCACCTCGCACCCGGCGACCACCCGGCCTTCTACGCGGCGAGCCGCTACACCCTGAACGTCACCCGCGCCGACATGGTGCGGGCCGGCTGGAGCCCGAGCGTGCGCCTGTTCGAGGCCGCCGCCTGCGGGACGCCGCTGATCAGCGACCGCTGGGACGGCCTCGCCGACGTGCTGGAGCCGGGCCACGAGATCCTGACGCCGGACGGCCCCGAGGCCGTCCTGGAGATCCTGCGGGCGCGGCCGGAGGCGGAGCGGACCGCCCAGGCCGATGCCGCCCGCGCCCGCGTGCTCGCCCGCCACAGCGCCGCCTGCCGGGCGCGGGAGCTCGAAGACCACCTGGAAGCGTGCCGCGCACGGCCGCGCGGCCGCACGGCCGATCTCGCATTCGTCCCCGGTTGAGGAGCGTGAACATGCACGAACGGTATGGCGCGGAGGCGGGCGGGCACGTGCTGGTGGCGGGCGGTGCCGGCTTCATTGGCTCGCACCTGATCGACGCGCTGCTCTCGGAGGGCGCGCGGGTGACCTGCCTCGACAGCTTCCGCACGGGGCGGCGCCAGAACCTCGCCCATCTCGCCCGCGAGCCGCGCCTCGACCTGATCGAGGCGGACGTCACCGGGCTGCTGCCGCCCCTGCCGCGGGTGGGACAGGTCTTCAACCTCGCCTGCGCGGCCTCGCCGCCGCACTACCAGGCCGACCCGCTCCACACGATGATGACGAGCGTGATGGGCACGAGCCGCCTCTTGGAGCACGCCCGCGTCTGCGGCGCGCGCTTCCTGCAGGCCTCGACCTCGGAAGTCTACGGCGATCCCGAGCGGCACCCGCAGGAGGAATCCTACTGGGGCAACGTCAACCCGACGGGCCCGCGCGCCTGCTACGACGAGGGCAAGCGCGCCGCCGAGACCCTGACCTTCGACTACGCCCGCTGCCACGGCCTCGACGTGCGGGTGGCCCGCATCTTCAACACCTACGGACCGCGCATGCGGGCCGACGACGGGCGCGTGGTCTCGAACGTGATCTGCCAGGCGCTCGCGGGCGACGACATCACCGTCTACGGCGACGGGCGGCAGACCCGCTCCTTCTGCTACGTCAGCGACCTCGTGGACGGGCTGATGCGGCTGATGGCGCGGGCCGAGACGCCGGACGGCCCGGTCAACCTCGGCAATCCCCGCGAGATGACGGTGGCCGAGCTGGTCGACCTGGTGCTGCGCATGACCGGCTCGCCCTCCGCGATCGTGCGCCGGCCCCTGCCGGTGGACGACCCCCAGCGCCGCCGCCCGGACATCGGCCGCGCCGAGCGCCTGCTGGGCTGGGCGCCGCGGGTCGCGCTGGAGCAGGGGCTGGAGGCCACGATCGCTTGGTTCGCCCGTGAGGTCGCGCCCCGCGAGCGGGCCCGGCCCGAGCCGCTCGCCGCGGCGGCCGTGTGAGCATCATGGCACGCGCGCCCATACGGGTCGGGATCGTCGGGGTCGGCAACTGCGCCTCCGCCCTAGTGCAGGGTCTGCGGCACTACCGCGATGCCGGGCCGGGGGACGACGTGCCGGGGCTGATGAGCCCGGATCTTGGCGGCTACCGGGTCGGCGACATCGCGGTGGTCGCGGCCTTCGACGTCTCGGCCCGCAAGGTCGGGCGCGACCTCGCCGCGGCGATCCTGGCCGAGCCGAACAACACCCACCGCTTCTGCGAGGTCCCCGAGACCGGCGTCACCGTGCGGCGCGGGCCGACCTTCGACGGGATCGGCCGCTACCTCGAAGGGATCGTGCCGGAGGCGCCCGAGCCCCCGGTCGATGTCGCCGAGGAACTCCGGCGCACCGGCACCGAGGTGCTGGTCTCCTACCTGCCGGTGGGCTCGCAGGCGGCGACCGAGCACTACGCGGAGGCGGCGCTGGCTGCCGGCTGCGCCTTCGTCAACTGCATCCCGGTCTTCATCGCCTCCCATCCCGAATGGGCGGCCCGCTTCCGTGCGGCGGGACTGCCGATCGTCGGCGACGACATCAAGAGCCAGGTCGGCGCCACCATCGTGCACCGGGTTCTGGCCAACCTGCTCCGCGAGCGCGGCGTGCGGCTCGACCGGACCTACCAGCTCAATTTCGGCGGCAACGCCGACTTCCTGAACATGCTGGAGCGCGAGCGGCTCGAATCGAAGAAGCTCTCGAAGACCCGCGCGGTGACGAGCCAGCTCGGCGCCCCGATGCCGGCCGAGAACATCCATGTGGGCCCGAGCGACCACGTGCCCTGGCTCGCCGACCGGAAATGGGCGCAGATCCGGCTGGAGGGCTCGGGCTTCGGCGGCGTGCCGCTGAACATCGAGCTGAAGCTGGAGGTCTGGGACTCGCCGAACTCGGCCGGCGTCGTCATCGACGCCGTGCGCTGCGCCCGCCTCGCCCTCGACCGAGGCGTCGGCGGGCCGCTGGTGGGCCCATCGAGCTACTTCATGAAGGCGCCGCCCGAGCAGTTCACCGACGCCGAGGCGCGGGCGCGGACGCTGCGCTTCGCCGCCGGGCAGGAGGGGTGATGAGAGCGGGCCCATCGACTGCCGCCCGCGTGATCCTCCCTCCCCCCTCTGCGGGGGAGGGTGGCCCCTGCGTCAGCAGGGGTCGGGTGAGGGGTGCGACGGGGCAGAATGGAGCTTTGGCCTTCACGCCTGCTCCGCCCTCTTCGGAAGCCGGGTTCCCCTCTCCCCCCCTGCTTCGCAGGGTACCCTCCCCCGCAGAGGGGGGAGGGAAAGCGCGTGGCCTTCATCGGGGGGAGAGCCCGACCGATGAGCGCTGCCGCCGCACCGCCCGGACCGCCGCATGAGGCAGATCTTCCTTCTCCGGCACGGCAGCCACGACCGGCTCGACCGGATCCTGTGCGGCCGCATGCCCGGCGTCCGCCTCAGCGCGACCGGCCTCGCCGAGGCCCGGACCGCCGCGCGCCTGATCACCGCCCGCCTCGACGGGGCGGATCGCCCCCGCCTCCTCGCGAGCCCGCTGGAGCGCGCCCAGGAGACGGCCGCGGCCGTTGCGGAGGCGCTGGGGCTCGGGGTCGAGACCGAGGAGGCCCTGCACGAGGTCGATGTCGGCGCCTGGACCGGCCGCCCGCTGGCCGAGCTGCACGGCGAACCCGGCTGGGGGCACTGGAACGCCGCCCGCGGCAGCGCCCGCCCGCCCGAGGGCGAGAGCGCCGCCGAGATCGCCGCCCGGATGGGCGCCCTGCTCGACCGCTTCCGCCATGATGGGCCGCCCGTGATCCTGGTGAGCCATGCCGAGCCGATCCGGATCGCCGGGCTCGCGCTGCTCGGACTCGGGCTCGACGCCTACGACAGCCTCGCCCTGTCGCCGGCTGGACTCTGCGAATTCGCGCTCTGGCCCGGCGGCGGCCGGCTCGTCGCCTGGAACGAACGGAGCCCCGCATGAGCGCAGTCGCCTCGGGCCCGCAGGACGACCGATCCGCCCTCGCCCGCGAGATAGCGGCGCTCGCGCCCTGGTTCCACAACATCGCGATCGACGGCGTCGCGACCGCGCCCGACCACTTCCTCGGCGACTACCCGGCGGTGAAGTGGGCCCGCTTCGCGCACGCGATCCCGCAGGACCTCACCGGCCGCAGCGTGCTCGACATCGGCTGCAACGGCGGCTTCTACAGCCTGGAGATGAAGCGGCGCGGCGCCGCCCGCGTGCTCGGGCTCGATTCCGACGAGCATTACCTCGCGCAAGGCCGCTTCGCCGCCGCGCGCCTCGGGCTCGACGTCGAGTTCCGTATCCTCTCCGTCTACGATGTCGGGGCGCTGGCCGAGCGCTTCGACGTGGTGCTGTTCATGGGGGTGCTCTACCACCTGCGCCACCCGCTGCTGGCCCTCGACCTGATCCGCGAGCACGTCGCGGCCGACCTCTTCGTGTTCCAGTCGATGCTGCGCGGCTCGCCCGCGGTCGAGCCGCTGGCGGAGGATTACGACTTCTGGGAGATGGACCAGTTCGAGCGGCCCGGTTACCCGCGGCTGCACTTCGTCGAGCGCGAATACGCGCACGACTGGACGAACTGGTGGATCCCCAACCGCGCCGGCATCGAGGCGATGCTGCGGGCCTCAGGGTTCCGCATCGAGAGCCGGCCCGAGGCCGAGGTCTATATCTGCCGCAGCGCCCCGCTCCCCTACGCACCGGGGGCGGTCTATCCGGCACGCGCTGCCGAGGGGGGCCGATGATCGAAGCCGTGATGCTCTGGAACGAGCCCAACAACAAGTCGCACTGGGACCCGGAGCTCGACCCCGACTGGATGCTCTTCGCCGAGATGGTGAAGGGGGCGGCCCGCGCGATCCGCGCGGTCAACCCGACCCTGCCGCGGGTGCTCGGCGGCATCTCGCCGATCGATCCGGTCTTCATCCGCAACATGGCGTCCCGCGGCGTGCTGGAGCACCTGGAGGCGGTCGCGGTCCACGGCTTCCCGCTCGACTGGAACCTCTGGCAGATCCACGAATGGCCCGCGCGGATCGCCGAGATCCGGGCGGTAACCGCGCTCCCCGTCTGGGTCTCGGAGGTCGGCGTGTCGAGCTTCGGTGCCGAGGAGGTCCAGGCCTGGGGCTGCGCCCGCACGGCGGAGCTGCTGAAGGGCCAGGCCCCGCGCATCCACTGGTACAGCCTCTACGACCTGCCGCGGGAATGGGAGGCCACCACCCGCCACAAGGAGGCCGAGGGCTCCTCCTACTACCGGCACTTCCACATGGGCCTGCTGCGCCAGGACGGCACGCCGAAGCTGGCGCTGGAGGAATTCGCCCGGCACACGCCCGATCTCGGCCTGTGCCAGTGGTTTCACTTCGAGGACCACCGCCTCGACGCGGCGGTCGACTGGATGAAGCGCCTCGGCGTGACGCACCTGCGCACCGGGCTCTCCTGGGCCGACAGCTTCCGGCCGAACGCGCTCGACTGGTTCGACCGCCAGATGGCGGCCCTGCGCGACTTCTCCGTGACGCTGACCTTCTGCTTCACGCCCGAGCACCGGGGCATCAGCCCGCACCACACCAGCCCGCCGCTCGACCCGGCCGAGTACGCCGCCTTCTGCGCCGAGATGGTGCGACGCTACGCGCCGGCGGGCTGAGCCCTCCCGGGCGGGCCCGGCGGCTGGCCGGTCAGCGCGCGAAATAGGCTGCGAGCACCCGGCGGTAGATCGCGGTGAGCCGCTCCAAGTCGGCCACCGCCACGCACTCGTCGACCTGGTGCATGGTCTCGCCGACGAGGCCGAACTCGATGACCGGGCAGGCATCCTTGATGAAGCGGGCGTCCGAGGTGCCCCCCGTGGTCGAGAGCGCCGGGCGCCGGCCGGTCTCGGCCAGGATCGCGTCGGAGACGAGGTCCACGAAGGCGTCGGGCCGAGTCAGGAAGGCCGGTGAGTTCGAGGGCAGCAGGTCGAGGCTGTAGCGGACCGCGTTGCCGGCCGCCCGCTCCAGGCGCGCCCGGATCTCGGCGCCGAGCGTCTCGGCCGTCCACCTGTCGTTGAAGCGGATGTTGAAGGTGGCCCGCGCCTCGGCCGGGATCACGTTGGTGGCCGGGTTGCCGACGTCGAGCGTGGTGAATTCGAGGTTCGAGGCGTCGAAATGCGCCGTGCCCCCGTCGAGCGGCTCGGCCAGCAGCGCGGCGGCGAGGCGCAGCATCCCGGGGATCGGGTTCTCGGCCCGGTGCGGGTAGGCGACGTGGCCCTGGCGCCCGTGCACGGTGACCCTGCCGGTGAGCGAGCCGCGCCGGCCGATCTTGATCATGTCGCCGAGCGCCGACGGGTTCGTGGGCTCGCCCAGCACGCAGTGATCGAAGCGCTCGCCGCGCGCTCGCGCCCAGTCGAGGAGCTTCACGGTGCCGTTGACCGCCGGCCCCTCCTCGTCGCCCGTGATCAGGACGGCGATCGAGCCCGCGGGCGCGCCGTGCTCGCGCAGATGGGCCAGCGTCGCGGCGAGCCAGCAGGCGATGCCGCCCTTCATGTCGGCGGCGCCGCGCCCGTAGAGCATCCCGTCCGCCACCGCGCCGCCGAACGGGTCGTGCCGCCAGGAGCCCGCGTCGCCCGGCGGCACGACATCGGTGTGCCCGGCGAAGACGAGGCAGGGGGCCTCGGTGCCGAGGCGGGCGTAGAGGTTCTGGATGTCCGGGGTGCCCGGCTCCGAGAAGACCGGCCGCTCCACCGCGAAGCCCGCCTCCCCGAGCACGCGGGCGAGGAGAGCGAGGGCGCCGCCCTCCTCCGGGGTCACCGAGGGGCAGCGGATCAGGGCCTGGGCGAGGGCGAGGGCGTCGGAGGGCATCGGATCTTCCCGCAGGTGGTCCGCCCCTTTAGGAGAGACGGGCCCGGCGGCGCCAGCCGGGACGCGGGACGGCGCGGCCTTTCGGACCGATACGGGCGAGTTTCGACGATCGGTGCAAGCCGAGCTTTACATGCGGCGTGCTGTGTGGAGCCCAGCGTTCCGCACGGGGCCGGAGCGCCGCCGCCGACCCGCCCCCGACGTGCCGTCCATGAGTTCCGCCGAGACCGGAGACGCGCGCGATCCCGCCGGCCAGGGCCGCCGCGGCGCCCCGCGCGTCCCGGCGTTGATCCCGGCCTCGGCCCTGCTGCCGGACGGCACCGTGCAGGTCTGCGTGATCCGCGACATCTCGACGGGCGGCGCGCGGCTGTCGATCGCCCGCCGCCACTCGCTCGCCGAGACGTTCCGGCTGCAGGTCGCCCGGTTCGAGCACCCCTTCCGGGTGCGGCGGGTCTGGCAGCACGGCGACTTCGCCGGCGTGATGCTGGAGGTCGGCCAGGGCGCCGACCTCACTTCACCATCGCCACCTGCGCGTCGCCCGTCCGGCGCAGCACGCTGACGGTCACGTCGTTCTCGTGCCGCTGCAGGCGCAGGTCGAGGCGGCTCGCCCCGAGCTTCAGGTTGAAGATCGAGATCCCGTCGAGGAAGGGCGGCAGGATCGGGTTGCGGAAGCGCACGCGGTTGCGCCCGTGGTCGAGCTCCATCCCGAGGCAGGCGGCCAGGAACGCGAAGGGCGCGGCCGCCGCCCAGGCCTGCGGGCTGCAGGCCACCGGGTAGGAGACCGGACCGCGCTGGCGGCGGCGCATGAAGCCGCAGAACAGCTCCGGCAGGCGCTTGGCATCCTGGTAGAGCGAGGTCTCGAACATGCCCTGGAAGATGCGCGCCGCCTCCGGCTTCAGGTCGTAGCGGGCGAGCCCCATCGCGATCATCGCGTTGTCGTGCGGCCAGATCGAGCCGTTGTGGTAGGACATCGGGTTGTAGCGCGCCTCGCCGCGGGCGATCGTGCGCACGCCCCAGCCGTTGAAGCCGTCCTTTGAGAGCAGGTTCTCGGCGACCCGCGCCGCGCGCTCCGGGAGCGCGATGCCGGTGAAGAGCGCGTGGCCGGCATTCGACGAGCGCACCGCGCATTGCCGCTTCTCGCCGTCCAGCGCCAGCGCGTAGGTGCCGATCTCCTCGTTCCAGAACGCCGCGTCGAACTTTTCGCGCAAGGAGCGCGCCTCTTCCGTCAGCGTCTGGGCCAAGTCGTCGTGGCCCAGCATCGCGGCCAGCTTCGCCATGCCGTTCTTGGCGGCGTAGACGTAGCCCTGCACCTCGCAGAGCGCGATCGGGCCCTTGGCCAGATGCCCATCCGTGTGGAAGATCGAGTCGTGGCTGTCCTTCCAGCCCTGGTTCTCAAGGCCCTTGTCGGTGTCGCGGGCGTACTCGACGAAGCCGTCGCCGTCCCGGTCGCCGTAGGTGTTCATCCAGGCGAGGGCGAGTTCGAGCGCCGGCCAGACCTTCGCGATGGTCTCGCGGTCGCCGGTGACCGAATAATACTCCCAGGCCAGCATCACGAAGAGCGGCGTGCCGTCGATCGTGCCGTAATAGTGCCGGAACGGCACCTCGCCGAGCATCGCCATCTCGCCGCGCCGCGTCTCGTGCAGCACCTTGCCGGGCTGGGCGTCGGCGGCGGGGTCGACAGCCTTGGCCTGCGTTGCCGCGAGGTATCCGAGCACGCCCTTGGCGAAGTTCGGGTCGATCCACAGCGCCATCATCGCCGTGATGATGCCGTCGCGCCCGAACACCGTGGAGTACCAGGGGATGCCCGCGAAGGGGTAGATGCCCTCCGGGGTGCGGCTCGCCAGCATGTAGAGGTCGGCGGTCGCCCGGCAGGCGCCCTCGTTGAACTGGTCGTTCGAGGAGATGATCGTGGTGATGCCCGCCGTCAGCGCCCGCTGGTCGCGCCGCGTGTCCCGGTAGGCGCGGGCGAAGATCGTGCCCTCGGAGAGGCCCTTCGGCGGCTTGGCGTGGCTGCTGCCGGCCGCCAGCGACAGCTTGGCGGCGGCGTCCTCGCCGACCTGATCGGCCGCGGGCGCGCTGGTGAAGGCCTTGTGCGCCTCGAACACCACGCGCACGAAGAGCGAGCAGCGCCCGCCCGGCGGCAGCGACACCTCGAACACGGCGCGGCCCGGCTCCAGGCTCTTCGGCTCCGGGCCGAAATGCAGGGAGGTGGTGCGCACGATCTCGTCGAGGCCGACGTAGCGGAACTGTACCTCCGTGCCGCTCGCCACCTGCACGGCGCGCTTGCCGCGCTTTTGCCGGTCGGTGCCGCGCACCTCGAACAGGTCGCGGTAATCGGCGTCGAACGCCACCGCGATCTTCAGGGTGCGGTGGCGCGAATCGTAGGAGCGCAGGCCGATCCGGTCGTAGCAGGCGCCGCGGAACAGGAACTTGGTGCGCTCGATCGCGATCACCTCCCGGGGGATCGTGATCTCGTCCTGCCCGTCGAGGCGGATGTCGGGCGTCGTCATGTCGACGCTGAGCGCGCCGTTGTCGTCCTGCATCACCGAGGACAGCATCAGCGGGCGCTGGTCCTCGATCGTCAGCTCCAGACGCGACAGGTAGCGGGTGTCCTGGAAGTACACGCCCTCGGGGCCGGGCTGCATGCCGATATCGCCGTAGGCGTCGAGCACCGCGAAGGATTCGCCGAACTTGAGGGAGCGGAGCGGCCGCTCCGTCAGCGAGGTCTGCGCCTCGATGTGGTAGGGCGGCAGCACCTCGTCCGCGTCCTGGAAGCCGCGCAGGGCCGCCTGCGTCACCGCCTGCACCTTCGTCACGCTCTCCGCCATGCGCTCAGCTCTCCGGTTCGGGCCTGTGTCGAGGATGCGAATCGACAGGGCCGCCGCATCGGGCGATGCGGCGGCCCTTGTGACCGTCTGAGTTAGGCGGTTCCGCGGCATCGGCCAGGGCGAATCGCACCCCGGCCGACGTCTTTGCGAGACCCGTGCCGTGCCGGTCTTCAGACCGGCATGGCGGCGACCGAGAGGCCGGGGCGCGCGGTGCCGTTCAGCTCGCCCAGGTTCGGCGTGAAGGCGGCGGCCTTCGGCATCCGGATCACCTCGCCCTGGCGGGCGATCAGCTGCTCGTAGGCGGCCACGTACTTCTTCACCATGCACTCGGCCGTGAAGGCGGTCTCGAAGTGCTGGCGCACGCCCGCCCGGCTCATGGTCTTGACCTTTGCGACCGCGGCGACCGCGTCGTCCATCGAGTCGCAGAGCACGCCGCCGACGCCGTCCTTGATCACCTCGGGCACCGAGCCGTTGCGGAAGGCGATCACCGGCGTGCCGGCCGACATCGCCTCAATCATCACCAGGCCGAAGGGCTCCGGCCAGTCGATCGGGAAGGCGAGCGCCAGCGCGTTGCCGAGGAAGTCCTTCTTCTGCTCCTCGTTGATCTCGCCGATATACTCCACCAGCGGGTGGTGGATCATCGGCTCGATCACCTCGTCCCAGTAATCCTGGTCGGCCTTGTCGACCTTGGCGGCGATCTTCAGCGGCGTGCCGGAGCGGATCGCCATCTCGATCGCGCGGTCGGGGCGCTTCTCGGGCGAGATGCGGCCGAGGAAGGCGAGGTAGCCGCCCTTCGACTCGGGGTAGTACGGGCAGTTCTCCTTCGGCAGGCCGTGATGGATCGTCGAGATCCAGTTCACGTCCGGCGGCATCGGCAGGCGCTGGTTGTCGGAGATCGAGACCAGGGGCATGCCCGTGAAGGTGCGGTAGACCGGCATGAAGTCCGGCACGTCGAGGCGGCCGTGCATCGTGGTGACGCACTTGTGGTTCAGGTCCTCGAACATCGGGTACTGAAGCAGGTCGATGTGGAAGTGCAGGATGTCGAACTCGTGCGCCCGGCGATGGACCTGATGCAGCATCGCGAGGTGGCTCGCGGTGTGGTCGCGGTAGCCGAGCAGGCGCAGGCCCTCCGGCGTGCACGCGGCGAGCTTGGCGCTCGTCTGCGAATCGCCGCTGGCGAACAGCGTGACGTCATGGCCCTGGCGGACCAGCTCCTCGGTGATCCAGCTGACGACGCGCTCGGTGCCGCCGTAGAACTTCGGGGGCACAGCCTCCGAGAGCGGAGCGATCTGGGCAATGCGCACGAAAGTGTCTCCTGTGAAGGCCGGAATGCTGCGGGGATCTAACCCGGTCGGGCCTGAGTGGGACATGAACAGAACGGACGGCCAAGGTTTATGGTTCCGCACCGCCGCGCCCGTCACGGACGTTTTGTGCGCCGCGCAACGCCCTCCCCGCTTTCCCCACAGCGCGGGGCGCCCTACCCTCCCGAGCTTGGCCGCAGGCACCTCGAAGGCGGACCGACCGCGCGCCCATTGATGCGGCGTCTCGTTTCTGTCATAAGCCGCCCCGCGTCGAACCGCCCGGCCGTAGGGCTGCCGTGGCGGCTCGTGCTGCTCCACCAGAAGCAACTTCGCGCACACCTCCCCGGACACCGGACGGAGGGCATTGCGCATCGGAGAGCCAAATGCCCAAGCTGAAGACCAAGTCGGGCGCCAAGAAGCGCTTCAAGATCACCGGCACCGGCAAGGTGATGTACGCCCAGGCCGGCAAGCGCCACGGGATGATCAAGCGGACCACGAAGCAGATCCGCAACCTGCGCGGCACCACGACCCTGTTCGAGGGCGATGCCGCCAACGTGAAGAAGTACTTCCTGCCCAACCAGCGGTAAGTCCTTCACCACCCGAGCGATCTGTCTTTTTCGTAATCCAGGAGATATCCCATGGCCCGCGTCAAGCGCGGCGTGACGAGTCACGCGAAGCACAAGAAGGTTCTGAAGGCCGCCAAGGGCTATTACGGCCGCCGCAAGAATACGATCCGCATCGCCAAGCAGGCGGTCGAGAAGGGCATGCAGTATGCCTACCGCGACCGCAAGAACAAGAAGCGCACCTTCCGCGCCCTCTGGATCCAGCGCCTCAACGCCGCGGTCCGCGAGCACGGCCTGACCTACTCGCGCTTCATCGACGGCCTGGCCAAATCCGGCATCGTCGTCGACCGCAAGGCGCTCTCGGAGCTCGCCATCCACGAGCCGGCGAGCTTCGCCGTCGTCGTCGAGAAGGCCAAGGCCGCCCTGCCGGCCGCCAAGGCCGCCTGAGCGACCCGCATCACGGATGCAGCGAAGGCGCGGCGCTCCCCGGGAGCGCCGCGCCTTTTCCTTTTGCGAAGCCAGCCCTCGGGCGTTTGCGCGCTTGCGCGATCTCCGGCAAACGCGCACACGCCCCGGCAACAGCGAACCGGCAGACCAGCGGAACCATGGCGACGACCGACCTCGACACGCTCGAACGCGATCTCCTGTCCCAGGTCGAGGCGGCCTCCGACGAGGCCGCCCTGGAGACCGTGCGCGTCGCCGCACTCGGCAAGAAGGGCAGCGTCTCGGAACTCTTGAAGACGCTCGGCGCGATGACGCCCGACGAGCGCAAGGCGCGCGGCCCCCTGATTAACGGCTTGCGCGACCGGGTGCAGGGTGCGCTCGCCGGCCGCCGCGAGGCTCTGGCCGAGGCGGCGCTCGAAGCCCGGCTCGCCGCCGAGCGGATCGACGTCACCCTGCCCCTGCGCGAGGCGCCCGACGCCCGCGGGCGCATCCACCCGATCTCCCAGGTGATGGAGGAGATCACCGCGATCTTCGCCGATATGGGCTTCTCGGTCGCGGAAGGTCCCGACATCGAGACGGACGAACTGAACTTCACGGCACTGAACTTCCCGCCCGGCCACCCGGCCCGCGAGATGCACGACACCTTCTTCCTCGCGCCCGACGCGCAGGGAAAGCGCAAGGTGCTGCGCACCCACACCTCGCCGGTGCAGATCCGCACGATGCGGTCGAAAGCGCCGCCGATCCGCGTGATCATCCCGGGCCGGACCTACCGGCACGATTCGGACCAGACCCACACGCCGATGTTCCACCAGTGCGAGGGGCTGGTGATCGACAAGGCCGCCAACATCGCCAACCTCAAATGGGTGCTGGAGGAGTTCTGCCGCGCCTTCTTCGAGGTCGAGGCGGTGAAGATGCGCTTCCGCCCCTCGTTCTTCCCCTTCACCGAGCCCTCGGCGGAGGTCGATATCCAGTGTTCGCGCAAGGGCGGCGAGATCCGCTTCGGCGAGGGCACCGACTGGCTGGAGATCCTCGGCTGCGGCATGGTCCACCCGAACGTGCTGCGCAATTGCGGGCTCGATCCGGACGAGGTCCAGGGCTTCGCCTTCGGCGTCGGCCTCGACCGCATCGCCATGCTGAAATACGGCATGCCGGACCTGCGCCCCTTCTTTGAGGCGGACGTGCGCTGGCTAGACCATTACGGCTTCCGCCCGCTCGACGTGCCGAGCCTGGTCGCTGGCCTCACTGCCTGATCCCGTCGGCGGCTTAGGCCGCCGCCCGCGCATCCTGCCCGGCGCGCCCGCGCGGCGCTTGGCCGAGGGACCACCCCGATGAAGTTCACCCTCTCCTGGCTCAAGGACCACCTCGACACCGGCGCCTCGCTCGATGAGATCGCCGAGACGCTGACCCGCATCGGCCTGGAGGTCGAGGGGATCGAGGACAAGGCCGCCGCGCTGAAGCCCTACGTGGTGGCGAAGGTGCTGACCGCCGAGCAGCACCCGAACGCCGACCGGCTCCGCGTCTGCACGGTCGATGCCGGCGACGGTCAGCCGCTGCAGGTGGTCTGCGGCGCGCCGAACGCGCGGGCCGGCATGATCTCGGTCTTCGCGCCCCCCGGCACCTACGTGCCGGGCAAGAACATCACCCTGTCGGTCGGCACGATCCGCGGCGTCGAGAGCCGCGGCATGCTCTGCTCTGGCGCTGAGCTCGGCCTCGGCGACGACCATGACGGCATCCTCGACCTTCCCGACGATGCCCCGGTCGGCCAACCCTACGCGCTCTATGCCGGGCTCGACGACCCGGTCATCGAGATCAACCTGACGCCCAACCGCCCGGATTGCACGGCCGTGTCGGGCATCGCCCGCGACCTCGCGGCGGCCGGCCTCGGCACCCTGAAGCGGGCGCCCGAGCCGCCGGTGCGCGGCCAGGGTCCCTGCCCGGTCGCGGTGACGCTCGATCTGCACGAGCAGCACCGCGACCTCGCCCCGCTCTTCGCGCTCCGCCTCGTGCGCGGGGTGAGGAACGGGCCCTCGCCCGAGTGGATGCAGGCGCGGCTGCGCGCGATCGGGCTCCGGCCGATCAACGCGCTCGTCGATATCACCAACTACATGACCTTCGACCGCGGCCGGCCGCTGCACGTCTTCGACGCCGCCAAGGTGAAGGGCGGCCTGACCGTCCGCCTCGCCCGCGCGGACGAGACCCTGAAGGCGCTGGACGGGCGCGAGCACCGGCTCGGCCCCGAGACCGTGGTGATCACCGACGAGGCCGGCGTCGAATCGATCGCCGGCATCATCGGCGGCGAGGCCTCGGGCTGCGACGAGAGCACGACCGACGTGCTCGTCGAATCGGCCCTGTGGAACCCGCAGAACATCGCCCAGACCGGCCGCCGCCTCGGCGTTGTGACGGATGCGCGCTACCGCTTCGAGCGCGGCGTCGATCCGGCCTCCACGCTGCCGGGCCTCGACCACGCCACGCGGCTGGTGCTCGAGATCTGCGGCGGCACGCCGACCGAGGCGACGGTCGCGGGGGCACTCCCCGAGACCGAGCGGGTCATCGACTTCCCCTGGACCGAGGTGCGCCGGCTCGCCGGGATCGACCTGCCGCGGGTCGAGATGAAGGTGATCCTCGAAGCCCTCGGCTTCCACGTGGCGGGCTCGGGCGACCGGGTGAAGGTGCTCACCCCCTCCTGGCGGCCCGACATCGAGGGCAAGGCCGACCTCGTCGAGGAGGTGATCCGCATCGCCGGCCTCGACCGGATCGAGGCCAAGCCCTTGCCGCGCGCGGAGAGCGTCTCGAAGCCCGTCCTCACCCCGATCCAGAAGCGCACCCGGCTTGCCCGGCGGGCGCTGGCCGGCCGCGGCCTGATGGAGGCGGTGACGTGGTCGTTCATCCCGCACGCGGACGCCGAGCTGTTCGGCGGCGGCGGGGCCGACCTCGTGCTGGCAAACCCCATCGCCTCCGAACTCTCCGACATGCGCCCGAGCCTGGTGCCGGGCCTGCTCCGCGCCGCGCAGCGCAACGCCGACCGCGGCTACCCGGACGCGGCCCTGTTCGAGGTCGGCCAGTGCTTCGCGAGCGACGCGCCCGAGGGTCAGAGCATCCGGGCGACCGCGGTGCGCCGCGGCACGGCGGGCTTCACCGGTGCCGGCCGGAACTGGGACGGCGCGGCGCCCGCCGTCGATGCCTTCCAGGCCAAGGCCGACGCGCTGGCGCTGCTCTCCGCCCTCGGGGTCCCGACCGGCGGGCTGCAGGTGGTGGCCGGCGGCCCGGCCTGGCTGCATCCCGGCCGCTCCGGCACGCTCCAGTTCGGGCCGAAGAACCAAGTCGGCTTCTTCGGCGAGATTCACCCGCGGGTGATGAGGGCGCTCGACCTCAAGGGCACGCTGGTGGCCTTCGAGATCGACCTCGGCGCCCTGCCGCTGCCGAAGCAGCGGGCCACCAAGACGAAGCCGGTGCTGGCGCTCTCCGACCTCCAGCCGCTCGCGCGCGACTTCGCCTTCGTGGTCGGCCGCGACGTCCCGGCCGGCGAGATCGTGCGCGCCGCGCAAGGGGCCGAGCGCAAGCTCGTGGTGGGGGTCGACGTGTTCGACCTCTACGAGGGCGCGGGCGTGCCCGAGGGCCAGAAGTCGGTGGCGGTCGCCGTGCGGCTGCAGCCGACCGAGCGCACGCTGACCGACGCCGAAATCGAGGCGGTGAGCCAGAAGATCGTGGCCGAGGTCGCGCGCAAGACCGGCGCGACCCTGCGGGGCTGAGCATGGACGACGCCATCCTGATCGCTGAACTCTCGGCCGCGACGCATCTGCCGAAGGTCGCCCTCCGGAAGGCGCTGGAGCGGCCGGAGGTGGTCGCGCCCGAGACGCTGCGTCTCCTTGAGGTCGCCGCCACGGGCGCCGATCTCGAGGAGGGCGAGGCCAATCTCCTGTTCTGGGGCTTGCACGTGCTGGCGCACGCCCGCGACACCCGGGCGCTCGCACCGCTGCTGCGCCTGCTCCGCCAGGACGAGGACACCCTCGACGCGTATCTGGGTGACGCCGTCACCTCGACCCTGGCGAAGGTAGTGGCGAGCCTTTTCGACGGGGATCCGGAGCCGATCTTCGCGCTGATCCGCGACAGCACGGTCGACGACGCCGTCCGGCAGGCCCTGTTCTCGGCCTGCGTCACCCTCTGCCACACCGGCCGGATCGACCGGGATGCCGTGCAGGCTCTCCTCGTCCGCTTCGACGACGCCAAGGCCGCGGTCGAGGAGGGCATCGCCTGGATCGGCTGGGAGGAGACGATCGCGCTCCTCGGCTTCCGTGACCTCGCGCCCCGGGCCGAGGCGGCGCGGAGCGACGGACGCATCACGGACGAGTTCAGCGATGCGGGCTGGTTCAAGGAAGCTTTGCGCAAGGCGGTGAACCGGCCCGACGACCTGCGCCGCTTCGATGCCTGGAGCTACGGCACGCTGGACGATCCGCTGGCCGACCTCGCCTGGACCGAGGAGGGCGCGGGGCTGCCGCAGCAGAACCCCTACCGGGATATCGGCCGCAACGATCCCTGCCCCTGCGGCAGCGGCCAGAAGTTCAAGAAGTGCTGCCTCGGCAAGGTCGCAACGGTCTGAGGCTCACCCACCCGTCCCGCTGAGCGGGTTCGCGGCGTCCCAGCCGTAGGACAGCGTCTCGAAACGCATCGCGCGCGCATCCACCATCAGGAGGCGGCCGACCAGGGGCTCGCCGAAACCGGTGACCGCGCGGACCACCTCCATGGCCATGAGCGAGCCCATCACGCCCGCGAGCGCCCCGAGCACGCCGGCCTCGGCGCAGGGCGGAATCGAGCCCGCCGGCGGTGGCTCCGGGAACAGGCAGCGATAGGTCGGGTTCGGGTGTCCCGCCGCACCCGTCTCGTGCGCCCGGATCGTGGTGAGCGAGCCGTCGAAGCGTCCGAGCGCGGCGGTGACCAGCGGGCGCCGGGCGTGGAAGCAGGCGTCCGAGACGGCGTAGCGGGTGGCGAAGTTGTCCGAGCCGTCCGCCACCAGATCGTACTGCGCGATCAGGTCCACCGCGTTCTCGGGCGTGATCCGGTGCGGATGGGCGACCACGGCGACGTGCGGGTTGAGGCGCGCGACCGCGTCGCCCGCGCTCTCCACCTTCGGGCGACCGATATCGGGCGTTCCGTGGATCACCTGCCGCTGCAAATTCGAGAGCGAGACGGTGTCGTCGTCCACGATGCCGATCGTGCCGATGCCGGCGGCGGCGAGATACTGGATCAGCGGTGCTCCGAGCCCTCCCGCCCCGATCACCAGCACGCGGGCGGCCTTCAGCCGGTTCTGGCCGGGGCCGCCCACCTCGGCGAGCACGAGGTGGCGGGCGTAGCGTTCGATCTCTTCGGGGGCGAGGGCCATGAGGGGCAGATAAGCCGGCTGCTGCCCAAACGAAAGCGCCGTCCCGGTCGGGGACGGCGCGAACGCGATCGAACTGCCGAGGCGCCTCTAGCGCGGCGCCAGGATCATGATCATCTGCCGGCCTTCGAGCATCGGCTCGCTCTCGACCTTGGCGATCTCGGCGGTCTCGTGCTTCACGCGCTCGAGGAGGCGCAGGCCGAGATCCTGGTGAGCCATCTCGCGGCCGCGGAAGCGCAGGGTCACCTTGACCTTGTCGCCCTCCTCGAAGAACCGCTGCACCGACTTCATCTTGACGTCGTAGTCGTGCTTGTCGATGCCGGGACGGAGCTTGATCTCCTTGACCTCGACCGTCTTCTGCCGCTTGCGCGCCTCGTTCTGCTTCTTCTGCTCGTTGAAGCGGAAGCGGCCGTAATCGAGGAGCTTGCAGACGGGCGGCGCGGAGTTCGGCGCGATCTCCACGAGATCGAGGCCCGCCTCCTCGGCCATCTGAAGGGCGTCGAAGAACGGGACGACGCCGCGGTTCTGGCCTTCCGCGTCGATGAGCTGCACGTCGCGGACGCCGCGAATGTCCCGGTTGGCGCGCGGCCCGTCCTTCTGCGGGGCCGGCATGGCTCTCATAGGTCTACGAATGGCTGCTATCTCCTGCTGCAACGACGAAGAGGCGACCCGGAACATCCTTCCGAGGGATGTCCTGACCGCCGCCGCTCCGGCCAATCCCGGATAAACCTACCTTGGCTCAAGCGTACAGCAAGTCAACACACCTCGGCATGTGCGAAGCGCAGTTCTTCGAAGATGGTTCCCGAAAGACACGTTAGATGTGAGAACGCGCCGGCACGGCCGCAAGATCCGTCGCCCGGATCCGTCGTCTGGATCGGTCGCGCCGTGCTCCCGTCAGGTGGCCCGTCCGAGGAGGCGCGCGTAGACGTCGAGCGTGTCGCCGACCATGCGCTCCAGCGAGAAATTCGCCTCGACATGCGCCCGGGCGCGGCGGCCCAGCGCGTCGCGGGCGCTGGCGCCGAGCGCGAGGGCGTCGCCGAGCGCGGCGGCCAGCGCGTCGGCGTCCCCGGCCGGCACGCGCCAGCCGGTGCGCTGGCCAGGCTCGACGTCGGGCGGGCTCAGCACCGTCTCGGGCACGGCACCGAGGTCGGAGACGACGACGGGTGTCCCGAGCGCCTGCGCCTCGACCGCGGCCCGGCCGAAGGCCTCGGGCTCGACGGAGGGCACCGCCACCACGGACGCCGCGCGAAAGGCCGCCGGCATGTCGGTGCAGTGCCCGACGCGTCGCACGATGCCCTGGAGGCCGCGCGCGGCGATCAGGGCGTCGATCTCGCGGACGTAGCCCTCCCGGCCCTGGGGGTCGCCCGCCAGCACCACCGCGAGGTCGCCGACGCCGCGGCCCCGCATCAGCGCCGCGGCCTCGATCAGCACGCGGTGGCCCTTCCAGGCGGTGAGCCGGGCGGCGAGCAGCACCACGCGCTCGTGGGGCGCCACGCCCCAGCTCCGGCGCAGGGCCTCGACTCGCCCGGGCCCGACCGCAACCGGCGTGAAGGCGGCGAGATCCGTGCCGCGGTGGATCACCTGAACCCGGTCCCCCGCCTGCTCGGCGTGCAGGCGCCGGATCAGGTCGGCGGTGTAGTGCGAGTTGGCGATCACCGCGTCGCCCCGCGCCATCACCGAGTTGTAGAGCACCTTCACACCGGTCCGGCCCGAATAGCTGCCGTGATAGGTCGTGACGAAGGGCAGCCTGAGCCTCCGCGCCGCGCCGAGCGCCACCCAGGCCGGGGCGCGCGAGCGCGCGTGGATCAGCCCGACGCCTTCGCGCCGGCAGAGGCGGGCGAGGCGGCCGACGTTGAGCGCCATCGCGAGCGGATTCTTCGAGCCTGCCGGGAACGGAACCCAGACGCCGCCCTTGGCCTGGAGCTCGCCGACCAGCCGGCCGCCCTCCGTGGCGACCAGCGCCCGGGCGCCCGCCGCGGCGAGGCCCGCCGCGACGTCGACGGTGGTGCGCTCCGCGCCGCCTGCGTCAAGCGCGGGGATGATCTGAAGCACGCAGGCGCCCGCGAGCGGCGGTGCCTGTGTGGGAAAGCCGGTGGGGCTGCGCGTCTCGCCGGTCATCTGCGGAACGCTACCCTCTGTCTCGTACGCATCGTCACAGGATCGGCCCCGGGCTTTACGGTCGGGTAAACGGAGCCTGAAGCTGAAGCGTTCAGGCCGGGAAGCATCGCGAGAGGAGAAGGGGATGGGGCAGACGGATGAGGCGCCCGCGTTCATCGCGGTCGGGGACGGCGGGAGCCGGCGCGAGATCGCCCTGCGGGTGCGGGACGGCGCTGGGCCGCCGGTGGTCTGGCTCGGCGGCTTCCGCTCCGACATGGGCGCCACCAAGGCCGTGGCGGTCGATGACTGGGCGGAGCGCGCGGGGCGCCGCTTCGTGCGCTTCGACTATACGGGCCACGGCGCCTCGGGCGGGGATTTCGCCGCCTGCACGATCTCGACCTGGCTGGAGGATGCCGAGGCTGTGATCGCGGCCCATGCGCCGGAGCGGCCGGTGCTCGTCGGCTCCTCGATGGGCGGTTGGATCGCCTGCCTCGCCGCACGGGCCCGCCTCGCCGCCGGGCGGCCGGCCGCCGGGCTGGTGCTGATCGCCCCGGCCCTCGACTTCACCGAGGACCTGATGTGGGACCAGTTCCCGAAAGGCGTGCGGGACGCGCTGGAGCGCGACGGGGTCTGGATGCGCCAGAGCGCCTACGCGCCGGAGCCCGATCCCGTCACCATGGCGCTGATCGCGGACGGGCGGCGGAACCGGCTGCTGACCGGCCCGCTCGATCTCGGCTGCCCGGTCCACATCCTCCAGGGGATGCGCGACCCGGACGTGCCGCACCCGCACGCCTTCAAGATCCTCGACCGGCTGCCCGCGGAGGGCACGGTGCTGACCCTGATCGCGGACGGCGACCACCGCCTCTCGCGGCCGCAGGACATCACGCGGCTGATCGGGGCGGTGGCGGAGATGGCGTGAGAAACGGTCTGACGGCGCCGGACGGGGAGCCTGGCGCCGTCAGGGCGCGCCTCCGACGAGGCTCGCGCCCCGTCGCGGCCGACGCGCGACCGAAGGGTGGATCAGTGCAGGCTGACCGGCTGCAGGTCGTGCGCGAAGGCGTTGGCCAGCACGACCTCGCGGGAATCCGCGAGCAGGATCGGGGCGCCGCTCGCCGAGAGCAGGGCGAAGAGGTCGAGGCCGGGCGTCAGGTCGGGCGCCTGCGGGAACATCCGCTTGACCTCGTCCGAGGTGATCGGGCGCACGTAGGCGATGTGGCCCTCGCCGAGCGCCGCGAGATCGGCGGTGTTGAACTCGGCCGGATCGAGGTCGGCCGGCGTGAGGGGAGACGGGTTCAGATCGGTCATGTCGTGCCCTCCTTTCGAGGCAGAGCTTCAGGCCTGTCGTGCGGTCCCGAAGCGACCGCGGGGCCTGATCCGCATGTGGTGTCGGCGCGCTCTGCGATCAATCCTTGCCGGCCAATCCTTGCCGGCTCGACACTTGACGGGCGTTTAATCGCCGGGCGGCAGCGGTTTCCCGGTCTGAGGCTGCCGGCCGGAGAGGGCACCCGCGGCGGCAGGGCCGCGCGCGAAGCCGCCCGTCTCAATCCCGCGCTGAGATCGCGATCTTGCGCACCACGCGCTCCGGTTCGGGGCGGGCGAGGTCGATCGACAGGAGTCCGTTCTGGAGGTCGGCGCCCAGCACCTCCATGCCGTCGGCGAGCAGGAAGGCACGCTGGAACTGGCGCGCCGCGATGCCGCGGTGCAGGAAGTGCCGCTCGCGCTCCTCGACCTGCCGGCCGCGCACCACGAGCTGGTTCTCTTCCAGCATCACGTCGAGCTGGTCGCGGGTGAAGCCCGCCACCGCCAGCGTGATGCGCAGGCGCTCGGGCTCCCGCTCGGTGCGGGGCACGCGCTCGATGTTATAGGGGGGGTAGCCGTCGTTGGCGGCCTTCGACACCCGGTCCAGCGCCTGCTCGATCTCGTCGAAGCCGAGCAGGAAGGGGTGTCCGAACGGGGAGGGACGGGTCATCGCAGGCAAGCGTCCTTCAGGCGGGGCCCCGGGCCCGCGAAGGCCTGTGGGCACCCCGTGTCGCGGAGCCCGCCGCGGCAGCGCTCCCGCCCGGCCGTGCCGGATCGCGGAAAGATATGGAAGGCGCCGCGCTGGGCATCAAGGGAGGCGCTTTCCGCGGCCCGGCGGGCGGCCGGACCACCGCTCCGGATGCTGGATGCGGCCACCCTACACGCCGTTGTCGGTGCTGGGCGGGTCTGTCCCGGGCCAGAGCGGATTTCGTCGCCGTGGATGAGGCCGGGATGATTCGGCAATACTGTCGGCAACCTTCTGCAGGCTCCAATCGGGTCTTGAGTAACAGTTTGGAACTGCTCTGAATTTCGAGGCAGACCTTGATCCGGGGCGCCGTCCCGCGATATCGCCCCCGCAGGGATGCAGCCGCCGGGCCACGGCGTGCGGCCGAAGACCGGAGGCTCCATGACCGCGTCGTCCAGCCCGCCCGGCCACATCGCGCTGCCGCGCGTGGTCGATGTCTGCGGCGACGACGCGGACGTGCTTGCGCTGTCGGTCGCCCGCTTCGTCGCGGCCGGCTACCTGACGGGCGACGTGGCCTGCTGGGAGGCGGCCTTCGACGGGGCCGAGCAACTGCTCGGGCCGGACGAGGGAGGGCGCTTCGTTGCGGGCGTGGTTGGTATCGTGCGCGCGCTGCGGGCGGAGCGGGACCGGGACTGGTCCTTCATGCCCGCGACCTGCTGCCGCGTCACTGGGCACGAATGCGCCCTGGTGGGGCTGATCGGCCGCGGCCGGCGCTGCCTCTGGGACGAGGTGGCGCGGGGTGCGGCCGAGATCACCGGCCGGGCCGAGGCGCCCCGGCTCGTGGCCGCGCTGCGGGCGGCGGTCGGGTCGATCGACGCGGCGGCGGACCGGCTCGGGAGCAGCGTGCCGCGCAGGCCCGCCGGTTCGGCCCTGCACTGAAGCCGCCCGGCCGGCGCGCGAGTTCGAGACGCGAGAGAGGAAGACGCAACGGTGATGGTCGCACAGCAGGTGTCGATGCGGGGCGCAGGGAGCAGGCGCAGCCCGGGTGTTCGGTGCGGCCTCGCCGCGCTCGGCCTCTCGGTCGCGCTCGCCGGGGCCGCCCGCGCCCAGGATGCCGCGGCCACGAGCGCGCCGGCCGCCGCTGGGGCGCCGATCCGGTTGCAGCTGAACCGACTGGAGGCCTCGGGCGAGGCCTGCCGCGCGACCGTCGTGGTCGACAACCTGAAGGGGCCCGCGATCAAGTCCTACAAGGTCGATCTCTTCGCCTTCGACACCGAGGGCGTGGCGCAGAAGCGGGTCGCCGTCGAGCTCGGGCCGCTGCCCGCCCGCAAGACTACCGTGAAGCTGTTCGAGTTCGCCGGCATCACCTGCCCGAAGATCGGCCGCGTTCTCTTGAACGACGTGCTGGCCTGCGAGGGCGGCGAGGGCGGCCGGGAGGGATGCCTGGAGCGCACCGAGACCGAGACCAAGGCCGGCGTTCCCCTCGATCGGTGATCCGATCATCAGGACGCCGCGGGTCAGGCAGGCCGCGGCGTCCGCCCCGAAGACGACCGGCTGCCCGGCGCGGATGCGCCCGGCGGCCAGAGGCCATTGCGCGTGAGGGCTTGGCCGCAACCCGACCCGATGACCTGAGGAGCCCCCGATGGAGAACACCGCCCCGCTCGATGCCGCGGCCGTTGCGCACGACATGTCCTTCGTCGGCCTGTTCCTTCAGGCCGACCCGATCGTGAAGGGCGTGATGATCCTGCTGGTCGTCGCCTCGATCGCCTGCTGGACCGTGGTGTTCGAGAAGGTCGTGCGCCTCGCCGCCGCCAAGCGGCAGGCCAAGGCTTTCGAGGCGCTGGTGCGCTCCGGCGGCAGCCTCGACGGCGAGCAGCGGGGCATCTCCGGCCACATCGTGAAGGCCGCGATCGAGGCGTGGCGCGACCAGGATCCGAGCGAGACCCGCGCCGAGCGGCGCGACCGCATCGAGCGCGCCATGCGGGCCGCCCTCGGCCTGGAGATGAAGCGCCTGCAGAACGGCCTCGCGCTGCTCGCCACCTCCGGCTCGACCGCCCCGTTCATCGGCCTGTTCGGCACGGTCTGGGGCATCATGAACTCGTTCTCCTCGATCGCGAAGAGCCAGGACACCTCGCTCGCCGTGGTGGCGCCGGGCATCGCCGAGGCGCTCTTCGCCACCGCGATCGGCCTCGTCGTCGCGATCCCGGCGGTGATGGCCTACAACAAGCTCTCGGGCGACATCGCGCGGCTGCAGAGCGGCTTCGTCTCCTGCATCGGCGTGCTCGGCAACCGGCTCGCCCGCGACCGCGGCACCGTCAAGCACCGCGCCGCCGCCGAGTAGCCTACCCCGAACCGGCGGGCGCGAGCGCGCCCGCGTCACGGCCCCGCCCCCCGGTGCGGCGGGGTCTCCCGCAATGCATATGCCTGCGCGGCGCCCGCGAGAGCGGCCGGCCGCCAGCCCGGAGGACGCCCGATGGCGATGGGTTCGATCCGCGCGAGCGGGGGCGACGACGAGGACGGCCTCGACGCGACCCCGATGTCCGAGATCAACGTCACCCCAATGGTCGACGTGATGCTGGTGCTGCTGATCATCTTCATGGTGGCGGCCCCCCTGATGACGACCGGCGTGCCGGTGCAGCTGCCCAAGACCGCCGCCGCCAAGGTGGCCCAGTCGCAGAAGCCGATGGAGGTCACCGTCGACAAGGAGGGCCAGCCCTCCATCGCCAAGGAGGTCTTCACCACCGAGGGTCTGACGGCGCGTCTGCGGGCGATGGCCGCCGAGAACAAGGACCAGGTCGTGCTGGTGCGCGGCGACCGCGACGTGCCCTACGGCAAGGTCATGGAGGTGATGGGCCTCGTCGGTCAGGCGGGCTTCACCAAGGTGTCGTTGATCGCCCAGTCTCCGGGCGGGGCTGCCCCCGGCGCCGCGGCGCCCGCGAGCGGCGGGACGGCGCGCTGATCCCATGAGCGGTACGTCCATGCCCGCCGGGTCCGACCTCGCCGGCCTCGCGCCCGACGGGCCGGGGAGCCGCCCTTCTGGGCTTGTCGCGGCCTTCCTCGTCGCGTTCGTCCTGCACGCGGGCGCGCTGCTCGCGATCACTTTCCTGCGCCTCGCGCCGCCGGCCCCGCCCGGCGAGCAGCAGGTCACGGTCGATCTCGCGCCCCTGATGACCGAGGCGCAGACCGAGTCGGTGCTGGAGAACCAGGCCGCCGTCGAGACGCCGCCCGAACAGCAGCCCACCGAGCAGCCGGTCGAGGAGGCGACGACCCCGCCGCCGCCGCCCGAGGTCGCCGAGGTCAAGCCCGAGGAGACACCCGCCGAGGCCCCGCCGCAGACCCAGGCCCTGACCGAGGCGCCGCCGGACGCCCGGCCGATCGAGCCGGAGAGCCAGGTCATCACCTCAACCGCGCCCGAGGCCGAGGCGCTGGCGCCCCCGCCGCCGACCGTCGCCGAGGCTCCGAAGCCCGTCGAGCCGGAGAAGCCGAAGCCGGATCTGGCTAAGCTCAAGGCGGAGCGCGAGGCGAAGCTGAAGGCCCAGCGCGAAGCCAAGAAGCGCGAGGAGATGCTGGAGAAGCGCCGTGAGGAGCTGCGCGAGGCCAAGCTGAAGGCTCAGCGCGAGGCGCGGGCGCGCGAGTCCCGCGCAGCCGAGGGCGCCGAGCGCGCCTCCGCCGCGTCATCGCGCCAGAATGCCGCCGGCCGTGCCGCGGCGGGCAGCGACCCGAGCGCGATGCGCCAGTGGACCGGCGCGATCAGCGCGGCGATCCACGGCCGCATGAACGCGGGAGCCGCTGCCGGCACAAGCGGCGGCACCGCCGTCGTGCGCTTCACCGTGATGCGCTCGGGCGCCGTCAGCGGCGCGGGTCTCGCGCGCAGCAGCGGCGTCGGCCAGATCGACAGCGCCGCGCTCGGCGCCGTGCGCGGCAGCCTGCCGCCGGCGCCCGCGGGCGTGACTCAGCCCAGCCTGACGGTCACGATTCCGTTGAACTACCGGGTGCGCTGAGCGTTATCCCGCGGTTCACGCACTCGTGTGCCGGGGCCGCCGGAACCGCAGCCCCGGAAAAGGCTTGGCCGCGCGGCGCAACGGGCGCCGCGCCTGCCGAGATCTCCATGACCCCTGCTGCCGATGCGGGCGCCACTGCGCCCTCGCCACGCGCCCTGCGCGGCCTCGACGCGCTCAACTTCTTCCTGGCCGACGTGCGCGACGGACTCGGGCCCTACCTGGCGATCTACCTGCTCGCGGTGCGCGGGCCGGACCAGGGCTGGAACGAGGCGACGATCGGCCTCGTCATCACCATCTCGGGCATCGCCGGGCTGATCGCCCAGACCCCGGCCGGCGCCCTGATCGACCGCACCAGGGCCAAGCGGCTCGTGGTGATCGCCGCCGCGGTCGCTGTGACGCTCAGCTCGCTCGCCCTGCCCTTCATCCAGAGCTTCTGGCTCGTTGCCGCCACCCAGTCGGTCGCCGGCATCGCGGGCGCGATCTTCCCGCCCGCGCTCGCCGCCATCACGCTGGGCGTCGTCGGCCCGAAGGCGTTCGCCAAGCGCATCGGCCGCAATGAGGGCTTCAACCACGCGGGCAACGCCGTCTCGGCCGCGATCGCGGGCGCCACCGCCTACTATTTCGGGCCCATCGTGGTGTTCTGGCTGATGGCGCTGCTCGCCGCGGCCTCGATCGGCGCGATGCTGATGATCCCGGCGCGGGCCATCGACGACGACCTCGCCCGCGGCCTCGACCACCAGGAGGGCTCGGGCGACGAGCAGCCCTCGGGCCTCGGCGCGCTCGTCCAGAACCGCACGCTGCTGCTCTTCGCGCTCCTTTGCGCCGCCTTCCACCTCGCCAACGCCGCGATGCTGCCCTCGGTGGGCCAGCTCCTCACCAAGCTCTCGGGCAAGGACCATGCGACCTCGCTCATCGCGGTCTGCATCGTTGCGGCGCAGTGCGTGATGGTGCCGGTGGCGGTCTTCGTCGGTGCCCGGGCCGACGCGATCGGCCGCAAGCCGATCTTTCTCGCGGCCTTCGGGGTGCTGGCCCTGCGCGGCGTGCTCTACACCTTCTCCGACAACCCGTTCTGGCTCGTCGGCGTACAGCTCCTCGACGGGATCGGGGCGGGGATCTACGGCGCGCTCTTCCCCGTGGTGGTGGCCGACCTCACCCGCGGCACCGGCCGCTTCAACGCCGCGCAGGGGGCGGTGGCGACCGCCCAGGGGCTCGGCGCCGCCTTCAGCGCGACGCTCGCCGGCGCGCTGATCGTCTGGGCCGGCTTCTCCGTGGCCTTCCTGGCGCTCGCCGGGATCGCGGGTCTCGCCTTCCTGGCCTACCTGGTCCTGATGCCCGAGACCTACGGCTACACGCCGCCGGGAGCCAAGCCGGGCAGCACGCCCGGCAGCAGGCCGGGAGACCGCCGCCTCGCCCCCGCCGCCGCCTGATCCCGCCCTCGCACACCGAAAGATCCGCGCCGCATGGGTGCCTCACTGACACCGAACCTCGCGACCTGGGGGATCGCGGGGCTGGCGACGCTCGGCGTCATCGTGCGGCCGATGGGCTGGCCCGAGGCGATCTGGGCGGTGCTCGGCGCTGCCGCACTGGTGGTGCTGGGCCTCCTGCCGCCCGGAACCGCCTGGGCCGGGGTGCTGAAGGGGACGGACGTCTACCTCTTCCTCGTCGGCATGATGCTGCTGGCCGAGATCGCCCGGAAGGAGGGGCTGTTCGACTGGCTGGCCGGGCTCGCGGTGCGGGCGGCGCGCGGCTCGGCCACGCGCCTGTTCCTGCTCGTCTACGCGGTCGGCACGCTCGTCACGGTGTTCCTCTCGAACGACGCCTGCGCGGTGGTGCTGACGCCGGCCGTCTACGCCGCCGCCCGGGCCGCCCGGGCGCAGGATCCCCTGCCCTACCTCTTCATCTGCGCCTTCATCGCCAACGCGGCGAGCTTCGTGCTGCCGATCTCGAACCCGGCGAACCTCGTGGTCTTCGCCGAGCACATGCCCCCGCTGGCGGAATGGCTGCGCACCTTCGGCCTGCCCTCGGCGGCCGCGATCCTCGCCACCTACGTCGCCCTGCGCATCACCCAGAACGGCGCCCTGAAGGCCATGACGCTGGCCGCGGAGGTCGAGACCGCGCCGCTCGGCACCGGCGGCAAGGTCGCGGCCGCCGGCATCCTGGCGACGGCGGGCGCGCTGATCGCCGCCTCGGCCGCGGGCATCGATCTCGGCCTGCCGACCTTCGCGGCCGGTGTCGCCACCACGCTCGTGGTCCTCATGATCCGGCGCGGCGGCCTAGTCGATGTGGTGCGCGACGTCTCCTGGGGCGTGCTGCCGCTTGTGGCGGGGCTCTTCGTGCTGGTCGAGGCGCTGGAGACGACGGGCGTCCTGCGCCTGCTCGCCGACACCCTGCGGGCCTGGGCCTCCGCGGATCCGGCCGCCACAGCCTGGGCGGGCGGTGCCCTCGTCGCCTTCGGTACGAACCTCGTCAACAACCTGCCGGCCGGGCTCCTGGCCGGCGCCGCCGTCCAGGAGGCCGAGGTCTCGCGCAGGATCGCGGGCGCCATCCTGATCGGCGTCGATCTCGGGCCGAACCTCTCGGTCACCGGGTCGCTGGCCACCATCCTCTGGCTCACGGCGATCCGGCGCGAGGGCGAGCACGTCTCGGCCTGGCGCTTCCTCAAGCTCGGCCTCGTGGTGATGCCGCCGGCCCTGATCCTGGCGCTCGCCGCGCTCCTGCTCGTCTGAAGGTGTCGCCGTGAGCCCCGCCCTCCTCTATCCCTTCATCCTCGCGGCCGGCGCGCTTCAGGCGCTGGGCAACGCCATGAACGCGCGCCTGCGCGGCGGCCTCGTGAATCCCTGGCTGGCGGCGGCCGTCTCCTTCGCGCCGATCGTCTTCGTCTTCGTGACGCTGTTCCTCCTCCGGCCGATTCCGCTGCCGACAGTCGAAACGCTCGCCGCCATGCCCTGGTGGGCGCCGCTCGGGGGGCTGGCCGGCGCCGTGGCGGTCTTCGGCGGCCTCGCGCTCATCGACAAGGTCGGGGCGGGGCCGTTCAACGGCCTGCTCATCACCGGCAACATCCTGACCTCGCTCGCGCTCGACGCGCTCGGGCTGTTCGGCCTGTCCGGCAGCGGCTTCCGGCCGATGCCCTGGCTCGGCGGCCTCCTGATGGTCGCGGGCATCGTGCTGATCGCCCGCGCGCGGCCGGCCGGCCGGGACGAGGACCGCCCCGCGGGCGGGCGACTGCTCATGCCCTTCGTGCTCGGGGCGGGCGCGCTCCAGGCGCTCGGCGTCGTCTGGAACGCGCAGCTGCGCGGCGCGCTGGTCAATCCCTGGCTGGCGGCGGCCGTCTCGTTCCTGCCGATCCTCTTCGTGTTCCTGGCGATTTTCGCGGTGCGGCCCCTGCCGCTGCCGACGCGGGCCGACCTCGCCCGCATGCCCTGGTGGGCGCCGCTCGGCGGGCTCGCGGGCGCCGTGGCGGTGTTCGGCGGCCTCCTCTTTGTCGATACGGTGGGCGCGGGCGCCTTTAACGGCCTGCTGATCACCGCCAATCTCTGCACCTCGATCGCCATGGACCATTTCGGCTGGCTCGGCATGCCGGTCTGCCGTGCAGGGTCCCGGCGCCTCGCAGGCGCCGGCCTGATGGCGGCCGGTATCCTGCTGATCTCCCTGTTCTGAGCGGATTTGACACCCTCGACGAGGAATCCTGACCGAGGCTTGAGCGTAAAACTCGCTTTTTCGGAACGGCGCCCTACATAGAAGAGTGCCGCATTCTCGCGGCAGTGTCCGCCCGTCGAAGCGGCACGACGGCCCGTCACCCCGCATCCGGGCCGAACCCGAACCAGCCGATCGTTGCGCGCCCTCGAGCCCGCGGCGGCCAGAAAGGGACAGGATGACCCACGACACCGACACCGAGATCGACGACGCGGACGAGGTGCGCGATCTCGAGGCGGAAGCCAAGGCCAAGGCCGAGAACCGCGCCGAGCGGGCGGAGCGCGCCGAGCGCATGGCCCGCGAGGGCGCGCAGGCGATGGCCGAGCATCTCGCGCAGATCAAGGCGGTGGATGAGCGCACGACGCGCCTGAAGGCGCTGCGCCTCGCCAAAGAAGCGGCCGACGCCCAGGCCAAGGCTGCGGAAGCCGCCGCCAAGGCCGAGGCGAAGGCTGCCAAGGCTGGCGCCAAGAAGTCCGCCCGGAAGGCCTGACCCGGCCATGTCCGACATGCGCAACCGCCGCCCCGCCGATCCGCGCCGGGCGGCGGAGGCCGCCTTCAAGGCGGCGACAACCCGCAAGCCCGAGAGCCCCCCGCCGAGCGCGCCCGCCGCGGTGCCGGGTGTGCGCGAGAGCGTGACCCTGCGCCTCGACAGCGCCGTGCTGGAGCACTTCCAGAAGGACGGACCGGGCTGGCAGGACCGTATCAACGACGCGCTGAGGGCGCTCGTCCTGCGCGAGGGCTGATCCCCTCAGCGCCCCCGCCGCAGGCGGTTCACGGCGCGGTCGAGGGCGCCCAGGAATGCGGAGCGGTCCTGCCGGGTGAACGGCCGCGGGCCGCCCGTCACCACGCCCGCCTCGCGCAGATCCTGCATCAGGTTCCGGGTCGCCAGCGCCATCCCGACCGAGGATTCGCTGAACGGCTTGCCGTTGGGTGCGATCACGCTGGCGCCTGCCTTCACACAGCGGCTCGCCAGCGGCACGTCGGCCGTGACCACGATGGCGTCCGGTCCGGCCCGCTCGGCGATCCAGTCGTCGGCCGCGTCGAGGGCGTCGCCGACCACCACCCGCTCGATCCAGGGCTCGCGCGGCAGGTTGAGCAGGCTGTTGGCCACCACGTAGACGTGGAGCCCGTAGCGGGCCGCCACCCGGAAAGTCTCGTCCTTCACCGGGCAGGCATCGGCATCGACGTAGATCGCGGGCGTCGTGGTCATGATGAACCCTGCGGCGATCCCCGCGGCACGAGGCGGGCGGCGAAGCTCAGGGCGATCAGCAGCGCGCCCAGCGCGAACTGCCAGCGCTCGATGTCGCCGCCGACCGAGATGACGACGGCGTGCCCGATCACCGCGAGGCCCGCCAGCGGAAATCCGAACCGGATCGCCAGCCGGAGGGCCCGGAGCCAGGATCGTCCCATCAGCGCTGCCCGGCGGTGCGCAGGGGCGTGACGGTCGCGTCCCCTCGCGTCTCCGCCCGCGACATGGCCGGGGCGGCCGCGTCGGCGGTGCGCTCCAGGGTGGCGATGGCGAGCGGCTGGCCGCGGCCGCGCAGGGCGTGGGCGCCGAGGGAGCGGGCGCGGATGCCGGCCGGCAGCGCGGGCAGGCGGTCGAGCAGGTCCTGCGAGATCAGGATGCCGGTGCCGAGCGGCCGGCACAGGGCCTCGATCCGTGCCGTCACGTTCACCGCGTCGCCGAAATAGGCGATCTTGTGCCGGTCCACCCCGACTTCCGCGGTGACGATCGGACCGCCGTGCAGCGCCGCGCGCAGGCGCGGCACCGTGCCGAAGCGGGCCCGCCACGCCTCGGCGTCGCGCTCGATCCGGTCGAGCACGTCGAACACGCAGGCCACGCAGCGCGCCTTGTGCAGGCCGCGCTTCATCGGCCACGTCACCATCGCCATGTCGCCGATATAGTCGTCGATGGCGCCCGCGTTGCGCCGCACCGGCTCGGCGAGCGCCGCGAACACGGCCGCGAGATATTCCTGGGCCCGCAGGTCGCCGTGCGTCTCCGCGAAGGCGGTCGAGCCCACGACGTCGAGGAACAGGAAGATCCGCTCCTCCTCCACCGGCCGGTGGTAGCGGCCCACCATCAGGTTGACGAAGACCTCGGCGCCGATGAGGTCGCGCATGCGGATCACGAAGACGAGGAGCGCCGAGACCGCGAGCGCGTAGGTGAGGACGCGCGGCGTGGTGCGCACCGCGTCGGAGAGCGGGTCGGGGGTCAGCCCGAAGGCCCAGACCACGAGGCCGCCCAGCGCGTTGCCGGCCACGATCATCGCCACGTAGGCCAGTTCCGCCGCCGGCACGAAGATGCTCGCCGGCAGGCGCCGGATCCGCGCCTGGAGCCCGGCCAGGATCAGGCCGCGGTCGAAGGCGAGCGCGGTGCCGCCGATGCAGACGCCGTAGGCGAGGCCGGCCAGCGGCGAGGCGCCGTCCGCGAAGACGAAGTTGTAGACGAGCCCCGCGCCCGCGCAGGCGAGGAGGATCAGCGCCCAGAACCAGCGATGCTGCGGCAGCATCATGCCCCCCCGTGGCGTCAGGCGCCCGGCAAAAACCCTTGCGGGCCTCCGGGCCGCTTCTCAAGAGGCGTCGCGCGGGACCTTGGACGAAAGTCCAATCCCCGACGGCGGGGCCGACCCATTGCTCACCGCCCCTTGATGGCGCGAATAAGGCATCGGCCGTGCCGACGCGCGGCCGAAGGCTTCAGATTCGGTGCGCTGCAGGTCGGGCTCGCGGTTCCCCGGCAGGCCGGGCCTCGGGAACACGCAACGATGCGCGGGCCGCGGCGTTGCGCGGTCGAGGAGCCGGAAGGCGGGCGCACCGCGAAACGGGCTCCGGGTCCGGGCCGGCCGCAGGCGCTTTCCACCCGGCACAAGCCATCCGCGAGGGGAGAGGCAGAGATGTACGCCAGAAGCTTCGGCGCCACCGGCATCTCCGTCCCAGTGATCGGCCAGGGCACGTGGCGCATGGACGGCTCCGAGCGGGCCGCCGCCGTCGCGGCCTTGCGCGCCGGGATCGATGCCGGGATGAGCCATATCGACACCGCCGAGATGTACGACGACGCCGAGTCGATCGTGGCCGAGGCGATCGCCGGCCTGCGCGAGGAGGTGTTCCTGGTCTCGAAGGTCGTGCCGGGCAACGCCACGCGGCGCGGCGTGGTGCGGGCCTGCGAGGCCTCGCTGCGGCGGCTGAAGACCGACCGGCTCGACTGCTACCTGCTGCACTGGCCGGGCCACCACCCGCTGGAGGAGACGATCGCGGGCTTCGAGGACCTGCGCCGGGACGGCAAGATCCTGTCCTGGGGGCTGAGCAACTTCGACGTGGACGACCTCGACGCGGCGCTCCGCATCGCCGGTCCCTACCGGATCGCCTGCAACCAGGTGATCTATCATCTGGGCGAGCGGGCGATCGAGCACGCCGTCCTGCCCTGGTGCGCGAAGAACGGCGTGGCGCTGGTGGGCTACTCCCCCTTCGGGAGCGGCGAGTTTCCGGACCCGTCGAGCCCGGGCGGGCGGGTGCTCGCCGGCATCGCCGAGGCGCACGGCACCAGCCCCTACGGCGTGGCCCTCGCCTTCCTGACCCGGCTCGACAACACCTTCACGATCCCCAAGACCGTGCGGGCGTCGCGCGCGCGGGAGAACGCGGCGGCCGCCGACATCCATCTCAACGCCGCCGAGATCGCGCTGATCGACGCGCATTTCCCGCGCGGCCCCCGTCCGCGCACGCTGCCGATGCTGTGAGCCCGCGATCCGCGTCGGGGTGTTGTGGCGCGGACCGCGTGTTCCGGGTACGGAACGGCTACGCTCGCTGGCGCTGGCCGAGCCGGTCCGCGGCGCGTTTCGGACGCCGGCACGCCCGTTGGCGAGGGAGATGCGGATGCGACGCCCACGTGCCGGGCCGGTGCTCGCCCTGGCGGCTCTGCTCTGGCCCACCCTTCCCGCCCGCGCGGCGGCAGAGGAGGCCGAGACACCGGCCGGTCCCTACGGCGAGCGCCTCAAGCTCGACGCGCGCGGCATCACTCTGACCTTTCCGGACGACGCCGCGAAGCTGCGCATCGGCGGCCGGCTCCAGCTCGACTTCGGTGCGGCCGGCCTCCGGCAGCCGGGGCTGCCCGAGCCGTTCTCCGACAACATCGCGGTGCGCCGCTCCTGGATCGAGAGTTACCTGACACTGGGCAAGACGCTCGAACTCGTCTTCCAGTACGATTTCGCCGAGCCGATGCGGCCGATCAACGACGCGGCGATCGGCTGGAAGGGCATTCCCGACACGATCCTGACGGTCGGCAACATGAAGGAGCCCTTCAGCCTCGACCAGCTGATCAGCGACAACAACACTGTCTTCACCGAGCGCTCGCTCGCCGACGCCTTCGCGCCCGCGCGCAATTTCGGTTTCGCGATCGGCCGGACGATGGGCGACTGGACCGCGGTGGTCGGCGTCTTCGGCGGCAACGCCAACACCGGCATCCGCAGCGAGGGCGTCTCGGCCGCCGCCCGCCTCACCGCGGCGCCGATCAACACCGACGCGCAGGTGCTGCATCTTGGGATCGCGGGCAACTACCGCAGCCTGCCGCGCGACGAGGCGCCGCTGCAGCTCTCCGCGCGCTCGGAGGCCTTCCTGTTCGCCCGGCCCTTCGTGAACACCGGCGAGATCCGGGACGCGGCGAGCGTCGGGCGCCTCGGCCTGGAGGCGGCCTACCGGCACGGGCCGGTGCTGATCCAGGCCGAGTACATCCGCACCGAGGTCGAGCGCTTCGACGGCGCGCGGCCCTTGAGCTTCCAGGGCGGCTATATCGAGGCCAGCGTGGTGCTCAACGGCGAGGGCCGCCGCTACGCGCTGACGCCCGAGTACGGCACGACCTACGCGATCTTCTCCGGCGTCCGGGTCGGCGATGCGGAGCGGGTCTCGAACGGCGGGTTCGGCGTGTTCGAACTCGCCGCCCGCTTCAGCGCGATCGACCTCGACGACGGCCCGGTGCGGGGCGGCATCGAGCGCGACGTCTCGGTCGGGCTCAACTGGTATCCGGACCGGAACGTGCGGCTGATGGCCGACTACGTCCGCTCTCACGCCGCGCCCTCCGCCATCGCGGGCGGGCGCTCGATCGATGCCGATACCTTCATCGGGCGGCTTCAGTTCTACTGGTAGGCGGAGGGGGCATTCCCTCTCCCCGCCCGGCGGGGAAAGGGGATCCGCGGCGCCGAACCGGGCCGCTCTCACTCCGCCGCGAAGAGCTGCCAATCGGTGCCTTCCGCAGCCGCCTCTGCGGCGGGGGCAGCCTCCGCCTTCGGGTCGCCTGGCGCGGTCTCGCAGGCGAGGCCCGGCACGGCGATGACGCGGTTGCCGCGGAAATCCGTGCGGCTCACCACCGCGCCGCGGCTCTCCATGTAGCCGAGGAGCCGCCGCGCCCGGCCCGGGGAGCGGCTGCCGATCGCCTTGGCGAGCGCCGCGTCGCCGGGGCACGGCTCGCCGCCGAGCGCCGCACGGGCGATGAGCAGGAACACGCCCTGCACCTCCTCGGGCATGGTGGCGGCGAGGTTCGTCGCCGCGCTCCAGCTCTCGTCGCCGCCCTCACCTGTCTCAGGGAGTGCCGCGATGCCCGCCCGCGCGACGCTGAGGGCTCGGCGGAAGGCCGACATCCCGTAGGCGTCGCCGTCGAGGCCGCGCATGCGGCAGCGCACCAGGAAGTCCTGGTAAACCACCGCCACGGGCTGGTGTGCCGCGTCGGCATCCGTGACCAGCCCCTGCAGCACCACCTCGCAGCCGGCCCGGTTCTCGGCCGGGTCGAGGGCCGGTGCGGCGGGCGCGGGCTCCGGCCGGTGGGCGGCGAGCTCGCGCATCAGGTCGGCCGGCGTCACCCGCGGGGCCGCGACCGGGCGGGCGCGGGGCGGCAGCACGAAGCCGCCCTCGCTCGCCGGTGCCAGGATCTGCGCCCGCAGGTCCGCGTCCGCGACCCCGGGCAGCGGCAGGAGGCCGGGCGCCACCGCCCGCGCGCCGGTCACCACCGCGCCGATGCGCAGGCCGAGCGGCCGGCGGCTCAGCGCCGGCCCGAGCGCCACGAACTCGCCGCGGCCGAGATCTCGGAAGCGCTCGGCTCCCCGGCGGTCGAGCCCGAGCAAGTCGGCGGCGCGCGCCATGTCGATGTCGAGGAAGGTGCGGCCCATCAGGAAGTTGGTGGCCTCGGCCGCGACGTTCTTGGCGAGCTTGGCCAGCCGCTGCGTCGCGATCACGCCGGCCAGGCCCCGCTTGCGCCCGCGGCACATCAGGTTGGTCATCGCGCCGAGGGAGACCTTGCGGGCCTCGTCCGAGACGTCGCCCGCCGCCATCGGCGCGAAGATCTGGGCCTCGTCCACCACCACGAGGCAGGGGAACCAGTGCGCCCGCTCGGCCTCGAACAGCCCGCCCAGGAAGGCCGCGGCGGCGCGCATCTGCGCCTCCATGTCGAGGCTCTCCAAGTTCAGCACCACCGAGACCCGGTGCGCCCGCACCCGCGCGGCGATGGCCTGGAGATCCGCCTCGCTGTGCGTGCCCTCGACCACGAGATGATCGTAGGCCTCCGCGAGGCTGACGAAATCGCCCTCCGGATCGACGATCACCTGCTGCACGAGGCCGGCGCTCTGCTCCAGCAGGCGGCGCAGCAGGTGCGACTTGCCCGAGCCCGAATTGCCCTGGACCAGCAGGCGGGTGGCGAGCAGTTCCTCAAGGTTCAGCCCGACCGGGCGACCCTGGCCGGCGCCGTCGAGGCCCGTGCCCATCTCGATCGTGCCGTCGCTGCCGATCGCCATCGCTGATCCGGTTGCCGCCTTGAAAAGTCCGCGTCCTGGCTAACACGGGCGGGCGGCGGAGGATGCGGCGGGCGGAGGGCTCGTCCACAGGATGCGGCGAGTCTGGGGATGGCGGGCGCGATGCGCGCTCTCCCTCCCCCTTTGCGGGAGAGGGGGAGTTTCTTGGGTTTTACTTGCCGGCCTCGCCGCCGGTCGAGCCCTGCTCCCGCAGGGTCTTGCCCTTGTCCTCGGCGGCCGGGTCGGCCTTGGCCGGGGGCTCCTTGGCGGCGGGCTCCGGCGGGGTCGCGGGGGCGGCCTCGATCGGGGCGCTCGGGCTCGGGCCGCCGGCGGCCGGATCGGGCTTGCGCTCGGGCTCGTTGCGGTTCGGCGTCGCGGTGTTCGGCTTCGGGCTGCCGGGCGCCTTCTCCAGCACGGGCTCGGCCGTGTTGGTGTCGGCGGGCTTGGCCGGGCTGTCCTTGCCCTCGGAGGCCTTGCCGGCGGCGGGCTGGCTCGCGCTGGGCTTGGTCTCGGCCGGCTTGTCCGCCGGCTTCGCCTCGGCAGGCTTGCCACCCTCGGCGGCCTTGGTATCGGCCGGCTTGGCCTCGGCCTTGTCGGCGGCGGGCAGCGGCTTCGGGCTGTCGGAGAGCGTGCGCAGGTAGGCGATCACGTTCGCCCGTTCCTGCGGCGACGAAATGCCCGCGAAGGCCATCTTGGTGCCCTTGATGAAGCCCTTCGGGCTCGCCAGGAAGTGGTCGAGGTCGTCGTAGGTCCAGGTGCCGCCCTTCTCCTTCAGCCCGGCCGAGTACTCGAAGCCGCCATGGCCGCCCTTGGCGCGCTCGACGATCTCCCAGAGGTCGGGGCCGACCTTGTTGGGGCCGCCCTTCTCGAAGCTGTGGCAGGCCTGGCAGGCCTTGGTGCCGCCCTGGCCCTTCTCGACGTTGGCGCTGGCCAGCCGCACGGCGATCGGCTCGACCTTCGCGGCCTCGGCCGGCGCGCCGCTCTCGGGTGGCGGCTCGGGCAGGTCGTAGCCCGCCTTGCCGGCCGGTTTCGGGTGGTAGATCAGCTCTGCGACGAAGCCGGATCCGACTGCGAACAACACGGCGCCCAAGACCGCACCGGCGACCTTGTTCAGCTCGAACGAATCCATGCTCACTCAACTCCGCTGGCGTGACGGGGCAGGACGCCGGACATTGGAAGATTTCGAGGGTGCCTTAGCCGCTCCGGGGCGATCTTGACAATGCCGGAACGCGGCCAAGCTTGCCCACGGCGCGGATCTGTCTCATCCGGTCCCCTCAGGAATGCGCCCCCGCGAGGGCGACGGCGCGAAATGACAACGCGGAAACCGCCTGTTAAGGCAGCGCCGCCCGACCACGCCGGTGTCTCCCCGTGTCCGATCCCCTGGTCCTCATCCCCGCGCGGCTCGCCGCGACGCGCCTGCCGAACAAGCCGCTCGCCGACATCGCGGGCGAGCCGATGATCGTCCATGTCTGGCGTCGCGCGATGGAGGCCGGGATCGGCCCCGTAGTGGTGGCCACCGACACCGACGCGATCGCGCAAGCCGTGCGCGGAGCGGGCGGCCTCGCCGTGATGACCCGGGCCGACCACCCCTCCGGCTCCGACCGGCTCGCCGAGGCGCTGGAGCAGGTCGATCCGGCCGGCCACCACGATGTCGTGGTCAATGTGCAGGGCGACCTGCCGACGATCGACCCGGCCGCGATCGGCGCGGCGGTGGCCCCGCTCGCCGACCGCACGGTCGACATCGCCACGCTCTGCGCCGAGATCGAGAGGCCCGAGGAGGTGGACGACCCGAACGTGGTCAAGCTCGTCGGCCACCGGGTCGGCCCGCGGCGCCTGCGCGCGCTCTACTTCACCCGCGCCCGTGCGCCCTGGGGACCGGGCCCGCTCTTCCACCATATCGGCCTTTACGCCTATCGCCGCACCGTCCTCGCCCGCTTCATGGCGCTCCCGCCCGGCGAGCTGGAGACCCGCGAGAAGCTGGAGCAGCTGCGCGCGCTGGAGGCCGGCATGCGCATCGACGCGGTGATCGTCGACGACCTGCCGCTCGGCGTCGACACCCCCGCCGACCTCGAACGCGCCCGCGCCGTGATGGCCGGCCGCCGCCTCAACTGACGCTGCCACGACTCCCGCCATGAACCAGACCATCTCCTACCAGGGCGAGCCCGGGGCCAACTCGCACATCATCGCGGCCGAGGCCTTCCCGGGCTGGACCTACCTGCCCTGCCCCACCTTCGAGGACGCCTTCGCGGCGGTGACCGAGGGGCGGGCCGCCCGCGCGATGATCCCGATCGAGAACTCGATCGCGGGGCGCGTCGCCGACATCCACCACCTGCTCCCGACCGCGCCGCTCAGCATCGTGGCCGAGCACTTCCTGCCGATCCACTTCCAGCTCATGGCCCTGCCCGGCGTGGCGCTGGAGGAACTCCGGAGCGTGCACAGCCACATCCACGCCCTCGGCCAGTGCCGGCGCATCATCCGGCGCCTGGGGCTCGCCCCCGTGGTGGCGGGCGACACGGCGGGCGCCGCGCGCCAGGTCGCCGAGGCCGGCGACCGCACGATGGCCGCGCTCGCGCCCGCCATGGCGGCGGGCGTCTACGGGCTCGACATCCTGGCCCGCGACGTCGAGGACGAGGCCCACAACACCACCCGCTTCGTGGTCTTCGCCCCCGAGTCCGAAGTCGTGGAGAACGCGGGCGGGCCCTTCGTCACGAGCTTCATCTTCCGGGTGCGCAACATCCCGGCCGCCCTCTACAAGGCACTCGGCGGCTTCGCGACCAACGGCGTCAACATGTCGAAGCTCGAGAGCTACATGGTCGAGGGCCAGTTCACCGCGACCCAGTTCTACGCCGAGGTCGACGGCCATCCGGACGATCCGGCGCTGGCCCGGGCGCTGGACGAGCTGGACTACTTCTCGCGCGAACTGAAGATCGTCGGCACCTACCCGGCCCACCCCTTCCGCGAGGCGGCGCGGCCGCCTGCCGAGTAGGGCGCGCCTACGCGGCCGAGAAAAGCCAGGTCGTGGCGGCCGCGAAGGTCTGCCCCGGCCGCAGGATGCAGGAGGGGAAGTCCGGCCGGTTCGGCGCGTCCGGGAACCCTTGCGTCTCGAAGCAGACCCCGTCGCCGGAGCGGTAGGTCCGCCCCGCGGGCCCCACCAGCGTGCCGTCGAGGGTGTTGCCGGTGTAGAGCTGCAGCCCCGGCTGCGTCGTCGCCACCTCCAGCCGGCGCCCGCTCAGCGGATCCTCGCAGGTCGCGGCCGGCCGCAGGGTGCCGGACTCGCCCCGCAGCACGAAGCAGTGGTCGTAGCCCTTGGCCCGCACGATCTGCGGATCGCCCGCGCGGATCCGGTCGCCGAGGGCGGTGGCTTCGCGGAAATCGAGCGGCGTGCCGGCGACCCCGCGGATCTCCCCCGTCGGGATGCCGGTCGGGTCGATCGGCAGGAAGGCGTCGGCCGCGGTCGAGACCGCGTGGCCGAGCACGTCGCCCGTGCCTTCTCCGCCGAGATTGAAGTAGCTGTGGTTCGTCAGGTTCAGCACGGTCGGGCGGTCGGTCCAGGCCCGGTAGTCGATGCGCACCAGCCCGTCCTCGGGCAGGCTGTAGGTCACCTCCACGTCGAGGTTGCCGGGAAAGCCCATCTCGCCGTCCGCTGAGCGGCGCGCCAGGACGAGCCGATCGGCCTCGGCCGCGGTCGCGTGCCAGATCCGGTGGGCGAAGCCCGCGGGGCCGCCGTGCAGGGTGTTGGGCGGCTCGTTGACGGGTAGCCGGTAGGTGCGCCCGTCGAGGTCGAAGCGGCCTCCCGCGATCCGGTTGGCGAAGCGGCCCGCCACCGCTCCCAGATGCGGGCTCACGGTCTCGTAGCCGTCGAGCCCGTCGAGCCCGAGCACCACGTTGGCGAGGCGCCCGGCCCGGTCCGGCACCTCCAGCCGGGTGACGACCGCGCCGTAATCGATCACCTGCATCCGCAGGGGGCCGCGCGCCAGCGTGTACCGGGTGACGGGCTCTCCGTGCCGGGTCCGCCCGAAGCTCTCCGCCACCATGATCCTGCGCCTCCGCCGACCCCTGAGCGGGATGTCCCTGGACAGCCGCAGGTTCCCGCCGCTCAGGCGCCGGCCAGCGCCTCCGGCTCGTCGCGCTGCATCCGGTGAAGGCGCGCGTAGGTGCCCTCGGCCGCCAGCAGGTCGTCGTGGCGGCCGCTCTCGGCGATGCGGCCGGCCTCCATCACGACGATCCGATCGGCCTGGCGGATGGTCGAGAGCCGGTGGGCGATGACGAGCGTGGTGCGGCCCTGCATCAGCCGCGTCAGGGCTGCCTGCACCAGCCGCTCGCTCTCGGCATCGAGCGCGGAGGTCGCCTCGTCGAGGAGCAGGATCGGCGCGTCCTTCAGGAAGGCGCGGGCGAGCGCGATGCGCTGGCGCTCGCCCCCCGAGAGACGCTGCCCTGCGGGGCCGACGCGGAAATCGTAGCCCTCGGGCAGCTTGGCGACGAAGTCGTGAGCGGCCGCCGCGCGGGCCGCCGCCTCGATCTCAGCTTGAGAGGCACCGGGCCGGCCGAAGCCGATATTGGCCGCCACCGTGTCGTCGAACAGCGTCACCTCCTGCGAGACCACGGCGACCGCCGCGCGCAGCGACGCCAGCGTCACCGCCCGCACGTCCTGCCCGTCGATGAGCACGCGGCCCGCCGTGACGTCGTAGAGGCGCGGCACGAGGTTCAGGAGCGAGGACTTGCCCGAGCCCGAGCGCCCGACGAGCGCCGTGGTCGAGCCCGGCGCCACGTCGAGGTCGATCCCCTCCAGCGCCGGCGCGTCGGGGCGGTAGCGGAAGTGCACCCCCTCGAAGCGGATCGCGCCCACCCCCATCGCGAGCGCCGGGGCGCCCGGCGCCTCGCGGATGGTCGGGGCCTCGTCGAGCAAGTCGAAGTAGCGCCGAAGCGCCGCCGCCGCCTCCTGCAGGATCGCGTTGAGGGTGCCGAGTGCGCGGGCGGGCTGGGCCGCGAGCAGCAGAGCGGCCACGTAGCCGGTGAAGTCGCCGACCGTGCGCTCGCCCGACATCACCCGCTGCCCGACGAGCGCCAGAACGCCCGCCACCGCCAGCCCGCCGCCGATCTCCAGGAGCGGGTCGAGGCGCCCGCGGGCATTGGCGGCCTTCATCTTGAGGCGGCGCACCTCGTCGAGCGAGGCGCGGGCTCGGGCCTTGAGGTAGCCCTCCATGCCGTAGGTCTTGGCGACGCGCACGCCGGCCAGGCTCTCCGAGATCAGGCTCGCGGTCGCGCCCATCTGCTCCTGCGTGGTGGTCGAGACCCGCCGGAGCTTCTTGCCGATCCGCCCGATCGGTCCCGCCACGAACGGCACCGTGACGGCGGCCACAAGGGTCAGGACCGGGTCCATCCAGATGAGGGCCGCGACCAGCCCGATCAGCATCGCCACGTCGCGCAGCAGCACCGTGGAGATCCGGGTCAGGGCCTCCTTGATGAAGGCGAAGTCGGTGGTGAAGCGCTGCGTGAAGGCGGCCGGGCTCTCGCGCCCGAGCTGGGCGAGGTCGGCCTCGATCAGGTGGCCGTAGAGCGCGGCCTGCATGTCGGCCTCGACCCGGGTGACGACGCGGTTCGTCAGCACGGTCTGGCCGAGGAGCGCGAAGCCGCGCACGGCCGTCACGGCGATCACCACCGCGGGCCCGTAGGTCAGGGCGGAGGGGTCCTTGTGGTCGAAGGCGTCGAAGGCGGCCTTGATCAGCGCCGGGTAAAGGCCGGTGGCGGCGCCCACGACGGCGATCAGCACCAGCACCACCGCGAGCGTACCGCGGTGGGGGGAGAGCCACACGCGCCAGAGGCGGGCGAGGAGCGGGATCGTGTCGCCCTTCAGGCGCGCCATGGCAGGAATCCGGGATCCGCGGGGGTCGGCGGGGTTTGCCGCCGCCGGCCCTCGGGATCAAGGGAGGGGTGAGCGGCTCAGTCCCGCTCGCCGCGCGGGCCCCGCTCCCGCTGCCAGCCGTGGCCGTGATGCGGGCGCATCGGCCGGGCGAGCACCAGGGCGCGGCGCTTCTGGTCCTGGTCGAGGGTGGCGTAGAGCGGGCCCGAGGCGTCGGCGAGCTTGCGCAGGGCGTCCGCCCGGGCGCTCGCCGCGTCCGCCATGGCGCGCAGCGCGCCCGGCGCGTCGTCGATCATCCGGCCGCGCTCGGCCCAGGCCTCGCGCTGGCCCTGCCGCAGCCGCGAGAGGTCGCGCATCGCCGCCTCGACCGGCGGCCACAGCTTCTCCTGGTCGGGCGTCAGGCGCAGCCCCGCGTGCAGCGCCGCGATGCGCGCGTCCGCGAAGGCCGCGCGATCCTCCTTCGAGAAGGCGCTCCAGCGCCCGCCGAACGGCTCGGGCCGCGCCTCGCGCGCCGCCGCCACGCCCGCCAGCCCGAGGGCAGCGACGCCCGCGAGGATGGCACCCTTCATCACAGCTCGGGTCATGCATCTCTCCATCGTTCGCGCCGGGAGGGCGCGCCGCGTGCTCCGGAGGAGGCGCCGCGTGCCGGAACGGCCAAGCCTGGATAGCCGAGCCCTCCTGGCGGCCCCCTGTCCGGGACATGACATCGCGTTCATCTTCGCGTTCATGCGGGGCGCGCTCTGCGCCCGGCCTGTATCCGGCTTGTGTATGCAACACTGTTACATTACTGGCGCCGTGTGGCAGCGAGGGAGCGGGCGGTGCGGTTGGGAGAGATCGGGCGGGGCCGCACAAGGGTCGGGCGCGGCATGGTCCGGGCCGCCGCGCTCGGGCTGGCGTTCCTCTGGCTGGCGCTCCCGGCCGCGGCCGAGCCGCTGCGGGCGGTGGCGACCTTCTCGATCCTGGCCGACCTCGTGCGGCAGGTCGGCGGCGCCCACGTGAGCGTGGCGAGCCTCGTCGGGCCGAACGCCGATGCCCACAGCTACAACCCGGCGCCGGCCGATTCCCGCACGCTCGCGCAGGCCCGCATCATCGTGACGAACGGCCTCGGCTTCGAGGGCTGGATCGACCGGCTGGTCCAGGCCTCCGGCACGAAGGCGCCGGTCGTCGTCGCCTCGACGGGGGTGCGGACCGTTGCGGCCGATCCCGGCCACGGCCACGATCACGGGAGCGACCCGGGGGGCGACCATGACCACCCGCCCGGGCGCGGCCGGCCGGCCTCGGACACGGAGGTCGATCCGCACGCGTGGCAGAGCGTGGCGAACGTGCGCACCTACGTCGCCAACATCCGCGACGGCCTCGCGGCGGCGGATCCGGCGCACGCCGACGACTACGCCCGCAACACGACCGCCTACCTCGCCGAGCTCGACCGCCTGGAAGCCGAGATCCGGTCCACCGTGGCGGCGATCCCGCCCGAGCACCGGCGCGTCATCACCACGCACGATTCCTTCGGCTATTTCAGCGCCGCCTACGGGCTCGCCTTCATCGCTCCCCAGGGGGTGTCGACGGCCTCCGAGGCCAGCCCGAAGGGCGTCGCCCGGATCATCCGCCAGATCCGCCGCGACAAGGTGCCGGCCGTCTTCCTTGAGACGATCGCCGACCCGCGCCTGATGCAGCAGATCGCCCGCGAGAGCGGCGCGCGCATCGGCGGCAAGGTCTACTCGGACTCGCTCTCCGGCCCGGACGGACCGGCTCCGACCTACCTCGCGATGATGCGGGCGAACCTGAAGGCCTTCGCGGCGGCGCTCGGGCCCGGCTAGCATACCCGCCGCATCCCTGCCCTCGCCTGGACGGTGGGCCGCCCCGGCCTTAACGTGCTCGCATGTTCGATGCGTACGTCCGGACCGATCCACGCCTGGAGCACGTGTGCGAACATCTCGCGGCCGCCCGATCCCGCGACGACGTGGTGTCGGCCCTCTGCCGGTGGACCCGGCAGGCGGTGGGGTGCGACGGCGTCGCCGTCGCCCTGCGGGAGGGCGCGTTCTGCCGCTACGTCGCCGAGAACGCGATCGAGCCGCTCTGGAAGAACCAGCGCTTCCCGCTCGCGGACTGCGTGTCCGGCTGGGCGATGTTGAACGGCGCGACCGCCGTCGTCCCGGACGTGGCTCTGGATCCTCGGGTCCCGGCCGCGCCCTACCGCAGGACCTCGATCCGAAGCCTCGTCATGGCGCCGGTCGGCGCGCCGGAGGCGGTGGCCGCCCTCGGCACCTACTGGTGCGCCTTCGTCGCCCTCGACGCGGAGACAGTCGGCCGCGTCGAGCATTTGGCGCGCCGGGCCGGCGAGGCCCTCGCCCGGCTCAGGGAACGCGACCCGGCCGATCCGGCGGCGGTGGCCTAGCGCCCCCGCCAGGCCCCGGCGGGTTGCGGAACGGCGGACGGACCCGCGGATCCCATGGGCCATGCCGACCATGACAGAGCGTAAACCGATGGTTAAGAGGCCCGCTCTAGCTTGACCGATTGACCGGCCGGGCCGTCGCCCAGGGCCCGAGGAGAGCGCGTGGCTTGGGGGTTGGCCTGGGGTTTGGCTGGGGGGTCCGATCGCTGGCGATTCTACCGGCTGCTCGGCCGCGAGGTCGCGGGCGTCGTCCGCGCGGCCGCGGCCCGGCTCACGGCGCCGCCGGATATCTTGGCGCGGGTGCGGGTCGCGGGCCTCGTCATCGCGCCCCACGACCTGCGCACGGCCGACGCCACCTTCGCGGACGACATCTACGCCGGCCTCTTCTTCTTCGCGGGCCGCTCGCTCGCGGCCAGCGGCGGGTCGCCCTTCGACTACGCGCCCCCCTCCCCCGAATGGGCCGAGGTGCTCTACGGCTTCGGCTGGCTGCGCCACCTGCGCGCCGCCGACACGGCGCTGGCGCGCGCCAACGCCCGCGCCTTCGTGGCCGATTTCATGACGGGCCGGGGCGATCCCGCGCTCGCCCGCCGCACGCCCGTCGCCGCGCGGCGCCTGATCTCCTTCCTGTGCCAGTCGCCGCTGGTGCTGGAGGGCGCCGACCACGGCTTCTACCAGGCCTTCCTGAAGGCCATCGCCCGCAACGCGCAGCAGCTGGAGCGGGACCTGCGCCGGGGCGTGCCGCCGGGCTGGCGGCTGAACGCCGCGGTCGCGCTCTGCTACGCAGGCCTGTGCTGCGAGGGCATCCAGCCGATCCTCCGGCGGGCGACGCGCGTGCTCTCGCGCGAGCTCGACCGGCAGATCATGGCCGATGGCGGCCACCGCTCGCGCGACCCGCACTTCGCCATGGAGTTGCTGCTCGACCTCTTGCCGCTGCGCCAGAGCTATCTCAGCCGCAACGTCGAGCCGCCGGCGGCGCTGATCCGCGCCATCGACCGGATGCTGCCGCTGCTGCGGCTGCTGCGCCACGCAGACGCCTCGCTCAGCCACTTCAACGGCATGGGCGCGACCGCCGCCGACCAGCTCGCCACGCTCCTCGTCTACGACGGGGCGCTCGCCCGCCCGCTGATGCACGCGCCGAACTCAGGGTACGAGCGGCTGGAGGCGGGCCGGGTCGTGGTGGTGGCCGATGTCGGCGCGAGCCCGCCGCTCGCCGATTCGCGCAATGCCGGGGCGGGCTGCCTCTCCTTCGAGATGTCGAGCGGGCCCCAGCGTCTCGTGGTGAATTGCGGCCTGCCGGCGAGCGGGGCGGACCTGCGCCGGGTCGCCCGCTCGACCGCCGCCCACTCGACGGCCTGCGTGGGCGACGCCTCCTCCTGCCGCTTCCTCGGCCCCGGCGGCTGGTGGGGCGAGCGGGCGGCCGCCGCGTGGCTCACGCGCCGGCTCGGGCCGGTGGTGCTGCGCGGGCCCCGCGACGTGCGCTCGGAGCGCACCGAGACCGACGACGGCCTCGTGCTCGCCGCCCGCCACGACGGCTACGCGCCCGATTTCGGCCTCGTGCACGAGCGGCGCTGGGTGCTGTCCGCGGATGGCGCCCGCCTCGACGGCACGGACGCGTTCCGGCGGACGAGCCGGACCGGCCCGCGCGAGCCGGAGGTCGCCGTGCGCTTCCACCTCCACCCGGCGATCGCCGTGCGCGGGGTCGGCACGGAGCTGGAACTGGCCTCGCCGCTCGGCGAGGTCTGGCACTTCGCGGCCGAGGGCGCGGCCGTCGCGATCGAGGAGAGCGTCTACTTCGCGGGCCTCTCGGGGGCGCGCCGCACCGACCAGATCGTCCTGCACCTGCGGCTCGGCATCGACGGCGAGGGCACCGAGGTGCGCTGGTCGTTCCGCCGCCGCGCGGCGGCGCCGGGGCGGGGTTGATAACGCTTCCCGGTCGACCGCTCCGGGAGCCGCAGCACCCCCCTCTCCCCGCTTGCGGGGAGAGGCCTGCAGGCACCCTGTCGTGCCTGCGGGAAGCGGAGGCGAAGCCGCAGCGGCGGTGAGGGGGCGATGCCGGAAGAGACTCTTTCGTCGAAGCCCCCTCACCTTCGGCTGCCGCCTCGCCGCGCCGACGACAGGGTCGTCGCTCCCCTCTCCCCGCAAGCGGGGAGAGGGGAGCCGCGGCGCTCGGGAGATCCGACCCGAATCCGGACGCTCCCGGACCCGCAAAGCTCCATTAGGCTTGCCGCGCGTAAATCGTTGTGGACGCGCGTCCGCGGCGGCATCGTGAGGCATCTGCCAAGCGGAGCCGTCCCCGTGCCCTCTCTCTCGACCCGGCTGATCCCGCCCGCGATGCTGGACGTGATCAAGCGCTCGCCCACCCTCTACGGCGTCGGCCGCAAGGCCCGCTTCGCGCTGGGCTCGCGCCTCGGCGCACGGCCCGTCGCGGGGATCGGGCGCGCCCACTACAACGACTTCATGCTGACCTCGACCGCGCCCGACAAGGTCGCGAGCTACATGGCCGGCGCCGAGCAGTTCGTCGACATCCTGGAAACGGCGGTGCACGAGGCCGGGCGCGACTGGGACTCGATCGGGCGCGCGCTGGAGATCGGCTGCGGCTACGGCCGCATCGTGCGCCAGCTCTCCCGCCGCCTGCCGGGCGAGCGCATCGCCGTCTGCGACATGATCGAGGAGGGCGCCCGCTTCACGGCGGCCGAGTTCGGCGCCACGCAGGTCCCGGTGATGGAGCGGGCCCAGCCGAAGCCCGCCGCCGCCTACGACCTCGTCTACCTGCTCTCGGTCTACACCCACCTGCCGCGGTCCGTCGTGCACGCCAACCTTGCCGACGTGGCCCGCGCGCTGAAGCCCGGCGGGATCGTGGTCTTCACCATCCACGGCCAGGGCTCGGCCGAGCAGGCCGAGCGCTACGAGCAGTTCTGGCTCGACAAGCCGGCCGTGCTCGCCGCCATGGCGCGCGAGGGCTACTACTATGCCCGCTACCCCTACTACACGGCCGATTACGGCCTGACCTGGTTCAGCCGCGCCGCCGTCGAGGCGCTCGTTGCCGAGGCGGCGCCGGACCTGGAGCTCCTCTCCTACCGGCCGACGCAGCTCGACGGACATCAGGACGTCTTCGTCTACCGGCGGCGCTGAGCGCGAGGGCGGATCGTCGCGGGGCTCCCTGGCCGGCCGGATCGGTTCCGTGCTACCGGCCGGGCCAGATCGCCACCGACCACAAGACCTCTGCCGAAGATTCCGCCATGTCGCATGATCAGGTGCGGGTTGCCCGCGCGCTCCTCTCCGTCTCGGACAAGACCGGGCTCGTTGATTTCGCCCGCGCGCTCCACGCGCGCGGCATTGAGCTGGTCTCGACCGGCGGCACGCACCGCGCGCTCAGCGAGGCGGGTCTGCCGGTGCGCGAGGTCGCCGACCTCACGGGCTTCCCCGAGATGATGGACGGCCGGGTCAAGACCCTGCACCCGGCGGTGCACGGGGGCCTGCTCGCCATCCGCGACAACCCCGAGCACCAGGCGGCGCTCGCCGCCCACGGCATCGGCGCGATCGACCTGCTCGTCGTCAACCTCTACCCGTTCGAGGCGACGATCGCGGCGGGCAAGTCGTACGACGACTGCGTCGAGAACATCGATATCGGCGGTCCGGCCATGATCCGCGCGGCGGCCAAGAACCACGGCGACGTCGCGGTGGTCACGGATGTCTCGGACTACGCCACGGTGCTGGCCGCGCTCGAGGCCGGCAACGGCGCGCTCTCCACGAACCTGCGCCGCGGCCTCGCCCAGAAGGCCTATGCCCGCACCGCCGCCTACGACGCGGCGATCGCCAACTGGCTGAGCCGGCATGTCGAGGCGGAGGGGCCGGCCCCGTTCCGCGCCGTCGGCGGCAGCCTCGGCCAGGGTCTGCGCTACGGCGAGAACCCGCACCAGATTGCGGCCTTCTACCGGACGCCCGGCACGCCGCGGGCCGGCGTCGCGACCGCGCGCCAGCTCCAGGGCAAGGAACTCTCCTTCAACAATTTCAACGACACCGACGCGGCCTACGAGTGCGTGGCCGAGTTCGACCCGGCCCGCACCGCGGCGGTGGCGATCATCAAGCACGCCAACCCGTGCGGGGTGGCGGAGGGCGCGAGCCTGCTGGAGGCCTACGAGCGCGCGCTCAGCTGTGACCCGACCTCCGCCTTCGGCGGCATCGTGGCGCTGAACCGCCCGCTCGATGCCGAGGCCGCGCGCAAGATCGTCGAGATCTTCACCGAGGTGATCATCGCGCCCGACGCCAGCGAGGAGGCCCGCGCGATCGTCGGCGCCAAGAAGAACCTGCGCCTGCTGCTCGCCGGCGGCCTGCCCGACCCGCGCGAGGCCGGCGAGACCGTCCGCACGCTGTCCGGCGGCCTGCTGATCCAGGGCCGCGACAACGCCGTCGTCGACGACATGCCCCTGAACGTTGTGACCAAGCGCCAGCCGAGCGAGGCCGAGTACGCCGACCTGCGCTTCGCCTACCGGGTGGCCAAGCACGTCAAATCGAACGCGATCGTCTACGCCCGCGACGGCGCGACCGTGGGCATCGGCGCCGGGCAGATGTCGCGGGTCGATTCCTCGCGCATCGCCGCCTGGAAGGCGCAGGAGGGCGCCGACCGCCTCGGGCTGCCCGAGAGCCTCGCCAAGGGCGCGGTGGTGGCCTCCGACGCCTTCTTCCCCTTCGCGGACGGGCTGATGGCTGCCGCCGAGGCCGGAGCGACCGCGGTGATCCAGCCCGGCGGCTCGATGCGCGACGCCGAGGTGATCGCGGCCGCCGACGCGGCCGGGCTCGCCATGGTGTTCACGGGCTTTCGCCACTTCCGGCACTGAGCCTCGGTATCCCCTCTCCCCGCCTCGCGGGGAGAGGGATGCCTCCTCCTCGCATCGCGTGGTCCGCCGCAGGCCCGCTCGCCCGAGCTTGACGGCCGTCTCCCTCCGGGCCTACACGCCGGCCCCATGATCAGCACCCGCCTCGCCGGACTCTATACCGCGCCGCTCCCTTAGCGGCCGTGCTCGTCATGCCCAGCCGCCCGCGTCGCCGGCGGCTGGTATCGTTTCCGAAGACCGTCGGCCTCGCCTCACATCCGAGGTTTCGCCGTGTCGTCCCCGCTCAAATCCCCTGCTCCTTCCGTCGGCCTGATCGGCTTCGGCGCCTTCGGCCGCCTGATCGCCCGCCACCTCGCCCCGCACCTGCGCGTGCTCGCCTACGACCCGTTCGTGGCCCAGGACGCCTTCGGGCCGGACGCCGTGCCGGCCGACCTCGCCACCGCCGCCGCCTGTCCGGTCGTGATCCTCGCCACGCCGGTCTCCGGCCTGCGGGACGTGGCCCGCGCCGTCGCCCCGCACCTGCGGCCGGGCGCGCTCGTCGCCGATGTCGGCTCGGTCAAGGTCGTGCCCGCCGCGATCCTGCGCGCGGAGCTGCCGGCCCACGTCGCGATCCTGGCGACGCACCCGCTCTTCGGCCCGCAGAGCGCGCGGGACGGTCTCGCGGGGCTGAAGGTCGCCGTCTGCCCGGTCCGGGGCCGGCGCGGATTGCGGGCGGCGGCCTTCCTGCGCCGGGTGCTCGGCCTGGAGGTGATCCTGACCACGCCCGAGGCCCACGACCGCGAGATGGCCTCGGTGCAGGGCCTGACCCACCTCATCGCCAAGGTGCTGGTTCGGATGGAGCCCCTGCCCAGCCGGATGACCACCCGCAGCTTCGAGCGGATCCTGGAGGCGGTCGAGATGGTCCGGCACGACGCGCCGGAGGTCTTCGCCGCGATCGAGCGCCAGAACCCGTTCGCCCCGGAGGTGCGGCGCCGTTTCTTCGCGCTGGCCGCCGAACTGGAGGCGGAGCTCGACGCGGACCGCCAGTCTCCGCGCCTCGCCCTCGCGCGGTGAGGCCCGAGAAGCGCGAACGGGGCGAGCCTTCCGGCCCGCCCCGCGCGTTCCTGGGATACCCGGCGCGTCGCCGCGCCGGGAGGCTCGTTCAGGCCAGGATGTCCCGATCCTTGGTCTCGGGGATGAAGATCAGGCCCACCACGAAGGTGAAGAGCGCGATCACGATCGGGTACCAGAGGCCGTAGTAGATGTCGCCGGTCTGGGCCACCATCGCGAAGGCGGTGGCGGGCAGGAGGCCGCCGAACCAGCCGTTGCCGATGTGGTAGGGCAGCGACATCGAGGTGTAGCGGATCCGGGTCGGGAACAGCTCCACCAGGGCGGCGGCGATCGGGCCGTAGACCATCGTCACGTAGATGACGAGGATCGTCAGGATGCCGACCACCGCGAGCTTCTGGCCCGTGAAGATGTCGAGCGGGTTCGAGGACTTCACCACGGTCGGGTTGTTCGCCGCCGAGGGGTAGCCCGCCTCCGTCAGCGCCGCCGGCACCGCCTTGGCGAAGTTCGGATCGGCGACCGGGAAGTCCTTGCCGTTGACGCTGACCACGGTCGGCGTGCCCGCCGGCTGGTTCTCGGTCTTGTAGCTCACCGCGGAGCGGGCGAGCAGCGCCTTGGCGATGTCGCACTCCTTGGTGAACTTGGCCGTGCCGACCGGATTGAACTGGAACGAGCACTCGTCCGTGTTCGTCTTCACCACCACCGGCACGTTCGCCTGCGCCGCGTGCAGCGCCGGGTTGGCGTTGGCGGTGAGCATGTTGAACAGCGGGAAGTAGGTGAGCGCCGCGATCAGGCAGCCGCCGAGGATGATCGGCTTGCGGCCGATCCGGTCCGAGAGACTGCCGAAGAACAGGAAGCCGCCGGTGCCGAGGATGAGCGACCAGGCGATCAGCACGTTCGCGGTGAACTGGTCGACCTTCAGGATGCTCTGCAGGAAGAACAGCGCGTAGAACTGGCCGGTGTACCAGACCACCGCCTGACCGGCGGTGAGGCCGAGCAGAGCGAGGAGCGCCCACTTGGCGTTCCGCCACTGGCCGAAGGCCTCGGACAGCGGCGCCTTGGAGTGGGTGCCCTCCTCCTTCATCTTCTTGAAGGCCGGGCTCTCCTGCATCTGCATGCGGATCCAGACCGAGATCGCGAGCAGCGCCACCGAGACGAGGAACGGGATGCGCCAGCCCCAGACCTGGAAGGCGGTGAGCGTGGTCGTGGTGCCGTCCGGGTTCGTCACGACGGTGGCCGGATAGGCGCTGTTCACGTAGCCCTGGGTCGACAGGATGATGATCAGCGAGAGCAGCAGGCCGAGCGTCGCGGTCGTCTGGATGAAGGCGGTGTAGAAGCCGCGCCGACCCGGGGGCGCGTGCTCGGCCACGTAGACCGCAGCGCCGCCGTACTCGCCGCCGAGCGCGAGGCCCTGGAGCATGCGCAGCACCAGCAGCGTCACGGGCGCGACCCAGCCGATGCCGTAGGCGTTGAGCGTGGTGTAGGAGGGCAGCAGGCCGACCGCGAAGGTCGAGATGCCCATGATCAGGATGGTGACGAGGAAGGTGTACTTGCGGCCGACCATGTCGCCGAGCCGGCCGAACACCAGGGCGCCGAAGGGACGCACCAGGAAGCCCGCCGCGAAGGCGAGCAGCGCGAAGATGTTGCGGGTCGCCTCAGGATAGGCCGAGAAGAACTGCGCGCCGATGATCGCGGCGAGCGAGCCGTAGAGGTAGAAGTCGTACCACTCGAAGACGGTGCCGAGCGAGGAGGCCATGATGACCTTCTTCTCACCGGCGGTCATCGGCCTGTTCGCCACCTCGGCCCGCGGGACTGCGGTTGCCACTGCCATGTGCGTCGATCCTCCAGTATTGTTCTTACAGGTCCGCTGAGCGGATCCCGGCTGTGCGGCGCATTCGGAATGCGCGAGTGCAGCAAAGTGCTATCGCATGCCTCAATCCCGCCCAATAGGTAAAACGCCGCGATTTACAGGCATCTTCAGAGTGTAACGGCCCTGGCACAGGATCGCCGGATCCAGGCATTGGGACGGGTGCGGGCCTTGAGCCCGCGCCCTTCGGTACGGTGCTGCGGAACAGCTGCGGCTTGGAACGGCCGCAGCTTGCGCTCAGCCCGCCCGGTTCTGGCGGTTCTCGATCAGGTCGTCCACGACCGCCGGGTCGGCGAGCGTCGAGGTGTCGCCGAGCGTCGAGAAATCGTCCTCGGCGATCTTGCGCAGGATGCGGCGCATGATCTTGCCCGAGCGGGTCTTGGGCAGGCCCGGCGCGAACTGGATCAGGTCCGGCGAGGCGATCGGGCCGATATCCTTGCGCACCCAGGCGACGAGTTCCTTGCGCAGCGCGTCGTCGCCTTCCTCGCCCTCGTTGAGGGTGACGTAGGCGTAGATGCCCTGGCCCTTCACATTGTGCGGGAAGCCGACCACCGCCGCCTCCGCCACCTTGGCGTGGGCGACGAGCGAGGATTCGACCTCGGCCGTGCCCATGCGGTGGCCAGAGACGTTGATCACGTCGTCCACGCGGCCGGTGATCCAGTAATAGCCGTCCGCGTCGCGGCGCGCGCCGTCACCCGTGAAGTAGAGGTTCGGGTAGGTCGAGAAGTAGGTCTGCTCGAAGCGCTCGTGGTCGCCGTAGACGGTGCGCATCTGCCCGGGCCAGGAATCCGCGATGCAGAGGTTGCCCTCGCAGGGGCCGTCGATCTGCTTGCCCTCGGCATCGACCATCACCGGCTGCACGCCGAAGAAGGGACGCGTGGCCGAGCCGGGCTTCAGCGCGGTGGCGCCCGGCAGGGGCGTGATCAGGATGCCGCCGGTCTCGGTCTGCCACCACGTATCGACGATCGGGCAGCGGGAATCGCCGACCACCCGGTAGTACCAGTCCCAGGCCTCCGGGTTGATCGGCTCGCCCACCGAGCCGAGCACGCGCAAGCTGGCGCGCGAGGTCGTCTTCACCGGGCCCTCGCCCGCGCCCATCAGCGATCGGATGGCGGTCGGCGCCGTGTAGAAGATGTTGACCTTGTGCTTGTCGATGACCTCCCAGAAGCGGGCGTTCGAGGGGTAGGTCGGGATGCCCTCGAACATCAGCGTGGTCGCGCCGTTCGCGAGCGGGCCGTAGACGATGTAGCTGTGCCCGGTGACCCAGCCGACATCGGCCGTGCACCAGTAGACCTCGCCCTCGCGGTAATCGAACACGTACTGGTGGGTCATCGCGGCGTAGACGAGATAGCCGCCGGTTGTGTGCACCACGCCCTTGGGCTGGCCGGTCGAGCCCGAGGTGTAGAGGATGAAGAGCGGGTGCTCGGCCTCGAAGGCCTCGGCCGGGCAGGCGTCGGTCACCTGCTCGGCGGCCTCGTGGTAGTAGACGTCGCGCCCCGGCTCCATCGCCACGCTGCCGCCGGTGCGGCGCACCACGATGACGTGGTCGACGGCGTCCTTCGGCAGGCGGCCGATGGCGGCGTCGACGTTGGCCTTGAGCGGCACCTTGCGGCCGCCGCGCAGGCCCTCGTCGGCGGTGATCACCACCTTGGCGTCGCAGCCCTGGATGCGGGCGGCGAGCGAGTCGGGCGAGAAGCCGCCGAAGACGATGGAGTGGATCGCGCCGAGCCGGGCGCAGGCCAGCATCGCGTAGGCGGCCTCCGGGATCATCGGCAGGTAGATCGTCACCCGGTCGCCCTTGCCGACGCCGCGGTTGCGCAGGATGTTGGCCATCCGGCAGACCTGCGCGTGCAGCTCGCGGTAGGTGATGTGCTTCGACTCGTTCGGGTCGTCGCCCTCCCAGATGATCGCGGTCTGGTCGCCGCGGGTCTCGAGGTGGCGGTCGATGCAGTTATAGGCGACGTTGGTCCGGCCGTCCTCGAACCAGTTGATCGAGACGTTGCCCGGCGCGAAGCTGGTGTTCTTGACCTTGGAGAACGGCGTCATCCAGTCGATGCGCCGGCCGTGCTCGCCCCAGAACGCCTCCGGATCCGAGACGGAGGCGCGGTACATCTCCTGGTACTTGGCATCGTCCACGAGGGCGCCCTGGCGCCAAGCATCCTGAACGGCGACGACCTTCTCGTTCATCACGCTTCTTCCCTGAACACGCCCGGTCGTCGGCACGGTCCATCCGCGCGTGCCGGGCTTTTGAGAGTGTCATGCCCCGCCGGCCGGCGGCTCGCAAGCGCCCGGTGGGAAGGGTATTTGATCGAGCCCAATACAAAGCGCCGGAACTGTCTTCGCGCAGACTTGCCCGGCCCGACCCGCATTGGACCAAAGGAGGAGCCGTCCGCGACGGACCTAAGGGCCGGGCGCCCCGTCGCCGTAGCGGTCGCGCCAGGCCGGCGGCAGCCCGTGCAGGGCGAGCGCGGGCGCGGGCGGGTGCCCCGGCAGGCTCGCGGCAGCGTGGACGCCCACCGCCACAGCGCGGGCCAGCACCTGCGCCGCCGCATCGCCCAGGCGCGCGAGATCGACCACGGGCTCGCGGAGCGGGACGGCTCCGGTGGCGACCGCGAAGACGACGTCGCCATCGAGGGGCGTGTGCACCGGCTGGATCGCGCGGGCGAGCCCGTCCTGCGCGGTCACCGCGAGGCGGCGCGCCTGCGCCTTGGTCAGCACCGCGTCGGTCGCCACCACCGCGAGCGTCGTCGCGCCGCCCGGCAAGGCGCGGGCCGGGAAGTCCAGGGCGTCCGCGGGCATCCGCGCCGGCCAGCCGAGCCCGCCGAACTCGGCCTCCCACTCGTAGGGCGCGGCCCAGAAATGCGGGCCCTCGCCGACCGTGACCCGGCCGAAGGCGTTCACCGCCGCCAGCGCTCCGACCCGGAACGGGCTCCCGCCGACCAGGGCCGAGGCCGAGCCGATCCCGCCCTTGAGGTTGCCGGTGCGCGCGCCCGTGCCCGCCCCGACCGAGCCGAGCGCGAAGTCGCGAGCGGCCGCCCGCGCCGCCGCGTAGCCGAGGTCGCGGTATGGGGAAAAGCGCCCCCAGGCCTTGTCGCCGCCGTTGAGGAGGTCGAACAGGATCGCGGCCGGCACGATCGGCACGCGCACGCCGCCGACGGGAAAGCCGCGCCCCTGCTCGGCGAGCCACGCGACCGCGCCCGCCGCCGCGTCGAGGCCGAAGGCCGAGCCGCCGGAGAGCACCAGCGCGTCGATGCCCTCCACCGTGCGCTCGGGGTCAAGCAGGTCGGTCTCGCGGGTGCCCGGCCCGCCGCCGCGCACGTCGACCGCGGCGGTCACGCAGGCGTCGAACAGGATCGCGGTGACGCCGGTCGCGGCGCCCAAGTCGCTCGCGTGGCCGACCCGGATGCCGGCGATGTCGGTGATGCGGCTCGTCATGCCCGCCAGCATCGCACGGCCGGGGCGCAAAGCCAGCATCGGACGGGGCGCCGCCGGGCGGATCGGCCGCTGAGCCGGTTCGTCAGGCCCTGTTCGCGAAGATGTGTTCCGGCCACGGCGGGACCGGAAACCGATGAGGCCCGGGACGCGGCCGTGGAAGCGGCGCCATTTTGCGGTACAGCATCTTGCTGCTGTGCTCCGTATGCGGGAACTATAGGCTGGGGGGTTGGCGTATACGAAGCACGGATAGGAGCGAGTCTTGTGCGTGTGACAGCGAGCGAGGAGCGGGCCGGATCCTTCCCGGATCTGCGCCGGGTGCTCGATGCCTCTGGCATCGTCGGGACCTGGGACTGGTACGTGACGCGCCGCACGGTGCTCTTCGACGAGGGGGCGGCCGCGCTGCTGGCGGGCGATCCCCAACTCGCCGGGCGGGAACTGCGCAATCCCGAGGCGACGGCCGGCATCCACCCGGACGACCTCGGCTGGGTGATGGCCGAGATGGCACGCGCCTTGGAGGCTGGCGGCGTGATCCTCGCCGAGTACCGGGTGCGTCGTCCGGATGGGAGCGTGCGCTGGGTGCTGAGCCGCGGGCGCGTCTATCTCGATGGCGAGGGCCGGCCCCTGCGCGCGCACGGGCTCCTCATCGACATCACCGAGAGCCGCGAGGAGGGCCAGCGTTACGTCGCCCACGCCGTTCCGTCTAAACCCGCCCCGACCGACCGGCTGATGGACCTCTGCGGCGAGCTGCGCATGCTCGCCGACACGATGCCGTCCTCGACGCTGCGCCTGCTCGTCGACCTCGTGCTCCTCGAGATCGGCAGGAGCGGGCTGGATGCCCCGGAACCCGGCTCGCGCCACTGAGCAGCCTCGCCGGGCGGACCCGGGTTGGCGCAGGGGGCTCCGGCGTCCTAAGTAGCCGTCTCGTGCAGGCGGCCTGCCCGTGCCGCGCCGCGCCCGAACCGGAGACAGCCCAGACGTGATCGCACGCCTCCTCGCCGCCGCGCTCCTCCTCGCCGGGCTCAGTGTCCCGGCCGCGTCCCAGGAGCCCGCGGCCTCGGCCGCGATCGCCACCGGCGAGAATACCGGCGCCTGGGTCCACGCCGTCACCCTGATGGGCGCCCCGAAATACGGCCCCGGCTTCAAGCATTTCGACTACGCCGACCCGAAGGCGCCGAAGGGCGGCCTCGTGCGCCTCGGCGCGCAAGGGGGCTTCGACAGCTTCAACCTCGTGGTGGCGGGTCTGAAGGGCGACGTCGAGGGCGGGATCCAGCAGATCTACGACACGCTGACCACGGAATCGCAGGACGAGCCTTTCACCTCCTACGGCCTGCTCGCCGAGGCGATCCGGGTCGCGCCCGATCTCGGCTCGGTCTCCTACCGGCTGCGCGAGGGCGCGCGCTGGCACGACGGAAAGCCGGTGACGCCCGAGGACGTGATCTGGTCCTTCGAGGCGTTCAAGGCGAACAGCCCGCTCTACGCCGCCTACTACCAGAACGTGGCCAAGGCCGAGGCGACGAGCCCCCGCGAGGTCACCTTCACCTTCTCGGAGACCGGCAACCGCGAGCTGCCGCAGATCGTCGGGCAGCTGCGCGTGCTCCCGAAGCACTGGTGGACCGGCAAGGACGCGCAGGGGCGCGCCCGCAACATCGCCGAGACGACCCTGGAGCCGCCGCTCGGCTCCGGCCCCTACCGTCTCGCCCGCTTCGAGGCCGGCCGCACCGCGACCTACGAGCGCGTGGAGGATTACTGGGGCAAGGACTTAGCCGTGAATGTCGGGCGCAACAATTTCGGCACGATCCGCTTCGAGTATTTCCGCGATGGCTCGGTGCTTGTGGAGGCGCTGAAGGGCGACCTCTACGATTTCCGCGTCGAGAACATCGCCCGCAACTGGGCCACCGCCTACGACGACTTCCCGGCCGTGAAGGAGGGCCGCCTCGTCAAGGAGGAGTTCCCCGACCGCGGCACCGGGATCATGCAGGCCTTCGTGTTCAACCTGCGCAAGGACAGGTTCACGGACGAGCGCGTGCGCCGCGCCCTCAACCTCGCGATGAACTTCGAGGAGATGAACCGGGCGCTGTTCTACGGCCTCTACCGGCGCATCGATTCCTATTTCTACGGCTCGGAGCTGGCCTCCTCCGGCCTGCCCGAGGGCGAGGAGCGGTTGGTCCTGGAGGGCGTGAAGGACAAGGTTCCGGCGCGCGTCTTCACCGAGCCCTACAGGAATCCCGTCAGCGACACGCCGGAGGCGGTGCGGACGAACCTGCGCGAGGCGGTGCGCCTCCTGCGCGAGGCCGGCTACGAGCTGCGCGACGGCCGCATGGTCAACAAGCAGACGGGCGAGCCGCTGGCCTTCGAGATCCTGTTCGCGCAGGGCGCCTTCGAGCGGGTGGTGCTGCCCTACGCCGCCTCGCTCAAGCAGATCGGCATCACGGCGACCCCCCGGATCATCGACCAGGGCCAGTACCAGAACCGCGTGCGGGCCTTCGACTTCGACGCGACCATCCATTCCTGGGGCGAGTCGCTCTCGCCGGGCAACGAGCAGCGCGACCATTGGGGCTCGGCCGCCGCCGACCGGCAGGGGTCGAGCAACGTCGCGGGCATCAAGGATCCGGGCATCGACGCGCTGATCGACCGGGTGATCTTCGCCAAGGACAGGCCGGGCCTCGTCGCAGCGACCCGGGCGCTCGACCGGGTGCTGCTCGCCCACAACTACGTGGTGCCGCAATGGGCCGCCGGCGTCAGCCGCACCCTGCGCTGGAATCGCTTCGCGCATCCCGCGACGCTGCCGGCCTATGGCGGCTCGGGCTTCCCGACCACGTGGTGGTACGACGAGGCGTTGGCCGCCAAGACCGGGGCGCCGCGCTGATGCGGCCGACCCGCCGCATCCTGCTGGGTGCCGGCGCGCTGGCGCTGCTGCCGCGCGGCGTCAGGGCCGATCCGGCGCCCGGCGTTCCGGCCGTGCCCGCGATCGCGGTCGGCGGGACGCCCGAGCGGCACGGGATGTCGAGCTTCGGCGAGCTGAGATACCCGGCCGACTTCGCCCGGTTCGCCTACGTCAACCCGGAGGCGCCCAAGGGCGGGCGCTTCTCCTCGTTGCTCTCCCAGACCTTCGGCAACCAGGCCTTCGGCAGCTTCAACACGCTCAACCCCTACGTGCTGCGCGGCGACGGCGCGGCCGGCATCGAGCGCACCTTCGACAGCCTGATGGTGCGGGCGTTCGACGAGCCGGACGCCCTCTACGGCCTCGTGGCCCGCTCGGTGGCGGCGAGCGCGGACGGGCTGACCTACACCTTCCGGCTGCGTCCCCAGGCACGCTTCCACGACGGCACGCGGCTCACGGCCCACGACGCCGCCTTCTCGCTCACCACGCTTCGCGACCGGGGGCACCCGGCGATCTCCCAGGAGATCCGCGACATGACCGAGGCCACGGCCGAGGATGACGGGGTGCTGGTGGTGCGGTTCAAGCCCGGCCGCGCCCGCGACCTGCCGCTCACCGTGGCGCAGCTGCCGATCTTCTCCCGGGCGTGGTGGGGGACTCGAGACTTCGAGGCCTCCACCATGGAGCCGATCCTGGGCTCGGGCCCCTACCGGGTCGCCCGCGTCGATGCCGGCCGCGCCATCGGCCTGGAGCGGGTCGCGGATTACTGGGCGGCGGACCTGCCCGTGAATGTCGGCCAAAACAATTTCGACGAGATCCGGTTCGAGTATTTTCGCGATCGCAACGTCGCCATGGAGGCCTTCAAGGGCCGGGCCTACACCTTCCGCGAGGAGTTCGTCGCGCGGCTCTGGGCCAACGCCTACGACTTCCCGGCGGTCACCGAGGGCCGGGTGCGCCGCTTCACCGTGCCGGACCGGCGCCCCTCGGGCACGCAGGGCTGGTGGCTGAACACCCGCCGGCCGCAGTTCCGCGACCCGAAGATCCGCGAGGCGGTGAACCTCTGCCTCGACTTCCCCTGGATGAACAGGAACCTGATGTTCGGCGCCTACGCGCGCACCGTCTCGTTCTTCGAGAATTCCGACCTGAAGGCGGAGGGGCCGCCCTCCCCCGAGGAGATGGCGCTGCTGGAGCCCCTGCGCGACCGGCTGCCGGCCGAGGTCTTCGGCGAGCCCTGGAGCCCCCCGTCGCCGACGGCTCGGGCCAGGACCGGGTCCTCCTGCGCCGCGCCGACGCGCTGCTGCGCGAGGCCGGCTGCACCCGCGCGGGCGGTGGCCTCCTCCTGCCGGACGAGAAGCCCTTCGCGATCGAGTTCCTCGACTTTGACCCGAGCCTGGAGCCCCACACCCAGGCCTTCATCCGCAATCTCGGCCTCCTGGGGATCCGCGCCGCCATCCGCAACGTCGATCCCTCGCAGTACCAGGCGCGCGTCAACGACTTCGACTTCGACGTCACCTCGCGCCGTTTCTCCTCGGGCATCACGCCCGGCGCGGAGCTGCGCCAGATGTACGGTTCCCGCGCGGCCGGCGTGAAGGGCTCGAACAACCTCGCCGGCATCGGCGACCCCGCGGTCGACGCGCTCCTCGACGCGGTCGCGGGCGCGACCTCGCGCGACGCGCTGCGCCACGCCGCGCGCGCGCTCGACCGGGTGCTGCGGGCCGGCCGCTACTGGGTGCCGATGTGGTATTCGGGCGTCCACCGCCTCGCGGTCTGGGAGGGGTTCGGCCGGCCCGAGGCAGGGCCGGACTACGACCTCGGCGCCCCCGCGACCTGGTGGTCCGAGGCCCGTGGCGCCACGCCTTAGGGGATCCTGATGCTCGGCTACATCCTGCGCCGCGTCGCCCTGATGGTGCCGACCGTGCTCGGCATCCTGCTCATCACCTTCGTGATCGTGCAGTTCGCCCCCGGCGGTCCCGTGGAGCGGGTGATCGCCCAGCTCCAGGGCCAGGGCGATGCCGCCATGTCGCGCGTCACCGGCGGGTCGGGCGATTTCGGGGGAGCGGGGCGCGCGGGCGGCGCGGAGAACACCTCCAAGTACCGGGGTGCGCAAGGCTTGAGCCCCGACTTCATCGCGAAGCTCGAGAAGCAGTACGGCTTCGACAAGCCGGCCTACGAGCGCTTCCTGAAGATGATCTGGGACTACGCCCGGTTCGATTTCGGGCGCAGCTATTTTCGCGATGTCACCGTTATCGAGCTGATCCGCGAGCGGCTGCCGGTCTCGGTCTCGCTGGGACTCTGGATGACGCTCTTGTCCTACGCGATCTCGATCCCGCTCGGCATCGCCAAGGCGGTGCGCGACGGGACCCGTTTCGACCGCTGGACCTCCTTCGTGGTCATCATCGGCTACGCGGTGCCGGGCTTCATGTTCGGGCTGATGCTGATCATCCTGTTCGCGGGCGGCTCCTTCTTCCAGCTCTTCCCGCTCCGCGGCCTCGTCAGCGAGGGCTGGGAGACCTTCTCGCCCTGGCACAAGGTCACGGACTACGCCTGGCACATGGCCCTGCCGCTGACCGCGCTGGTGATCGGCGCCTTCGCCACCGCGACGCTTCTGACCAAGAACTCCTTCCTCGACGAGATCCGCAAGCAGTACGTGCTCACCGCCCGGATGAAGGGCCTCTCCGAACGCCGGGTGCTCTACGGCCACGTCTTCCGCAACGCGATGCTGATCGTGATCGCGGGCTTTCCCGGCGCCTTCATCTCGGCCTTCTTCACCGGCTCGCTGCTGATCGAGACGATCTTCAGCCTGGACGGCTTAGGCGAACTCTCCTTCCGGTCGATCACGGGGCGCGACTACCCGGTGGTCTTCGCCACCCTCTACATCTTCTCGCTGCTCGGGCTGGCGGTGAACCTGCTGTCCGACCTGATCTACGTCTGGATCGACCCGCGCATCGATTTCTCCGCGCGCCAGACCTGATTTGCTCCGCGAGCCCGGCGCTGCTACCGCGCCGGCCTGTCCCGGAGTCCGTGCCCAGCGTGTCCGCCCTCTCCCTCGTCATCCGGCCCGAGCATCCCGACGACGACGGGGCGATCGGGCGCCTGCACGCCCGTGCCTTCGGGCCGGGCCGCTACGCCCGCACCGCCTACCGGCTGCGCGAGGGCGTCGGCCACCGGGCGGATCTCAGCGTCACGGCCTCGGTCGGCGGGTTCCTGGCGGGCTCGGTGCGGATGAACGCCGTGCGGGCGGACGGCCCGGCCTTCCTGGCGCTCGGGCCGCTCGCGGTTGATCCGAGCTTCGAGGGGCGCGGCGTCGGCTCCAGCCTGATGCGGGCCTGCCTGGACGCCGCGAAAGCGGCCGGCGAGGGGCTGGTGATCCTAGTGGGCGACGCCCCCTTCTACGCCCGCTTCGGCTTCGTCCCCGTGCCGTCCGGGCGCCTCGTCCTGCCGGGACCGGTCGATCCGGCCCGCTTCCTCTGGCTCGAACTGGCCGAGGGTTTCGCTGCGCGCGTCTCCGGCACGGTGCTGGCGGCCTGATCGCGCACCCGGCCGGATGGCCCAGCATCGCGAAGGCGATCCCGGTCCACCTCGGTTCCGGACTTGGCAGCTCGACGCGCCGCGGGCTACCTGATGCGGGAGGGGGAGTGCCCGGGCGCGTCCCGAGGCCGCCCCCTCGTCAGGCATCGCGCCAAGACGGTGCCCGTGAGGGAGAGGGACATGCGTCAGACCATGCTGCGCGGGCTCGCGGCCGGCCTCGTCGGACTCGGCCTCGCGACCGCCCGGATCGGGCCCGCCACAGCGTTCCAGCCGCCGCAGGGCATCGAGGCCGTGCAGGCCGGGTTCGACGCCGCGCGGTTGGAGGCCATCGCCGACTTCGTGCAGCGGGATGTCGCCGCGGGCAAGATCCCCGGCATGGTGCTGCTCGTCCTGCGCGACGGCCGCCCCGTGCTCGCCCAAGCCTTCGGCGAGCAGACGCCCGGCACGCCGATGCGCACGGACAGCATCCACCGCATCGCCTCGACCACGAAGCTCTTCGTGACCACGGCCGCCATGCGCCTTTACGAGCAGGGCCGTTTCAAGCTCGCGGACCCGGTCGCGGCCTACCTGCCGGAACTCAAGGCGCTGAAGGTCTTCGCCGGCTCCGAGATCGCCACCGAGGGGGACGCCCCGTCGCCCGTGGCGCCCCAGCGCGCGCCCACGATCCACGACCTGATGCGGCACACCGCCGGCTTCACCTACTGGTGGATCGGGCCGGCCAACGCGGTGCGCCGCAACCAGCGCGAGCAGAACCTCGAAGGGCTCTACGACCTCACCGGCGAGGAGATGCTGGCCAAGCTCGCGCAGCAGCCCCTGCTCTACCAGCCCGGCTCGACCTTCGAGTACTCCATCGCCACCGACGTGCTCGGGCACCTCCTGGAGCGGATCGAGGGCAAGCCGCTCGACCGGATCGTGGCCGAGCAGGTGCTGCAGCCGCTCGGGTTGGAGGACACCGTCTGGCAGGTGGACGAGGCCCGCGCCGCGCGCCTCGCCGAACCCTCGCGGCAGATCCTCGAGAAGGACCCGCTCGCCTGGGTCTACCCCTGGCTCGACCTGCGCAAGGCCCCCAAGCGCTTCTCGGGCGGGGCCGGCCTCGCCTCCACGGCGGGCGATGTCGGGCGGCTCCTGCAGATGCTCGCCAACGGCGGCGCGATCGACGGGGTGCGGCTCCTCGCGCCCCAGACCGTGCGCCTGATGCTGCACAGCGACCACCTCAACGGGATCCGGGGACCGCGCAACAACGTCGATCCGGGCTACGGCTGGAGCCTCGTGAACCCGGTCCGCCTCGCCACGGGACCGCACGCCACGCCGGGCGCGGCCGGCGACGTCTACTGGGGCGGCATCACCGGCCCGCGCTACATGATCGACCCGGCCGAGCGCCTCGTGGTGGTGGCGATGTTCCAGGCGCCGAGCCTGCGCGGGCACTACTACGCGATCCTGCGCCAGATGGTGTACGGCGCGATGACGAAGTGATGCCCGGAGCCCGGCTCCCGCCTGCGCGGGGTTCGATCGAGCCGGCTACATCGTTTTCAGGGCCGTCAGGGACGGCATGAAGAAGTAGCCGGCGGCGGTCGGCACCACGAAGGGTTCCGGCATGTCGAGCGTCGAGCGGACCGAGCCGGTCGGGTAGTTCGGCAGCGGCTCGTCCATCTGCCGCGGGCCGCCGGCCTGCCCGATGATCGGGTCATGGCCGGGGGTGACGGCGCCGCCCCCGGGGCGCATCTTGGCGGGCGGGAAGCTTGGGGCGTTCGACCAGTCCTTCTGGATGAACTCGAACTGCTCGACGATCGAGGTCTGATAGCAGACGAACATCAGGCCCCGTTCCTGCACGGTCGTCGTCTCCTCCGTCGCCTCGTCGACCTCCGGCCCGAAGGGGATGCCCTGGCGCATGATGCGGTGGGCCTGGACGAAGCCCTCCGGGTCCTTCAGGCCGAGCGTTCCCGGATCCTTCAGGTCGTCGCGCGGGTAGGTCTTGCGGATATGCGCGCCGTAGGGGCAGCGCCGCTGCGCCTTGTCCTGGGAGAACTCGAAGGCGTTGTTGCGCGCCGGGTCGGCCCCGAGCAGCGGGTCGTCCTGCAGCGGCGCAAGCATGACGGGCGCGCCGCTCTGCCAGCGCCCGACCATGCGGGCACCGAGCAGCGCCGGGTCTGTGCCGAGCGCCGCGGCCTGCGCGTCGAGGAAGGCATGGAACTCCGGCACGCGCTGGTTCAGGCGCCGGAACACCATGTAGGAGCCGTCGCGCATCCAGGGATGGGGCAGGTGCGGCTCGGGTCCGGGCTCCTCGAAGGGCTTGTCGGGATCCTGCCCCGGATAGCCGAACACGAAGGCGCCGGGCCAGAGCAGGTCCTGGCCGGGGACGCCCTGGTTCGGGTTCTCCGGGTTCGTCCGGGGGGTGATGCCGCGGACGCCCGGATTCGAGATACCGTCCAGGAAGCCGAAATGCTCGTGGCCGCGCTGCGGGCGCGTGATCCCGGTCTCGCGGTCGACCACCGCGACGGCGTTGCCGAAGAGCGCGACGATCGCGCTGGCCTCCGTCTCGGCCGGACCGGGCTGCCCGACCTCGCGTGCGGGCCCCGCCACGAGCAGGACGCCGTGGATCGTGTCGCTGGCGAAGGCCGGCTTCCAGACGGGGTTGCCGTTCGCGTCGACGGGATCGGAGAGCGCCGCGGCCTGCGCGGCGGCGCCGGCCATGAAGGACGGATCCATGCCGGTGCACTTGGCAGCGCCCAGCAGCGTCTCCAGCCCCGCATGCGTGAAGCCGATGTTGATGCCGATCAGCGGCAGCCGGTGGCGATGCCCTTCCCGCTTGTAGGCCTTCACCTGGAGCTCGCGGGCGAGGGCGCTGCTGGTGGTCGTGATGCGATCGGTCAATCGCTCCCTCAGGACCTTCCTGAACTTGCGGGCGTCCAGGATCTTGAAGAAGACGAAGACCTCCTCGTCCTTCTGCAGGCCGACGATGATGTCGCCCTGGATCTCACATTCGCGAAGATGCGGGTCCTTCTGCTTGGGGACATTGGCGTTCGAGGGGGTGATACCGGCAACGCTCATGGACATGGCGCTCTCCGATAGACGTGTCAGTCGACGCCTGGAGAAGAACTCTGGAATTGTGCGCTGCGAACTGGCCCATCTCCGTCGAGAGCGGGTTCGAATCATTATAGCGGCGCGCCGATACTCTATGCATGGCCGCGCTTGGGGCGCAACCTAGAGCATTCTCAAGGAGCCGGCTTGATTTCGTTGAGGATGTGCGGCCTCAGGCGGCCCGGCCCCGCCGCCCCTCGACCAGCCACATCGCCAGCACCGCGGCTGCGAGCCCGACGAGCGCCCAGAGGCCGAGCGCCAGCGGGTAGACCTCGACACCGCGGATGATGGCGCTGTCGCTCGGGCGGAAGCCGATCCAGTCGGCGCCGGCGAGCCGTCCGCCGCGCACGCTCTGCAGGCGCGGCACGGTGACCGCGCCCGCCTCCGCCACCCGGCGCACCGAGCCGGAGGCGCCCTCCGCGACGGGGCGCAGACGCTCGGTGTCGCTGAAGACGTCCGTCAGCTCGCGCGGGTTGGCCGGGCCGACGCTGACGAAGGCCACGAGGTTGCCTGAGCGCAGCGTGTGCAGGCCGAGTTCCTGCGCCTCGAAGGTGGCGCTGAACAGGCCCGGCTCGGCGGGGCTGAGCGTCAGCGTCCGCTCGCGGCCAGTCGGCCCCGTCACGGTGACCGGCTCGGCCGTGTCCGCCATGGTCTGGCGCTCGACCCGGACCTCGCGGCCGTGGCCGGTCATCTGCGCCCTGAGGGCCTCCTCCTCCAGCGCCGGCTCCTTCATCAGCCAGTGGGCCAGCCGCCGCAGCAGGTCGAGATAGGGGCCGCCCTCCTGGTAGCCGCGGGCCCAGAGCCAGGCGTGGTCGGAGAGAAGGAGCGCCACCCGGCCCTTGTCCTCGCGGTTCAGCGCCAGCAGCGGCAGGTTGTCGGCGCCCGAGAGGATCGGCTGCACCCCGGCCCGGGTCTGAGCCGCGACGATGCGCAGCCAGTCGCCCCAGGCCGGCGGGCCGTCCGCTTGCGCGCCCGGCAGCAGGCGGGTGACGGGGTGGCGCACGCCTGTTTGCGTCGGCGTCGCCTTGTAGGGCCGCTCGACCACGCGCCCGTTCGGGTCGCCCGGCAGGATGCCGGCGAGGCGTGTACGGGCGAGACTCGCCGCGCCGGCGAATTCCGGACCCGCCGCGATGAGGAGCGCCCCACCCTCGCGGACATAGCGCACGATGTTGTCGAAATAGGCCTGCGGCAGCACGCTCTGGTTGGCGTAGCGGTCGAAGATGATCAGGTCGAAATCCTTGATCTTCTGGACGAACAGCTCGCGCGTCGGGAAGGCGATCAGCGACAGCTCCGAGATCGGCGTGCCGTCCTGCTTCTCCGGCGGGCGCAGGATGGTGAAGTGCACCAGATCGACGTTGGCGTCCGATTTCAGCAGGTTGCGCCAGGTGCGCTCGCCCTGGTGCGGCTCGCCGGAGACGAGGAGGACGCGCAGCTTCTCGCGGATGCCCTCGATGGGCAGCACCGCCCGGTTGTTGATGGTCGTCAGCTCGCCCGGGAGCGGCTCGACCTCGATCTCGACCACGTTCGGGCCGCCGTGCTCGATCCGGGTAGTCAGCGCGAAAGGCCGGTCGGTCGGGACCGAGCGGCGGTCGATCTCCTCGCCGTCGCGCCGCACGGTGACCACCGCCGAGCCGGTGCCGCCGCGCTCCATCACCTCGGCGCGGACCGTCAGGTCCTTGCCGACGATGCCGAAGCGGGGAGCTTCGAGCAGCTTGATCTGCCGGTCGCGCTCGTCGGCGTGGCCGGTGACGAGGACGTGGAGCGGGGCCTTCAGGCCCAGCGCGGCCATCGAGGCCGGGATGTCGTGCACCACGCCGTCGGTGAGCATGACCACGCCCGCCAGCCGCTCCGGCGGCACGTCGGCGAGCGCCTGGCCGAGCGCGGCGAACAGCTTGGTGCCGTCGTCGCCCTCGCGGGCATCCGGCACGTCGATGAAGCGGGGCTCGATGTTGGTCAGCGCCCCGAAGCGGCGCTGCAGCTCGGCCCGGACCTGATCGGTCATCTGCGGTCGGTCGCCGAGGCTCTGCGAGCCGGAGCGATCGACGATCACGGCGGCCACGTCCTTCACCGGCTCGCGGTCCTCGCGGACGAGGGCGGGGTTGGCGAGCGCGGCGAGCACCAGGGCCAGCACCAGCACGCGCAGCAGCCCGACCCGGCCGCGGCTCGCGATAGCCAGAAGTCCCAGCAGCGCGACGACGACGCCGAGGCCCGCCAGAACCGGCCAGGGCAGGAGCGGGGTGAAGCTGAGGCTCAGCATGCGCTCACTGTCCCAGCCGCTCGAGCAGGGCCGGCACGTGGACCTGATCCGCCTTGTAGTTGCCGGTGAGCGTGTACATGACGATGTTCACGCCGCCGCGGAACGCCATCTCGCGCTGGCGCTGGTCGCCGCCGACGACCGGGTAGAGCGGCTCGCCGCGTCGGCCCACCGCCCAGGCGGCGGCGAGATCGTTGCCCGTGATGATGAGCGGGCTCACCCCGTCGCCGGCTCGGGCCGGGCGGCGCTCGGCGCCCTCGCCCACGGGGGGCAGCGCCTCGACCCAGGTCTGGCCGCTGGCGTAGCGGCCCGGGAAGGTATCGACGAGGTAGAAGGCCTTGGTGAGCACGTGGTCGGCCGGCACCGGCTCCAGCTCGGGTACCTCCAGCGTCGCCAGCATCTTGCGCAAGTAAGCGCCCTCCGGGGTCGGCGCGGCGCCGGGGCGGGAGGTGAGGCCGTCGCGGGTGTCGAACAGCACCGTACCGCCATTGCGCATGAAGGCGTCGATGCGCCGGATCGCCTGCTCGCCGGGCTGCGGCCGGTTCGCGGCGATCGGCCAGTAGATCAGCGGGTAGAAGGCGAGCTCGTCCTTGGCCGGGTCGATGCCCGCGGGCTCCCCCGGCTCCAGGGCGGTGCGGCTCGCCAGCATCTGGGTCAGGCCCGTGAGGCCGGCGCGGCTCGCCTCGTCCACCGCCGCGTCCCCCGTCACCACGTAGGCGAGCCGGGTGACGAGGGCCGATTCGATGCCGTTCGGCCGGTTGGCGGCGGGCTCCTCGGCGCGCAGGGGCAGAGGCGCCAGCAGCGGCGCCAGGAGGAGGCCGACAGCGACGAGCGCGGTCGGGCGCGAGCGCAGGCGCCCGAACCCGCCGCGGGTGAGGAAGCCGCCGAGCCACAGGCCCGCGAGGGTGTCGAGCGCGAGGAGCATCAGCGCGAAGGTGAAGAGCGCGGGCCGCAAATCAAGGGTCTCGGCCCCGGCCAGCGTACCGGTGCGGGCGCCCGCGAGCTTGGCGAGATCGAGCGGCACCAGCGCGTCGCCGGAGCGTAGAGCGTTGACCGCGATGCCGCCATCCGCCGGCCCGTAGAAGCCTGGCGGGTGCTCCGGCGTGGCGCGGTCGCCGTAATCGGCCGCGACCGCCTTGGCGGAGGCCGGTGGCGAGCCGAGCGCCCCGAACCCGTCGAGCGCGAGGCGCGGCGCCAGGATCGCGGCGGGCGGGCGCGGGCCGCCATCCGTCGGCGGGGCCGCGGATCCGGCGAGCGCCACCACGCGGCGCAGCATGTCGATGAAGAGGCCGGAGAGCGGCAGGTTCGACCACGTCGTATCGGCGGTGACGTGGAACAGCACCACCCGCCCCTGCCCCCGCGTCTCGGCGGTGACGATCGGGGTGCCGTCCTGCAGCGAGGCCCAGGTGCGGGCGGGAAGATCCCCGTCCGGCTCGGCCAGGATCTGGCGGCGCACGCCGATATCGGCCGGCGCGGAGAGGCCCGCGAAGGGGCTCTCGGGCGCGAAGGGGGCGAGTGTCTTCGGGTTGTCCCAGGATAGCGTGCCGCCGAGGTTGCGCCCGCCCCGGCGCAGGCGCACCGGCACCAGCGGGTCGTTGCCGGCCGCCAACCGCGGCCCGGCGAAGCGCAGCAGGAGGCCGCCTTCAGCCACGAACTTCTCCACTCGCGCGGTGGTGCGCTCGTCCATGGCGCCGACATCGGCCAGCACCAGCACCGTGACCTGGTTGTCGAGGAGCTGGTTGATCGACTCGGCCGTGCCCTTGGCGCCGCGGGCCTCCTGTACGTCGGCGAAGGGTTGGAGGGCGCGGGACAGGTAGTAGGTGGGGGCGAGCAGCGGCTGGGCCTGGTCGCTGGTGCCGCCGAAGACGAGGCCGACCCGGCGGCGCTTGCCGCGCTCGTCCATCAGCACCACGGCGCCGGCCGAGCGCTCGCCCGATACCTCCAGGCGGCTGATGTTGTTGCGCAGCTCCACCGGGATCTCCAGCGGCGCCTCGGCCGCCAGCGCGCTGTTCTGAAACGCGAAGTCGTGCTCGGCGAGCGGCAGGCCGCGCTGATCGAGCGCCCGCACGGTGCCGACCTCGCGCCCGTTCGGTGCGGCGCGCAGCACCTTGGCCGTCAGCTTGCCCGCCTGCTCGGCGGCAGTCAGCGCTAGGGTGGGCGGCGCGTCGGCCCGCAGCAGAGTCACGGCGGTGCCGTTGGCCGCGGCGAGCTTGGCCAACTCGCCCGTGAAGGCGTCGGCCTGCGTGCCGGCAACGCCGTCGCTGATCCAGACGAGGCCGGCACCGGGGTTCTTCTCCAGGAAGGCGCCGAGCACCGGCAGCAGGCCCGCGCGCTCGGCGAGGTGCGGGCGGGGCGCTAGCGCGCGCAGGCGCTCTAGGGCGGCGGCCGGGGTGCGGGCCTCGATCGCGGCCGGGGCTTCGGCGCTGCCGAGAACCGCCACGGGCCTTCCGTCGCGGGCCGCGCCCTCGATCGTGTCCTGGGCGACCGCGAGGCGGGCGCGCCAGTCGTGGGCGGCGCTGGTGCCGTTGTCGAGGAGCACGAGGAGAGCGCTGCGCCCGCCACCGACCCCCACCCCTTGCGGGTTCCAGACGGGTCCCGAGACCGCCAGGATCAGGGCGGCGGCGGCGAGCAACCGGAGGATCAGCAGCCAGGGCGGCGTGCGGGCGGGCGTCTGCCGCTGCGGTAGGAGGTCCGCGACCAGCTTCAGCGGCGGGAAGGCGATGCGCCGCGGGCGCGGCGGCGTCACCCGGAGCAGGAACCACAGGGCCGGCAGGCCGACGAGCGCGGCCAGCGCCAGCGGCGCGGCGAAGGTCAGTCCGAGCACGACGCCTCCTCAGGCCCCGCGGGCCGCGACCAGCGTCATCAGGCGGAGCGCCGCCTCGCTCGCCGGCCGGTCGGTGCGGTGGAGCGTGAAGGTCCAGCCCTGGGCGCGGGCGATCTCGGTGAGCGCGGCGCGGTGGGCAGCGATCCGCTCGCGGTAGGCCGCGCCCCAGATGGCGGCCTCGCCGATATCGAGGGCGAGGCCGGATTCGAGATCGTGCAGCACCGCCTGGCCGGCGAACGGGAAGGTTTCCTCGATCGGATCCACGACGACGACGAGGTGACCGCGGCTGCCGCGGCCGGCGATGTCGCGCACGGCGGCGCCGACCCGCTCGGGCGGCGTCAGGAAGTCGCTGACGAGGATCGCCTCGTCGAACCGGCCGGGCTCGGCGCGGGGCGGCAGATCCTGGGTCAGGCCGGCCTCGTCCGCGACGAGCGCTTGCGCCAGCCGCTCCACGATGTTGCGCGCCGCGGTGGCCCGGGTGAGGCCGAGCAGGCCCACCCGCTCGCCGCCCTCCACGAAGGCGTCGGCGAGCGCCAGCCCCAGCACCAGGGCCCGCTCGATCTTCGGCGCCGTCGCCAGGTCCGAGGAAAAGCCCATCGAGGCCGAGCGGTCGATCCAGAGCCAGATGTTGTGGGCGGCCTCCCACTCGCGCTCGCGCACGTAGAGCCGGTCGTCGCGGGCCGAGCGGCGCCAGTCGATGCGCGCGGCGGCCTCGCCGGTGACGAAGGGGCGGAACTGCCAGAAGCTCTCGCCGGGCCCCGCCCGGCGGCGCCCGTGCAGGCCGTGGGCGAGCAGGCTCGACACCCGCCGCGATTCCAGGATCAGCCGGGGCATGCGCTCGGCGAGCGACGCGGCGCTCTCGCTCTCGTGCCGGCCGGGATTGCGCGCTTCGGCGCCGAGGGCGCGGGTCGCGACCAAGCTCAGAGCCGCTCCGCCAGCTTGGCGATCAGCCCCTCGACGGTCTCGCCGTCGGCGCGGGCCGCGTAGCCCAGCGCCATGCGGTGCTTCAGAACGGGTTCGGCCAGCGCCTTCACATCCGCCACCGATGGGGCGACGCGGCCCTCGATCAGCGCGCGGGCGCGGACCGCCAGGGTCAGCGCCTGGCTGGCGCGTGGGCCGGGCCCCCACATCAGCTTGCCCTTGACCAGTGCGTCGCCGCTGTCGGGCCGGGCCGCGCGCACGAGGTCGAGGATCGCCTCGACCACCGCCTCGCCGACCGGCAGGCGGCGCACGAGGCGCTGGGCGGTCAGCAGCTGGTCGGTGCTCATCGCCGGCTTGGCCCGCGTCTCCTCGACGCCGGTGGTCTCGATCAGGATGCGGCGCTCGGCGGCACGGTCGGGATAGCCGACGTCGATCTCCAAGAGGAAGCGGTCGAGCTGCGCCTCGGGCAGCGGGTAGGTACCCTCCTGCTCGATCGGGTTCTGGGTGGCGAGAACGTGGAAGGGGCGCGGCAGGTCGTGGCGCTCGCCGGCCACCGAGACGAAGTGCTCCTGCATCGCCTGGAGCAGGGCCGACTGGGTGCGCGGGCTCGCCCGGTTGATCTCGTCGGCCATCAGCAGCTGCGTGAAGACCGGTCCTCGCACGAAGCGGAAGGAGCGGCGCCGCTCGGCATCCTCGTCGAGGATCTCGGTGCCGAGGATGTCGGAGGGCATCAGGTCGGGGGTGAACTGGACGCGGCGCGCGTCGAGGCCCAGCACCGTGCCCAGCGTCTCCACGAGCTTTGTCTTGGCGAGGCCGGGCAGGCCGACGAGGAGGCCGTGTCCGCCGGCCAGGATCGTCACCAGGGCGAGATCGACCACCTGCTCCTGGCCGAAGATCACCCCGTGGATCGCCTCGCGGGCTTCACCGACGGCGCCGAGGCAGCTCTCGGCGGTGGCGACGATGCCCTCGTCGAGGGCGGTGGCGGCTGAGCCTGATGTCATGCGCGCGGGCGTTCCTTCATCCGGACGCCGAGTGTGGCGCGCTTTCCGCCGGGCTGGCAAGGTCGGCATCGCCGCACGGCCCGTGGGGCTCCCTCCCCCTCACGAACCCGTGCCCGCGGATGCCGCCGCGCGTCAGAGCGTCATGCCGTCGTGGAAGCGGTCGGGGTCGATCGGCAGCAGGAACTGCACGCCGAGGCCGCCCTCGAAGTAGCGCACGACCCGGCCCAATGTCTTGCCGACCGTGACGACGCTGCCGATCGCGGGCTGGGCCGCGCAGGCGATGGCGGCGCCCGACATCGAGAAGTCGATGATGCGGGCGTGGACCTCGCGGCCCGTCTCCAGGCGCAGGACGATGCCCGGCAGCTTGGGAACGATGCGCTCGTGGGTGCGGCCCTCGGGCAGGCCGAGCATCTCGCGGTTCGCGAGCCATGTCAGCTGCGAGGCGATCTTGTCGCGCTTGCGCGCCGTGCCGGCGAGTTCGATCGCGAAGCCGCCCGCGGTATGGCGGGCGATCGCGCCCTCGATGCGGCCGACCTGCTCGAGGTAGAGGACGACGCGCTCGCCCACGCTGCCGACTACCGCGCAGGTCAGCCGCACGCCGCCCGGCGACATGTCGACGGTCTGGCAGGGAAATTCCCGGCGGTCGCTCAGCATGTATCGGCCGAGCAGCGCCACCTTGACGCGCTGGAAGCGGCGCTGGTCGGACGCGCGCACGGCGTGCCGCAGCGTCGGGACATGCCCCATCTCGGGCACGACGACGGCGGGGCCTGCGGGCATGACGAGACTCGCTTGCATCCGGACCCGGCTGGAAGAGTGGGATCGGACCCGGACGTTATGCGCCGCCCGTTACGAAAGCCTTGTTCGGTTGTCCGAAAGCCTCAGGTCGTGCCGCGACGCCTCAGGCACGCCCGCCGCGATGGACCAGCAGGTGCCCGCGTCGCATCGGGGCGGCGTCGTTGGCGGGGACCGGGGGAACCGCGCCGGGCAGCGGGGTGGTGCCGGTCCCGAGGATGCGCAGCGAGACGGTCTCCAGCCCGGCCAGCGGCCGCAGGCCGATCCAGTGCGGCACGGTGAGCGGGCTGAGGGTGCCGATCATCCGAGCATGTGTCCGGCCGCGGTGGCGCAGGGGCAGCAGCAGGAGTTCGAGGTCGAGGCTCTCGCCGGCTGCCGTGTGTCCGCGCAGGCCCATCACCGCCCCGACGCCCTCGCCGGCCACGATCTCCAGAACCTGCCAGGACTCGGCATGCGCCGGCCCGGCACGCGCGGGGTCGGGCTCCCAGAGGCCGCCGAACGGGAGACCGCGCAATTCGCGGCCGAACAGCGCGCAGACCCGCGTGCCGGCGAGCCGCAGATGCGCCCCGCGCATCGGCAGGTTGAGTTCGAGGATCAGGCTGTCGGCAAGCAGGTGCCGGATCTCGCCGGGCTCGATCTCCGCGCGCTCGGGCGCGCTGCGCTCCCCTCGGATGCGGTTCCAGTAGGTATGCAGTGCGCGGCTGGTGGGGTGCTTCATGTGTGCCGGATCCGTCCCTGACCGAGCGGGGCTGTCCCGGTTCGGCACGCCCGCGGACGGGTTTCCGAACGATCGTGAAAGCTTAAGGAATCACTGCGCACACCCTATGCCTTCGCCGGGCCTCCGGCGCGCGTAACCTGTCCTTAGGGTTAATTGTCCCCCGCTATCGCGACGCGCGGTCGCCGCGACGGGGCCTGACCGTGCCAGGAACTTGACCGTACGGGGACTTGCCGCGCGGCGCTGCGCCCCGACATGGTGAGCGATGGATGCCTCCCCCGACTTTCCGCGCCAGAGCCGCGTGCCCGTGTTCAACCTGCCGGGCGTCGTCACCGCCTCGATCGCCCTGCTGATGGCGATCCACGCGGCGCGCACCCTCGTGCTCCCGGACGATTGGGACATCCGGCTGTTCGACGCGCTCGCCCTGCTGCCGGTGCGCTGGACGCTCTGGGTCGATCCCGACCGCGCCCAGGCGGTGATCGACGCCGCGGGGAAGACGGCGATACCCGGCTACGCGGAGGCCGTCGAGACCTATATCCGCGTCTTCGCGAGCGACCCGGAGCCGAAGCTCTGGACCTTCGCCACCTACGCGCTGTTGCACGGCTCCTGGCTGCACGTGATCTTCAACAGCGTCTGGCTCGCGGCTTTCGGCTCGCCGGTGGCGCGCCGCTGCGGGGCGTGGCGCTACGGGCTGATCGGGCTCGCCGGCACGGTGGCGGGGGGCGCGCTCCACGTGGCGATCGATCCCTTGAGCACCGCGCCGCTGGTGGGCGCCTCGGCGGGGGTCTCGGCCCTGATGGCGGCCGCGGCCCGATTCGTGTTCCAGCCGCCCGCGGCCGGCTACGGCAGCCAGCCCTGGCAATTGCCGCCGCGCCGCCCGCCCGAGACGCTGCCCGAACTCCTGCGCAACCGGACGGCCGCGACCTTCCTGATCATCTGGCTCGTCACGAACCTGCTGTTCGGTCTCATCGCCCTGCCGTTCGGCGGCGAGGGAACCTCGATCGCCTGGGACGCGCATCTCGGCGGCTTCGCGGCCGGCTTCTTCCTGTTCCCGCTCGTCGATCCCCTGAGCCGCCGTCCGCACTGACGTGACGGTGTGCCCATGCGAAGATCGCAGGGGTTGCCCGCGTCCGGCGCTTGCCATCGGGATACAATCGCCACACACTCGCCTTGATCGGCATGAGAGCCGGGACGAACCCGGCCGGGCCGCAACCAGCGCGCCGCGGGCTGCGGCGTGCTTCTCCAGGCAGGGAGGGGACATGACCGTCGCACGCATCCTCATCGAGAAGGGCTCTTCCGTCGTTACGATCAGCCCGGCGCACACGCTGGACGCCGCGATCCACCTGCTCGCCGAGAAGAGCATCGGTGCGCTCGTGGTGACGGAGGCGGACGGCGCCGTGGCCGGCATCCTTTCCGAGCGCGACATCATGCGGGTGCTGTCCAAGCTCGGCGCCGCGGCACTCGACGAGCCGGTCTCCGCGCACATGACCCGCAAGGTGACCACCTGCGGCCGCAGCACCACCGTCGAGGAGGTGATGCAGACCATGACGGCAGGCCGCTTCCGCCACGTGCCCGTCTGCGAGGACGGCCGGCTCGTCGGCATGATCTCGATCGGCGACGTGGTGAAGCGCCGCATCGCGACCGTCGAGGCCGAGCACCAGGCGCTGCGCGACTACATTACCACGGCCTGATCCCGGGGATCCCGAAGGGCCTCGGGCCCTTCGGCGGGGTTCGGGGCAGAGCCCCGAGCCTCGGCCGCGGATTGGCTTCGCCGACCAGGGCTCCGCCCTGGACCCGCCGAAGGTCTCGGACCTTCGAGATCCGGGACCTCACGCCCTGGCGCTCGCCCCGGCCATCAGCGCGCGCAGGCGGGGGAGCGCGGCGCGGGCCGCCGCCTCGCCGAGCGCGATCCCCTCGGCGGCGCGGTGGAACTCGAACAGGCCCATCCCGGCAAGGTCCGGACCGATGCTGAGATCGGGCGGGTCGCGCTCCAGGCGGGCGCGCGAGATGCGGTCCTGCGTGATGTTGAAGGCGTCGAACATCACCCGGGCGATGCCGGGCGCGGCCGGGACGGGATCGCGCGGCCGGCGGCGGCGCGCCCGCACGGCCCCGAACAGGCTCCAGCGCCGCCGCGCCTCGACGGCGCCCGCCACCGCCCGCTCCACCGGGTCCGCACCCGCGGCCTCGACCACTCGGCCGCGGGCGCCGGACTCGCAGCCGAGGTTGACGCAGACCACGAGGTCCGCCCCCATCGCCCGGGCGAGCGCCACCGGCACCGGGTTGACCAGGGTGCCGTCCATCAGCAGGCGCCCGTCGATATGGACCGGCGGGAAGATCCCCGGCAGAGCGTAGGAGGCCTGCACCGCCTCGATCAGGGGGCCGCGGCTCAGCCAGACCTCGTGGCCGGCGCCGAGTTCGGTCGCGACCGCCGCGAAACGCACCGGCAGGTCCTCGATGCGGCGCGCCTCCAGATCCGCCGCGAGCCGCCGGCGCAGGCGGTCGCCGCCGATCAGGCTCGCTCCCGACAGGCGCAGGTCGAGCAGGCCGACGACCCGGCGCTTCGTCAGCGATCGGGCGAAATCCTCCAGCAAGTGGAGCTTTCCGGCGGCGTAGCAGGCGCCGACCACCGCGCCGATCGAGCAGCCCGCCACCACGCTCGGATGGATGCCGGCTGCCTCGAGCGCCCGGATCACGCCGATATGCGCCCAGCCCCGGGCCGAGCCGCCCCCCAGCGCCAGCCCGAGGCGCGGGCCGCCCGGCGCGGCCCGGCGCGGCTCGACGGCGTCCGGCCCGAAGCCCGGATCCGGCGCCGCGCGGAGGCTCAAGGCTCGGCGGGCCGCAGCATCGCGCGCCCAGCCGTCCGGTCGAGCGAGACGCTGCGGTAGAAGCAGTCGCGGCGCCCGGTGTGGCAGCAGCCGCCGTCGCCGCCGACCGAGACGGTGATCAGCACGGCGTCCTGGTCGCAGTCGGTGCGCATCTCGACGACGCGCTGGATCTGGCCGGAGGTTGCGCCCTTGTGCCAGAGCTCGCCGCGCGAGCGCGACCAGTACCAGGCCTCGCCGGTCTCCAGCGTGCGGGCGAGCGATTCCGCGTTCATGTGCGCGAGCATGAGCACGCGCCCGTCATGCGCGTCGACCGCGATGCAGCTGATCAGCCCGTTCGCGTCGAAGCGCGGCGTGAAGGCGGAGCCCTCCTCGACCTCGTGGCGGCTGCCGGGCGCGTCGAAGGGCGGGGGCGTGGTCATCGGTTCGGCCGCCGCGTCAGCCCTTGCCGCCGCGCACGAGCGTCAGGAAGCGGACCTGCTCGTTCGGGTCGTCCCGGAAGACGCCGCGGAACTGGCTGGTGATGGTCGAGACGCCGGCCTTCTGCACGCCGCGCATCGCCATGCAGAGATGCTCGGCCTCGACCAGCACCGCGACGCCGCGGGGCTTGAGGATGCTCTCGATCACGTCGGCGATCTGGGCCGTCATGGTCTCCTGCGTCTGCAGGCGGCGGGCGAAGGTGTCGACCACCCGGGCGAGCTTCGAGAGGCCCACCACGCCCTTGGTCGGGTAGTAGGCGATGTGGGCGAGCCCCATGAACGGCACCATGTGGTGCTCGCAGTGGGAGTAGAACGGGATGTCGCGCACCAGCACGATGTCGGAGTAGCCCTCGACCTCCTCGAAGACCCGCTCCAGCAGCTCCTCGGCATCGGTGTCGTAGCCGCCGAAGAGCTGGCCGTAGGCCTTCGCCACGCGGGCGGGCGTGTCGCGCAGGCCCTCGCGGTTCGGGTCGTCGCCGGCCCAGCGCAGCAGGGTCCGCACGGCGGCCTCGGCCTCCTCGCGGCTCGGCCGCCCGAGCGCGATGCCCTCGGGGACGCGGGTGGCGGAGGCCGGCTCCGGCGCGATGTCGGGGGCCGCCTCGGCGCGGGGCGCGTTGTCGTTGCGCATCATCGGCAGGGCCCGGCCCTCCTCGGCCTCGACCGAGCGGTAGGACAGGGATTTGAGAGCGGCATCCATGGCATCTCCCGCCCGCGCCACACGGGACTTCATGGTCGTGCTGTCGGGCTTGGCGTACATCGCGACAGGGCGTCCCGGGCCTCGTGTCCGGCACGGGAGGCGGATCCGGCCGGTGCCCGCTGCGATCGAGCGCCCCTGGCCGTGGGCGCGACCCTGGTCGACGGCCGCCTCCTCGCGAAGCGGCGTGTTCACGCCTATATCGTCGTTTCGGCGCCGTCGCGCAACGGACCATCCGATGCGCGGCGTGCGGGGCTGATCCCGATCCCGACGGTCTCCTGCGAGAGCGACGCTTCGATGCTCGACGACATCTACAACCGGCGCATCCTCGAACTCGCCGCCGACATCCCCCGCCTCGGGCGCCTCGACCGGCCGGATGCCAGCGCCACCGCGCACTCGAAGCTCTGCGGCTCGACCGTGACGATTGATCTGGCCCTCGACGCCGAGGACCGCGTGGCCGACTTCGCCCACGAGGTGCGGGCCTGCGCGCTCGGTCAGGCCTCGTCCTCGCTGATGGCGCGCCACGTGGTCGGCGCCTCGGCGGAGGATCTCAGGGCGCTGCGCGAGGCGGTGCGGGCCATGCTGAAGCAGGGCGCGCCCGCGCCGGAGGGGCCGTGGACGGATTTCGCGGTGCTGGAGCCGGTGCGCGACTTCAAGGCCCGCCACGCCTCGACGCTGCTGACCTTCGACGCGGTGGTCGATGCCCTCGACCAGATCGCGGCGAAGCGCCAGGCCGCCTGAGGGGCCGCGCTTGGGCCTGACCCGCCGGGCGGCGCACGTCGCGATCCGCGGCTACCAGCTCACCCTGTCGGGCCTCGTCGGGCGCCAGTGCCGGCACTGGCCGAGCTGCTCCGCCTACACCGATGAGGCGATCGCCCGGCACGGGCTCTGGCCGGGCGGCTGGATGGGCCTCGCCCGGATCTGCCGCTGCGGCCCCTTCGGCACCCACGGCATCGATCTCGTGCCGGAGGCGCCGCCGCCGCGCGCGGCCTGGTACCGCCCCTGGGCCTACGGCCGCTGGCGCGGCACGCTGACCCCGCCGCCGCTCTGCGAGGCGGTGGAGGAGCGGGCCGAGGAGGCCGGTCTGCCTGCCTCTCCCCCGCGCCGCGGGGTTTCCACCTTCCGGTAGGGTTTCCACCTCCCGGTAGGGTTTCCTTGCCCTGAACGCGATCTCAGCAAGTCGCTGTATCCGCGTCAGGCGCGGTTGGGTCTGCGGCGAGGCCGCCTCCCAGGACCCCCGAATCGATAAAATTGCGCGCATCGGCTTCAGCGCGGCGCAGCGGGCGTGGCGGCATCGTGACCCCACGAACGAGGGTGGTGGCCCGGGGTGGTTGCGATGCGCGGCGGATCGGTTCTGAAGGTGCTCGGTGTCGCGGTCGGCCTGTGCGCCGGCCTGCTCGGCGGGGCCGCCGAGGCCGCCGAGGCCGCCCTCCCCCTGCCGGCGATCGAGGCCGGCGCGACTCCGCTCGGCGCGGCCAAGCCGATCGCCGCGTGGGTGACGTTCTGCCAGGCCTACGGGACCGAGTGCGCGGTGGACCGGAACGAGCCGGCCCGGATCAGCCTGACGCCGGCCCTGTGGTCGACGATCGTCGCGGTCAACAAGCGCGTGAACAAGAGCGTGCGGGCGATGACCGACCAGGATCACCTGGGCACGCCCGACCGCTGGGATCTGGCCGAGGACGGCATCGGCGACTGCGAGGACTTCCAGCTCCTCAAGCGCCACCTGCTGGCCGCCGCCGGCCTGCCCAAGCGCGCCATGCGGATGACGGTCGTGATCGACGAGAAGGGCGAGGGCCATGCCGTGCTCACCCTGATCACCGACCGCGGCGACCTCGTGCTCGACAACAAGACCAGCCAGATCCTGCCCTGGCACCGCACCGGCTACGTCTTCGTCAAGCGCGAGAGCCAGGACGCCACAGCGTGGGTCTCCCTCGGCGGCCTTACCTCCCCGGCGATGACCGCCAACCGCTGAATCAGGCCGCCTCGGCGACCATGAGCGGACGCTTCACGGCCTTGAGGCGGACGACGTAGGCCTCGATCCGGCCGACGAAGGCGGCGAGATGCGGCGCCACGCCCCGCAGGCTGGCGAGGTCGCGCAGCAGAATGTCGAGGGCGAGTGCCCGGTCGCCCTCGGTAGGGCAGGACGCCGCGAAGGTATCGACGGCGTACTCGGCGATCCCCTGCGCCCCGTCCCGCCCATCCTCGGCGAGCGCGCGGATCACGTGCTGGATGGCGGGCTGCATCTGCGGTCCTGTTGCTTGCGGCGCTTTGGGCGCTCTGGCCGGGTTCTTGCAAGATGGCCTTTGCAAGGTCGTCTTGCGGTATGGTCTACCGGTCCGGGCGAATCGCCCGGCCGCGGAGCAACGTCTCAAGCCGGCAAACGGGCGCGGAATCAAGCTCTCCCGCGCACGCGCGGCTCACGCATGCCCTTGATGCATGGCAGCAACGTCTCCGCATCGGCGTGCACGCAACACCATTTTTCTTTGGAACCCTGTGACGCCGCGCGCGTTAATTCGTCCTTCACTTTCGGGTTGAGCGCCGTTCGGCGTCATGCAACCTTCATCGCAACGACAAGGGCGGTGGGGGCAGCGGGCATGACGCACGCGGTTGTCCAGGATGTGGCCGAGACGGCGCTGGCTCTGTCCGCCCCGCGCTGGCGCGCGGTCGCGGGGCGGCTCGGTCGGGCCTGTAGCTTCGGTCTCGTCGGCACGATCCTGATGCTCGGGGGCGCCTCAACCCAGGCCGGCACCAAGCCCGCCCTGCCGGAGGACGGGCTCGTCGTCGAGTCGGGCGGCGAGGTGCGCCCCGTCGCGGCCTGGACGGCGATGTGCGCGCGGATGCCGGATGAGTGCGCCGTCGACACGCGCGAGCCGGCCGTGATCCCGCTCAACACGGCCCTGTGGCGGACGCTGACCAGCGTGAACCGCCGGGTCAACGCGCGCATCAAGCCGATCACCGACCAGGCCCACTGGGGCGTGGTCGACCGCTGGGAATACCCGGACGACGGTTTCGGGGATTGCGAGGACTACCAGCTCCTGAAGCGCCGGATGCTGGTGGAGCGCGGCCTGCCCAGGCGGGCGCTGCGCATGACGGTGGTGATCGACGAGATCGGCGAGGGCCACGCGGTGCTGATGGTGCGCACCGACCGCGGCGACTTCATCCTCGACAACAAGACCAACGCGGTCCTGTCCTGGCGCCGCACCGGCTACGCCTACATCAAGCGCGAGGGCCAGGACAGCGAGCGCTGGGTTTCGCTCAACGGCGGTGCCTCGCCGACGGTGACGGCGAACCGCTGAGGTCCTGGATTCCAAAGGTCGAGACCTTTGGCGCGTGCAGGGCAGGGCCCTGTATTTGAACGCTCCCTCCCGGCGGAGCCGGGACGGAGGGTTCAAGCCGGGGCGTTGCCCCGGGACCCCACCGAAGGGTCTCGACCCTTCGGTGGGGTCCCGGAATTCAGACGCCCGCGATCAGGCCGGCGAGCCGCAGCGCGAGGCTGCCCGAGAGCAGGCTCCAGCCGCAGGCGATCATGGTGGCCAGCATCACGAAGGGGATCGGCCGCCCCTCGATCCGGCGCCCGCGCACGGTGTTGCGCAGGATGATGAAGGGTGCGCTGAAGGCCAGCATCGGCAGCGCCGCCGCCGCCGCCACGCCGCCCCGTTCCAGCAGGCTGAAGCTCGCCCGGCGGGCGGTGAACAGCTCGTAGGCGCTGGCGAGCAGCCCCGAGAGGGCGAGGCCGACGCAGAGCGTGCGGATCGATTCGAGGGCGGCGGGCGAGACGACCATGCGCGCGGACTCCTGTACGAGATCGCGCGCACTCTAACCCGGTCGTTTACGAAACGTTAAGCGTTTGTCCGGGCTAGGGTTAACCCGTCAACAGCGGGGCCTACTCGTCGAGGTCGATGTCGAGGATCGGCATGCGGAAGACGAACGAGTCGTCGCCGTCCTCCTTGTCGTCGGCGATCACGCCGATCGATTCCTCGCCGATATAAACTTCCGCCGAGTCGGCGGCCTTCATGGCGACGATGCGGATGTTGTTGTTCGCGAACTTGCGGCGCAGGTAGTCCTGCAGCTTCGCGATCTCGGGCTTGGTCACGCGGTCTCGTCTCCTCTCTCTGACGGGGCGCGGGCTTGCCACGCCGGGGAGCGGGCGGCAAGCGCGGGCTCAGATGCCCTCGGCCATTCAGATGCCCTCGGCCATGTGGATGAACTGGTCCATGCTGACGAGCTGGTCCATGGCCCGTGCGGGTTCGGCGCAGCCCGCCGTGCCGACGACGCGGGCGGGCACGCCAACGACCGTGGTGTTCGGCGGCACCGGCCGCAGCACCACGGAGCCGGCGGCCACGCGCGCGCAGGCCCCCACCTCGATGTTGCCGAGGATCTTGGCGCCCGCGCCGATCATCACGCCGCGGCGGATCTTCGGGTGGCGGTCGGCCCCCTGCTTGCCGGTGCCGCCGAGCGTGACGGCGTGCAGGATCGAGACGTCGTCCTCGATCACCGCGGTCGAGCCGACCACGAGGCCCGTGGCGTGGTCGAGGAAGATGCCCCGCCCGATCCGCGCCGCCGGGTGAATGTCGCACTGGAACACCTCCGACGACCGGCTCTGCATGTAGAGCGCGAGGTCGCGCCGCCCGGCGGTCCAGTAATGGTGCGCGAGGCGGTGCGCCTGGATGGCGTGGAAGCCCTTGAAGTAGAGCACCGGCTCGATCGCCCGGAAGGTCGCGGGGTCGCGGTCCATCACCGCGACGATGTCGGCCCGGAAGGCCTCGCCGATGCGCGGATCCTCGCGCAGAGCCTCGTAGAAGCCGTGCGCCACGAGCTCGGCCGGCAGCGCCGGATGCCCGAGCCGGTGGGCGACCCGGTGGGCGACAGCGCCCTCCAGGCTCTCGTGGTTCAGGATGTTGGCCACCATGAAGGAGGCGAGCTGCGGCTCCTCGCGCAGCACGGCCTCGGCCTCGGCGCGCAGGCGCGACCAGACCGGATCGCAGACCGCGAGCGTCTCGTCGTGGCCGTGGGCGGCGTGACTGACGGCGGGGCTTGCGCTCATGCTTCTCTCCTCGAACGCGGGTCTCCCGGGGCGCGGCGGCGCGCCCGTGGGGCGAGCGGCGTGCCTTCTCCGGTCCGCCGCGACGCAGCGCGCTCCGGGGAAGGATCCTACCCGATAACGACCGCCGACGAAGTCCCGATCCTGCGGCATCAGGGTTGCGCAGGCACAGGTCCTCCCGGGGCGCGGCGTTGTGCTGTGCGGCAGAGCGTGGGGCCGGGGCCGGTCCCGATCAAGATCCCTGGGGTGGTGCGCCGTGACGAAGAGGCTCGGCAGAAACGGGTCATGCCGCCGCACGGCGGCGTGAGGCTCGTCCGCCCGAGGCCGGGGGCCTTCGGGCGGGGCCGATTCGATCCGTGCGCGTCCTCGCATCGGCCGACCCGCGGCGAGACCAATCCGGTCGATCATCCCGCCGAGGAAGAGCGTGTCCCCCTACCCCACTAGCTCGATCCGCCCCTCCCGGCCGATCAGCCGGGCGAGGCCGCGCACACGGTTGAGCAGCCGGTCGCTGCCCAGAGCCTCGACATCCGCGGGCAGGTGAAGCGTCACGGTCCGGTCCGCGACCGCGAGCGGCGCCCGCCCCAGCACGCCACCCATCCCGGCCGAGAGCGGGAAGGCCACCCGCAGCAGAGCGCCGAGGAGCCGCGCCCGCTCGAACAGGCGCGGGCCGGCGAGCGCCCGCAGCACCGGGCTCGCCTTCTCGGGCGCGACTCCGTCGTGCCGCAGCGCCACCGCCAGCGCCAGATAGGCCCGGCCCGGATGGTCGATGCCCGTGAAGGCGCCGTTCTGGATCAGCGCGATGCTCTGCTCGCCCCGGTAGTCGGGATGAGCCCGCCAGGCGAGGTCGGAGAGCAGGCAGGCGGCGTGGCGCAGGCGGCGCTCGTCGAGGGTCTCGGGCCCGTCGAGGCTCTCCACGAAGCGGTCGGTCCAGCCGATCAGGTCCTCGGCGTGGGCGGGCGAGCGGGCGCGCAGCGCGTTCAGCTCGCCCGCCGCGGCGATGAGCGCGTCCACCGCCCGCGCGTCGCGGTCGAGCTGCTCGTAGAGCAGCCCCTCGCGCACGCCGGTCGCCGAGATCGCGATCTCCCGCGGGCGCCCGACCCGGATGACCTCCTCCAGCACCACGGCGCCGTAGGCGAGCAGCGGCCGGCGCGCCTCCGAGATCGCCTCGACGTCCTGGAGCTGGGAGGCGTCGGACTGCTCGACCACCTGCAGGAAGCTCAGCTCGTCCGAGGGCTCGACCGTGTAGCCGTGCATGACGTGGAGCGGGTACTGGCGCGCGGCCATGTGCAGGCGGGCGAGCGCCCGCCACGTGCCGCCCACCGCGTAGAAGGTCCGGCCCTTCAGCGTCTCCAGCTGCGGCGCGGCCTTGCGCATGTGCTCGCGCACGAGCTTGGCCGCCTTCTTGAGCGAGCCGCCCGAGAGATCCTGCAGGGCGAGGCCGCCGAGCGGCATCGTCACCCCCTGCCCCACCACGGCGCCGCGCACGTCCACGAGTTCGAGCGAGCCGCCTCCGAGATCGCCCACCACGCCGTCCGGCGCGTTGAAGCCCGAGATCACGCCGAGTGCCGAGAGCTCGGCCTCGCGCCGCCCGGAGAGGAGCTGGATCTCGGTTCCGCAGGCCGCCCGCGCCGCCTCCAGGAAGTCGGGGCCGTTCTCGGCGTCGCGCGCGGCGGCGGTGGCCAGCACGTGCAGGCGCGTGACGCCCATCGTGTCGCAGAGCACCCGGAAGCGGGCGAGCGCCGCGAGCGCGCGCCGGACAGCCTCCTCGTTGAGCCGGCCCGTGGTGAGCACGTTGCGGCCCAGGCCGCACAGGACCTTCTCGTTGTAGATCGGCGTCGGCGCGCGGCCGAGCCGGTCGTAGGCGACGAGGCGGACCGAGTTCGAGCCGATATCGATGATCGCGACGGGGTCCAGCCGGTCGCCCGCCGCGGGGGAGGTGGCAGGATGAAGATCCAAATCCGCCGATCCTTGTCGTCGCCCGCCCCACCGGCGCGGCCCGGGGCCCCTAGCTAGAGGCAAAACGCGGCGCGTGGAACCGGAGGCGGGCTGCGGCGCGGGGTTTTCCCCGCGCGGCCGAGCAGCCCGGGGCCCGGAGAGTGGGGCCCCGGGCAACCCGCCCTACGGCTTCTTCGGCTCCGCGGCCTCCGGCTTCTGCTCGCTCGGCGAGGGCGGAGCCGCGGCGGTGCGCTCGATCTTCGCCTCCTGGCGCAGCTTCAGGATCAGGTCCTGCTGCGCCTTGCGGATCAGGTGCTGGTCGATCTGCTCCTTCAACTCGTCGAAGGTCGGCAGCGGCTTCACCCGCTTCTCCTCGACCTTGATGACGTGCCAGCCGAACTGGGTCTTGATCGGGTCCGAGACCTGGCCGACCGGCAGCTTGAAGGCGGCGTCGGCGAACTCCTTCACCATCCGCTCCTTGGTGAACCAGCCGAGGTCGCCCCCTTCCGTCTTCGAGCCCGGGTCCTTCGAGGTCTCGGCCGCGACCTTGCCGAAATCCTCGCCGCCCTTGATCCGCGCGGCGATCTTCTTCGCCTCGGCCTCGTTGTCCACGAGGATGTGGCGGGCGTGCACCTCCTCCTCGGGCTTCATCAGCTTCACGCTCTGGTCGTAGACCGCGCGCGCCGCCTCGGGCGTCGCCGCCTTCCTGGCCTCGCGCTCGAGGTACTCGTCGAGCAGCAGCTTGTCGCGGAAGTAATTGAGCTTGCGCTTGAAGTCCGGGGTCTCGGCGACCTTGGCTGCCTCGGCCGCCTGGGCGCCGACCTTCAGGTCCACGAGGTAGTCGACCAGCAGGCCCTGCTTCTGCGCATCGTCCACGCCCGGCAGCGACAGGGCCGGGTCGTCGGAGGCCACGGCGAGGTCGCCGCCCGTGATCGGCTGGCCGTTCACCTTGGCCACCACCGTGTCGGGCGCGATCGGCGCGGGAGCCGGGGTCTCGGCGGCCTTCGCCTCGGGTGCCTTGCCGGCCGGGGCCTGCGCCGCGGCGAGCCCCGGCAGCGCGAGGGCGAGCGCGAGGGCGCTGGCGCGCCAGAGATGGGTCGGCTTCGTCATGGCGTCGGAATTCCTCGGCGTGCGCCTGGAACCAGGCATTGGCGGCCGCGCTCGCCGCGGGGGACTGAGTCCCGGAACGGCTTGCTGAGAGGTGCGAAGCGCGGCTTTCGGCGACACAGGTGGCTTGACCCCGCGCCGAACGCAAGCGTTGCGGCAGATCAGTCCTGACGCCGAACACCCGATCGTGAGGACTGCCCTCGGATCGTCGGCGGCCGCAGGCGTGGAGACCGCGAAATCGCCCGCCTGTGGGCGCCGCCTCTTTCAGGTGCGCACCCCGATGTTTACCTCTATAAGCCCGGCCAACTCAGCCAAGACCGGCCCGTGGCGGCACGCCGCCCGCGGGCTCGCGCGTCCGTAGGTTCACGATGCTAGGCAATCTCGCCAAGAAGATTTTCGGCTCCTCGAACGACCGTCGCGTCAAGGGCTACCGCCCGCGCGTCGCGGCGATCAACGCGCTGGAGCCCGAGCTTCAGGCGCTCTCGGACGAGGCCCTGCGCGCGCGCACCGACATGCTGAAGGCGGAACTCGCCAACGGCAAGACCCTCGACGACATCCTCGTGCCCGCCTTCGCCACGGTGCGCGAGGCCGCCAAGCGCGTGCTCGGCCAGCGCCACTTCGACGTGCAGCTCATCGGCGGCATGGTGCTGCACGAGGGCGGCATCGCCGAGATGCGCACCGGCGAGGGCAAGACCCTGGTGGCGACGCTCCCCGTCTACCTCAACGCGCTCTCGGAGAAGGGCGTCCACGTCGTCACGGTCAACGACTACCTCGCCTCGCGCGACGCCGAGTGGATGGGCCGGGTCTACCGCTTCCTGGGGCTGACCGTCGGCACCATCGTGCACGGGCTCGACGACGAGCAGCGCAAGGCGAGCTACGCCTGCGATATCACGTACGGCACCAACAACGAGTACGGGTTCGATTATCTCCGCGACAACATGAAGTACGAGATGTCCCAGCTGACCCAGCGGGGGCACAACTTCGCCATCGTGGACGAGGTCGACTCGATCCTCATCGACGAGGCGCGCACGCCGCTGATCATCTCCGGCCCCGTGGACGACCGCTCGGAACTCTACGTCGCGGTCGACGCGATCATGCCGCGGCTGGAGAAGTCCTACTACGACCTCGACGAGAAGCAGCGCACCGTCTCGCTGACCGAGGAAGGCAACGAGTTCATCGAGGAGGCCATGCGCGAGGCCGGCATCCTCCGGGAGGGCGACCTCTACGACGCTCACAACGTTTCCCTCGTCCACCACGTCAACCAGGCGCTGCGCGCCCACACCCTGTTCACGCGCGACAAGGACTACATCGTCCGCAACGACGAGGTGGTGATCATCGACGAGTTCACCGGCCGCATGATGCAGGGCCGGCGCTACTCGGAAGGGCTCCATCAGGCGCTGGAGGCCAAGGAGCGGGTGACGATCCAGCCCGAGAACCAGACGCTCGCCTCGATCACCTTCCAGAACTACTTCCGCCTCTACAAGAAGCTCGCCGGCATGACCGGCACGGCCTCGACCGAGGCGGACGAGTTCGCCGAGATCTACAAGCTCGAAGTGGTCGACATCCCGACCAACAAGGAGGTCGAGCGCGTCGACGAGGACGATCAGGTCTACCGCACCGTCGAGGAGAAGTACGAGGCGATCATCGAGGAGATCGACCGGGCCCATTCCCGGCTGCAGCCCGTTCTCGTCGGCACCGGCTCGATCGAGAAGTCCGAGTACCTCGCCGACCTGCTGCGCAAGCACGGCTACAAGGCGCTGGACTATTCCGACCCGAACGCGCTGACCGACGTCTACGCCGCCGCCCGCGAGGGCCGGGTGACCAAGCGCTTCGCGGTGCTGAACGCCCGCTTCCACGAGCAGGAGGCCTACATCGTGGCCGAGGCCGGCGTGCCGGGTGCCATCACCATCGCCACCAACATGGCCGGCCGCGGCACCGACATCAAACTCGGCGGCAACGTCGAGATGCGCGTCGAGAAGGAACTCGCCGGCATGGCCGAGGGGCCCGAGCGCGACGCGGCGATCGAGGCGATCAAGGCCGAGATCGCCGAGAACCGCGCCAAGGTGCTGGCGACCGGCGAGCCGGCCGACCCGGCGGCCGGCCGCAAGAAGGACCTGCCCGGCGGCCTCTACATCATCGGCACCGAGCGCCACGAGTCGCGGCGCATCGACAACCAGCTGCGCGGCCGCTCCGGCCGGCAGGGCGATCCCGGCCGCTCGAAGTTCTACCTCTCGTTGCAGGACGACCTGATGCGGATCTTCGGGTCCGACCGCATGGACGGGATGCTGCAGAAGCTCGGCCTGGAGAAGGGCGAGGCCATCATCCATCCCTGGATCAACAAGGCCATCGAGAAGGCGCAGCAGAAGGTCGAGGCGCGCAACTTCGACATGCGCAAGAACGTGCTCAAGTACGACAACGTGATGAACGACCAGCGCAAGGTCGTCTTCGAGCAGCGCCGCGACTTCATGGGCCAGGAGAGCGTGCGCGAGACCGTCGACGACATGCGCCACGGCGTGATCGACGACCTCGTGGCGAGCCACATCCCCGAGAACGCCTACGCGGAGCAGTGGGACGTCGCGGGCCTGCGCCAGCGCGTCTCCGAGGTGCTGAACCTCGACCTGCCGGTTGAGGAGTGGGCGAAGGAAGAGGGCATCGCCGACGAGGAGATCCGCGAGCGCCTGCGCAAGCACGCCGACGAGGCCTACGCCGAGCGCGCCGAGAAGAACGGCGCGGAGGTCACCGCCTATATCGAGAAGCAGGTGCTGCTCCAGACCCTCGACCACCTCTGGCGCGAGCACCTCGTGACGCTCGACCACCTGCGGCAGGTGATCGGCTGGCGCGGTTTCGCCCAGCGCGACCCGCTGAACGAGTACAAGTCCGAGGCCTTCGATCTCTTCAACAGCCTCGTGGCCAGCTTGCGCGAGCAGGTGACCGGCCAGCTCTCCCGCGTCGAGATCATGTTCCAGGAGCCGGACCAGGCCGGGGCTCAGCCCTTCCCGGGCGAGGCGCCGAGCCTGCCGCCGATGTTCGCCCAGCACCTCGACCCGGTGACCGGCGAGAACGAGTTCGGCCGCGGCTCCGGTAGCGACGGCGGCGCGGGCCCGGCGCTCGGCTTTGCGGCGCAAGGCCTTGCGGCGGACGGCGCCGTGCTGGAGCGCGACCCCGCCGATCCGGCCACCTGGGGCCGCGTCGGCCGCAACGAGGCCTGCCCCTGCGGCTCGGGCAAGAAGTACAAGCACTGCCACGGCAGCTATCAGGTCTGACGTTGCGCGACTTCCCTCCCCCCTCTGCGGGGGAGGGTGGCCCGCGAAGCGGGTCGGGTGAGGGGAACCCGGTGTCAGGTGCCGTCGCGGCGGCGATGCCAAGCATCGTCCTGAAGCGTCGTCCCCTCTCCCGCCTCACTGCGTTCGGCACCCTCCCCCGCAAAGGGGGGAGGGAGAGCGGCACGCGCCGCGCCTCCGATCAAGACACTCACCCCATGCCCGCCCTGTTCATCGCCGGTGCCGGCACCGAGATCGGCAAGACCTACGTCACCGCCGCCCTCACCCGGCAGCTGATCGCGGATGGCCGCCGGGTCCGCACCCTGAAGCCGCTGGCGAGCGGCGTCCCGCCCCTCGACGACCCGGCCTTCGCCGCGAGCGACACCGCCCGGCTGCTGGACGCCCAGGGCCTCGCGCCGACGCCGGAGGCCGTCGAGTCCTGCTCGCCCTGGCGCTACGCCGCGCCGCTCGCGCCCGATCAGGCGGCGGCGCTCGAGGGCCGTACCCTGGCGCTCTCCGACCTCGTCGCTTGGTGCCGCGCCGAGATCGCCCGCGCCGAGGACGTTCTGATCATCGAGGGCGTCGGCGGCCTGATGAGCCCGGTCACGGCGGACGCCACCGGGCTCGACTGGCTGCGGGCGCTCGCGATCCCGGCGCTCCTCGTCTCCGGCAGCTATCTCGGCGCGATCAGCCACGCGCTCACCGCCAGCGAGACCCTCCGCTTCCACGCCGTGGCGCTGCGGGCGGTCGCGGTGAGCGAGAGCCCTGGCGCGCCGACGCCGCCGGAGACTGTCGCGGCGGCGATCCGGCCGCGGGTCGCGGCGCCGGTCTTCTGCCTCGGTCGCGGAGAGCCCTGCCCCGGAGGCCTCGTGGCCGCGGCGGCCGCGTGACAGGCCGCCAAGCTTTTGGCCGGCCCGTGGGACCGCGGAGCCCGGTCGCGCGTTGTAGCGCCCGACAGACCCGGATCGGGTCGCGCCTGCCCGGAGCCGACAGTGAGCCAGAGCGAGGTCCGCGCGGGTTGCGAGGCCGGTGACGGCGGCGGCCGGCTGAAGCCCGCCCTTCTGCTCGGTGCGCTCGGCGTCGTCTACGGCGATATCGGCACGAGCCCGCTCTACGCCTTCAAGGAAGCGGTGCGGGCGGCCAATCCCGGCGCCCACAGCGCCGATCCGGCCGCGGTGACGGGCGCCGTCTCGCTGATCCTCTGGGCCCTGATCCTGATCGTCTCGATCAAGTACGCGGTGCTGATCCTGCGGGCCGACAATAACGGCGAGGGCGGCATCGTGGCGATGCTGGCGCTGCTCGGCGCCCGCCACGCCAAACCCGGCTCCTGGCAGGCGCTGCTGCTCGTGATCGGCCTCGTCGGCGCCGCCCTCCTCTACGGGGACGGCGCGATCACCCCCGCGATCTCGGTCCTCTCGGCGGTGGAGGGCCTGAAGGTCGATGCCCCCGCCCTGGGGCGCTTCGTCGTGCCGATCACCCTGGCGATCCTCGTTGCCCTGTTCCTCGTGCAGAGCAAGGGCGTCGCCTTCATCGGCCGGATGTTCGGACCGGTGATGCTGGTCTGGTTCTGCGTGCTCGTCCTGCTCGGCCTCGGCGGCATCTGGCACCGGCCCGAGATCCTCGCCGCGGCCAATCCGCTGAAGGCGGTGGAGTTCATGGGCCATGCCGGCTGGGGCGTGAGCTTCGCGATGCTGGGCGCCGCCTTCCTGGCGGTCACCGGCGGCGAGGCGATGTACGCCGATCTCGGCCATTTCGGCGCCGGGCCGATCCGGATCTCGTGGTTCGCCCTCGTGCTGCCGGCCCTCGTGATCAACTATCTGGGCCAGGGCGCGGGGCTGCTGCTGGAGCCGGACGCGATCGAGAACCCGTTCTACCGCCTCGCCCCGGACTGGGCGCACTACCCGCTGATCGGGCTCGCGACGCTCGCCACCGTGATCGCCTCGCAGGCGATCATCTCCGGGGTCTTCTCGCTCACCCAGCAATCGATCCAGCTCGGCTTCCTGCCCGCGATGCGCATCGTCCAGACGGCCTCCGACGAGCGCGGGCAGATCTACGTGCCGGCGGTGAACTGGCTGCTCGCCGCGGCCACGCTGACGGCGGTCGTGGTGTTCGAGACCTCGGACGCGCTGGCCGGCGCCTACGGCATCGCGGTCTCGCTGCTGATGGCGATCACCACGATCCTGGCCGCGCTCATCGCGCACCGATGGGGCTACGCGCTGCCTGCCATCCTCGCCGTCAACGGATTCTTCCTGCTGATCGACCTCGTTTTCTTAAGCGCCAACAGCGTGAAGCTGTTCGAGGGCGGCTGGTTTCCGCTGGTGCTGGCCGGCTTCGTCGCGCTGATGATGCTGACCTGGCGGCGCGGCAACCAGCTCATCGAGGAGGCGCGCGCCGCGATGCGCCAGCCCGAATCCGCCTTCCTGGCGAACATGCAGCACCGGGACATCGTCCGCCTGCCCGGCACCGGGGCCTTCCTGTCGGCCGCGACCCACGGCATCCCGCTGCACCTCTCGCGCTTCGTCGAGCGCAGCCACGCGCTGCATCGGCGCGTCGTCATCGTCACCGCGCTCTACGAGGAGACGCCGACGGTGCCGGAGGCCGAGCGCGCGCACGCCACCCTGCTGGCGCCGGACTTCTACCGGCTGACCCTGCGCTACGGCTTCATGGAGGACGCCTCGATCCCCGAGGGCCTGCGCTGCGCGGTCGAGCACCGGCACCTCCCGGCCGCGATCCTCGACGACATGACGGTCTTCATCGGGCACGAGACAGTCATCCCGAAGAGCGACGACCGCGGCATGATGCCGTGGCGGGAGAACCTGTTCGCCTTCATGCAGCGCAACGCCGAGCGCACCGGCGCCTATTTCTGCGTGCCGACCCGGCAGGTGGTCGAGGTAGGCACCGAGATCGAGATCTGAGGGCGTCCTCCAACCCTCGCCATCGGCCGCCCGAGTCGTTAGAAGCCCGCGTCTCCCGAGACTTGGGCATCCATGGATCCGACGACACGCGCCGACGCGCACCGGCTGCCGGTGCGGGTCTACTACGAGGACACCGACTTCTCGGGCTTCGTCTACCACGCGAGCTACCTGCGCTTCATGGAGCGCGGCCGTACCGAGCTGCTGCGGGATCTGGCTGGCGACCAGTCCGACCTCCACCGCGACGCGGACGGGCTCGTCTTCGTGGTGCGCCGCATGGAGATCGACTACCTCAAGCCCGCCCGCATGGACGACGCGCTGACCATCGTCACCGCGACGCGGGAGCTGCGCGGCGCCTCGATGCACCTCTCCCAGGCCGTGATGCGGGGCGAGGAGGCCCTGGTGCGCGCCGAGGTGGTGGTGGCCTGCGTGCGCGGCGGCCGGGCCATTCGCCTGCCCGAGCGGTTGCGGCAGAGGCTCGCGCCGGAAGGGGCGCCCGCGGCAGATACCAATTCTTAACCCTGCCAGGGCCTTAACTCGTCCGCATGCATTCCCGCGGAGCGGCCTGCCCCGCGCGGCCCTAACTTCGACACGTTCGGCGGCGATTGCCGTTGATATCGTTCGACGATTTGGCCCGAGCGCGAGCCTTGCCCGCTTCGGTACGGGCGCGCCCCGGGCACCGAGGAACAGGTCCATGAATCCAGCCGACGCCATGGCGGTCCACGCACCGGTCGCCGATATGAGCCTGCTCGGCCTGTTCCTGCAGGCCCACTTCGTCGTGAAGATCGTGATGGTGGGCCTGCTCGCCGCCTCGGTCTGGTGCTGGGCGATCATCGTCGACAAGACCCTGCTGTTCCGCCGCACCCGCGCCGAGATGGATTCCTTCGAGGACGCGTTCTGGTCCGGCCGCTCGCTGGAGGAGCTGTTCCGCTCGTTCAACGACCGTCCGGCCACCGGCCTCGCCGCCGTGTTCGTCGCCGCCATGCGCGAGTGGAAGCGCTCCTTCGAGGGCTCGGGCCGGCAGATCCAGTCGCTGAGCCAGCGCATCGACAAGACCCTCGACGTCACCATCCAGCGCGAGGTCGAGCGCCTCGAGTCGCGCCTCCTCTTCCTCGCCTCGATCGGCTCGGCCGGCCCCTATATCGGCCTGTTCGGCACGGTCTGGGGCATCATGACCGCCTTCACGTCGATCGCGGCCTCCAAGAACACCTCGCTCGCGGTCGTGGCGCCGGGCATCGCCGAGGCGCTCTTCGCCACCGCGATCGGCCTGTTCGCGGCCATTCCCGCGGTGCTCGCCTACAACAAGCTCCAGGCCGAGGTGGCCAAGGCCCAGTCGCGGCTGGAGGGTTTCGCCGACGAGTTCTCGGCGATCCTCTCCCGCCAGATCGACGAGCGCCTCTCGCTCGCCGCCTAACCCGGCGAACCTGACCCGGAAGGACCTGATCCATGGGCATGGCAGCGGGCGGCAAGGGCGGCACACGTCGGCGGCGCGGCGGGCGGCGCGCCGGTGCGATCAACGAGATCAACATGACGCCGTTCATCGACGTCGTACTGGTGCTGCTGATCATCTTCATGGTGGCAGCCCCGATGATGACGGTCGGCGTGCCGCTGGACCTGCCGCAGTCGAAGGCGGCGCCGCTCAACTCCGACACCAAGCCCATCACACTGTCGATCCGCCAGACCGGTCAGGTCTTCCTCGGCGAGGACGAACTCTCCGACGACACGATCGTGCCCAAGCTCACCGAGGCTTCGAAATCCGGCACCGAGGAGCGGGTCTTCGTGCGCGGCGACAAGCGCGTCGATTACGGCCGCGTCGCCCAGGTGATGGCGATCGTCACCGGCGGGGGCTTCCGCAAGGTCGCCCTCGTCACCGAGCCCGACCAGAGATAGCGGGGCGCCAGCGTGGCACTCAAGCTCGACCGCAGGGAACCGGGGGTCTGGATCTCGGTGGGGACCCACGTCGCCGTGGTGGCCGCCGCGATCATCGGCATCTCGGCCCCGGCGCTTCCCGAGGCGCAGGAGGGCGTGCCCGTCGAGGTGATCACCGAGAACCAGTTCTCGGAGCTGACCAAGGGCGAGCGCAACGCCGAGAAGCCGCTCTCCGACGCCAAGCCCCGGGCCGACCGCAAGGCGGAGACGTTCGAGGAGCGCGAGCCGGAGAACGCGAAGGTCGACTCGCCGACCGCGCCCACCCGCACCGCCGACATGAAGGTCGCCAACGCCGACGCGATGGCGCTGCGCATGAGCGAGCCGGACCCGGCCGAGGAGAAGGCCAAGGCGGAGGCGAAGGCCGCGGCGGAGAAGGCCGCCGCGGAGAAGGCCGAGGCCGCCAGGGCCGCCAAGGCCGCGGCGGCGGAGAAGGCCGCGGCCGAGAAGGCGGCCGCCGCCAAGGCGGAGGCCAAGGCGAAGGCCGAGGCCGCCAAGGCGGAAGCGGAGAAGCGCGAGGAACTCGCCAAGCTGATCGAGCGCGAGGAAGCGGAGGCCGCGGCCGAAGCGAAGGCCAAGGCCGCCGCCAAGGCGAAGGCGGATGCCGCCGCCAAGGCCAAGGCCGAGGCCGCCGCGAAGGCCGAGGCCGAGCGCAAGGAAGCCGAGCGCCAGAAGGAGATCGCCGAGGCGAAGGCCGAGGCCGAGCGCGAGAAAGCGGAGGCGGCCGCCAAGGCGAAGGCGGAGGCCGCCGCCAAAGCCGAGGCCGCCGCCAAGGCCGCCAAGGCCAAGGCGATGGCCGACGCGAAGGCCAAGGCGGATGCCGAGGCCAAGGCGCGCAAGCAGGCGGAACTGGCCGACAAGTTCAACGCCGGCGACATCAAGTCCCTGCTCGCCTCGAAATCGCCCTCGCAATCGACCGGCGCGACGGGACGCGACGTGCAGCGCGTCGCCTCGCTGGGTGCGGCCACGGGCACCTCGCAGAAGCTCTCGCCCTCGATGCGCGACGCGCTCGTCGGCATGCTCCAGCAGCAGATCGAGCGCTGCTACTCGGCGCCCCCCGGCGCCTCGCAGGGCGTGATCCTGCCGGTGCTCGACATCCGGTTGAACCCGGACGGGACGCTCGGCGCCGAGCCGCGGGTGATGCGCTCGGGCCAGAACGCGACCGACCAGTCGATCGCCTCGGCGGCGCTCCGGGCGGTGCGGCGCTGCGCGCCCTACAAGATCCCGGCCCAGTACGCGCCCTACTACAACGACTGGAAAGCCATCAACGCGGAGTTCGAGTTCACGGCGACCTGACGCCCGCGACCCGACCCGCCCGATCCAGCGACCGGACCCGACCACCATGCATCTCGCTCACCCGCGGCGCCGCGCGGCGCCGCTCGCCACGCTCCTGGCTCTCCTCGCCCTCGTCCTGTGCGGGCTGCCCGCGCAGGCGCAGCTCCAGCTGCGCATCGGCGGCGGCGCCTTCCAGCCGCTGCCGATCGCGATCGCCGACTTCGCGGGCGACCCGAGCCTCGGCGGGCTCGTCTCCGGCGTGGTCGCGAACAACCTGCGCCGCTCCGGCTACTTCACGCCGCTCGACAAGGGGCGCTTCCCGGAGAACCCGGCCTTCGACGCGGCGCCGGCCTTCGACAAGTGGCGCGCCACCGGCGTGCAGGGCCTCGTCACGGGCCGCGTCTCGCGCGACGGCGGCGGCCGCCTCAAGGTCGAGTTCCGGCTCTGGGACGTGACCTCGGGCCAGCAGATGACCGGCCAGCAATACGCCACCGACCCGGCCAACGCCCGCCGCACCGGCCACCTGATCTCCGACGCGGTCTACACGAAGATCACCGGCATCGGCCCGTGGTTCGACAGCCGCATCGCCTTCGTGGACGAGTCCGGCCCGAAGGAGAACCGCCGCAAGCGCCTGATGGTGATGGACCAGGACGGCGCGAACGTGCGCGCCATCACCACCGGCGAGAACGCCATCGTCGCCCCGCGCTACTCGCCCGCGACCCAGGACATCGCCTTCATGGCGCAGGCCACGGGTCACCAGCCGCGCGTACAGGTGATCAACCTGGAGACGGGAACGCGGCAGGCGGTCGGCAACGTGGACTCGATGAGCGCGAGCCCGCGCTTCTCGCCGGACGGCCGCCGCCTCGTGATGAGCGTGCAGCAGGGTGGCAACGCCGACATCGTGACGATGGACCTCGCCTCGAAGGCGCAGCGCTCGATCACCAACGGCATGGCGATCGATACCTCGCCGACCTACTCGCCGGACGGCTCGCAGATCGTGTTCGAGTCCGACCGCGGCGGCTCGCAGCAGATCTACGTGATGGGCGCGGACGGCTCGAACCCGCACCGCATCTCCTTCGGCGAGGGCTCGGCCTCGCAGCCGGCCTGGTCGCCGCGCGGCGACCTCATCGCCTTCACGCGCCAGCGGAAAGGGGGCTTCGCCATCTGCGTGATGAAGCCCGACGGCTCGGGCGAGCGGGTGCTGACGGAGGGCTTCCACAACGAGGGCCCGACCTTCGCGCCGAACGGCCAGTACGTGCTGTTCTTCCGCGATCCGGGCGGCCAGGGCGGCGGTAAGCTCTACATGGTCGACATCACCGGCAAGGTGGAGCAGCCGGTGCCGACCCCCTCCTACGCCAGCGACCCGACCTGGTCGCCGCTGCTCGCTGGGCGCTGAGGGACCTGGATCGAGAAGACGCGCAACAACGGCGGCCCGATCGGGCCGCCGTTCTGCTTTTGCCGCAAGTGCGCAGCCCTATTCGAGGTCGTGCGGCGCGCGCAAGTTTGATCCGGCTCGCAGATCGCCGTAGCCTGAAGCCTCCGAAACAGAGGAGAGGTGCCGGGCATGGTGGGTTGGATCGTCGGAAAGCTGAAGTGGCTCCTCGTGATCTGCGCCGTCGGCGGCCCGATTGTGACGCTGTCCTGCTGGCACGACGGCAACCGCCGACGAGAGGTGATGGCCAACGGCGTCGAGACGGTCGCTGCCATCGACAACGCCAAGCGGGTGAAGCGCCGCCGCGGCGGCACGACCTACAAGCTCGATCTCAGCTGGCGCGATGCGGGCGGCGTCGAGCACAGGGTCGAGGATGTCACGATCTCCCACGAATTCGCCCGGCAGATCATCGTCGAGGACCGACTGGTCGCCGCCTCCCTGCCGATCAAGTACATGCGTGGTGGGACCGGCGAAGGGACGTTGGCCTCCGAGAACCTGATCGTCCTGCCCGACACGGCGCATCAGGAGCAGACCGATGCGGAGCTCGTCTATGTCGGCGCTGGCGTGGGCGTCGTGGGGGTGATCGGCTGTGCCCTGATGTTCCGGCCCCGGCGGCGACGCCGCGAGCCCGTCCCGGCCTGACGGTTCGCCACCGGGGGCGGTTCTTCGGCCTCACTCCCGGGCGAGCAACCGATCCCGCTCCCGTAGGGCCGGGAACAGCCGGCCCCAGGCCAGCGCAATCAGCACCGTCATCGCGCCCCCGGCGACCACGGCCGGCACCGCGCCGAGCGCGGCCGCGAGGAGGCCGGACTCGAACTCGCCGAGCTCGTTCGAGGCGCCGATGAAGACGGTGTTCACGGCCGCGACCCGGCCCCGCATGGCGTCCGGCGTCTCGCCCTGGACGAAGCTCTGGCGGACGTAGACGCTGATCATGTCGGCCGCGCCCGTCACGAACAGGCAGAGCATCGAGAGCGGCAGCGAGGTCGAGAGGCCGAACACCACGATGGCGAGGCCGAACACGGCGACCGCCCGGAGCATCCGGATGCCCGCGTGGCGGCGCAGCGGTCGGTAGGCGAGCCATATCGCCATCGTGACGGCGCCCGCAGCCGGCATGCTGCGCAACGCCCCGAGCCCGAGGGGGCCGACATGCAGCACCTCGGCGGCGAAGATCGGCAGGAGCGCGGTGGCGCCGCCGAACAGCACGGCGAAGAGGTCGAGGCTGATCGCGCCGAGCACCACGGGCTGCGAGCGGATGTAGGCGAGCCCGGCCGAGAGCGTGGCCCAGCTGACTCGCGGCCGCTCGCTCGAAGCAGCGGGCCGGAAGCGGATGGCGGCGACGAGGAGAGCTGCGAGCGCGAAGCTCGCCCCCGCCCCGCCGAAGACCACCGCCGGCCCCGCCGCGTAGAGCAGGCCACCCGCCGCCGGCCCCAGCACGGAGGAGGTCTGCCAGAGCGAGGCGTTCCAGGCGATGGCGCCGCCGAACAGCTCGCGGGAGACCAGCGTCGGCAGGAGCGCCTGCAGCGCCGGGTTGGCGAAGGCGCGGCCGGTGCCGACGAGGATCACCAGCGCGTAGACCGGCCAGACCGCCTGCGCCCCGGAGAGCGCGTAGAGGAGCAGCCCGAAGCTCGTTGCCGCCTGCACGCCGAAGCTGAATGCGGCCACGAGCCGCCGGTCGTAGGTGTCGGCGACGTGGCCGGTGATCAGCGCGGCGAGCATCGCCGGCAGGAAGCCCGCGAGCCCGACGAGGCCGAGCGCCAGGGCGGATTTCGTCAGGTCGTAGACGAACCAGCCGATCGCCACCGCCTGCATCTGGTAGGCGAGCCCGGTGAGGAAGCGGGCCGCGCCGAACAGGCGGAAATCGCCGTTGCGGAAGACGGCCCAGCCGGTGGTCGCGAGTTTCGGGGTCGCAAGTGTCGACATCGGGCCGTGCTGAGACCCCTGGCGTGGCGCGTCAAGCGATCCGCGCCGCACGGCCGCGTGATCGGCCCCTACTCGGCCGCTTCCACCTGCGCCTCGGGATCGACCAGCGGGAAGCTGCAGGTGACGCAGGTGCCCGCGCCCGGGCTCGACTCGAGCGTGACCCGGCCGCCGTGCAACTCCACGAAGGAGCGTACGATCGAGAGCCCGAGGCCGACGCCGCGGTGGCGGGTGCCGAGCGTGCGGCTCTCGAAACGGTCGAAGACCAGGGCGGCAACCTCGACCGGCATGCCGACGCCGTGGTCGCGCACGCTGAGCGTGAGGTCGGTCGCGGTGCGGCGCGCCTGCACCTCGATGCGCTCGCCCGGATGCGAGAAGCCGACCGCGTTCGACAGGAGGTTGAACAGGATCTGCCGCACGCGCTTGCCGTCGGCGTAGATGCTGCCGATGCCGGGGGGCACGTCGAGCTGCACGGTGAGCCGGGACTCCGCGAGCCGGTCCTCGATGCCGCGCATCGCCGCCTCGACGGTGGCCGGCACGTCGACCATCTCGCGCTGCAGCTCCAGAGAGCCGGCATCGATCGAGGCGAGGTCGAGGATGTCGTTGATGATGACGAGGAGCGCGCCCGACGAGCGCATGATGTGCTCGGAATACTCGCGCTGGCGGACGTTGAGCGCACCCACCGATTCGTCGCCCAGGAGCTGCGTGAAGCCGATGATGTTGGTGAGCGGCGAGCGCAGCTCGTAGGAGACGTGGTGGACGAAGCTGTCGCGCAGCTGCGCGGCCTTTTCCAGGGCGTCGTTCTTCTCGGTCAGCGCCCGTTCGACGTTCACGCTCGCGGTGACGTCGATGAGGGTGAGCAGCGTCGCGCCGTCCGGCAGGGGCTGGGCGGTGCAGTCGAGCACCGTGCCGTCCACCACCTCCAGCCGGCAGGCGAGGCCCTCGCGGCTCTCCAGGCCGACGACGCGGTCGCGGATGTCGAGCCAGGGCTCCTCGGCGGGCGCGAGGCGGCGGCAGGCCTCGATCACCGCCTCGACGCGCGGGCGCTCGGCGATCAACTCGGGGTCGAGGCGCCAGAAGGCCGAGAAGGCTCGGTTGGCGAGGGTCAGGCGCCCGTCGCCGCCGAACACGGCGACCGGCTCGCGCAGGGTGTCGAGCGTCTCCGCCTGGACCCGCATCAGGGCGTTGTAGCGGGATTCGAGGTTCACCCGGTCCGAGACGTCGTCGAACAGGTAGGTCAGACCCCCTTGCGGGTTCGGGTCGGCCACCACCCGGAGGGTCCGGCCGTCCTGCAGGTACCACCAGGTCTCGTTGGCCTCGACGGCGCGGTAGGCGGCCAGCACGCCATGCTTCCAGGCGCGGAAATCGGCGTGCTCCTCCAGCTTCCGCTGGGCCCGCAGGTGGTCGAGGATCTCGCCGTCGGAGGGCCGGCTCTCCAGGAAGGCGGCGTCGAGGTCCCAGAGCTGGCGGTAGGCGGCGTTGTGGAAGATCAGGCGCTGGCGGTCGTCGAACATCGCCACCGCGGTCGGCAGCTGGTCGAGGGTCCGCACGTTGGCGTTCATCTGCCGCTGCAGGTCGGCGCGCACGCTCTCCAGCTCCGAGACGTCGACCGCGATGCCGACCCGGCCGCTGTCGGCGCGGCTCTCGAACACGTCGAGCACCCGGCGGCTGCCGGCGACCACGGCGGAGAGGCGGGCCACCGCCGGACCCGCGCCGCGCCGCGCGGCATCCTCGCGGGCCACCGTCTCGCGGGCCGGCCGGTCGAGGAGTTCGAGCCCCTGGTCGAGGGCGGCCTCGCGCGACGGTGCCTCGACGGCCGCCGCGTAGGCCATGTTGACCCAGGCCAGCCCCCCCTCGCGGTTGCGCCGCCAGACCGGCTGCGGGATCGCGTCGAGCAGGGCGGAGAGCGCGGCCACGCCCCGACGCGCCTCGTCGAGCGTCCCGCGCAGCTCCGCGATCTCGCGGCGCTCTTCGCTGGTCTCGCGCAGGCGCAGCAGGGCTCGGCCGGCCACCGCCTGGCCCTGCGCCTCGATGCTGCGGCCGGCCTGGCTGCGCAGCGCGAGATGGAAGCCTGTGCCGCGCACCAGCAGGGCCTCGACCGCCGCCTCGATCGCGCCGGCGTCCGCAGGCAGCAGCCATGAGCCGAAGGCGAGCACGCGCCGCGCCGCACCCGCGGCCGAGCGGCCCTCGAAGGCGAGGCCGACATCGCCCTCGATCACCGGCTCGCTGCGCTCGTTCCACGTCACGATGATCTGGCGCTCGGCGTTGAGCAGCATCTCGGCCCGGTCGTGCGCGCCGCGCAGCGCGTCCAGCGCCGCGGCCTGCTCGCGGTCGCGCCGGGTCCAGCGCGCGCGCTCGCGCAGGTGCAGGAGCGAGAGAATCGTGGCGAAGGCCAGGAGGCCCCCCAGCACCGAGAGGCTGGCCACGCCGTGCATGTGGAGCGCCGTGGCGGCATCCGCGGGCGCGGCCCAGGCGGCGCCGAGGCAGAAGAGCCCGCCGACACCGATCGCGCCGACGCGGGCCGCGAGCCGCGCCGTCCGTTCGAGACCCATGACCCGCCTCATCCCTAGAGCATCGTTCGAACGGTGGCGCGCGGCTTCCGGATCAGGACAATGCACATTTTCGAAACCGGGCCCATCATCCCGAATCGCGAGATCCGGGACGATGGGCTCGACCGCCGATGAGGCCGGCGCACGCGATCGCGCGGCGCACGCGGCACCGTTCCCGCCGGCCATCCTCACGGATCGCCGGCGCGTCGCCTCATCTGAAGATTCGGTTCACCTTAGCGCGGGGTCGAATCGCGCCGGAAGGGGTTTTGCGCGCAGGCCCGGGAGCCGGGGCGCACGCCACGCGCGCGCGACACACAGAAGACACAGTGCCCGGGCCCGGCACAGGCTTGACAAAATGCAAAGAGCCCGGCGAGGCGGCCGGGCTCGATAAGGCTCAAGAAAATTTTGAGCGACGGGGCCGGAGCCCTCAGTAGCGGTAATGCTCGGGCTTGAACGGGCCGCTCTCGCCGACGCCGATATACGCTGCCTGATCGGGGCGCAGCTTCGAGAGCTTGGCGCCGACCTTCTCGAGGTGCAGGGCCGCGACCTTCTCGTCCAGCGCCTTCGGCAGGGTGTAGACCTGCCGCTCGTACTTGCCCGGGTTGGTCCAGAGCTCGATCTGGGCCAGCGTCTGGTTGGTGAAGGAGGCCGACATCACGAAGGACGGGTGGCCGGTCGCGTTGCCGAGGTTCACCAGACGCCCCTCCGACAGGAGGATGATGCGGTGGCCGTCGGCGAACTCGATCTCGTCGACCTGCGGCTTGATGTTGGTCCACTTGAGGTTCTTCAGGCCGGCAACCTGGATCTCGTTGTCGAAGTGGCCGATGTTGCAGACGATCGCCCGGTCCTTCATCGCCCGCATGTGGTCGAGGGTGATGATGTCCTTGTTGCCGGTGGCGGTCACGAAGATGTCGGCGCGCGGGGCGGCGTCCTCCATCGTCACGACCTCGTAGCCCTCCATCGCGGCCTGGAGCGCGCAGATCGGGTCGATCTCCGAGACCAGGACGCGGCAGCCGGCGTTGCGGAGCGAGGCGGCCGAGCCCTTGCCGACGTCGCCGAAGCCCGCGACCATCGCGACCTTGCCGGCCATCATCACGTCGGTGCCGCGGCGGATGCCGTCGACCAGCGACTCCTTGCAGCCGTAGAGGTTGTCGAACTTCGACTTGGTGACCGAGTCGTTCACGTTGATCGCCGGGAAGAGCAGCTTGCCCTCCTTGGCGAGGATGTAGAGGCGGTGCACGCCCGTGGTGGTCTCCTCGGAGACGCCCTTGATCGACTCGGCGAGGCCCGCGAACCAGCCCTTCGGCTTCTCCTTCAGCTTCTTCTTGAGGAGCGCGAAGAAGACCTCCTCCTCCTCGGAGCCCGGCTTGTCGAGGAAGGCGGTGTCGCCGTTCTCGGCGCGCAGGCCGAGATGCACGAACATCGTGGCGTCGCCGCCGTCGTCGAGGATCATGTTCGGCATGCCGCCGTCGTGCCAGTCGAACAGGCGGGCGGTGTAGTCCCAGTACTCCTCCAGGGTCTCGCCCTTCACGGCGAAGACCGGGATGCCGGCGGCGGCGATCGCGGCGGCGGCGTGGTCCTGGGTCGAGTAGATGTTGCACGACACCCAGCGGATATCGGCGCCGAGGTGCTTCAGCGTCTCGATCAGCACCGCGGTCTGGATCGTCATGTGGAGCGAGCCGGCGATCTTGGCGCCCTTCAGCGGCTGGCTCGGGCCGTATTCCTGGCGGACCGCCATCAGGCCCGGCATCTCGCTCTCGGCGATCGAGATCTCCTTGCGGCCGTAATCGGCCAGACCGATGTCCCTGACGATGTAATCCTTGGCCATGGGGTCTGAAGCTCCGTGTCTCGGCTTGGGGTCCGGTGCGGGCGGGCCTGCGCGGGAGCTTCCTCCCGCGGGCTACGACCGCGTCGGCGACGCCTGTAGCAGGTCGAGACCAGCGAAGCAATCAAGACATAAAGATGTCTTTATGCCTGTTCCGATCGACCCCGGAGCGGGCCGGGGCCGATCGGTCCGGCATCAGTCCCGGCCGCGGACGATCCAGCCCAGGCCGAAGGCGACGGCGGCCACCACCGCCACCGTGGTCGCGCGGTTCTCGTTCGCCCGGTGCGCCAGGGCCCGGCCGTGGCGCTCGGCGCGGTCGCGATAGTGCCGGCCGCGCGACTCCGCCTCGTCGTAGAGCGCCCGGCCGCGCCCGCGCACCTCGTGGGCGAGGTGGCGTCCGTCGCGGGCGAGGGCCTCCGCCGTGTCGCGCGCCTCCGCGTAGGCGTACTGAGCCGCCCCCGCCGCCTGGTCGATCGCGCCCTCGATCTGCCGGCCGGGCCGGCCGCCCACGGCGCCCACGGCGGTCTTGGCGCGCCCGCGCAGGTTGCGGACGCCGCCCTCGAAGTGATCGCGGTTCATGTCTGTTCCTCTGTCTGGGATTGCGGTTCCGGAAACGAAGAAGGCCGGCAGAGCCGGCCTTCCGCGGTCGATCGGCTGTGCCGAGGGCTCAGCGGCCCTTGACGGCGTCCGCGGCCTTCTGCGCGGCGTTGTTCACGCCGTCCTTGACGCCGCCGACGGCGCGCTGGGTCTCGCCCTTCAGCTCCTGCGCCTTGCCCTCGGCCTGCATCTTCTCGTTGCCGGTGGCCTTGCCGATGCCCTGCTTGACGTTGCCGACGGCCTCGTTGGCCAGGCCCTTGAGCTTGTCGGTGGTGCTGCTCATCACGTCACTCCCATCAGGTTCGCGGCCCGGTCGACGCGGCGGGGATCGCCGCGGCGGGCTGCTTCGGGGCGTGAACGGCCAAGCCCCCTCCTTGTTCCGATCCCTGCGTGCCACCGCGCACACCGATCCGTGAGCGGTGAAGTTTTTTTGACGGGCCCGCGAATTCTTTGCTGAAGACGGCAAGACAGCTTTCGGGCAGGCTCTGTGTATGCCGTATGCCAGCGGCGCGCACGGATGGAACGGATGAGCATCGCGATCGTCGGCGCAGGCGCCATCGGCGGGCAACTCGGCGTCAAGCTCGCTGCCGCGGGCGAGCGGGTCACCTTCATCGCGCGCGGCGCGAACCTGGAGGCGATCCAGGCGGGCGGCATGCGGCTGATCGAGGAGGACGGCTCGGAGGTCCATGCCCGGGACGTGCGTGCCGTGCGGTCGATGCAGGAGGCGGGGGTGCACGACACCGTGCTCCTCACCGTGAAGGCGCATCAGGTCGGGCCGATAGCGGCCGACCTCCGACATCTGATGGGGCCCGACACCGCGATCGTGACCCTGCAGAACGGGATCCCGTGGTGGTACTTCCTGCACGGCTACGACGGGCCGCAGGCGGGCCGGCAGGTCGAGAACTCGGATCCGGGCGGCCAGATCGCCCGCCACATCGACGCCGCGCGGGTGATCGGCTCCGTGGTCTACCCCGCCGCGATCCTCGAGAAGCCGGGCGTGGTCCGCGTGGTGGAGGGCAACCGCTACACGCTGGGCGAGCCCGACGGCTCGATGAGCGCGCGGGCGCAAGCGCTCTCGGAGCGGCTCGGCCACGCGGGCTTCAAGGCGCCGGTGAGCGCCGACATCCGCTCGGAGATCTGGCTCAAGCTCTGGGGCAACCTCAGCTTCAACCCGATCTCGGCCCTGACCCACGCGACGCTCGTCGACATCTGCCGGTTCCCGGAGACCCGTGCGCTGGCGCGCGCGATGATGCTGGAGGCGCAGGCGATCGCGACCGCGCTCGGCGCCACCTTCCGGGTCGATATCGATCGGCGCATCGCGGGGGCCGAGAAGGTCGGCGCGCACAAGACCTCGATGCTGCAGGATGTCGAAGCGGGCCGGGCGATCGAGCTGGAGGCGCTGGTCGGCTCGGTGATCGAGCTCGGCCGGATCACCGACACGCCGACCCCGCATATCGATGCGGTCTACGCCCTGATGCGGCTCCTTGCCCGGAGCCTGGAGACGCAGGGCGGCCGGCTCGTCGTCCAGCCCGCCTGAAACGGCAAGGGCCGCCCCCTTTCGGGGACGGCCCTGCCTGGTGCGGCGCGCGCCGCTCAGCCGCCGATGCGGCCGGCCAGGCTTGCCGAGTGGGCGTGCTCGTCGGCGATGAAGGGCAGCGCCTCGTTGGCGAAGGTGCGGCCGGCATTGCTGTCGCCGTTGCGGGCGTAGGTCTGGTAGAGCGCGAGCGTGCGGGCGTCCGACCGGGCCTGCTGGCTGATGTAGGTGCGGTCGAACTCGCGGCTGTTGCGGGCCGCCTGCAGGCGGGCGATGCGCTCCTGGCCGTTCGGGCCGAGCGCGACGCGGCGGCCGGCCTCGGCCGGGCTGTTGTCCACGATGCCGACGCCGCCGAGCACGCCGCCGACGATGTTGGTGCCGAGGTTGGCGGCGATCGTCACGGGGGCCAGCACCACGCCGAGCGGGTTGTCGAGACGGGTTGGGATGCCCTGGCGGTCGGAGACGACGCGGCCGGTCGCGCTCAGCGAGGTGCCCTCCGGCAGGAGCGCCTTGGTGGTGGCCTCACGCTCGACCAGGACGCGGTTGGCGTAGTTGCGCACGCGCGGGTTGCGGGAGCGCTCCAGGGCGATGCGGCTGGCCTCGATGCTGGCGGCGTCCGAGCGCAGGGCCTCGGTGCGGAACGCGGGCGTCGAGGTTCCGGCGGCGCCGATCGGGGCGTCGGCGCCGATGCGCAGCGGCAGAGCGTCCTGCGCGAGGGCCGGGGTGGCGATGGCGGCAACGGACAGGCCGAGGGCGGCCAGGACGGTCGTCTTCATGACGGGTACTTCCTCGAAGATCGTGCTGGAAATCGTTCGTTCTGCCGGTGCTCCCAGAGAGCACGGTCGCGCCGTCAACTTGTGCAGTGCAGTCCTGTTCCGCATGCCCACAAGTCTGTGATCACAGGATTGGGCGAGCCGTGAGCCGCCCTTCACTCTTGGGACAGCGGCGAAAAAAATTGTTTTCCAACAATGACTTGGTAGGTGAATGAACCTTTCGAGCCGGTGGCTGGAGGGAGATCCGCCTTTCCAATTTGGCCTGTCGTCAGGTCCCAAGACAGCTATCAGACATGCGTATAATGCATATCTAGCCGGCGGTTGGCGCCTCCGCCTCCAACTCGACCACGACGATCTCGGGCGGAATACCGAACCGTACCGGCAGCCCGCTCATGCCGAGTCCGCCCGAGACCACTAGGTCGGTCTGCTCGCGGACATGCCCGTAGGCGTAGCGCGTGCCGTAGCGCGAGGGCACGATGATCGGACGTCCGAAGGGACGCACTTGGCCACCATGGGTGTGGCCGGACAGGGTGAGCGCGACCCGTGGCGGCACCTTCGGGAAGATGTCGGGCTCGTGCGCGAGCAGGATCGCGGGCGCGTCCGCCGGGATCTGCGCGAGCGTTCCGGCCAGGTCGTCCACGCCGGGGCGGAGGGTGGGGTCGCGTCGGCGCGCCGGGAGCAGCGCGATCTGGTCGCCGAGCCCAGCGAGCCAGACCGTCGCGCCGCCGAGATCGAGCGGCTGCACCGCGTTCTCCAAGACGCGGATGCCCGCCTCCTCCAGCGCCCGGCCCGCGATGGTCGGGCCGTGCCCGCGCCGCTGCGCCGTCCGGTCCTCCCACCAGTCGTGATTGCCCAGCACCGCGAAGGTGCCGAGCGGGGCGCGCAGGCCCCCGAGCACCGGGGCCCAGCGCGCCGCGTCGATGGTGTCCGTGACGAGCTTCATGCCCGCGACGTAGTCGCCGGTGAGCACGATCACGTCGCCGCCGAGCCCGTTGGCGACCGCGACGATCTCGGCGATCTGCGCGAGCGGCATCCAGGGCTCGCAGGCGTGGATGTCGGAGAGCGCGACGATGCGCAGCCGCCGCCCGGCCGGCCAGGGCGCGCGCGTGCGAATGCGGTAGCGTGTGACGACGATCCGGCGCGGCTCGATCCCGACCGCATAGGCCGCCGTGCCGGTCCCGGCGAGCGCGGTGCCGCCGAGGCCCAGCAGGACCGTCCGCCGCGTGACCGTGACGGCGCGGCGCCGGTCAGGCATCCGCGCCGTCGTCCGGGAACAGGCCCGGCTGTCGGCTCGGGTCGGTGCGGGGAGCGGGCAGCCCCATGTGCTGGAAGGCCCGGGCGGTGAGGACGCGGCCGCGGGGGGTGCGCTGCACGAAGCCCTGCTGGATCAGGTAGGGCTCGATGATGTCCTCGATCGCGTCGCGCGGCTCGGAGAGCGCGGCCGCGATCGTCTCGATGCCCACCGGCCCGCCCCCGAACGAGCCCGCGATCAGGCTCAGGTACTTGCGGTCCATCACGTCGAGGCCGATCGCGTCCACGTCGAGGAGTTGCAGCGCCCGGTCGGCGAGGGTGCGCGTCACCACCGGCTCCTCGGCCACCACCGCGAAGTCGCGCACCCGCCGCAGCAGCCGGCCCGCGATCCGCGGCGTGCCGCGTGCCCGCCGGGCGATCTCGTTGGCGCCCTCCGCCGACATGCCGAGCCCCAGGACCCGCGCGCCCCGCTCCACGATGAGCTGCAGCTCGTCCACATCGTAGAAGGCCAGCCGGATCGGGATGCCGAAGCGGTCGCGCAACGGCGTGGTGAGCAGGCCCGCCCGGGTGGTGGCGCCGACAAGCGTGAACTTCGGCAGGTCGATCTTGACCGAGCGGGCGGCCGGCCCCTCGCCGATGATCAGGTCGAGCTGGTAGTCCTCCATGGCCGGGTAGAGGATCTCCTCCACCGCCGGGTTGAGGCGGTGGATCTCGTCGATGAACAGGACGTCGCGCTCGTCGAGGTTGGTGAGCTGTGCGGCCAGATCGCCGGCCTTGGCGATGACGGGGCCGGAGGTGGAGCGGAAGTTCACGCCGAGCTCGCGGGCGACGATCTGGGCGAGGGTTGTCTTGCCGAGGCCGGGGGGCCCGACGAAGAGCACGTGGTCGAGGGCCTGGCCCGTCTTGCGGGCGGCCTCGATGAAGATCTGCATGTTGGCCCGCGCCGCCCGCTGGCCGACGAACTCCGCCAGCGACAGAGGACGGATGCTCTGCTCCGGGTCGTCCGGGCGCCGTTCCGGGCTGAGGATCGGGTTGCCGGCGGCCGGGGCCGCGGACGGCATGGTCGATGGCTTGGCCGACGACTGGGCGGACGGCTTGCGCGGGGCTCTCGGCTTTCTCATCGATCCTGCTCGCGGCCCGGCCCGGCTCCGCGCCGGACGCGCGCTCGGCCGCCGGACCTGACTACGCGCTGAGGGGCCGGCGGCTCAAGCGCCCAAAGGCCGGGAGGCCCGGTGCCGGGACCGCGCGTCAGGATTGCAGCGCGACCGGCATCGCCTCGACGCCGATCTCGGTGACGCCGCGGGCGTCGAGCGAGGCGCGCAGGGCCAGGGCCGGGGACTGACCCGTGAAGGCGGCGAGTACCGGCCCGGGCTCCGCGCCCGCGGGGCCGGAGCCGAGAAGCTGCGTCACTCGCCGGGCGATCGCGGGCGCCGGGTCGATCCAGGTGACCGGCCAGGGGGCGAGGCGCTCGAAGCGGGCGCGGAGCAGCGGGTAATGGGTGCAGGCGAGGCAGACCACGTCCGTGCGCCGCCCGTCCTCCGCGGTGACGAAGCAGGGCGCGATCTCCGCGGCGAGGGCCGTGTCCGGCACGGGCGCGCCCGACAGTTCGGCCTCGGCGTAGTTCGCGAGGTTCGGCGAGCCCACGAGCGCCACGCGGCAGGTGTTCGCGTAGGTGGCGATCAGGTCGCGCGTGTAGGAGCGCGCCACCGTGCCGGGCGTGGCCAGCAGGGAGACGAGGCCCGAGCGGGTCGTCTCGGCGGCGGGCTTGATCGGCGGAACGACCCCGACGAAGGGCGTGGTGAAGCGCTGGCGCAGAGCCGGCAGCACGAGCGTCGAGGCCGTGTTGCAGGCGATCACCACGAGATCCGGGTGATGCACCGCGATCAGCCGCTCCATCACGGCGAGCACCCGGGCGACGAGCGTCGCCTCGCCGAGGCGTCCGTACGGGAAGGCGGCGTCGTCAGCGGCGTAGACGTAGCGGGCGTCCGGCCGGGCGCGGCGCACCGCTTCCAGCACCGTGAGGCCGCCGAGACCGGAGTCGAACACGAGGATGTGAGGCTCGACGGGCGCCGCACGGGCGGCGACGGACAGGCTCGCCCCGGCCATGAGATCGATCCGCATACGTCGCGATACCCCGCGCTGAAGGAGGGTAGTGTCAGCCCCGAGGGTTAAGGCACTCTCACTGAGGCCGGAAAAAGGCTCCGCGCCCGCCTGCCCGCGCGGCCCGCTGGCGCCTCGCACGCCGCTTTCGGGCCGGCTGCGGCAGAATCGCCGCGCCCGCGTTGCCGGTCGCGCGCTTGGCCATATCTCCTCCTCGGATGCCGTCCCGGGAGCAGAGTGTTTTCCTGGGGCCCCGGTCGAGGAGAGGAATGCCATGGCAGCCACAGCGGCCACCCGCGCGTCGGCGCAGAGCGCAGCCGTACCCGCCGCCTTTCCGCCGCCCGCCGTGACGGTCCGGCCCGTCGACCGCGCCGCCTGGCTCGCCGCCTACCGCCATGTGCGGGCCGAGACCGAGCGCCGCGCCGCCCCGCTCTCTCCGGAAGACCAGCAGATCCAGTCGATGGCCGATGCCAGCCCGACCAAGTGGCACCGGGCGCACACGACGTGGTTCTTCGAGCAGTTCCTGCTGCGCGAGCACCTGCCGGGCTATTGCGTCCACGACGAGCGCTGGCACTACCTGTTCAATTCCTACTACGTCGCCGCGGGCCCCCGGCAGCCGCGCATCGCCCGCGGCCTGATCACCCGGCCGAACGCCGATGAGGTCGCCGCCTATCGGCGCCACGTCGATCAGGCCATCGAGACTCTGCTCGGCCAGGCCGCGCCCGGCTCCCTGGAGGCGGTGCTGCCGATCCTGGAGATCGGGCTCTATCACGAGCAGCAGCACCAGGAGCTGATCCTCACCGACATCCTGCACGCCTTCGCCCAGAACCCGCTCGGCGCACTCTACGACGCGGACTGGCGTTTCCCCCAGGCCACCGCCCGCCCCGGCACGGTGGAGCTTCCGCGGGCCGTCGTGCAGGTCGGGCACGAAGGGAACGGCTTCTCCTTCGACAACGAGCACCCGCGCCACGACAGCCTGATCCTGCCCTGCGCGGTGGACCGGGCGCTGGTCACCTGCGGCCAGTGGCAGGCCTTCATGCGGGACGGCGGCTACGAGCGCCCCGACCTCTGGCTCTCGGACGGCTGGATCGCCGCGCAAGAGCAGGGCTGGGAGGCGCCGGGCTACTGGCGGCGGGAGGGCGAGGGCTGGAGCGTGATGACGCTCGGCGGGCGCCGCCCGGTCGAGGCGGACCAGCCCGTCACCCATATCAGCTACTACGAGGCCGACGCCTACGCGCGCTGGGCCGGCCGCGACCTGCCGACGGAGGCCGAGTGGGAGGTGGCGGCGCGCGACCACGGCCTCGACGACGCCTTCGGCCTCGTCTGGCAGTGGACCCGCAGCCCCTACGTTGCCTATCCGGGCTACCGGCCGCTGCCGGGCGCGCTCGGCGAGTACAACGGCAAGTTCATGGCCAACCAGATGGTGTTGCGCGGCTCCTCCGTCGCCACGCCGGAGGGCCACGCCCGGCTACCCTACCGCAACTTCTTCTACCCGCACCAGCGCTGGCAGTTCACCGGCCTGCGGCTGGCCAACCAGCGCGGCTGACCTAAGGCCGATCCTCAAGCGGGTCGCCGCCGGATCGGCGCGCGGCCTCAGGCCGTTGTCCTCGTCTCCTCGCGCGACCGCCCGGCACCACGCCGGTGCGGCCGCGCCAGCCCGGAGCCTGTCCCGTGACCATCAAGCCCGTTTTCGACAACGCGACGCCCGTCACCCAGGCCCCGGAGCCCCAGGGCTTCCTGGACGACGTGCTGCAGGGCTTCGCGCAGGCGCAGAAGACCCTGCCGGCCAAGTACTTCTACGACGACGCCGGCTCGGACCTCTTCGAGGCGATCACCCGGCTGCCCGAGTACTACCCGACCCGCACCGAGCTCGCGATCCTCGACGCGCAGGGGCCGGCAATCGCCGCCGCCCTCCCCCAGGGCGCCGCGCTCGTCGAGTTCGGCAGCGGCTCGACCGTGAAGGTGCGCCGCCTCCTGCGCCACCTGCCCGACCTCGCGGCCTACCTGCCGGTCGACGTCTCGGAGAGCTTCCTGCACGCGCAGGCGGCGGGACTGCGCGCGGACTTTCCGGTCCTGCGGGTCGAGCCTGTCGCGGCAGACTTCACCCGGCCCTTCTCGCTGCCGGCCGATCTCGGCGACGCGCCGCGGGCCGGGTTCTTCCCGGGCTCGACCATCGGCAATTTCGAGCCCGCCGAGGCGGCGCGCCTGCTCCGCCAGTTCGGTGCCGTCCTGGGTGCGGGGGCCGTCCTGGTCGTCGGCGTCGATCTGGTGAAGGACCACGCGGTGCTGGAGGCGGCCTACGACGACGCGGCCGGCGTCACGGCGGCCTTCAACCGCAACGTGCTGACGCGGATCAACAGGGAGCTCGGCGGCACTTTCGACCTCGACGCCTTCGCGCACCGGGCCGTGTTCAACGACCAGGCCTCGCGCATCGAGATGCACCTCGTCGCCCGCGCCGCGCAGGACGTCGCCGTGGCGGGTCGCCCGGTCGCCTTCGCGGCGGGCGAGTCGATCCACACCGAGAACAGCTACAAGTACACGGTGGAGAGCTTCCGGGCACTTGCCGCCTCGGCGGGCTGGGCGCCGGTCCAAGTCTGGACCGACCCGCAGGCGCTGTTCTCGGTGCACGCGCTGCGGCTGGGCTGACCGCGACGTTCCCTTCCCCCCCTCTGCGGGGGAGGGAGCGCGACGCGCTCACCCCGAGCGCTTCTCCATCATCGCCTTGACCTGCATGAGCTGGTCCCAGACTTGGCCCGGCGAGGTGTTCATCATCTCGAAGCCGGCGGCGACGCCCCAGTAGATGCCGAGGCAGATCACCGGCACCAGCACCCAGGCTAGCACCTCCTCGCCGCGCTTGCGCCGCTGACGGCGGCGCCGGCGCTGCTCCCGGGCAGTGAGCTTCTTCGGCGCCGGGGCGTAGGTGGTCTGCGCGAGGGGGCCCTCCTGCAGATCGTCGGTCATCGAGCCCCTCCCGTCGCGGCGGCACCTTCACGTGCCGCCGCGCCTATACCCTCGCGGGTCGGTTGGTGAAACCCCGCGGCGCCGTCCGGCTGCCTCAGGCCCGGACGAGCGGCACCTTCGGCACGGTCCGGACGCTCTTGCCGCCGGAGCCGCCGCCGCCCTTGTCGTCCTTCGGCGGCTTCTTGCGGCTGGTCGAGCGAGGCTTGGCCCGCTTCTTCTTGGCCGCGGTCGAGGCCACGTCCTTCTCCGGCTTCGGGGTGACCGGGCCGGCCGGGAACTCGAAGCCGAGCGAGTCCTTGGCACCGGCCTTGGCCTCGGAATCCTCGGGCTTCTTCAGCACCACCTTCACGGCGCCGCCGTCCTTGAGGCGCCCGAACAGCACCTCGTCGGCGAGCGGCGTCTTGATGGTGGACTGGATCAGGCGAGCCATGGGCCGGGCGCCCATCGCGTCGTCGTAGCCGTTCTCCACCAGCCAGTCGCGGGCCTCGTCGGTCAGCTCGATCGTGACGTTGCGGTCGGCGAGCTGCGCCTCGAGCTGGAGGACGAACTTGTCCACCACCTTGGCCACGACCTCCTTCGGCAGGTGACCGAACGAGATGATCGCGTCGAGCCGGTTGCGGAATTCCGGCGCGAACAGGCGGTTGATCGCCTCGACGTCGTCGCCCGAGCGCTTGGACTGGGTGAAGCCGTAGGCCGACTTTGCCAGATCCGAGGCACCCGCGTTCGACGTCATGATGATGATGACGTTGCGGAAATCGACCTGCTTGCCGTTGTGGTCGGTCAGCTTCCCGTGGTCCATCACCTGCAGCAGGATGTTGAACAGGTCCGGATGCGCCTTCTCGATCTCGTCGAGGAGGAGCACGCAGTGCGGGTGCTGATCGATCCCGTCGGTGAGGAGACCCCCCTGGTCGAAGCCGACATAGCCGGGCGGCGCGCCGATGAGGCGCGAGACCGTGTGGCGCTCCATGTACTCCGACATGTCGAAGCGCAGCATCTCGACGCCGAGGCTGGACGCGAGCTGCTTGGCGGCCTCGGTCTTGCCGACGCCGGTCGGGCCCGCGAACAGGTAGGAGCCGATCGGCTTGTCGGGATCGCGCAAGCCAGCACGCGCCAGCTTGATCGCCGAGGTCAGGGCCTCGATCGCGTTCGACTGGCCGTACACCACCCGCTTCAGGTTCTCGGTGAGATTCTGGAGAACCACCGCGTCGTCCTTGGAGACGGTCTTGGGCGGGATGCGGGCCATCGTGGCGATGGTCGCCTCAATCTCCTTCACGCCGATGGTGCGCTTGCGCCTAGCCTCCGGCACCAGCATCTGCGAGGCGCCCGTCTCGTCGATCACGTCGATCGCCTTGTCGGGCAGCTTGCGGTCGTTGATGTAGCGGGCCGACAGCTCGACCGCCGCCTTCACGGCGTCGGTCGTGAACTTGAGCTTGTGGAACTCCTCGAAGTACGGGCGCAGGCCCTTCACGATCTCGATCGTGTCGGGGATCGAGGGCTCGTTGACGTCGATCTTCTGGAAGCGGCGCACGAGGGCCCGGTCCTTCTCGAAGTACTGACGGTACTCCTTGTAGGTGGTCGAGCCGATGCAGCGCAGCGCCCCGGAGGCCAAGGCCGGCTTCAAGAGGTTCGAGGCGTCCATCGCGCCGCCCGAGGTCGCACCGGCGCCGATCACCGTGTGGATCTCGTCGATGAACATGATGGCGTTGGGGTGCGCCTCGATCTCCTTCATCACCTGCTTGAGGCGCTCCTCGAAGTCGCCGCGGTAGCGGGTGCCGGCGAGCAGCGTGCCCATGTCGAGGGAGAAGACCGTCGCGTCGGCGAGCACCTCCGGCACCTCGTGCTGGATGATCTTGCGCGCGAGCCCCTCCGCGATCGCGGTCTTGCCCACGCCCGGATCGCCCACCAGCAGCGGGTTGTTCTTCTGGCGGCGGCAGAGCACCTGGATCGTGCGCTCGACCTCGGCGTGGCGGCCGATCAGCGGGTCGATCTTGCCGTCGCGGGCCTTCTTGTTGAGGTTGACGCAGTAGGCGTCGAGAGCGTCGCCCTTCTTCTTGGTGCCGCGCGCCTCGCCGTCGTCGCTCGGCCGCTCGGAGGACCCCTCCTCCTCGGCGCCGCGCACGGGCTTGGCCTCCGAGGCGCCGGGGCGCTTGGCGATGCCGTGGCTGATGTAGTTGACCGCGTCGTAGCGGGTCATGTCCTGCTCTTGCAGGAAGTAGGCGGCGTGGCTCTCGCGCTCGGCGAAGATCGCCACCAGCACGTTGGCGCCGGTGACCTCCTCGCGCCCCGAGGACTGCACGTGGATCACCGCGCGCTGGATCACCCGCTGGAAGCCGGCCGTGGGCTTGGCGTCCTGGCGGCCGTCACCGGTGAGGTTGGAGAGCTCGGTGTCGACGTACTCGACGAGGCTGCGTTTCAGCGTGTCGATCTCGACGTTGCAGGCCCGCATGACGGCCGCGGCGTCCTGATCGTCGGTGAGCGCCAGCAGCAGGTGCTCCAGCGTCGCATATTCGTGCCGGCGCTCGCCGGCGAGCGCCAGGGCGCGGTGGAGGGCTTGTTCTAGGCTGCGTGAGAAGCTGGGCAAAGCTGGCCTCTGTGTGGGTGCCTATTTCTTTTCCATAACGCACTGAAGAGGATGTTGGTGCTTGCGCGCAAAGTCCATGACCTGCGTCACCTTGGTCTCCGCGACCTCGTAGGTGAACACCCCGCACTCGCCCACCCCGTTGTGATGCACGTGCATCATGATCTGGTAGGCGTCCTCGTGCGATTTGTTGAAGAACCGCTCCACGACGAGGACCACGAACTCCATGGGCGTGTAGTCGTCGTTGAGGAGCAGAACCCGATAGAGGCTCGGCCGCTTGGTGCGCGTCCGGGTCCGGGTGATGATGGCCGTGTTCGAGCGGTCGTCGCCGCCGCCGGATCCGCCGGGACCGGAGGCCATCGCCGTGGTGGGGGCCGGAACGCGACCGGCCGTGACGTCAGCGGTGCCCAGCATCGGGACCTGAATCATCTCTCTCGAACCGAACCCTGAACGGCAGCCGGTGCGCGCCCCACCCGGAGCACGGCGCGCCCGCGAGCGGCGCGCAGGGCCAATCTACAGATCGATAGGCGACTTCGCCAGTCGCCTGCGCGAAACTGTCCTGGCAGGGCGGCCGGCTCCCGCGCGGGGCTCGCGCAAGGGCGGCCGCGGCCCGGCACAGGCACCGCCGCGCCCCGATCGACGGGGCGCGTGCAGTGCGGCATTTCGGCCAAGGCACGGGCGCGTCTCGCGATCCGCCGCCGGGTGCGGGATCCCATTAACCGCCCTGTAACCGCGGCTTCCTAATCTCCCAACGATGCAGCGGTGCCACGGAAGACGTGTCCGGCGCGCCCGCCTCCACCATGATGCGGACCGGTCGCGCACCGGTCTTCGAGGGCGATCACTCGTGATGCGTAGCGTACAGAGCCGCTCCCGGACGGCACCGGCCCTCGCCGCGACCCTCGCGGCCGCCGCGGTGCTGACCGCCCTGGCCTCCCCGGCCGAGGCACGCCGCCGCGGCCACCATGCCCGGGCGGGCGGCGGCTACAACCCGCCCTACGCCGCGATGGTGGTGGACGTGAAGAGCGGCAAGACGCTCCACGCGGTCAACGAGGACGCGCTGCGCCACCCCGCCTCGATCACGAAGGTGATGACCCTCTACATGCTCTTCGAGCAGATGGAGAAGGGCCGCTTCGCGCTCGATTCCGAGCTCTCCATCTCCGCCAAGGCCGCCATGCAGGCGCCCTCGAAGCTGGGTCTCCGTCCCGGCTCCACAATCACGGTCGAGGACGCGATCAAGGCGCTCGTCACGAAGTCCGCCAACGACGTGGCCTGCGCCATCGGCGAGAACATCTCGGGCTCCGAGGAGCGCTTCGCCCAGGCGATGACCTCCAAGGCGAGGGCGCTCGGCATGAGCCGCACCACCTACGCCAACGCGTCGGGCCTGCCGGACGCCGACCAGATCACCACGGCGCGCGACCTCACGGTGCTGGCCCGAGCGATCCAGGACCGCTTCCCGCGCTACTACCGCTACTTCCAGACCCGCTCCTTCGCCTTCCGGGGCCGGGTCATCGGCAACCACAACCGCCTCGTCGGCACGGTCGAGGGCGTGGACGGCATCAAGACCGGCTACACCCGCGATTCCGGCTTCAACCTGATGACGGCGGCCAAGCTCAACGACCGCCAGATCGTGGCTATCGTGCTCGGCGGCAAGTCGGGCGCGAGCCGTGACCGGATCATGGCCGATCTCGTGCGCCAGAACCTGCCCCGCGCCTATGCGGGCGCCCGCCAGACCGCGCCGACCACCGAGATCGCCGAGCGCGCCCGGCCCGCGGTCGTGGCCGACGCCGTCTCGCGCACCCGCACGCAGCTCGCCTCCGCCGACGACGAGGTCGAGACCACGGCCTCGACCGAGCCGATGGACATCACCCCGAACCGCTCGACCGCGACGCCGGGCAGCGGCGGCTACGGCGCCCGCGCCCTGCCCAGGTCCGCCCAGGCCTACGCGGCGACCGCCGGCCAGAGCCCCTTCCCGGGCGGCGGCAAGTCGGACGCCCGCCTCGCCGCGGTCGAGGCGCCCGCCTCCCGCGCCGAGTCCCCGAAGCCCGCGCTCGCCAACGGCCCGAAGGTGACGCCGACCGCCTGGGTGATCCAGCTCGGCGCCATGGACGACGAGGGCAAGGCCCGGGCGATGCTGAGCGAGGCCCGCGCCAAGGTCGGCGGCACGCTCGCCAAGGCCGCCCCCTACACGGTGAAGGTCGAGCACGGCGGTGCCACGCTCTACCGCGCCCGCTTCTCCGGCTTCTCCGAGCAGGAATCCGCGCAGGACGCCTGCGCCGCGCTCAAGCGCGGCGGCTTCAGCTGCTTCGCCACCCGCAGCTGAGCCCCTGCCCGCGGCCCGGCCGCGGATCACGCATCGCGAGCCGTTCGCGAGACGACCCGCGGGCCCGTCGCCCGCGGCGCGCCCGGCCGCGTTCCGGCCGGCGCCATCCCTTGTGCAGATCTTCGACAACGCGCGTGGAGTATCAGCGATGTCGGTACGTCAGCCTGTCGCGGGCCGCGTTGATGCGGGCCGCACGCTCGGCGCTTCCCCCCTGGTCGGGATGGGCCGCCTTCATGAGGCGCCGGTGCGCCGCCCGGATCTCCTCCAGGGTCGCCCCGCGCTCAAGCCCCAGGACCTGGTACGCCTCCTCCTGCGTCATCGCCCCTGGCTGAAGCGGACGGCCCGGCCCCGGGTCTCGATCAGCCTCAGCGTCTACACGCCAGCCGGGACGCCGGCGGTCCAGATACGCGTCTAGCATGCGCAATCCGTCCGGATCCTGAGCCCGGCAGGCCTGCCGCAGGCTCAAGAGCTCCGGCAGCGCCAGCGCGTCGAGATCCGTTCCCGCCCGCGGGCCCGCGATGACCTGCCCGCCCACGACCGTGCCGTCGACCCCCAGCGCGACCTCGACGAGGCGCGAGCGGAAGCGGCGCGTGTCCGGCCCGGTCCGCCGGCGCCAGGGCGGCCGCAGGCCCCCCGCGAGACCCGAGACGAAGCGCGCGAGGCGGGAGCCGGTCCGCTCCGGGCCTTCGAGCAGCCAGACGCCGAGCAGCCCGAGCACGAGGGCGGGGCCGACCTGCCCGCGCAGCAGGAAGAACCCGGCGAGCCCCAGCGCCCCCCAGGTCGCCGCGCGCCGGGCGAGGCCGCCGGTGAGACGCGGGTCGAGCCGGTGCCGGTTCTTCGAGAACCACCAGAGGCCGAGGCAGGCCGCGAGGCCGATGACGAGCAGCATCCGTGGATTCTCAGCGCCCCAGGCCGTACTCGGCGCCGACCCTGCCGCCGACCCGCACCTTCACGCCGTTGCCGAGATCGCGGAACCCGTCCCGGTCGCGAGCCTGCGGCGCCCCCTGCCCGCAGCCCGGCCGCGGCGGCAGGCGCACGCCCTCGGGCGCGTTCTCCGGGCAGAGCCGGGGCCGCTCTGGCCGCTCGGCCGCGACGGTGGGAAGCGTCAGAAGGAGGGAGGCCAGGAGCGCGAGCCCGACGCACGATCCCCCTCCCCCCTCTGCGGGACTTCGTCCCGACCGACCTGGCCTTACGGCCGGGCCACCCTCCGCCGCAGAAGGCGGAGGGAAAGTGTCGCGCATAGCGTGCCCGATCCCGCTCATTGCCGGTTCTCCGCCACGTCCGCGGTGGTCACCCGCACGGTGCGGGTGCGCCCGTCGCGCTCGACCGTCAGGCTGACGGCCTGGCCGACGCCCGCCGCCTGGAGCGCCGCGGTCAGCTCCGCCAGCCGGTGGATCGGCTTGCCGCCCACGCCCACGATGATGTCGCCGATCTCGCCCGTGCCGGGATCGACCCCCTGGAGGCCGGCGGCCGCCGCGGGCGAGCCGCGCAGCACCCGCAGCACCACCACGCCGTCGATGCCGAGTCGCGCGGCCGTCGCCTCCTGGCCGGCGATGATGCCGATGCCCGGATTGCGCACCCGGCCGGAGCGGATCAGGTCCGGCACCACGCGGTTCACCGTGTCGACCGGCACCGCGAAGCCGATGCCGGCACTCGCCCCCGAGGGCGAGTAGATCGCGGTGTTGACGCCGATGAGGCGCCCGGCCGAGTCGAGGAGCGGACCGCCGGAATTGCCCGGGTTGATCGCCGCGTCCGTCTGGATCACGCCCGAGAGCTCCCGCCCCTCCCCCGTCGGCAGGCGCCGCTGGAGCGCGCTGACCACGCCGGTCGTCAGGGTGTGGTCGAGGCCGAACGGGTTGCCGATGGCGTAGGTCGCCTGCCCCACCTTCAGGTTGGCGGAGGTGCCGATGGCCAGCGGCGGCGGCATCTTCGAGACGCGCCCGAGCTGCAGCACCGCGAGGTCGTAGGACGGCGCGGTGCCGACGACCCGCGCGCCCACCACCTCGCCCGAGGAGAGGCGCACGGCGATCGAGCCGCCGGAGCGGGTCGCGGCCTGGACAACGTGGTTGTTGGTGACGACGTGGCCGCCAGCGTCCCAGACGAAGCCGGTGCCGGTCTGGGTGCCGCTGCTGCCCTGGCTGCCCTCCTCCTCGTCGTCGAGGCTCATCAGGGCCTGCCCGCGCGCTGCGGCCTGGGCGAAGACGTGGACGACCGAGGGGCTCGCCTGCTCGAACAGGGTGACCGTGGTGGATTCGGCTGGCGCGAGGTCGCCGCGGGCGGTGACGGCGCGCGGGGTCTCGACCGAGAACAGCAGGGCCGTGACGTAGGGCTGCGCCACGAACAGAGCCAGCAGCACCAGCACCGCCACCAGGGCAGTGCGCACGAAGCGATCCGGCACGTCTCGAAACCCCTCGTCCGCCCACCATCCCAGGCCACGCCCGGGGCCGCGCGGATACAGCATCGCGCCCGCGTTGCCGAGCGGCCACGCCCTTAACTGGTCGTTCAGCCTGTCCCCTTCAACAGAAAGGAAACCGTCCCGCGATCGTGCGGCAGCGCACCACGGCCCGGCGGAGAAGGCGATAACCGATTGGTCATCACTGACGGGGACAATCTTCGTCAGGGAATGAGCAGTCTTCAGGGTCTTTGCGGTGTCGAGCCGTCGTGCAGGCCACGGTTTGCGTCGAAACCGTGGCCTCTCCGAGGGTCAGGGTAGAGAAAAGATCGCAAAGTCGCCCTTGAGATGCTGCCATTCACGACGATCAAAGGCCTACCGTGCCGTCCGGACTATCGGCGGCCGGGTTGCCTGAACGGACGAACCAGTTCGGAAGGAACACAAGGACCATGGAAACCGAAGCTCTCGAACGGCCCGCCGATCTGACGATCTGGCGCACCCTCCCGGCGAGCTCGCCGCTGGCCCAGCCGGAGCGGTACGGCACCCTGCGCGAGGCGATCGCCGCCGCCGCCGGCGCCCTCGCCGACCCCGCCAAGCAGCCCTGGATCATCACGGAGGAGGGCGAGATCCTCTCCCCGAACTGGATCCGGACCTACCTGAACTGAGACGGCCCGAAGCGGTCCCTGACCGAGCCGGTCGGGGGCCGCTTCGGCGTCGGGGGGCGGTTCAGAACCAGCCGCGGACGCGGAAATACACGATCGGTACCAGCGCGCTGAGCAGGATCAGCCCGAGCGCGTAGGGATAGCCGTAGGCCCAGTCCAGCTCCGGCATGTGCTTGAAGTTCATGCCGTACATCGAGGCGATGAGCGTCGGCGGCACGCCCACCACCGAGACCACGGTGAGCACCCGGAAGACGTTGTTCTGCTCGATCTGGATCAGGCCCAGCGCCGCGTCGAGCAGGAACTGCACGTTCTCGGAGAGCCGCGTCTCGAACTCGTCGAGGGACTCGATGTCCCGCCGGATCGTCTCGAAGCGCGCATCCTCCTCCTGCCGGAGCAGGTCCTCGCAGGCGCCCGCCACGTAGGGAACGATCCGCTGCAGTCCGAGCAGGCTCGAGCGGATCTTGCCGAGCGCCTTGCCGCGCCGGCCGATGCCGCGCAGGATCCGGCGCAGCGCGAGGTCGCGCCGCCGCGGCGGCGGCGCCTCGCCGTTGCGCGGTCCGCCCGCGCTCACGTCGAAGTCGAAGACGCGGGTGGCGAGCGCGTCGAGTTCGGCGCCCATATCCTCCAGCGCGTCCGCCAGCCCGTCGACCAGCTCCTCCACGATGAGCAGAAAGGTCTCGGTGCTGGAGGCCGCCCGCTCGCCCTCCGCCAGACGCTTGCGCGCGCCCTCGAAGGCCCGCAGCTCGTGGAAGCGCACGGTGACGAGGTGATCCGGCGTCAGCACGAAGCCGAGCGGCTTCAGCTGCGAATCCGCCCGCTCGAAGGTGATCATCGGCGTCGAGAGCGAGAGCCCGTTCTTCAGCCGGCGCAGCCGGCTCGAACTCTCCACCTCACTGAGCGCCTTGCGCGACGGCACGCGGATGCCGGTCGCCGCCTCCACCGCCCGGGCCTCCTCGGCGGAGGGGTCGTTCAGGTCGATCCAGACCGCGTCCGCCGGCAGGGCGGGGCCCGATCCGGCAGCGGCGGGCGCGAGCTGCCCCTCCGGTCCGTGCAGGGTCAGCATGGAGGATCGATATCTCTTTCGGGGGAGGCGAAGGAAAAAACGCGTCGTCGGCCCGTTACGCTGGGGTGCGACAGTCTTGACTCAATACGCCCTCGTGGCTATCTCGCCGCCGGCCGTTAGCACTCACACCCCATGAGTGCTAACGGCCGGGCTTGAAGGCGGCGACGCGCGCCGCATCAACGCCACTTCGAGTTCTGAAGCAAGAGGGCAGCTCATGAAGTTCCGTCCGCTGCACGACCGCGTCGTCGTCCGCCGTATCGAGGGCGAGGAGAAGACGAAGGGCGGCATCATCATCCCCGACACCGCCAAGGAGAAGCCCCAGGAGGGCGAGATCGTGGCCGTCGGACCCGGCGCCCGCGACGAGCAGGGCCGTGTCAACGCGCTCGACGTCAAGGCCGGCGACCGCGTGCTGTTCGGCAAGTGGTCGGGCACCGAGGTCAAGATCGACGGTCAGGACCTCCTGATCATGAAGGAGTCCGACATCATGGGCGTCGTCGCCTAAGTCGGGCACCGCTTTTTCACCGCCCCTGGAGACCCGGTCGCGGTCTCGGGGCACGTCCCCAGAACCCTAGAGCGAAGGAAGCCACCACATGGCAGCCAAAGACGTTCGTTTCGCCGCCGACGCCCGCGAGAAGATGCTGCGCGGCGTGGACATCCTGGCCGACGCGGTCAAGGTGACGCTGGGCCCCAAGGGCCGCAACGTCGTCATCGAGAAGTCCTTCGGCGCCCCGCGCATCACGAAGGACGGTGTGACGGTCGCCAAGGAGATCGAGCTCGCCGACAAGTTCGAGAACATGGGCGCCCAGATGGTGCGCGAAGTGGCCTCGAAGACCAACGACATCGCGGGTGACGGCACCACCACCGCGACCGTGCTGGCCCAGGCCATCGTCCGCGAGGGCGCCAAGTACGTCGCCGCCGGCATCAACCCGATGGACCTGAAGCGCGGCATCGACCTCGCCACCCAGGCCGCCGTGAAGGACATCACGGCGCGGGCCAAGAAGGTCGCCTCCTCCGACGAGGTCGCCCAGGTCGGCACGATCTCCGCCAACGGCGACAAGGAGATCGGCGAGATGATCGCCCACGCGATGCAGAAGGTGGGCAACGAGGGCGTGATCACGGTCGAGGAGGCGAAGACCGCCGAGACCGAGCTCGACGTCGTCGAGGGCATGCAGTTCGACCGCGGCTACCTCTCCCCGTACTTCATCACGAATGCGGAGAAGATGATCGCCGAGCTCGAGGATCCCTACATCCTCATCCACGAGAAGAAGCTCTCCTCGCTCCAGGCCATGCTGCCGGTGCTCGAGGCCGTGGTGCAGACCGGCAAGCCGCTCGTCATCATCGCCGAGGACATCGAGGGCGAGGCTCTGGCCACCCTCGTGGTGAACAAGCTGCGCGGCGGCCTCAAGGTCGCGGCCGTGAAGGCTCCGGGCTTCGGTGATCGCCGCAAGGCGATGCTCGAGGACATCGCGATTCTGACCAAGGGCCAGATGATCGCCGAGGATCTCGGCATCAAGCTCGAGAACGTGACGCTCCCCATGCTCGGCCGCGCCAAGCGCGTGCGCATCGAGAAGGAGAACACCACGATCATCGACGGGACCGGCGAGAAGGCCGACATCGAGGCCCGCGTCGCCCAGATCAAGGCGCAGATCGAGGAGACCACCTCGGACTACGACCGCGAGAAGCTCCAGGAGCGCCTGGCCAAGCTCGCGGGCGGCGTCGCGGTGATCCGCGTCGGCGGCGCGACCGAGGTCGAGGTCAAGGAGAAGAAGGACCGCGTCGACGACGCCCTCAACGCCACCCGCGCGGCGGTCGAGGAAGGCATCGTCCCCGGCGGCGGCACGGCGCTGCTGCGCGCCAAGAAGGCCGTCTCCGAGCTGAAGTCCGACGTTCCGGACGTCCAGGCCGGCATCAAGATCGTGCTGAAGGCGCTTGAGGCCCCGATCCGCCAGATCGCCCAGAACGCGGGCGTCGAGGGCTCGATCGTGGTCGGCAAGATCACCGACAACACGGGCTCCGAGACCTTCGGCTTCAACGCGCAGACCGAAGAGTACGTCGACATGATCCAGGCCGGCATCGTCGACCCGGCCAAGGTCGTGCGCACCGCCCTGCAGGACGCGGCCTCGGTCGCCGGCCTGCTGGTGACGACGGAGGCCATGGTCGCCGACGCGCCGAAGAAGGACAGCCCGGCCCCGGCGATGCCCGGCGGCGGCATGGGCGGCATGGACTTCTAAGTCCGGGCCACTTGTCGAGAGACGAGGAGGGGTCGCCGCGAGGCGGCCCCTTTTCTGTTTGGCCGCCGCAGATCGGCCCGTTGCGACAACTCGAGGAATCGCTACCTTCGTTCCACGGCGAAGCGTCGGCTTTCAGAACCGTTCGGACCGAACGCCACGGCGATCCCGCAGGGGACCGCCGATCCGCGAACTCGACCATGTCCGCCTGCTGTCCGCCGTGACAGGGGATGATGCGCAGTGCGTGCCTGCTGGCACCACCGGCACGGTCGTGGGAATCTATGCCGGGGGTGAGGCCTTTGAGGTCGAGTTCACCCGGCCGGTGGACACGCTCGCCACAGTCGATGGCCGCGCCGGCACACTCGTCGCGCGGTGGGGCGTGACGCCCGAGCCTGGCCGGCCGGCTTCACGATCGCACATGCTCGCGTCTCTGCCGCGGCCGGTGTGACAAACGGCCTGCGGCTGGCGGCCCCCGTCTTGCCTCACCGGACCGGCTGCCTACGATCCAGCGCGATCCTTCGAGGAGACAGGAACTTCAGATGCCAGCATTCCGGACCGGTCAGCATTTCAATCGCCGGGTGAGCCTCGTGGCGCTCGCCTTCGCGGTCCTGCCGCTCGGCCCCCTGCCTGCCCTCGCCCGCGAGATGCCGGAGGCCGCGGCGGGTCAGGCGGCGCGCAAGCCGAACGTCGTGGTCCTGGCGACCGGCGGCACCATCGCGGGCGCCGGTGCGGACGCGGCCAACAGCGCGACCTACCAGGCCGCCAAGGTCCCGGTGGACAAGCTGCTCGCCGCAGTGCCCGCCATGAGCAACGTCGCCAACGTGCGCGGCGAGCAGGTCTTCCAGATCGCCTCCGAGAGCTTCACGGACGCGCAGCTCGTGCAACTGGCCAAGCGCGTCTCGGCGCTCCTGAAGCAGGACGATGTGGACGGCGTGGTGATCACCCACGGCACCGATACCCTGGAGGAGACGGCCCTCTTCCTCGACCTCGTCGTGCCGAGCGACAAGCCGATCGTGGTGGTGGGCTCGATGCGACCCTCGACCGCGATCTCGGCGGACGGCGCCCTCAACCTGCTCGACGCCGTTACGGTGGCGGGCTCCAAGGAGGCCGTGGGCAAGGGCGTGATGGTCACGATGAACGACCAGATCCAGGCCGGGCGCGACGTCACCAAGCGCGTCAACGTGGTGCCGAGCGCCTTCTACAGCCAGTGGGGCCCGCTCGGCATGGTGGTCGAGGGCAAGACCTACTTCTTCCGCTCCTCGGTGAAGCGGCACGGCAAGAGTTCCGAATTCGACATCGACCAGATCGACAGCCTGCCGCTGGTGGCGATCGTCTACGGCTCCGGCAACATGTATCCGGGCGCCTACACGGCCGCGGTCGATGCGGGCGCGAAGGCGATCGTCAACGCGGGCACCGGCAACGGCTCGGTCGCGGGCTACCTCGTCGACACGCTGAAGGACATCCGGTCCAAGGGCACGCTGATCGTGCGCTCCTCGCGGGTCGGCGACGGCATCGTGCTGCGCAATGCCGAGCAGCCCGACGACAAGTACGACTGGGTGGTGGCCCACGACCTGAACCCCCAGAAGGCCAAGATCCTCACCGCGGTGGCGCTGACCAAGACGAACGACACCAAGGAGCTGCAGCGCATCTTCTGGGAGTACTGAGCCCGAACGGGCCGGCGCCTCCGAGGCGCCGGCCCCCCCGGCGACGGCGGGCTCGTGTAAACGTTTACGGTCGATCGTCCGAGGTCTAGAACGCGTTCCGAAAGCGGACACATCCCGCGTCGATGCGCGGGGCGGACGGCGAGGAGAACCCATGGCGGAGATCCATCCCGAGGTGGCGGCGGTCACGGCCCGCGTGGTCGAGCGCTCGCGGGCGAGCCGGCGGCGCTATCTCGACTTGATCGAGCGGGAGCGGGAGAACGGCGTTCACCGGCCGAAGCTCGCCTGCGGCAACCTCGCCCACGGTTTCGCGGCATCGGGCGAGGACAAGGCCGCGATCCGGGCCGGCCGGTCGATGAATATCGGCATCGTCACCGCCTTCAACGACATGCTCTCGGCCCATCAGCCCTACGGACGCTACCCGGACCAGATCAAGATCTTCGCCCGCGAGCGCGGGGCCACCGCCCAGGTCGCGGGCGGCACGCCGGCCATGTGCGATGGGGTCACGCAAGGCCAGCGCGGCATGGAGATGTCGCTGTTCTCGCGCGACACCATCGCGCTCTCGACGGCCGTCGCCCTCAGCCACGGCATGTTCGACGGCGCCGCGCTCCTCGGCATCTGCGACAAGATCGTGCCGGGCCTGATCATCGGGGCGCTCCGCTTCGGCCACCTGCCGACGATCCTGATTCCGGCGGGACCCATGCCCTCGGGGCTCGCCAACAAGGAGAAGCAGCGCATCCGCCAGCTCTACGCGGAGGGCAAGGTGGGGCGCGACGAGCTGCTCGAATCCGAATCCGCCTCCTATCACGGGGCCGGCACCTGCACCTTCTACGGCACGGCCAACTCCAACCAGATGATGATGGACGTGATGGGCCTGCACATGCCGGGCGCCTCCTTCATCAATCCGGGCACGAAGCTGCGCCAGGCGGTGACCCGGGCGGCGATCCACCGCCTCACCGAGATCGGCGCGGACGGCAACGACTACCGGCCGCTCGGCCTGTGCATCGACGAGAAGGCGATCGTGAACGCGGTGGTGGGGCTGCTCGCCACCGGCGGCTCGACCAACCACGCCATCCATCTGCCCGCCATGGCGCGCGCGGCCGGCATCGTGCTCGATTGGGAGGATTTCGATCGGCTCTCGGCCGCGGTGCCGCTGATCGCGCGGGTCTACCCGAACGGCTCGGGCGACGTGAACCACTTCCATGCCGCCGGCGGCATGAGCTTCGTGATCGCCGCGCTCCTCGACGCGGGCCTCCTGCACGACGACATCCTGACGGTGGCGGGCGGCTCCCTGCGCGATCATGCCCGCGATCCGAAGCTCCACGGCGACGACCTCGTCTTCGAGGAGGCGGTGCCCGAGAGCCTGGACCCGGCCATGCTGCGCCGGCCGGCGGAGCCGTTCCAGCCGGACGGCGGCATGCGGCTGGTGAAGGGCAATCTCGGCCGCGCCACCTTCAAGACCAGCGCGGTCGAGCCGGAGCGCCGCACGATCCAGGCGCCGGCCCGGGTGTTCTCCGATCAGGACGCGGTGATCACGGCGTTCAAGGCCGGCGAGCTTGAGGGCGACGTGGTGGTGGTGGTCCGCTTCCAGGGCCCGCGCGCCAACGGCATGCCGGAGCTGCACAAGCTGACGCCGCCGTTGGGCGTTCTGCAGGATCGCGGCCACAAGGTCGCGCTGGTCACCGACGGGCGCATGTCGGGGGCGTCCGGCAAGGTCCCGGCGGCGATCCACCTGACGCCCGAGGCTCTCGCCGGTGGCCTGATCGGCAGGATCCGCGACGGCGACATCGTCCGGCTCAGCGCCGAGGAGGGCCTGCTGGAGGTGATGGTGGACGCGGCCGAACTCGACGCCCGCGAGCCGGCCCCGGTGCCGCCGCCGGAAGAGGGCACGGGCCGCGAGCTCTTCGCCTTCATGCGCCACGGCGCGGACGGCGCCGAACAGGGCGCCTCGGCGATGCTCGCTGCCGCGGGCCTGTAACGGGGTCCCAAAGGGTCGTGACCCTTTGGCGGGGTCCCGGGGCGGAACTCCGGGTTGGCTCCTCCGTCCCGGCTCTGCCGGGGCGGCGGAGCCAAATGCAGGGCTCCGCCCCGGGACCCCGCGAAAGGTCTCGGACCTTTCGAAGCGATGACCACAGGAGGTGATGCCGTGAACGACCTGACCAGCATCGACGCGCTGATGCGCTCCGTCGCCGTCATCCCGGTCCTGGTGATCGAGGACGCGGCCCATGCGGTGCCGATCGCCGAGGCCCTGGTGGCGGGCGGGCTCACCGCCCTGGAGGTTACCCTGCGCACGCCCGCGGCACTCGATGTCATCCGCGCGATGGCAACGGTCGAGGGCGCGGTGGTGGGTGCCGGCACGGTGCTGAACCCGCGCGACCTCGACGCGGCGCTGGCGGCCGGCGCCGAGTTCATCGTCTCGCCGGGGCTGACCGACCCGCTGACCGACGCCGCCAAGGCGAACGGCGTGCCCTACCTGCCGGGCGTGGCCAACGCCGCCGACATCATGCGCGGGCTCGACCACGGGCTCGACCGGTTCAAGTTCTTCCCGGCGGAGGCCTCGGGTGGGCTGAAGGCCCTGAAGGCGCTGGCAGCCCCGTTCGGTCAGGTCCGCTTCTGCCCCACGGGGGGCATCACGGAAGCGACCGCCCCGCAATGGCTCGCCGAGCCGGCGGTGCTCTGCGTCGGCGGCAGCTGGGTGGTGAAGCCCGGCGCGCCGGACACGGCAGCGATCCGGGCGGCGGCTGAAGCGGCATCGGGTCTGAAGGGCTGACCGGGGTCACCCCTCTCCCCGCCGTGCGGGGAGAGGCCTGTCTGCACCTCGTCGTGCAGACAGGAAGCGGAGGCGAAGCCGCAGCGGCGGTGAGGGGGCGATTCCGGAGGAGGCTCTTCCGGGAAAGCCCCCTCGCCTGCCGGCTCGCTTCGGCAACGACAAGGTCGCCGAAGCCCTCTCCCCGCATGGGGGGAGCGGATCCACAACTCACGGTTTGATCGACCGAGATCAGCTATTCGGTTCCCGCCACCGTTGTTCCGGGTTCCGCTCGGCAGGCTCGGGATGGTGGGCGTCAGTGGGGCCGGTGCCGGCCGAGTAGAGGAAGCGCCCGCCTACTCCGCCGGCACCGGCATGCGCGCGTCGCGCGGGGTGAACAGCCCGCTCTCAGGCTGCATCTCGACCCTGCGGTCGTGCAGCGCGTTCAGCGTCGAGCGATGGCCGATCGAGACGATCGTCGTCCCGGGCAGGAGCTGGCGCAGCATCCGGTAGATCGCGGCCTCGCTCGGTTCGTCCAAGGCCGCGGTCGCCTCGTCGAGGAAGAGCCAGTCCGGCTTGGCGAGCAGCGCCCGGGCGATGGCGAGCCGCTGTTGCTCGCCGCCCGAGAGGCGCCGGTCCCAGTTGTCCACCTCGTCGAGCTTGTCGGCGAGCTGGGGCAGTTGCGCGGCGACGAGCGCCTCGCGGATCGCCGCGTCGTCCACCTGATCGACCGTGTTCGGATAGGCGATGGCGCCGCGCAGGGTCCCCAGCGGCAGGTAGGGCTTCTGCGGCAGGACCAGGGCGGACTGCCCGGCCGGCACGTCGATCCGGCCCTTCCCGAACGGCCAGATGCCGGCGATCGCGCGGAACAGGGTCGACTTGCCGGATCCCGAGGGGCCGGCCACCAGGGTCGCGGCGCCCTTCGGCAGGGCGAGCTGGTCGGCCCGCACGATCTCGCGGCCGTCGGGCAGCGCCAGGGTCAGGCCGCGCGCGGTGACCGGTCCCTGCGTGTCGTTGCCCTGCTCCAGGCCGTAGCCCGCGGCCGAGAGCGCCTCCGCCTTCGTCATCGCCCGCTTGAAGGAGCCGAGACGGATGGTGTTGGCCCGGTAGGAGGCCAGGGTGATGTAGCTGTTGACGAAGAAGTCGAGCGAGCCCTTCACGTTGCTGAAGGCGTCCGAGGTCTGCTGCAGGGTGCCGAGCGTGATCTTCTTCGAGAAGAAGGACGGCGCCGCGACGATCAGCGGGAAGACCGCGCTCGCCTGCCGGTAGGTGAAGGTGAAGGCGATGAGCTTGATGCGCCGGAAGATGATGTCGACGTAGTTGTCGATCACCGCGTGGAACAGCGTGGCCAGCCGCGAGGCCTCGGCGCGCTCGCCGCGCATCAGCGCGATCTGCTCCGAGTAGATGCGATCGCGGGCGAGCGAGAAGCGGAAGTCGGCCTCGACCTGCTCCTGGCGGAAGTTCAGCCCGATCAGCGGCCGGCCGATGACGTGGGTGAGCCAGGTGCCGACCACCGCGTAGGCGATCACCAGCCAGACCAGGAAGCCCGGGATCACCGTGTCGGTGAAGGGCAGCACGAAGTCGCGCGAGATCGTCCACAGGATGACGATGAAGGAGACGAGCTGCGCCGCCTGGCTGAGCAGCCGGATCGACAGGCTCGCGGTCTGCTGGATGAAGGCGTTGACGTCCTGCTGGATGCGCTGGTCCGGGTTGTCGGCCTCCACGTCCGTGAAGGGGATGCGGTAGTGCGTGCCCTTTCCGAGCCAGCGCTCGTAGAGGCTGTGCGTCAGCCAGGTGCGCCAGCGGATGTGCAGGGAGGAGTCGACGAAGAGGTCGAACATGCCGATCGCGATATTGATGACGGCGAGCGGGATGAAGATCCAGGTGATCTGGTACCAGAAGGCCTCGGCGTTCAGCTCCTGTAGCGTGTTGTACATGTCGCGGTAGAAGAAGTTGAACCGCAGGGTCAGCGCCACGTCGGCGAAGTTCACGAAGATCGAGAGCGCGACGAGGCGCTGACCGATCTGTCCCTCGGTGCGGCCGAACCAGCGGAACAGGCCGATCTCCTTGGTCGGCGCGTCCCGGTTGGCGAAGTAGGGATCGGCGATCAGCGTGATGTCGCGGATCGGCTTCCAGTAGGAGATCGCCAGCACGATGCCGCCGAAGACCACGGCACCGGTCGCCGCGAAGGCCGGGGGCAGCAACGCGGCGATCACCGGCGGCAGGGCGCCCATGGCGGCCAGCGTCTTGGTGCCGGCGAGCAGCAGGTAGCCGATGCCGTAAACCGAGACGAAGATCTTCAGGTAGGCGGAGAGGTTGGCCGAGGCCAGCAGGATGCCCGCCATCGCGAAGCCGGCGAGCGAGACGTAGAGCGGCGGCGAGGGGATTCCCGGCATCGCCAACAGCACCAGGGCGGCCAGTGCGGTGAGCACGGCCTGCATCCCGAGCCCGCTCCTGAATGCGGCCACGCGCGTCTCCCAGATCGTCCCGAGCGTCCGGGGCTCAACGACCTCGATCGTCTTCCCCTTGCCGCCGTCAGCGGCAGTGACGGCGGGTCGTGGCGACATAGAGGCACCCGGCCCGGGATGTCGCGTGAAACTTTCGCAATCTCCCCCGAGGGTGGCGCGGCCGATCCGCCTACCAGTCCCACTCCTCGAAGCCCGGCTCGCGGCAGCGGTAGCCGACCGGGCATTGCGGGTTGTCGCGGGTGGGCACGAAGCGCAGCTCGGCGATCTCCGAGAAGGTGCAGAAGGAGCGGTCGCGCACGAACCGCTCCGGCGGCCCCTTGGGCACGGCGAGCACGACGGCGCCCTCCTGCTTCACCAGGGCTATCGTCTCGGCGCAGGAGAGGAGCCGGCCGGTCGAGGTGGAGGCCCGGCCCTGCGCCTTGGCCGGGGCGCCGAAGGCGAGGCCGATGAGGCAGGCGCTGACGAGGCGTCGCATCGTGGGAAACAGGCGCCTCAGCACGCTCGGAAACCTGAACAGAGCACAAGCATGGCAGTTTCGACGGCCCGCGGGAAGACCCCGGGTGTCACCCGGTTGCAAAGCCCGGCGATAATCCGCCGTGGCGGTGCCGTAATCGGACGGTTTATGGATTTGCCGCTGGCGCAGGCCGGTTAACATTCGGTTGCCCGGAACGCGTTCGCGGTTTGGTACGCCCGTTCTTCTTCCTCCGGGGGGTTCGGTTCCCTGATGACGCTCTCGATCCTCGACCTCGACGCCGTGCGCTCCGCCCCCGTGGCGCGCGAACCCTATGCCTGGACGCTCGGCCAGAACGTGCTGAAGCCCGAGGCGATCGACGCGATCCGGCAGGATTTCCCCGACATCGCCAAGCCCGGCTACCTCACGGTGGACGAGGTGGCGCTCAAGGGCCGGTTCAAGGCGCTGATCGACGAGTTGGAGAGTGACGATTTCTCCCGCATCCTCGGCGAGAAGTTCGGCATCGACCTCGTGTCCTGCCCGCGCCTGACCACGATCATGCGGCGCAGCCAGCCGAAATACGGCTCGATCCACACGGACGGGCCCTCGAAGGTGCTCACACTCCTCGTCTACATGAACGACGCCTGGGACGCTCCGGCGGCCGGCCGTCTGCGGGTTCTGTACGACGGGAAGAACTACGAGCCTTTCGCGGTCGAGGTGCCGCCGACGATGGGCACGATGTTCGCATTCCTGCGGGCGGACAATTCCTGGCACGGGCACGAGCCCTTCGAGGGCGAGCGCCGCGTCGTGCAGGTGGCGTGGCTGAAGGACGCGTCGGAGCTGGAGCGCAAGAAGAAGCGCAACCGCACGGCGCAGTTCCTGAAGGGCATCTTCGGGCGCTGAAGGGGCCTGCGGGGGGGCAGCATGGCCGGGGGAATGGCGGTGGCGGCGGGCCTCGAACCGGGTCTGCCAGACGAGGGGACCGAGCCGGGCCGACGCGGCCGCGCCTGGCTCGGCGTGCCGCTCGTCCTGGCGGCGGGCTGGGGCGCGTTCCTGGCCTTCAGCGCGGTCTTCCTCACCGAGGACCTGCCGCTCCGGCCCGCGGCAGTCGAGCGCGAGGGACCGGCCCTCGACTTTCCCGATCCGGGTCCTGGCGCGGTGCAGGCGGCGCGGCGCGTCGCCTACGGGCTCGACGAACCGGGCCGCGAGGGCGCGCGCGAGGCGGCCGGCGGGGCGCACAAGATGGCCGCCGCCCGCCCGGCGGAGGCGCGGGCCCCCGAGCCGGCCGCCGCGCCCTATGTCGGCCACCCGGTTCCGCCGCTCCTGCACGAGCGGCCCGACCATGTCGGCGTCTGGGGGCCGAACGCCGCCGCCTGCGGCGCGCCGCACCGCCGCCGCGGCTACTACCAGGCGACGATCACGAGCGAGCGCGCCCAGGCCGGGCGCACGGTCTGCACCTTCCATGACGGGCGGCGCGTCGGCAACGCCTGGATCGCGGGCGCCGAGTGCACCGACCGCGGGCGGCGCTGGTCCTCCCAGGTCCGCCTCGTGGTCGACGGCGACCGTCTGACCTGGACCAGCGCCAAGGGCAGCGCGAGCTACGTGCGCTGCGGCCGCCGGGCGGGGTGAGCGGCCTGAGTCCGTGGGACTCCCGACCGGTCCTTCACGCCCCGAACCGCTCGAATTTCGGGAAGCTGCGGGTCATCAGGCTGCCCGCGTCCGAGCGGTGGCCCATCCACTTCTCCAGGAGCCCCAAGTTTGCGAGCCGGCTCTGGCCCGCCGTGTCGCGCCAGGGCAGGCCCTCGGCGAGCCGGAAGACGTGGGCGCCGGCCAGCACCGTCTGGCGGCAGCGCTGGAGCCGCACACCCTTGCCGCGGGCGAGCTCGGACAGCTCGGTGATGGGGAAGACCAGCAGCAGCTTGTCGGCCGTGCAGACCGCGACGTGGTCTCCCTCGCCGGCCGGCACGAGGAGGGCCGCGGTCGCGTCTCCGTCGAGGCCCAGCACGCTCTTGCCCTTGCGGGTGTTGGCGACCAGCGCGTCGGACGGCGCCAGGAAGCCGCGCCCGTCCGAGCCCGCGATGAGGAGCCGGCTTTCCGGCCGGTAGGGGAGCGCGGCCACCACCTCGGTGCCGTCGTCGAGATCGACCATCAGGCGCACGGGATCGCCGAAGCCGCGGCCGCCCGGCAGCTTCGAGGCCTCGATGGTGAAGACCTTGCCGTTCGAGGCGAGCAGCAGGATCTTGGCCGTCGTCTCGCTCGGGAAGGCGATCTTGAGCGCGTCGTCGCCTTTGAACGAGACGCCCGAGAGGTCGGCGACGTGGCCCTTGAGCGCCCGGATCCAGCCCTTCTCCGAGACGATCACGGTGATGGGTTCGCGCTCGACCAGCGCCGAAGTGAAGTCGACGCCCGCGGTGTCGGGCGGGTTCTCAAGCGTCGTGCGGCGGCGGCCGAGCTTGGTCTCGGGGCCGAAGGTCTTCTTCACGGCCCGGATCTGGGCCTGGACCGTCTTCCACTGCCGCTCGTCGGAGCCGAGCAGGCCCTCGATCTCCGCCTTCTCGGCGGTCAGCGCCTCGAACTCGCGCTTCAGCTCCATCTCCTCAAGCTTGCGCAAGCTGCGCAGCCGCGTGTCGAGGATGGCGTTGGCCTGGATCTCGGTGAGATCGAAGCGGGCGATGAGAGCGGCCTTGGGCTCGTCCTCCTCGCGGATGATGCGGATCACCTCGTCGAGGTCGAGATAGACGATGAGCAACCCGCCCAGGATCTCCAGGCGCCGCTCGATCTGGCCGAGGCGGAAGCGCGAGCGGCGCTGCAGCACCACGCGGCGGTGGTCGACCCACTGCCGCAGACACTCGGCGAGCCCGATCACCCGCGGCACGACGCCGTCGACCAGCACGTTGAGGTTGAGCGGGATGCGGGCCTCCAGCTCGGTGAGCCGGAACAGCGACTCCATCAGGATGACCGGGTCGACGCTGCGCGCGCGCGGTTCCAGCACGACGCGCACGTCCTCGGCCGACTCGTCGCGCACGTCGGCGAGCAGCGGCAGCTTCTTCTCCTGCAGCAGCTCGGCCATCTTCTCGATGAGCCGCGCCTTCGGGATGCCGTAGGGGATCTCGGTGACGACGATGTTCCAGGTGCCGCGGCCGAGATCTTCCTTGGACCAGCGGGCGCGCACCCGGAAGGCGCCGCGCCCGGTGCGGTAGGCCTCGGCGATCGATTCGGCCGAGTCCACGAGGATGCCGCCGGTCGGGAAGTCCGGGCCCTGCACGAACTTGGCGAGATGCGCGGAGGTCGCCTCGGGGTGGGTGATCAGGTAGAGGGCCGCGTCGCAGAGCTCGGCCGCGTTGTGGGGCGGGATCGAGGTCGCCATGCCGACCGCGATGCCCTGGCTGCCGTTGGCCAGGAGGTTCGGGAAGGCTGCCGGCAGGACGATCGGCTCCTCCTTCTCCCCGTTGTAGGAGGGCCGGAAATCGACTGTGTCCTCGTCGATCCCGTCGAGCAGCAGCCGCGCCACCTCGGTGAGGCGCGCCTCGGTGTAGCGGTAGGCGGCCGGGCCGTCGCCGTCGATGTTGCCGAAATTGCCCTGGCCGTCGACCAGGGGATAGCGCTGGGCGAAGTCCTGGGAGAGGCGCACCAGCGCGTCGTAGATCGCCTGGTCGCCGTGCGGGTGGAAGTCGCCCATCACGTCGCCGACGATCTTCGCGCACTTCTTGTGTGCGGTGGTCGGATCGAGGCGTAGCAGCCGCATGCCGTAGAGGATGCGCCGGTGCACGGGCTTCAGGCCGTCGCGCGCGTCGGGCAGCGCCCGGTGCATGATGGTCGAGAGCGCGTAGGCGAGGTAGCGCTCCTCCAGCGCGGATTTCAGCTCGACGCTCTCGATGCCGTCGCCGGACGGCGGCTCGAAGGGCTGTCCCATGACGGCTCCAGCTTCAGTGACTCACACGGAACATAGCATGAACGTCGTCAGCCGTCACGCTGGCTGAGTGCGACGAACCGTGCCCGCTCCTCCGGCACCGGCAGGGCGCGGGGGCCCCAGATGTGCTGGCTGAGGAAGTAGCCCGTCAAGGTAAACCCCTTGGTAACGTCGTCCGGGCCCATCCCGGCGCCGATGAGGAAGCCTGGCAGCGGCAGCAGGCGGTCGCGGTAGGGCTCGCCCGCCGAGGCGCTGACCGCCCGGCCCGTGCGGGGCGAGACGTAGATCAGCGCGTCGTTGGAGCCCGTCGCCGCGCAGGCGCCGAGATCGAGTCCGAAGCCGAGTTCGGCGAGGACCGCGAGCTCGAAGCGCACCATCAGGGGGGGCGCGATGTCGGGATCGTCGAGCGTCTCGATCAGGATGCGGGCAGCCTCGTAGAGCGCCGGGTGCGGGTCGCGCTCGGGCAGGAGGCGCAGCAGTCCCGCCATGTGGGTGACGCCGTAGAGGGCGAGCGAGGAGCCGATCAGGCGCGAGACCGCGGATTCCTCCGGCTCGACCCGGTAGGTGCCGAGCGCCTCGTCGAGACGCGCTCGCCAAGCGAGCCGCACGCGGTTGCCCGGCTGCAGCACCGGCTGCATCCGCCGCGAGCGCCCGCCGTGTACGAGGCCGAGATGGCGCCCGTGCTCGCGGGTCAGGGCCTCCAGCACCGCGCCGGTCTCCCCGTGGCGGCGCACGCCCAGAACGATGCCCTCGTCGGTCCACTGCATGGGTGAGAGATAAGCGCTCGGAAGCCGTTCGGCACCTGTTCCTCCCCGGCGCCGCGGCGGCTTATTCTCCCAGCTCTGGAGGAGATTCGCATGTGTTCACGGGTCCTGGCGTCCGTCGCCGTTGCATTGCTGGCCGGCGGCTGCATGGGCAGCCGGGCCGCGCCCGACATGCCGGCATCCGGCACCGCGCGCGAGCGCTTGGCCGCCCTGGCGCTCCGGCAAGTCGCATTCGGCTCGGTCTCGCTGATCCCGGTGCGGTTCGAGCACGCCCGGATCAGCGGACCCTTCGAGGATGCCGGGCGGACTCTCTACTGCGTCTCCGCACACATGAAGGGCCGGACCTTCGACAAGCCCGAGAAGCCGAAGATCGTGGTGCGGGCGGACGGGACCGTGCTCACCGTGATCGAGGACGACGAGGTCTGCACCGGACACCGGACCGTGCCGTTCCCGGAACTGGAAGCGCTCGGGAACCGGGCGGGGTGAGAGGCACCCGCGCTAATCCGCACCGACGGAAGCGGCGGGATGCGGGATCGGGCCGTCCACCATGAAGCCGGCTATGACGTACGCTCACCCGGCAAGACGACGCGCGCCTCGACCCGCGGATCCGAGCGGACGAGCGCGGTCTCAGGCGCTCGCGGCGAGTCCGAACCGGGTCTCGATCGCGGCGGTGAGCCGATCCACCATCGTGTCGAGCGGGACATCGGAGGTGTCGACCGTGGCTTGGCAGCGGGCGTAGAGCGGCTCGCGACTCATCAGCACCGCGCGCAGCTCCTGCATGGCGGTGGCGTGGTCGCCCGTCATGGCCAAGTGACCCTGGTCGCGCACCCGCTGCATGTGTTCCTCGGGCTTGGCCCGCAGCCAGATGCTGTAGAAGTTCTGCAGCAGCAGGTCGTAGGTCAGGGGCTCGGCCACGATGCCGCCGCTGGTGGCCAGGATCATTGGACCCGGATGCTCGGTGAGGCGGCGCAGCGCCGCCTGCTCCAGGCGCCTGTAGCCCTCCTGCCCGTAGATCGCGAAGATTTCGCGCACCGAAAGGGCGTTCTCGCGCTCGATCTCGGCGTTGAGTTCGATGAAGGTCCAGCCGATGCGCTCCGCGGTGAGGCGCCCGAGCGTCGACTTGCCGGCGCCGCGCAGGCCGACCAGCGCGACCCGCTGGCGCATGGCGCCCGCGCCCTGCGCGCTGCCCGAGAGGGCTGCCTTGGCGGCCGCGATCTGCGCGGGCGTGGCCCGGGCCACGAGATCGCGCATGACCACCCAGTCGGGGATCGCGTCGTTGCCGGTGATGAGATCGTCGAGGCGCACGCCCATCGCGTTGGCCACCCGGCGCAGCAGGATGATCGAGACGTTGCCCTGACCGCCCTCGAGCTGCGCGATGTAGCGCTCGGACAGGCCCGAGGTCTGCGACAGCGTCTTGCGCGACAGGCCGCGCACCGTGCGCCCGTGGCGGACCCGGCGACCGAGATCGGCCAGAAAGTGAGATTCCTGTTCCACCACGCCGTTCATGGCGTCCGTCCGCCTTCCTTGCACGCAGCGACGGCAACCCCGGGGGCTGCCCGTCCTGCTCCAGCGCGGCGGCACGCCTGCCCTGTGCCGTCCGCGTCCGATCCGTCGATACCCGAGTTAGACCTTCCCGGCCAAGCCTCCTGGCCCGGCCAAGCCTTCCGGGCCAAGCTTTCCGGAACCCCTCCCGGCACGGACCCCGCGAAGCCTCCTGGCCTCGTTCATCCGTGGACGCCGTCGCCTCCCACCCGGATCGGGCACTCCCCCGTCGCGTGCTGCGGCGGTTCTGGGCCGCTCACGCTGCAGTGCAGCGAGCCCGCCATCTATCTGTTGTCCCGCGTCGCAAGGGTCAAGCCGCGACGGCCCTGTTCACTGCGGATAGGGTGCCGTGGCGCCTGCGTCCCTTGGGCTTACTGCGCGGCTGGCTGCGCAGCCGGCAGGGCGTTGGCCTCTTGGATCGCCGGGGAGCCGGCCTTGCGGGCGAGTGCGGCGGGCTTGGCCGCGGGGCCGGCGACGGCGGCCAGCAGCTGCGGGCTGGGCCGGCGCGGCGGCAGCGGCACCTCGACGCTCTCGGCATGCGCCGGGTCGGCGGCCGCCTGGCTCTGCGCCGCGGGGGCCGCTGCCTGCGCCGCCGGCTGGGGCGCGACCTCTACCGCGGCGAGGTCTGCGGCGGCCAGCTGCACCGGCGCCGCGCCGCCGAGGGCAGCGGGCCGGCGCGGCGGAAGCGGGACCTCGACGCTCTCGACCTGGGCGACGGTAGCCGCCGACAGCGTCGGCGCGTAGGCGAGCGCCGTGCCGGCCGCCGCGAGGTTGGCGTCGGCGGGCGGCGCCCCGGTGAACAGGCTCGCCACCGCGCTGGCCGAGGCCGCGACCGGGGCCACCACGCTGGCGACCTCCGTGGCGATGCCCTGGCGCTTGGCCGCGTAGTAGTAGCCGCGGTTGTAGTAGGCGTAGGCCTGCGCGAGGTCGCCCTTGGCCGTCTTGTAGGCACCCGCCAGGTAGGCGACCCCGTAGCGCAGGTTGGTCGCGGGGTCGTAGAGGCCGGCGGCGTCGCCCTGGTAGCCGAGGCCCTTGGCCGTCGCGTGCTTGATCTGCATCAGCCCGAGCGCGCTGCCGCCCCGGGCGTTCGGGTTGTAGTTGCTCTCCCGCTTGACCACCGCGTGGACGAAGCTCGCGGGCACGCCGTTCGCCTTGGCCTGCTGCTCGATCAGCGCGTCGATGTTGTCGCGCGCGCCTTGAGCGAAGGCCGTGGCCGGCACCGCCGCGAGGGCGGCCGCGAGGAGGAGGCGATGCATTCGAGACCCGGTGCTTGTTCTGGCCAAGCTGTGGTCGTGTCGAAATGAGGCCGGAAAGCGGCCCGCCCGCGTCAGCCTGTGGGCGGGGCGACCGCCGGGCCGGGCCTGTGCCTCGTGCGACACAGCACGCGCCGCGCGGCCTCCGCCCTCACGCCGCGCGTCCGTTGCGCGCGGGTCACAGCGGGACCGCCGGGCCCAGGATCAGGCGGTCGATCGCGGCTGCGAACCCGTCCGCTGCGTTCGAATCGGTCGTCTCCGTCGCTGCCGCCTTCACCGATTCGTCGGCGTTGCCCATCGCGACCGAGAGACCGCTGCGGGCGAACATGGCCCGGTCGTTGGCGGCGTCGCCGAAGGTGGCGATCTGCGCCGGCGCGAGGCCGAGATGCCGGCCCATCCAGTCCACGAAGGCGCCCTTGTCGCGGCCGGGCGGCGTCACGTCGAGGTAGTAGGGTTGCGAGCGGTGGACGCTCGCCCCCGCGCCCAGCGCCTGCCCGAGCATCCGCTCGCAGGCCGCGAGGCCGGCCGGGTCGCGGCTGACGCCGACGATCTTCTGGGCGCGCCCGAGCAGGGGGCTAAGATCCGCGCAGACCCGCGGCTCGGCCTGGAGGGTGCGGCGCTCGAGGTCCGTGTAGGCACCGTCCGGGTCGCGCAGCCACCACGCGCCCGCGGCGAAGACCCAGACGTCGATCCCCGCCTCCTCCAGTCGCCGCACCGCCTCCCGCGCGGCCTCCTCGGGAATCGTGTGCTCCTCGATCACCGCGAGGTCCGGACCGACCATGCAGGCCCCATTGAAGGCGCCGAGCGGCAAAGTCAGGCCGAGGTCCTGGACGAGGCCGCGCAGGCCGACCGGCGGGCGCGACGAGGCCACGGTGAAGCCGATGCCGGCCGCCGCGAGACGGCGCACCGCCGCCACGGTCGCCGGTGTCAGCCGCTTGTCGTCCGTCACGAGCGTGCCGTCCACGTCCGAGATCACGAGGGCGATGCTGGGTCTCACGCCGCCCTCCCCGCCTCGGGCCCGAGCGCCGCCACCACCGCCTCCGCGATGCGCTCGGGTGATTCGAGGATGCCCACCCGGATCGGCCGCTCGTCCGGATCCGGCGGCTCCAGGGTCGCGAACTGGCTGTCGAGCAGGGCCGGCGGCATGAAGTGGCCGGCTCGGGCCGCCAGCCGCCGCTCGATCAGCGCACGGTCGCCGTCGAGATAGACGAAGCGCACCTCGGGGCGTCCCTGCGCCAGCCCGTCGCGGTAGCGACGGCGCAGGGCCGAGCAGACGATGACGCCGGGCTCCCCCGCCGCCAGCCGCTCGCCGATCCAGGCCGCGATGCGCGCGAGCCAGGGGGCGCGGTCGGCGTCGGTCAGGGGCTGGCCGGCATGCATCTTGGCGACGTGCTCCGGGCTGTGGAAGGCGTCGCCGTCCACGAAGGTCCAGCCGAGGCGCCGCGCGATCGCCTCGGCGACGGTGCTCTTGCCCGAGCCCGAAACCCCCATCACCACGAGGATGCACGGGGGCACCCGGTCGGCCGCGTCTGGTTGGGTCACGGATCGTCCTCCCGACAGCAATCAATAGGTCGGGTGCGGCCGGAGAAAAGCTTTTCGGGCCCGTTCGGCCGGGAGGCGGCCCGCCGCGGGGTGTGTGCAGCGGGGACGCAGGCCGCGTCCGCAGGCTCTCCGGCCCGGTGTGGCCGACCCGCTACGGACGCGGGAACGGGATTAAGCTAGGCAGCGGACTTGGCGAAACCGTCAGGCGATCCTGGATGCGCGCTTCACCCCTCGCCCTGTGCGCCGCGCTCGCGGTCTCGGGCTGCTCGGTCCTGCCCGCGGCGGGACCGACCGCGCGCGCGGTCGTTGCCGGCGCGGAGGTCGAGACGTCGGACGGACTGTTTGCGCGCTACGAGATCATCGACATCACGCCCGCCGTGGTCGAGGCGCTGCGCACCCGCCCGCTCGACAGCCTGCTCGCCTCCTTCGGCGACCACCGCCCCTCGGTCGAGCCGGTCATCGGCGTGGGCGACAGCGTCGCCGTCTCGATCTGGGAGGCCGGCTCCGGCGGCCTGTTCTCCGGCCCGCTCGTCGCCGACCGCTTCTCCGCCGGATCCAAGTCCGCGCTGATCCCCGAGCAGACCGTCACCCGCGACGGCGCCATCTCGGTGCCCTATGCCGGCCGCATCCAGGTGCTCGGCCGCCGGCCCCAGGACGTGCAGGCGCTCATCGAGAACGAACTCGCCGGCAAGGCCATCCAGCCCCAGGTGCTGGTCACCGTCGCCAAGCCGGTCTCGCAGGCCGTCACCGTCACCGGCGAGGGCGCGGCGGGCGCCCGCATCCCGCTCTCCACCCGCGGCGACCGCCTGCTCGACATCATCGCCACCGCCGGCGGCGTGCGCTCGGCCGTCAACGAGACCTTCGTGCGCCTCTCGCGCGGGCAGACCACCGCCACCGTGCCGCTGACCACGATCGTCTCGAACCCGCGCGAGAACATCTACCTGCGCCCGGGCGACACGCTCACCCTCGTGCGCGATCCGCAGACCTTCCTGGCGGTGGGCGCGCTCGGCAGCGCCACCGAGGTCCCGTTCGGCGCCGACGGCATCACGCTCGCGCAGGCGCTGGCCAAGTCGCGCGGCCTGTCCGACTTCCAGGCGGACCCGGAAGGCACCTTCGTGTTCCGCTTCGAGCCGGCCGCCGTGGTGCGCAAGCTCAATCCGGGCTCGCGGCTGCTCGCCACGCCGCTGGTGCCGGTGGTCTACCGGATCAACATGCGCGACCCCAACAGCCTGTTCACCACCCAGGCCTTCCGCATGCGCAACCGCGACCTGATCTACGTCTCCAACGCACCCTTCACCGAGCTGCAGAAGGTGCTGGGCGTCTTCTCAACCGTCACCGGGCCAGTCTCCTCCGCCGCCGCCATCTACGCATACTCGAGATAGGAATCCGCCCGCGCGAATGTGGACGGCGCGTAACCTTTCCGGAACTCCGTTCTTGCGTTCCGCCCGCGCTTCGTCGTTTCCTGCGGTGACGGCCGGCCGGGGCGGGCCGGCCTCGAGAGCCTTTGTAACCGTCGGATGTTCGGGAGCCGATTTCGTGGGCGCGGAAACGGCTCTAGAAGGACGCCGATGAAGATAGGACGCGTCGCTCTCGGCCCCGGACAGCTGTGCGGGGCGACCCTCGGGGACCGGCCCGCACCGGCCCGGCCGGGCGGCGGGCGGCTGCGGACACGCCTGCTCGCCCTCTCCCTGGCCGCTCTCCTCCTGCCGGCCGCGGCCGCGCGCGCTCAAGATCCGCAGACCCAAGGAGCGAGCGACGCTGCGGCCACGGTGACGATCGGCGTCGCCGTGCCGCGCTCTGGCGCATACGTCGCAGTGGGCGAGCAGGTTCTGCGCGGCATTGAGGCGGCCGCGCGCGACGCCAATATTCGCGGCGGCCTAGACGGACGGAAAATCCTCCTCGACGTGCAGGACGACGCCTGCGACTCGAACACGGCGGTCGCGGTCGCCAACCACTTCGTCCGGCAGGGCGTCCGCCTCGTCGTCGGGCATGTCTGCTCGAATGCCTCGATCGCGGCCTCCGAGGTCTACGCGCAGAACGGCGGGCTGATGATCACGGCGGCCTCCGTCGCGGCACGCCTCACCGATCGCGGCTTCCCGACGATCTTCCGGGTCTGCGGGCGCGACGACGATCAGGCCCGGCTCTCGGCCGCGGTGCTGGCCGAGCGCTTCCGCGACCGCAAGATCGCCCTGATCCAGGACACCAGCCCGGCCTCGCGCAACCTCGCGGCGGCCACGAAGGACAACCTCAACCGCATCGGCATCAACGAGACGCTGTCGGTCGCCTTCTCCCCGAGCGAGGCCGACAACGCGGCGCTCGTCGACAGGCTGAAGGGCGCGGGCATCGAGGTGGTCTATTACGGGGGCGACGCCGCCGAGATGGGGCGCCTCGTGCGGATCGCGGCCGAGCGGGGCTTCCGGCCGCAATGGTTCGGCACCTCGGCGATCGCAACGCCCGACTTCGCCAAGATCGCCGGACCGGCGAGCAACGGCGTGCTGATGACCTTCTACCTCGACCCGAGCCGGCAGCCGGCCGCCGCCGAGGTGGTCAAGGCCTTCCGGGCCGAGGGCGTGGACCCGACCGGCTCGACGATCTACGGCTACGCCGCCCTCCAGGCCCTGGTGGCGGCCGGCAACTTCGCCCGCACCACCGACCCGAAGCGGCTCTCGGCCACCCTCCACGCCGAGCGCTTCGACCTCGTTCTCGGCACGGTCGGCTTCGACGCCAAGGGCGACGTGACCGCGCAGGGCTACGTGCTCTACGTCTGGAAGGACGGCGCCTTCACGCCCGCCGGGAAGTAGGGTCCGTCACAGCGCGAGCGCGGCGTCGACCTCGGGCCCGCGCCCGTGCTCGCGCAGCACGCCCGCCAGATGCGGGCGCACCCGCAGTTGGAGGGCGTGCAGGCGCCGCACCGCCGCGGTGAGCGCGCCGCCGCGCCCGAGCAGGTCGTCGGCGAATCCCGTCATCCGGGTGTTCGGCCAGGCGGGCTCGCGCAGCGCGTGGAGCCGCGCCACCAGATCCTCGGCGCCGGCCTCGGGTTCGGCGCCCGCGAACAGGATCAGCAAAGCCGCGGTCGAGCGCGACAGGCCGTAATGGCAGTGGACCAGGAGGTGGCCGTCCGCCCCGTCGAGATCGCGCCCGAAGGCCAGGATCGCCGCGACATCGGCGCGCTCCGGCGGGACCAGCCCCGCGCCCGGCCCGAGGCAGTCGTGGAAGTGCAGCGTCGTGCGCCGGTGAGTCCCATAGGCCGCGAAGGCGTCGGGCTCGGGCGTGCCGGGATCGAGCAGCGACAGGACATGGCTGACCCCGCGCGCGCCGTGCTCGGCCAGTTCCTGGAGGCCGCAGACGGTGTGCAGGGTGATGGCGGGAGCGATGGGCGGGCTGGCGGGGTTGGTCATGTCCGGGAGCTAGCACGCGCCCCGCCCGGTTTCGAGCGGCGGTTTCGAGACCTGTCGTCGCCGTGCTAGGGGCGCGCCGACGCGCGGATTCGGGCCGCGTGCGGGGATCGGATCGCGTCCCAGGCCCGTTCTGCTGCGGACGGACGAACGAGGTACCATGACGACCCGCAAGCCGACCCTGAAGAGACGCGCCCTCCTGGCGGCCGGGCTCGGCGCGGCAGGGCTGGGGGCCTCCGCGCGGGGCGCTGGCGCGCAGGCGATGCCGGAGCTGCGCTGGCGCCTCACCTCGGCCTACGCCAAGAATCTCGACATCCTGTTCGGTGCGGCCGAGACGCTCGGCCGGCTCGTCGGCGAGGCGACGGACGGGCGCTTCCAGATCCAGGCCCAGGGCCCCGGCGAGCCGGTGCCGCCCGAGGGTCTGATCGACGCCGTCGCCGCCGGCACGGTCGAGATGGGGCACGGTCCGGCCTCGCTGGGGGCCGGCAAGGATCCGGTCTTCGCGCTCGCTACCGCCATCCCCTTCGGCCTCAACGCGCGCGGCCAGAACGCGTGGTGGAACGCGGGCGGGGCCGCCGACCTGTTCGGCGAGGTCTTCGGCAAGTTCGGCCTCGTGGCGCTGCCCGGCGGCAATACGGGCGCCCAGATGGGCGGCTGGTTCCGCAAGGAGATCAAGGGCGTCGCCGATCTCCAGGGGCTGAAGTTCCGCATCGGCGGCCTGGGCGGCCAGGTCCTGACGAAGTTCGGCGTCGTCCCGCAGCAGCTCTCCGGCCCCGAGATCTATCCGGCGCTGGAGGCCAAGCGCATCGACGCCGCCGAGTGGATCGGCCCCTACGACGACGAGCGGCTCGGCCTCCAGAAGGTTGCGCCGATCTACCATTACCCGGGCTTCTGGGAGGGCGGCGCGATGCTGCACTTCTGGATCAACGCCGAGAAATGGCGGGCCCTGCCGAAGCCCTACCGGGCGATCCTGCAGGGGGCCGCCGCCCAGGTCGCCGCCGAGGTCCAGGCCCGCTACGACGCGCGTAATCCGCAGGCCCTGCGCCGGCTCGTCGCAGGCGGCGCGCAGCTGCGTCCCTTCCCGCAGGATGTGATGGAGGCGGCGCTTAAGAACGCCAACGACGTCTACGGCGAGATGGCCGCCAAGAACGCCGATTTCCGCCGCGTCTACGAGGCGATGAAGACCTTCCGCAACGAGGCCTATCTCTGGTTCCAGGTCGCGGAGTACACCTACGACAACTTCATGATCCGCGCCCGCGCCCGCGGCTGAGCGACCAAGAAAAAAGGCCACTCCCGAGGGAGCGGCCCGAAGTCTAGGGAGGAAACGCCCAAAGAGGGCTGCGGAAGCGCGACGCCATCGCGTTCCCGCGATGCACAATCTGCTCCCTCGCCCGCCGGCTTGCAAGCGGATTGGGGCAGGAGGGCTGTCGTTTCTCGTGCGGCGCAGCACATGGCGGTCGGCTGTATCACAAATGCCGCAGATCGTAGGTCTGCCGCAGCCATCGGCGGTCCGGCGCCCTAGCTCATCGCCCGGTACGGGGCGGGAGCATTCACGATGGCGATCCAGGGACAGCGCATCCGGGTGCTCAACGACGTCGGGCCCCGCGCGGAGGGCGCCTACGTCCTCTACCTGCTCCAGCAAGCCAACCGCGCCCACCACAACCCGGCGCTCGAATACGCCATCGAGGAGGCGAACCGCCTCGGGCTGCCGGTGGTGGTCTGTTTCGGCCTGCTCGACGGGGCGAGCGGCTTCCCCGAGGCCAACGCGCGGCACTACGCCTTCCTGCTCCAGGGCCTCGCCGACGCGGCCGCGGGGCTGGAGAAGCGCGGCATCGGCTTCGTCATGCGCAAGGCCTCCCCGGCCGCGGTCGCGATCGATCTCGCCCGGAAGGCCGCCCTGCTGGTGCTCGACCGCGGCTACCTCGCGATCCAGAAGGGCTGGTACGCGGAGATCGCCGAGGGCGCCGATACCCGCATCGTGCAGGTCGAGGGCGACGTGGTGGTGCCGGTCGACACCGCCTCGGGCAAGCACGAGCACGCGGCCCGCACGCTCCGGCCGAAGCTGCACCGGCTCTGGGACGTGTTCATCGAGCCGCTGACCGCGCGCCGGGTGAAGCACCGGGCGGACGGGCTGAAGCTCCGCTCCGAGATCGACATCTCCGATCCCGACGCGGTGCTCGCCGGCATGACCCTCGACCGCTCCGTCCCGCCGGTCGCGCGTTTCCGCGGCGGCGAGACGGAGGCGCGCCGCCGCCTCAAGGCGTTCCTCGGCGAGGCCTTCGCGGGCTACGGGGCCGGGCGCAACCGGCCGGAGGCGGGCGCGGCCTCGCACATGAGCCCCTACCTGCATTTCGGCCAGATCTCGCCGGTCGAGATCGCGCTGGCGGTCCGGGCCGCCCGGGAGGGCGACGCCGAGGACCGCACCTCCTACCTGGAGGAGGTGATCGTCCGCCGCGAGCTGGCGATGAACCACGTCCACCACACCGCGCGCTACGATTCCTACGTGCAGGCCGTGCCCGAATGGGCCCGCAAGACCCTGACCGAGCACGCCGACGACCCGCGCCCGCATCTCTACAGCGAGGACGACCTCGCCGCGGGCCGGACCCACGACCGCTACTGGAACGCCGCCCAGGCCGAGATGCGCGAGACCGGCTACATGCACAACCACCTGCGCATGTACTGGGGCAAGAAGATCCTCGAATGGTCCCCCTCCCCCGAGGAGGGCTTCGCCCGCACGCTGCGGCTCAACAACCGCTACTTCCTCGACGGGCGCGATCCGAACTCCTTCACCAACGTGGCCTGGGTCTACGGCCTGCACGACCGCCCCTGGGCGAAGCGCAAGATCTTCGGCACCGTGCGCTACCAGAGCGAGAACTCGCTCCGGAAATTCGACGCCAAGGCCTATCTGCGCACGGTCGCCGACCTGTGCGCGGCGGAAGGCCGGCCGCAGGATTTTTTGGGGTGAGCCGGCCTCCTCCGTAACGCTCTCGCCGTCGCGCAACCTGCCCGTCCGCGCCCTCGCTCCACGCCTGCGGGAACGCATGCGCGCCGCCACGTCCGGAGCCGATTTCGCGGACGCAACCGTTCCGAAGGCACGCCTGAGCAGGCCTCGCCCTTGACGAGCGGAACGCTCCGGCTATCAGATATAGCTCAAGCTATATCTGATAGCCGGAGCGAGGTAATGAGCGTGCGCGTCGAGTGGGGACTGGTTCTTGTGCAGGCGGTGCGCGTCTCCGCTCTCACGGCCTGCCTTCTCGCGGGCGCCCTGCCCGTCCCCGCACAGGACCGGCCGACAGCGCGGGAGAACGCGGCGCCCGCGGGCCTCGACAGCGAGCACCTGTTCGGGTTCGTGGAGGGCTCCGATATCGGCGTGCCCGGCGAGGTGGAGTTTGAGTTCGAGGCGACCGGCCGTTCCGGGCGGGGCGGCGGCCGCTTCCGCGCGGTCGATGGCGGGCTGGTCGTGAAGATCCCGCTCGACCCTGCCTTCCGGGTCGCGCCGGGGATCGGCTTCCACCGCTTCGCGGCCGCCGGCGTGCCGGGTCTGGCCGACCGCGGCACCGGCGGGCTCAGCGGCGCCTTCGTGGAGACGCGCCTGCGCCTGCTCGACCGGCGGGAGGGCCCGTTCGGCCTCACCCTCAACGTGGTGCCGAGCGTCGGCCGGGTCGATACCGGATCGGGCCTGCCGGCCGAGACCTACGGGCTCGACACCGCGCTGCTGGCCGACTGGGAGATCGTGCCGGGCAGCCTCGTGGCCGCCGTCAATCTGGGCTTCTCGCTCGCCGCGACACGGCTCGACGGCAGCGGCGAGCGCCTGCGCGGCTCCGGCCTCGAACTCGCCGGGGCGCTGGCCTACGAGGCCCGTCCCGGCCTGTTCGTCGGGGCCGAGGCGCGGTACGCCCAGGCCTTCGCGGGGCTGGGGCTCGACCGGTTCAGCGGGCAGGCGGTCTATCTCGGCCCGACCGTCTACGCCACGCTCACCCCGCAGGCCTGGGCCTCCTTCACCTGGAGCTTCCAGGTGGCGGGTTCGGCCGACGACGTGGCACGCCCGCTCGACCTCACGAACTTCGACCGGCACCAGACCCGGCTGCGCTTCGGGCTGAGCTTCTAGGCTTATCCCCGGCGCGGAGTCGGGCCCGGGCTGGCGGGGGCGCCGCGGCGGCCTATCGTGGCCGGTGGGACCACCGGATCGAGGACATGCCGCGCCTGCGCTACCGCTCCGCCCTGTCGCGCCTGCGCCGGGCCTCCACCGACGCCTTCCCGATCTGGCGCGGGCGCCTGCTGTTCCTGCTCGGCGGGATCTGCGTCGGGCTCGCCGCGGTGCTGATGGCCAAGCTCGCCGACGGGGCGCAGGTCCTGTTCCGTCAGGTCACCGCCCCCTCCCCCCTGATCGCGCTTCTCCTCACCCCCGCGGGCTTCGCGCTCGCGGCGCTCCTGGCCCGCACCGTGTTCCCGAACTCGCAGGGCTCCGGCATCCCGCAGGTGATCGCCGCGCGCCACACCCGCGACCCGGGCCTGCGCCATGCCCTGATCTCCCTTCGCGTGGCCGCGGGCAAGATCGCCGTGATGTGCCTCGGTCTGCTCTGCGGCGCGTCCGCCGGCCGCGAGGGGCCGACCGTGCAGGTCGGTGCCGCAATCATGGCGGCCTTCGGCCGGCTGACGCCCGAGCGCCTGCCCGGCGTGATCCTGGCGGGCGGAGCGGCCGGGGTCGCGGCGGCCTTCAACACGCCGCTCGCCGGCATCGTCTTCGGCATCGAGGAACTGGGCCGGGCCTACGAGGCGCGCTCGTCGGGCCTGATCGTCGCCGGCATCGTCGCGGCCGGCCTGACCGCGCTCTGGCTCACCGGCAACTACACCTATTTCGGCACCGCGCGCGCCGAACTGCCGCTGGGGCAGTCCTGGCTGGTGGTCGCGGTGCTGGGCACCCTCGGCGGCCTCGCGGGCGGCCTGTTCAGCCGCCTCGTCATCGCCTTCGCCCGGGGGCTGCCCGGCCGGGCCGGCCGCTGGATCGCCCGCCGGCCGATCGCCTTCGCGGGCCTCTGCGGGCTGGGCGTCGCCCTGTGCGGGCTCGTCTCGGGCGGGGCGGTCTACGGCACCGGCTACGAGGAGGCCCGCGCGATCCTGCACGGGGAGACCGCGGCGCATCCGGACTTCGCGCCCCTGAAGTTCCTAGCGACCGTGCTCTCCTCGGTCAGCGGCATCCCGGGCGGCCTGTTCGCGCCCTCGCTGGCGGTGGGAGCCGGCATGGGCGGGGCGCTGCACGGGCTGTTCGGCAGCGTGCCGGTCGGCGCGCTCGTGCTGATCGGCATGGTGGCCTACCTGACCGGCGTCCTGCAGGCGCCGATCACCAGCTTCGTCATCGTGACGGAGATGACCCAGGACCACGCCATGATGATCCCGCTGATGCTCGCGGCCCTCCTGGCGGACGCGGCCTCGAAGACCGTGTGCCGCGGCGGACTCTACCACACGCTGGCTGAGATCATCCTGGAGAAGGCGCGCCGGAGCGCGCCGGTTGAGGCGGCCGCAAGCGGGGCCGCCTCGACCGGTGCGGAGACGCCCTAGTTGCAGCCTTCCTTGTGCACGGTCTTCGAGTTGCCCATGCCGTCCTCCTTGTGAACGGTCTTCGAACCGCAATCGACGCTGCCCGTGGTGATGTCCCGGCGCTCGACCACGCCCTCGCGGCGCTCGACGGCCACGCTCGGAGCCGTATCGCGACGAACGACCGTGGTTTCCTCCGCAGTCGCCGCGTTCGAAAGGCCAACGAAGGCCGAGAGGGCGATGCCGGCGAAGAACAGCTTGTGCATGGATACGATCTCCTCTGGTCGTCGCTGCTGCGAGTTCATGGCAGCTGCGCCCGAAACGCCATCGAGAACGTTTCCGTTCCGGAGATATGTTCTGCGCGTCTAGGCCTTATCTTCGCGCTCGTTTTTGTCGTGCGCAAGTTTATTGTGGCTGCAAGCCGTTCTCTGCCGCAAGCGTGGTCTCTGACGAGGACGTGCCTGCGGGTGTGGGCGACGAAGCCGACCTATCGGCCCGGCCCGCGCGTCGCGCGGTCGGCCTCCGCTCGGCGCCCCGGGCGATCAAGGCGGTGTCCCGTCCCGTGGGGACCGGGCACCGCCTCAGTCTTGGCCTCCGGAGGACTCTGCGCGCAAGGTGATCGGGACGGTGAGCGCGCTCGCTCCGTTCGAGCAGCCTCCCGGCCAGTTCGGTTTCAGGAGGCGGTGGAAGCTATAGCGATCGTCGGCACTCCGCCGTAGCCTCGCGCGTTCCGCCCTGGCACATTGGCCGGGGCTGTTGCAGGCGCGCGACAGATGCGTTCGCCCCACCCGGGAGGATGAGCCGTACCGTGACAACCCTGTACGTGAGCCACCCCTCCGCCCTCGACCACCTCGTGCCCGAGGGTCACCCGGAGCGGCCGAGCCGGATCCGCGCCGTCGAGCGCGTGCTGGAGAACGAGCGCTTCGCCGGCCTCGTGCGGGTGCAGGCGCCGCGGGCCGAGCCCTCGGTCGCGGCGCTCGCCCATCCGGAGGCCTATGTCGAGGCGATCGTCGCCGCGGCGCCCAAGGAGGGCATGGTCGCGATCGACGGCGACACGGTGATGTCGCCCGGCACGCTGGAATCGGTACTGCGCGCGGTGGGCGGCGCCAACCACGCGGTCGACGCGGTGATGGCGAAGGAATGCGCCAACGCCTTCGTGGCGATGCGACCGCCCGGCCACCACGCCGAGCGCCAGCGCGCGATGGGCTTCTGCGTGTTCAACCAGGCGGCGATCGCGGCGCGCTACGCCCGGACCCATCACGGCGTCTCCCGCGTCGCCCTGGTCGACTGGGACGTGCATCACGGCAACGGCAGCCAGGACATCTTCTGGGACGACGAAGCGGTGCTCTACGCCTCGACCCACCAGATGCCGCTCTTCCCCGGCACGGGCGCTGCCTCCGAGCGGGGCGCGAAGGACACGATCGTGAACGTGCCGCTGCGCCCGAACGACGACGGCGCGGTGTTCCGCGAGGCCTTCGAGACGATCGTGGCCCGAGTCGATGCCTTCCAGCCCGACCTGATCCTGGTCTCGGCGGGCTTCGACGCGCACCGGCTCGACCCGCTGGCGAACCTGCGCCTCGACGAGGCCGATTTCGGCTGGGCCACCCGGCGGCTCCTCGAACTCGCCGACCGCCACGCTGGCGGGCGCCTCGTCTCGATCCTGGAGGGCGGCTACAGCCTGGAGGGGCTCGGCAAGTCGGTCTACGAGCACGTGGACGCGCTGATGGGGCGCTGAGCCGCCCTCACCCCTCCAGCAGTTCGTCGCCGACCAACTCGATGCCGAAGCCCGACAGGCCCACATAGGAGCGCGCCGAGGTCGCGAGGTTGCGGATCGAGACGACGCCGAGGTCGCGCAGGATCTGCGCGCCGAGGCCGACCTCGCGCCACTGCCGCACGCGCTGGGCCTCGGCGCCCTCCTCGGGGCCGCCCTCCGCGACGCGCTGGAGCGGCACGCCCGCGGTGCCGTCGCGTAGATACACGAGGACGCCGCGACCCTCCTGCGCGAAGCGGGCCATCACCGCCTCGATCTGGCGCCCGCCCTCGATCACGTCGGCCACCACGTTCGAGCGGTGCAGCCGCACCAGCATGTCGCGCCCGTCGCCGATCGCGCCGTGCACGAAGGCGAATTGCTGAATGGTCTCGAAGGGCGTGGTGTAGGCGTAGCCCACCATCGCGCCGTGCTCGGTCTTCACCGGGAACTGGCCGACCCGCTCGACGAGCTTCTCGCGGGCCTGCCGGTAGGCGATGAGATCCGCGACCGAGACCTGGCGGAGCTTGTGCGTCTCGGCGAAGGCCGTGATCTGCGGCCCCTTCATCACCGTGCCGTCGTCGTTGGCGAGCTCGCAGATCACGCCGACGGGCGGGAGCTTCGCGAGCCGGCAGAGATCGACCGCGGCCTCGGTATGGCCGGAGCGCATCAGCACGCCGCCGTCGCGGGCGATCAGCGGGAAGACGTGGCCGGGCCGCACGAAGTCGGCCGCGCCCATGTTGCCGTTGGCGAGCGCCCGGACCGTGTTGCAGCGCTGCTCGGCCGAGATGCCGGTGGTCAGCCCGTGCTTGACGTCGACCGTCACCGTGAAGGCGGTGCCGAGCGGCGCGTCGTTGGCCGCCACCATCGGGGCGAGGTGGAGCCGGCGCGCCTCCGCGAGCGTCACCGGTGCGCAGACGATGCCGCAGGTGTTGCGGATGATGAAGGCCATCTTCTCCGGCGTGCAGAGCGCGGCGGCGACGACGAGATCGCCCTCGTTCTCGCGGTCGTCGTCGTCGGTGACGACCACGATTTCGCCGCGGGCAAAGGCCTCGATGGCCTCGGTGACGGAGTGGTGGGACACGGGAATTCTCGGGGTTTCGTGCGGGCGATCGGCGCGGCCGAAGCTTCAGCCGACCTGCCCCCTGTGGCGCAGATAGTGATCGGCGAGCACGCAGGCCATCATGGCCTCGGCCACCGGCACGGCGCGGATGCCGACGCAGGGGTCGTGGCGGCCCTTGGTGACGATCTCGGCGTCGCGGCCCTCGCGGGTGACGGTGCGGCGCGGCGTGAGGATCGAGGAGGTCGGCTTGACCGCGAAGCGGCAGACGATGGGCTGGCCGGTGGAGAGCCCGCCCAGGATCCCGCCCGCGTGGTTGGCGAGGAAGGCCGGCCCGTCGTTGCCGGCGCGCATCTCGTCGGCGTTGTCCTCGCCGCGGAGCGCCGCGCTGGCGAAGCCGTCGCCGATCTCGACGCCCTTGACGGCGTTGATCGACATCATGGCGGCGGCGAGATCCGCGTCGAGCTTGCCGTAGAGCGGCGCGCCGAGGCCCGGGGGCACGCCCTCGGCCACCACCTCGATCACCGCGCCGATGGAGGAGCCGTCCCGGCGGATGCCGTCGAGGTAGGTCTCGTAGAGCTTGGCGGCCTCGGGGTCGGGGCAGAAGAACGGGTTGCGGGCGACCTCCTCCCAGTCCCAGCGGGCGCGGTCGATCGCGTGCGGGCCCATCTGCACCAGGGCGGCGCGGATCGTGATCCCCGGGATCACCTTGCGGGCGATGGCGCCGGCCGCGACCCGCGCGGCGGTCTCGCGTGCCGAGGAGCGCCCGCCGCCGCGATAGTCGCGGATGCCGTACTTCGCCTCGTAGGTGAAGTCGGCGTGGCCGGGCCGGTAGCTGTCGCGGATCTCCGAATAGTCCTTCGAGCGCTGGTCGGTGTTCTCGATCACGAGCGCGATCGGCGTGCCGGTGGTGAGCTGGCGCCCCTCGGTGCGGTCGTCGCCGAACACGCCGGAGAGGATCTTCACCGCGTCCGGCTCGCGCCGCTGCGTGGTGAAGCGCGACTGGCCGGGCTTCCTCCGGTCGAGCTCCGCCTGGATCTCGGCGACTGTCAGCGGCAGCCCGGGCGGGCAGCCGTCCACCACGCAGCCGAGGGCGACCCCGTGGCTCTCGCCGAAGGTGGTGACGCGGAACAGGTGGCCGAAGGTGTTGTGGGACATGGCGCTGCGTGCCTTAGCGCGGCTCGGCGCGGCCCACAAATCCCCCGCCGCCGGAACCGTGCGGGCCGCGGAGCCGGACGGGACGCGCGCCGTTCGCTTCGCCGTCCCTGGATTGTCGGCGCGTTCCGCGGCAGAGGGTCGTCGCGGGCTCGGCGCGATCAGGACGCCGCCCGGCAGGGAGGACGGCGCGATGGCGCTCCGGGACGTTCTGGCGGCGCTGCTCGTCGCCCTCGTGCTCGGCCTCGCCTTCGTGGCGATCAAGGTCGGCCTCGAGACGCTGCCGCCGCTCCTGCTCACCGCCCTGCGCTTCCTGTTCGCCGCGCTCCCCGGTGTCTTCCTCGTCCGGCCGCCGCGCGCGCCCGCCCGGCTCGTCGTCGCCTTCGGCCTCCTCCACGGCGTCGCGCTGTTCGGGCTGATGTTCCTCGCCATCGCGCTCGGCATGCCGGCCGGCCTCTCCTCCCTGGTGGTCCAGGTCCAGGTGTTCTTCACGATCGGACTCGCCTTCGTGGTCTTCCGCGAGCGGCCGAGCGGGCTCCAGGTGGTCGGCGGGCTCGCGGCGGCCTCCGGCATCGCGGTCATCGCCGCGTGGCAGGCCCAGACAGCCGCGCTCCTCCCCCTCTTGCTGGTGCTCGCCGCCGCCCTGGCGTGGGCGGCGGCGAACCTCGTCGCGAAGGCGGCCGGGCGTATCGACATGCTGGCCTTCATGATCTGGGCGAGCCTCGCCGCGACGGCGCCGCTCCTCGTCCTGTCGCTCATCTTCGAGGGGCCCGCGGCGATCGCGCAGGGTCTCGGCCGAGCCGACTGGCGGACCGTCGCCGTCGTCCTGTTCATCGCCTATCCCACGACGATCCTGGCCTTCACCCTGTGGAACGGCCTGCTCGCCCGCTACCCGGCCGCCACCGTGACGCCCTTCGCGCTGCTCGTGCCCGTGGTCGGGATCTCGAGCACCAACACGCTCCTCGGCGAACCCTTCGAACCGGCCGAGGCGGTCGGCGCGCTCCTGATCTTCGCGGGCATCGGCCTCAACGTCCTGGCGGCCCGCCGGCGGCGCGCCCCGGCCGGAGCGGGCCCGGCTCCGGCAGCGCCAGCCCCCCGCGCGCCCTGAGCGCCCGGTAGGCGGCGACTCCCGCCGCGAGGTCGGCGCGCAGACGCTGCTCGTCTCCGAGCGCCGCGAGGTCGTAGCTGAGCCCGAGGATATGGGCCGCCTCGTAGCCCTCGGGTAGCTCCCCGGCGCTCCCCAGGCGGATCGCGCGCACGGGCAGCCGGTCGGCGAAATCGGCGAGCCGCTCCCGCAGCGCGTCCCCGCTCGCGCGGAGATGGGCCCCGGCGCGCGGGCCGTGCTCGCGGATCGCCGCCACCGACCCCTGGGCCAGCGAGAGATGCACCGCCTCGCGGTCGGCGGGGAACAAGTAGACGAGGTAGTAGCCCTGCGTGGCGCTCGTCGTCACGGCCGGGTCGAAGGCCGCGAGCCAGGGCACCGCGGCCCAGTGCGTGCCGCGGCCGGGACTGCCCTTCACCAGGAATGGGCCGTCGATGCCCTGAAGGGCCCGGCGCAGCTCGTCCGGCGCGCCCCGGCGGATCACCGCCGCGAGCGGGTGCCCGGCCGGCGGATCCGCCCGCGCCAGTGGGTATTCCTCGACGATGCGGCGCAGCGCGTAGCCGAGGCTCACGGCCGCGCCAGCACCCCGCCGGAGATCGGCTCGCGCACGCCGGTCGTCGCCGGGAAGGTGATCGGCAGGCCCTGCATCGAGCGCACCGCGAGGTAGGCGAAGGCCTGGGCTTCCAGATAGGCCGAGGACCAGCCGATCGCGTCCGCCGTCGTGATCTCGGCGCGCAAGTGGTAGTTCAGCAACCGCACCAGCTCGCCGTTCCTCGCGCCACCGCCCGCCACGATCCAGCGGGTCGGGATCTCGGGGGCGTGGTCGAGCGCGCGCGCCACAGCGCGCGCCGTGAAGGCGGTGAGCGTCGCCGCGCCGTCCTCGGTCGAGAGCTGGCCCGCGAGCTTGTGCGAGAACCAGTTCCGGTCGAGCGATTTCGGCGGTTTCCTGAAGAAGAACGGGTGGGTGAGGAGCCAGGCGAGCAGCTGCTCGTCGGGTCGGCCCCGGGCGGCGGTGCGCCCGCCGTCGTCGAGGTTCTTACCCTCGCGCTCCTGCATCCACTCGTCGATGAGGGAATTGCCCGGCCCCGTGTCGAAGGCGATCACGCCGCCCCGGGAATCGACCAGCGTCGCGTTCGCCACCCCGCCGATGTTGAGGATGCCGAAGGGGCCATCCATCCCGGCGGCCTCGGCCAGCGCCTTGTGGAAGACCGGCACCAGCGGCGCCCCCTGCCCGCCCGCCTCGATGTCGGCCCGGCGCAGGTCCGACACCACCGCGATCCCGAGGCGCGAGGCCAGCGCCTGCCCGTCGCCGATCTGGATCGAGATGCGGTGGTCCGGCCGGTGGATCACGGTCTGGCCGTGGAAGCCGATCACGTCGATGTCGGCGGCTGTCAGGCCGTTGTCGGCCAGGAACTGCTCCACGGCCTCCGCGTGCGCCCGGGTGACGAAGTCCTCCGCCTCCGGCAGGCGGCCGGGCCGGTCGTCGGGCCGCACCACGCTCTCGGCGTCCTTGGTGGCGGCGCGCAGCAGGGCCTTCTCGTCCTCGCTGTAGCCGCGGTAGCCGGTGGGACCGAGGGGGGCGAGATAGTTGTTGTGGCCCCGCTCGACCCGGACGGTCTCACCGTCCGTCTCGATCAGGGCGATGTCGACGCCGTCCAGCGAGGTGCCGCTCATCAGGCCGATCGCGCGCATCATCGCCATGCCGGACTCCCCCGTGCCTTTCGGGGAGCGCCCTGCTAAGAGCCGCCCCGAACCAACCTCATGCCGGCCGAGCTAGCACGCGGGCGAGAGCCTGTCGCCCGGCCGCCCCTCCGGGACACCCCCATGACGCCTGAGAGCTTCGCCCCGAAATCCGATTTCCTCCGGGTCCTCATGGAGCGCGGCTACGTCCATCAGGGCTCGGACCTCGCCGGCATCGATCAGGCGGCGCTCGACGGGCGGCTGACGGCCTATGTCGGCTACGATTGCACGGCGGCCTCGCTGCATGTCGGCCACCTGCTGTCGATCATGATGCTGCACTGGCTGCAGAGGACGGGCGGCAAGCCGATCGCGCTGATGGGCGGGGGCACCACCCGCGTCGGCGACCCCTCGGGCCGCGACGAGTCGCGCAAGATTCTCACGCTGGAGCAGATCGAGGAGAACAAGGCCGGCATCCAGAAGACCTTCGCGCGCTTCCTCACCTTCGGCGAGAGCGGCAACGAGGCGCGCATGGTCGACAACGCCGAGTGGCTGACCCGGCTCAACTACATCGAGATGCTGCGCGACATCGGCCGGCACTTCTCGGTCAACCGCATGATGTCGATGGACAGCGTGCGGATGCGGCTGGAGCGCGATCAGGAACTCTCGTTCCTGGAGTTCAACTACATGATCCTCCAGTCCTACGACTTCGTGGAGCTGAACCGCCGCTACGGCTGCATCCTGCAGATGGGCGGCTCGGACCAGTGGGGCAACATCGTCAACGGCATCGATCTCGGCCGCCGGCTCGGCACGCCCCAGCTCTACGGCATCACCTGCCCGCTGCTGACCACGGCGTCGGGCGCCAAGATGGGCAAGACCGCCGCCGGCGCCGTCTGGCTCGATGCCGGGATGCTCTCGCCTTACGATTACTGGCAGTTCTGGCGGAACACCGAGGACGCCGACGTCGAGCGCTTCCTGAAGCTGTTCACGCTGCTGCCGCTGCCCGAGATCGCGGACCTCGCCGGCCGGGGCGGCGCGGCGATCAACGAGGCCAAGAAGGTGCTGGCCACCGAGGCGACCGCCCTGATGCACGGCCGCGAGGCGGCGGAAGCCGCCGCCGAGACCGCGCGGAAGACCTTCGTGGAGGGGGCGCTCGCCGCCGACCTCCCGAGCGTGACCGTGCTGCGCGCCGCGCTGGAGGCCGGCCTCGGCGTGCTCACCGCCTTCGGGCCGGAGCACGCCCGGCTCGTGCCCTCGACCAGCGAGGCGCGCCGCCAGATCAAGGGCGGCGGGCTCAAGGTCAACGACGTGCCAGTCACGGACGAGAAGGCCGTGCTCGCGCTCGGCGACCTCACGCCGGAGGGCGTGATCAAGCTCTCCTTCGGGCGCAAGCGCCACGTGCTGCTCAAGCCCGAGTGACACAAGTGCGGGTGATCCGGGTTCTGGAAAAGCCGGCCGCCCGTGTGGCCAAGCCACGGACAAGGGCGGCGTCTTCCTCCATAGTGCCGGAAGACCGGCCCGTGGCCGGAGCCGTGACGGAGAATTGCGTGATCCTTCGAGCCCGCCACGTCGTGGCCGCAGGCCTCCTCGCCCTCGCGGGGAGCGCCCTGCCCGCCCGGGCGCAGCCGCTCGGCTACGTCTTCCAAGCGCCGGATGCGCCGACCGTGCTGCAGACGGACCGGTTCGGCCGGGTCATCGTGCCCCCGACGCGGCCCGACCTCGCGGTGCCGCCCGTGCCGGTGCCGCACGTGATGAACGGCGGCGGCTTCGGGCTGACCGGGTTCGACTACTACAACGACGCCTCCAGCGAGGGCCGGTTCGGCGTGCGCAAGCAGCCGAAGACCTACGTGCTGGCCCCCGCCCCGATCGACCCCGCTTGGCGCTACTGAGCGGGTCAGAGCGCGGTTAGGAGCTCAGGGCTCTGCCCTGAGGACTCGCCAGAGGGCCGGCGGCCCTCTGGACTCCCTTCCACGCAAGCTTCAGCGGCTCTTCTGGTAGAGCTTGCTCGCGATCTCGAAGATCTCCTGGGGCGCGTAGTCCGGCGCGAAGGCGCCGTAATTGCCGTCGAGCTCTGGGATCTTGCCGCCCTCCGGGGGCCCGTCGACGATCTCGAGATTGCCCGGCGGATCGCCCGGCAGCGCCACCTCGTCGTTCGACCAGACGCCCGCCATCTCCGGGTAGTCCGGCGAGCCGAAGGTGTAGAGCCGGCGGTGCGAGCCCTCCTGCAGGTACTTCTGACATTCGGGGATCTTGTCGAGCACGATGTTCGGCGTCGGCAGCATCTTCTCGATCTCGACGCCGGTGAGCTTCTTGAGGGCCAGCGCGTAGGCGTGGGCGTGGACCGAGCCGCGCACCAGGAGGTAGCCGCAGACCTCGCGGCCGGTCGGGTCCTTCAGGGTCTCGTAGACGCGCAGCTTGTGCAGGCGGGCGCCACACTCGAGATGAAAGTTGTGCAGGAGGTCGATGATCAGGTTGCCCGAGGTCGTCACCATGTCGGCGTTCCACGACTGGGCGTTGGAGTTGACCGGCGTGGCGCCGCCCCCTTGCGAGAAGAAGGCGCCGGCTAGCCGCACGTCCTGCATCTCGTTGAACGGGGCCTTCGAGACGTCGACGTTCTCGGTGTCGTCGCCCGGCCCGTTGTTGAGCAGCGCGACGCCCGTCGAGACCAGCTCGACATGGCCGAGCTCCTCCGTGAAGATGCTCGACACGAGGCTGTAGAACGGGCGCAGCTTCGACTTGTTGCGGAAGTTGAAGCTCTGGAACATGTAGTTCCCGAGCGTTGACATCTCGCCGTACTTGCCGCCGAGCAGTTCCTGCAGGGCCGCGGCGGCGTTGGGATCGGGACGCTTCGGTGTCGGCAGTTCGGCCTGGAGACGGTCGAGGCGCATGAACATGGATCAGTCCCTCCGGATCGGCACTGAGATGCCGGAAGGGCTACCGTGGGTTCTGGGTGATGTTCCTGATTCGCGTTGAGGTAGTCCGGCCACGGGGCCGTTTGCCGCAGCCGGGGGGTCCCCTATCCGCTCAGGCGCGCAGGGCCGCGTCGAGATCCGCGATCAGGTCGGCCGGGTCCTCCAGACCGATCGAGAGGCGCACGACCTCCGGCCCGGCGCCGGCCGCGCTCTTCTGCGCGTCGGTGAGCTGGCGATGGGTGGTCGAGGCCGGGTGGATCACCAGCGAGCGCGTGTCGCCGATATTGGCCAGATGCGAGAAGAGCTGGAGGTTAGAGACCAGCTTCACGCCCGCCTCGTAGCCGCCCTTCAGGCCGAAGGTGAAGACGGCGCCCGCACCCTTCGGCGTGTAGCGCTGCGCCAGGGCGTGGTAGCGGTCGCTCGGCAGCCCGGGATAGCTGACCCAGGCGACCGCGTCGTGCCCCGCCAGATGCGTGGCGACCGTGAGCGCGTTGTCGGCGTGGCGCTGCATCCGCAGCGGCAGGGTCTCGATGCCGTTGAGGATCAGGAAGGCGTTGAAAGGCGAGAGCGCCGGCCCGAGATCGCGCAGGCCGAGCACCCGCACCGCGATGGCGAAGCCGAAATTGCCGAAGGTCTCCGAGAGCACCATGCCGGCATATTCGGGCCGCGGCCCGCTCAGCATGGGGTAGCGCTCGTCGCCCGCCCAGTTGAACGTGCCCCCGTCCACGATCAGGCCGCCGATCGAGTTGCCGTGGCCGCCCAGGAACTTGGTGGCCGAGTGCACCACGATGTCGGCGCCGTGCTCGAAGGGCCGGATCAGGTACGGGGTCGCCATGGTGTTATCGACCACGAGCGGGATGTTGTGGCGCCGGGCGACCTCCGACAAGGCCCGGATGTCGGTGATGACGCCGCCCGGATTGGCGATGGACTCGCAGAAGATCGCCTTGGTGCGCGGCGTGATCGCGGCCTCGAAGGAGGCCGGGTCGTCGGCATCCGCCCAGGCGACCTCCCAGCCGAAGCTCTTGTAGGAGTGGTTGAACTGGTTGATCGAGCCGCCGTAGAGCTTGTTGGCCGCCACGAACTGGTCGCCCGGCTGCATCAGGGCGTGCATGGTCAGGAACTCGGCGGCGTGGCCTGAGGCGACCGCGACCGCGGCGGTGCCGCCCTCGAGCGCCGCGATGCGCTCCTCCAGCACGGCGTTCGTCGGGTTGGTGATGCGCGAGTAGATGTTGCCGAAGGCCTGCAGCCCGAACAGCGAGGCGGCATGGTCCACGTCCTCGAAGACAAAGCTCGTGGTCTGGTAGATCGGCGTCGCCCGCGCGCCGGTGGTCGCGTCCGGCGCCGCGCCCGCGTGGATCGCCAGGGTCTCGAAGCCGGGCTGCCGGTCGCTCATCGGAAATCTCCTGGCTCGCCTGTCGGGTCTCGCGGGGCCGCTTGCCGGCGCGCGGGCTCGGCACTCGATCCGAGCCGTGTACGCCTGCCGGGGAGCGCGGTGCAAGACGGGCGGCGGTGATCCGGCCTGTCCCGCCGCCGGTCGCGCGCTGCACGGGCTACCGCAGGAGGTAGGCGAGGCCGACCGCCAGAAGGCTCACGAACAGGACGATCGCGGGGGTGGAGACGATCGGCCGATCCAGGCCGAGGATGCAGCTGATGTCCTCGCGGACGGATCCGAGCTTTCCACCCCTGAATGCGTACAGGATCGCGCAGGATGCGAGGAGGACGGCCAGGATCAGCAAGCCGAGCCCGGTGCTCCGAAGTGCCGCCCTGAGCACTTCTTGGACGATCATGTCGAACATGCGTCTCCGCCGGCCGTAAGGGGGACGGCTATCGTACAGGGCAAGGGCTGCCGGGCACGTTCGAGGCGAACGCAAGATCCTGTCCGGCACCGTGCCGCGACCCACGCAGTGCCTGGACCGAAATGGAACGCGGCGCCTGGCCTGCACGTGGGAGATTGCAAATCCGAGTCTGGCAGGCTGCGTGCGTCGTCGATGTGGGGAGTGTCGTCGGTTGCCGATCGCGCGTGGGGGAGCGAGATGGAGCGGGCCAGTGCGAGGCATGCTCGCTGCCGGTTGCGTCCTTCTCATCGGGCCGGCAGAGGCGCGTGACGAGGCGCAGCCCCTCAAGGTGCATGTGACGGGCAGCATCGATCCGGGCCAGACCGAGGAAGACTTGGATCTCGGCGGTGGCCTGATCGAGCTCCTCCTCACCGGAAGCATCCGGCCGCGGCATCGCAGCCCTCCTGATCAGGCCTCGATCGCCGCGCCTCCCGCGCAGCCTGCGCCGCAGCCTCCGGTGCCGAAGCTCATCGCGTATGACGGGGACCTGCCCAAAGGCACGGTGATCGTCAACGAGACGCGCAGCGAGGTCTATCGCGTCGTCGGGCGTGGGCGCGCGGAGCTTTATCGACCCGGCGGGGATGTCCTGGGCCTCGCCAAGCTGCTGGTACCGCGCTGAGTGGCCCGAATGAGGATGAAGCGGATCCCGGTGTCCCGGGATCCGCTTCAATCGTCCCCCACGATTGCCGTTGGCGGGCGAATGACGTGTTCTCAGCGGATGCGACGACCGCAGCCCGTGGGCACCATCGAGTAGTATTCGGGGCTGAGAACCGTACGGGTCTCCTCGTAGATCGCCGGGTTGTAAGCGTTCCGGGCAAAGCCGCCGCGCTGGTAGATGATCGCCTTCCGGAAGTCGCGGGATTCGGTCTCGCGGAGGATCCCCTTCGGGTTCACGAGATCGACTTGCCGATGGTAGCGAACCTTGTAGCAACGGTCGTTCTGGGGGACGACCTGCTCCGTGTAGCTCGGATCGTAGCCTTGAGCGAATGCGGCATTGGACAGCGTTGCCGCACCGGCAATGATGGCAAGATACAGTGTGCGACGCATGGTATGACCCTCTGTGTGGATCTGGTGGCGACAATTTCCTGCTATCGTGGGGATTGGAATGGGTCACTACGCATTTTGTGCTGATGCTCTGGTTTTGCTCAAATTTTTGCACTCCATTGGACAGGATTGGCAGATTGGTCATCAAACTAATTCGAACGACTGACCCGAACGGGGGATGCACATTCAATCTTGCTAGAAGCGGGCGCAGGCTCGGTGATTCGTGTAATAATCAAGCCATGTGAATTCTGGGAGGCGGGCCCTCACGAGCGACCTGTGGCATTGCAGCAGAAAACGCTTTAGAGCACGCGCCGTCCGTTAAAACGGACGTCCTCGTTCCGCCGGGGCGGCTTTCGACAGGCCGCGGTGCCTCTGGCACCGATCCCGGGCGGGGACCATGACCACGAGGCGACCGCGATGATTCCCGAAAACGCTAACGAGAAGCTGTCCCTGCCCAAGGACCGGATCCGCGTCCTTCTGCTGGAAGGGATCAACGACAGCGCGGTCGCGCTGATGCAGGGGGCGGGCTACACGAACCTCGTGCGGCTGCCGAAGGCGCTCGATCGCGAGGCGCTGCACGAGGCGATCCGCGGCGTGCACATCCTGGGCATCCGCTCGCGCACCCAGCTCGACGAGGCGGCGTTTGCCGCCGCCGACCGGCTGCTGGCGGTGGGCTGCTTCTCGGTGGGCACCAACCAGGTCGATCTGGAGGCCGCCCGCAGCCGCGGCATCCCGGTCTTCAACGCGCCCTTCTCGAACACGCGCTCGGTGGCCGAACTCGTCATCGGCGAGATCGTGATGCTCCTGCGCCGCATCACGCCGCGCTCGGCGGGGGCGCATGCGGGCGCGTGGGACAAGTCGGCCACGGGCTCGGTCGAGGTGCGGGGCAAGACGCTGGGCATCGTGGGCTACGGCAACATCGGCACGCAGCTCTCGACGCTGGCCGAGGCCATGGGCATGCGGGTGATCTTCTACGACCACACGGACAAGCTGCGCCACGGCAACACCGAGCCGACCGAGAGCCTGGCCGAGCTGCTCGCACAGGCGGACGTGGTCTCGCTGCACGTGCCGGAGACGGAGGCGACCGCCAACATGATCGGGGCGGCCGAGATCGCCCGGATGAAGCGCGGCGCCTACCTGATCAACAACGCGCGCGGCACGGTGGTGGATCTCGACGCGCTGGCGGCGGCCCTGGCGTCCGGGCATCTGGCGGGCGCGGCGGTGGATGTGTTCCCGAAGGAGCCGGGCTCGAACGCCGAGCGCTTCGTGAGCCCGCTGCAGGGGCTCTCCAACGTGATCCTGACCCCCCATATCGGCGGCTCGACGGAAGAGGCGCAGGAGCGCATCGGCTCGGAGGTCGCCCGCAAGCTCGTGGACTATTCCGACATCGGCTCGACGGTCGGCGCCGTGAACTTCCCGCAGGTGCAGCTGCCGGCCCGGCCGACCGGCACGCGCTTCATCCATGTCCAGCGCAACCTGCCGGGCATGCTGGGGCGCCTCAACGAGGTCTTCGCGCGCTCAGGCGTCAACATCGCCGCCCAGTTCTACCAGACCGACGGCGAGGTCGGTTACGTGGTGCTGGAGACCGATGCCGGCACGGCGGATGCCGAGGTCCTGCTGGAGCAGATCCGCGCCATCGAGGGCACGATCCGGGCGCGCCTGCTCTACGAGCGCCGCTGAGCCGCGCCGCCAGGGGCGGGAGGCCGCACCCCCGTGCGGGGGGTGCGCGAGGCCGCACCCCCGGAAGGGCGCGGCCCGCCACCTCAAAAAAGTCCCGATGCTCGTGCTGTCCGGAACACCCCCGTCCGGACGGAAACGACCCGTTTCATGCTGAAGACCGCCTTCGTCGCCGCCCGCGACCGCCAGCGCCTGTCGGAGATCGCCACGATCCTGATTGGCTTCGGCGTCAACCGGGTCGTGGACCGGCTCGGACTGCGCTACCTGCCGCTGCTGCCGCGCCGGAAGCCCCGCGTCGACGTCACCCGCCTGTCCGAGCCCGAGCGGATGCGCCGCGCCATCGAGGCGCTGGGCCCGACCTTCATCAAGTTCGGGCAGGTGCTGGCGAGCCGCCCGGACCTCCTCTCCCCGGCCTGGACCGAGGAGCTGGAGAAGCTCCACAGCCAGGTCTCCCCCGTGCCCTGGGAGGTGATCCGGCCGCAGCTGGAGGAGGATCTGGGCGCGAGCCCGCACGAGATCTTCGCCGAGTTCGACACCGACCCGATCGCCTCCGCGTCGATCGCCCAGGTCTACCGGGCGCGCCTGCACACGGGCGAGGCGGTGATCGTGAAGGTGCTGCGGCCGAACCTGCGCAAGATCATCGAGGCGGACCTGCGCCTGATGGCGCACGGGGCCCGCATCGTCGAGACCGAGTGGCCGGACATGGCCCGCTACCAGCCCCGCGAGCAGATGCGCCACCTCGCCGAGGGGCTCAACGGCGAGCTCGACCTCCTGAACGAGGCCCGCAACTGCGAGCTGCTGGCCCAGATCTTCGAGGACGACGACGACATCGTCTTCCCGAAGATCCACTGGGAATGGTGCTCCGAGCGGGTGCTGGTGCAGGAATTCATCGACGGCATCCCGCCGACCGACGACGCGCGCCTGCGCGCGGCCGGTGTCGACAAGAAGCTGCTCGCCCAGAAGGGCACCGACGCCTTCCTGCGCATGGCCTTGATCGAGGGCGTGTTCCACGCCGATCCCCACCCAGGCAACATGCTGGCGCTGCCCGGCAACCGCATCGGCTTCATCGATTTCGGCATCATCGGCCGGCTGTCGCGGCGGCGGCGCAACCAGCTCCTCGTGCTGATCGGCGCCATGCTGAAGCAGGACGCGGACGGGCTGATGGCCGTGCTCCTCGACTGGACTGGGGCCAGCAATCCCGACATGACCAAGCTCCAGCTCTCGGCCCAGTCCTTCGTCGAGAGCCACTCCTCGATCCCGCTCAATCTCGGGCTCGTGCTCACCGACTTCATGACCATGGCCCGCGAGAACGACCTCGCGATGCCGACCGATCTCGCGATCCTGTTCAAGGGCCTCGTCACGGCCGACGGGGTGATGCGCCATCTCGACCCCAACTTCGACCTCTTCGCCGCCGCCGGCCCGACGGTGCGGGCCAGCATGCAGACGCAGTTCTCGCTCTCGGGGCTGAAGGCGAAGGCCGAGGCGCTCGGCGTCGGCCTCTACGGGGCGGCCTCGGAGCTGCCCACCCTGATCCACCTGATGCTGGTGCGGCTGAAGCAGGGCAAGGTCACGGTCGAGATCGAGGTGAAGGGGCTCGACAAGGTCACCCGCGGCATCGAGCGGGCGGCGGCCCGCGTCGCGGTGGCGCTGGTCGTGGCGGCCTTCGCCACGCAGCTCGCGCCTCGCCTGATCGATCTCGGCACGCCGGCCTTCGTGACGATCGGCATGATGGTCTTCATACTCGGCGTCGGTTGGCTGGTGCTGCTGGGACGCAATAAGTGAGCTGACTGCCGGATCAGCTCAGGCGAAGTCCAGCGGTGAAAGAAATCAGTCTCGGTCCTGTTCTATGCTTGTGCGCCCCGCGCGCCATGCTAGGCTGATTCTGCCCCTCGAATCGCGGGACTGCGGGCGGGGCGGCGAATCAGAAGCGGCGCAAGCTGTCGGTCGCCGTCCGGACCGGACGATCCCGATCCCTCGTCTCCCGCGCCGCGGGGCGGGCGCCGACACGCGTCATCGTCGCGATGACCCGGACCGGCGAGGCGGTGGGGCGATGACGGCGATGATCATCCTGTCCGAGGAGCACGGCGAGGCGCGTCGCGTCGCGTCGCTGGAGACCGAGAACCGGCACCTGCGCGCGCTCCTGCTGGCGAGCCGGAAGGTCGATGCCGAGCTGCGCTACGGCGCGCGGCGCGACCGCGTGGAGGCCGACCGGCTCCGGGCCGAGGCCGAGCTGCGCGACAGCCGCTACCGCCGCGACATCGCCGAGCTGCGCTCGAACGCGGATCGCCAGGCGCTGCTGATGCAGGAGCTGGCCCACCGGGTGAAGAACACCCTGGCGATGGTGCAGGCGATCGGCACCCAGACCCTGCGCACCGCCCCCTCGCTCGACGCCGCGCGCGCGGCGCTCGACGCCCGCCTCATCGCGCTGGCCCAGGCCCACGACGTGCTGCTCCAGGGCGCCTCCGCGCAGGATCCCCGGTCCACGGTCCCGCTGCGCCGCATCGTCGCGACTGCGGTGGCGCTCCACGGGAGCGAACCCGACCGCTTCGCCGTGTCGGGCCCCGAGATCGCCCTGGCCGCGCGGTCTGGCCTGACGCTCGCGCTGCTCCTGCACGAACTCGGCACCAACGCCGCCAAGTACGGTGCCCTCTCGACGCCGGCCGGCCACGTGACGATCGACTGGGCGGTCGAGGAGCGGGCGGTCGAGGAGGAGACCGCCGGGACGGAGCCCGGGGCCGCCCGCTTCCGGTTCCGCTGGGAGGAGGCCGGCGGACCGCCGGTGAGCCCGCCGCGCCGGGCCGGGTTCGGCACGCGCCTGATCGAGCGCAGCCTCGTGCGGGGTTTCGGGGGCCGCGTCGATCTCGCATACCCGGCCTCCGGCCTCGTGCTGAGCTTCGAGGCGCCCTTCGCGATGCTGGCGGCCTGAGGGCGCCGCCGGCCGGCTGCGCGGCCGTCGCGCCTTGACGGGGGCGGGCCCGGGGAATAGGGCCCCGGGCTTCCGGTCCAGAGAGTGCCGCGCGAAGCCTGATGACAGAGAGCCCCGCTGAGCAACCCGTCGTTCTCCTTGTGGAAGATGACGGTCTCCTGCTGATGGAGGCCTCCGACACGCTGGCCGATGCGGGCTTCACGGTGCTGGAGGCGACGCACGCCGACAAGGCGCTGAAGGTCCTGGAGAACCGCGACGACGTCGAGGTGCTGATGACCGACGTCGACATGCCGCAGGGTTCGATGGACGGCTTCGCGCTGGCCCGCCTCGTCGCGCATCGCTGGCCGGCCATCCCCGTGCTCGTCGTGTCCGGCATGGGCACGCCGGGGCCGAACGACATGCCGGACGGCGCCCGCTTCATCCCCAAGCCCTACGAGCCGTCGACGCTGGTGCGGACGCTGCGCGCCTTCGTCCGCCGGGCCGCCTGAGCGGTCGCTGCTCCGTCCGGCCTGACCGCGCCGTTTCCGGGACGGCCGGGCGCCGGGTGATCCGGGCCCTGCTCGGTCAGGGCAGGCCGCGATCGGACGGCGGCCCCGCCACCACCTTGCCCGGGTTGAGGATGCCGGCGGGATCGAGCGCCGCCTTGAGCCTGCGCATCAGGTCGAGGCCGACCGGGTCGCCGTAGCGCTCCAGCTCCGCACGCTTCAGCAGGCCGACCCCGTGCTCGGCCGCGAACGAGCCGCCCATCGCGTGCACGATGTCGTGTACGATGCGGTTGAAGCGCCCCCACTCGGCGAGGAACGCCTCCCGCGCCATGCCGGGCGGCTGGCTCAGATTGAAGTGGATGTTGCCGTCGCCGAAATGCCCGAAGGCGCAGACACGGATGCCGGGCATCGCCGCCTCGCAGGCGGCGGAGGCCTCGGCCAGGAAGGCGGGCAGGCGCGCGAGCGGCAGCGAGACGTCGTGCTTGATCGAGGCGCCCTCGCGCTTCTGCGCCGCCGGCATCGCCTCGCGCAGGGACCAGAGCGCCTGGTTCTGCGCCTCGCTCGCGCCGATCGTCGCATCCTCGACGATCCCGGCCTGCATCGCCGCGGCGAGCACCGCCTCCATCTCGGCCCGCGTGTCGGCGTCGGGCCGGGCGGAGGCGAGTTCCACCAGCGCGTAGGCGCCGTGCGCACCCTCGAGCGGGCGCACCGCCCCGGGTGTGTGGGCGAGCACGATGTCGAGCCCGAAGGGCGGCATCACCTCGAAGGCGGTGAGGTCCCGGTCGCAGGCATCGCGCATCCTCGTGAACAGCGCGAGCGCCCGCTCGGGCGAGGCGAGGCCCGCAAAGGCCACCGTGGTCGAGCGGGGCCGCGGGAACAGCCGCAGCACCGCCGCGGTGACGATGCCGAGCGTGCCCTCCGAGCCGATGAAGAGCTGCTTCAGGTCGTAGCCGGCATTGTCCTTGCGCAAGTGCCGCAGCCCGTTCCAGACCCGGCCGTCGGAGAGCACCACCTCGAGCCCGAGCACGAGGTCGCGCGCGTTGCCGTAGGAGAGGACCTGCACGCCGCCCGCGTTGGTGCTGATGCCGCCGCCGATCCGGGCCGAGCCGCGCGAGGCGTATGAGAGCGGGAACAGGAGCCCCGCCGCCTCGGCGGCGTCCTGGAGATCGGAGAGGATCGCGCCGGCCTCGACCGTCGCGGTGGCGCCGACCGGGTCGATGTCCCGGACCCGGTTCATCCGGGCGAGCGCGAGCACGAGGCCGCCCCGCGGCACGCCGCCCCCGACGAGGCCGGTATTGCCGCCCTGCGCCACCACGGGCACGCCCGCCTCCGCGCAGGCCCGCACCGCGAAGGCGACCTCCTCCGTGCTGCCCGGCCGCGCCACGGCGAGCGCCTCGCCCCGGTAGAGACGCCGCTGCTCGGCGAGGTAGGGCTCGACATCCTCGGCCGCGGTGAGGATGTGGGCCGCCCCGAGCCGGGCGCGCAGCGCATCGAGCAAGCCGTCCATCCGGGATCCCCCCTCGCCGCGTGGCCGCCGTTCACGGGCCGCGCGGCCTGTTTCTCGGATCCGCGCCCGCTTCGCCGCGGTCCGGGCTGGCGCGGGCGCCGTCCTGGCCTAATGTGGACCCGCGGCGATGCGGGCGTAGCCCGTCCGCGCCGGCCGCGGAAGCCCGGGGATCTCCCTCGGACCCTGACCCGACGACCGTCCTGCTCAGAGGCGACGCATGCTCTCCGTCATCCCGAACCCGCCGCGCACGGCCCTGCCGATCGTCGGCAGCCCGGACCTCTTCCCGGTGCGGCGGGTCTACTGCGTCGGGCGCAACTACGCGGCGCATGCCCGCGAGATGGGCGCCAACCCCGACCGCGAGCCGCCCTTCTTCTTCATGAAGCCCGCCGACGCGCTTCTGGTCGTGGGGCCGGAGCCGGCCCAGCTACCCTATCCGCCCCGCACCGAGAACTACCATTTCGAGATCGAGATGGTGGTGGCGCTGGGCAGGGGCGGGCGCGACATCCCGGTCGCCGAGGCGCTCGACCACGTCTACGGCTACGCGATCGGCCTCGACATGACCCGGCGCGACCTGCAGGACGAGGCCAAGGCGCTGCGCCGCCCCTGGGACCTCGGCAAGGCCGCCGACGCCTCCGGGCCGATCGGCCCGCTGTACCCGGTCGCCGCTCTCGGCCATCCGGATTCCGGCGCGATCACGCTCGCGGTGAACGGAGAGGTGCGCCAGAGCGGCGACCTCTCCGAGATGATCTGGTCGGTGGCCGAGCAGATCGCCTACCTGTCGGGCTATTTCGAGCTAGCCCCGGGCGACCTCGTCTTCACCGGCACGCCCTCGGGCGTCGGCCCGGTGCGGCGCGGCGAGCGCATGACGGGGGCGGTCGCCGGGCTCGGCGCGATCGTGCTCGACGTGGTCTAGGCGGGTGCTGCTCGACAACCCCCTCGCCCGGCGGCTCTTCCACCTCGGGGCGCTCGCGCTCCGGGGCATGACGCTGGGCGTGCGCGGTGCGGCCTTCGACGGGGCGGGCCGCGTCTGCCTCGTGCGCCACACCTACGTGGCGGGCTGGCACCTGCCGGGCGGCGGCGTCGAGATCGGCGAGAGCGCGGCCGAGGCGATGCTGCGCGAGTTCCGCGAGGAGGCGGAGATCGCGGTCCCGCCCGAGGCGCTGCAGCTGCGCGGCCTCTACCGCAATCTCGCGGGTTCCCGCCGCGACCACGTCGCGCTCTACGTGGTGCACGGCGTGACGCGGCTGCGCGAGAAGCTGCCGGACCGGGAGATCGCGGCCTGCGCCTTCTTCCCCCTCGACGCCCTGCCGGAGGGCACGACCCGGGGCACCGCCGCGCGCCTGCACGAGATTCGCGGGGGGCTGGAGGCCGCCGCGCACTGGTAGGAAGGCGGCGAAGATTTTCACCCCCGACGCCCTTGCGCCGACGGGCCGAATGGTGTTTAGAGACCGGCGTCGGCGGGGCGCCGGCCGGTTCTTCCGGCGAGCGCCAGCAGGACATGCGAGCGGGTGTAGCTCAGGGGTAGAGCACAACCTTGCCAAGGTTGGGGTCGAGGGTTCGAATCCCTTCGCCCGCTCCAGTTCTCCCAACCACGACGATCTCCACGACAAGCCGCCTCCGGGCGGCTTTCGTCGTTTCCGGGGCGTACTCCGGTGCTGCCTCTGCGCTCGGATTTCGCGAGTCCGGGACGCGAAGCTTCGCTTGCATCGGCGGCCGGAATGGTGTTTAGAGACCGGCGTCGGCGGGGCGCCGGCCGGTTCTTCCGGCGAGCGCCAGCAGGACATGCGAGCGGGTGTAGCTCAGGGGTAGAGCACAACCTTGCCAAGGTTGGGGTCGAGGGTTCGAATCCCTTCGCCCGCTCCAGTTTTCCCAACCACGACGATCTCAACTATAGGCCGCCCCTGGGCGGCCTTCGTCGTTTCCGGGCTCGGGCCTCACGCCTCCGAAGGCTCGGCCTTGTACCAAGTGAAGTGCTTCTTCACCGGCTCGGTCACGGTCCAGGTGCCCGACCAGCCGCGCGGCGACACGAAGGCCTCGCCCGCCCGGTAGCTCCGCGAGACGCCCGCCGCGTCGGTCGTGGTGACGGCGCCCTCGATGAGATGGATGAACTCGTCGTGCTCGAAGTCGATGCGGAAGGCGCCGACCCCGCAGGTCCAGATGCCGGCGGCGTAGCGCTCGTCCGGGCTCTTGAAGATGGTGGTCGCGGTCTGGCGCGGGTTGCCCGACACGATGTGCGAGGGCAGCGGCAGGTAGGATTTCTCGCGCGGCTGGACGGCCGGGAAGTCGTGGTTGCCCATCAGCGGCCCGTCGAGCAGCGGCGGGGCCGCGCCCCGCGGACGCAGCAGGACCGGCAGGCTGCCGAGCAGCGCCAGCGCGGGCCCGCCGAACGTGTGGAGAAGCCGTGCGATTTCCATGCGATCCCCTCAGACCGTCCGGACGTTCTGTCCCTGCCGCACCATCGGCCCGGCAGGCGCGCACGAGATCCGTCCTGTCTTCGGGCGCGAAGGACACCGTACAGGGAATCGACCGCGACACAATTTGGTTGATGTGGAAGAGGACTTCGGCCTTCGCGTATAGATACCGAAGTGCAAATTGAATGCTTGTGTAGGGTTAAGATAATCTTCGACGTCCGCACATGCGTGGCGACCGCGCGTTCCCGGAGGTCGCGCCGGCTCGATCACTTTGGAGTGCTGCTCGTCGGGAAGAGAGGCCCGCCACGCGGTGGCGGTGCAATGGATCGGCTGGGACAGCGTCGCTTCCGAGCCCGAACCGTGTTCTGTGAGGGAAACACCAACCGAAAGGTTGGTGCGGCCAAGAGGACTCGAACCTCCACCCCTCGCGGGACTAGCACCTCAAGCTAGCGCGTCTACCAATTCCGCCATGGCCGCATCGGCACCCCGAAGGGAGACCGCTTGTCCGATCCGGCGGCCTGGCTGGCCGGTCCGTCTCGGTGAGCGGCGCAATAACAGATCGATTCCGGCCCGACAAGCGCCGTCGCGCGGAACGCCTCGAAAATCACGCCATCCGGGCTTCCGGCTCGAACAGGGGCGCGGCCCCCTCTCCGATCGAGGTGCCGGGCGCGCGCAGGGTCTCGGGCTTGCGGATCAGCTCGGTCACCTCGACGGAGATGCGGTTGCCCGTCACCACAATCTGGCCGCGAGCGATCGGGTGGTCGTTGGCCAGGATCTCGACCATATCGCTCTCGCTCGCCTCCAATTCGATCACCGCGCCGCGGCCCATGCGCAGCAGCATGTGCAGCGGCATGCGGCAGCGCCCCAGCACCACCGTGACATCGACCTTCAGATTGTCCAGAACCGCCACGCGCCACGCTCTCGTCACTCGGGGGCACCGGCCGGCGCTTGCTCGCGCGCGCGGGGCGGTGCTCTGGGGGAGCTTCCGCGCATCATGGTGAAGCCTTGGTAAACGCCTCTCGCCTCGAGACCGCACCGGAGACCTTCTGGCCGCGTGCCGGTGCCCCGCCGGTGGCGTGGCGGGTCAGCGACGGGCTCGTCGATTACGAGGCGGCGGTCGCCTGGATGGAGGCGCGCGCCGCCGCGATCGCTCGGGGCGAGGCCGACGAGTGCGTCTGGCTGCTGGAGCACCCGCCGCTCTACACGGCCGGCACCTCGGCCAAGGCCGCCGACCTCGTCGCGCCCGAGCGGTTCCCGGTCTACGCGTCCGGCCGGGGCGGCCAGTACACCTATCACGGTCCCGGCCAGCGCGTGGCCTACGTGATGCTCGACCTGAACCGCCGCCGCACGGACCTGCGCGCCTACGTGGCCTGCCTGGAGGCGTGGCTGATCGCGACGCTCGACGCCTTCAACGTGCGGGCGGAGCGGCGCGAGGACCGGGTCGGCGTCTGGGTGCGGCGGCCCGAGCGGGGCGCGGGCGTCGAGGACAAGATCGCGGCGATCGGCATCCGAGTGCGGCGCTGGGTGAGCTTTCACGGCATCAGCCTCAACGTCGAGCCGGACCTCTCCCACTTCGCCGGCATCGTGCCCTGCGGGGTGCGTGAGCACGGGGTCACGAGCCTCGTCGATCTCGGCCGGATCGTCAGCTTGGCAGAGGTCGACATGCAGCTGCGCGCTGCGTTCGAGCCGATCTTCGGCGCCACGGTGCCGGATCCGGCCGGCTGAAGCGCCCGCTCATGGTTTCGAAAGGTCGAGACCTTTCGCGGGTGCAGGGCAGAGCCCTGCTGTTGGTCTCCGCACCCGGCCTTGCCGGGTCCGGAGACCAAATCCGGGGCTGCGCGCCCCGGACCCCGCCAAAGGGTATTGACCCGTTGGGATCCCGTGACCTCCGCCTCAGAAGTCCGCGTGGAGCCGCGTGCCGAAGAAGTGGGCCGGGCCGCGGTCCTGGTTGTAGGCGGGGTTCGAGACGAGCTGGTAGTCGAAGGTCACGGTGACGAACTTCGCGAGGCTCAGGGCGTAGTAGGCCTCGACCGCCCGCTCGGGCGCGTAGGTCAGGCGCCCGTCGCCGATGAGCAGGCCGAGACCCCCGTTGGCGAAGAAGGCCCGGTGGGTGCGCGAGATCGCGTTCATCGTCGCGCCCAGCCCGATCGTGTCGAGCGGCCGGTCCCAGGCAGCGCCCTTGATCGAGACGCCGCCCGAGAGGCTGGCGTCGATGTCGGTGAAGTTGGCGCTCTCGTTGCGCCCGTCGTTGACGCTGGCGCGGGCGAAGATCCCGACATCGTCGGTGACCGCCTGCTCCAGGTTGGCGTAGAGCCCGCTCTTGCGGCGCGGGCGGCGGGTCGCCTGCACGGCCTCGCCGATGTCCGCGAAGGCGCCGCCGAGCGTCAGCCCCACGACCTGCCGGTAATTGGCGGTGTTGACCACGTTGGTGAAGGCGCCGAGCCGCACGCGGCCGGGCTGCTCCAGCACCGGCAGGGTGTGGCGGGTCTCCAACTCCACCACGGCACCCGCCCGCTCGAAGACGCGCGGGTCGAGCACGTCGCTGGAGGGCTGCTTCGGCACCTGCGTGTAGGCCGCCCGGATGGCGAACTCCCGCCGGTTGTACTCGACATACACACCCTGCGTGAAACCGGGGAGGTTCGCCGGGAAGTCCCAGGCCGAGGCGGCCCAGAGAGACCAGTTCATGAAATCGACACGCGGGTCGTGGGCGTAGACGTTGCCGTCGAAGAAGTCGCCGAGCGCGAACTTGCCGGCCACCACCGTGATGCGCTCGACGTCGCGGCGGGTCGCCACCTGGTTGATGCCGTCCGGCACGTCCTCGGTCTCGCCGCCGAGGCCGAAGGTCTGGCGCACGAAGTAGCGGTTGGAGCGCAGCTTCGGGAAGGGCGCGCCCGCCTTCTGCGCCTCGCCGTTGACGAAGCCCGCGACGCCGAGCGTGCGCGAGAGGCCGAAACCCTGGCTGAATTCCGGGTTGTAGTAGAGTTCGGTGCCCTCCGTCAGCTTGAAGCCGATGAAGGCGGTCGCCGTCGTGGTGGCCTGGGCCTGATGCGGCACGAGGCTCTGATCGCCCCGGTAGGGCGAGCGGAAGCCCGGCACGCCCTGGTTCACGAAGGTGGTCTGGCCGTGCAGCGAGAAGCGGTCCGAGACGTCGGTGTCGGGCACGTGCGGCGCCGCCTCGTCGGGCTCCGGCGGCAGGCGCAGGCCCTCCGGGTACCAGGAGAGGCGCGCCAGCATCTGGTTCGAGGTGAAGGCTGCCCGCGTCGAGACCGCGCCGCCGAAGGGGCCCGGCACCGCGCCGAGATCGAAGCGCCCGCCCGAGCCGAGATCGATGTAGCGGTAGTCGAGGCCGACCGCGATCCGGTCGGTGATGGCGTATTGCAGGCCGGCGCCGAGGGTGAAGCCGATCCGGTTCTCGTCGCGCCGCGCCGTGGCGGCCGGGCCGCCCGCGAGGTCCGGATAGGTCGCCAGGATCCGGGTCGTCGCACCGGCGAGCCCGAACGTGGCGTAGACCAGCGCCCGGTCGAAGCTGTAGCCGAGGCGGCCCCGCAGCAGGCCGTAGAAGTCGGTCTTGGCACGGATCACATCGAAGACCGGGTCCGCGTCCTCGTAGCCGAGGCGCAGCGCGTTCGAGCCGACCGGCCGCTTCAGGTTCGCGCCCGAGACGTCCGCCTCCACGCCGTAGAGCCAGGGGCCGGTTTGCCAGTTCCGGCCGCCGAAAACGCCGCCGACCGCGGTCGTCGCCTCGCGCCCGCGGTCGGAGCGGCCGGTCGCGTCGCCGGTGCGGAAATCGGGGATGACCCGGCCGCCGATCGTGGTCGGGCCGAAATTCAGCGCGCCGAAGGAGCCGCCCGCGCTGCCCTGCAGGCCGAGATAGGGGCCGGACCAATCGACGAACGCGCTCTGGCCGGCCGACGGGGCGGAGGCGGGGTCGGCAGCCCGGGCCAGGGCGGGAAACAGCGCGGCGAGCAGCGCGGCGGAGGGACGGAGCCCGGCCGCCGGTCGCATCCACCTCCGGCGTAACCCCTTGCCAGCCGCCATGACGCCCCCCACGAGCAATCCGATCCGGCGTTTCATAGCTTGTGCTATATGTCTCGCAAGGCGCGGCCGGGTCCGTCGCCCAGGACCCGCGGGCGCGTGGCAGAAATGCCGCGCCGGGATGACGGAGACGTGACGCCGGCTCAAGCTTTGCCGCAGGGGTGGAAACATGCTGCCCCGTCACCGTTCTGTGAAGGCGGGGGCTCGCAGGCCGCCGGGATGCGAAAGGCGGTTCCAGCGTGCGCTCGGGGGCTCTGCGCGACGGGTTGATTGTGGTCGGCGCCGTCGCGGCGACGGTCCTGCTCTGGCGGCTGCTGCCGGTCGAGGCGTGGCTGCGCGGTTTCGGGGCCTGGAGCGCCGGGCTCGGGGGCTGGGGTCCGGTGGCCTTCGCGGGCATCTTCCTCCTCGCCACGCTGCTGGTGATTCCCTGCACGCCGCTCACCATCGCGGGCGCGGTGGCGTTCGGCTGGTGGGCGATGCCGATCGTTCTGGGAGCCGCCACCGCGGGCTCGCTCCTGGCCTTCCTGGCGGCACGCTCCGTGCTTCAGGGGCCGGTGCGGCGGATCATCGACCGGCGGCCGGCCTGGAAGGCGACGGCCGAGGCGGTCGGCGACGGGGATTGGCGCCTGCTCCTGCTGATGCGTCTGAGCCCCTTCGTGCCCTTCAACGCCCAGAACTACGCGCTCGGCATCACCGATGTCGGTCTCGGCGCCTTCCTGCTCTCGACGGTGCTCGGCATGCTGCCGGGCACGGTGGTGTGCATCTATCTCGGGGTGATCGGCCGCGCGGCGGGCAGCGAGGATCCGGTGCACTGGGTCTCGCTCGGCCTCGGTCTCGTCGCCACGCTGGGCCTCGTCTGGATGACCCGGCAGCGGGTCCGGGCCAAGCTGCGGGATCGCTCCGGCCCCGGCCGGGCGCAGCCGGATCGCGGCGTGGGCGTGCGCGGATTGGAACAGGAGCAGGGCGCGGGACCATGACCGTCGCGGTGAAACCGAGCGACCTTCCCGTACCGCATCCCGCGCCGTCCGGCGCGCTGCGGACGGGCGAGACCTGCTGGCGGCAGGTGCGCGCGCCGCGCGCGGCCCTGCTGCACGACGGCGCCGCCTATTTCGCCGCCGCGCGCCAGGCGCTGGTCGCGGCGCGGCACTCGATCCTGCTGATCGGCTGGAGCTTCGACCCGCGCACCTGCCTGCGGCCCGAGAGCGCCGACCCGTCCGCCGACGAGGCGCTCGGCGACCTGCTGCGGCGCCTGAAGCTGCAGCGGCCGGAGCTGGCGATCCGCCTGTTGATCTGGGACATGCCCTGGCCGATCTCGGCCAACAGCGACATGAAGCCCCCGGCGATCCGGGAGCGGCTCGGCCCCGGCATCGACTACCGCATCGACCCCACGCTGCCCTTCGGCGCCTGCCAGCACCAGAAGATCCTGGTGGTGGATGACCGGATCGCCTTCTGCGGCGGCAGCGACTTCGAGGCGAACCGCTGGGACACGCCCGCCCACCGTGACCGCGACGCCCGCCGCCGCCTGCCCTCGGGGGAGGCCTACCCGCCGCGCCACGACGTGATGATGGCGGTGGACGGCGACGCCGCCCGCGCGCTCGCGGCGCTCGCCCGGGAGCGCTGGCACGCGGCGACCAGCGCGTGGCTGCCCCCCGAGCCGGCCGCGGCCGGGCCTGTGGCGGATTCCTCCGAGGATCCCTGGCCCGAGACCCTCGCCCCGGACTTCGCCGACGTGCCCCTGGCCATCGCCCGCACGGTGCCGGCGCGGGGCCCGGCGCCGGCGATCCGCGAGAACGAGGCCCTGTTCCTGCGGGCGATCGCGGGGGCACGCCGCAGCATCTACCTGGAGAACCAGTATTTCACCGCCCCACTCGTCGCCGAGGCGCTGGGGCGGCGGCTGGAGGAGCCGGACGGGCCCGAGATCGTGGTGGTGGTGGCCGAGCGCAGCCCGAACGGCTTCGACCGGCTCACCATGGACAGCGCCCGGCGCGGGCTGATCGCCCGGCTCAAGGCCCGCGACCGCTTCGGCCGCTTCCGCATCCTGGCGCCGCACACCGTGGCCGGGCAGCCGATCCTCGTCCATTCCAAGGTCTCGGTCTTCGACGACACCCTGCTGCGGGTCGGCTCGACCAACCTGAACAATCGCTCCTTCGGCTACGACACCGAGTGCGACCTGGCGATCTCCGCCGGCGACGGGACTGAGGATGCGGAGCTGCGCGCCACCATCGCCCGCACGCGGGACCGGATGCTCGCGCACCATGCCGGCTGCGACGCGCGCGCCTTCGCAGCGCGGGTGGCCGAGCGCGGCAGCCTGCGGGCGGCGCTCGACGATGTCGTCCTCGTGTCACCGCGCCGGCTCTGTCCGCTCGTCGCCTCGCACAGGGGGCTGCTCGCCCGCTTCATCGAGGCCTGGCACATCGGCGACCCGGACGGCCCGGACGATGCGTGGCGGCCCTGGCGCCGGCCCGGGCTGCTGCGCGCGGCCGTGCGGGCGAAGCTCGGGGACTGAGCGTGCACCGCTCCGGATGAGGCGTGGGTTCCCGCTCCCGGCTGGAGCGGAAGAGCTGTGCGGTTCAGCCTACCACCTCCGAACCGGTCTCGGCCTGCCGCTCTTGTGCCGCGGCGACCGGCGCCAGCACGATCTCGGCGAGCAGCGGCCGGTGGTCGGAGGCCAGCCGGGCGAGCGCGCCGCCGGCGGGCCCCATCCGTTCCACGGCGATGCCCGGCCCGACGAAGACGTGGTCGATGCGCAGGAGCGGCAGGCGGGCCGGGAAGGTCGCGCCCGAGCGCGCACGCCGCTCGCCGGAGAGCCGGCGCGCGTCGGTGAGCCGCCCGGCCAGCCGCCGATAGGCGCGCGACCAGGGCGTGGCGTTGAGATCGCCCAGCAGCACCACGGGGTCGCGGCAGGCCGGACTCCCGAGCCAGTCCGGCCCGAGCAGCGCGGCGACCTGCGCCAGCCGCTCGCCGCCTGTCAGCCCGAGATGCGTGTTGAACACCTGCAGCCGCCGCCCGCCGACCGTCACCTCGACCCAGAGCGCGCCGCGCGGCTCCAGCCCGAGCCGCCTCGGATGCCCGGGCAGAGCCGCCGCCCGCACGAGCCGCGACGGGTGGGGGGTGAGGATCGCGTCGCCGTAGCGCTCGCCCTCGACGTGGAGCGCCGGATGGAAATGCTGCTCCATCCGCAGGGCGGTGGCGATCACCTCCGCCTGGTCGCGGCCGTCGGTGCGCCGGCGCCCGACATCGACCTCCTGCAGCGCCACGATGTCCGGCGCCAGCGCACCGATCACCGCGGCGATCCGCTCGGGCGCGATCCGCCCGTCGAGGCCGAGCCCGTGCCGGATGTTGTAGCTGAGGAGACGGATCAAGGGTGCGCGCTCGCGATGGGGCCGGCGGCCCGAGGCCCCTCAAGATAGGGCGGCGCCGAGGCCCCGCCTCACGCCGCCTCGGCGATCGAGATTGGATCGATGGCGTCGGCATCGGGCGCCGAGGCGACGGAGGCCACGAGCAGCAGGAGGAGCGCCGACGCGACCGCGACGGTCGCCAGCACCGCCGTGACGATTGCCGCGTGCCGACGGGCGGCGTGGATCAGCGCGCAGCCGAGGGCGAAGGCGCAGACCTGCACGAGCGGCGCGGCGAGGTTCGGAGCCATGGAAACTGTCCCCCCTATGCGTCCGTCCGGTCGTCCGGCATCGGACCTGTCCAGCACCGCGATACGGGCGACCGGAACCCGGGCGGGCCGGATCTCCCGGGTATCGCAGCGCGATCACGATCACGGAAGCATGAACTTTCATGACCCGTTTGGGGTATGTGCCCGCGCCTCGCCCGTGAGCCTATGGTCCGGAGCGGACGCGTGACCGATGGGGACGCGCGGACCGGGAAGGTGCGCGATGGAGAGCGAGGAAACGGTCTCGGACCTGATCGACCGCTTCTACGAGGCGGCCCTGCGCCCCGAATTGTGGCGCGAGACGCTGGAGGCGAGCGCGCGCGTCTTCGGAGCCGAGGGGGCGCTGATGCTGCCGGGACCGGACGCGCCGCTGGAACTCGCCTGCAACCCCTTCCTCGACGCGGCGATCGCCGACGGGCTGGCGCGGGGCTGGCTCGCCCACAATCCGCGGGTGCTGCGCGGCATCCCGGCGATGCGCGACCCCACGCGGGTGCTCACCGAGCAGCATATCTTCACCCCGCGCGAGCTCGACCACATGCCGTTCCACGCCGAGTACGTGAACGCCCACGGCCTCCGCCATTTCGCGGGGCTTTACCTCGTGCCCGCGGGCGGGCGCAGCCTGATTCTGTCGCTGGAGCGCGCGCCCCGCAGCGGGGCCTTCGGGCAGGGCGAGATCGATGCCCTGGAGCGGGTGGTGCCCCATCTCCAGCGGGCGGGGCGCCTCGCCCTCAGGATCGCCGAGGCGCGGGCGGGCTCGGCGCTGGAGGCCTTCGACCTCCTGCGCTGCGCCGGGATGCTCCTCGACGGGGCCGGCGCGGTGCTGCGGATGAACGCGCGCGCCGCGGCGCTGATGGGGCGCGGGCTCAACGTGCTCCAGGGCGCGCTGATCGCCCAGCACGGGCCGAGCAACGCGGCGCTCGGGCGGCTGATCGGCGGCGCGGTCCGCGCAGAGGGCCGGCTCGGGCCGGTCTGCCGACCCGTGGCGGTGCCGCGCCCGGGGGGTGCCCCGCCTCTCGTCGTGCACGCCGCGCCCCTGCCCGGCGCGGCGGGCGACCTGTTCCAGCAGGCCCGCGCGGTGCTGCTCATCGTCGATCCGGCCGAGGCGCACCCGCCCGGCGAGGCGCTGCTGCGCGAGATCTACGGCCTCACCACCGCGGAGGCGCGGCTCGCCCGGATGCTCGCCGACGGGCGCGACCTCGGCGATGCGGCGGACGCGCTGGGCGTCGCGGTGAGCACCGCGCGCACGCAGCTCAAGGCCGTCTTCGCCAAGACCGGCACGCGGCGCCAGGCCCAGCTCGCGGTGCTGCTCGCCGGGCTCGGGCGCGGGCCCTGAGGGGCGCGCCCGAGCGCTTCCGCGCCGCGGGCGCCTCACGCCGGCTCGAACAGCGGCACCTGGCTCATCTCCGGCACCCGCACGATCCCCTTGTCGGTGATGCGGATCTGCGGGATCACCGAGAGCGGGATCAGGTTGAAGCCCATATACGGGATGGCGCAGCCGGCCTCGGTCCAGGCCGCCTTCAGGGCCCGCACCGACTCGGCCACTGCTCCGACCCGCCGGTCGGAGATCAGCCCGGCCACGGGCAGCTCCACCAGGGCGACGACCGCCCCGTCCGCCACCACGCAGACGCCCCCTTGCACCTCCGCGATGGTCTCGACCGCGAGCCGCATGTCGGCCTCGTTGAGCCCAGCCACCACGATGTTGTGCGCGTCGTGGCCGACGCTGGAGGCCACGGCGCCCCGCCTGAGCCCGAAGGCGCTGAGGAGCCCGTGGGCGACGTTGCCGTTGAGCCCGTGCCGCTCGATCACGGCCACGTGGCAGAGGTCGTGCGACCGAAGCGTCTCCGCCCAGTCGGCTCCCGGCACCAGCGGCACCTGCGCGTGGGCGAGTTCGATCCCCGGCAGCACCGTGCGGATGGCGTTGACGGTGCAGGGCCCGGCCGGCAGCGGCGGCACGAGCCCCGGGAGCGGCACGGGCAGCCGCACCGTGCGGTAGGCGGGCTCCGGGTAGCGGTAGGGCCGGGCGAGCGCCGCCTCGAGGCGCGGCGTGGGCGCGCGGCCCTCCACCACGAGCTCGCCCCCGTACCACGTGGCCTGCGGCACGAGCTCGTCGTCGAGGAGCACGAGGTCGGCCCGGCGCCCGCCCCCCAGCCCGCCGATCTCGCCGTCGAGGCCGAAGCGGGTCGCGGGGTGCAGCGAGCCCATCGCCCAGGCGGCGGGCTTCGGGATGCCGAGCCGCACCGCCTCGCGCACGACCCAGTCGAGCCCGTAGGCCAGGAGGTCGTCCGCGTCCCGGTCGTCGGTACAGGCGCAGACCCGCTTCCAGGCCGCGCCGTAATCCGTCACCGTGCCGATGGCCTTGGGCAGCGAGTGCCAGGGCGTCGTCGGCGGTCCGCCGCGCAGGAAGATCCAGAGCCCGGCCTCAAGGAGGTCGTCGGCGATCTCGGCATCGACCGCCTCGTGCGTGTCGGTGACGCCGCTCGCCGCGTACGGCGCCACGAAGTCCCGCCCGTAGATGTGGCCCGAGACCGGGCGCCCGCGCTCCAAAGCCGCCGCCAGGATGGCGTGGGCCCGCGGATCGCCCTCGGCCACCGCCACGAAATCCATCTTCTCGCCGAGCGCGATCGCCTCCGGCCAGGCATCGAACAGGGCCGCGATCTTCTCCGGCGTCAGGTCGCCGCCTGCGGTCTCGATGGCGGGGCCCGTCGCCGGCACGGTGCTGGGCACCGAGAGGTAGATGCTGAGCGGGGCCTCGCGCGCGTCCTCCAGCATCCAGGCGACGCCGTCAGCGTCCAGCACGTTGCCGATCTCGTGGCTGTCGCAGACGATCGTGGTGGTGCCGTTGACGAGCGCGGCCTCCGCGTAGGCGCAGGCCGTGACCATGCTGCTCTCGATGTGGAGGTGCGGATCGACCAGCCCTGGGGCCAGGATGAGGCCCTGCGCGTCGTAGCTGTTGGGGCCCTTGTAGGTCCCGGCGGCTTTGAGCGCGGCGATGCGCCCGCCCGCGATCCAGATCTCGCGGTCGGGCAGGATGCGCTCCGAGTAGGTCGAGAGCGCCCGCGCGTTGGTGATCACCAGATCGGGCTCGGCCCGGCCCCCGGCGACGTCGGCGAGGCGCCGCGTCATCCTGGCGAGCGGTTCGACGGAGAAGCGGTTCAGCGGAGCGGTCATCGGGGCCCTTCACCGGTTTGGGTGGGGAGAGGCGGGCATGGAGCGTGCCATGGCGGCGCCGGCCTGACGAGGGAGACCGCGCCGGCCCCGGCGCCGGACGGGCCCGCTGGGCCCTCTGCTGCGGACAGGCTATGGCGGTTACATTTTTCGAAACTGTCCGGTCTCATTTCCCCACCCGGCTCCGGTACGACCAGGGTCGAGCGCTTCAGCCGGAACGGTCATTCGACCTAATCGCGGTGGGGGGCAGGCGGCCTTTTGGCCTAAGTGCACCAAGGCGATAGCGGATGCCATTGGGAGGCGCAGCGGGTGCCATCACTGGCGATACGCTAGCTGCAACCTTAGAGCCGCACTCCGCGGAAGGCCGACAATCGAAGAGATTGTGCGGCGAGATACAAGGCAACTACCCATCTGAAGCGGCGTGAGGCATCCTGCCTGCATGCCACGCTTTCGATTGGGTCTCGCACGCGCCGCCACCATCGTGGCCGCCTTGCTATTTTGGACGTGGACCACAGCGAAGGCAGCGGTGACGCTCATCGGAGCGAGCACCGTGGGTGATGATTTCAACCAGCTATTGGAGCGCCTGCCCACTTGGGCAAACTGGCTTTTCTCCACGCCCTGGTGGGTGCCCAGCGCACTCGCCGCGACACTGACCGGATTTCTTATTTGGCTCAGTTGGCCTCAGGAGCGGGATACTCAGCGGGGTCAAGCATCTCAACCGCCCTCAAGGCAGGCAGCAGGTTCCGCACCCTTGACTGTGGTTGCCAATCACAAGTTCGTACGCTCTCCCGTCAGGTTGGATGGTCACCGCTTCATAAACTGCTCTTTTGAGCAAGTTTTTGTAACATGGGATGGCGGTCCATATTCATTCGAGAACTGTCAAATTGACGCCACCCGCGTTGATGGGTTCCAGACAAATAATCCTGCCATCGCTGAACAGATGCGGCTCTTTGGCATACTAGGATTGCTGCATCCAAAAGGTGCTCGCGGTATGGGCCTTCCCATCGAGCCTGCTGACGAGATACTATTCCGGGCAGTTGAGGCCGCCCCAGAGGAGCCAAGCCCCAATTTTTCATACGAAGTTCGCAACGTCGAAAACCATTGGGTTCTCGCTGTAACAAATAAAGGAGAGGAGGCTACGTTTAGTGCGAAGTTAGACCTAGACGGCCTCTCATCGCATTGGCTTAGAAAACCCGCTGAAATGCTTGATGGAACATGGGGCGTGAGCCAAAATGCCTGCAATCATAGGACGATAGCGTATAGCGCTCGGGAGGCTATGTACCTTTTTGAGGTTAGCCAGATAGATCGAACGTGCCAGAGTTTTGTTTGGGGCCTGCTAAATAACACATTCTGGGGTGTCTCAACAGAACCTTGGGATGCTTCCCTTGAGGATGCGGATGCGCCTCACGGCGTGATTAGAGTATTAATGCGAGTATCGACAGAGCCGGGAAGGATTTTTGCAATCATGCTCTCGATAAGGAGGGACCGCATGGCGATCATTTCGAGTGCAGATCTTGAGCATCGGTCGCCTCAAGCGCCTGTAGCTTGAACGCTGTCGTGAACTTACCAAAGGCGAGCTTATTGCGGATGTTCGGCTCCGTTTCTCTCACGCCGATGGCATCCAGCTTCTCGACAAGCTGCGCGTAGGTCACTCCCTTGCGCTTCAACTCAGACTTCAGAATGCCCTTCACGCTGGTATCCCATGCCTGTTCCGTGTCGTCAGCCATGGTACATCCTGTCTGATTGCGGATGCCATCAGTTACGATGCATAGGGATTGGCTTTCAAGGCAATGTTGCAACACTTCCTTCTCTCGACTCAGGCCCGCATCTTCTCGCTCTAGGCCATTTACAAGGGTAGCGGGGACAAAGCCTACATCAACTTTCGGCGCCTTCGCTGGTCTCTCTGTTGTTTGGAGGGCTTCTCTCTGCCGTCGGCCTAATGATCCTGTTCGCTGTTGCGGCAATCGAACTCAACCATCAGGCCGACTGACATGACGATTAGACTTCCGGTAACTATATATGAGACGAGGCAACCTGAAGTGAAGTTTGTCGCTGAGGCGGGTGCTCCCCAGGCTGGGTAAGTCTCACGAAGGCACGCCGAGGGATCGATGCGCGCAGCTACGTGGTTTGCCCCTTCCCCACACGGAACCCTCAGCGCGCAAACCTTGTAGATTAGGTGCAACCGCCCCGCTTCGCCCAACCGAGGCCCCATGCGCCGCCGCTCCGCTCTCCTCTGCGCCCTCCCCCTCTGCCTTACTCTCACCCCGGCGCGGGCGGACGTGCTGATCCGGATCGACAAGGACACGCAGACCATGGCGGTCAGCGTGGACGGGCAGCCGCGCTTTTCCTGGCCGGTCTCGACGGGCAAGGCCGGGCACGACACGCCGAACGGCAGCTTCCGGCCACAGCGCATGGCCCGCACCCATTTCTCGCGGGAATGGGACGACGCGCCGATGCCCCATTCCATCTTCTTCACCGGCTCCGGCCACGCCATCCACGGCTCCTCCCACCTCTCGGCACTCGGGCGCCCGGCCTCGCACGGCTGCGTCCGCCTCGCGCCGGGCAAGGCCGCCGCCCTGTTCCGGCTGGTGAAGCAGGAGGGGCCGGGCAACACCCGCATTGTGGTCCAGGGCGAGGCCGCCCCGCGCGTCGCGAGCCGCGGCGGGGTCCGGGCGGTTCGAGGCCGCGGGCTCTACGAGTCGGACGGGGTGATGTTGGCCGGGATGCAGATGGGCCGCGGCGCCTACGCGCCCGCCCCCGTCCGCCGCGCCCCGCGGGGCTACGCGGCGCGCAACCCCTACGGTTACGGATACGGCTATGCCCCGGCCCATGGCGGCGCGGTCTACGTCGACGACGGCTACTGAGTCTCGCCCGCGGGCACGGCCGTCAGCTCGGCCTGGAAGCCCGCGAGATAGGCGGTGAGGCGCGCCGCCAGGGCGCCGTCCGCGCACTGCACCCAGAGCGGGGCCGGCAGGGCCGTCCGGTCGAGGCCGATCAGCAGCAGCTCGACCATGCGGGCGGCGTCCCGCTCGGTCGACGCCGCGAGCAGACGGGTGCCGGCCGGCGTGCCGACGAGGATCGCGATGTGCGCCATGCCCGGTAACGGCTGAGGGCGGCCGGTCGTTGCGCGCGCATGCCGCCGCAGCGGGGCGGGCCCAAGCTGAACCGTTGCTGTCGGCCGCCTTCAGGCTTCCTGCACGCGGCCCGGCGCATCGTCCGGATGTGAGCGGCCGGGCGATCCGGCCGCGCCCCAGACGAACCGGATCCGAGGCCATGACGAGACTTCCCATCCTCGCGGCCGCCGCGCTGATCGGCGTCGGCGCCCTCTCCTCCACGGCGGCCGAGGCCCGCGGGCGCGGCGGCGCTCTCGCCGCCGGCCTGATCGGTGGCCTCGCCGCGGGCGCGCTGATCGGCGCCGCCGCCTCCGCCCATGCCGAGCCGGCCTACGGCTACGGCTACGCCCCGCCCCCGCCGCCGCGCCCCTACGGCTACGCCCCCGCTTATTACGGCCGCCCGCGCGTGGTCTACGAGGAGCCGGCCTACGAGACGCGCCGGGTGATCTCCTACGAGCGCGTGCCCGTTGGCTACGCCCCGGTCCGGCGCCGCTGGGACGGCCCCTACGACGGCGGCTGGTAGGTCGCTGATCCGCCGCGGGAACCGCCGGCCCTTCGCCCCGTTCGGGAGACGCGAAGGAGAGCATCATGACGACAGGCAAGATCGCGGGCGCCCAGGCACCCGCGGGCGAGAACGGCGAGATCGGCCTCGCCCGGGGCGAGCGGCTCGCCATGCGGATGTGGCGCGACGAGCCGCCGAACGCCGACAAGCCGACCTCGGTCTCGGCCCACGAGACCGTTGGCTACGTGCTCAAGGGCCGGGCCGAGCTGGTGCTGGCGGGCGAGACCGTGCTGCTGGAGCCCGGCGATTCCTGGCTGGTGCCGGCGGGTGTCGAGCACACCTACCGGATCCTAGAGACCTTCACGGCCGTCGAGGCCACCGCCCCGCCGGCCGCGTGACCGACCCTCGGCGCGGCCCTCAACGCATCATCGTCACGGTCGCGCCGACCTCGACCCGCTGGTAGAGATCGACCACGTCCTGGTTGTACATGCGGATGCAGCCGTAGGACGCGAAGGTGCCGATCGAGCTCGGCCGGTTGGTGCCGTGGATCGCGTACTGCCCGCCCGACAGGGTCAGCGCCGCCGCGCCCATCGGGTTGCCGGGCGAGCCCCCGGCGATCAGGTTCGGCAGGCGCGGGTTGTCGCGCTTCACCTCGGCGGGCGGCGACCAGGCGGGGCGCACGTACTTGCCGTCGATCGCCGTGGTGCCGAACCACTGCTTGCCCGGCTTGCCCACCGCCACGGGGTAGCGGATCGCCGTCCCGTCGCCGTTGACGAGGTAGAGCCGGCGCTCCGAGGCGCTCACCACCACCGAGCCCGGCGCCGCCGCGTAGGGGAACGCCACCACCTCGCGGGCCTGCGCCGGAGGAGCCCCGAGAGCCGCCAATCCGAGGCCGGCAAGCCCCGCCCAAACCCTGTACCGACCCGCCATCGAACCTTCTCCGCGAAGCGTGACCGTGATGCCTGCCGAGTAAGTCGCGGGTCCGCTTACGCGTTCCGGAAAAAGCTTGGTTGACGAGGGGTTTGTGCGCGTCGATCGGGCGGATCGGTGAAAGGCGTGGGATCGCGCTCGCTCAAAGGCGACGCACCGTCTTCAGCGCTCGGTAAGGTCCAGCGGCTCGCGCGCCTGCCAGCCGTGGCGGGCAAGCTCCGGGTCGGCGTGCTCCTCCACCGGCCAGCCGACGCAGAGATAGGCGACGAGCTGCCAGGCCGCCGGCACGTCGAGGAGCGCCGTGACGGCGCCGGGCTCCAGGATCGAGACCCAGCCGACGCCGAGATTCCGGGCGCGCGCGGCGAGCCAGAAGGTCTGCACCGCCGCGACCACCGAGTAGCGCAGCATCTCCGGCATGGTCGCCCGGCCGAGCCCGTGGCCCGTCTCGGTGCCCTGGTCGCAGAACACCGCGAGATGGACCGGCGCCTCCCGCAGGCCCGCGAGCTTGAGGGCGCGGTACTGCCCGGCTCGCGCGCCCGCATAGCTGAGCGCCGCGTCCGCGTTGCAGCGCGCGAAGCTCGCGGCCACGCCCGCCCGGCGCTCCGGGTCGGCGACGCGCACGAAGCGCCAGGGCTGGCTGTTGCCGACCGACGGGCTCAGATGCGCCTCGTCGAGGCAGGCCCGCAGGATCGCCTCCGGCACCGGATCGGTGCGGAAGCGGCGCACGTCGCGCCGCCACGCGAACAGGTCGCGCAAAGATCGGCGGAAGGCCTCGTCGAAGGTGGGCGGCGCACTCATCGTCCGGCCGCTCATAGCGGGATCCGTTCTCCGGGAGCAGCCAGAAAAAAGGCCGCCCGGGTGGGGCGGCCTGGAGTCCTTGGGTCTCGAAACCTCTGGAGTGCCGGGATCGTGTGGGCCGGACGGCGACCGAGGGCTGGGGAGCTCGGGTTTCGGGCGCCGGCCGGGCACGGGCCCGACGAGATTTCAGTGCTTGTTGTGCTGCCGCAACAAGGCTCGGAAAAGGCGCGATCTGGGCGGAATCGTGGTGTTTCGTATCTTCCGCGTTGCGTGCGCGACACAGGTGGTGCCGCCGCGGCCCCTTGCGGCCGGCGCGGGCGCCGCCCATCATCCGTGAATCGAGAGCCGACTCAGGGACACGGGCGCGGGACGGAGTGGGAATGAGCGAGCGGACGGTCGACGACGCGACGATGCGGGTGATCCCATTCCCGAACGCGCCGAGCCCACCGCAGATCGCCTTCAACCGTGACGAGCTGCGCACGATCTTCAATCTCTACGGCCGCCGCGTCGCTGAGGGCGAGTGGCGCGACTACGCCCTCGATTTCCGGCGCGACAAGGCAGTGTTCTCGATCTACCGCCGCGCCTCCGAGATGCCGCTCTACCGCATCGAGAAGGACCCGAAGCTCGCCCGGCGCCAGGGCGCCTACGCGGTGATCGCGGCGGGCGGCCTCGTGATGAAGCGCGGGCACGACCTCGCCCGGGTGATCGCCGTGCTGGAGAAGCCGTTGCGGGCCGTCTGAGAAGTCCGGGATCCTCAAGGGCCTTGGCCCTTGGGCGGGGTCCCGGGGCGGACAGGGCAAATGCAGGGCTCTGCCCTGCACCCGCCAAAGGTCTCGACCTTTGGAATCCAGGACCTCGAGGGCGCGTCAGAAGACGGCCACCAGCCCCACGCCCACCACCATCAGCACCGCGCCGAGCACGCGCCACAGGCTCGCCGGATGCACCGGAAAGCCGATCAGGCCGAAATGGTCGAAGGCGATCGAGGCGCAGACGCCGACCGTCACGATGATGCCGAGGAAGCTCGCCGCCCCGATCGCCGGGGAGGCGTAGAGCTGGGCCAGGATCAGCAGTACGCTGAGCAGGCCGCCGGCCCAGGCCCACCAGGGCACTGCCGTGATCTGCTGCGCGTTCGGGACCACGAGCTTGCCGGTGGCGAAGCCGCCGACGAGAAGCGCGGTGGTGCTCACGAGGAGCGTGATCAGCCCGGCCGTGATCGGCAGGCCGAGGGATTTCGCGAGCGTCGCGTTCTGGCCCGGCTGGATCGCGTTGGCGAGACCGGCGACGACCGTCAGAGCGTAGAGGAACCACATGGCCGGGCAATCCGGCGCGGGACGGTCCGTTTCCCCACAAATCCCGCGCTGCGGCGGTTCACCGCTGGCCCGGCGCTTACCCACGAAAATCGCCCATGAAAAAAGCCCCGGCTCGCGCCGGGGCTTTCCGTCCGTTCCGGACCTGTCAGGCTCAGCGGCGGTCGCCGAGGAGCGAGAGCAGGAACTGGAACATGTTGATGAAGTCGAGGTACAGCGTCAGCGCGCCGTTCACCGACATCTTGGCCGCGCCCTCGGCGTCGAAGCCGCTGTAGAGATACATCTCTTTCAGCTTCTGCGTGTCGTAGGCGGTGAGGCCCGCGAAGATCAGCACGCCGAGCAGCGAGATCGCGAACTGCAGCGCGCTCGAGGCCAGGAAGATGTTGACCAGCGAGGCGATGATCAGACCGATCAGGCCCATGATCAGGAACGAGCCCATCCCCGAGAGGCTGCGCTTCGTGGTGTAGCCGTAGAGACTCAGGCCGCCGAAGGTCGCCGCGGTGATGAAGAACACCCGCACCACGCTCGCGCCCGTGAAGACGAGGAGCAGCGTCGACATCGACGCACCCATCACGGCCGCGAAGGCGAAGAACATCGTCCGGGCGGATGAGGCCGACATCCGGTCCATCCGCATCGAGAAGACGAAGATGAACACGAGGGGGGCGAACATCAGCACCCACTTGAGGGGGCTGTTGTAGAGGGTCTGACCAAAGGGCGTCAGCGCGAGCTTGCCGGTCGCCGTCGCGGTGGTCGCGGCCATGTTGAGGCCGAGCGCGACGAGGCCCGAGATGCCGAGGCCGACGACCATGTTGTTGTAGACGCCGAGCATGAAGCTGCGCAGGCCCTGGTCGACGTCGACCTGCGTGCCGGCGTATCCCGGCGCCTGCTGGGCGCCGTACCGGAAGGGGCTGTTGTCGAATGCCATGGGAGTTCCCTTGAGGATGCTCTCTCAGCGTGGTGTTCAGGGCGAGGCCCACGCAGGACCTCTGGCGCCGAAGAGCGCCTCGTGATCGAATATGTTGCGTCGCGAGGCTGCACACAAGGCCTCCGCCGAGCTTGCAGGGCCTGTTTTCGGGGCCCGAATCCTTTAATTTTGTTCATGAAATTCGGGATTAAACGGTGCTCGCCGGCCGTCGTTCGGCGCTCCGGTCACGCTCGCCGGCCCGATCTACGGACGGCCGCGGTGCCGCGCTGATCCGATCGGCCCCACCCACCGCGGGCGCGCTCCGTCGCCCGGACGAGCCGCGGGGATCGATGCACCGATCGATGCACCGGCTGGACGTCGTGGACTTCCTCAAGCAGGGCGGCCGCGACTTCCAAGCCCGGATGAACGCTGTTCTGCGCCGCGACATGGAAGCCGAGACGGAGCGGACGCCGTAGGGATCGCTCCCCTCCCTGCCCTCTTCGCTCCCGCTCACAGCCCGCGCAGGTAGGGCGCGGGCTTCTGCCCCAGGATGCGCCAGGTGCCGGCAAGGCCGAGGCCGACCGCCAGGACCACCGCGAGCCCGGCCGCGACGAGCGCGCCCGAGAGGTCGAGCGCGAAGTCGAGCCGCATCACCTTCGTGACGATGACCCAGCCGGCGAGCGCACCGGCGATCATCCCGAAGAGCGCGGTGGCCAGTCCCAATGCGCCGTATTCGATGCCGTAGGCGGCGAGCAGGCGGCCGCGGCCGGCCCCCAGCACCTTCAGCACCACGGCGTCGTAGAGCCGGGCGCGGTGACCGGCCGCGACCGCACCCGCGAGAACGAAGAGGCTCGCCAGCACCGCGACCGCGCTCGCGCCGCGGATCGCCAGAACCAGCTTGCCCACGAGGTCGCCGACCGCGTCGAGGGCGTCCTTCACCCGCACGCTGGTGACCGACGGGAAGGTATGGGCGACGTCGCGCAGGATGCGGTTCTCGGCCGCCCCGTCGGTGCCGCCGGCCAAGCTCAGCGTCGCGAGGTCGGCGTGCGGCGCGCCCCGGAAGGTGCCGGGCGAGAACACCATCACGAAGTTGATGCCGAGGTTGCGCCACTCGACCTTGCGCAGGTTCGCGATCCGCGCGGTCACGTTGCGGCCGAGCACGTTGACCGTGACCTCGCTGCCGATCTTCAGCCCGAGCTGGCGCGCGAGTTCCGCCTCGAAGGAGACGAGCGGGGTCTTCGCCTCCTCGGCGCTCCACCACCGGCCCGCCGTCAGCACCGAGCCCTCCGGCAGGTCCGCCGCGTAGGTGATGCCCCGGTCGCCGTCGAGCACCCAGGCGGCGTCCTCCGGCGGGCGGATCTTGCCCGCCGGCACGCCGTCGAGGGCGACGATGCGCCCGCGCATCATCGGCACGCGCTCGATCTTGCCATCCGGCGCGGCCTTGGCCAGGAAGTCGTGGAACCGGTCGGCCTCGGCCGAGGGGATGTCGAGGAAGAACAGGTTCGGCGCCTTCGCGGGCAGGCTCGCCGAGATCGTTCGCCGCACGTTGGCGTCGATCACGCTGAGCGTCACGAGGAGCGTCACGCCGAGGCCGAGCGAGAGCACGATGGTGGGTGTCAGCGCGCCCGGCCGGTAGAGGTTCGCCAGCGCCATGCGCGGCGCCGCGCGGCGCGGGCGCGGCAGGCGGCGGGCGAGCGCCATCAGGCCCGTCGCCACGAGCCGCAGCAGCCCGAAGGCCAGGCCGGCCGCCGCGATGAAGACCAGCGCGACCCGCTTGTCGAAGGCCGTGGCAACGGCAAGCGCCACCAGGGCGAGTAGAGCGGCGGCGAGCATCACCCGATAGCGCGCACGCGGCTTCCGGGCGGACGGATCGACCGTGTCGCGGAACAGCCCCGAGACCGGCACGTCGTGGGCACGGCCGAGCGGCGTGATCGCGAAGGCGAAAGCGGTGAGCAGTCCGTAGGCGGCGGCCAGCAGCAGCTCGCCCGGCGCCAGCGTCGGGTTGAGCGGCAACGGCAGCGCGTCGTGGAACAGGGCGTCGATCGCGAAGGGCAGTCCCGCCCCAAGGACCAGACCCGCGAGAGTGCCGAGGCCCGCGATCAGCATCACCTGTACCAGATAGAGCCCGACCACCTGCGATCCCGGCGCGCCAACGCTCTTCAGCGTGGCGATCGAGCCACGCTTGCGTTCCACGAAGGCGTGCACGGCGTTCGCGACGCCCACACCCCCGACGATGAGCGCCGTGAGGCCGACGAGCGTGAGGAACTGGGTGAAGCGCTCGATGCTCTTGGCGAAGCGGGGATCGGCGTTGGAGCGCGCGCGCATCTCCCAGCCGGCCTCCGGCGCGGCCTCGGCGATGCGGGCGGCGGCCGCGTCCAGCGCGGCGTCCGAGGCGCTCGGCACCGCGATGCGGTAGCTCCAGCGGTTGAGGCTGCCCGGCTGGACGAGGCCGGTGGTGCGCAGCGCCTCCTGGGTGATGATAAGGCGCGGCCCGAAGCCGAGCCCGCCCGCGATCTTGTCGGGCTCGCTCACGACCGTGGCGCGGATCGCGAAGGGGTGGCCCGCGAGCGTGATCCGGTCGCCGACCTTCAGGTCGAGCCGGGTCAGGAGGGCCGGGTCGGCGACGGCGCCCGGCACGCCGTCGCGGGGGCCGAGCAGCTCCGCCAGCTCCGCGTGCGGCTCGGTGACGAGGACGCCCGCCAGCGGATAGGCCTCGTCGATCGCCTTCAGCTCGACCAGAGCGGCGCCCTCGCCCGCCACCGCCATGGCGCGGAGCGTCGCGACGGTGCCGACCCGGCCCTCGCGGGCCAGCGCGGCGCGCTCCTCCGGCGTCGCCTCGCGGTTGATCAGGCTGTAGCTGAGGTCGCCGCCGAGGATGCGCCGGCCCTCGCGGCCGAGCCCGTCCGAGAGCGAGCGCGAGATCGAGGTGACACCCGCGATCGCCATGACGCCGAGCGCGATGCAGGCGAGGAAGACGCCGAAGCCCGAGAGCCCGCCGCGGAACTCCCGGAGCGCGAGGCGCAGGATCAGCGGCAGGCGGCGCGCCCGCTCGGGCGGGGTGAAGGTGCCGTGCATCAGGCGCTCGCCGGTGCGGTGACGGGAGTGTCGCCGGCTTCCGCCTCGATCCGGCCGGAGCGCATCCGGATGGTGCGGTCGCAGAGCCGGGCGAGGCCGGGATCGTGGGTGACGAGGACCAGGGTGGCGCCACGGTCGCGCTTCAGCCGGAACAGCAGGTCCACGATCTGCCGGCCCGTGGTCTCGTCGAGGTTCCCAGTCGGCTCGTCGGCCACCAGGATCGCGGGATCGGGCGCGACCGCGCGGGCGATGGCGACGCGCTGCTGCTCGCCGCCCGAGAGCTGAGCCGGGTAATGGTGCAGCCTGTGGCCGAGCCCGACCGCCTCCAGTTCCGCTCTGGCGCGGGCATGAGCCTCCGGCCGGTCGGCGAGTTCGAGGGGCAGCGCCACGTTCTCGAGCGCCGTCATGGTCGGCACGAGGTGGAAGGCCTGGAACACGATGCCGATCCGCCGGCCGCGGAAGCGTGCCAACGCGTCCTCGTCCAGGCCGCGGAGATCGGTGTCGTCGATCCGGATCGTGCCGGAATCCGGCCGCTCCAGCCCGGCCATCACCATGAGCAGCGTCGACTTGCCCGACCCGGAGGGCCCGACGAGGCCGACCGCCTCGCCGCGGGCGACGTCGAGCGAGATGCCCCGCAGCACGTGGACGCGGGCCGCGCCCCGCCCCAGGCTGAGATCGATGTCGCGCAGGCCGACCGCAGGGCCGACCAACTGGGCGCCGCTCGTGTCTCGGGTCTTGTCTGTGCTCACCGGGAGGCCGATCTGTGCGCGATGACGGGAAGCATGGCGGATGAGGCTCGGGTGTGGCGGCAGCGAAATCGGTGCGCGACGACACCCGGCTGTTGCGGGGGCGATATGGGCTCATCTCCGGGCGCACGCCAAGAGGATGGAAGGCGGGTGCGCCATGATGGCTCTGCCGCGCGGCGTCTGCCCCGTCTCGGTGCTCTCCTCCTCGCCGTCCTGGTGCTGCTGATGCCGGCCATGCTCCCGGCGGGGGCGCAGACCGCCCGTCCGCTCAACCTCGTGGCGCTCGGCGACAGCCTCACGGCCGGCTATCGCTTGCCGGCGGAGGCCGCCTTCCCGGCGGTTCTGGAGCGGGAGCTGAAGAAGAAGGGACACACCGTCACGGTCGCCAATGCCGGCGTCTCGGGCGACACCTCGACGGGCGGGCTCGACCGGGTCGACTGGTCGGTGCCGGACGGGACCGACGGCGTCATCCTCGAACTCGGCGCCAACGACATGCTGCGCGGCACCGACCCCGCGGTGACCCGGAAGGCGCTCGACACGATCATCGCGCGGCTGAAAGGCCGCGGCATTCCAGTCCTGCTCGCGGGGATGCGGGCCTCGGCCAATCTCGGGCCGGACTACGTCGCCCGCTTCGACGCGATCTATCCCGATCTCGCCAAGCAGCACGGGCTGGTACTCTACCCGTTCTTCCTGGCGGGCGTCGCGGGCGAGCGCGGCCTCAACCTCGACGACGGCCTGCACCCGAACCCGCGGGGCGTCGAGGCGATCGTGGCCGGCATCCTGCCCACGGTTGAGAGCTTCCTCACCCGGCTCGGCAAGCCCGAGCGCTGAGGGGAGCCGGACCATGCCGCGCCTGTTCACCGCGCTCGCCGTGCCCTCGGAGATCGGCGAGCGCCTCGCCCGCTTCCGCGGCGGCCTGCCCGGCGCCCGCTGGGTCGAGGCGGCCGACTACCACGTCACGCTCCGCTTCCTCGGCGACATCGACGCGGACGTGGCCGAGGACGTGCTGGAGGCGCTCGCCGGCCTGCGCGCGCGGGATCCGGTTTCGGTCGTGTTGGAGGGGCTCGGCGCCTTCGGGGGCGACCGGCCGCGGGCGCTCTTCGCGGCGGTGGCCCAGGATCCGGGCCTGATGGACCTGCAGGCCGAGCAGGAACGGCTGGTGCGCCGGGCCGGCGTCGCGCCCGAGACGAGGCGGTTCACGCCCCACGTCACGCTCGCGCGCCTGAAGCGCGAGGCGAGCCCCGAGGCGGTGGCGATGTACGTCGCCCAGAGCGGCCTGTTCGAGCCGCTGCGCTTCGAGGCCCACGCCGTCACCGTATTCTCGGCCCGCGAATCGACGGGGGGCGGTCCCTACATTGCCGAGGCCGAGTTTCCCTTCGCCTGATCGCGCCTCAGAGCCGGCGCAGCGCCACGCTCTCGATGCGGTGGCTCGCGCCCTTCGACAGGATCAGGCTGGCGCGCTGGCGCGTCGGCAGAATGTTCTCGACGAGGTTCGGCAGGTTGATCGTGGTCCAGAGCCGGTCGGCGATGGCGAGCGCCTCCGCCTCCGGCACCTCGGCGTATTTGCGGAAGTAGGAGCGCGGATCGCGGAAGGCCGTCTGGCGCAGCTTCATGAAGCGGGTGACGTACCAGCGGTGCAGGTCGTCCTCGTGCCCGTCGAGGTAGATCGAGAAGTCGAAGAAGTCCGACACGAAGGGGATCGCCGTGCCGTCCCGCGGCAGCCGGGCGGGCTGGAGCACGTTCAGCCCCTCGACGATCAGGATATCGGGGCTCTCCACCACCCGCTCCTCGCCGGGCACCCGGTCGTAGACGAGGTGCGAGTAGAGCGGCGCCGTCACGCGGCCGTGGCCGGACTTCACGTCGTGCAGGAAGCGCAGGAGGGCGGCCGTGTCGTAGCTTTCGGGGAAGCCCTTGCGCTCCATCAGGCCGGCGGCGGCGAGCTCGGCGTTCGGCAGCAGGAAGCCGTCCGTGGTGACGAGATCGACCTTCGGGGTGTTGGGCCAGCGGGCGAGCAGCGCCGCCAGGATGCGGGCTGTGGTCGACTTGCCGACCGCGACCGAGCCCGCGAGCCCGATGATGTAGGGGGCCTTGCGCTCGCGCTCTGCGATGAGGAAGCGCTGCGTCGCCTTGAACAGCCCCTGGGTCGCCGCGACGTAGAGCGAGAGCAGGCGCGAGAGCGGCAGGTAGATCGCCACCACCTCCTCGATCGAGATGGGGTCGTTGATCGATTGAAGCCGGGTCAGATCCTCGCTCGAGAGGGTGAGCGGCGTGTCGGCGCGCAGGCTCGCCCACTCGTCCCGGCTGAAGCGGCGATAGGGCGAGAGCCGGTCCGAGCCCGCGCCGGTCACCGGATCCTGGCCGGTCTCGCCGATCGGGGCCGGCGCGAAGCTCATGTGTGGCGCCTCGCGGCCTTCTCGGCGAGCCCGCTCTGGGCCGTGCGTCGCTCCAGCTCCGCCATCACCGCGTCGAGGCTGACGCCGCCCGCCTGGAGCACCACGACGAGGTGGTAGAGCACGTCCGCGGCCTCGGCCGTCAGCCCGGCGCGGTCGCCCTGCACGGCGGCGATGGCGGCCTCCACCGCCTCCTCGCCGAGCTTCTTGGCGGCCTTGGCGGGGCCGCCCGCCAGGAGCTTGGCCGTGTAGGAGGCGTCCGGGGAGGTCCCGGCGCGGCTCGCGACCAGCCGCGCGAGATCGTTCAGGGTGTAATCACTCATGCAACACCGTGCATCTGGGGGCCCGCAACGGCGCCGCGTGTGGCGGGAAATTGCGTCAACGTCCGCCCGGGAGCAAGCCGCCCGGCTAACAGATGATGGGGCCTCCCCATCCGTCTTTCGTACCGAGGCCGCATCCGCGGCCCGCGTCCGTTCACGCGTCGAGCCGCATGGCGAGGCCGGCCGCCGCCATATGGGCCTTGGCCTCGGCCACGCTGTGCTGGCCGAAGTGGAAGATGGAGGCGGCCAGCACCGCGCTGGCGCCTCCCTCGGCCACGCCCGCCACGAGGTCGTCGAGGCCGCCGACGCCGCCCGAGGCGATCACCGGCACGGCGACCGCGTCCGTGATCGCGCGGGTCAGCGCTAGGTCGTAGCCCGAGCGGGTGCCGTCCCGGTCCATCGAGGTGACGAGCAGCTCGCCCGCCCCCTTGGCCGCAACCGTGCGGGCGAAGGCGATCGCGTCGAGCCCGGTCGGGTTGCGCCCGCCATGGGTGAAGATCTCCCAGCGGGCCGGCTCCCCGGGACCGGAGACGCGCTTGGCGTCGATCGCCACCACGATGCACTGCGCGCCGAACTTCTCCGCCGCGCGGGCCACCAGATCCGGGTCCTTCACGGCGGCCGTGTTGATCGCGACCTTGTCGGCACCCGCGAGCAGCAGCGCCCGCACGTCCTCCACGGCCCGCACGCCGCCGCCGACGGTCAGCGGCATGAAGCAGGCCTCGGCCGTGCGGCTCACCACGTCGAGCAGCGTGCCGCGGGCCTCGTGGCTCGCGGTGATGTCGAGGAAGCAGAGCTCGTCCGCGCCGGCCGCGTCGTAGGCCTTGGCGGCCTCCACGGGATCGCCCGCGTCGCGGAGTTCGAGAAACTGCACGCCCTTGACGACGCGGCCGTCCTTGACGTCGAGGCAGGGGATGATGCGGGTCTTGAGCAAGACGGGATCTCAGTCGGTCGTGTCGTCGGGGTCGGCCGGGAAGGGGCGCGCGAGCATCTCCTCCCGGGTGTAGGGGCAGGCGGTCGGGAAGACCCTGATGGGCAGGCCCGTCTCACCCGAGGCCTCGTCTCGCGCATCGCGATAGGCCCGCACCAGGGAATCCGTCAGGCGACTCTTCAGACCGGGATTGTCTTTCAGCACGTCCGCCGCCCTGTTTCGGTGCGTTCGGATCGATATGGCCCAGCTTCGCGTCCGGCGCTCGGGCTGATGGTCCCATTTCAGCATGTGCAGCAGGATCACGCGCCAGGCGCTGACCAGGCTGTTGAATTCGGTCCGCCCTAAGGTCTCGATCTCCTCGGCGAGGTTTTCGAGGTCGAGACCCGCGAAGTCGCCGGCGCGCAGACGCGCGCCCTGCTCCTGCGTCCAGGTGTAGAAGTCGTCCTCGTAGGCGGTCCCGGCCTCCTGCGGCCGGGCCGCCGCCTTCACGGCGCTCATCGCCGCCTCCTGGCGCGATCCTGTCGAGGCTTCAGCCTATCACATGCCGGCCCGGCCGGCTTGAGCGATGGCCTTGAGCGCCGCGCGCGGGTCGATCCGGCCGTCGTAGAGGGCGCGGCCCGTGATCGCGCCGGCGATGAGCGCGCAGTCGGGCTGGAGCAGGCGGTGCACGTCGTCGATCGAGGCGAGGCCGCCCGAAGCGATCACCGGGATCTTCACGGCCTGGGCCAGCGCCAGCGTCATCTCGACATTGAGCCCCTTCAGGATGCCGTCGCGCGCGATGTCCGTGTAGATGATCGCCGCGACGCCCGCGTCCTCGAAGCGCCGACCCAATTCCTCGGCGGTCATGCTGGAGGTCTGGGCCCAGCCCTCGACGGCCACGCGGCCGTCCTTCGCGTCGATGCCGACCGCGACCTTGCCGGGATGGCGGCGCGCGGCCTCGCGCACGAAGGCCGGATCGCGCACCGCGGCCGTGCCGATGATCACCCGGGCGATCCCCTTGGCGATCCAGGCGTCGAGGGTCTTCATGTCGCGGATGCCGCCGCCGAGCTGCACCGGGAGCGAGACCCGGGCGAGGATCGCGTCCACGGCGGCGGCGTTGCGCGGCTCGCCCGCGAAGGCGCCGTCGAGATCGACGACGTGGAGCCAGGAGAAGCCCTGCGTCTCGAAATCCGCGGCCTGCGCGGCGGGGTCGTCGTTGAAGATCTTGGCGCGCGCCATGTCTCCCTGCACGAGGCGGACGCAGCGCCCTTCCTTCAGATCGATGGCCGGATACAGGATCACGCGAAAAACCCTTTCGTCCCAGAAGGATCTGCCGGCCCTCAGGGACGCCACTTGAGGAAGTTGGCGAGCAGCGCGAGGCCCAGGCGCTGGCTCTTCTCGGGGTGGAACTGCGTTCCGGCGACGTTGTCCCGGGCGACCATCGCGGTGACGGGCCCGCCGTAATCGACCTCGGCCACCACGTCCTCCGGCCGGTCAGCCTTCAGGGCGTAGCTGTGCACGAAGTAGGCGTGCAGCCCCTCGGGACCCGTCGGGATTCCGGCGAGCAGGGGATGGCTGCCCGCGGCGAGCGTGTTCCAACCCATATGCGGGATCTTCAGCGCCGGGTCGGCCGGACGGATCGGCCCGACATCGCCCGGGATCCAGCCGAGACCGGGCGTGACCGCGTATTCGAGGCCCCGCGTCGCCAGGAGCTGCATGCCGACGCAGATGCCGAGGAAGGGCCGCGCCCGCTCATGGGCGGCCCGCTCCATCGCCGCGACCATGCCGGGCACCGCGTCGAGGCCACGCCGGCAATCGGCGTAGGCACCGACGCCGGGCAGCACCACCCGGTCGGCCGCGGCGACCACGTCGGGATCGCCCGTCACCGCGATGCGGCTGTCGAGCCCGGCCTCGCGGGTGGCGCGCTCGAAGGCCTTGGCGGCCGAGTGCAGGTTGCCCGAGCCGTAATCGATGATGGCGACGGTCTCGCTCACCGAGCAGCCTCGCTCGCCGGGAACAGGCCGATCACCGGATCGCGCTCGCCCGCGAAGGCCGGGCGCTGGGGCGCGGGCGGTCGGGTCGCCGGGTCGAGCCAGCGCGCCATCACCCGGGCCTCGGCCTCGGCGGGGCTTCCCGCCAGCACCGCGTCGCGCGCCGGCCAGCCCCGACGGGCGAGCGTCCAGCGACGCAGCGACGAGGCCTCCAGTCCGATGAGGATGGAGACGAGCAGGCTGATCAGCGTGGCAGCGATGCGCGAGAGTCCGAGCAGGTGGCCGAGCCCTGCGACCACGGCGAGGCTGAGCCCGACGATCAGCGCCGCGAGCCAGAGCCTGTGGAACAGGAACCACGCGACCGAGAAGGCGAAGGCCGGCCAGGAGAAGCCGTCCTGCACGATCACCGCGCGGTCGAGCCCGTAGGCCTCGCCGGGCCGGGCCTCGGGGGGCAGGTGGAGCGTGTAGCTGCGCATCCGCATCCGGTTCTCCTAGAGCGAGCCCTTGGTCGAGGGCACTCGGCCCTCTTCCCGCGGGTCGAGCGCCACGGCCTTGCGCAGGGCGCGGGCGAGGCCCTTGAAGCAGCTCTCGGCGATGTGGTGGGCGTTGTCGCCGTAGAAGGTCTCGACGTGCAGCGTGATGCCGGCGTTCATCGCGAAGGCCTGGAACCACTCGCGCACCAGCTCGGTGTCGAACTGCCCGATCTTCTCGACGCGGAAGCTCGTGCGGAAGACGAGGAAGGGCCGGCCCGAGATGTCGATGCAGACGCGCGAGAGCGTCTCGTCCATCGGCAGGTGCACGTCGGCGTAGCGGGCGATGCCGCGCTTGTCGCCGAGCGCTTTCGCGAAGGCCTGCCCCAGGGTGATGCCGCAATCCTCTGCCGAGTGGTGCTGGTCGACGTGCAGGTCGCCGTCGACCTTGATGTCGAGGTCGAACAGGCCGTGGCGGGCGAACAGCTCCAGCATGTGGTCGAGGAAGCCGATGCCGGTGGCGATCCGCGCCTGCCCGGTCCCGTCGAGGTCGATCGAGACGCTGACGTCGGTCTCCGCCGTCTTCCGGCTGATGCTGGCGCTGCGCATTCTTCTACGTTTCGCGGGTGGTTGGGGACAGGTGCTGGCCGGTCCGGAGGTCTCGGGGTCTTCTAGTGTGGTTTCGGGTGTGGAGGGAAGCGCACCGTTCGGGGCATGCCCCGCTTCCCACCACACCCGAAGTCGGGCCTGCCCGACTTGGGCACCGGGGAACGGATCTCGGGCAAGCCCGAGGTCCGCGGGGAGAGAGCAACGCGCTCAGCCTTCCAGCACCCGCCCCGCCACCGCGTCGAGCTTGGCCGTCAGCGCGGGGTCGCGCGCGGCCGGGGCCGTCATGATGGCGCCGTCGAGTGCCCGGTGCGAGCCGGCCGGGCAGTCCTCGCGCGTCGCCGGGAAGTCGCGGGCGAGGCGCGCCACGAGGCGGGCGGCCTTGTCGGCGTTGGCGCGCGCCACCGCCACCACGGCGGCCACGTCCACCGCGTCGTGGCCCGGGTGCCAGCAATCGAAGTCGGTCACCATCGCGATCGTCGCGTAGGTGATCTCGGCCTCGCGGGCGAGCTTGGCCTCCGGCATATTGGTCATACCGATCACGTCGAAGCCTTGCGCCTTGTAGGCCTTGGACTCGCTGAGCGAGGAGAATTGCGGCCCGTCCATGCACACGTAGGTGCCGCCGCGGGCGACCGCGATGCCTTCGGCCTTCGCGGCCGCCGCGATCCGGTCCTGCAGGCGCGGTCCGACCGGGTGCGCCATGGAGACGTGGGCGACGCAGCCGTTGCCGAAGAACGAGGTGGCGCGCCCGTGCGTGCGGTCCACGAACTGATCGACGAGCACGAACAGGCCGGGCGGCAGCTCCTCGCGGAACGAGCCGCAGGCCGAGAGCGAGACGATGTCGGTGACGCCGGCCCGCTTCAGGACGTCGATATTGGCCCGGTAGTTGATGCCGGCGGGCGAGAGGCGGTGGCCGCGCCCGTGCCGGGCCAGGAACACGATCTTGGTCTCGCCGATCCGGCCGACGCGCAGCGCGTCCGAGGGCTCGCCCCAGGGTGAGGAGACGGCCTCCTCGCGCACGTCCTCCAGACCCGGCAGGTCGTAGACCCCGGAGCCGCCGATCACGCCGAGCACCGCCGCCGTCATGTCACCGTCCTTCTCGCGCCTGTCATGGCGGCCCCAAATGGAAACGGGCCCCGTGCGGGGCCCGTAACACACTTGTCCGACGAAGCGCAGCCGCGTGTCCTTGACCGATCCCGCGACCCGTGACGCCCTCCCTCTCCCCGCTGCGGGGGGAGGGCGCGCGGCTCAGTACGTCTTGTGCAGCTCCGGCTGGAGACCGTGGGTCTCGCCGCCGACATCCGCCCAGACCCGCTTCTTCACGTAGTAGAGCAGGCCGGCCAGCACGATCAGGAACAGGATCACCCGCAGACCCAGCGCCTTGCGGGCCATCATGTGGGGCTCGGCCGCCCAAGCCATGAAGGCCGAGACGTCCTTGGCGTACTGGTCCACCGTCTCGGGTACCACGGGCCTGCCGTCGTCGCCCTTCGGGTAGCTGACCTGACCCTCGCTGATGGGGTTGGGCATCGCGATGATGTGGCCGGGATAGTACTTGTTGTAGTGGCCGCCGTCCGGCACCTCGGTACCCTTCGGCGGGTCCTCGTAGCCGACCAGCAGCGCGTGGATGTAGTCGACGCCCTGCTCCGAGTAGCCGGTGAAGGGCAGCGCATCGAGCACGAACCACGGGAAGCCGCGCTCGTAGGTGCGGGCCTTGGCCAGCACCGAGAAGTCCGGCGGCGCCTTGCCGCCGTTGGCGGCGGCCGCCGCCTGGTCGTTCGGGAAGGGCGGCGGGAAGCGGTCGGCCGGGCGGCCGGGCCGCTCGAACATCTCGCCGGAATCGTTCGGCCCGTCCTTGACCTGGTAGGTCGCGGCGAGCGCCTTGACCTGGGCGGCCGAGTAGCCGGGCCCGCCCGGCTCCGCGAGGTTGCGGAAGGCCACGAGCTTCATGCTGTGGCAGGCCGAGCAGACCTCCTTGTAGACCTGGAAGCCGCGCTGGAGCTGGCCCTGGTCGAAGCTGCCGAACACGCCGGCATAGCTCCACTTCTGGCGGGGCGGCTGGGGCGTGTGGCCGTCGTCGGCCCGGGCCGGGGCGCCCATCAGGGCGCCGCCGAGGGAGGCCGCGACCAGGGTCGCGGCGAGGAGCGTGCGGATCGTCATCGCGTCTCTTGCCCTCGTCTCAGCCCTTGGTCGTCGGTGCGGCGGCGGCGCCCGCGGGTAGCCCCGACCCGCTCACCTGCTTGCCCGGTCCCGTCACGCTCTCGAGGATCGAGCCCGGCAGACGGGTCGGCGTCTCGAACAGGCCGACCAGCGGCATCACGACAAGGAAGTGGGCGAAGTAGTAGGCCGTGCAGATCTGCGAGGCGATGACGTAGCCGCCCTCCGGGGGCTTGGCGCCGAGCCAGCCCAGGATGATGCAGACCGCCACGAACACCCAGAAGAACTGCCGGTAGATCGGCCGGTAGTTGCACGAGCGCACCCGCGAGGTGTCGAGCCAGGGCGCGAGCGCCAGGATCAGCACCGCCGAGAACATCAGGATCACGCCGCCGAGCTTCGAGGGCACCGCGCGCAGGATCGCGTAGAAGGGCAGGAAGTACCATTCCGGCACGATGTGGGCGGGGGTCACGGCGGGGTTGGCCGGGACGTAGTTGTCGGCGTGGCCGAGATAGTTCGGCTGGTAGAAGATGAACCACGCGAACAGGATCATGAACACCACGACGGCGAACACGTCCTTGATCGTGGCGTAGGGGGTGAACGGCACCGCGTCCTTCGAGGACTTGATCGGGATGCCCGTCGGGTTGTTCTGACCCGTGACGTGCAGCGCCCAGACGTGGAGCACCACGACGCCCGCGATCATCCAGGGCAGCAGGAAGTGCAGGGAGAAGAAGCGGTTCACCGTCGGGTTGCCGACCGAGTAGCCGCCCCAGAGCAGGCTCTGGATCGTGTCGCCGACCACCGGAATCGCCGCCAGGATGTTGGTGATGACGGTGGCGCCCCAGTAGCTCATCTGGCCCCACGGCAGGGTGTAGCCGAGGAAGGCGGTGGCCATCATCAGGAGGTAGATGACGACGCCCAGGATGTAGAGCACCTCGCGCGGGGCCTTGTAGGACCCGTAGTAGAGGTTGCGGAAGATGTGGACGTAGACGGCCACGAAGAACATCGAGGCGCCGTTGGCGTGCGCGTAGCGCAGGAGCCAGCCGTAGTTCACGTCGCGCATGATGTGCTCGACGGAATCGAAGGCGCCCTTGGCCGAGGGTTCGTAGTGCATCGCCAGCCAGACGCCGGTGATGATCTGGATGCCTAGGAACGCGATCAGGATCGCGCCGAAGGTCCAGAAATAGGTCAGGTTGCGCGGCACCGGGAAGGCGACGAACGACGAGTGGACGAGGCCGACGATCGGCAGCCGCGACTCGAACCACTTGGCGAGCCGGCTCCGCGGCACGTAGGTATTGCCGTGTGCGCTCATGGTGGGGATCCTCCGGGGGCTCGGTAGCCTCTTCTCGTCACGCGGCGGCCTTGCCGCCCTCCTCGCCGATGCGGATCTTGGTGTCCGACTGGAAGGCGTAGGGCGGAATCGGCAGGTTGGTGGGGGCGGGACCGCGGCGCACGCGCCCGAGGGCGTCGAACTGCGAGCCGTGGCAGGGGCAGGACCAGCCCTCGAAATTGCCGGAATGGCCGATCGGCACGCAGCCCAGATGCGTGCAGTTGCCGTAGACGACGAGCCACTGGTCGTGGCCCTTCTTGACGCGGGTGTCGGCGGCGGCCGGGTCGATCAGCTGGGAGACCGGCACGGCCTTCATGTCCGTGATCTCCTTCTCCGTGAGCTTGCGCACGAAGATCAGCTTGCCGCGCCAGAACACGTTGATGATCTGGCCGTCGCTGATCGGCGAGAGATCGACCTCCAGCGGCGCACCGGCCGCGATGGTGGCGGCGTCCGGCGCCATCGAGGCGACGAAGGGCCAGGCCACCGCGACGGTGCCGACCGCGAGACCGGCACCAGTGGCGAGGAAGAGGAAGTCCCGGCGGGTGCCCTCCTGCGGGGCGGCGCCGGCGGGCGCGGCGGCAGTCGTGTTCGCCAAGGTCTCGTGCCTCCCAAGAAGAGCGGGTGTTCTCACCGTAGCCGACGAGGCGTGCCGCCCGCGCGCGCGGAGCCGGTGATCCGTAGGGGACCACAGCACGATCGTTCTAAACTGTGCAATGCGACCGCCCGTCGCCCGAAGTCAAGGCGGGGACAGGGCTCCTCCCGCACCGCGGCAGGAAAGCGGGGCCGGATGTAGCTTCCGGGGCGCGGTCGGGGGGCTGTGCGGGTCGGGATCCCCCTCGTCATCGCGCGCGGAGAGCGGGGATGCGCTGCGATGTCCGCGCTAGCCGGCCGCCGGCCGCGGCAGGAGGCCCGTGGTCAGCCGGCGCCAGCGCAGAAGGAGGAGCCCCGCCACCACGAACAGCCCGGCGCAGAAGCCCGTCCAGATGCCGTAGCCCTCGAACCCGGCGCCCCAGGCGAGGCCTGCGCCGAGCGGGACGCCGAGGCCCCAGTAGCCGCCCACCGCGACCCACATCGGCACCGTCGTGTCCTGCAGGCCGCGCAACATGCCAAGGCAGACCGACTGCACCCCGTCGGCCACCGCGAAGAGCGCCGCGAAGCCGATGAAGGCGACCGCGACCGGCAGCACCCCGGTGTTCGAGGGCGCGCCGAGATCGAGGAACAGGCCCGTCAGGGTCGCGGGCGCGGTGAGCTGGACGCCCGCGCAGAGCGTCATGAAGCAGAAGGCGAGGCCGAGCGCCACGAGGCCGGAGCGGCGCACGCCCGCACCGTCGCGCCGCCCGTAGGCGAGCCCCACCCGCACGGTCGCGGCCTGGGCGACGCCGTTCGGCACCATGAAGCAGAAGGCCGCAATCTGGATCGCCACCGCGTGGGCGGCGAGCTGGGTCGCACCGAACAGGCCCATGCCGAGCGCCGCGGCCTCGAACAGCCCGGCCTCGGCAAGCCCCGTCGCCACGATTGGCAGGCCGAGCCGGAAGACGCGGCCGAGCAGCACCGGGTCGAACCGCCAGAGGCGGTGGAACAGGCGGTAACGGTGCAGCCGGCGGTCGCAGAGCACCACCGCGATGAGCAGGACGAGGCTGAACGTCGCCGCCGTCACGGTGGCGAGCCCGACGCCCGCCATGCCGAGATCGAGACCTGTCGGGAAGGCGTTGCTCGCCGGGAAGGCGAGCCAGATGCCTATCGCGACGTTGAGCGGCAGGGCCGCGAGGCTGGCGGCCAACGCCCAGCCCGGCCGCTCGAGCGCGGCGAGCGCGCCGCGCAGGCCCATGAACAGCAGGGCCGGCCACATCGCCCATTGCAGCACGCGCATGTAGGCGCCGGCGGCCTCGGCCAGCGCGGGGGGCTCGCCGATCGCGGCCAAGAGCGGGCCCGTGTACCAGAGCAGCACCATCATGGGCGCGGCGATGAGCGTCGCCGCCCAGAAGCCCGCCCGCAGGGTGCGGCGCACCGGGTCGGTCGCGCCGGGCTCGCGCCCCAGCGCCTCGGCGATCAGGGGCGCCACCGTGCTGGTGAGCCCGATGCCGCCGATGAACAGGATGAAGTAGAGCCCGTGCGCGAGCGTCGCCGCAGCGAGCTGTTCCGCGCCCAGGCGTCCGAGCATCACCACGTCGGCCATGATCAGGCCGTGCTGGGCGAGGTTGATGAGAACGAGGGGGGCCGAGAGCGCGAGCGTCGCGCGCAGTTCCCGGAGCCAGGGGCGGCGCAACGGGGCCCCTTCCCGCGCGGGGAAGCCCGCGAGGTCGAGTGCCGGCATCGGAGGATCTCTTCGGATACGAGGACGGCGCGGCCCTGCCGCGCCGGATGATATGGGGATTTTCTAGCCGCCCAAGGCGTCGGAAACGTGTCGTTCCGCGTCCCGGTCGGGCAGGAAGCCGCCGGACTGGCGTGTCCAGAGCCGGGCATAGAGGCCGCCGCGGGCCACCAGCTCGGCATGGGTGCCCTCCTCCACGATGCGGCCGCGGTCGATCACGATCAGGCGGTCGAGCGCCGCGATGGTGGAGAGCCGGTGGGCGATGGCCAGCACGGTCTTGCCCTGCATCAGGGTGTCGAGCGCGTCCTGGATCGCGGCCTCGACCTCGCTGTCGAGGGCCGAGGTCGCCTCGTCGAGGATCAGGATCGGGGCGTCCTTCAGGATGACCCGCGCGATGGCGATGCGCTGGCGCTGGCCGCCCGAGAGCTTCACCCCGCGCTCGCCGACCTGCACGTCGTAGCCGCGCCGGCCCTTGTGGTCGACGAGGTCGGCGATGAAGCCGTCGGCATGCGCCAGGCGCGCCGCGCGCTCGATCTCCGCCTGGGTCGCGTCCGGGCGGCCGTAGGCGATGTTGTCGCGGATCGAGCGGTGCAGCAGCGAGGTGTCCTGGCTCACCATCGCGATGGCGCCGCGCAGGGATTCCTGCGTCACCCCCGCGATGTCCTGCCCGTCGACCAGGATGCGCCCGCTCTCGACGTCGTGGAGCCGCAGGAGCAGCGACGCGATGGTGCTCTTGCCCGCGCCAGAGACGCCCACCAGCCCCACCTTCTCGCCGGGGCGGATCGAGAGCGAGAGGTCCTCGATCACGTTGGCGTCGCCGCGCCCGTAATGGAAGCCGACCCCCTCGAAGCGGATGCCGCCGCCCCGGACCGCGAGCGTCTTGGCGCCCGGCGCGTCAACCAGCGCGTGCGGCCGGCTGATCGTCTGCATGCTCTCCTGGATCACGCCGACATTCTCGAACACGCCGCGCACCGTCTGCATCACCCAGCCTGACATGGCGATGAGGCGCAGCACGAGCGCGAGCCCCGCCGAGGCCTCGCCGGTGCTCATGGCGCCGCGCTGCCACAGGAGCAGCGAGGCGGTTCCCGTGGCGATCAGCAGCGCGCTGTTGAGGAGGCCGAGCAGCGTCGTGGTCAGCGTCACCAGCCGAAACTGGTGCAGATACGCCTGCGTGTGCACGTCCACCGCCTCGCGTACGGCGGCGCGCTCCTCGCGGTCGCGGGCGAAGAGCTTCACCGTCAGGATGTTGGTGTAGCTGTCCACGACGCGCCCAATCACCGTGGAGCGGGTATCGGCGGTGCGGTGCGAGCGGGCCCGGGCGCGGGGCACGAACCACGCGGTCAGGCAGGCGTAGGCCACCACCCAGATCACGGCGGGCAGCGCCAGCCAGAGCGAGATCGAGCCGAACAGCCCGACCGCGGTCACCGCGTAGATCGCCACGTAGAGCAGCGTGTCGATGAACACGACCGCGAGTTCGCGCACCGCCGGCCCGACCTGCACCACCCGGTTGGCGAGCCGGCCCGCGAAGTCGCCCTGGAAGTACGACAGCGAGTGGCCGAGCGTGTAGAGATGCGCCCGCCAGCGGATCTGGTTGGTCGATTGCGGTACGACGAGCTGGTTCGACAGTACCTCGTGCAGCCAGATCGAGACCGGGCGGATCAGAGCGACGAGCACCAGCGCCAGGGTGATGCCGAGCGCGTGGTCCTGCAGGACGGTGGCGCGGTCGGCGCTCGTCAACAGGTCCACGAACCAGCGCATCACGAGGTAGAGCGAGGCCTCGACCGTGCCGGCGATCACCGCGATCACGAAGAGGGCGAAGAGCGCCCAGCGGATCGGGTGCAGGTAGAAGCGCGCGAAGCCGAGCACCGTCTTCGGCGGCATCCGACCCTCTTCGAAGGGTGCGAACGGGTCGATGCGGCGCTCGAGCCAGTCGAGGAACATCAGGGTCACGGGGGCTCGAGGCGGGTCCCCTTAGGTAAGCCCGCTTGACCCGGGGCCAAGCGCGGGGCGATGCCGCGGCGCGCAGACCTGCCCTGCGCGTCCTCGCCTCCGCCGCCAACTCCGTAGCCATGCTCCGTCTCGCCCTCTACCAGCCCGACATCCCGCAGAACACCGGCACGCTTCTGCGCATGGCGGCCTGTCTGGGCGTCGCCGTCGAGATCATCGAGCCGGCGGGCTTCGACGTCTCGGACCGGCACCTGCGCCGCTCGGGCCTCGACTATCTCGACCACGTCGCGGTGACGCGGCACCGCTCCTGGGCGGCCTTCGAGGGCTGGCGCCGGGCGGAGGGCATCCGCCTCGTGCTCGCCACAACGGCGGGCGCCCTGCCCCACACGGCGTTCGGCTTTCGGGATGGCGACTGTCTGCTGATGGGGCGGGAATCGGCGGGTGTTCCGGAAGCCGTGCACGCGGCGGCAGATGCCCGCGTGGTGGTGCCGATCCGGGCCGGAATGCGCTCGCTCAACGTCGCGGTCGCGGCCGCTTTGGTGGTCGGCGAGGCTCTGCGCCAGACGGGCGGGTTCCCGGGGTGAGAGGCCCGCCCACCAGCGGCCGGAACCCTCGCCCTCGCCCCCGGCGGTAGGGTGCCTCCTACGCTAAGCGGCCCGCGACAAGGTCGAGCCCAGGTCCGGCCCTAACGCCCTTCCTCGTCCTCCTTGCGCCGACGCTCGGCCTCGTAGCCCGCCGCGATGCCGAGATCGATGGCGCGGCGCGCCAGCCGCACGCCGAGCCAGAACAGGATCAGGCAGATGAGGACGATCAGTCCGGCCTTGAGCGGATTCATGGGGAGCGCCTATCTCATGCGGCCCGGCCCGGAAACCCCGAGGCCCCCTCCCCCGACCTGGCGGACCGTTTGAGCGCGCGCGAGACCTTCCACATCGAGATCCTGGGCGCAGCGGACCGCGCCGAGCCCGATTCCGTCCTTTCCCGCGTCTCGGTGCGGGTCGAGGATCTGGCCGGGGCCGAGGAGCGGGCGCTGCGGCTCTTCGCCCGCGCCCGGGTGCCCCAGCGCGCGGGCGAGCCTGCCGAGGCCGTGCGGGTGATCGACGGAGCCGGCCGCGAGGTGTTCTTCCGCAGCCGCTTCGACGAGGGGGCCTGACGGCTCGCGGCTCAGACAAGGTAGGCTGCGCCGAACTGCGCCGCGATGATGCCGTCCGGTTCGACCGTGCCGCTGTCTTCAGCCGGAGGTCGCACGCCGGCCTCGGAAGCGCGCCATTGACTTCGCAGCTGCGGCACCGCATAACTGCAGCGCAGCGTCAGCGGCCGACCAGGGTCCGCTTGAGGGGGCTGCGTGACGGATTCGCGGGACCGCACGAGCGGCCTGGAGGCTCCGGCCCCCCTCTTCATTCGTGCATGCACCCGGGCCGCCCCATCACGCGGGCAGCCTCCTGCTCCAGGGACCGCTACATCGTTCCGCGCCGCCAGACAGGCCGCGCGCCGCGCGGTCCTGCTGCAACGAGACATCCGACTTGACCCAGTTCACCGATTTCGGCCTCGCCCAGCCCGTGCTCCGGGCCCTCAGCGAGGCCGGCTACACCGCGCCCACGCCGATCCAGGCGCAGGCCATTCCCCCCGCCATGCAGGGCCGCGACCTGTGCGGCATCGCCCAGACCGGGACCGGCAAGACCGCGGCCTTCGCGCTGCCGATCCTGCACCGGCTCTCGCTCTCGGACCGCCGCGCCCCGCGCCGCGGCTGCCGGGTGCTGGTGCTCTCGCCGACCCGCGAGCTCGCCAACCAGATCGCCGATTCCTTCGCCGATTACGGCCGCCACCTGCCCTACACCACCACCGTGGTGTTCGGCGGCGTCACCATCGGCCGCCAGGAGCGGGCGCTGGCGCCGGGCGTCGACGTGCTCGTCGCCACCCCGGGCCGCCTCATCGACCTCGTCGACCGGCGCGCCCTGACGCTGGAGGGCGTCGAGATCCTCGTCCTCGACGAGGCCGACCAGATGCTCGACCTCGGCTTCATCCACGCCCTCAAGCGCATCGTGCGGATGCTGCCGCAGAAGCGCCAGAGCCTGTTCTTCTCGGCCACCATGCCGAAGAACATCGCTGGATTAGCCGAGCAGTACCTCTCCGATCCTGTGCAGGTCGCCGTCACCCCCGTCGCCACGACCGCCGAGCGCGTCGAGCAGCAGGTGATGTTCGTTCACACCGGTGCCAAGCAGGCGCTGCTCGGCCACATCCTGCGCGATCCGAAGATCGACCGCGTGCTGGTCTTCACCCGCACCAAGCACGGCGCCGACCGCGTGGTGCGCGGGCTCGACAAGGTCGGGATCGTCGGCGCGGCGATCCACGGCAACAAATCGCAGCCCCAGCGCGAGCGGGCGCTGGCCGCCTTCCGCGACGGCACCTGCCGCGTTCTGGTGGCCACCGACATCGCCGCCCGCGGCATCGACGTCGAGGGCGTGACCCACGTCGTCAACTTCGACCTGCCGAACGTGCCGGAGAGCTACGTCCACCGCATTGGGCGCACCGCGCGGGCCGGGGCAGACGGCCTCGCCATCTCGTTCTGCAACGACGAGGAGAAGGCGTATCTGCGCGACATCGAGCGCCTGACCCGCCAGAAGGTGCCGGTGGCGGGCTTCCCCGAGGGCTTCACCCCGCCGTCCCGCCAGGAGGCCGCCGAGATCGCGGCCTCCGAGGAGCGCCGGCCCGAGCGGCCGCAGCAGCGCAACGGCGGGCGCCAGGGCCAGCCCCGCCAGGGTCAGGCGCGTCACGCACAGGGTGCCGGCGGCCAGGGCCGGCCGCAGGCCGCGCGTCCCGGCGAGCCCGGACGTCAGGGCCGGCCGCCGCAAGGCCGTCCCCAGCAGGGCCGCCGCGAGGAGCCTCGCCAGGATCGGGCGGCGCGCCCGGACGGCCGCCCCGCGGGCGGCCAGGCGCGCCGTGGCAACCGCCCGCAGGGCGGGGGCGAGGGCCGTGCCATCGGCTGGCTGGAGCGCGCCCCGCGCTCCTGATCCGGCTCGCAGGCTGATCACCGAAACGCCGTCCCGCATCGCGGGGCGGCGTTTCGCGTTTCCGGGGGCTGGCCCTGGCCGCGCGGCGCGCCATCTCCCCTCCGTCGTACGTGTAGGGAGCCCCGGCCAGACCATGCGGTTCGAGCTGTATCGGGATGCGGGTGGTCAGTGGCGGTGGCGTCTGCGGGTGCAGAACGGCAACGTCGTGGCCGATTCCGCGGAGGGCTACGCCCGCCGGGAGGATTGCGAGCACGGTATCGCCCTGGTCAAGCAGAGCGCCGCCGCACCGACCGTCGACATGACCACCCGGATCGCCTGATGTACGTCCACCGACAAACCGTGCAACGCTTCGGACGGTCCGGGCGTTTCGCGGCGTCGGGCCATCTCCCGCTCGAACTCCGTCACCGAGGAGCTGTGAACGTGTTGAGGAAATTCCTGCTGGCCGCCCTGCTGGTCCTGGGCTTCGCGGCCGCCACGCCGCATGGGGCCTCCGCCGCTCCGGTCGGTCCCGATCCGGCCCTCGTGGCAGGTGCCGCGCCCGTCGCCGAGAAGGCGCAGTTCTACTACGGCCCGCGCCGCTACTACCGCCGTCCCTACTACGCCCGCCGGTTCTACCGCCCGCGGGTGTACTACCGCCGCCCCTACTACGCCCGCCGGTTCTACGGTCCGCGCCGGTTCTATGGCCCGCGCCGCTTCTACTACTGATCGCTCTGGACTGATCTTGCCCGGACCCGCCCGGCCGCTCCCGCGAGCGGTCGGGTTTTTTCTTGGCCCAGGCGCAGATGCCTCACAAAGCGGCGCCGATGTCTGTTGGATCGGCAGAATGCGCTGTGTTTCGCGCCGCTCCGATGTAGAATCGGGCGCAACGGAGCGGCTGGCGGCAAGACCGGCCGCCCGTGAGGAGACGCCCCATGAAGACCGCCGCGCTGCGCCGCGCCCGCTCGCACGACCTCTGGCAGGCCGTGCCGCTCGAATGCTTCGTCTGCGCCGCCGCCGTGTTCCTGGCCGCCGGTCTCAAGCTCGCCGGCTTCATGCCCTGACCCGGTCCGGGCGCTGACAGCGGCCCCCGAATCGGTTCTGATGGCCGATGGGGAAGGTGCGGCATGGACCTCATGGACGCTGAAACGCTGCCCGACGAGCGGCCGCAGGGGGACCTCACGGTCCGCACCATTGCGATGCCGGCCGACACCAACGCCAACGGCGACATCTTCGGCGGCTGGGTCCTCTCGCAGATGGATCAGGCCGGCGGCATCGCAGGCGTCGACCGCGCCCAGGGGCGGGTCGTCACCGTGGCGCTCGACGCCATGACCTTCATCCGCCCCGTGCGGGTCGGTGACGTGCTCTGCGTCTACACCCGCGTCGTGCAGGTGGGCCGCACCTCGATGAAGATTGCCGTCGAGGCCTGGGCCCGGCGCTTCTGCACTCAGGTCCGCGAGCGAGTGACCGCGGCGACCTTCACCTTCGTGGCCATCGATGAGGCCGGTCGGCCGCGCCCGATCCCGCCCGCGCCTGAGGCCCCGGTGCGGCCCTAGAGCGCTCTCCGCCGAGATGGAGGCCGGTTCGGCGAAAGAGCGCGTCAAAACGAGGACGGAGAGCTTTTTCGGTTGCAGCTCGACCGGCTAAGGCCTCAGGGGCGGCTCGCCTAGGCCTCGGGCACGGCCTCGAACTCGGTCTTCAGGCAGGCGACGAGGCGGCGGAGCCAGAGCCGGGCCTCGGCGGCGGCGTCGCGGGCGCTGTTCGCCTCCTCCTCGGCTCGCAGGGCCCGCGCCTCCGCGGCTTCTGCCGCAGCCTGGGCGACCGCGAGCGCGGCCTCGGCGGTCTCGGCCCGGTGCTCGGCTGTCTCGGCCGCAGCCTCCGCCGCGCGGGCGCGCTGCCCGGCGGCCTCGGCCTCCGCCCGCTCTCGCCGGATCCGCCCGCCAGCCTCGCGGATCAGCTGGATCGCGGCCGGCCCCTCGAGGTCGGCCTCCGGGTCGGAGAGGTCGGCCCCGCCCGTCGCGGTTCCGAACAGGTGGACGATCCGCTCTTGGTCACCCAGGGCGACGAGGCGCTGCAGCGGGGTCAGCCCGGCCGGGTGGTTCGGTCCTGGGAACGGCTCGGCACGGTGTTCCGCGGCCTCTCTCACCGCTCGTCCTCCCCGTCGAGATCGGCGAACTCGCTGACGACGGTCTCGTGGATCCGCATCAACCAGTCCTCGGCCGCGCGGGCGCGTGCCTCGGCCTGCTCGGCCCGCGTCTCCGCCTCCCGGATGCGGGTCTCGGCGTGCATCTCGGCCGCTGCGGCGCGGATCTCGGCGGCACGCACGCGCCCCTCCGCTGCGTCGACCTCTGCGCGCGCCTGCCGCATCAGGTCCTGCATCTGCTGCTCGCGGTCGAGAGCGTGGGCCTCCGCCTCGCGGGCACGGCCGGCGGCGGCGCGCACCCGGTCGATCAGGCCCGCCCAATCCTCGTGAGAGGCCGGCGATGGGGCGTCCGGCCCGCCGGTGGGCGACCGGACGAGGCGCACGAGGCTGGCGAGTGGGTCGGGTCGGTGCGGCCCGGTGGCGAGCCCGGCGGGTCGCTCCCAGCGCAGCTTCCTCGTCGTTTCCATGTGACGCCCAGCCCCCGTCCCCGACCGCCGTGACCCGGAGGCGGTCGCGGCAGGCTGAGACTTGGTTAACGTCGGTAAACAGGCGGTTAAGATCCTGGCTTGCCCCCGCCGGCGAAGTGCATGGATCTGTCTTTCAAATGGCCGATCGAGCGGGTGGCCGACGTGACTGCTCGAACGACTGTCGGCCCTCCGCCGCGGACTCTGGCAAGGAACTCGCGGGGCCCCGAACAGCCGGGGCTGACGCGCGACGGCCCGCCCGGCGCGGGTTTCCGGGCGGGCCGCCGATCGGTCCGGATCAGTGGGCGTTCAGGAGCAGGTCTGCCGATCCGACGAAGGTCGCGATCAGCCCGCAGGAGAAGACGCCGATCATCGCGTAGGTGAACGCCTTGGTGAACATCGCGGATCTCTCTGTTCTCATGTCCTCTGGGAATTGCCGTGTTCGCGCGGGAGGCTATCGGGCGCCCCGAAGCGAGCGTGGTCGAGGCAAGAACGTTGCCGCAGTGCACAATCGGTCGCAGCCCGCACCGCCGAAGCGACGGCCCTCTTCGGTCTTGTCCGGTTGCGCGGCGCGTGCCCGTAAGGGCGGAGCGGGTGGTAAGGATGTGTGACCAGCGGCTGCCGCTCTGTGCTGCGGCGCACGCATCGCTGCACGTTTGGCGGCGACAGGAAGTTCGTCCCGGATTCTTGTGAGTGCTTCCACGAGATCTGAGCGGACCGCTTGGCTACTGTGTGCGCTACGCCTTGATCTCTGTGTGTAATCCGTGTTCTTAAGCCCCGAGGGGCTTCTCCTAGGACATCAAGAAATGACAGAAGAATTGTCTGACTCGACTCCCGATATCGTCGTGCTGACGGGTGACATTGTGTCGGCCTACGTTTCGAACAACTCGGTTCCTGCGGCCGAGCTCGGTGGTCTGATCGCCGGCGTGCACGCCGCGCTGCTGCGGTTGACGCACGCGGGCGCGGGCGTGGGCAGCGCTCCCGCCGAGGAGCCGGTCGAGAAGCCTTCCGCCGCCCAGATCCGCAAGTCGGTCACCGATGAGGGCCTGATCAGCTTCATCGACGGCAAGACCTACAAGACGCTCAAGCGCCACCTGACCACCCACGGCCTCGATCCGCGCTCCTACCGCCAGCGCTACGGGCTGCCCGACGACTACCCGATGGTCGCTCCAGCCTACGCCGCGCAGCGCTCGGCGCTCGCCAAGCAGATCGGTCTCGGACGCCCCGGTGCCCTCGCCGAGCGCGAGGCCGGCAGCCGTCGCAAGGCGGCCTGATTCGGTCCGGCCCCGCCGTCCCCTCGCCGGCGGGGCCCCGCGCGCTAGATGCGGGGCATGCCCCGCTGGTTATTCGTCATCTTCGCCGCCGCCCTCTTCCTGAGCGTCGCCGGCATCGTCCTCACGTTCCTGCGGACCGGGCCGACGGACAATCAGCCCTCCACCACGGTACCCCGCGCCGCGCCCTGAGCGCTCGGCCGCGACGCCGCATCGCGGACCGCGCGGAGGGCCATCTTGATCCAGTTTGTTGTCCGTCCGCTCCGCAGTGGCAGCCTTTGGGATCTTGCCCTCGGGACTGTCCATGATCGACGCTGACCCACAGTTGGCCGGCCTGCACATCCTGCTGGTCGAGGACGACTACGTCGTCGCAGTCGAGATGGAGCGCTGGCTGCGCGGGGCCGGGGCGAGCGTGGTCGGGCCGGTGGCCCGCATCGAGCAGGCGCTCGCGCTGATCGTCGGGCAGGTCCTCGACGCCGCCGTGCTCGACATCAACCTCGATGTCGGCCTCGGCGCCGAGGACACGGTCTACCCCCTGGCGGACCGGCTCGACGCGCTCGGCGTGCCCTACCTGTTCGTCACCGGCGACGTGCGCGTCGGCCGCCTGCCGCGATACGCGGCCAAGCCGCGCCTCGAGAAGCCGCTTCAGGAGGCGGAACTCGCGGCCGCCCTGCGTGGCCTTCTCGATGCCCGGGCCGCCGAAGCGGTCGGCATGGATCTCGGCGCGAGCCTCCGGAGCCCGGCCGGCGGCTGATACGCTGCCCTGGTCCTCCGCGCGTCGGCGGGAGGTCCCAGACCGAACTGGATCTCAGCTCCCTTTAGCCCGTCGTTGACCCTGCTGACGGAAAGCCGCACCGGCCGCGGCCCGGTTAACCGGCCGGCCGAGGGACCGCCGCCAGAGTAGCGGCCACGTCTCGGTGGACGCCCGCGCGTCCCGCCGCCCGGAGAGTGCCGTGTCCACGATCCCACCCGATGCCGGCCCGACGCGCCGGATCCTGCACGTGTTCCGAGCGCCGGTCGGCGGCCTGTTCCGTCACGTCGTCGATCTCACGCGGCTCCAGGCGGCTGCCGGACATGCGGTCGGCCTCGTCTGCGACGCTGATACGGGGGGTGTGCGGGCCGAGGAGATGCTGGCCGATCTCGCCCCGCAACTGGCGCTTGGCGTCCTGCGCGTGCCGATGCGGCGCAACCCCGATCCGGGCGACCTCGCGGCCCTGCGTGCTGTGGCGCGCCGTGCTGAGGCAGTGGGCGCCGACGTGCTGCACGGCCACGGGGCCAAGGGCGGCCTCTATGCCCGGCTCGCCCCAGTGCGCAGGACGGGCGTCCTGGCGCCGGTCCGCGCCTACACTCCGCACGGCGGCAGCTACAACTACCGGCCGGGCACCCTGCTGCACCGGCTCTACATGGGCGTCGAGGGGCTGCTCGCCCGGCGGACCGACGTCTTCCTGTTCGAGAGCGCGTACGTGGCCGGGCGCCACGCCGCCTATGTAGGGCCAAGCTCCACCGTCGCCCGCGCTGTCACCCGCATCGTCCACAACGGCATCGGCGAGGCGGAGTTCGTGCCGGTAGTGCGGGCCGAGAACCCGTTCGACCTCGTCTACGTGGGCGAGCTGCGCGAGGCCAAGGGTCTGCCGGTGCTGCTCGAAGCCCTCGCGCACCTGCGTGCTTCCGGCCGCCCTCTGACCCTGCTGATGGTGGGCTCGGGGCCTGACGAGGCGGTCCTGGCCGCGCGCGCCGCCGGCCTCGGCCTTGCCGGCGCGGTCGTCTTCGAGCCCGCCCAGCCGATCCGCCCGGTCCTCGCCCGCGGCCGGGTGATGGTGGTGCCCTCCTACGCCGAGTCTCTCCCCTACGTCGTGCTGGAGGCCGCCGCCGCCGCCCAGCCTCTGGTCGCCACCGATGTCGGCGGCATCCCGGAGATCTTCGGCGCGGCCGCCGGCGACCTCGTGCCGCCGCGGAACGCGCGGGCGCTGGCCGAGGCGATCGGCCGCCTGCTCGACGAGGAGCCCGTGCGGCGCGAGGCCCGCTTCCGCGCGCTCAGCGACGCCGTGCGCGCCCGCTTCTCGATGCGCAACATGGGCGAGAGCGTGCTCTCGGGCTACGAGGCGGCCCTGCGGGCCCGGGCGTCGAGCGGGCAGGCGTCGGCCGCGGGACGGCCGGGGCCGGCCTCCGCTTAAACATTCCTACAGGCCGGTCTGGCAGGGTTCAGTGATGATCAGCCGGGTGCGTCAGGGGCGAAGCGTCCGATGAGTGCGTTCGATGTCCGCGATATCCTGAAGGCGGCCGGCCCCCCCGGCGCGGTGGACGCGCCGCGCGCGCCGCTCGCCGAGACCACCGCCCCGCTCGCTCCCGGAGCGATCTCGCCGGTCGTCGTCGCCGGCCTGGTGCGCATGGCCGAGTTCGCGATGATCTGCGTGCTCGGCATCGTTCTCCATGCAGGGCTGCTGGGCGGGGTCGTGCCGTTCGGTCTGCGCTACGCGGGTGTGGTCGGCGGGATCGCCGCGGCCGCGATCGGCCTGTTCCAGATCGCGGGTGCCTATCGGATGGCGGCCTTCCGCAACGTCTTCAAGTCGGCGGTCAAGCTCTGTGCCGGCTGGGCGCTCAGCTTCCTCGCGGTCGCGGCGGTCCTGCTGCTGACCAAGCTCGGCGACAATTACTCGCGTCTCTGGTTCGGCAGCTACTTCGCGGCCGGCCTGCCGCTCCTGCTCGCGGGCCGCATCGTGCTCGGCCGCGTGATCCGCGACCAGACCCGCAAGGGGCGCTTCGATCGGCTCACGGCCATCGTCGGCGGCGGCCCGGCGGCCGAGGAGCTGATCAATGCCCTGGAGACCCAGAAGGAGAGCGGCATCCGCGTCGTCGGCGTGTTCGACGACCGGGGCGACGCCCGCTCCGGCGACGTGGTGGCCGGCCACCCGAAGCTCGGCACGGTGAGCGACCTCGTGGCCTATGCCCGCCATACCCGGCTCGACCTCATCGTGTTCACGATCCCGATCTCGGCCGAGGCGCGCATCCTGCAGATGCTCGCCAAGCTCTGGGTGCTGCCGATCGACATCCGGCTCTCGGCCCACGCCACGAAGCTGAGGCTTCGGCCGCGCAGCTACTCCTATCTCGGCTCCGTTCCGGTGCTCGACGTGTTCGACAAGCCGATCGCGGACTGGGACGTGGTGGTAAAGGCGGTGTTCGACCGCTGCGTCGGCGCCCTGCTGCTCCTCGCGCTGGCGCCCGTGATGCTCGGCGTCGCGGCCGCCGTGCGGCTCACCTCGCGCGGGCCGATTCTATTCCGGCAGAAGCGGCACGGCTTCAACAACGAGATCATCGAGGTCTTGAAGTTCCGCTCGATGTACGTCGATCAGTGCGACCCGACCGCCGTGCGCCAGGTAACGCGGGACGATCCCCGGGTGACGGCCGTTGGCCGCTTCATCCGCAAGACCTCGCTCGACGAGCTGCCCCAGCTCTTCAACGTGCTGAAGGGCGACCTCTCCCTCGTCGGGCCCCGCCCGCACGCGATCGGGGCGCGGGCCGCCAACACCTTCTACGATCAGGTGGTGGACGGCTACTTCGCCCGGCACAAGGTCAAGCCGGGCATCACGGGCTGGGCCCAGATCAACGGCTGGCGCGGCGAGACCGACACGAACGAGAAGATCCAGCGCCGCGTCGAGCACGATCTCTACTACATCGAGAATTGGTCGGTGCTGTTCGACCTGCAGATTCTCGTCACCACGCCCTTCGCGCTGCTCAAGGCCGAGAACGCCTACTGAACGCCCCGCTTCAGGCACGGACGAGAAGGGGCCGCCCGGCTATGCCGGGCGGCCCCTTCTCGTTGGCGGTCGCGAGAAGCGGTGGGCTACGGCAGAGCGCCGGCCTTCTCTTTCGCCTGCATGATGGTGTCCCGACAGGCGTCGGCTTTGCCGGCCTTGTCCTCCGCGCGCGCCTTCTCGACGAGCTTGCGCGCCTCGTTCACGCCCGCGGCGGTAGGCTTCACGCTCGGGTCGCTCGGCTTCACGGTCGGCGCCTTGTCGAGGGCCTTGTCCGAGTTCGAGGAGACCGGACCGCCCGGCGGCACCGTGCCGGTCACCTGCGCGGCCCCGGCGCTGTCGAGGCGCTTCTCCAGCGTCGTGATCTCGTCCGCGCAGGGCGTGGCGAGCGCGGGGGCGGTCATCAGCAGCAGGCCGGCAAGGGCGGGAATCATCCGCATCGGGCGTGTCTCCGTCTGGTTCGGGACTTGTTGGTGGATCGTTGTTCGCCCGTGGCAATCGACGGTCGTGTCACCCCGTTCCCGAGACCTGAGGCCGCAGCCCGGAACGCAAAAGCCTCGCGGGCCGGAGGGGCCGCGAGGCTTTTCCAGAGTGGAGGCGGGCCCTTCGGCCCGCCATACCCGTGCGGCTGTCAGTACTTGCGCACCAGCGGCTGCGGCTCGGCCATCGGCACGGGCGCCTCGCCGAAGGTGTAGCGGATGCCGCCGTAGACCGAGAGCGGCTGCCCGAGCGTCGTGGTGCGCGGGTCGTTCACGGGATAGCGGTTGGCGACGAGGCCCGGCTCGAAGAACGTGCCGAAGTTGCTGTAGCGGTTGTTCGTCAGGTTGGTGACGTAGCCGAACACTTCGAGGTTCGGGTTCACGCGGTAGCTCGTGTTGAGGTTCAGCACGTACCACGGCGGCAGCTTGCGGTTCAGGTTCGACTCGTCGCCGCGGTAATAGGCGGACGAGAAGGCCTGCAGCGCCATGCCGACCCGCCAGCGCGGCAGGACCTCGACGTCGAAACCGACCTTGAACTGGTGGTCGGGGATCAGCGGCACCTTGTTGCCCGGCACCACGAAGATCGCGCCGTCGTCCGAGAGCGGGTTGTTCGGCGAGGAGAGCGTGCCGTTGAAGCGGAAGGTGGCGTCGATCAGGGCGTAGTTGGCGTAGACCGAGAGCCAGTCGGAGACGTATTCGAGCCCGACCTCTACGCCCTGGCGGCGGGTGGCCGGAACGTTCACGAAATAGCCGCGGGCGGCGTTGCCCGGGGTGGCGAGCGACAGGATGTCGTTCGTCAGGTCGGTGCGGAAGGCGCCGATCTTATAGTTCACCAGGCCGCCGTCGTAGAAGTTCGGCAGCGCGCCGCGGAAGCCCACCTCGTAGGTTTGGCCGGTGACCTGCTTGAGCGGCGGGTCGGCGACCAGCGAGTTCGGGATCAGGCAGGGCCGCAGCGGGTTGGCGCAGGCGAGTTCGAGCGGCGTCGGGGCGCGGTTCGACTCCGAGTAGCCGCCGTAGAGCGACAGGCCCGGGCTGAAGCGGTAGGTCAGGCCGGCGAGCGGGTTGATCTTGCTGTAGTAGTGCGTCCCCGTCACGTCCGGCGAGAAGCCGGTCTGATCCTGGCTGGAGATGCGGGCGAAGTTGAGCCGCGCGCCGGCCGTGAGCGACAGGGCGTCGGTCAGGTCGATCGTGTCGGTCGTGTAGAGACCCATGTAGAGGTTGTTGCCGGTGACCGAGCTCGGCGCGATGCCGAGCGCGCCCGCGGTGCGGATGAAGTCGGTGCCGAGCCCCGGGATGTTGCCGTAGAACGGATTGTTCGGGTTCGTGGTGACGCTCAGGTTCGGATTGATGACGCCGAGCGTGCTCGACGACTTGTAGCTGTAGTCTGCCACGTCGATCGAGCCGCCGACCACGAAGCTGTTGCCGAAGCCGAAGACCTTGTCCCGGTTGGCCGCCTGGAGCGAGCCTCCGTAGCCGGTGGCCTCGGTCTTGGTGACGTCGAGGGTCCCGTAGGGCACGCCCGCCGTGAAGGGCACGCCGTTGGCGCCAGCACCCCGGCCGAGGATGAGGAACTGGTTGGTGAAGGCGTTGCGGCTCTGGCCCGGAGCCTGCTCGAAGCCGTCGTCCTCGTAGCAGAGACGGCCGCGGAACGAGGAGTTGCGCGAGCAGTTCTCGAAGTCGCCGTCGTTGCCGTCGATGTAGCGCTGGCTGAAGCGGCGGAAGTAGGCGTTGCCCGAGAGGTCCCAGGTCGGCGAGATATCGACCCGGCCGGTCATCTGCAGCGTGCCGACCTCCGTCGTGGTGGTCTGCGGATAGGTGAAGATCGCCCGCGGATCGACGTGCGTGAAGTCGACCGGCGTCGCGGCTGCGGCGCCGAAATAGGTGCGTGCGAGCTGGCCGATCAGGTGAAACTCCGAATCCGGCGTGCGGTAGCCGAGGTCGGCGTAGACTCGCCCGATGGTGCTGGGCGACTGGTAGCGCCAGCCGCGATCGTTCAGGCCGTCACCCGCGAAGTAGAAGCTCCACGGCCCGATCATCTTGCCGTACTGGAGCGAGCCTGCGATGCGGCCGTCCGAGCCGCCGAGCGCGGTGATCTCGGTGCCCTGCCAGGTGAAGCCGTTCTTCATCTGGATGTTGATCGCGCCGCCGAGCGCGTTGAGGCCGAAGACCGGGTTGCCGGTGACGACATCGATCCGGTTGATCGCGACCTGCGGGATGAGGTCGAGGTTGACCGTGTCGCCGAAGGCCTCGTTGATGCGCACGCCGTTCTGGTAGACGGCCAGCCCCTGCGGCACGCCGGTGACCGGCGAGGCCTGGAAGCCGCGATAGTTGATGTCGACGCGGTTGTTGTTGCCCTGGCTGTCCGAGATGTTGAGGCCGGGCACGCGGCGGGCCAGCGTCTCGACGGCGTTGAAGGTTGCCCGGTCGAAGTTCAGGTCGGCGGCCGTCACCGACTCGACCGTGCTGGGGATCTTCCAGAGCGGCTGGGCGCCGCCGCGCAGGCGGGTCGTCGCCGGAGCCTGGGCGACCGGGCCGCCCGGCCCGTCGATCGCCGCCACGCTCGGCGCGCCGTTGCCGGCCGACACGCCGACGGGCGTGGTCGCCACGACGCTGATCTCACCGAGCGTGACCGCCTGCTGCGCCTGCGCCGCGAACGGCAGCAGCGAGACGGACGCGGCCAGGAAGCTTCTGAGCCCCCACATGGACATCCCCTAACCCTTCCAAGAACCCAGTCGAACCCTCGCCCCTTCTGTGCGGGGCTTAGGATTCGACTGATGCCGGGATCGTAGGGGCACGACAATCGGCCGGAGGGGGCGGGGGCGCTGTTTCGGGGTGAAGCTGCGCGGTAATCAACCGGCCGTGATGTTAGGGCAACAGAATTGCCACATGTTTTCAGACACTTAGGCTAATCTGGCAGGAGCGCTCGGGAGCTTTCGGCAAAGAAATGAAACCCTTGCGAGCATGTCTGCAACGGCAGGTCGAGGCTATGGAGGCCGCCGCGGGTCCGGGACGCCTCGAACCCCCGGCCCGTGCTTCGACAAGCCTCCGATCCGAATCGGGCGGGCCCGGCCCGACCGATCAGAGCTTCGCCTGGATCTTTCGGGCGATCTCGCCGAGGCGCTGCTCCAGGAGCGTCGGCACCTCGCAGACATAGGTCAGGGCCTGGGTGCGCTCCTGAAAGATGCGCCGGTCCCAGGCGAACTTGGTTTCCAGCTCGGACTGCTCCTTGGGCAGCTCCCGCGCGTCGGCGGCGGAGGGCGCGTCTTTGGTCTGGCTGATCTGGTCGGCCTCCTCGCGGATGCGCTCGGCCATGCGGCGCTGGCCCTGCGCGTAGCGGGCGATGCCGTGCATGATCTTGCCGCGCTCGCCGTTGATCACCTCGAACACGCCGGCATAGACCCGGGTGAGGCCCTGCTCGCGGGCGGCCTTGTCGGGGAGCTTGGCGACGTAGCCGTCGAGCAGGCCGTCCACCTCCTGCAGCTCGGTGCGGCGGGAAGCGATCTTCTGCGCGAGCGCGGCGGCCTCGTTGTCGTTGCCCCACTCGGCAGGGGCGGACCCGAGATCGGGGCCGGTCCAGAACTGGCCGGGGCTCAGGCTGGCGACCTTGCGCTGCACGCAGGGCCAGTCGGGGTCGGTCTTCGGCTGGGCGAGGGCCGGGCCGGCGAGCGTCAGGAGGGAGGCGGTGAGAAGCGACAGGCGAGTCATGCCACGGATCATGCGTTGTCTCCGGCCGGGCCGCCGCGCCGGGCCATGATGCCGCGGCCGGGATCGTAGGCGACGACCGCGAGGGTGAAGAAGGCGAGCGTCGTGCCGACGACGACCGCGCAGGCGGTGGGCTCGAACTGCCCGTAGAGGGCGAAGCGGACGAGCTGCACCGCGTGGGTGAAAGGATTGCACTGGCAGATCCAGTACAGGGTCTCGGAGGATTCCCGGATGCGCCAGAGCGGGTAGAGGGCGGACGAGGCGAAGAACATCGGGAAGATCACGAAGTTCATCACGCTGGCGAAGTTCTCCAACTGCCGGACCAGCGAGGACAGGAACAGGCCGATGGCGCCGAGCATCAGCCCCGAGGCCAGGAAGGCGGGCAGCGCCGCGAGGTACCCGATGGCCGGGATGTCGGTCTCCCAGAACCACGCCACGGCCAGGAACGCGTAGGCCTGCACCACCGAGACCGAGACGCCCGCGATCAGCTTGGCGAGCAGCAGCAGCCAGCGCGGATAGGGGCTCGTCAGCAGCACCTTCATCGAGCCGACCTCGCGGTCGTAGACCATCGAGAGCGAGGATTGCATGCCGTTGAAGAGCTGGATCATCACGGCCAGCCCCGGCACCACGTAGACCTCGTAGAGCACGTAGGTCTGGTAGGGCGGCTCGATCGAGACCCCGAGCGTGTTGCGAAACCCGGCCGCGAAGATGAACAACCAGACGAGCGGGCGCACCATCGCGGAGAAGAACCGCTCCTTCTGGTTGAAGAAGCGCAGGAGCTCGCGGCGGACGATGCCGCCGAGGCAGATCAGGTAGCCGACGGCATCCAAGCGGCCGAGATGGGCCGGGGCGCGCCGGGCCGTGGGGTTCACGGAAATGCTCACGCGGCCTTCCTTCCCGGCTCGGCGACGAGGCGCCGGAAGGCGTCCTCCAGGCTCTCGGCGCCCTGTCCGATCGTGCCGGCGGTGCCGCGAGCGACGATCCGGCCGCGATGGAGCACCACGGCGTCGTCGTCCGGGGAGATCTCCTCGAAGATGTGGGTGGCCCAGAGCACCGACAGCCCCTCCTCCCGCACCAGGGCGCGCACGATGGCGACGATGTCGGCCCGCGATTCGAGGTCGAGCCCGACCGTCGGCTCGTCGAGGAGCAGGAGGCTCGGCCGGTGGATCAGCGAGCGGGCGATCTCGATGCGGCGCGACTGGCCGCCCGACAGCGTGCGCACCTTGTCGACCCGCCGGTCGGCCAGGCCCACCCGGTCGAGGAGCGCCGCGATCCGCTCGCGCGCGGGCCGGCGGGCGATGCCGTGCAGGCTCGCGTGGTAGGCGAGGTTCTGCTCGACGGTGAGATCCGTGTCGAGGGTGCGGGCCTGGAACACCACGCCGAGACGGGCGAGCGCCCGCGAGGGCTCCCGGTCGAGCCCGTGGCCGAAGATCGCGACCCGGCCCTCCTGGTTGTTGTAGAGGCGCGTGATCACCGAGAAGAGCGTGGTCTTGCCGGCCCCGTTCGGGCCGAGCAGCGCCATGAAGCGCCCGCGCTCCACGCTGAGCGACACGTCCGCGAGCGCGGCCCGCGCGCCGAAGCGGTGGCTGACGCTCTCGACCGAGAGGGCCGGCGCCTCGCTCATCGCGCGAGGGCCCTTTTGGCGTCGCCCACCGCGTCGAGGCACTCGTCGTACTCGCCTTCGCCCTGCTCGCGCTCGGCGACCCGCAGGGCCTTCTTGAGCTTCGGCAGGACGGACTCGGGCGGGTTCTTGGCGAGCTCGTCCTTGATCATCGCGATGCCGGTCGCGCAGGCGGACTTGTCGTCGGCGAAGGCCGGCCCGCAGAGCAGGATGAGCCCGAGGCAGAGGGGGGCGGCGCGCATCGTCACTTCACCGTCAACGTGCCGGTCATGCCCTTGGCCTCCAGACCGCGGGCCTCCCACTTGTAGGCTCCCGGCTTGATCGCCACGAACTCGATGGCGATCTCGCCCGGATCGTCGAATTCGAGGTGGTCCGGCGGCCCGCCGCCATGGATCTCCAGATGGTTGATCACGATCTGGTTGAGCCAGATGTAGCGGAAGAACTCGGGCGCGTAGAACTTGTATTCCTGCCGCCCCTTGGCGACGATCCGCAGCCGGTAGGCACGCCCCGCCTCCAGCTCGATGTCCTTGTTCTCGACCACGAAGTCGTTGCCCTCCTCGTTGCCGAGGACGAGGTCGGGCAGGTTCTCCCGCTTCTTGGTGAGGTCGAGGGCGGAGGCCGGGGCCGCGACGAGCGCGGCGAGCCCGATCAGGGCCGCCGGAAGAAGCCTGCGCATCGGCAAAGGTCCCAAAACGATCACTGCGGGGAGACGGCCACGCCCCAGGGGAGCAGGCCGACGGGAATGCTCTTGACGACCTTCTCGGCCGCGACGTCGATCACCGAGACGTCGTTCGAGGTGCCGTTCGTCGAGAACAGCAGCTTCTGGTCCGGCGTGAAGGCGAGCTGCCAGACGCGCTGGCCCACGGGGAGGTACTTCTGCACCTCGTAGGTCTGCGCATCGATCACCGCGACGCGGTTGGCGGGCCCGAGCGCCACGAAGGCCTTCGAGCCGTCTTTCGTGATCCGCACGCCGACCGGCTGGATCGCCTCGTCGTTCACGCTCGGGATCTTGAAGGTGATCTTCTTCACCACGCGGCGCGTGGCCACGTCGATGACGCTGACCGTGCCGCCGACCTCGGCCGAGACCCAGAGGAACTTTCCGTCCTGCGTGAACTCGGCGAAGCGCGGGCGCGCGTCCACCAGCACGTTGTCGATCACCTGGAAGGTCTTGGTGTCGATGAAGTGGGCCATGTTGGTGGTCTCGGAGGTGTTGACCAGGACCTTCCCGTCCGGCGATAGGCCCATCCCCTCCGGCTCGACGCCGACCGGCACCTCGGCCAGCACCCGGTTCTTCTCGATGTCGATGACCGTGACCTGGCTGTCGTCCTCGTTGGCGACGTAGAGCGGGTTGCCGGAGGCATCGAGGATGAACTGCTCGGGATCGGGACCGGAGCGCAGCGAGCGCACCACCTTGCCGGTGGCGGCGTCGAGCACGTCGATCCGGTCGTCGTCGCTCGCGCAGACGAAGACCTCCTTGCCGTCCGGGCGGACCGTGATGCCGCGCGGGCGGCGTCCGACCTTCCACGTCCCCGTCACCGTCATCGTGTCGGTGTCGATGACGCTGACCGAGTTGCCCTTCTCGTTCGAGACGTAGACGGTGTAGGCGGACGCGCCCTCCGTCAGGCCGATCAGCGCGGCAGATCCCAGCGCGGCAAGTCTCAGCACTGCCGTGACGCAGCGGTCCATCCCGATCCTCCCTGGTCCCACCCCTTCGGCGGGCCTTCGTTGCGACGGATTGTAATGCGTTTCCCGCCGGTTGCGAGGGCGCGGGCCGGGGCGGCGCCCGGCGCGCATCGCCGCATCCGGCGCGCTACTTCAGCTTGCAGGCGGTCTCGGGCAGGTCGATTCCAAGCGTGTCGAGCGGCGTGCGCTGGTGCAGGAAGCCCTGCTCGGGCGCGACCGAGACCAGCATCTTGGGCTGCACCACGATGAGCGGCTGGCGCAGCTGCTGGTCCCAGGGACGGAAGCTTAGCGACACGCCCTTGTAGGCGGGCACGCTGAAGGCCGGGTCGGTGAGGTAAGGGCCGAGCACGGCCGGGTCGGCGGTCTTCCTGACGGTCGCCGCGTCACCGACGATCCGCACCGCGGTCCACACTTGGTAGTCGAGCGGGCGCATCAGCCGCTTCGTGAGGCGCCGGAAGCGGTTCTGCGCCTGGGCGGCGCCCCAGGTCTCCAGCACCGGCGACCACGTGGTGGCCACCAGCCCCTGCGTGCCGCCCACGGGTCGCGGATCGACCGTCCGGTAGGGCACGTAGTCGCCCCAGTCGCCCGCCTCGTCGGCGACGATCGCCATGTCGTAGTCGAGCCCGCGGGTGAACACCATCGCCTCGGCCCGGGTCGGCGTGTCGCCCCGCGCCTTGGCGAGCGGCCCGAAGGTCCAGGGCTTCTCGGCGGTGATCTTCAGGCCGAACTTGCGGGCCGAGTTCTTCAGCGCCTCGGCGTAGAGCCGGTCGGCCTCGTTCGGGCCGACGATCAGGAACAGCTTCCGCCAGCGCATCAGGGTCAGGTACTGCGCCAGCGCGTCGGTCTGCATCGCCCGCGAGGGCACGATGTGGAAGAGGTTCTTACGGCAATCGGCCCCGCGCAGGCGATCGTCGGGGGCGGCGGCGTTGAGGATGGCCGCGCCCGTCTCCTTGAGCGCGTCGGCCACCGCCAGCACCTCGTCGGCCGGCAGCGCCAGGATGATGAACGTCGTGCCCTTCTCCGCGAGGGAGCGGGCGGTCTCGACGGCGCCGGGGCCGCCCTCGGCGAGCGGCGCCTCGTCCAGCACGTAGCTTTGCTTCGTGAACCGCCCCGTCGTGTTGTTGTCGGCGATCGCCATCCGGGCGCCTGCCACGCCCTCGTCCTCCGGCGGGGCCTCCGCGTCGTAGGAGGAGGGCTGGGGCTGGACCCGGTAGATCAGGCCGATCCGCGTCTCGGAAGGCGCTGGCGGAGCGGGAGAAGCCGCGGGCGCTTGTTGGGCTGCAGGCGCCTGCTCCCCGGGCGCCTGCGCGACGGCGGGCGGCGCGGCGCCGGTGAGCACCAGGGTCAGGGTGAAGGCGGGGATGAAGGATCGTGCAGGTGCGCGCATGCGGCCGGCAGGTAACAGCATAACCCCCGCCCACTCAACGGCCCGCGGCCGATATCCGGCCCGCGCGGCCCCGCGCCCGACGATTTCCCGCTCACATCCCTGCGGGCGGGCGCGTGGGGGCGAGCGGGGCCGAGCCGGAGAGGCGCGGCGGCCGGTAGCTCAGGGTCTCGTGGCGCAGACTCGGATGACGCACCCGCGAGGCGCGGCCCTCGTCGCGCATCCGCTTGTCCGCCTCGGCCCAGCCCGGCAGGTCGTCCGCGTTCCAGTGCACGGTGCTGGCCTCGTCGCACCAGTGCGAGAGGCGCGGCATCGCGGCCCGGTGGGCGCCGCTGCCCATGTAGGTCCGCATGCTCTCGGCACCGTCCCAGGCCGTGAGCGTCCAGAAGGTCCAGTCGCGATCGTTCAGGACGGCACCGCCCCGGAAGCCGGGCGCGGACCGCACCTGCCGGGCCGTTCGGACCGCGTGGACCGCGAAGGCCGGCAGGAAGCGGAGCGCCCGGATGCGCAGGCGCGTGACGCTGACGAGGGGCATCGCGATTCCTTCTCCGGCCCGGTGCGGCGACGATGCCGGAGGCGCCGGGGATTGCCAAACCGTCCCGGCGCGCGATCCTTGGGTAACGCGCCACCCCGTCACGAGCGCGATGCAGGGAGACCGGCCATGCCTCTCACGATGCCCGTGCGCGCGACCCTCGCAGCGCTCGCCGCCCTTGCCGGCCACATGTCCTGTCCTGCGCGGGCGGAGCCGACGAAAGCCGCGATCTTCCCGGTCGAGCTGCTCGATCCGGGCGTCGTCGGCGGCCGCCGGGCGCGGCCCGACGAGACCCGCAAGCTCGCCCTCGTCACCGACGAGCTGAAGGCGGCGCTCGCCAAGCAGGGCGGCCTCGAGCCGGTCGATACCGCGCCCCAGGCGCCCGAGATCGCCAAGCAGGGCCCCTTCTACAAATGTGAGGATTGCGCGGCCCCCATCGCCAAGACGCTGGGTGCGGACCTCGCGGTGACCGGCTATGTGGAGAAGGGATCGAACCAGATCTTCAACCTGTATGTCCGCATCCTCGATGCCGCCAGCGGCAAGCCGGTGCGGGCCGGACAGGTGGTGATCCGGGCCGACACCGATGATACCTGGGCGCACGCGATGCGTTGGGTGGTGAAGAACCGCCTGCTCGCCGAGCCCCTGCCCGGAAAATCGTGACCGTTCCCACGCCCCTGCCCTCCGCCCCGCCCCGCCTCCTCGTCAGCGTCCGCTGCGTCGCCGAGGCCGAGCGCGCCTGCGCGGCGGGTGCCGACCTCGTCGACGCCAAGGACCCGGAGTGCGGCGCGCTGGGCGCGCTGCCGGTCGCGACCGTGCGGGCGCTGGTCGGGCGCCTGGCCGGCCGCGCGGTCACCAGCGCGGTGGCGGGCGAGCCCGCACTCGAGAACATGGAAGCCGCCGTCCGGGCGATGGCGGCGACCGGCGTCGACTACGTCAAGGTGGCGCTGCCCCCCGGCTGTTCCCCCGCCCTGCTCTCGGCCGCGGCGGCGGCCGCGCCCGGCCGCCTGATCGCGGTGCTGTTCGCCGAGGACGCGCCCGATGCCGGCCGCGTCCCGGCGCTCGCCGCGGCGGGATTCGCCGGCGCGATGGTCGACACCGCCGGCAAGGACGGCCGGCGCCTCCCCGACCTGCTCGACGGGCCGCACCTCTCCGCCTTCACCGCCGCCTGCCGGGCGCACGGGCTGCTCTCGGGACTCGCCGGCTCGCTCAGGATCTCCGACATCGCCGGCCTCGCCCGGCACGCGCCGGGCTATCTCGGCTTCCGCGGCGGGCTCTGCCGCGATCGCGACCGGCGGCTCGACCTCGATGCCGGCGCGGTCGCCGAGGCGGTGCGGACCCTGCGCGCCCTGCCCGCCCGGGAGGCCGCGTGAGCGCGGGGCTCACCGTGGTGAAGCTCGGCGGCAGCCTGCTCGCCGACCCGGAGCGCCTGCGCGCCCGGCTGCGGCGGCTCGCTGTCGGCGCGGACGGTCCCTGCCTGATCGTGCCGGGCGGCGGCCCCTTCGCGGACGCCGTGCGGACGGCGCAGGCGGCCCTCGGCTTCGATGACCGGCTCGCCCACCGCCTCGCGCTCGACGCGATGGGGCAGATGGCAGAGGTCTTTCTGGATCTGGAGCCGAGGCTTGCCTTGGTCTCGACGCTTCCCCCTCCCCCCTCGGCGGGGGAGGGTACCCCGCGAAGCAGGAGGGGGCGGGACGAAGTCCCGCAAAAGGGGAGCGACGATGCAGGGAAAAGATCCTCCCTCCATGAAGGGTGCGCCTCTTCCGTTCGCGTCGCTCCCCTCTCCCGACCCGGCCTGACGGCCGGCCCACCCTCCCCTGTAGAGGGGGGAGGGAGGGCCGCGCTCGTGTGGAATCCGTCGAGCCTCCGCGCCGGCCACCCCGACATCCCCGAGACCTGGGACGTCACCTCCGACAGCCTCGCGCTCTGGCTCGCCCGTGATGTCGGCGCGGCCGCCTGCATCCTCGTGAAGTCCGCCGCCCCTCCGCCCGGCACCGGCCCGGCGGATTGGGCGCGCCACGGGCTCGTCGACGCGGCGTTCCCGACCTTCGCGGCGCGCTACCGCGGCAGCATCCGCATCGAGGGACCGGCGCAAGGCCGGGTCGCCGCGTGAGCCAGCCCGAACACCTCGTCTTCATCACCGGCAAGCTCGCCCGCGCGCGCCTGGAGAAGGTGGCCGCCACCCTGCCGGCCAACCGCTTCGCCTGGAGCATCGCCGATTCCGGCGTGAAGGTCGCGGCCCTGATGACGGAGGAGATCATCCGCCGCCGGGTCACCCTGCCCGAGGGCGCGACCCGGGTGATCCTGCCCGGCCGCTGCCGCGCCAACCCTGAGGCGCTGGCGGCGCATTTCGGCGTGCCGGTGGAGCGCGGGCCGGACGAGATCGTGGATCTCCCCGCCCATCTCGGGCTCGCCGGCCGCACGCTCGATCTCTCGCGCCACGACCTGCGCATCTTCGCCGAGATCGTGGACGCCTCGAAGATGACGCCCGAGGCGATCCTCGCCAAGGGCCTCGACCTCGCCCGCCGCGGCGCCGACGTGATCGACCTCGGCGGCCTGCCGGACACCGCTTTCCCGCACCTCGAGGACACGGTGCGGCTGATGAAGCAGGAAGGGCTCCGGGTCAGCGTCGATTCCTTCTCGCTCGACGAGCTGACCCGCGGCGCGAGGGCCGGTGCGGACTTTCTCCTCAGCCTCAACGAGGAGACCCTCGGCCTCGCCTTCGAGACCGGTGCCGTGCCGGTGCTGGTGCCGATGCGGCCCGACGATCCGGCCTCCCTTGACCGCGCCATCGAGCGGATGGAGCGCGCCGGCCTGCCCTACATGGCCGACCCGATCCTGGAGCCGATCCATTTCGGCTTCGTGGACTCGGTCGCGCGCTACCGCGACCTGCGGGCGCGCTGGCCGGAGGCCGAGATGATGATGGGAACCGGCAACCTCACGGAGCTGACCGAGGCCGACAGCCTCGGCGTCACCGCGTTGCTCGCCGGCATGTGCTCGGAGCTCGCGATCCGCAACGTGCTGATCGTGCAGGTCTCCAACCACACCCGCCGCACCGTGGAGGAGCACGACGCCGCTCGGCGCGTGATGTACGCGGCCAAGGCCGACGCGGCGCTGCCCAAGGGCTACGGCCGGGCACTTCTGGCACTTCACGACAAGCGCCCCTTCGTGCAGACCCCGGATGAGATCGCCGCCCTTGCCGCCGAGGTCCGCGACCCGAACTATCGCATCGCGGTCGCCGAGGACGGCATCCACGTCTACAACCGCGACATCCACAAGGTCGGCACCGACGCGATGGCCTTCTTCCCGGATCTCAACGTGGCGAGCGACGGCGCGCACGCCTTCTATCTCGGGAACGAGCTCGCCAAGGCCGAGACCGCCTGGCGGCTCGGCAAGCGATACGTGCAGGACGAGCCCCTGATCTGGGGCGCGGCGGCCGAGGCCGAAGCCGAGGACACCACCGCCTTCAAGAAGGCCGGCCACACGAAGCATTCGGGCCCCGGCGGACCGCCGCCCGGCACGCGCGATGCCCGGATCCCGGCCGAGGCCGACGCGGAACCGCCCGAGACCGTCGGCGCGGAGGAAGCCCGCGCCGAGGCGACGGTGGACGCAACGCCAGGTCCGAAAAAGACGCGGCTCGTCTGCGGCAAGCTGGTGGCCGAGGACTGAAGACCGTGCCGTTGATCCTCGAGACCGTCGTCACCACCCTGTCGCCCGAGGGCGAGTTGCACCTCGTGCCGTTCGGTCTGATCCGCGAGGACGACGCCTACGTGCTCGCCCCGTTCCGGCCCTCGCCGACGATCCGGAACCTGGAAGCCAACCCCTATTTCGCCGCGTCGAGCCCGCGCGACGTGCGGGTGATCGCGGGTGCGGTCACGGGCCGGCGCGACTGGCCGGTGGTCGATTGCGCCGCGATCCCGGGCAAGCGACTGGCCGACAGTTTCGGCCACGCCGAGTTCGCGGTGGAGGCGGTCGAGGACGATGAGACCCGGCCGCGCTTCCGCGGGCGCCTGATCGGAGCTCACGCCCACGAGCCCTTCATCGGCTACAACCGGGCGCAAGCGGCGGTGCTGGAGGCCGCGATCCTCTCGACGCGGCTGCACATGCTGAGCCCCGAGAAGATCCTGGCGGAGATGGCCTATCTCGCCATCGCGATATCCAAGACGGCCGGGCCGCGCGAGCGCGAGGCCTGGGACTGGATCGAGGACAAGGTCGCGCAGGCCCTCGGCCGCAGCGAGCGGGTCCTCGCAAACCCCGGCGCCGCATCCTAGACGGCGCGCGAAGGAGAGACGTCCATGAGGTTCATGAGACTCGCGGCCGTGGCGGCGCTCGCCACGGTGTCGTTCACGGCCCACGCCCACGGGCCGACCCGGCAGAAGATCTCGGAGAGCGTCGAGATCAACGCGCCCGCCGACAAGGTCTGGGCGGTGGTCGGCAACTTCCAGGACGGCAGCTGGATCCCGGTGGTCGAGAAGACCGAGGGCAAGGGCGGCAACGAGGTCAAGGCCACCCGCACGCTGACGCTGAAGGGCGGCGCCACGGTCGAGGAAGAGCTCGCCAAGTACGATGCCGAGAAGAAGAGCCTGATGTACCGGATCAACAAGGTCGACGTGAAGACCCTGCCGGTGAACGACTACTCCTCGACCATCGAGGTCGAACCGCAGGGCGACAAGACCAAGGTTACGTGGCGCGGCGCCTTCTACCGCGGCTACATGAACAACGATCCGCCGCCGGATCTCAACGACGAGGCCTCGAAGAAGGCCGTCCAGGGCCTCTACCGCGCCGGCCTCGACAACCTGAAGGCCAAGGTCGAGAAGGGTTCGTAGCACGAGCCCCGTCGACTTCCGCGCATCCCCTCTCCCCGCTGTGCGGGGAGAGGGCCGCGACGACCCTGTCGTCGGCGGGGCGAGCCGGCAGGCGATGGTGAGGGGGCTTCGACGGAGGAGTCTCTTCCGTCGAAGCCCCCTCACCGCCGCTCCGGCTGCGCCTTCGCTTCCCGCAGGCACGACAGGGTGCCTGCGGGCCTCTCCCCGCACGCGGGGAGAGGGGGGTGCCTCCTCCTGTCAGAATCGGACGGATATTGGCATGCGCCCGCACGGCACCATGCGTCTCGGGGGGCATCGTGGCGCTCTCCTCGCCCTCGCCCTCCTTGCCGCCCTTCCCCACCCGGCCCACGCGGCCGAGGCCCTGGTCACGGTCCAGGGCGACAACGCCGTCGAGGTGGTCGATCTCGACGCCGCCAAGGTGGTCCGGCGCATTCCCGTCTCCGGCTCGCCCGCCGGCATCGCGCTCTCGCCCGACCGCGACACGGCCTACGTCACCCGCCCTGACCTGCCGGGTCTCGCGGTCATCGACCTGAAGACCGACACGGTCGTGCAGGACCTGACGCTGCCCGGAGGCCCCCTCGGCATCGGGGTCAATCCGCGCGCCGGCACCGTCTACGTCGCCGACTGGTACGCTTCCCGCGTGCTCGTGCTCCGTCCCGAGAGCGGACGGCTCGTGGCTGACGGGGAGATCGCGGTGGGCAAGTCCCCCTCCGGCCTCGCCGTGACCCCGGACGGCGCGACGCTCCTCGTCGCCAACCGCGAGGCCGACAGCGTCTCCGTGGTGGAGATCGCCGCGCGAAAGGAGGTCGCCCGAATCCCCGTGGGGAAACACCCCTTCGGCCTCACCCTCGATGCCGAGGGCCGACGCGCCTACACCGCCAACGTCACGGGCGACGACGTCTCGGTGATCGACGTGGCGGCGCGCCGCGAGGTCGGCCGGGTGAAGACCGGCGACCGGCCCTACGTGGTGGCGCTGACGGGCGGGCGCGGCTTCGTCACCGACCAGTACGCCAACAGCGTCACGGCCTTCGACCTCGCGACGCTGGCACCCCTGCGGGCGATCGATGTCGGCGACCATCCCGAGGGCGTCGGCGCCACGCGCGACGGCCGCTTCCTCTACGTCGCCAACTGGGGCTCGAACACCCTGAGCGTGATCGATGCCGCGACCCTGCAGGTCGTGCGCGAGATCCCGACCGGCGACGGCCCGCGCGCCTTCGGGGATTTTCTGCGGTAGGGGCTCCCCCGGGCGGCAGCCGCGCTCAGGCCGCTTCCGGCGGCTCGTCCGGGTCGGGGGCGCCGGAGGAATTCAGGATATCCTCCAACTCGTCCACCAGCATGTCGATCTGCTCGTGTGTGGCGAGCACCTTCACCACCTCGCCGCCCTCGGTGGCGAGTGCCAGCTCGATATGCGGGCCGACCCGGCTCGTCAGGACGCGGGCGAGGATCTTGACGGCGGTCATGCGGGGCTCCCGGTAAAGGCCTTAGGGTTGTCGGCGGCGATGAGGGCGACCGCCACGGCGGGGCCGCAGGTCGAGGCCCAGGCGGGCTCGCCCGCGATCCGGCCCGCCAGGATCTCCGTGAAGGGGATGGCTCGCCGACCGAGCCGGGCGGCGAGGCGCTCGGCCAGGAACGCGCCGGCCCCGCAGGTGACGAGGGCCGCGTCCGGTGGCAGGTCGGGCCGCGACAGCAGGGCGGCGGCCGCGTCGTGGAGCTGGCGCAGCTGCGCCTCGGCGAAGTGCGCCGCAAGCGCCCGCCACTCGGCCGCGCTCGCCTCCTGGCGATCGCGCCCGATCATCCGCGCGAGCCGGGTCTCGCTCTCAGGCACCGACTTGCCCTTGAGGTCGCCCGTGTGCTGCTGGTCCGCCGCCTCGGCCAGATCGCCCAGGATGCGGTGGACGTCGCCCGCATGCGCGAAGGTCTCGGCCATCAGCCGGGTGCGCCGCCCGCGGAACGGGGCGTGGTCGGTGAGCGCCAGGAGCGGCGTGCGCACCACGCCCGTATAGACGAGTTCGCCCGTCTCCAGGCGCTCGGCGTCGCTGTAGCCCGCGCTCTCCGGTGCGCCGTCCAAGATCGGGATCAGGTCGGCGGTGGTCGATCCGATATCGACGAGTAGCGCGTGGCGCAGATGGCGCCCGACGAGGGCGGCGGTCGCGTGCCAGTTCGCCGAGGCGATGTCGGCCGCCCGGCTCTCCGCCTGGTCCGCCGCGACGAACCCGGACCGGCCGGCGTAGATCCGCACGTCTCCGGCGAGGTTCCGCGCCGCCCAGCCGGCGAGTTGCGCGACTCCGTCCGCGCGGTCGGCGAAGCAGTCGGTCAGCTCGCCCGTCATGGTAACGGCGTGCTCCGCCTCGCCGCGGGTCCAATCGGGCAGCTCGGCCAGTGTCCGGTCAAGGGCCGGCAGGCCGCGCCAGAGCGGGCAGGCCGCCTGCACCACGTCCTGCACCGCGCCGTCCGCCACGAGGGCCGCCTTGACGTGCACCCCCCCGAGATCCCACCCGATTGTCGTGCGACTTGGTGTCGAGGCTGCGGGCACGGGGTGTCTCTATGCGTGACGGTTTCGCGGTGATCCCGGTGCTCGACCTGCGCCACGGTCAGGTGGTCCAGGCGCGCCGGGGTGAGCGCGCCTCCTATGCCCCGATCGAGACGCCCTTGGCAAAGGGCTCGGCGCCCGAGGCGGTCGCTGCCGGGATCCTGGCGGCCTTCCCAGCCCCCCTCCTCTACGTCGCCGACCTCGACGCGATCATCGACGGCGCCGCGCCCGACCGCGCCGCCCTGAAGGCGATCCTGGCGGCGATCGCGCGGGTCTGCCCGGATACGGCGCTCTGGGTCGATGCGGGCTTTCGGGATCCCGAGGCGACCGCGGCCTTCCTCGATGCCGGGCTCGGGCGCCCGGTGCTCGGCAGCGAGAGCCAGCGCGATGCGGACCTGGTGCGGGCGCTGGCCGACCGGGCGGTGCTCTCCCTCGACAGCCGGGGCGACGCGCGGCTCGGACCCGACGCGCTCCACGACGACGCGAGCCTCTGGCCCCGCGACGTGATCGTGATGACGCTGGCCCGCGTCGGCGCCGATGCCGGTCCCGATCTCGACGGTATCCGCGACGTCCGGGGCCGGGCGCCCCGGGCGCGCGTCCACGCGGCCGGCGGCGTGCGCGGGCCGGACGACCTCGCGGCGCTCGCGCGGGCGGGCGCGGCCGGCGCCCTGGTCGCCACCGCGCTCCACGACGGGCGCCTGCGCCCCGAGCATATGAAGGCCCTGGCCGGATAAACTTCCGGCCTGGGGCCGGCGCTGCTATATCCCGGGCCGACCCCGAGCGACGGCACGACGAGATATGGACAAGTTCACCACCCTGGAGGGCGTCGCGGCGCCCATGCGGATCATCAACGTTGACACCGACCGCATCATCCCGAAGCAGTACCTCAAGACGATCAAGCGGACCGGCCTCGGCAAGGGCCTGTTCTCGGAGATGCGCTACAACGAGGACGGCTCGGACAACCCGGACTTCGTCCTCAACCAGCCGGCCTACCGCAACGCCAAGATCCTGGTGGTGGGCGACAATTTCGGCTGCGGCTCGTCGCGCGAGCACGCGCCCTGGGCGCTCGCCGATTTCGGCATCCGCTGCGTGATCTCCACGAGCTTCGCCGACATCTTCTTCAACAACTGCGCCAAGAACGGCATCCTGGCGATCGTGGTCTCGCCGGAAGACCTGGAGAAGCTGTTCGAGGATGCCGAGCGGGGCTCGAACGCCACGCTCACCGTCGATCTCGAAGCCCAGACCATCCGCGGCCCCGACGGCGGCACGCTGCACTTCGATATCGATCCGGCCCGCAAGCACAACCTGCTGAACGGCCTGGACGAGATCGGCCTGACCCTGGAGCGGGCACCCGCCATCGACGCCTACGAGGCCAAGCTCGCCGCCCGCGGCTGGGCCTGAGCGCAGGCTCCGCTCACGGTTCCTTTACCTTGATGCCGCCTTGAATGGGCGGCATTCGAGACCGCAAGGAGCCGCCTGATGACGACGACGCCGCGCGCCACGATCCTCGCCCTGATGGGGCTCGCCGGGATGCTGGCGGCCGTGCCTGCCCGGGCGAGCTTCGATGCCTGCCTCGCCGGGATCCAGGCCCAGGCGGCCCAGCAGGGCGTCTCGGCCCAGGCCTTCCGCGCGGCGACCGCCGGGATCAGCTTCGACGACAAGGTCATCGAGCTGTCTCAGGCCCAGCCCGAGTTCAAGACGCCGATCTGGGACTACATGGCCGCCCTCGTGGACGAGGAGCGGGTCGAGGACGGGCGCGCGGCCATGCGCCAGCACGCGGCCGCCCTCGCGCAGGCCGAGGCGCGCTACGGCGTCGATCGCCACACCATCGCGGCGGTCTGGGGTGTCGAGTCGAATTTTGGCAAGAACCTCGGCAAGATGCCGCTGGTGCAGTCGCTGGCCACGCTCGCCTGTTCGGGCAATCGGCGCCGGGACTTCTTCCGGGGCGAGTTGCTCGCCACCCTCAAGATCATCGCCCACGGCGATATCGCGCCCGAGCGCCTGACCGGTTCCTGGGCAGGCGCCTTCGGGCAGACCCAGTTCATGCCGACCACCTACCAACGCCTCGCGGTCGACCTCGACGGCGACGGGCGCCGCGACGTGGTCGATTCGGTGGCCGACGCGGTGGGCTCCACGGCGAACTTCCTGCGCGCCGCAAAGTGGAACAACGGCACCCCTTGGGGCTACGAAGTCCGCCTGCCGCGCGGCTTCAACGTGGCGGCGGCCGGCCGCAAGAACAAGCACGCGGTCGCCCATTGGGCCTCCCTCGGCGTGACCCGCGTGGACGGTCGCCCGCTCTCGGGCGAGGGCCCGGCCGGGATCATTGCGCCGGCCGGCATCGACGGCCCGGCCTTCCTGGTGACCAGGAACTTCGACGCGATCTACTCCTACAACGCCGCCGAATCCTACGGCCTCGCCATCGCGGTCCTCTCCGACCGGCTCCGCGGCCGCCCTGGCGTGCAGGCCGACTGGCCGACCGATGATCCGCCGCTGTCCCGCGCCGAGCGCCGCGACCTGCAGGTCCGCCTGACCCGCCGCGGCTACGATGTCGGCGAGCCGGACGGCAAGGTCGGCCAGAAGACCCGCGACGCGATCAAGGCGGTGGAGCGCGAACTCGGCATGCCGCAGACCGGCCGCCCGGGCGGCAAGGTGCTGGAGGCGCTGCGGCGGGGGTGAGGCCGTGTGGCCTGCCGTAGCACCTGACGCCATACCGGGTTGATCGTACCGGATGCCGATGGATCCCCCTCTCCCCGCGCGTGGCGAGAGGGCTTCATGCCCCCTTATCGGGGCATGAAGCGAGCCTGCAGGCGGGCGTGAGGGGGCCTCGGACGGAGAAGCCTCTTCCGTTCAAGCCCCCCACCGCCGCTCCGGCTTCGCCTGCGCTTCCCGCAGGCCCGCGCGCGGGGAGAGGGGGAGCCGCCGCATCTGTCGTAATTGAACGGATCCGGTCTTGCCACGCTTCGGGTTGATTTCGTCGGCGTCCGGGAATGACGGCGGTGAGAGCCTGCCCGAACCATTCGATCGGAAACCATTTTACAGGCCGTGCTTCGCCCAGATGGCCTGGATCTCCGCCTCGGTCGCGAAGTCGCCCCGTGCCTCGGCTGCCTCCGCCTCATCGAGCTCGGCCTCTTCCTCCGAGGAGGCCTGGTAGGCCGTTCCATCCTCGTCTGCGTACGCGAGCAAGCGCTGCGCGATCTCGTCCTGCATCCGTCTCACAACACCGGGAGTGATGTGCGGATCGCTCGCAGGAACGCTTCGGCATCCGCAAGTCCCTCTTCAGCGTCTGCGCGGGATGGCATAGCGCTCAAGTCGTCGGCCGAAGCGCGGCGGTGCTCCGTTCTGCTGAGGGCTCGGCCGAAGGCCGGATCGATGTGGCCGGGCAGGACGATATGCTTGCCGAAACGCGCGATCAGGCCGGGATGCGTCCGGACGATCACCGCGTTGGGATGGACACCGACCGTCAGCAGGCGGTCTGGGCCGCGTAGAACATCGCGTAGAAGGCAAGACAGCACGTGCCCTCGCTGTCGCCGTGCTCGTGCAGGAGCCGCGCGCTCGCCAGTGCCCGCTCGGATTTCCGCATGAGGTCGTCTGCCCGCGCCACGGCCCGATCGAGCAGCGTCGTCATCGCTCGCTCCCAAGCGCATCGCGGGCATCCTACAGCCGATCTGCGCCCGCCGAAGGTGGACCCGCCGCGGGCAAAGAAAAACCCGCCCCGGACGGACCGGCGCGGGCTTTCCCTGAGGGTGCCGCCCGTGAGGGCGGCGCATCCCAAAACCTTACTCGGCGGCGGCAGGGGCCTCGGCGGCCGCCTTCGCGCCTTTGTTGCGATCGACGCGCTCGACGATGCGGGCCGACTTACCGCGGCGGTCGCGCAGGTAGTACAGCTTGGCGCGGCGCACCTTGCCGCGGCGGGCCACCTTGATCGAGTCGATCATCGGGGAGTGCACCGGGAAGACGCGCTCGACGCCCTCGCCGTACGAGATCTTGCGGACCGTGAAGCTCTCGTTGAGGCCGCCGCCCGAGCGGGCGATGCAGACGCCCTCGTAGGCCTGCACGCGGGTGCGCTCACCCTCCTTCACGCGGACGTTCACGATCAGGGTGTCGCCCGGCTCGAAGTCCGGAATGGTCTTGGCGAGGCGCGCGACTTCCTCGCGCTCCAGCTGCTCGATGATGTTCATGGCAATGCTCCAGCCGTTGCGTCCCGGATCCCCGGATGGGATCGGCACGCCAGGATTTCGGCGATCCTGTTGTGAGTTGGCGGTGCCGTTACAGGATCGTGACGGGTTTGTCGAGGCGGCTCGCCCGGTTGAGAAAATCCGCAGGCCGGGCCACATGAGAGACGGCGCGCGCGGCGCCGTTCCCGGCCGGCCTTGAACCGGCGCAGCGGACGAGGATCTTTTCGCGATGTTCATCCAGACCGAAGCCACCCCGAACCCCGCCACCCTGAAGTTCCTGCCGGGCCGCGTGGTCCTGCCCGAGGGCACCTTCGAGGCGAAGGACGCAGGAGGCGCCGCCCGCTCGCCGCTGGCCTCCCGCCTGTTCGGGGTGCCGGGCGTCGCCGGCGTCTATTTCGGGCACGACTTCATCTCGGTCACCAAGGCCGAGGGCGAGGATTCCTGGCCCCAGGTGAAGCCCGCCGTGCTCGGCGCCATCATGGAGCATTTCCAGTCCGGCGCTCCCGTTCTTGAGGACGCCGCCGACGCCGCCGACGACACCTCCGAGGAGTTCTACGACGCGGCCGACCACGACACGGTCGTCACCATCAAGGATCTGCTGGAGACCCGGGTGCGCCCGGCGGTGGCGGGCGATGGCGGCGACATCACCTTCCGGGGCTACAAGGAGGGCGTGGTCTACCTGGAGATGAAGGGCGCCTGCTCGGGCTGCCCCTCCTCCACCGCGACGCTGCGTCAGGGCGTGCAGAACCTGTTCCGCCACTTCCTGCCGCAGATCCGCGAGGTCCAGGCGATCTGATCCGCTGGGGCTGACGCCCAAGACAGACGCCCTCGCGCAACACCTGCGCGCCAACCCTGTGCAAGCACGGCCGCTCCGCCTGACGGGGCGGCCGTTTTGCCTTAGGATTTTGTGGATCCATCGACAGGGCCGGCACCCGGAGGGCGCCGGCGGACGGGAGTGAGCTTGCGTATCCTGGCCATCGACACGGCGCTCGACCTCTGCTCGGCCTGCGTCCTCGACGACGCGGCCGAGGCACCGCTTGCGCAGGAGAGCATGGCGCTCGCCCGCGGCCATGCCGAGGCCCTGCTGCCCCTGGTCGAGCGGGTGATGGCGCGGGTCGAGGGCGGCTTCGAGAGCCTGGAGCGGATCGCCGTCACGGTCGGCCCGGGCAGCTACACGGGCCTGCGGGTCGGGCTCTCGGCGGCGCGCGCCCTCGGGCTGGCCTTGGCCAAGCCCGTCGTCGGCGTGACCACGCTCTCCGCCCTGCTGACGCCGCTGCTCGCAGCCAACCACGAGGGCACGCTCGCCGCCGCGATTGATGCCCGTCACGGCGCCGTCTACCTGCTGGCGCTGAGCGCGGGCGCGGGCATCGTGGTGCCGCCCGCCCACATCACGGTCGAGGAGGCCGCCGAGCGGCTGAGCGCCGGCCCCGTGACGCTGGTCGGCTCGGGCGCGCCCGCGCTCGCGGCCGCCCTCCAGGCCCGCTCCGTGCCCGCCACGATCGCCGACACCGCGGGCCCCGACATCGTCTCGGTCGCCTCTCTCGGCCAAGTGGCGGACCCCGCCCAGGCCCTGCCGCGGCCCATGTACCTGCGCGGGCCCGATGCCCAGCCCCAGGATCACGCCCGCCTCGCTCGCCGATGACCCGCCCCGTCTCCCCCTTCTGGCCCTACGAGTGGTGGCTTTCCTGGTGGGACGCGCTCCTGCCCCAGCCCTACGTCGCGCCGCTCACTGACGCCGCACAGGCGCGGGCGATGGCGCGGCTGCACGCCACCGCCTTCGCCCGGCCCTGGGACGCGCACGAGTTCGAGCGGATGCTGTGCGAGCGCTCGACCCACGCCCACGCCCTCTGGCGGGCCGGCACGCTCCAGGGCTTCATCCTCTCGCGACAGGCCGCCGACGAGGCCGAGATCCTCACCGTCGTGCTGGCGCCCTCGGCCCGCGGCGGCGGCCTGAGCCACCGCCTGCTGCGCGAGCATCTGGCGTCCCTCGCCCGCGCCCGCGTCGCCGCGGTGCATCTGGAGGTGGACGAGGGCAACGCACCCGCGCTGAAGCTCTACGCCCGGCACGGCTTCGTCCGGGTCGGGCAGCGCACCGGCTACTACCTGAAGGCGGACGGCAGCCGCACGACCGCGCTGACCATGCGGGCCGACCTCGCATGATCGCGGGGATCCAATACGGGACGAGGCTCCCGCGGTGACGCGGCTCGGCATCGCCGCGCGCCTCGCCGTGATGGCCCTGGCCTTCGGCCTGCTCGTCGGCCCGCACTGGCTGTGCCTGCGCCTCGGGCGTCCCTCTGGCCGGGCGCCGGTGCTGTTCCACCGCCTGTTCCTGCGCCTCTTCGGCGTGCGGGTGACGCAGAGCGGCACGCCACCGGGCCCCGGCGAGCCGGCCCTGGTGCTGGCCAACCACGTCTCCTGGCTCGACATCGTGGCGCTGGGCAGCCTGCGCCCGCTCTCCTTCGTGGCGAAGTCCGAGATCGCCGGCTGGCCGGTGATCGGCTGGTTCGCGGTGTTGCAGCAGACCCTCTTCATCGACCGGGCGCGCCGCGGGGCGACCGCGGAGGTCAACCGGGCGCTGGGCCAGCGCCTCGCCGCGGGCGAGCTGATCGTGCTCTTCGCTGAGGGCACGACCGGCGACGGCACCCGGCTCCTGCCCTTCCGCTCCTCGCTCGTCGGCGCCGCCCGCACGGCGATCGAGGCCGAGGAGGGCCGCCTGCCGCATCTGCGCCTGCAGCCGCTGGCGCTCGCCTATCCCCGCCGCAACGGGTTGCCGGTCACCCGGGGCGAGCGCCCGGACGTGGCGTGGTACGGCGACATGGAGCTGGCGCCCCACCTCGCCACCTTCTTGCGCGAGGGCCCCATTGACGTGCACGTTGTCTGGGGCGCGCCGATCGCCTTCGAGGCCGGCACCGACCGCAAGCGCGCGACCGCCCAGGCCGAGGCCGCGGTGCGGGGGGCTCTTCGGGAGCTGCGAGCCGGGACGCCGCAGGCCGGCACCCTCACCGGGGCGCGCCCGACCGGTGAGCCGGTCCCGTCCGGCGATCTGGCGCCGGTGTGAGCCGCCGCGACGCGCGGCCGAAACTGTGCTAGAGCCCGCCTCCCGGCCGCACAGACAGGACTTCGCGGCCGGTCGACGGACAAGCGGGACCGGACGCGTTGAAGAAAGCCTTCGTCAAATCCTACGGCTGCCAGATGAACGCCTACGACGCCGCCCGCATGGCGGACGTGCTGGGCGCCGAGGGCTACGCGCCGACCGACACCGTTGAGGACGCCGATGTCGTCGTCCTCAACACCTGCCACATCCGCGAGAAGGCCGCCGAGAAGGTCTATTCCGAGCTCGGGCGCCTGCGCGAGCTGAAGGGCGAGCGCCGGCGCGCCGGCCTCGACACCCGCATCGTGGTGGCGGGCTGCGTGGCGCAGGCCGAGGGCGCCGAGATCGTCGCCCGCCAGCCCGCCGTCGACGTGGTGGTCGGTCCCCAGAGCTATCACCGCCTGCCCGACCTGATCGCCCGCTCGCGCGAGCGCCGCGTCGTCGACACCGAGTTCCCGGTCGAGGACAAGTTCGACCACCTGCCGGCCCGGCGCAACCGCGGCGTCACCGCCTTCCTCACCGTGCAGGAGGGCTGCGACAAGTTCTGCGCCTTCTGCGTGGTGCCCTACACCCGCGGCGCCGAGGTCTCGCGCTCCGTCGCGGCGGTCGTCGGCGAGGCCGAGAAGCTCGTCGCCGAGGGCGTGCGCGAGATCACCCTGATCGGCCAGAACGTGAACGCCTATCATGGGCTCAGCGCCGACGGCGCGGCCGCAACGCTCCCCGACCTGATGCGGGCGGTGGCGGCGATCCCCGGCGTGGCGCGCATCCGCTACACCACGAGCCACCCGAACGACATGGCGGACGACCTGATCCGCGCCCATGCCGAGATCCCGGCCCTGATGCCCTACCTGCACCTGCCGGTGCAGTCCGGCTCCGACCGCATCCTCAAGGCGATGAACCGCAAGCATACGGGCGACCAGTACCGCCGCCTGATCGAGCGGGTGCGGGCGAGCCGGCCGGACATCGCGCTGTCGTCGGACTTCATCGTGGGCTTCCCGGGCGAGACGGATGAGGACTTCGCCGACACGATGCGGCTCGTGGAAGAGGTCGGCTTCGAGAGCGCCTTCTCGTTCAAGTACAGCCCGCGTCCCGGCACGCCCGCGGCCGAGCGCGCCGACGCGGTGCCGGAAGCCGTGAAGTCCGAGCGTCTCGCCGCGCTCCAGGCGCTCCTCGACCGGCAGCGCCACGCCTACCAGCGCGCCGCCGAGGGGCAGGTGGTGGACGTTCTGGTCGAAAAGGCCGGCCGCCATCCCGGCCAGGTCGCCGGCAAGACGCCGCACATGCTGGCCGTCCATTTCGAGGCACCGGCCTCCACCATCGGCAGCGTCGTCGCGGTGCGCATCCGCGAGGCGGGGGCGAACAGCCTCACCGGCGAGCTGGTCCAGCGGGCCGAGGCCGCGTGAGGCGACACCGCGCCTCTCCCGCCGCGCGCGGGAGGGACTTATCTACGTCCCACCACAAGAGGACCTGCCTTTGACGCCATCTGACGGAGCGGCCGGGCGGGGCGCGCCGCGCCCCCGGAGCGCCGGCCCCCGCGGCCCCTACGAGACCGCCGAGATCTCGCTGACCTTCGACGACAACCGCCTCGCGAGCCTCGTCTTCGGACAGTACGACCAGAACGTCGCGCATATCGAGCGCCGGCTGGAGGTGACCGCGACCGCGCTCGGCAACCACCTCGTGGTCAAGGGTCCGCCGGACGCGGCCGAACTCGCCCGCCGCGTCTTCGAGAAGCTCTACGACCGCTCCCGCGCGGGCGGTCCGCTCACGATCGGCGACGTCGACGGCGCGATCCAGGAGGCGACGGTCCAGGGCAACCTGTTCCCCTCCGCCGAGATCCCGGCCGGGACCGGCAACGGGAACGGCGGCAACGGCCAGCATTTCGAGCAGATCGCCACCCGTCGCCGCGGCGCGGTCCGCGCCCGCAACGCTGCGCAGGACGCCTATATCCGGGCCCTGCGCACCAACGAACTCGTCTTCGCCGAGGGGCCGGCCGGCACCGGCAAGACCTGGCTCGCCGTCGGGCACGCGGTCTCGCTCCTCGAGCAGGGCCACGCCGAGCGGCTGATCCTGTCGCGCCCCGCCGTCGAGGCGGGCGAGCGCCTAGGCTTCCTGCCGGGCGACATGCGCGAGAAGGTCGATCCGTATCTGCGCCCGATCTACGACGCCCTCTACGACTTCATGGAGGCGCGCCACGTCGACCGCGGCCTGCAGACCGGCATCATCGAGATCGCGCCGCTGGCCTTCATGCGCGGGCGCACGCTGACCAACGCCGTGGTGCTGCTGGATGAAGCCCAGAACACCACCTCCATGCAGATGAAGATGTTCCTGACCCGGCTCGGCGAGAACTCGCGCATGATCGTGACGGGCGACCCGAGCCAGATCGACCTGCCGCCGGGCCAGAAATCCGGCCTCGTCGAGGCGGTCTCGGTGCTCGACGGCGTCGAGGGCATCGGGCGCGTCACCTTCAAGGACGTGGACGTAGTGCGCCACGACCTCGTGCGCCGCATCGTCACCGCCTACGAGCGCGCCGCCCACGGCGAATCGGAGGCCGACCGCAACCCGAACCCGCGCCGCCGGCCGCTCGCCTGACCATGCCGGAGACGGACACCGAGATCGACGTGGCGGTCGATGACGTGCGCTGGGAGGCGGCCCTGCCCGACCTCGAAGCCCTGGTGATTCGCGCCGTCGAGGCGGGGATCGCCGCAGCCCCCGAGCGGCCCGCGGGCGCCCTGGAGGTCAGCGTGCTGCTCGCCGACGACGCAACCGTGCAGGACCTCAACCGCACCTGGCGGGAAAAGGACAAGCCCACGAACGTGCTGTCCTTTCCGGCTGCCCCGCAGCCGCGCCATGCCGGCGTCGCGACACCGCTCGGCGACGTGGTTCTTGCGTATGACACGGTGCTGCGCGAGAGTACGGAGCAGTCGAAGCCGTTCCGCGACCATCTCGCCCATCTTCTCGTTCATGGCACCCTGCACCTGCTCGGACAGGACCACGAGACCGGCGAGGCCGAGGCCGACGCCATGGAGGCCCTCGAGATCGCGGCGCTCGCCGGACTCGGGGTGCCGAACCCCTATGCCGAAGAGCCCGAGCCCCTCTGAGCGGTCGGTGACCTCACCCCAGACCCGGACGACATGACCAACGATCGAAGTCGCGGCGCGGCCCAGGCCGCGTCCAGCACCCCCGAAGGCGAGCAGGGCCAGGCGCGCGAGCCCTGGTACGACCGCCTTCTCCAGGCGCTGCACCTGAAGCCGCGCGACAGCCTCCGCGACGACATCGAGGACGCGCTGAGTGAGCCCGATACGGGCGAGAACGGGTTCTCGCCCTACGAGCGCGCCATGCTCAAGAACGTGCTCGGCCTGCACAAGGTGCGGGTGGACGACGTGATGATTCCCCGGGCCGACATCGTCGCGGTCTCGATCGACACGAGCCTCGGCGACCTGCTGCGCCTCTTTCGCACCGCCGGCCATTCCCGCCTGCCGGTCTACGGCGAGACGCTCGACGACCCCCGCGGCATGGTCCACATCCGCGACTTCGTCGATCACATCGCGGCCCGTGCCGAGGCCGGCGCCCGCCGCGGCTCGCCGGTGCCGGGCGCGCAGGCGGCGGCGATGGCCGGCGCGCTCGATCCGCAGAGCCCGGGCGCCCGCACCCGGCGCGGGGCGGCGCGCGCGCTGCGCATGCTCAACCTCGGCAGCGTGGACCTCTCGGCGACGCTCGCCTCCACCGGGATCCAGCGCCCGGTCCTGTTCGTGCCGCCCTCCATGCCGGCGATCGACCTCCTGGTCCGCATGCAGGCGCAGCGCACCCACATGGCGCTCGTCATCGACGAGTACGGCGGCACCGACGGGCTGATCTCGATCGAGGACCTGATCGAGATGGTGGTCGGCGACATCGAGGACGAGCACGACGTGGCCGAGGGCCAGATGGTGCAGCGCCTCGACGGCGAGGGCGAGATCTTCGTGGCCGACGCCCGCGCGCCGCTCGCCGAGGTCTCGGAGGCGACCGGCGTCGATCTGGTGGCGGCGGTGGGCGAGATGGCCGAGGAGATCGACACGATCGGCGGCATGGTGGTGACGCTGGCCGGCCGCGTGCCCGCCCGGGGCGAGACGATCAGCGGCCCGGGCGATCTGGAATTCGAGGTGCTCGACGCCGACCCGCGCCGCCTCAAGCGCCTACGCTTCAAGCGCGGCCCCGCCCGGATCGAGGCGGTGGTGCCGCTGGCCCTCCCTCCGCCCGCCGCGGTCGCGGAGCCGCCGCGGGCGTGAGGTCGCGGACGGCCTGAGCCTCGTTCACGAGGAGCGCACGAAGCTGTAGGCGACGGCGCTCCCCGGGGTTGAGATCGCGTCGATCGCTTGCGCCGTCACGCTTTCGGCGCCTTTTCCCGGCCAAGGGATCCGCATACGGGTCCCGGACCGATGGCACCGACGCTCTCCCTTCACAGCCGCACCGCCGCGCATCCCTCCGACGGGCCGCGCGGGAGCGCAGGCGCCCTGCGCCCGATCCTGCGCCTCACCGGCTGGCGCCGGCTCGGCCTCGCCTGGCTCGCGGGCGCGCTCGGCGCGCTCGCCATGCCGCCTTTCGGCATCCTGCCCGCGCTCGCCCTCTCGCTCAGCGTCGCCGTCTGGCTCACGGACGCCGCCGCCGCGGACCGCCCGGCGCTCCGGCGCCTCCTGCCCTGCGGCCTCGTCGGCTGGGCCTGGGGCTTCGGCTACCTCACCGCCGGCCTGTGGTGGCTCGGTGCCGCCTTCCTGGTCGAGGCCGACGAGTTCGCCTGGGCGATGCCGCTCGGCGTCGTCGGCCTGCCCTTCGGGCTCGGGCTGTTCTACGGCGCGGGCTTCGCGGCGGCGGGCGCGCTCTGGGTCCGCGGCCCCGGCCGGATCGCGGCGCTCGCCTTCGGGATCGGCGCCGCCGAGTGGCTCCGCGGGCATATCCTGACCGGCTTTCCGTGGAACACGCTGGGCATGGCGCTGGGCCAGGATCTGCGGCTGATGCAGGCGGCGAGCGTCGTCGGGCTCTACGGGCTGACCGTGCTCGCCGTGCTGGTCTGCGCCGCGCCGGCCACGCTCGCCACCGGCTCGAACCCGCGCAGCCGCTTCGGGCCGACGCTCGCCGCCGCGATCGTGCTGGCGGCGCTCGCGCTCTACGGCGCGTGGCGGGTCGGCCCGGCGCCCGATCCGGTGGTGGCGGGCGTGCGCCTGCGCCTCGTGCAGCCGAACCTGCCGCAGGACGCCAAGTTCCGGCCGGAGAACCGCGACGACATCGTCGAGCGCTACGTCGAGCTGACCCGCCGCGCCCCTGAGCCCGGCGAGCCCCGCCCGACCCACATCGTCTGGCCGGAATCGGCCTTTCCGTTCCTGATCCAGCGCGATCCGGACGCGCTCGCCAAGGTCGGCGCCGGGATCGAGCCGGGACAGATCCTGCTCACCGGCGCGGCGCGGGCCGACGAGCCGCTGCCGGGCGAGCGCCTGCGCTACTACAATGCCATCCTGGCGATCGAGCCGGGCGGGCGGATCACGGACAGCTACGACAAGGTCCACCTCGTGCCCTTCGGCGAGTACCTTCCGGCTCCCCTCGACTGGCTCCTGCGGGCGGTGGGCCTGCGCCAGTTCGTGGCGATCCCCGGCGGCTTCACGGCCGGCGAGCGGGCGGCTCAGCGCATCCTCACCGTACCGGGCCTGCCGCCGGTCGCCGCCACGATCTGCTACGAGGCGATCTTTCCGGGCGCAATCCTGCCCGCGGGCGCTGCGCCGGCGGGCCTGATCCTGAACGTCACCAACGACGCGTGGTTCGGCGACACGCCGGGCCCGCGCCAGCACCTCGCCCAGGCGCGCCTGCGCGCCGTCGAGGAGGGCCTGCCGCTGGTGCGCGACGCGAATACGGGCATCTCGGCCGTGATCGACCCGCACGGGCGCGTCACCGCGAGCCTGCCGCTCGACCGGGAGCGGATCCTCGACGCCGACCTGCCGGCGCGCCTCGTCGGCGGCACCCTCTACGGCCGCCTCGGCGACCTGCCCTTCGGGCTGATGCTGGCCGCCTGCCTGCTGGGGGCGCTACGTGCCAATCTGCGCGCCAGCGCGCGCGCGCGACCGCGGGCTGGGATGCGCGCATGAGCGTTGCCGTGAGGGCGCCGCACCCGCTGCTGCTCGGGTGCGGCCTGATGCTGGTCGCGTTCAACCTGCGCCCGGCGCTGACCACCGTCGGGCCGCTGCTCGCCGCGATCCGGGCCGAGACGGGCCTCGGCGCCGCGGGCGCCTCCGTGCTCACCACCCTGCCGGTGCTGTTCCTCGGCCTCGCCTGCGCGCTCGCGCCCGCGGTCGGGCGGCGCCTGGGTCCAGACCGCGGCATCCTGCTCGCCGCCGCGATCGTCGCGGTGGGGCTGGCGCTGCGGGCGCTGGGTGGCCTTGTGCCGCTCTTCGCCGGGGCCTGCATCGCCTCGCTCGGCATCGGGCTCGCGGGCGTGCTGATCCCGGGGCTCGTCAAGCGCGAGTTCCCGGGCCGCGCCGGGCTGATGACCGGCCTCTATACCATGACGCTCTGCCTCGGGGCGGCCGCGGGCGCCGGCCTCACCGTGCCGCTCCAGGGCCTGTTCGGCGGGGACTGGTCGCTGGCGCTCGCCGCCTGGGCGGCGCCGGCCGTTCTCGCCGCGCTCGCCTGGGCTCCCCTCGCCCGCCCGGCCAGCCCCGCCGCGCCCGCACCGGCGCCCCGCCGGGCGATCTGGCGCGAGCCGCTGGCTTGGCAGGTCACGGGCTTCATGGGCCTGCAATCCTCGCTCGCCTACATCCTGTTCGGCTGGGTGCCGCTGGTGCTGCACGACCGGGGCCTGAGCACCGTCGATGCCGGCTTCGTGGCGGCGTTGATGAGCGTCGGCCAAGCGCCGGCGGCCCTGCTGGTCCCGACCGTGGCCGCCAAGCTCCGCGACCAGCGCGGGGCGGCGCTCGCCATCGTCGGGCTCACCGCCGCCTGCTACCTCGCGGTGGCGCACGGGCCCGTCGCGCTGCTTGTGCCCGCGACGCTCGCGCTCGGCTTCGGGCTCGGCGGCTGCTTCGGGCTCGGGCTCACCATCATCGTCCTGCGCGCGCGCGACACGCGGGGAGCCGCCGCGCTCTCGGCCATGGCGCAGGGCGTCGGCTACACCATCGCCTCGCTTGGACCTCTCGGCTTCGGCCTGGCCCACGAGGTGTTCGGCGGCTGGGGTGCCTCCTCGCTGCTGTTCTGCGCTCTGGCCGCAGGCGCCGCGGCCTGCGCGCTCGGAGCCGGACGTGCCCGGCAGGTCGGGGCGGCCTGAGGGGCCCGGAAAAACCCCGGTCCCGTTACCCGCCCGGGTCGCATGAGAGGCGGTTCGTTCCCCACGGCGCCGTTCCGAAGCTTCCGCGTCCACCTCGACGCCGGAGAGACCGTCACAGAGATCGAGTCCTTGTCCAAGTCCCTGTTCGCCGAGCGCTCCACCTGCTCCGATAACCTGACCTGGCACACCCTCCAGCCCCGCGAGGCCCGCTGGCGGACACTCGGCCAGAGGCCGGCCATCGCGTGGTTCACGGGTCTCTCGGGCGCCGGCAAGTCGAGCATCGCCAACGCCGCCGACCGGGCGCTGACCGAGGCCGGGCGGCACACGATGGTGCTCGACGGGGACAACCTGCGCCACGGTTTGAACCGCGACCTCGGCTTCAGCGCCGCCGACCGGGCCGAGAACATCCGCCGCGCCGCCGAGACCGCCCGCCTGATGGCCGAGGCCGGGCTGGTGGTCGTGGTTTCGCTGATCTCGCCGTTCCGCGAGGAGCGCGCCATGGCCCGCCGCATCGCGGGCGACGTGCCGTTCCTCGAGGTCTTCATCGACACGCCGCTCGCGGTCTGCGAGGCGCGCGACCCCAAGGGGCTCTACGACCGGGCGCGCGCCGGCAAGATCGCAGACTTCACCGGCATCTCGGCCCCCTACGAGGCGCCGGAGGCGCCGGACCTCGTGATTCGCACGCAGGATCTCACGGTCGAGGACTCGGCCGGGACGCTGATCCCGCCGCTGCTCCGCCTCAGCGCGGCCTGAGGCCGGCTCCGCTCCGCGCGGCCCACATCCCAACAGGATCGTCGCCCCGCGCCCTTTCCGAGAGCGCAGCCCTCCGCTACGCCCCGCTCGGCTCCCGCGACGAAGGGTGAATCATGACGGCGGCGGACCCGTTCCTGGCAGGCTTCACGCTGCAGGACATCGATGCGGGCGGCGTCCGGATCCGCACCGCGACCGGGGGCTCGGGCCCGCCCCTCCTTCTGCTGCACGGTCACCCGCAGACGCACAGCACGTGGCACGCGGTGGCGCCTCAACTCGCCCGGCGCTTCAGCGTGGTGGCGATGGACCTGCGCGGCTACGGCGATTCCGACAAGCCCGAGGGCGGCCCCGGCCACGCGAACTACGCCAAGCGCGCGATGGCGGCGGACGCGGTCGCGGTGATGCGCGCGCTCGGTCACCGGCGCTTTGCGGCGGTCGGGCACGACCGCGGCGGGCGCGTCGCGCACCGCATGGCGCTCGACCATCCCGACGCGGTGACCCGGCTCGCCCTGTTCGACATCGCGCCCACCGCGACCATGTACGCGCGCACCGACAAGGCCTTCGCCACCGCCTATTTCTGGTGGTTCTTCCTGATCCAGCCGGCGCCCCTGCCGGAGCGCCTGATCGGCGCGGACCCGGAATTCTTCCTGCGCACTCATGTGGACGGCCAGTCGAAGACGCCGGGCAGCCCGAGCCCGGAACTCTTCGCCGAGTATCTCCGGGTCTACCGCGACCCGGCGACCCGCCACGCCATCTGCGAGGATTACCGCGCGGCCGCAACGATCGATCTGGAGCACGACGCGGCCGATGCCGAGAAGCGCGTCGTGGTGCCGCTGCTGGCGCTCTGGGGCGCGAAGGGCACGGTGGGCCGGACCTACGACGTTCTGGCGACCTGGCGGGAGAAGGCTGCCAACGTGCGCGGCCACGCCCTCGATTGCGGCCACACCCTGCAGGAGGAGCGCCCGGACCTCGTGCTGGCCGCGCTGGAGGACTTTCTGGGGTGACACCCTTTCCGGCTCACCGCGAGGTGCCGGAGAAGTCCCCTCACCTTCGCTACCGCTCGGCTCGCCCCCGGCGAGGGGATGCGCAATCTCGAACCGCTCTACTGGATGCCGCCTTACTCTCCGACGCCGAACAGCTTCTCGAAGAAGTTGCGGTCGTCCTGGGGCTGGGCCTGACGGCGGCGGGGTTGTGGCTGGGCCGGCTGCGGGTTGGTGCCGAAGATCTGGCCGAGGATCTCCTCCGGGCCGCCCGCCGTCGCCACGGAGGCCGTGGTCGCCGCCTCCGGCGCCCGGCGCCAGCGGTTCATGCCGGGCAGTGGCACGGGCGTCTGGCCTTTCAGCGCCACGCTCATGTAGGTTTTCCAGATCTCGACCGGCAGGTTGCCGCCCGAGGCCTTCTTCGTCGGCTCGCCGTCGTCGTTGCCGAGCCACACGCCCGTGACGAGGCTGCCCGAGTAGCCGATGAACCACGCGTCGCGAAAGTCCTGGCTGGTGCCGGTCTTGCCGGCCAGATCCCAGCCCGCGATGTCGCCTTTGCGCGCCGTGCCCGACACGAAGGTCTCGTGCATCATCGCGTTCATCATGCCGACGGCGTTCGGGTCGATGACCCGGCCGAGCCCGCCCTCGCCCCGCCGGTACAGCACCTTGCCGTCAGCAGCCTTCACCGTGGCGATCACGTAGGGGATCACGCCGGTGCCGCCGTTGGCGAAGGCGCCGTAGGCGCCGACCATCTCCAGCGGCGTCACCTCGGAGGTGCCGAGCGCGATCGAGCCGTTGGCCTGGAGGGGCGAGGAGATGCCGAGCCGCTGGGCCGTCTGCACCACGGCCTTCGGGCCGACCTCCTGGCCGAGGCGCACCGCGACCGTGTTGAGGGACTGGGCGAGCGCGCTGCGGAGCGTGACCGCCCCCTCGTAGCGGTGCGAGTAGTTCTCCGGCTGCCAGTTGCCGATCTTGATCGGGGCGTCCTCGCGCACGCTGTCGGGCGTGGCGCCGCGCTCGACCGCCGCGAGGTAGACGAAGGGCTTGAACGAGGAGCCGGGCTGGCGCCGCGCCGTCGTGGCCCGGTTGAACTGGCTCTGGGCGTAGTCGCGCCCGCCGATCAGCGCCCGGATCGCGCCGTCCGGCTTCATCGAGACCAGCGCGCCCTGGTGGACGTTGTAGCGGGTGCCCTGCTTGTTCAGCTCGTCCACCAGCGCCCGCTCGGCGGTGGCCTGGAGGCTGGTATCGACGGTGGTCTGGACCACGATGTCGCTCTCGAACTTGCCGACGAAATCGTCGAGCACGTCCATCACGAGGTCGGCGACGTAGTTGGCCGAGCCGCCGCCCCGGCTGCCCGCGGGCTTGGCGGGTTGCGCCAGCGCCACCTTCACGTCCTGGGCCGGCACGAAGCCGAGCTCCTGCATCGCGGCGAGCACCTGGGCGGCGCGCGCCTGTGCCGCGGGCAGGTTGCGGTTCGGGGCGAGCCGGGACGGCGCCTGGACGAGGCCGCCGAGCATCGCGGCTTCCGCCAGGCTCACGCCCTTGGCGGGCTTGCCGAAATAGCGCTGCGCCGCCGCCTCGACGCCGTAGGCGCCGGCACCGAAATAGACCCGGTTCAGGTAGAGTTCGAGGATCTCGTCCTTGGAGTATTTGTGCTCCAGCCACAGCGCCAGGATCGCCTCCTGGATCTTGCGCGAGGCCGAGCGCTCCGGCGTCAGGAACAGGTTCTTGGCGAGCTGCTGGGTCAGCGTCGAGCCGCCCTGCGCCACGCCGCGCCGGGTCAGGTTCTGCGCCACCGCGCGGGCGATGCCGACCGGATCGACGCCGAAATGGGAGTAGAAGCGCCGGTCCTCGATCGCCACGAAGGCGCGCGGCAGGTAGGGCGGCAATTCCTTGATCGAGACGACGCGCCCGCCGGTCTCGCCGCGATTGGCCAGGAGCGAGCCGTCGCTCGCCAGGATGGCGATGTTCGGCGGCCGCTTCGGCACGGCGAGCTGATCGATCGGGGGCAGTTGCGAGGCGTGGTAGGCGACGAGGCCAGCCACCCCGATGACGGCCCAGAGCCCGAGGACGACGCAGCCGTAGACGAGCCGCCCGAGGAGCGAGCCGCGCCGCTTCTTCGGTTTGCGCACCGGACTGTGGGCCGGGCCGCGCTTGGGCGCGCCGCTGCCGCCGGACTTGCGCTTGGCGCCGCCGTCCCGTCCCGATGCCGCCACGCCGCCTCCCGCCCGATCCTGGCGGGACAGGCGCAGGTCGAGGGTGCCGGGCGCCGCGACGCGGCCTTCCGGCACGTCGAAGTTCGGCTCGCTCCGGTCCCGTCCGCGTCCGTTCGCCATGCCCGTGTCTGGTCCTGCGGCTGTGCCGGCTCGCGTCCGGCGCCGGCCCGTGACCCTGCTACGGCACCGTAAATGCGGCGGGTTTAAGAGGTCTTTACCATCGGGGCGCACGGCGAGCCGGCCCGATGGGCGATCGGAATCGAGGGCGCACGGGACAGCGTTCCGGATGCGTCGAATGCGAGCGAGTTTTACAAGTGGGGGTTGAAGGATCGGGGCGTCGATAGGTGTTCTGCGGGCCCCTGCCGGGCCCGGGACAGGGTGCTACGATGATCGATGCCCTCCAGAGCGCGACCGGCGGCATGGTCGCCGCCCAGGCCCGCTTCACGGAAGCCGCCGTGCAGGTGGCCCGCATGCGGGCCGGCCCCTCGGGAACCGGACAGCCGATCGGGACGCATCTGCCCGCCGCCGCGCAGATCGACCTCTCGCAGACGGCGCGCGACCTCGTCGCGTCGCGCGCGGAGTTCGCCGCGAACGCCGCTGTCGCCCGCGCCGCGGACGGCGCGACGCGGCGCCTGCTCGACGTGCGGGCCTGACGCCGTGGCCGCCCCGAGCCCCGCGCTGCGCCCCCTGGCGGAGCCCGCCGAGCGCCGCGCCTCACCCCGCGCGCGCATCGACGAGAGCGGATTGATCGCCGTGGACGAGCACACCTCCCTGCCCTGCCTGATCTACGACCTCTCCGAGCACGGCGTGCGGCTGGTCTCGCTCGACGCCACCTGCGTACCGGAGGTCTTCCTGCTGGCCGCGACGCGCTTCCCCGAGCCGCGGGTCTGCCGGGCGGTGTGGCGCGGCGCCGAGGAGATCGGTGCCCGGTTCGTCGTGCCCTGAACTGATGGGCGGGCCGAGCGCGGGAGCGGATCAGGGCATCGCGCCGCCCGCGCCGCCGCCGGGCCGCGTAGCCGGGGAGCGGGCCGCCTCCGAGGCCAGGAAGACATCCTGGTCGATCAGGCCTCCGGGATCCGTCGCGTCGGAACCGAAGATCGACGTGTAGGCGCTGCCGCCGAGGACGCTCCTGGCCGTGCGGAGATAATCCCGGACGGCCGCGTTCAGCTCGGCGAGATAGGTGTCCGGCTCGATCAGATGGTTATCGAGCCTGAAGATCAGCCGGGTCTGCCGGTCTTTGAGTTCCCGGTCGGCGGCTGCGAGCCGGTCGATCACGGGGCCCGTCAGCGGTATCCCGTGCTCGGCGGCCGTGCGCCGCCAGTCGAGATGGGGGTCGAGATGATCGTCCTGAGCCACGGCAGATCCTCTGCTGCTGGCAGCCCGGCGGCCACCCGGAGGGCTCGATCCGCCTGCTGTCGACGATGTTGGTTCAGAGCTATAGCAACCCGTCCGCTCGGGCCAGGGCCCGAGCCCGTAATCGCGCCAGAGCTTGCGCGACCAGGGATATCCGCGTGCCGTGCTGACCAGGATGCGGTTGGCCGGATACAGGATCCGGTTCGCCATCTGGTGACACACGCCCGTGACGCCGTAGCGGATGCCCGCCATCTGGTCCGGCCGCGCGAGGCAGTCGGCGACGTCGCGGTCGCCCGGATGCCAGACCAGCCGCATCCCGCCCGCGCTGCGCCCGTAGCAGCCCCAGGCATCGCCGAGGCTGCTCGTGACGTAGGTGTGGTCCCAGTTCTGGTTCATAGCGGCGGGGATGGCCCAGCCGGTCAGCTCCGCGATCCTCAAGATGCACCTCGCGCGGCGACGTGCGGCGCGGGCGCGCCGCAACCTCGCAGCCTGATCTACGCCGGCAATAGTTTCCTTCAAGTTTGTTTTTGAACGTGAAGTTGATTATTTTCCCGCCTGTGGCCGGGAATCCCGTCCCGGTGGGACGGCTCAAGCCGCCCTGAGCCGGGACGCGTCGCGAGGGGGCGCTTGCAGGCTGAGCGAGGCGGGACGCCGGAACAGGATGTCGAGCCGGGTCCCGCGGACCAGCCGTTCGAGGAGAAGCGGGACGAGGGCCGCGCTCGCCGTGACGACCAGGGAGGCGAGCCCGATATCCATGATCAGCCCGGTCTCGGCGATGAGCGTGCGGGTGGCGGCCATCGGCAGGAAGAAGGCGAGGTAGATCGCGAGGGAGCGGCTGCCGCAGTACCGGAGGGCCCCCGCGACGGGACCGCCCGCCCGGGTCAGCAGCACCGCGGACGCCACCAGGGCGAGCGCCCCGGCACCCCGAGCAGCAGGCCGAGGCCCGGCAGGCTCGCGAGCGCCGGGGTGCCCGGTCCCGAGACCGGCGTGAGGGCGAGCCAGCCCTCGGCCAGCGCCCAGAGCGCGAGGGCGCCGCTCGCCGGCCCGGGCCTCGCCCGGACAGCCTCCGCGAAGGTGAAGACGCGGCCCGCGAAGAGGTAGCCCGCCACGAAGAAGACGTAGCGCGCGCAGAACTCCTCCACGAGGTAGGAGGGCGTCTGGGGCGGCAGCACCTGCAGCAGCGCCGCGGCCCCGAGCAGGACCGGGCCGGGAAGCCGCCGCAGCAGCTTCGTCACCACCGAGAACACCGCCAGCAGGTAGATGAACCACAGGGTGGCGTAGGGCTCGACCATTGCCAGGGCGAGGTGGCGCAGCATCGCCGTCGGCCCGCCCTCGCCCGCGATCTCGCCGTACTTCGCGGCCGACTGGATCAGCAGCCAGAGACCGTAGAAGTAGGCGAAGTGCACCACCCGCTTGTCGGCGAAGGGGCGCCAGCCGCGCCCGATCACCCGGCCGAGGAACAGGCCGGAGAGCAGGAAAAAGGCCGGGATCCGGAAGGGCTGGGCGAAGGCCACAAGCGGGTGCAGGAAGCCCTCGCCGCCCAGCGCCGCGCCGGTGCTGAGCGTCGCGTGCATCGTGACGACGAGCAGGATGCAGAGCCCCTTGGCCACGTCGACCCAGGCGAGCCGCGGGCTCGTGTCATTGAGAGGTTCGAGCCGCGGGCTCGTATCATTGAGAGATTCGAGCCGCAGGCTCGCTCCGCCGAGCGATGCGGGGTGCAGGCCCTCCTCCGCCACCGTTCCGGCCCGCGACTCCATCCGCGCCTCCCCGTCCTCCCGACATGCAACCAGCCGTCGTCAGCATCGTGCCAGGATTCGCGGCCCGAGCGCAGCGTTCGGTGAAGACTTGGTTAAGGCGCCTAACGGTCCCGGTGCGCGCCGCGGCGCTCGCGGGTCGTCCTCGTGGCGGCGTGGAAGTCGTCGGGCTTGGTGCGGACCCAGGCGAGGAAGCGGGCGATCTCCGGATCCGCCCGCAGGGCCTCGACGTCGGCGAGCCGGCGGGCGATCTCGGCCTCGCTGTAGCGGGCGTGGATCGCCGAGTGGCAGATCTGGTGCAGCCGCACCGTGCCCCGGTGCGTGCCGCCCTTCAGCTTCGGCGTGAGATGATGCAGGCTGGAACGGGCGCCCGGTGGGATCTGCCGGTCGCAGAGCGGGCACATTACCGGCGCGGCCGCGAGCGGCCCGTGCGTTGCCGGGTCGTCGTCGCGCCACCTGCGCTCCCGCCTGCCCAAATCCGCTCCTCCCGTCCCGGCATATGGTGCACCGGGTGCCGTTCAGCGCACCTCGGCCGCCGCGGCATCGGGACACGCGCGGGCGCCCCCGAACAGGGCTACGGCCTCCTTGTCCCGCGCGCCCAGGATGCTGACATGGTCGCCCGGCAGTGCTTCGAAGCGAGCCTTGCCGGCCTCCGCCAGCCGGCGGCCGAGGCGCTCCGGCACGACCGGGTCGTCCGTGCCGTGCACGATCAGGATCGGGCCGCGGAGTCCCGCGATGCGCGCATCCGACCGGTAGGTGTCGCGCAGGAGCCAGCCCGGCGCGGCGGGAAAATGCACGCGCGCCGCCGAGACCAGGGAGTCGAACGGCGCCTCCAGGTAGAGGCCGGCCGGCGCTCCGGCCGGAGGCAGGCGCGCCGCCACCGCTACCGCGACGGCCGCCCCGAGCGAGTGGCCGTGGAGCAGGACGGGCGCGCCGGGCGCCCGCGCGCGGGCCTCCGCGACGGCGGCGAGCCCGTCCGCGATCAGCCCCTCCTCGGAGGGCGCGCCGGTCGAGCCCGGATAGCCGCGATAGGCCGGGGCCAGCACGCCCCAACCGGCCGCACGCCAGGGATCGGCGGCGAAGCGCTCGGCGTGGAATTCCGGCATCGAGGCGTTGCCGTGGAAGCTCACCACCACGCCGCAGCCCGGGCGCGGCGCCCGCCACAGGGCATGGAGGCGCTCCCCGTCCGCCGTCCCGACGGTGATCGCTTCGGTTCCCGCGGGCGCGGCCCGCTCGCCCACGGAGGCAACGTCCTGATAGGCGCCGGGGTAGATCAGCCGCCGCTGCGCCAGGGCCAGAATGCCGACCAACCCTGCGCAGAGCACGACCGCGGCGGCGGACAGGATGATGAGGATGCGCATCGGGACGCTCGGGCCGGGAGAGGCGCACCGTTATAGCCCCGCTGCTCCCGCGGGCGAGACGCGGTCGTCCCGGCGAAGTGCGGAGCCGGTAAGGGCGCGCGGGCGCGTCGCGGTTCGCCTCCTCTCCGGTGAGCGGTTGCGGCCTGTCAGGCCAGGCGACTGCCGCAGCATTGACAAGGCCCGGTAAACCACGGAGGCTCCCGCCCGTTCCGAGGGGAGCCCCCGTGAGGGGGGCTGAGATTGGGCCCGGCGGCCCTGACCCTTGAACCTGATCCGGCTCATACCGGCGGAGGGACGGGAACCTGCGGCCTGCACTTGGGGCCGGACTCTCATCTGCCCCTCTTCCGTGATTCGGATCGCTCCAAGGAACCAGGGAGAGATCCACCATGAACGCACCCGTCCTGCCCAAAGACGTGAAGGGCTCGCCCGAGAGCGTCACCACCGGCCCGGTCCACGGCTCGCGCAAGGTCTACGCGCCGGTCGCGGGCCGCGACGACATCCGGGTGCCGTTCCGCGAGATCGCGCTGACCGACCCGAAGGAGGCGCCGGTCCGCGTCTACGATCCCTCCGGGCCCTACACCGAGACGGACGCGCGGATCGACCTCGCCGCCGGCCTGCCGCAGGTGCGCGAGCCCTGGATCGCGGCGCGCGGCTACGCCACCGCCGAGGCCCGCGCCGTCAAGCCCGAGGACAACGGCTTCACCTCCGCCGACAAGCTGGTCGCCCCCTGCCCGGCCGAGCGCACGCTGCGCAAGGCCGCGCCCGGCCAGATGGTGACGCAGTACGAGTTCGCCCGCGCCGGGATCGTCACCGAGGAGATGATCTACGTCGCCCATCGTGAAAACCTCTGCCGCGAGCAGATGCTGGAGCGGGCCGAGGCCGCGCTGGCCGACGGCGAGAGCTTCGGCGCGGCGGTGCCGGCCTTCATCACCCCCGAATTCGTGCGCGACGAGATCGCCCGCGGCCGGGCGATCATTCCGGCCAACATCAACCACACCGAGCTGGAGCCGATGGCGATCGGCCGGAACTTCCTGGTCAAGATCAACGCCAATATCGGGAACTCGGCCGTCACCTCCTCGGCGGCGGAAGAGGTCGAGAAGCTGGTCTGGTCGATCCGCTGGGGCGCCGACACGGTGATGGACCTGTCGACGGGCCGCAACATCCACAACATCCGCTCGTGGATCGTGCGCAACTCCCCCGTGCCGATCGGCACCGTGCCGATCTACCAGGCGCTCGAGAAGGTCGGCGGCGACCCGCTCAAGCTCGACTGGGAGGTCTTCAAGGACACGCTGATCGAGCAGGCCGAGCAGGGCGTCGACTACTTCACGATCCACGCGGGCGTGCGCCTCGCCCACGTGCCGCTCACCGCGCGACGCGTCACCGGCATCGTCTCGCGCGGCGGCTCGATCATGGCGCGCTGGTGCCTCGCGGGCCACCGCGAATCGTTCCTCTACGAGCGCTTCGACGAGATCTGCGACATCATGCGGGCCTACGACGTCTCGTTCTCGCTGGGCGATGGGCTCCGCCCCGGCTCGATCGCCGACGCCAACGACGCCGCGCAGTTCGCCGAGCTGGAGACGCTCGGCGAGCTCACCAAGATCGCCTGGGACAAGGGCTGCCAGGTGATGATCGAGGGCCCCGGCCACGTGCCGATGCACAAGATCAAGGTGAACATGGAGAAGCAGCTGCGCGAGTGCGGCGAGGCGCCGTTCTACACGCTCGGCCCGCTGACCACCGATATCGCGCCGGGCTACGACCACATAACCTCCGGCATCGGCGCCGCGATGATCGGCTGGTTCGGCACCGCGATGCTCTGCTACGTCACGCCGAAGGAGCATCTCGGCCTGCCGAACCGCGACGACGTGAAGACCGGCGTCATCACCTACAAGATCGCCGCCCACGCCGCGGATCTGGCCAAGGGCCACCCGGCCGCGCAGCTGCGCGACGACGCGCTCTCGCGGGCCCGGTTCGACTTCCGCTGGGAGGACCAGTTCAACCTCTCGCTCGATCCCGACACGGCGCGCAGCTACCACGACGAGACCCTGCCGAAGGACGCCCACAAGGTCGCGCATTTCTGCTCGATGTGCGGGCCGAAATTCTGCTCGATGAAGATCACGCAGGACCTGCGCGCCGAGGTGCTGGCGATGGAGGAGGCGGGCGCGGTGATCCACACCGCACCCGTCATGTCCGAGGCCCAGCGCGAGGCCGGCATGAAGGCGAAGTCTGAGGAGTTCCTGGCCGAGGGCGGCAAGCTCTACGTCGACGCCGCCGAGTAGGCGCGGCAGACATCCGCGACGGTGCGGGGCGGCGGGGACCGGACGGTCGCCGCCGCCCTTTTTCGTGCCTGTTCGAGCCCGTACAATTTCTGGTGAACCGGTAAGGGCGCGTTAACGGTTCTTCTGAAAGTCCCCCGGCTGTTAAAGCCGCGGTCATCATCCGGGCGCCAGATGGGACCTCAGTGATCTATCGGAGGCCCATGGCCATGAGCGAGATCGGCAGCGTGCAACCGGCGGAACGGCCGGCGCCCGTCGTCGCGTCGATCGCGAGCGCCGCGCCGACACGACTGGTCGCGGCCGAGCCCGAGCGCACCCCGCTGGAGCCGGCAGTGAGGATCGACCTGAGCGCGGATGCGGACGCCCCCTCCCCCGCGCCGACGGAGGCGGATTACCGCGCGCAGTACGTGCGCGACGCCGAGGCGCGGCAGATGGTCTATCAGGTGGTCGATCCGGCCTCGGGCGACATCGTCGTCCAGCTGCCGAGCGTGACGGTGCTGAAGGCCCGCGCCTACGCCGAGCGCGAGGCGGCCCAGACGGCGCGCCCCGGCGCGCAGACGGCCCAGATCGACCGGACCGCCTGAGGGCGCCGGTCTTCCGGTCCGCAAACGAAGAAGGCCGGGGCGATTCGCCCCGGCCCTCTCTTCGTTCGGCCTCTTGTCTTTGGCCGGAGGGTCCGGGCGCCGCCGCGAGGCGGCGCCCGTCCCGGTCTTAGCGCAGGAGCTGCAGCACGCTCTGCTGGGCCTGGTTGGCGAGCGAGAGCGCCGAGACGGTCAGCGACTGGCGGGTCGAGAGGGCCTGCGAGTTGGCCGCCTCCTCGTTGAGGTCCGCGTCGGTGAGCTTCGACGAGCCGGTCTGCAGGACGTTGATGATCTGCTTGTTGAAGTCCTGCCGGTTCTGCACCACCGACAGGTTCGAGCCGAAGGTCGAGGCCTGGGAGCGGAGGGCCGAGGAGGCCTGCGTCAGCGACGTGATCACCTTGTTGGTCGAGGAGATGTCCTCGAACTCGTTCAGGCCGTTCTGTCCGAGCCGAGTCAGGCCGAGACCCGCCGGATCGAAGGTGACGCCGATCAGGTTCATCGTCGATGAGCCCTTCTCGTTCAGCGTCAGCTTCAGCGTGTCGCCGTTCAGCAGGTTGACGCCGTTGAACGAGGCGTCCTGAGCCGTGGACTTGATGTTGTCCAAGATCTGGTTGAACTGCGAGAGCAGCGACTTGCGGGTGTTCTGCGAGTTCACGTCCGCAACCGGGGCCTGCGCGGTCGAGAACAACGTCGCCGCCGTGCCACCGATGGTGCCGCCGTCGGCCGCGCTGCCAATCGTCGACGAGGCGTAGTCGTTCGTCGTCGAGATCGTCAGCTTGCCGCTGGCGTCCAGCGAAGCCTGCATGTTGTTCAGGGCGAGCTTCGTGTTGAGGTCATCGAGCGTCTTGACCGTGCCGTTGGTACCGTCGCCGAAGGTGACGTTGACCGCGGTGCCGCTGTTCAGCGACCCGAAGGTCAGCGTCTTGCCCGAGAGACCGCCGGGGGTCGATGTGCGGGCTGCGGTGAAGCTCGTATCGGTGCCTGCATTGCCGCTCAGGCCCAGCGCGGACAGGGCGTTACCGGACCCCGTGATGTTGAGGTCCGCGAGCGTGCCCGTGCTGATTTTCAAGGACCCGTTGGTCGCGACCGACGAGTTGGTCGCGCCGGTCGCCGTCTTCAGCGTGGCCGATCCGCTCGCGTTGGTCGTGGTCTGGGTGCCGGTCGCAAGGTCGATCGCGGTGAGGACGTCGGCGACCGTACCGCCCTGGAGGTAGACAGTCGAGTTGCCGTTGCCGTCGGTTACGATGTTGCCGTTCTTGCCGGACCCGCTCGCGACGTTCGCGGCCGCGGGAACGGCGGCGTTCTTGAAGCTGATGGTCTTGCCGTTGACGTTCAGCGTCGAGCCATCCTGAAGCAGGGTGCCCAGGGAGCCGGCCGCCGTCGTGCGCGTGACCGAGACCGTGGCCGTGCCGGAGCCCGTCGAGGACGTGAGGCCGAGGGCCTTGAGCTGGTCGGCCTTGCCGCTGATCTGGAGGTCGGCACCGGTGGCAGAGTTGAGGACGATCTTGGCTGAGGCAACGTTGGAGGCCGTCTCGCCGGTGGCCGTGGCGACCGTAGCGGCGCCGGCCGAGATCGAGGCGGACGAGACCCCGCTCGCGAGATCGACCGCACTCAGCAGGTCGCTGATTGTGGCGACGTTGCCGTTGGCGCCGAGATAGACGGTCGAATTACCGTTGCCGTCGGTCGCGACGTTCGAACTGGCGATGAAGCCGTAGCCGGTCGGGACCGTGCTGGTGGTTGGGGCGGCGGTCTTCGAGAACGTGATGGTCTTGCCGTTTACGGTCAGGGTGTCTCCGTCGCCGAAGCCGGCGGCAGCACCGCCCGTATTCAGCACGGTGGCGCCCGTTGCGCCGGTGATCGTGCCGCCCGTCATCGTTCCGGCCGCACCGAGCTTCGTCGTGCCGGACACCGCCGCGCCGTTGGCAGCCGTACCGTCGTACAGCACGTTGCTGGTCGCCTGAGCACTCAGATACGACGTCGTCCCGCGCAAATCCGAAGCCGTTGCGCCGGTGATCGTGGTCGAGACGTTCGACTTGGTCGAGTAGCCGATCGTCGCCTGCAGCGCCTGGTTGGCGACCGACTTGGCGTTGTCGACGAGCTTCTGCAGCGAGGTGATGCCGGTGTTGGCGGCCTGGATCACCTGCACGCCGTTCGAGATCGAGTCGAGGATGTTCGAGAGGTCGCCCGCGCGGTTGTCGAGGCCCTGGGCCGTGAAGAACGAGCTCGGGCTGTCGAGGGCGGAGTTGACCTTCTTGCCGGTCGCGAGGCGGTTCTGCGTGGTCGACAGAAGGGCGGCCGTATCCTGGGCCACGAGCAGGTTCTGCCGCGTGGCAGACGAGAGAGTGATGTTGGACATCGGGGCGATCCGTGCTGATCTGAAGACCTGCCTTTCTGGCAGTCGCCCCAGAGATCACGCGGGCCCTTGCCGAGGCCTTAATCTGATCCGCGAGGTTCCTCGCCTGAGACGCCAAGCGCGGTTTTTCCGGAGCCCGCGTTGAGTCACGGTTAACGAAGTGTGACTAGGGTGGCGTCAGGTTATCCGGAGAGCACGCCATGCCCCTGCGCATCGAACTGAAGCCGTTCGAGCGGCTGATCATCAACGGGGCGGCGATCCGCAACGGTGAGCGCCGCGCGGCCTTCCTGATCGAGACGAGCTGCAAGTTCCTGCGCGAGAGCGAGATCATCACCGAGAGCGAGGCGGACACGCCCTGCAAGCGCCTGCACCTGACGCTGACGGTGATCTACCTCACGGAGGAGCCGACCGGGCCGCTGGCCCTGTTCTACGCGCAGGCCGCCGAACTCGTCCGGCAGGCGCCCGGCACCGCCCCCTACCTGGCGGCGATCCAAGAGGAGCTTGAGGCGGGCCGGCACCACGCCGCGATCAAGCGCGCCCGCGACCTCGTGGCCTACGAGCGCGCCGGGCTGGAGCGCGCCGCCGAGCCGGCCTCCGGCTGAGGCGGGGCTTCAGCGCCCCTGCAGGCCGGACGAGAGGTTCTGGTTGATGGCGATCAGCGCGTCGAGCTTCTCGCGCGAGGGATCGACCATAGTGTCGAGGATCCGGCGGAACACGAAGGCCGCGAGGTTGGCCACGTTCTGCTGCAGGTCGGGCGGCAGCGGGCTGTCGGCGTCCGTCGCGGCGGTCGCCAGGATCGTCCAGACCTTCTGGTTGAAGGTGAGCACCGCGTTGAGCCCGTCCGCCTGGTTGTCCCAGTCGTCGCGCACCGCCTGGAGCTGGCGGGCGGCCTTCATCAGCACGGCGGCCTCCGCCTCCCGCGGGTTGAGCGCGACCTGCGCGGTTCTGGCATAGGCGTTGGCGGCGTAGCTCATGCGGACACGATCCCTGCAACCCGTTCCCGGACGGCGGATGCCGCCTGAGGGGCATCGCCCGGGATTGATCCCACGAGTATGCTTAAGGGTCTGTAAGCGCCGGTCGCCGCAATCGCGCCCGCATGCGGTGCCAGACCCGCGCCGGTGCGGGGAGGCTCTCGGCCTCCGGGATGCTGTCTTGCGATGACGAATTTTCTGCTCGGGGCAGTGGCCGGCGCGCTCTTCGCCTGCGTCGGCACCATCGTGGCGGTGCGCCATCCGGAGATCCAGACCCGCCTCGGGCTTCGGCCCGCGGTGCTGCTGGCCGCGGCCCCTGTGCCCGCGCCGCGGCCCGAACCCGCCTGCCCGCCCCCGCCGACGGCCCAGAAGGTCGGCGGCGTCGACATGCTGCTCTCGCCGCGCCGCTTCTGGTGGATCGCGCCCTGAGCGCGGCGGGGTCGAGCGTGTCCGACGGTCAGACGCTGCTGAGCAGGAACATCAGCGCCGTCGTGGCGACGGTGGTGCTGAGGAAGCCGCAGAGGGCGGCGGCGAAGGAGGGGCCGGTCGGGGCGGCAGCCCGGGTACCGAGGTCCTGGCCGAGATCCTGGTCGATCTGCTGGCTGAGGCTGTGGTTCATGGCGGAATTCCTGTCTGCGGGCTGGCGCCGCGCATGAGTTAACAGTGCGGTCAAGCTCGCGCGGCTTCTGTGCGGCGGCGCACGGGCTCGATCGGGTTCGGGGATGATGCGTACGGGTCGGCCTCGCCGCCGCTAGTCGCAGCGGTTGATCCGCTTGGCGACGCGAAGGGCACGCAGCTCGCTGCGCAGGTCGATCGCGACCACGCCGGCCCCGCACTCGTCGAAGGCGTCGCGGGCATCGTTGTAGCGGTCGCCGACCTCGTCGAGCGTGTCACAGACTCGCTCGCGGTCGCCGAGGCGCGCTTCCTGACGGGCCTGATAGCGGAGGGCGACGGCCTCATCGACCTTGCGCCGGGCCTCGATGCAGGCCGGTGCCGCGAGTGCTGTCTGCGCCGACAGGGCGAGCCCGAGTGCGGCGATGGCGTTTGAGGATCGTTTCATGGGAACACCGTGGAACGGGCTTACAGGCGACGGGCCGGACGGCGGCGTGCGCCCGCGCGTATGTTTGACGTGGTCCGATGCGGTCCGTCTCCGGACACGGGGTTTGTGGAGGCTGAGGGCGGTCTCCCTGGACCGGGACGCCCGCATCTCCTGTCGTCTGGCTGTGAAACGGCAGAGCTAAGCCGATGGTTCCGCGGGGTGTTTCGCACCGCGGCGGCGCGAGACCAGGAGTTCGGCGAGGGTGACCGGGACGAAGCCTTGGGCATCCACACCCACGTCGTACTGCCTGGGGATCGGCTTGAGCTGCCCGTGCGAGTGGCCGTGCAGGTTGAGCGCGCCGCGCCCGATGCCGTTCCAGGTCCTGAACGCGTAGTGGCACAGGACGAGGCGGCGTGCCTCGACCGTGATCTCGGCATAGGCCCCGACCCAGGCCCAGCCCGGCGCCGCCAGCGTCTCGGGGCCATCGTTGTTGCCGCTGATCAGCCGCTTGATCCCCCGCAGGTCGGCCAGGATCTCGCAGATGCGCGCTTCGCTCGGGCCGAGCGCGAAGTCGCCCAGATGCCAGACCTCATCCTCGGGCCCGACGCGGGCGTTCCAGGCGGCGACCAGGGCATCGTCGTGCGCCGGCAGGTCCGGGAACGGCCGGCGATCGAGCCGCAGCACCCGCGGATCCCCGAAATGTGTGTCGCTGGTGAAGAAGACGGTCATGGCATGGTCCGGATCCCACATATGACGCGCGGCGGCCGGTCCGGCTCCGCCGCCGATGCGGACAGCGTGCTGCCGGGCCGCCGGATTCGGCTGGACAGGATGCGGCGCGGGCATTAACCAGAGCGGCGACGCGGGCGTAGTTCAGTGGTAGAACGTCAGCTTCCCAAGCTGAATGTCGTCGGTTCGATCCCGATCGCCCGCTCCAATCCCTTTTCCTATAGCTGACAGGCCCTTGCGAGGCGTTCTTCACGCGCTTCGCGCTGCCCCTGAAACGGCGGGATACAACGGGGATACAACGCCCCCTCGAATCACGCCCCCTCTCCAAAGGCCAGGGAAGGGCTAACCGTGCCGTGGTTCGCCCCTTGCCGGGCGGCCACGGATCCCCGAGGATCGCCCCATGACGCACGCCCCCTCGAAACGCCTGCCGGCCTGAGCCAGCCGTCTCGTCCGGAAATCCGGACGGCCATGCGTTCCGTTTCGAGGGAGGGCACCATGCCCGTCTACATCACCGCCGACCTGCACCTCGGCCATGAGGCGTGCCTGTCCTACTGCGCCCGTCCCTTCCGCTCGATCGCCGAGCACGACAGGGCGCTCGTCGACCGGTGGAACAATCGGATCACCGACGTCGACGACGTCTACGTGCTCGGCGACTTCAGCATCGGGCTGTCGGCCCGGGAGCTCCGCCGCGTCTTCGGCGAGCTACGGGGGCGCAAGCACCTCGTCGTCGGCAACCATGACGGCGCGAAGACCCTGGCCCTGCCGTGGGCGAGCCCGCCCCGGGACATCCTGCGCGTCACCCTGGAGCGGACGCAGCTCTTCCTGAGCCACTACCCGACCCGGTCGTGGCCCGGCATGCACGCCGGCACCCTCCACCTCTACGGCCACACTCACGGCGCCATCCAAGATACGCGGCATTCCTGCGACATCGGGGTTGACCGGTGGGCGTACCGGCCGGTCACCCTGCGCGAGATCCGGGAGCACCTCGCGACGCATGCCGGCCCCCTAGAGGAGGAGATCGCCACCGCCGACGAGCGCACTCTCCGGAGGCTCGCGGCGTGATGCGCGGATCCTACACCTACAGCGAGCCCCCCGCGGGAGCAGTGACCTGCCGGACGTGCGGGCGGATGAACCTCGCGATCTCCCGCAACGAGGCGGAGCGCCGCGCGGCGGAGGCGAACGCGCATCGGCGGCCGGGGGACCCCCGACCGCCGGTTACGGTGGCTTATTTCAGCTGCTGCATGCGCCCCCGGTACAGGCCGGCCAGGCTTGGGGATTGCCCGGACGGTGCGACGTACTCGTCGGTTCTGTGCGAGCGCCTGGACGAGGGCGGCTAGCCCGAGCCGCCCCGGTTCCGGCGGTAGAGGTTCACCGTCCGCCAGATCGCTACCCGCACGGCGTCGGCGTCGTCGCCCCGTACGGGCATCGACCAGACCTCGCCCGTGTCGTCGCGCCAAAACCGCATCAGAATGTAGCGCTGCCCGACCTCGCACCCGTCCATGACGTCGGGATCCCGGCGCCGGAACAGAAGCGCTCGGCCGTGCTCGACGCCGACGACCTGCCCGAGAAACTCGTCGATCGGCTCGGCGCGCTCCTCGTCGTGCAGATGGAAGGGCGGGCACGCCACCCGGTGCGGCTTGCCGAGGGCCGGCTCGAACTCGATGCGGTCCTCGGCGTGGGCCTTCGTCCAGAAGCCCATGTCGAAGGTCAGCGCGAGGGCGGGTGCCGCAGCCGGTGCAGGGCCTGCCTCGCCCGCTGCGGGCGGCGCCTCGGGCTCCGGCGTCGGCTCGGGGGCCGGGGTCTCCGCCTTCTCCTCCTCGTCTTCCTTCTCGTCCTCGACCGCGGCAGCCTGCGCGGCGGCCCGCGCGGCGATCGCGGCCTCTGCCCGCTCGCGCTTGAGCCGGGCGCGCTTCAGCGCGAGCGGGCTCGGCGGCGAGATCGCTGCGCCGAAATGGTGCCTGAGGACCTCGTCGATCGGGAGCCCCTGCTTCACGTACCACGGGCTCCCGTCGTCCCGGGCCGCGGGCTCCGGCTCGGGTGCCGGGACCGACGACTGGGGCGCCTCCATCATGTCGAAGAGGTCGCGCGGGCGCTCAGGCGCGGGGGGCTTCTCGGCTTTCGAGTGCACCAGGCGCGCGAGCTCGCGCGGCCGGCGGAACGGGGCCGCCACGGTCTCGGCGACCCACGCGCGGTGGGCGTCGAGGTCGTGGGCGGGCAGCGGGGGACGGGCCATGGCTACTCCTCCATCTCGATCAGGCGCCCCGGATCCAGTTCGCGCGCTTCTGCGCACGGGGCAGCTCGCGGTAGGCCTCCTCGGCCACGGCCAGCAGGCGCGCCCGCAGGTCTAGGGCCTCCTCGCGCAGGGGGTGCCGCGCGAATCTGTCGTGCGTCGCGATCACCAATCGCGACCCGATCCCGGCGCCCTTCGCGGCCCGGCGGTACCACGTGTCGAGGACCTCGCCGCGGTGCGCCGGCTCGCGGCCCTGGAAGAGGAAGCCCGCGTCGAACTCCGCGAGAGCCTTTTGCGCCTCGATCACCGCGGGGGTCAGGGCGTCGAGCTCGATGCGCGGAGCTGGCTCCAGCTCATGTTGACCCGATGGCCCGGGCACAGCCTCGGGCGCGGGCCCCCTGGCCACCACGGCTCCCCGAGGAGAAAAGGGCGGCCGGGGGCGGCCTCCTCAACCGCCGGGGCAGGCTGCTCGGGAGCGGGGGCGGCGGCCTCGGAGGGCAGCTTCTTCAGCAGGGCGAGCGCCTCGGCGCCGGCCTCGGCGACGCCTCCGTGCGCCTTCGCGTACGCCCGCACGATCTCTACGGGCATGCCCGTGTGCTCGGCGGATCCATCCCCGGGCTCGTGGAACGTCATGTACCGGCCGAGGCCGGACGCGACGACCGCCGGATCGCGGAAGTCGGCGTGGACCGTGATCCCGCCGCCTAGGCGCTGGACGGAGAAGATCTTGCCGTCCTTGCAGCGGATCTGCGTGGGTCTGATGGGCGTGGTCACAGCAGCATCTCCAGGGCTTCGGCGTCGTCGGCGGGGATCGCGGCGTGAGCCGGTCGCGCGACAGCCCGGCGGTTGGCGTCGTGGTAGATGGCGAAGGCGTTGTCGGCCGCGTTCCACAGGGCGGGTACCCAGGACCGCAACCGGCACCTCGGCATCTCGGCCGCATGGTGGGCCTCCCGCACGATGGCGGCCGCCTCGGCGAGGGGGAGGCCAACGGCCCAGGCCGGCACCGGCCCGGAGCGAGCCCAGTGCTCCGGCACGACGAAGTCCGGGGTGTATTTCAGGAGATAGGCGACCGCCTCCGCGATCTTCTCGTCGGCCTGCTCCCTCGCCTTCCGATCGAGCGTTGCCGCGAGCTTCGCGAGCCGGGCCTGCCTCCGGTCCTCGGCCGCCTGCTGCTCGGGCGGGAGGCCGCGGATCTGGCGCGCGTGCCGCCGGGCGCCCTCGCCCTCGACGACCCAGTGCAGGTCCTGGTGGACGAGCCGCCAGCCGCGGCCGCGGGCGGGATCGGTCACTTCCTCTACGAGCCCGAGACGCAGCGCGTAGTGGAGGTGGTTGCCAGTGTTGCGCCAGGCCACGTGCGGACCGGCGAGCGCGTAGGAGCGGCGCGCGACGCGGGAGCCGTACGCGGTGACGGCCTCCTCGGGACCGAGCCAGTCGTGGCCCTTGAAGAGGCGCAGCACGTCCCTGTTCACGTAGGCGTTCCACGCCTGGTAGCGGTCGGGGCCGTAGCCGCCGAACGCGAGGGCCAGCTCGAAGGTCTCCAGCAAGGCGGCGCGCTCGCGCTCGATGGCGTCGTGGTCTTCCTGCGTCACTGGGATCTCCTCAGAAGGGGCAGTCGTCGAGGATGGAGAAGCCCTCCGAAGCCAAGGACGGCAGCGGCGGGAAGGGGAGCTCGGGCTCGGCGTCGAGCTGCGGGTCGGGCTCGTCGGGACCGGGTCGCTGGGCGTCTCGGTCGTAGAGCTCGCGCTCTTCGTCGGGCGTGAGGCTGTCGAAGAAGTCGTCTTTCACGCGGCCCATGGCAGGCTCCTCAGAAGGGGATGTTGTCGGGGTCGAACGGCAGGGCCGGCCCGCGCGGGGCGGCCCGGACCGGCTCGGGCGGCAGGGCGGCGCGGCAGGCGTCCGGCATGACGCGGCAGGAGCGCGAGCAGAAGAAGGTGCCGCAATCGTCGAGGCCGACGTGGACGCGGTACCGCTCGCCCGGCTGGATGCCCCGGCCGCTCGGGCACTCCTCGCAGGAGAGCCGCTTCCGGGCCGTGTGCTCGCGCGTGACGCCGCGGTCGGCGAAGGTCGGCTCGTCCTCGACCGGGCCGCCGTAGACCTCGCGCATGACCCACTGCGGGATCATCGGCCGGCCTCCGGGGCCGGCACGTAGCTGACGATGCGCTGCAGGCGGAGCGCCCGCAGGACCGCCTCACCGGGCGCGCGGCGGCCGAGGCGGACGTCCGACACGTACGCTGGCGAGACCCCCGCCGCGGCCGCCCAGGCGCTCGCGCTTCCGGCGGCGCGGATTGCCTCCTCCAGCGCCGCGAGGGCGTCGACCGGCCCTCCGCTCTCCGCCGGCCGCGCCGGCGCCTCTTCGCTTACCCCGCCCGCCACGATGCCCTCCGCCGCTCGCGATACGCGCCGTCGCGCATCCGCTTCGCAGCAAATGTCAGCGCGTCGCCGGTTTCCGTCAAGCACAGACCAAAACTTTTTTCAGTTCTCAGCACTACAGCATCAGGGGGTCGCCGGTCTTTGGCGCCGTCTCGATCCGGGAAACGAGCTTAAGAAAAGCGTTACAGTCCTTGAGAAACGCGTTACATGAATTTTATGCTTGCGGAATGCTTGGCACGGTGGGACCATTCGCCTGTCAGCGTATTCGCTGATCGGTCCAAGACGGCCCGCCACCCCCGGTTTCCTGAGAGGACCCATGGCCCCGCCGATCACGTTCGGCACCGCGTGGCGCTGCGTCGGCGCCCACCGCCGGTACGGCAACGACCTGCCCCTCTGGCTCTGCGACGAGCCCCCCGCCGCCTACTCGGACGCCTACAAGCGCGCCCGGGGCATGCTCGTGGGCATCGGCTACTCGTGGACCGACCGCGGGCACAGCGAGCCCCGCCTCCTCGCCTGCTGGTGGGACCTAGGCGTCACCGTCGACGTCGCCGCCCTCCGCGTCGAGGTCGACCGCGTCGTCGCCGAGGCGGCCGCCGAGCGCGAGGCGAAGGCGGTTGCCGAGCAGGAGCGCCACGAGCGCGACGTCGCCCAAACCGAAATCGCCGCTCCCCCGATTCGCGCGGCCCTGCGCGCCCTCCTGCAGGAGCGGCCCTGGGCCCTGGGACGGTCCCTCGCCGAGGCCCGCGATCTCGCCGCCGCAGAGACCTGGACGTCGTGGGGTCTGCGCAGCGCCGAGCGCTATCTCTCGAACGCCGCGGGCAACATCCTCCGCGCGGAGGAGCGCCTCGGGCGGCCGGCCCCTGCCGCGTGGTTCGCCCGCGCGGCAGACGAGGCGGTCCGGGTGGCGGCCCTGGAAGCCTGCCGCGCCCTCTCCGCCCGCGACGAAGACTGGGCCGCCGTCCAGAACGGCGAGGGCTGGTCGCAGGCGACGACGTGGACGGGGCACGTCCTCAGCGAGCGCGAGAGCCTCGACCAGGGGCAGGCCGCTCACGCGCTCGGCTTGCTGCACGGGCATCGGCGGCAGCTCTCCGACGAGGCCTGCATCGCGTGCTTCGGCGAGGCCCCGGCGCGGCGCCGGCGGCCGGAGCCCGAGGAGCAGCCGGCCCTCGGCTTCTGACTTTCTGGCACCCCCTCTTCAATCGCATCGGACACACGGGAGAACGGACATGACGAACTGGGCGAAGCGGATGGCCGAGTTGATCGCGGCCACGGTGAAGATGGTCCTGGCGGCGCTCGCGGCGCTCTTCGGGCTGGACAACCACGGCCTCGGCGCGGCGACGAAGCGCGCGGGTGCCGCGGCCCGCGCCGTCGCCTCCGGGACTGGCGACGGCCTCGCCGCCGCCGGGCGCGCTGTCGGCCATGGGCTGACCGGGCCGCTCCGAGCGCTCGACCTGACCGCGTCCGCAGTGGGCCAGACCCTTGGCGCGATGCTGCCGCAGGCGCCGGTGACCGCGAAGACCGTGGCCGACAGCGCCGTGGCGCGGGACGACAGCCGCACCCATCTCGTCGACCCCGAGCACCAGGCGGCGCGCGACGGCCTCGTCGCCGCCAGCCTCGTCGGGATCCGCGTGCAGGGCGCCGCCTCCTCGCTCCTGAGCCGCGGAGGTCCCCTCCATGCGATCCACGCCGACCATCTCACGCCCAACGTCAAGGCGTGGCTTGAGGAGCTGACGCCGGTCCAGCTGAAGGCCGTCATCGACGCCCCGGCCCATCTTCTCGACCGGCACATCGGCGCCGACGCGCAGAGCGACCTCATCCCCGGCCTGCCGCGCGTGCTCTCGACGATGGCTCGGCTGGCGAAGGAAGCGACGGGCGCCAACGACATGGACATGGAGGCCATGATCGCGAAGGCGAAGGCCAACCTGCGGGGCGATCGTGCCGCTGTCGCGGAGATGATGAAGCGAGGCCCCCGCCCTCCGCAGGAACCCGACGAGGGCGGTCAGGTCATCCCGATCCGCGGCCCGCGCCCCTCGCCCCGGCCGTCATTCGGCTAAGCCGGGGTCGCCCCTGAAACGACGAGGCCTGCGGGAGAGGATCCGGCGGGCCTTTCCTTTTGGGGTGACCCGCGCCCGGTCAGACGCCGCAGACCTCGCGAAGGCCTTCGACGAGGCGGGTCTGCCGGGCGAGGAGCGCCTGGAGCTCGGCGATCTCCTGCCGGGCGAAGGCGAGCTCCGCCTGGGCCCTGGCGGCCCGGCGATTGGCGGCGGCCTGGTCGGCGCGGGCTTCCTCCAGGCGGTCGGCGAGGGTGAGGACCGAGTGCTTCTCGGCGCGCTGCTGGCGCCGGATCTCGCGCACGCCGTCCTGGATCGCGAGGTGCCCGAGGGCGAGCCCCACGCCGACGGTGCCGGCGGCCTCGAAGCCAACGTCGCGGGCGTGGTGTGTCATGGCGGGCGTCTCCAAGGGCGGGGCGATCTCTCCCCCTGAAGATGGGCCTGGGCTCGAATCCGGGTCAAGAATCTGGGGAAGATGTCCACAATCGACGGTGATCGAAGTCCTGGCCTGTTGTGCCTTGCCCTGTGCGCCCGAATCGAGCGCACGTCGGGCCGACGTCGGGCCACATGCGCCTGCCGCCTCCGAAGGCCTCCGGGGACGCGATACCCGCGGGGCCCCTGTTGGGGACCGCCATCCGGACGGCGTCCGCTCGGAAATTCGTTTCAGTCTCTAGGAGTAACGGGGGGAGAGCCCCCTACACCGGATTTCAACGTCCCCGCCGGCGACCGGTGTGTTGGCCGTCGCAGAGGCCCGGGCGAGCCTCCCGGACATGGTCAACACGCGCATCAAACTCGACGTCAGCGCCCTGAGGCGGGCTGGGATCACGCGGGCGAAGGAGCTCCGAAGCGCCCTCGACGAGGCGGCCCTGTACTTGGCAGCCTCCGCCCGCAAGCGGCTGCGCGAGGTCGCGGCCGAGGTCTTCGATCGGCCGACGCAGTTCACGCTCGACGCGTTCCGGTACCGCAAGCTCCAGGGCGAGGCCCCGGCTCAGACGATGAAGAGCGGGATCGCGGCGCGCAGGTTCGCGTAGGGCGCGATGCGGTTGTCGGCCAGCACCAGCGCCGCGCGCTCCTGCTCGGACAGGCCGGTGACCCGGATGCACGGGACGCGGTCGAAGCCGAGCCGGCGCGCCGCGGCCATGCGCCCGTGGCCGGCGATGACGACGCCGTCCTCGTCCGCGAGGATCGGGTTAGTGAAGCCGAAGCGCTGGATCGCGGCCGCGAGCTGCGCGACCTGCTCGTCGGAATGGGTACGCGCGTTGCGGTCGTAGCCGCGCAGGGTGCGCACCTCGACGATCTCGATTGCTGCGTACCTCAAGGGATCGTCGGTGCGCACCTGTAAGTCCCTGAAAATTCACGGGGTACGCGGGGTGCGTACCCAAACCGATCTTGTGTGGGCCGCCGGGTCTCGGACCGCATGACCTGAAGGCCTTGCCCCCCCGGGGAGGGACCCGCCCCCGGGCCTCCCCGGCCCGGATCACGCCTCGCCGCCCGCCTTCCGGGCCGTGGCCGACGTCTCGCGGCGGGCGCGCAGCAGGACGCGCAGATCCTCGCCGGGCTGGAAGCCCACCAGGATCGCCGTGCCGTGCCTGACGGCCTGAGCGACCGCCTGCGGGACGCGCTCGCCCCGGAGGTCAGAGGGTCGCACGATGACAGGGGTGCGCCGGTAGCCCACGGGGTCGCTCCATCGCCTTGCCGGAAGGGGCGCCCGGTCGGGGGTCCGCCCCGGGCGCCTTGTCGGTTCCAGCGAGGGTCAGGCTCCCGGCCTGCCGTGCGACGGACAACACACCGCCCGGGCCGGAGGGCGGGTCCGGTCCCGGGAGGGGCCTGGGGCTAGGCGACGGTGTCGCGCGAGATGCGGGCGAAGAGCGCCGGGACGGTCGCGGCGGGCAGGTACCCCCTGCGCTGCAGGGCATGAGCGGCCCGGCGGACCAAGCCCTCGACATGGACGCCGTGCGGGTGCGTCCGCCCCCGGGGCCGCGGGCGCCGGTCAGGGGCGCGTCGCGGATGGCGTCGACGAGGGCGCGGTCGAGCTCTCTCGGATCCGGCAGCCCCGAGGCCTTGCGCTCCGCCCGCTCCCGGCGCTTGCGCTCGGCGTCCTCGCGCTTGCGCTCGTCCTCCACCGTGAGGGCGCGCCTGCGGTAAGTCGTGGGTGCGGATGCGATCTCGGACATGCCCGATCATGCCCCTCGGGGACGCAAGGATCGAGGCCGAGGCGGTGCAGATCTGCACCCCCGCCCCGGTGCCTCGGGACGTGCAGATCTTCACCACCGAACCCGCCCCTCGGCGTGAAGATTTGCACCACCTGAACCTATACCCACGCCCCGGTTTCCCTCTACGGACGGATCGGGAGACGGTGCAATTTCGCGCTACAATACTAATTGACGTGACCGTCATTCCCCGGCAGGGGCGGGCCAACCACCCCTCCACGCCCTCCGGTGTCCCTTTAGTTTAGTATTAGGGGATCGCAGACGCGCCCCGGTCAAGGCCCTCCAACCCCCTCTCCGCAGGGGGGAAGGGGCTTGTTCCTGCCACGCCGGGTGCTACCCTCCGGTGGTGAAAATCTTCAAGCGATAGCCATGGCCGCCTCGCCCAAGCCCTCCGCTCCGTCCGCCCGCTCCCGGCGGGCGCCGTTCGTCCCGTCGGTGCGCGGTGACCTGGAGCAGGCGTCCGCCTCGCCGGAGGCCTTCGCGACCGTCGCCCCGTCCGTGCCGCGGCCGGTCGCCTACCTCCTCGACCGCCGGCTCTGCGCCGTCCCGCGGGTCGGAGCGAGGGACGTGGCGTTGTGGGAGTGGCTCGTAACGCAGGCTGTCGCGGCGCACCCGGACGGCCTGCCCGCCGACGGCGTCGAGCTCACGCTCCCGGCCCGTCCCGCCCTCGTCGCCATGAGCGGGCACGGCCGGCCGGTTCAGCCGCGCGAGCTCGCGGACAGCCTCGTGCGTCTCCTTGGTGGCGAGCGCCAGGAGCTGCGCATCGGCGACGCCTTCCGCGCCTCGCTTCCGGCCTGGGTGCCGCCGCTCCTCCGGCAGGGCCTCTACGGCTACCTCGACCTCGCCGTCCTCGCGCGCCTCAAGACGAAGGGGGGCGCGCTGCTCTACCGCCACCTCGTCGGGCGCCTCGCCGCCGACCGTGTCCGCTACCTGCCGGAGGCGCCTCCCCATGTCATCACGGTGCCCGTCTCCGAGCTCGGCGAGGTACTCGGCATGCCCGCCCCGATCCGCATGGGGCCGCTCCGGATCCGCTACCTGAAGCCTGCGCTCGAAGACCTCGCTGACCACACCTCGGCTTTCACCGTCACCGCGGAGGAGGCCAAGGACGAGCTGGGCCGCAACATCTCCGTGGCGTTCTCCGTGCGCTTGCGCCCGCCGGAAATGCGGACGGCGGCCGCCCGGCTCCTCGACAAGGAGAGCCTCAGCTTCCTGCAGGCACACCCGGACGCGCCGGCCTTCCAGCTCCGGGCGTCGACCTTGGTGAAGCTCGGAAGCGCGCTCCCCTCTCGCCGGGTAACCCAGCCGAAGGCGGGATCGCGCCGCCGGCCCGTGGCCGCCCTGGCGTCGGAGCTGCATGCCTGGCGGCGGCTCTGGCTCGCCGCACTGGACGAGGCGATCACCGGCACCGCCCTGACGACCGGCTTTGAGACGGGGGCCTACAGGGGGCGGAAGCTGCTCGACGCGATCGAGCGCGACGGGGCCGACACCACCTTCTGGGCCTTCGTCATGGCGGAGGTGGATAGCCCGGACCTCCAGGTCCGCCTCGACACCGGGGCGAGCAACGAGGCCATCCGGACCCTGGCGAAGGCCGAGGCCGCCCGGGTCCTGCGCTTCCGGGACGCGCGCGCCGAGCGGCGCCGTGCGTTGAGGCATGCACGCGCGGAGGGCACGATCCCGCCCGCGACCCCGAAATCGAAAATCACCGATTCGCTGACGATGCCCGCTCCCGCCCCCGTCTCCCCCCCTGTCGCCCCGGCGCCCGCGCCCGCCGTGCCGGAGATCGATGTCGCGCTCGCGGCGATGCTCTCGACCGAAGAGGCCAAGGCTGAGGCCAAGAAGCTGTGGTGGTACTGGCAGCCGGCCGCCGAGTTTCCGCACCTGCACGCGGCCGCGAAGGCCAAGCTGCTCCTCGACGAGGACCTCGACCTGCAGTTCCCGATCTTCGCCAGGGCCGACGCGGCCATGGGCGGCGAGTACCGGGCGAACCTCGCGAAGCTGGCCTCGACCTTCGACATGCCCCGGCAGCCGCATGAGGATCGGGTCGCGACGCGGGTGCCCGACTTCATCGACGCGGACCTCGCCGAGGCCCTGATCACGTTCCTCGGCATGACACTCACAGTGCCGGTGCAGAACGGTGTTGCCGCCGACCCGAAGGGCATCCTCCTTCGGGATCGGGCCTTCGTCCGGGAGCGGGTGGTGAAGGCCCGGGCCGAGTGGCAGGAGCGGGCCTCGCGTTGGGGCGATGCGTACGTGCGCGGAAAGCGCAGGACGTTCGAGCAGACGCAGCGCGATATCTACGAGACGCCCCTATTCGTGGCGACGGCCAGGGACGGCAACGGCGTCCATCGCGCGGCCCCGCCGCCTCTGCCCCCTCCACCCCAGCCCGAGGCCAAGCCCCCGGCGAAGGCCGAGTAGGAGCGCCCTTCGGAGCCTTGGCCGCGCTGTCGCGTTTGCTCCTTTCGGCCTAGACCGGCCTAGACACTGTCACAATCGGTGGCACCCTCTCTAAGTCGCGGCGCGCAATAGGCGATTTGGTCCTTCGCGCCCCGGGGGTCTGCCAGATGTACGCCGTCTCTGCGTTCGCCGAGGACATCCTTTACGGCTCGGACAAGCCGGGTATCGTCGTCCGCAAGCGCGCCGTCCGCACCCACTGTGCGGCCAGCTACCTCTCCGACAAGCAAGTCCTCCTCGACATGATCCGGGCCCGCGTCTGCCGGTTCGGCCTTCGGTCCGAGGACATCCACCGGTCCCTGGCGACCTGGCGCACCGGGGAGCACTGGCGCCTCCTCGACGGCGACTACGATTGCAACATCAGCCTGAAGCGGGCCTACCAGGTCGCCGAGGCGATCGGGCTGCGCAAGGCTGCCTTCGAGGTTGAGGATCCCGACCCCACGAATGCGGCCAACCCCTCGCAGAACTCGCCCGCCGCGGCCGTGCCGGCCCGCTAACCCCGGCGTGTTGTCTCTCGCATGACGTAAGCCGGGTCAGCACGATCCTAGCGCATAGGCATATCGCCCGGGGCTGAGGCCGCCCCCTCTTTTTAGCGGCTGGGTCGACAGCACCTTGAGCTTGTCACCTCAGGCAAGAAGTTCGGCCTCAATGTTGTCGTGGCACCAAATCTTTCCAAAAGGGGTATCAACCTCAATGTGAAAAAGATCAACCTGTCCCGACCTGTGAAAGTACATCAGATTTTTATCTTTGAGACGACCATTGAATTCGCAAATGATGTAATCGCGTTTATCGTAGCCATCCTTAGAGGACCACGGCTTTATGCTGACATATCTTAGTATCCCACCTTGATAATCTTCCTCATTGCCGACGAGATCGTCGGGAGTCAGGCGAGCTTCTTCAGTCTCTTGCGCGACAGCCGCCTTAGCGTCAGCCCAAGCGCGGCGCATTGCTCCAGCAAGATGAGCCCGCGCGCCCTCGCCAATTGCTGTCGCCACCTCCCTCGCCAAAACCCACGACCGGCGCATGATCGCACCCAAGTCGTAACGGCTCCGCTTCGACATCACGCAAATCCTGCTAGAACTACAAGTGAAGGCGAGGCTGTTGTCAGGCAGTTGAAATGTCCAGCGGCTGACCTTGGCCCTGTTCAAGCAAGGTGGCCAGGTGGAAGCAAGGAATGTGGAGTTTGCGAGGGGATAGCTGCTTCACGCCCTTGGGACGGGCGAGGAGCCGGTTGCCAGCCCCAAAGTCAGAGCCGTTGGCACAATGTGCCAAACGACCTGAAATCCAGTGGGTGAGGCTCTATCGCGCTCCTTAGGGCCCACGGTTCTGGGTTTGGGCGGGATACGAACAAGCTCAGTTATCCACAAGATCCTCGCGCCTTACGGCTTGGGCGAACATGCCGAGCCGGAAGGGCTGATGACCGGGGCGGCCCTCATCGCCACCGGAGCTGCGTTCGCGAGGCGCCTCGTGATCGCGCCGCACCCAAATTATCCCAGGGGCCCCCGAGCGTTCCTGGCGGCGGAATGCCGCGAGCCGCGCGCCCGGCTGCAGGTGTCCTTCGACGACCAGCTCGCAACCACGTGCCAGCGGAACGAGGCTTGGCTGCGCGGCAGCTAGGGCGCAAGGTCACCCAGGGCCTCGGCATCATCGTCGGGAATGGGTCGCTGCCGCGGCCGGCGAGGCGGGACGCCGTTCTCGTCGAGGCCGACCAACTGGTTCACGTAGAGCGAAAGGGCCCGAACGTCCTCCAGCTCGGGCGGATCGTGGAGCTTGCTCGTGACCCAAGTCTTGTCCCGCGACATGCCTAACCAGTCGCTGGAGTAGATCGGCACTTGAAGTAATCGAGTGAACGAGTACTCGCCTTGGCTCGGGATTTGCAGCCCCTGCCATGCCTTTACGAAGTGCTGCGGCAGCTTGATGATAATTGCTTCCGGGTCACGGTCTCGTTCCAGTCGGACTTCCTTGATCAGGAGGTCGCGTTCCTTCGCGATGATCTCCCGGAAGTGTTGGGCCAGCGGAGCGACTTGGAACACGGGGAGCCATGGTAGCGCGTGCCCCTCCAGCCTCTCGACAAAGAGCTGCCGACCTGGAGGCTTCTCCGGCCTGAGGCGCTGCCTCCTGCGTTCGAGGTTCCTCTCATCGAGCTTTCCCTTCAAGTCATAGCTGAGGTTGGCGTAGATGACGCGACGGGTGATCGGCATGGCGCCGTCCTACCGCGCCGCGGTTGACGCTTCGTCTATGCCGCCTCGCCCAGCGAGGCCACCGTCTCGTCGAGACTGGGAGCGAACTCCTGACCCTTTCCCGACCTTGAGCTTCATGCTCTCCTTGATCCGCTGTGCTGCTAAAAGCGAACACCCTGCAGGTGAACATAACGCCCGGATATCATTGCCATTAGGCGACGCGGCTTTGCCCTTGCATCCGCGCATTCTTTGGCTGTCAAAGGACAGCCTCGGTTCCTTGCCTGCGTCGAGAAACTGAACCGACTGTGCCGCTACGTCTGCGCTGGACCGCCGATCTGAAGCCTTTCGGTCGCACGAGCGTTCATGCCACTCTTGTGCGGTCGCCCCGGGATCGCGCATAAGCACCGCGATGGACACTGGCGGTCTGCATAGGCGTCGCGTCGCGGCGCGAGAGTGGTGGGTGCTCAGCGCCCGCGCGCTCGTGCTCGCCCTGGCCCTGTTCATCGTCGCTCCCGTCGCGGGCGTCGGTGAGGACCTCGCGTTCCACGCCCCCCGTCACCACGGACTGACCGAGATGGCTGCCCTCGACGCGGCCGCCCCCGAAGAGGCTGCCGACCCGGGCTTCGCCTGTCATCTCCATTGCGGCTGCCACCAGGTGGCTCCGCCACAAGTGTCGGCCGACGTCACGCTGGCACCGGAGTTCGCCGCCCTGACCTATTCCTGGGTGGCCGAGATGCCGGCCTCCGTTGCTCCCGACCGCCTGACGAGACCGCCCCGCGCGTGAGGTGACGCCGCGCCCATGAGCGCGCGTTCGCCCGGCCGTCCGACGCGGCGCCGGGCTCGTCTCCTCACCTGAACCAACGGGAGCGACCGCGACCGCCCAGAGGGGCCGTCCGGCATCCCGGCCGAGCGGTCCCCATGCGCATCCTCCTGTTCGCGGTCCTCCTGGCCGCCGGCATCGCCATCGGCGCAGCCGTCCCCGCCGTCACCGGCTTCGTCCAAGGCAGCCTGTCCGCCGCCGGCCTGCCGAAAGACCTGTTCGCTTTCACCGCGGGCCCGGCTCCCGCCAAGCCCGAGCCCGAGCCCGCACGAGCCGGGGCCGGGCAGGACGGCGATGACGACAAGGGAGCCGCGTCCCCCGAAAAGGCCCACGGTAAGGAACCCGGAGTGCACGGGCACGAGGCGGCCGAGGGGCACGCCGAGGCCGAGGCAGGCGTGATCAAGATGGCCCCAGAGCAGGTCTCGGGGCAGGACATCTCGGTCGTGAAGGTCGAGGGCGGCACCCTCGCCCGGCACCTTCTGGTGCCCGGCACCATCACCCCCGACACCGACCGGATCGCCCGTGTCCCGGCCCGGGTCGTGGGTACCGTCGCGGAGATGCGCAAGCGTCTCGGCGACCGGGTTGCCAAGGATGAGGTCGTCGCCGTCCTCGAAAGCCGGGAGGTCGCCGACGCCAAGAGCGAGTATCTCACCGCCTCCGTGCGGGCCGAGCTGGAGAAGACCAACTACGATCGCCAGCAGGCGCTCTGGGACAAGCGCGTCTCGTCGGAGCAGGTCTACCTGCAGGCCAAGGCGACCTATACGGAAGCCACCCTGCGCGTCGACCTCGCCCGCCAGAAGCTCTCCGCCCTGGGGCTGAGCGCGACCGAGGTCGCGGCCGCGCAGAAGCGGGACGAGGCGACGCCGAACCAGTCCACCCTGCGCCGGTACGAGCTCCGCTCGTCGCTCGCCGGCCGCATCGTCGAGCGCAAGGTCGACGTCGGGACGAAGGTCGGCGGAGAGGGGGACCCGGCCGACGTCTACACCGTCGCCGACCTCTCGACCGTCTGGATCGAACTCTCGGTGCCGACCACCGAGCTTGCCAAGGTGCGGGAGGGCGCACCGGTCGCGGTCACCCCGGCCCAGGAAGGCGGCGACCGCCACGCCGACGGCAAGGTCGTCTTCGTCAGCCCGTTCCTGAACCCGGACACCCGCTCGGCCCGGGTCATCGTCGCCCTGCCGAACCCGGACCTCGCCTGGCGCCCCGGCACCTTCGTCACCGCCGAGGTCGAGATCGCGCACGACGCGGTCGAGGTGCGCGTCCCGAAGGCTGCCCTGCAGACGGTCGGGGGCGAGCGCGTCGTCTTCGTGCGCACGGAGGAGGGCTTCGAGAAGCGCGAGGTCGAGCTCGGGCGCTCGGACGACGATTCCTACGAGGTCGTCTCCGGCCTGAAGCCGGGCGACCCCATCGCGGTCGCCAACTCCTTCCTCCTCAAGGCCGAGCTCGGCAAGTCCGAAGCCGGCGACGACGACTGAGCGGGAGACCGGACATGATCTCCCGCATCCTCGACTTCTCCGTCCGGCAGCGCTGGCTCGTCGTGCTCCTGTCGCTGCTGGCCGCCGGCTTCGGCGTCCACGCCCTGACGAAGCTGCCCATCGACGCGGTGCCCGACATCACCAACAACCAGGTGCAGATCAACACCGTCGCGCCCGCGCTCTCGCCCTTCGACATCGAGAAGCAGGTCACCTACCCGGTCGAGACCGCGCTCGCCGGCATCAAGGGCCTCGAATACACCCGCTCCCTCTCGCGCAACGGCTTCTCCCAGGTCACGGCGGTCTTCGCCGACGACGTCAACGTCTACTTCGCACGCCAACAGGTGGTGGAGCGCCTGAGCGAGGCGCGCGAAGGGCTGCCGTCGGAGATCGAGCCGCACATGGGGCCGATCACGACCGGCCTCGGCGAGATCTACATGTGGACCGTGCGCTACGCGGCGCCCGGCGAGCGGAAGGCTTCGCGCCCGGGCAAGCCCGGCTGGCAGGCGGACGGCAGCTACCTGACGCCCGAGGGGCAGCGGCTCGCGACCGAGCTGGAGCGCGCGGCCTACCTGCGGACGGTTCAGGACTGGGTGATCCGGCCGCAGGTCAGGACCGTGCGGGGCGTCGCCGGCGTCGACAGCATCGGCGGCTACGAGAAGCAGTACCATGTCCAGCCGGACCCGACGAAGCTGACCGCGCTAGACCTGTCCTTCGGCGACGTCGCCCGGGCGCTCCAGGCGAACAACGCGAACCAAGGCGCCCGCTACCTGGAGGACAACGGCGAGGGCTACGTCGTCCGCTCCTCCGGCCGCCTGGAGAGCATGGACGAGATCGGCAACGTCGTGGTCACGACCCGCGGCGGCGTCCCGGTCCGGGTGAAGGACATCGCCGAGGTGCGGATCGGACGCGACCTGCGCACCGGCTCGGCCAGCGAGGACGGCCGGGAAGCCGTCGTCGGAACCGCCCTGATGCTCATCGGCGAGAACAGCCGCACGGTCGCGGCCGCCGTCGACGCCAGGATGCGCGAGATCCGGCGCTCGCTCCCGCCGGGCATCGAGGTCCAGACGGTCCTCGACCGGACCCGTCTGGTCGAGGCGACCATCCGGACCGTGGCGACGAACCTCACTGAGGGAGCGGCCCTCGTCGTCGTCATCCTGTTCCTGCTGCTCGGCAACATCCGCGCCGCCGTCATCACGGCCCTGGTGATCCCGGTCGCGATGCTGATGACGACGACCGGCATGGTCGAGGCCGGCATCTCGGCCAACCTGATGAGCCTCGGGGCGCTCGACTTCGGCCTCATCGTGGACGGGGCGGTGATCATCACCGAGAACGCGCTGCGCCACCTCGCCGAGCGGCAGCACGCCCTCGGGCGGGTCCTCACCCTGGAGGAGCGCCTGGCCACGGTGCGGGGCTCGGCCGAGGAGATGATCAAGCCCTCCCTCTACGGGCAGGCCATCATCATCCTGGTCTACGTGCCGCTACTGACCTTCACCGGGGTCGAGGGCAAGATGTTCGAGCCGATGGCGCTTACCGTCATCATCGCCCTCGCGGCGGCCTTCGTCCTCTCCCTCACCTTCGTCCCGGCGATGGTGGCCATCGTGGTCACCGGCAAGGTGACCGAGAAGGACAACCTCATCATCCGCGCCCTCAAGGCGGCCTACCGCCCGATGCTCGGCGCCGCGGTCCGCGCCCCGCTGGCCTTCGTGGCGCTGGCCCTGCTGCTCCTCGCCGGGAGCGGCGTGCTGCTGGCCCGGCTCGGCACGGAGTTCATCCCCACCCTCGACGAGAAGAGCATCGCGCTGAACGCGCTGCGCATCCCGTCAACCTCGCTGTCGCAGTCCCAGGCGATGCAGCTCAAGGTGGAGGAGGCCATCGGACGCTTCCCCCAGGTCGCCTACGTCTTCTCGAAGACCGGCACGGCGGAGGTGGCGACAGACCCGATGCCGCAGAACTCCTCGGACACCTTCGTCATCCTCAAGCCCCAGGAGGAGTGGCCCGACCCGGGCCTGTCGAAGGCAGAGCTGCAGGAGGAAATCGAGAAGGCGGTGGGCCGGCTCGCCGGCAACGTCTACGAGTTCTCCCAGCCGATCCAGCTCCGCTTCAACGAACTCCTGGCCGGGGCCCGCGGCGACCTTGCCGTCAAGGTCTTCGGCGACGAGTTCGAGCCGATGACGCGGGCGGCCGACCGCATCGCCGACATCCTGCGGGGCACGCAGGGCGCGGAGGACATCAAGGTCGAGCAGACGGCCGGGCTTCCGATCCTGGAGATCAAGGTCAACAAGACCGAGGCCGCACGCCTCGGGCTCAGCACCGGCGCCATTCAGGAGGTGATCGGCGCGGCCATCGGAGGCCGGCAGGCGGGTCTCCTGTTCGAGGGCGACCGGCGCTTCCCCATCGTGGTGCGGCTCACCGACAAGGTGCGCGAGGACCGCGAGGCGCTGGAGAATATCCCGGTTCCGCTGCCGCCCGGGCCCAACGGGCGCTCGACCTCCGTCCTCCTGAAGCAGGTGGCGAGCTTCTCGGTCTCGGAGGGACCGAACCAGATCAGTCGCGAGAACGGCAAGCGGCGCGTCGTCGTCACCGCGAACGTGCGCGGGCGCGACATCGGCTCGCTCGTGGCCGAGGTCCAGGGGAAGGTCGCCGAGCAGGTCCGGATGCCGCCCGGGTACTACGTGACCTGGGGCGGTCAGTTCGAGAACCTCGCCTCGGCCAAGCGCCGGCTGACGGTGGTGGTGCCGGCGTGCTTCTTCCTGATCTTCCTCCTGCTCTACTCCGCCCTGGGCTCGGTCCGGGACGCGCTTCTCGTGTTCAGTGCGGTGCCGCTCGCCCTGACCGGAGGCATCGCGGCCCTGTGGCTGCGCGGCATGCCGTTCTCGGTGCCGGCCGCCGTCGGCTTTATCGCCCTGTCCGGTGTGGCAGTCCTCAACGGCCTCGTGATGCTGACGTTCATCAAGCAGCTCGTCGCCGAGGGACGCCCCCGCCGGGAGGCGATCCTGGAGGGCGCCATGACCCGGCTGCGGCCCGTCGCCATGACTGCCCTCGTCGCCTCGCTCGGGTTCGTTCCGATGGCGTTGGCGACTGGGACAGGCGCGGAGGTCCAGAAGCCGCTCGCGACCGTGGTCATCGGCGGCCTGATCAGCGCCACCCTGCTGACCCTAGTCGTCCTGCCGGCCCTCTATGCGCGCTTCGGCGGCTCCCGCGCTACGCCGCCGGTCAACCATGACGAGGACGCCGGTGGCGCCGCGCCGTTCCGGCAGGCCGCCGAATAGCCCGCCTGCCGCAGGCATCGAGGGGCAGCCCGAGCCCCTCGATGTCTTCTCCGTTCAGCCGATCCGACCTAGCGCCGGAAAGGTCTCCATGATGAGGGAGGCCACATCGGTCATGCGGTCGGTGACCATCAGCAGCCCCATCGCCACCATTACGCCCCCGCCGACGAGCTGAAGCGCACGGCCGAACCAGCGTAGGGTCCGGAGGTGCGCCACGAAGCCGGACATAAACAGGGCCGCCGCCACGAACGGCACGCCGAGCCCGAGCGAGTAGACGGTGAGCAGGGCGACGCCCTTGCCCGAGGCCGAGGAGGCCGTGACCGCCAGGATGGCACCGAGGACGGGACCGATGCATGGGGTCCATCCGAAGGCGAAAGCCGTTCCGAGGAGATAGGCGGCGACGGGTCCCCGACCCGGCGGATCGCCGTGCCAGCGCAGCTCGCGCTGCAGCCAAGCGGGCCGCAGCAGACCGGCAGTGAACAGGCCGAACAGGATCACCAGCAAGCCGGAGGCGAGGTTCAGCGTCTCGCGATGAGCGAGCAGGGCGAAGCCGAGCGCGCTCGCCCCCGCGCCGAACGCGACGAAGACGGTCGTGAACCCGAGCACGAAGCAAAGGCTCAGGCCGAGCGTGCGAAGGCTGTCGCGCTCGCCGGCGGCCGACTGCCCGGCGACGTAAGACACGTAGCCCGGAACGAGAGGCAGCACGCAGGGCGATAGGAACGATACGGCGCCGGCCGCGAAGGTCGCGAGGAAGCCCACGCTTGAGGCGTCGATGGCCATCGGTTCAGCCCCGGCGGAGTGATGGACGCAGGATCGTCACTCCTGATCGGCCCCGGCCGCGGCGAAGATCTTGAGAATGCGTTGGCGCTCCGCCTCGGTCCCGCCGGGCCCCGTCGGCTTGAGCGCCGCCGCGCCCCGGACCGGATCGCGCTTGCCGGCGAGAGCAACCGGGCCCGCGGCCGGCACAGCGACCTCACGCGGCCCTGCGGCCAGAGCCTCGGGGCGGCTCACCTCGCCGAGACCGCCTCCGGCCGCGACCATGGTCTCTCGGAACGACCGGTGCTGGCCGCCGTCCTCGTACACCAGCCGGACGGCGGGCGTCCCGCTCGCCACGAGGGCGGCGACCTGCCGCTCGTCATCCGCCTGCTTCCGCGCGACCGCGCCAGCCGTGGCCTCGTCGCCGGCATCGAACACGTATCGGCCATCGGCGACGCCGACGCCCGGCTCGGCCCTCGTGACCTCGAACCGGTCGGACCCCTCCTTGAGGTTCCTCCAGAACGCGATGTTTGGGTCCTGCCGGTGCCGGGCCATGTTTTCCGGCGTCATACGGAACGGGTAGGACTGGAACTGGACGGCGCGCTGGCCGCCCGCGAAGGCCTCCCGCACCACGGCATAGAGTTCCGAGATCGCCTCGTCCGTCATCGCGAAGCAGCCCCGCGACGAGCACGAGCCGTGCACCATCAGGTGCGCACCGGTGCGTCCCAGGGAGCGGTCGTACTCGTTCGGGTACCCGAGATTGAACGAGAGGTAGAGGCTCGAATTCGGGTTCATGGACGCGGGCGTCACCGCGTAGAAGCCCTCCGGCGCCTGCCGGTCCCCCTCCCGGGTCTTGGGCCCCAGCTGACCCGACCAGCGGCACATCGGGTAGGTCTTCAGGAGGGCGTACTTGCCGTCCGCGCCGCGCTTCCAGAGCTCGATCTCGGACTCCTTCTTGTAGGCCCGCATCAGGATCGGGTCCGCCGGCGAGACACCCTTGGCCGACATCAGGGCCAGGGTCGCCGGCGGGATCGGCGCGAGGTGGCGCGTCGAGGCCGCGTATTGGCCGTCCTGGCAGGCGGACAGCGCCAGGAGGAGGGCCAGACCGAGCGTTATCGTCTTCAGCATGTCGGCCTCGCCGAGGTCGGCTTCCGAGCCTGGGCTCGAAGGATTGATGACAGGTTGCCGTGGGTGCGGTTCGGCGGAATCGGGCCCCTCACGGGATTGGCCCCCCGGCACTGCGATGCCCCCGCCGCAGAGGAAGTCCGTCGAGGAGCAGCAGCACCACACCCGCCGAGATCCAGACGTCCGCCAGGTTGAAGGTGAACCAGCGGATGCCGCCGGTGTGCAGGTCGAGGTAGTCCGTGACGACGCCGTCCATGAGCCGGTCGACGAAATTGCCGGCGGCCCCGCCCGCTATCGCGGCGAGCCCGAGGCGTTCGAGCCCGCCGCCCGCGGCCAGGGCCCAGCCGGCCACAAGGCAAGTGAGCGTGCCCTGGATGGCGAGGAGCAGCGCCAGGGAGGACTGGTCGTGCGCCGGGAACAGGCTGAAGCTGATGCCGTGGTTGAACGACAGGCTCAGGTCGATGAAGGGCAGCGCGCCCCTGACGGCGCCTTCCTCCAGCCACGCCTCGGCCACCGCCTTGGCGACGAGGTCGATGGCCGCAGCGGCCCCGGCCACCCCGGCCACGGTCGCGGCCCGGCCGGCCCACCCTGACAGGGAGATCATCAGGCCCTCAGGAGACGGAGCGCGTTGGCCGTCACCAGGACGGTCGCGCCGGTGTCGGCCAGGATGGCCGGCCAGAGGCCGGTGATGCCGGCGATGGTCGTCACCAGGAACACGGCCTTCAGGCCGAGGGCGATCGCGACGTTCTGGCGGATGTTGCCCAGGGTCGCCCGAGAGAGGGAGACCAGCGCGGCCACGTCGCCCACCCGGTCGTTCAGCACCGCCGCGTCCGCCGTTTCCAAGGCCGCGTCGGTGCCGCCGCCCATCGCGATGCCGACGCTGGCGGCGGCGAGCGCCGGCGCGTCGTTGATGCCGTCGCCGACCATCGCCACCGGACCCGCCGCCTTCAGGGCCGCGATCTCGGCGAGCTTGTCCTGGGGCAGGAGCTCGGCCTTCACGTCGAGCCCGAGTTCGGATGCGACCGCCTCGCCCGTGCGCCGGTTGTCGCCGGTCAGCATCACGCTGCGGACGCCGAGCTTCCGCAGGGCCGAGATGCCGGCCGCCGCGTCGGCGCGGGGTTCGTCCCGGACCGCGATGGCGCCCAAGGCCTCGGCGCCGCGGACGACGATGACCACCGTCTTGCCGGCGGCTTCCAGGTCCGCGATCCCGCCCTCGGCCTCGGGGCCGAGCCGCGCGCTCTCGGCGGCGTGGCGTGGGGAGGCGACGAGCACCGTCTGACCCATCACCGTGGCCGACACCGCCTTGCCGGGGATGGCGCGGGCGTCCCGCGTCGGGCGCAGCGGCACCCCGTCCGCGCTCGCCCGGTCGAGGATGGCCCGGGCGATGGGGTGGCTGCTTCCGCTCTCGACCGCGGCGGCCAACCCGAGAAGCGAGCGCTCCGACGCGTCCGGGGCGAAGACCAGGATGTCCGAGACCCGCGGTCGTCCGGCGGTCAGCGTCCCGGTCTTGTCGAACGCGACCGTGCGAACCCGCCCGATGACCTCCAGCGCGGCGCCGCCCTTGACGAGCAGCCCGCGTCGCGCTCCAGCGGCCAGTCCGGAGGCGATGGCCGCCGGGGTCGAGAGCACCAGCGCGCAGGGGCAGGCGATGAGGAGGAGCGCCAGGCCCCGGTAGATCCAGGTGCCCCAGTCGGCGCCGAGCAGCGGCGGCACGACCGCGACCGCGGCCGCGAACGCGAACGCGATGGGCGTGTAGACCGCGCTGAACCGATCGATGAAGCGCGCCGTGGGCGATTTCGACGCCTGCGCCTCCTCGACGAGATGCAGGATGCGGGCGACCGTGTTGTCGGCCGCCGTCTTGGTGACCCGGACCTGGAGCGCGCCGTCGGCATTGACGCTGCCGGCGTAGACAGGGTCGCCGACCTCCTTGGGCTTCGGGACCGACTCGCCGGTGATGGGGGACTCGTCGAGGCTCGAAGCGCCGTCGGTGATCACCCCGTCGGCGGGCACGCGGTCGCCCGGCCGCACGACCACGACCTGACCGACGGCCAGCGACGCGGCGGCCACCTCGCGGATGGTGCCATCGGCCTCGTCGACCAGGCGGGCGGTCTTCGGCACCAGGGCGGCGAGCGCCTTGATGCCGGCCCGCGCCCGGCCCGCGGCCACGACCTCCAGCATCTCGCCGACCGTGAAGAGCAGCACGACGATGGCGGCCTCCTCGGCGGCGTGGATGGCGAGCGCCCCCGCGGTCGCGACCGACATCAGCATCTCGATGGAGAAGGGCGTGCCGGCGAACGCCGCCACGGCCGCGCGGCGGCCGTAATAGGCGAGGCCGACGAGCGCCCCTGGCCAGTAGGCGTACTCGCCCACCACGCCCGGCGCGACCCGCTCGACCAGGAAGCCGGCGGCGAACAGGGCGCCGATCAGGATGCCCAGCAGCGCCTTCCGGGTCCGCCAGAGCGGCGGCTCGGGCTCCTCCGCGGTCTCAACGGGCGGGGCCCCGCCCGAGGCTTGCGCCAAGGCCAGTTCCGCGGCCGTGGGAAGCGGCGCGACGCCGTAGCCCAGGCGCTCGATGCGCCCCTCCAATTCGGTCCTCGGCGTCGCGGCCTCGTCGAGCGCGAGATCGAGGACTTGGCTGCCGTAGTTCACGCGCACGTCCGCGACGCCCGGCAGCCGGGAGACGGCGGTCTCGATCTTCCCGGCGCAGGTCGGGCAGTCCATGCCCTTGACCCTGTAGCGCAGAGCCTGCGGTCCGTTCGTGGGGAAGGATGTGCGGTCCGCGCCGGCGGCCTGGTTCATGGTGCGCTCCGTTCGCCGGGCTCCTGGTCCGGACTGGGAAGGCCCCCTACATGCACCCTGTAGTCACTACAGGGTCAAGGCCGTGCGGACTGCCTCTTCCATGACCATCGGCAGCCTCGCGGAGGCCACGCAGACCCGTGTCGAGACGGTCCGGTGGTACGAGAAGGTCGGGTTGCTGCCCCCGCCGGCGCGGTCGAGCGGGAACTACCGGCTCTACGGGCCCGAGCACCTGCGCCGGCTGAGCTTCATCCGCCGCGGTCGCGCCCTGGGGTTCACCGTGGAGCAGATCCGGGACCTGCTCGCCCTGGCGGACGACCGTGAGCGCTCCTGCGGCGAGGTCGACACCATCGCCCGCGCCCATCTCGCCGATGTGGAGCGCAAGCTGGCCGACCTGACCCGGCTCGCCTCGGAACTCCGCGAAGTCATCGGCCAGTGCGGCTGCGGGTCGGTCGCGGATTGCCGCATCATCGAGGCCCTGTCGCCGTTGGGTGAGCCCGCGTGACGGACCTGGGCCCAGGTCAGCGAGCGACGTAGGGGGGCATCAGCACACGGCTCTCGAACAGCCCCTTGGCCACGAACCCGCAGCACGCGACGGCGAGGACGGCGACCGTAATCGCGACGAAGGCTCGGCGCGCGGCGGCCCGGACATGCGGCCTGACGCGACGGCGACGACCCGCGTTCCTCTGGCCCCAGGAATGACGCTCCTTCATCACCAGCTCGGCCTTTCCTGAAATGGAGGCTTGTCACGATTGCACCGTCACGACGCCCGCTAGGCACTAGCTCCGCCTTAGAACCGAGAGGCGGATTTGCGGTGAGATGTATGCCCGACCTGCCACCGTGAGGTAATTACGGAGGCTGGCAGATGTACACCAACCAGCCGACGCTTCGCCCAGGAGCGGCTAGGCATACGGGGATCCGCAGCGACCACATAAGCGCAAGCCGAGCGACTACTTCGACCCAACTGGCATGGGGGCGAAATTCCTCGGTGATTGACCCGCGACGTCAGCGTTTAGGCCAGGAATGCGCGACCAACCCTGCGAGCCGGGGAAGCTGAGCGCCCTGATTACCTCCTCGAACCGGGCTCGCGCGTCCGACCAGCCCTGCGCGAAATCAAACAGCTCCCGCAGGGCCGGCGAAATCTCCTTGTAGGCCGCGAGTGCGGCGACCAGCGCCCCGAGCGAGAGCCGTCCCTGGATGACAAGGTAGCCGCCGACCGAGAAGAAGAAGAACGGCGTCAGGTTGGCCGTGTAGTTGTAGATGCCCTTGAGCCGGCCCTTCAGATCGGCGATCTCGACACGCACCCGCTCCAGCGCCTCGGCCTGGCGCATCTGCCGGAGGAGGACCGGGGGATGTTCCGCGGTTCCGGCTTCAGGCGCGGTCAGGAGGCCGCCGAGAGTCCGGGTCGCATGCACCCGCTCACGCACCTTGGCGTTCAGGCGCCGCTGCAGCCGCGGCAAGAGCGTGAGCTGCACCGGCAGCATCACCAACGCGGCCAGCGCCAGGGCGGCATCCTGGAGGAGTAGGAAGGCCACGCTGGTCAGGAGCGTGCCGCCCTGGACGAAGGGCACGGCCACCAGGCCCGCGCCGGCGTAGCCGATGGGCTCGACCTCCTGCACGGCGACGGCGGCCAGCGCGGCGCGGCGCTCGGGCGACCGCTCCCCACGGGCACGCCGGAAGACGGCGAGGCGTAACCGGCGCACGAGGCGCTCGTTGAGGCCGCCGCGCGTCCGGTTGACCGCGTACTTGGCGAGGCCGCCCAGCGTCAGCACGGCGAGGTAGCTCGCGCACAGCGCGAACAGGAGTTCGACACGTCCCAGTTCGAGCCCGAGGAAGGCCATCCCGGGATGGCCGTCGCCCTCCGCGTCCGAGAGGGCGTGGTTGATGATGTGCTTGGGGATCTCCAGGAGGAGCCACGCGGCCGGCAGCGTCAGGAGCGAGAGCAGCAGCAGCCGCAACTGCGGGCGCAGCGTCGCCCGCAGGACGAAGCGCTCAAGGCGCCACTCTTCGGGATTTCCCGCGCCGCGCCGGCGCCGTTCGCGCAGCGTGCGCCAGGCGAGGCGCAGCGCCATCCACCCCGTCCAGGCCGGCGCCACGACGAGAGCAAGGACCGACACGAGCTCCATCCACCAATGGCCGTGGGGTCCGTCGAGGCCGGCGACACGGTGGATCAGGTCGTGGACGACGATGGGCGTGAACAACAATGGCACCGCGACGGGAAGGTGGATACAGGCGGAACAGGTCCCCCCGCGCAATCAAGCCGGATGGGAGGCCGTGCCGGCCTACATGCGTTCCTTGATGCCGGAACCGACGAGCCACCAGTTGACGGGGTAGCTGGTCAGGAATCCCGCGACCATGGCGAGCTGCATGGCGGCCCAGAACTCGACCGAGTTCACCGGGGCCCGCTGCCCCGCGAGGTGCGGGAACAGGTAGAACTGCGCGAAGGCCATGAAACCGTACATGCCGACCTGCCAGGCGATCAGCGAGGCGGTGTCCGCCTTCACGGCCGCCACGAGGCCCTCGCCGGGGGAGAGCCCCCGCATCGGCACGATGGCGTAATACTGGAACACGATCCCCAGCGCGTAGGCGAAGACGAAGTCCAGCACCCAGACCGCGTACATCTTCTCCTCGAACAGGGAGTGCCAGCCGAACCAGACCGCCACCGCCGGCACCAGGAAGGCGAGCCACTCGGCGGCGACGTCGCCCAGCATGCAGCCGCTGCCACAGTGGAGCGCGCCCTTGCCGACCATCACCGAGAACGGAGTGCCGGTCATGTTCGGCGGCTCCTCGCCCCGCTCCTTGGCGTGGTGGTGCGCCTCCATCGTGGCGAGGCGACCGTATCGGAAGTAGGCCCACACCACGGCGACAGTTCCGAACAGGGCGCTGACCGGCCAGACCACGTTCATCACGGTCATGTGCTGCGGATGGCGGATGACCTGCACCGACAGCAGCAGGGCGCACGCGACCCCCAGCAACAGGGACGCGACGGCGAGGGCGTGGAGCCAGGTCGGGAACATGCAGGCTCCTAGCGGGCGGACGAGGGGTCGAGCTTCGTCGCCCGCAGGCGCAGGGCGTTGCCGATCACGCTGACCGAGGACAGCGCCATCGCCGCGGCCGCGATGACCGGCGAGAGCAGGATGCCGAGGAACGGGTAAAGCAACCCAGCCGCCACCGGCACACCGGCGGCGTTGTAGACGAAGGCGAAGAACAGGTTCTGGCGGATGTTGCCCATCACCGCCCGAGATAGCCGCCGCGCCCGCACGATGCCGAGGAGGTCGCCCTTGAGCAGCGTCAGGCCCGCGCTCTCGATGGCCACGTCGGTGCCGGTCCCCATTGCGATGCCGACGTCCGCCGCGGCGAGCGCGGGAGCGTCGTTCACGCCGTCTCCGGCCATCGCGACGACCTGACCGGCGGCCTTGTGCCGCTCGACCACGGCGGCTTTCTGGTCGGGCAGCACCTCGGCCTCGACCTCCTCGATGCCGAGCCGGCGCGCCACAGCGTCGGCAGTCGTTCGGTTGTCCCCAGTCAGCATCACGACCCGGATGCCCTCGGCCCGAAGCGCGGCGAGCGCCTCGGGCGTCGTCGCCTTGACGGGGTCGGCGATGGCGATGACGCCGGCCACGCGCCCGTCGACGCCCGCGAAGATCGCCGTGGCGCCGTCGCGCCGGAGCTCGTCGGCCTCGGCCGCGTGGGCCGAGACATCGACGCCCTGCTCACGCAGGAAGGCTGCGTTGCCGAGGGCCACGCGGCGGCCCTCGACGGTGCCGAGCGCACCCTTGCCGGTCGGGCTGTCGAAATCCTCGACGGGGGAGGCCGCGATCCCGCGCTTCCCGGCGGCCGCCACGATGGCCAGGGCGAGCGGATGCTCGCTCGCCCGCTCGACGCTCGCCGAGAGGCGCAGCACGGTAGCCTCGTCGAAGCCTGTCGCCGCCACGACCCGCGTCACCGCCGGCTTGCCCTCCGTCAGCGTCCCCGTCTTGTCGACCACCAGCGTGGTGACCCGCTCCATGCGCTCCAGGGCCTCGGCGCTCTTGACCAGCACCCCGGCCTGGGCGCCGCGGCCGACCCCGACCATGATCGACATCGGCGTGGCGAGGCCGAGCGCGCAGGGGCATGCGATGATGAGCACCGCGACCGCCGCAAGCAGCGCGAACGTGAAGCGCGGCTCAGGCCCGAACGCCATCCAGGCGACGAATGCGAGCACCGCCACGCCGATGACCGCCGGCACGAACCAGCCGGCGACCTGGTCGGCGAGGCGCTGGATGCGCGCGCGCGAGCGCTGCGCCTCGGCCACCATCTGGACGATGCGGGCCAGCATGGTGTCGCGCCCGACCTTGGTCGCCTCGACCACGAGCGAGCCGGACTGGTTGAGGCTGCCGCCGATGACGCTGGCGCCGACCTCCTTGCCGACGGGCATGGATTCCCCTGTCACCAGGCTTTCGTCCACCGAGCTGCGGCCCTCCACGACGGCGCCGTCGACCGGCACCTTCTCGCCGGGGCGCACGCGCAGACGGTCGCCGACGCCGATGGCGTCGAGCTGCACCTCCTCGTCCGTACCGTCGGGGTGGATGCGCCGGGCCGTCTTCGGCGCGAGGTCGAGTAGCGCGCGGAGCGCGCCACCGGTGCTCTCGCGGGCGCGCAGTTCCAGCACCTGCCCGAGCAGCACCAGCACGGTGATGACCGCGGCCGCCTCGAAATAGGCCGGCACCGCCCCGCCATGCCCGCGCAGCGCCTCCGGGAAGAGCCCGGGCGCGAACGTCGCGACCACGCTGTAGGCCCAGGCCACCCCCGTCCCGAGGGCGACCAGGGTGAACATGTTCAGGTTGCGCGAGACCACAGAGCGGTAGCCTCGCACGAAGAACGGCCAGCCGGCCCAGAGCACGACCGGGGTCGCCAGCGCGAACTGTATCCAGTTGGACGTCTGCTGGCCGAGGCGCTCGGTGAGGCCGAACAGGTGGCCGCCCATCTCCAGCACGAACACCGGCAGGGTCAGGACGAGCCCGACCCGGAACCGCCGGGTCATGTCGATGAGCTCCTCGCTCGGTCCTTCGTCGGCGCCGACCATCGCCGGCTCCAGGGCCATTCCGCAGATCGGGCATGCCCCGGGGCCGACCTGCCGAACTTCCGGATGCATCGGGCAGGTGTAGATCGTGCCTTCGGGCACCGGGTCGGCCTTCGTCGCGGCTTGGCCGGGATCGACGTAGCGGACCGGGTCGGCCTCGAACTTGGTCCGGCAGCCGTTCGAGCAGAAGTAGTACGGGTGGCCGCCGTGCTCGGCCCGGTGCTTCGTCGTATGCGGGTCGACCATCATCCCGCAGACCGGGTCCTTCACACGGTCGGCACCCGCGTCGTTCGCCGCGATGCCGGCTTGGTCGCCGTGCGCTTGGCCATGTGCATGCCCGTGCCCGTGACTGGCATGGCCGTGGCCGCCCGCGCAGGCGTGGCCTCCCGGGGCGGGGTGATGTCCCTGTGGCGCGTCGCTCATGACCGCTCCTTCCGCATGGCCGAGGAAGCGCCGCCGGGCCACGAGCGACCCGACGGCAGCCGGCGGCTTACTGGCGGCCTTCCTTCTGGGCGTTCTTGTCGAGCCAGGACGTAAGTTCCTTGATGCTCTTCTCCTGCTCCTGGATGGTCTTCTCGGCGATCTTCTTCGCCTCGGGATTGTCGCCGTTCTTGAGCCCGACCTGGGCCATCGCGATGGCGCCCTGGTGGTGCGGGATCATCGCGCAGATCCAGGCGACGTCGGCGTCCTTGGCCATCATCCCCTGCATCATGGGACCGTTCATCGACATCATGGCCTGCTGCAGGCCCTTCTGGGCCTCGGTCATCTGGCCGCCCATGCCCTGCATGGCCTGGGACATGTGACCCTGCATGTCCTTCATCGAGTCCTCCTTGGCGGCCGACGCCGCCTTGCAGGCCGCGGGAAGCTCGAACGAGGGCCCCTGCATGGAGCCGTGGTCGTGGTCGGCGGCGAAGGCCGCTCCGGTGCCGGCGAGCGCCAGGGTCGCGGCGAGGGTCAGGGTGCGAACGAACAAGATTGCCTCCTCAGGTTGGTTGGCGGGGGCGGCCGGTCGAGCCGCCGCGTCGGGTTCAGGCGGCCATCTTCCGGCAGCTCTCGGCGCAGGCCCGGCACTGCCGGACGCAGTCCTGCATGTCGCCGACCTGCTCGCAGCTCCTGGCGCAAGCCTCGCAGACCTCGGCGCAGGCCCGGCAGGTGTGCTTGTGCTCGGGGGTGCCGATCAGCATGAAGTGCGCCGAGGTCCGGCAGATCTCCGCGCAGGCCATCATCAGGCGGAAATGCCCCGGCTCGACGTGCTTCCCGCCGGCCGGCAGGCAGTGGTTCGAGGCCATGCCCAGGCAGGTCTGGTAGCAGCGCAGGCACTCGTCGATGCATGATTGCATCTCGCTCGACACGTGGCTCATTCAGGCATCCTTCTCGCTTATATTGGCGAATGAGGGCAAAGCTAGAGATCTGACAAAGTATTAACTCGATCAGCCAGCTATAACCTGGATAGCAAACTCCCCAATCCGCGAAGCGTTCAGAAATAAATACTCTGGACGATCACGGATTTGGGAGAGCCGCCTACCTGCGCGAGGGCGACCTCACTGGGTGCCCTTCTTCTTGAGGAAGGCCTCCATCTGGGCGATCTCGACGTCCTGGGCCTTGATGATCTCCTCGGCCAGCTTCCGGATCTCGGGGTCCTTGGAATGCTGGAGGGCGACCTTGGCCATGGCAACGGCCCCCTTGTGGTGGGGGATCATGCCGCGCACGAAGTCGACGTCGACGTCGTTCGTGTAGCGGATGTCCATGTCCCGGTGCATCTCGGCGCCGACGTCCCGGAACGCCTTCGTGGCCGGCGTGTCCGCCTTGTCCGTCGCCGTCATCGTGGCGTGGTCGTGCCCGGCATGTCCGGCATGGTCGTGGGCCTCGTGCGCCAGGGCGATGCCCAAGAGACCGAGGGCCAGGGCCGCGGCGGCGAGTGTCGAGGTCAGCGTCTTCATCGAAGGATTCTTCCTGGTGCTTCGGGTCAGTTGAACTTGCCGCTGGCGGTCGCGCCGTCGGGGCCTGTGAGCTGCACCGCGCCCTTCGGGCTGTCGCCGAGGGCCGCCGCGGCCTTGCCGGTCAGGCGGTTGCCGTCGGCGGGCTCCAGGGGCACGCGGGTCGGCTTGCCGCCGACGACGAGGATGGCCGTGCCCTTGAAGCCCGCGGCCGGGACCGGCTTCTGGCCCTCGTCGGACACGAACACGTTGACGGTCTCGCCCTTGGCGACGAGCTCGACGTGGAACTTGCCCGCGTCCGCCACCCGGCCGCCGTGCTGGCCGGCGGTCTCGTGGGCGTAGGCGGCGGTCGCGGCCAGGAGGGCGCCGGCCAGGGTCAGTCTCGGAAGCATCATGCTCAGGTCTCCTCTCGGGGTTCAGTAGGCCTCGGCCGGGCGCGGGCGCGCTCCGTCCGGGGATGGGTGGGCCGGCGCCTCGGCGTGGAGGGCGCGCAGCCGCTCAAGCGGCTTGCGTCCGAAGCGCAGGAACAGGACGGGGGTGAGGAAGGTGTCGAGCAGCGTCGCACTGACGAGGCCGCCGAAGATCGTGACCGCGACCGGGTGCAGGATCTCCTTGCCCGGGCTCGCCGCGTCGTAGAGCAGCGGTACCAGGGCCACGCCGGCCGAGAGCGCCGTCATCAGTACCGGGGTCAGCCGCTCCAGGCTGCCGCGCACCACGAGGTCGGGGCCGAACGGCACGCCCTCATGCAACGACAGGTTCAGGTAGTGGCTGATCTTCAGGATGCCGTTGCGCGCGGCGATGCCGGTCAGCGTGATGAAGCCGATCATCGACGCCACGGACAGCGGCTGCCCGACGAGCCACAGCGCCGCCACCGAGCCGATCAGGGCGAGCGGCACGTTGCCCATGATGATGAGCGCCAGCGCGGGCGAGCGGTATCGGCTGTAGAGGATGGCGAAGACCAGGGCCAAGGACAGCGCCGAGAGCGCCGCGATGGTCCGGCTCGCCTCCTCCTGCGCCTGGAAGGTGCCCTCCAGGCTGGTGAAGAAGCCGGGCGGCAGCGGCTCCTTCGCCACGGCCTCGCGGATGGCCGCCACGATGGTGGCCATGTCGCTCTCGCCGTTGGTGTTGGCCTGGACGACGATGCGGCGGCGGGCGTTCTCGCGCAGGATCTGGTTCGGCCCGTCGGTCTCGCGGATGTCGGCCACCTGGCGCGCCGGAACCCAGCCCGAGGGCGTCTCCAGCAGCAGGTCGCCGAGGCCCGTGGTGGTCCGGCGGTTCTCGGAGAGGCGCAGCACCACGTCGAAGCGGCGCACGCCGTCGACCACGGTCGAGACCACCCGCCCGTTCGAGAGGCGGCTGATCTGCTCGACGACGGCGGCCGGCTGCACGCCGTAGAGGGCCGCCCGGGTGTAATCGACCCGAACCTCAAGCTGCGGGATGCGGACCTGCCGCTCGACCTGAAGGTCGACGAGCCCCGGGATCGCGGCCATCCGGTCGCGCAGGGAGTTGGCGACCCGACGAAGGGCGTCAAGGTCCTCGCCGAACACCTTGAGCGCGATCTCGGCCCGCACGCCCGAGAGCATGTGGTCGAGCCGGTGCGAGATCGGCTGGCCGACGTTGACGGCCACCGGCAGGGCCGCGAGGCGCCCGCGGATGTCGGCGACGAGCGCCTCCTTCGGACGCTTGGCGCCTTCGTCGAGCGCCACCTCGATCTCGGACGAGTGGACGCCCTCGGCGTGCTCGTCGAGCTCGGCCCGGCCGGTTCGGCGGCCGACCGCCTTCACGCCCGGGATGTCCAAGAGCAGCTTCTCGGCGATCAGCCCGACCCGGTTGCTCTCGGCCAGCGAGATCCCCGGGTTGAAGGTCATGTTGACCGTGAACGAGCCCTCGTTGAACGGCGGCAGGAAGGCCCGGGGCAGGTTCCAGGCGGCCACGCCCGCGGCCACCACCGCCGCCGCGACGGTGCCGACCAGCAGGCCCTTGTGGCGGAAGGCGACCCGCAGCAGGGCGGCGTTGCCGCGCTTGAGCAGCTTGAGGAAGCGGCTGTCGTGCTCCTCCAGGTTCCTGAGCCCCGGCAGCAGGAGCGAGGCCAGCACCGGGGTCAGGGTGATCGAGGTGAGCAGGCTCGCCAGGATCGAGATGATGTAGGCCTGCCCCAGGGGCGCGAAGAGCCGGCCCTCGATGCCGGACAGCGCGAAGAGCGGCACGAACACCAGGATGATGATCAGCGTCGCGTAGACGATGCCGGAGCGGACCTCGTTCGAGGCCTCGACCACCACCTGGAACACGCTCTTCGGGTTGCCGGCCCGCCGGTTCTCGCCGAGCCGCCGGTAGATGTTCTCCACGTCCACGACCGCGTCGTCGACGAGCTCGCCGATGGCGATGGCGAGACCGCCCAGCGTCATCGTGTTGATCGACAGGCCGAACAGGTGGAACACCACGGCGGTCGTCAGCACCGAGACTGGGATGGCGAGCAGCGAGATGGCCGTGGTGCGCACGTTCAGCAGGAAGGCGAACAGCACCACCGCCACCACCAGCACGGCCTCGAAGAGGACGCGCTCGACGTTGCGGATCGAGGTCTCGATGAAGTCGGCTTGGCGGAACAGGACCTGGTCGGCCCGGATGCCGGATGGCAGGGTCGGCGACATCTCCTTCAGGGCCATCGCGATGCTGCGGGTCAGCTGCACGGTGTCGACGTCGGGCTGCTTCTCGACCGAGACGATGACCGCGGGCTTGGCCATGTAGCCGGCGTCGCCGCGCTTCGTCCGTGCGGCGAAGGAGACCTCGGCCACCTGGCGCAAGTGGACCGGCGTCTCGGCGACCGTCGCGACCACGAGGTTGCGCAGGTCGTCGAGGCTCATGGTCCGGCCGATGTTCCGGATGAGGTACTCGCGGGAATGCTGGTCGGTGAAGCCGCCGCCGGCATTGGTGCCGAACTGCGCCAGCGCCGTCTCAAGCTGGGCGTTCGACACCCCGAGCGCGCGCATGGCGGCCGGGTTCGGGCTGACCCGGAACTGGCGCACCTCGCCCCCGATGGGGATGACCTGCGCCACGCCCGGGATGGTGAGGAGCCGCGGCCGGATGGTGAAGTCGGCGACCTCGCGCACCTGCATCGGGGTCGCGGTCTCGCTGGTCACCGCCACCAGCAGTATCTGCCCCATGATGGAGGAGATGGGGCCCATCACCGGGGTCACGCCCCGCGGCAGCTGGTCCTGCACCAGGGCGAGCCGCTCGGCGACCTGCTGGCGGTTGCGGTAGATGTCGGTGCCCCAGTCGAACTCGACGTAGGTGATGGACAGGCCCACGCCCGAGACCGAGCGCACCCGGGTCACGCCGGGCAGCCCGTTCATCCGGGTCTCGATGGGATAGGTGACGAGCTGCTCGACCTCCTGGGGGGCGTAGCCCTCCGCCTCCGTCATGATGGTGACGGTCGGCTTGTTCAGGTCGGGGAAGACGTCGACCGGCAGCTTGGTCGCGGTGAAGGCGCCGAAGAGCACCAGCACCGTGGCCAAGGCGAGGACGAGCAGGCGGTTGCGGACCGACTGGCTGACGAGGAAGGTGAACATCGGGCGCCTCCTCAGCGGACCTGGTCGAGGAGCTCGGCGCCCTGGGTCACCACCCGCTTGCCGGGTCCGATCCCCTCGGCGACCAGCACGCGGCCGCCGTCGAGCGGCTCGACCCGCACGGGCCGGGCCTCGAAGCGCTCGGCGGTGGTGTGCTCGTAGACGACGTCCTGCCCGTTGCCGGTGCGCACGACGGCCGCGCGCGGCAGCGCCAAGCCGGACTGCTCGGTGTCCGTCCCGGCCAGCACCGTGACGAACTGGCCGACCCGCAGGCCGGAGGCGTCGCCGGACACCGCGAATTGCACCGGGATGGCCTGGTTGCGGTCGGCGAGACCCGTGCCCTGGTAGGCGAGCTTCAGGCTGCGTCCGTCGGCGAGCCGCGCCGTGGCGTTCTGGGCCGCGGTCAGGGCGTCGAAGCTCAGGGCCTCGACCCAGAGGCGGTTCGGGTCGACGATCTGGAAGACCATTGCCCCCGGCGCGGCCATCTGGCCGGCCACCGCGGTCGCCTGCGCCACTACGCCGTCGACGGGAGCGACCAGGGTTTCGGGCTGCTGCCGGATCTTGTCGAGGGCCGCGCGGCGGTCGTGCAGGCCGTTGAGCTCGGCGACCGCGTCGTCGAGCTGGGTCGTGGCGACCGCGCCGGTGGTGGCGAGCTTCCTGTAGCGCTCGACCCTGCGCTCGACGATGGCGATCTGCTGGTCGAGCTCGCCCTGGCGCTGCCGCATGTCGGAGACGTCGACCGCCTGCACGGGCGGCGTCACGGTCGCAAGCACGTCGCCCTTGCGCACCTTCGTGCCCAGGCGGGGGAACAGGCCGGAGGGCGGCGGCGAGAGACGGCCGCCGACCGAGGACTGCACGACGCCGCTGGCGTTGGGGTCGGGGATGATGCGGCCGGGCAGCTCGACCGAGCGGTGGAAGCTTCCCTGCTCGGTCATGGTGGTGCGCAGGACCAGCAGCCGTTGCGTCGGCTTCGGCACGAAGACGGAGCCGTCGGGCAGGCGCTGCGCGAGGTCCGACGAGCCAGGGGCGCGCGGCTCGATCAGGGCGGCCCCCTGCACGGGTGCTCCATGATCCTCGTCGCCGTGAGCGAAGGCGGCGGTGCCGAGGACGAGGGTGATACCGATGGCGAGCAACGCCACCGCCGGCGCGCCGCGGCGACCGCGCGCGAGTGCCGTCACAAGCACGCCGAGCAGGAAGGCCACGGCGACCGCGGCCACCAGGATCGGGTCCTTGGCCGTCAGTCGCTCCCGGAGCCCGCGGGCGAACTCGGAGGCACGCGACAGGGCCGCCTGCGCCGGCGCCGGTTTGGCTGGAGCTGCGGTTGCCTGTGAGGCGGGATCGGGCACGGTGACCGCGACGGTAAGCACGTCGACTGCATCCCCGGCCGTGACAGTCGCCACGAGGTCGTGCCGACCGGGTTTCGCCAGCCATGGGGCTGGCAGCGCGTAGCCGCCCTCATCCGTGGCGGCCGCGGTCTTGGGCCCCTCGGGCGTCTCCACCTCGATGGTGGCGCCGGTCACCGGCTCGTTCGTCCGGAAGCGGTCGAGGAACAGCGTCAGCGTGCCGTCCCGGGGGATGGCGACGAGCTCGAAGGCGTCGGACAGCGCCTCGCCGCGCGGAGCGATCGTCTTCGAGACAGGCGGCGGTGCGGTGCCGTGGTCGTGGCCCTCGTGGGCGAGCGCGGGCCCCGCCAGGACGGCGGCAAGCAGCGCCACCGCGTGCAGGGCGGCGGCAAAACGGGTCGACATGAACAGGAATCCTCGCGTCGGGAAGTCCGGGCGCGCCGCGCTCGCGGACGCACTCCGGGCGTTGCGCGCCTCAGGCGCGCCTCACCTCACGCGAGGGATCGTGGGGGCTTGGGCAGGGCCTCGGGGCCGGCACCGGCGCGACCCGAGACGTCGCGCGGGATCAGCGTGACGGTTCGGACCAGGGTCGGCGCCAGGGTATAGGGCCCGGAGAGGACGCCGATGGCGCAGCAGGCCATCGTTCCGCAGCAGCGGGTCTTGCAGCCGACCGGGCAGCATTCGTCCTGACCCGGCTCGATGCGCGCACCCTCGACCCTGGTCGGGGTGAGCGCGAGCTTGGCCCATGCCGGCGAGACGGTCCGGACCACGACCTCAGGCGCCACGTAGACCGAAGGCGCGGTGGCCTTGGGCGCCGACTGAGCGATCTTAGGCTGCGCCGCGGCGTGGTGACCGTGGTGCGCGTGTCCCTCGTGGGCCTGGACGGCGGACGGCGCGACGTAGGCGATGATCGCGAGGATCATCGCCGCCATCAGGCGCACGATTTGCCGGTCGAGGCTCATGAGGTCTGGCTTACACCGGTTCGAGTGGCGGGACTATGTCCGCGGGTGGGACGTGAATGCCCAAACGGAGGTTTGGTTGCCGTCGTCGGGTTTCAACCCGCCGCGCGCAGCGGCTCTGCGGGGTAGCCGGCGGCAGCGATGGCCTGGGCGATCTGGTCGACCGGCCCCGCGACGCCGGACACGGTGACGATCTTGGCCCCCAGGTCCACGTCGATCCGGGCATTGGGCTCGACGGCTTGGACGGCGCGGGCCACGGCCTTGGTACAGCCGCCGCACCCCATCTTCTCGACCTTTAAGCGGTACATGACGCTCTCTCCTGGATGGCGTCCCATCCAGATGGGGCTTCACATGATGGGAAGGTCAAGGGATCACCTGCCTGGCCGGACCAAGTTACTGATGCCTGAGGGGCTTTCGCTTGACCGCGAAACCGCAAACCGGCTGAACATCCCAAGATTGCCGGGGAGGCGGCGGGCGGCATCATGCGGGCCTTTCGGTGGATCCCACGGCCACCGTCCAGCGAACAGCGACGCTGCCGCTCCCACTTACCGACATCCTCGTCCCAACTTGCGGACCGCTCCGACGAATGCCCCTTGACCCCGTACCACGGTACGGACCGTAGGCTTGTGCAGCATCGGCATCGCGGGGACGGAAGATGAGGAACCTGACGATCGGCAGGGCGGCGCGGGAGGCCGGTGTCGGCGTTGAGACCATCCGGTTCTACGAGCGCCAGGGCTTAATCGCGCAACCGGCCAAAGGGTCTGGCTATCGGACCTATTCGCCTGAGGTGGTCGCTCGCATCCGATTCATCCGGCAGGCCCAGAGGATCGGGTTCTCCCTCAAGGAGGCGCAAGAGCTCCTCGCCCTACGCGCCAATCCAGAGGCCGACTGCGCTGACGTGCAGGCCCAGGCTCGGCACAAGATCGCCGAGGTGGACGAGAGGATCTCCGAGCTCCTGCGCGTCCGCGCCGCCTTGGAGGCTGTGGTCGCCTCGTGCCCGGGCCACGGCGGCCTGAGCGGCTGCACCATCCTGGAAGCCCTCGACCAGGCACCGCCGGAAGCGGCCGCGTGTCGATGCGACGAGCCGATGAAGAGGAAGTCACCATGAGGACGGTCACTTTGAAGGTCGAAGGTTGGCGGTGCGCTGCCTGCTCCGCCTCGGTCGGTTCGCTTTTGGAGGCCCATCCCGGCGTCCGTGGCGTCGATGTCTCCTTCGATAAGGGGCGCGTCCGCGCCCTCTTCGACCCCGTGACCACCAGCGAGGATCGCCTGGTCGAGCTGATCGAGAAGCGCGGCTTCCGGGTCGTGGCCCGGACTTCGGCCTGATCTGGCTGGCTGGACATTCCTGGAGACGGACCGATGGCCGCAGCGGCACTCGACACCGACCTTTCCCTCTGGAGCGAGGAGCCGGCGAGCCGGCCCGACCGGGCACGCATCCGCGCCCGGATCGGCGGCCTGCACTGTTCGCTCTGCACCGGCACCATCGAGAAGGCGCTGGGTAGCCAGCCGGGCGTCGACAAGGTGGCGGTCAGCCTGACCCACGAGCAGGCCCTCGTCGAGTACGACCCGGCGGTCGCGCGGCCGGCGAAGCTTCTGGGGATCCTGCGCGACATCGGCTACACCATCTCCGATCCGCGCAAGGTCCGGCCCTACGAGGAGGAGGAGCGCGATCTCGTGCGCGAGAGCCGCCGCTTCGTCGTGGCGGTCGCCCTAAGCGTCGCCTCAATTCCCATCATCGCGGACCCCACCCTCGGCTGGATCGGCTTCCTGCCCGCCCTGGTCTGCCTCAGCCTCGGCGCGATGGTCTTCCTCGTCCTGCGGAAGACCAGCCTCCTCGCCGCGGCGGCCAGCACCGCCGGTCTCGCAGTCCTGGCACTCGGCCTGCTCTACCTGAACCTCCAAGGCTACCTCGCGGCCTCCGCTCCCTGGCTCGTGGCCGCGCTCGCGGTCGTGCTCGTCTTCGGGGTCGGGCGCCACATCCTGCACATGGCCGTCCAGGCCCTCCGCCGCGGCATCCTGAACCAGCACGTGCTGCTGGAGATCGGCGCCTTCGCAGGCATGCTCGGCGGCGTCATCGGGCTGGTCCTCGACCGGCCGGACTACCCGACTGCGCCGTTCTTCGCCGTCTCGGTCATGGTCGCGACCTACCACATCTTCTCCGAGTGGCTGTCGCTCATCGTCAAGACGCGCAGCTCCCAGGCCGTGAAGCGCCTCCTCGACCTCCAGCCGGAGACCGCCCGCGTGGTCCGGGACGGCCAGGAGCGGGATGTGCCACTGGAAGCCGTCGCGGTCGGCGACCTCGTCCGCATTCGCCCCGGGGAGCGGGTGCCCGTCGATGGCACAGTCGCGGGCGGCCGCTCCGCCGTCGACCAGGCCCTCGTCACCGGTGAGCCAATTCCGGTCGAGCGCGCTGAGGGCGACGCCGTCATCGGCGGCTCGATCAATGGCACCGGCACCCTGCTGGTCCGGGTGACCGCAGTGGGAGCCGGCAGCTTCCTGCAGAAGGTGGTGCGCGAGGTCGAGGACGCCCGCGCCCTCAAGCCCGGCCTGCTCCACCTCGTCGACCGCGTCCTGCAGGTCTACACTCCGACCGTGCTCGTGGTGGCCGCGCTGGCCTTCGTCGGCTGGCTCGCCGGTTCGTGGTTGGCCGGCGGTGAACCCGACATCGAGCGGGCCGTGTTCGCGGGCCTGAGCGTCCTAGTCATGGGCTATCCCTGCGCCGTCGGCATTTCGGCACCGCTCTCCATCGTGCGGGGGGCCGGCGAAGCCGCCGAGCACGGCATCCTGATGCGGACCGGCGAGGCCTTCCAGGGCTATCGCCTCGTCGACACCGTCGTCCTCGACAAGACCGGGACCCTCACCGAGGGTCGGCCCGCGGTCCGCGAAGTCGAGGCGTTCTCCGGGAGCGAGGCCGATCTCGTCGCCCTTGCCGCCGCGGCCGAGGCCTCGTCCGAGCACCCACTCGCGCAGGCAGTGGTCAAGGCCGCGTTCACGCGCGGCGCCGTGCCCCCGGACGTGATCTCGTTCGAGGCCATCCCGGGCAAGGGCGTCGTCGCCCAGACCGTGGCGGGCGAGGTCCTGGTCGGCAGCCCGGCGTTCCTGGCAGGCCGTGGCGTCGACCTATCGTCCGCGGCGGCCCGCACCCAGGACCTGGAGGGGGCCGGGCGCACCGTCATCATGGTCGGCCGGGACCGTCGCCTGCTGGGCCTGCTCGCGCTTGACGACAGCCTACGGTCCGACGCGGCGCAGGCGGTTGCGGCGTTGCGGGCTGAGGGCCTGCGGACGGTCCTACTCACCGGTGACAACGAGCGGGCTGCCCGCCGGATCGCCGCCGAGGCGGGCATCGACGAGGTCCACGCGGGGGTACTGCCCGACGGCAAGGCGGAGACCGTGCGGCGCCTGCAAGCGACGTCCAAGGTCGCGATGGTCGGCGACGGCATCAACGATGCGCCCGCCCTGATGCAGGCCGACGTCGGCATCGCCATGGGCGGGGGCACCGACATCGCCATCGAGGCCGCCGACATCATTATCCTGTCGAACCGCCTGGCCGCGCTGCCGCTCGCCCGCCGCATCAGCCGGCGCAGCTACGCCAAGATGCTCCAGAACGTGTGGCTGGCCTTCGCCTTCAACGGCCTCGGCATACCGGTGGCCGCGACCGGGCTCATCAACCCGATCTGGGCCATGGTCGCCATGGCGGTCAGCGTCACCGCGATCTTTCTCAATTCCCTCTGGGGCCAGCCCGGACTGTTCCTGGGTGCGATTACGAGCGTCGGCAGCCTGCCCGCCACGAACGGGCTCGCCATCGAAGGAGGTCGGCGATGAGGTTCCTGATTTCTTCGAGCGGGGCGGCCGCGCTGGCAGCCCTCCTCCTGGGACCGGTCGGGCCGGTGCGGGCCCAGGATGACACGCCGGCCATGTCACGCCGCGGCTCCGACCTGAAGGTCGCGACCATCCCGGTGGAAGGCATGGTCTGCCTCTCCTGCGCCGCCTCCATCAAGCGGGCGGTCCGGAAGGTGGACGGCGTGACCGACGCGGAGATCGATTTCGTCGGCCGCACGCTTCGCGTCACTTACGCCGCCGGCCGGCCCCTCCTGCTCGGTCGCGTGCGGACGGCCATCGCGGGCCTTGGCTACACCCCCGGCACTCCCGTGGTGGCGCCGTGACGCTCGAACATCTCGTCCAGCCCCTGGCGGCCGGCGCCGGCGGGCCGGCCGCCCTCTGGATCGCGTTCCTCGCCGGGGTCCTGGCCAGCGCGGTCTGCTCTTGCACCCTCCCAGTCGGGCTCGGCCTGGCCAGCGTCGCCGGGGCCTCGGAGGCAGGGGCCCGACGTGCCGGCCTGCAGGTCGCCGCGTCCTTCTTCGCCGGAATCGTCCTGAGCCTCGCCGTCCTCGGCTCCGCGGTAGGGCATCTCGGCGCGCTCGCGACGGAGGCGTTCGGCCGGAACTGGGCCCTGCTCATGGCCGTCGTCTCGCTTGCGGCGGCGCTTCTCGCCTTCTGGTGGCCGCGTCTGCGCACCCGAGCCCTGACGGCTTGGCGCCGCCCCGGCCTCCTCGGCGCCTTCGCCTACGGCGTGGTGTTCAGCGTCGGCACCTCGGTCGCGCCGCTGCTGCTGCTGCTCACGGTGGCGGCCGCGGAGGGCCGGTCCGGGCGCGGCGTCGTCCTCGCCCTCGCATTCGGCCTCGGTCGGGGCCTGCCCTTCCTCGCCGCGGGTGCGGCCGGGAGCGCGATCACCCGCCTGGCCCGCCTCGGCGTCTGGGGCCGAGCCCTGCAGCTCTTCAGCGGCGGCGCCCTCCTGTTGGTCAGCGCCTACTACGCACGGGTCTACGCGGACCTGCTCTGAACCCTGGAGACCTCATGAGTGACGAAACCGCCTCCCTGACGGAGGTCATCTTCTCCGTGCCGGGTATGATGTGCGACGGCTGCGCCGAGACGGTCCATGACGTACTGACGGCCGTGCCGGGGGTCCGCCAGGCAAAGCCCAGCACCTGGCGCAAGCGCGTCGCCGTTCGCTTCGAGCCGTCCCGCGTCGGACCTGCGGAGATCCGGTCGGCGCTCGCCAAGGGCGGGTTCGACGCCGTCGAGGTGCAAGCATGATTCCCGGAGAGACGGAACCCGCGGAGGCTGACCGCGAGCGCCTGCTCCGCGTCCTCGCGGCGGCGGCGTTCGTGATCTTCTTCCAGGCGTTCATGGTCGCGCCGGTCCTGCCGCAGTTGGCGCAGGGGTTCGGCGTCTCGCCCGAGCGGGTCGGGCTCATCGTTCCGGCCTACTTGATCCCGTACGGAGCGGCGACGCTGGTCTACGGGCTGCTGGCGGACCGCCTAGGCGTCTGGCGCGTCATGGCTGGCTCCCTGGCCGCCTTCGCGGCGCTCACGGCCCTGACAGCCACGGCGAGCTCGGTCGGGCAACTCGCCACGTGGCGCTTCCTGACCGGTTTGGGGGCGAGCGGGGTCGTCCCCCTCGGCCTCGTTCTCGTCGGCCGGCTCTTCCCCTACGAACGACGGGGGCGCCCCCTGGGATGGCTGTTCGGCGCCATGGCCGGCGGCATGGCCTTCGGGTCGACCTTCGGCGCCCTGCTCGAACCGGTGGTCGGGTGGCGCGGCCTCTTCCTGACCGTCGGCGCCGCCGGGGGGGCGCTCCTGCTCGTCCTCGCGCCGACACGGGGGATCATCCCCAGCGCCACGGTGACCGGGACACGGTTGCCCGACCTGTTCCGCGGCTACCGCGACCTCCTGCTCAACCCACGCGGACGTCGCACCTACGGCTTTGTCCTGCTCAACTCGATGTTCCACTCCGGCGTGTTCACCTGGCTCGGCCTGTACTTCGAGCAGCGATACGGGCTCGGTCCCGTCGGGGTCGGGCTGGCGCTCCTCGGCTATGGCATCCCGGGCTTCCTCCTGGGGCCCGTCATCGGCCGCATCGCGGACCGGCGAGGGCGCGGCCGCCTCCTCCCGGTCGGGCTGCTCCTGGGGGCCTTCGCGGCGGCGGCTCTGACCCTCGACGCGCCGCTTCTCCTGGCGGCGGTGGCGGTGACGGTCCTGTCGCTCGGCTACGACATGACCCAGCCGCTGCTCGCCGGCGTCGTCACGGCACTCGGGGGCCAACGTCCGGGCCAAGCCATGGGGCTCAACGTCTGCCTGCTGTTCACCGGGTTCGGGCTAGGAAGCCTGCTCTTCGGCGGATTGCTCCGTCTCGGGTTCGGTACGACGCTCGCCCTGTTCGCGGCGGCGGAGTTGGCGCTCGCCGCAGCTGCCGTGCGTCTCTTCCGGTCCGAGACGCCGTCGGTCGAGGGAGGACGCCCATGAACGCGCCAAGGTCCGAATTCGGCGAGGCAGCCCTCGACACCCTCATCCTCGCCGCACTCCGGCAGGCGCAGCGGGAGGGGGCAAGCGGCGCGGCCGAGCATCTCCTCTGCGCACTGGAGGCACTCGTCCTCGACACCGGGAGCCCGGCATGTGCCTCGGCTTGCCTCGACGAGGCCTATCTCGACCTCGCCGGGGCGGCCCGAGGTACGGCGCGTGCTCGCCACCGCGGCACGATGTGAGGGTCACCCGCCTGCTCAGGCCACCTCAGCTCCGCGGTACCGGGCGAACACGCTCCGCCCCTCGGGTCCGAAGAGGGTGACCTCGTAGGTGTCGGGCTCCATGCCATCGACCTCCATGCCGGGCGAGCCGACCGGCATGCCCGGCACAGACAGCCCGGTGCCCTTGGGCTTCTCCGCCAGGAGCCGCTTGATCGCGCCGGCCGGCACGTGGCCCTCGACCACGTAGCCGCCGACCTGGGCGGTGTGGCAGGAGGCAAGCTCGCGCGGCACCCCGAGGCGGATCTTGAGCGGGTTCACCGGGCCCTCGGTCACGGTGACGGTGAAGCCGGACTCGCGCAGGTGCGTGACCCACTTCTCGCAGCAGCCGCAGTTCGGGTCCTTGGTCACCGCGACCGGGGGCAACCCCTCCGCCAGGGCGCCCCGTCCGAGGGCCAGCCCCGCCGCCAGGCCCGCGAGCAGGGCACGCCGGGACGGCATCGTATCGCTCCGCATCGTCAACTCCCGTTCGCTCTCACTCGGCCGCCTGCGGCAGCCTCACGTTCCCGTCCGCGGCCTTGCGAGCGACCAGATCCGCCGGCGGCAACCCGCGCCCTTTCACCAAGGCGTAGACCGCCGGGATCACCACCAGCGTCAACACCGTCGAGGAGACCATCCCGCCGATCATGGGAACCGCGATCCGCTGCATGACCTCGGAGCCCGAGCCGGTGCTCCAGAGGATGGGCAAGAGGCCAGCCATGATGGCGACCACCGTCATCATCTTCGGGCGTACCCGCTCGACGGCACCGACCATGATGGCCCGCTGCAGGTCCGCCCGCGCAAGTGGGCGGCCCTCGCGCGCGCAGCCGGCGCGGACCTCGTCGAGGGCATGGTCGAGATAGACCAGCATGATCACGCCGGTCTCGGCGGCGACGCCGGCCAGGGCGATGAAGCCGACCGCCACCGCGACCGACATGTTGAAGCTCATCCACCAGAGCAGCCACACCCCGCCGACCAGGGCGAAGGGCAGCGACAGCATCACGATGAGCGTCTCGGTCAGCCGCCGGAAGTTGAGGTAGAGGAGTAGGAACACGATCAGCAGCGTCAGCGGCACCACGAAGGAGAGGCGCGCCTCGGCCCGCTCCAGGTACTCGTACTGCCCGCTCCACTGCAGGCTCGTGCCCTGCGGCAGCTTGACCGTGTCCGCCACGGCCTTGCGCGCCTCGGCCACGTAGCCGCCGAGGTCTCGCCCCGCGATGTCGACAAACAGGTAGACCGCGAGTTGCCCGTTCTCGGTGCGGATCGAGGTCGGCCCGCGTGTCAGTTCGACCTTGGCCACCTCGCCAAGCGGCACCGTGCCGCCCCCCGGCAGCGGCACTTGCACCTCGTTCGCGATGGCCCTGGGGTCCGAGCGGAAGGCCCGCGGGTAGCGCACGTTGACGGTGTATCGCTCGCGGCCCTCGACGGTGTTCGTCACGGTCTGCCCACCGAGGGCCGTCGCGACAACGTCCTGCACGTCCCCGACCATCAGACCATAGCGCCCGAGCGCCTCGCGCTCCGGCGTGACGTCGAGGAAGTAGCCCCCGATGACCCGCTCGGCATAGACGCTCGACGTGCCAGGCACGGTCCGCACCACCGTCTCCACCTGGCGGGCCACCCCCTCCATCGCCGTGAGGTCGGTGCCCAGCACCTTCACGCCCACTGGGGTGCGGATGCCGGTCGAGAGCATGTCGATGCGGGCGCGGATCGGCTGCGTCCAGGCATTCGACACGCCCGGGAACTGCAGGGCCGCGTCCATCTCGGCCTTGAGGCTCGCGAGCGTCACGCCCGGCCGCCACGCCGCCTTCGGCTTCAGGGCGATGACCGTCTCGAACATCTCCATCGGCGCAGGGTCGGTCGCGGTGTTGGCGCGCCCGGCCTTGCCGTAGACCGAGGCCACCTCGGGGAACGACTTGATGATGCGGTCCTGGGTGGCGAGGAGCTCGCCGGCCTTGGTCACCGAGATGCCCGGCAGCGTCGTCGGCATGTAGAGCAGCGTACCCTCGTCGAGCTCCGGCATGAACTCCGAGCCGAGTTGCCGGGCCGGCCATGCGGTCGCCGCCAGCACGCCCACGGCGAGCAGTATGGTGAGCACTCGGGCCCGCAGCACACCGGCGATGAGCGGCCGGTACAGCCAGATGAGGAGGCGGTTCAGCGGGTTGCGGTGCTCGGGGACGATGCGCCCGCGCACGAACAGCACCATCAGCGCCGGCACCAGCGTGACCGAGAGGAGCGCCGCCGCCGCCATGGCGAAGGTCTTGGTGTAGGCGAGCGGTCCGAACAGCCGTCCCTCCTGGCTCTCCAGGGTGAAGATCGGCAGGAAGCTCACCGTGATCACGAGGAGCGAGAAGAACAGGGACGGCCCGACCTCGCTTGCCGCCTCGACCAGGACCTCGACCCGAGGTTTGTCCGGTGGCGCCCGCTCCAGGTGCTTGTGGGCGTTCTCGATCATGACGATGGCGGCGTCGACCATGGCACCTACGGCGATGGCGATGCCGCCCAGGCTCATGATGTTGGCGCCGATGCCGAGCGCTTTCATACCGGCGAAGGCCATCAGGATGCCGACCGGCAGCATCAGGATGGCGACGAGCGCGCTGCGTACGTGCAGCAGGAAGACGATGCAGACGAGGGAGACGACGACGCTCTCCTCGACCAGCGTGTGCCGCAGTGTGTCGATGGCCGCGTCGATGAGCTGCGAGCGGTCGTAGACCGGCAGGATCTCGGTGCCCGCCGGCAGGCTCTTGGCGACCTCGGCGAGCTTCGCCTTCACGCCCTCGATGACGTTGAGGGCGTTGGCCCCGAAGCGCTGCAGGACGATGCCACCGGCAACCTCGCCCTCGCCGTTCATCTCGGTTAGGCCGCGCCGCTCGTCCGGCCCGAGCTCGACCCGGGCGACGTCCCTGACCCGCAGCGGCGTGCCGCCGGAGGTCTTCAGCACGACGTTCTCGATGTCGGCGAGGCTCCGGATGTAGCCGCGCCCGCGCACCATGAACTCGAATTCGGAGAGCTCGACCGTGCGGCCCCCGACGTCGGCGTTACTTGACCGGATGGCGTCCCGGAGCTTGTTGAGCGAGATGCCCTGGGCCCGCAGGCGGTTCGGGTCGACGACGACGTTGTACTGCTTGACGAAGCCGCCGACGCCGGCGACCTCGGCCACACCCTCGGCGCGCGAGGCCCCGAACCGGATGACCCAGTCCTGCATCGACCGGAGCTCCGCAAGCGTCCGCTCCTTCGCGACCACCACGTACTGGTAGACCCAGCCGACGCCGGTCGCGTCGGGCCCCAGCATTGGCGTCACCCCGGCCGGCAGGCGGCTCGCCGCGCCGTTGAGGTATTCGAGCACGCGGGAGCGACCCCAGTAGGGGTCGGTGCCGTCCTCGAAGATGACGTAGACGAAGGACACGCCGAAGAAAGAGAAGCCGCGCACCACCTTGGCCTTCGGCACCGTCAGCATCGCGGTGGTCAGCGGATAGGTGACTTGGTCCTCCACCACCTGCGGCGCCTGTCCCGGGTACTCGGTGTAGACGATGGCCTGTACGTCCGAGAGGTCGGGGATGGCGTCGAGCGGCAGAGACCTGAGCGCCAGGATGCCGGCCGCCACAGCGAACACGGTCCCGAGCAGCACCAGCACGAGGTTGCGGGCCGACCAGCCGATCAGGCGGGCGATCATGGCGTCGCCCCCGTGCCCGCCGCCTGCCGGTCGTCCTTCGGTGCGGCGATGGACTGGAGCGCCGCCTTCAGGTTGCTCTCGGCGTCGATCAGGAAGTTCGCCGCCGTGACCACCCGGTCACCGGCCGTGACCCCCTCGCGGATCTCGACGTAGCCCCGGCCGCGCAGGCCGACCTTCACCGCCTTCGGCTCGAAGCGCCCCTCGCCGTGGTCGAGCAGCACGACCTGACGCTCGCCGGTGTCGATGACCGCGTCGTCGGGCACCGCCACCACCGGCTTGGCGTCGCCCGTCGCGATCTCGACGTCCGCGTACATCGACGGGCGCAGGACGCCGTCGGGGTTCGGCAGCTCGATGCGCAGCCGGGCGGTCCGGGTCTCCATGTTGAGGTGCGGGTAGATCCGGGTCACCGTCCCGCTGAAGGTCCGGTCGGGGAAGGCCCGCGCCCGGACCGTCGCCTTCTGCCCCTCCGCCACCCCGGCGAGGTCGCGCTCGGTCACGTCGGCCAGCACCCAGACACGCGTGTGGTCGACGATGCGGAACAGGACGTCGCCGGACTTGGCCTTCATCCCGTCCGAGACGTTGCGCTCGACCACGACGCCGTCCCGGGGCGCGGACCATGTGATGGAGGGTGGCACCTTATGGGTCCGCTCGATCTCGTCGATGACCTCCGGCGGGATGGCGAGGTTCTCTAGACGCCGACGGCCGCCCTCGTAGCCGATGGAGGTCAGGTACTGGGCCGCGACCGCGTTGATCTCGGGCGCGAACAGGCGCAGCAACGGCTGGCCCTTGCGGACGTGGTCGCCCGTTGTGACCGGCTCGACCTTCTCGATGAAGGCGTCCGTGCGCATGGCGATGACGGAGACGCGGCGCTCGTCCTCCCCGACGCTGCCCGGCGCCCGCACCGGCACCGACAGGACCCGGCGCTCCGCGAGCTCGGTCCGCACGCCGGTGCGCTGGACCTTGCCCGGCGAGACCTTCACGACGCCGGCCTCGTCCTCGCCCGCGTAGACGGGAATGTAGTCCATCCCCATCGAGTCCTTCTTCGGCACCGACGAGGTGTCGGCCAAGCCCATCGGGTTCCGGTAGTAGAGGACGCGCCGGGCGTCACCGCCGGGCTTGGCCGCCTCGCCCGGCTCCGCGTGGTGCCCGGCCATGTCTGCGGGCATGGTCTCGCCGTCCCCGTCGTCGAAGCGCACGTCCTCGCTGGCGCGGACGGCCCGGAACTCCCGGCCGTCCGCCGTCACCATCGGCGACGCCGAGTAGACGGGCTTCCCGTCCGGGTCCCAGTAGTAGACCACCGGTCCGGACGCGGGCTTGGACCGGGCCGGCGCCTGCGCGGCGGGCAGCAAGCGGGCGACGCCGTGCCGGACCCGCTCGACGAACGCCGGAACGGGACCGTCCTGCTGTCCGGCCCAGTAGCCGAGGCCCCCCGCCGCGAGCGCAGCGAGGGTGCCGGCGAACCATGCCGAGCGGGTCATTTCGCGGCCTGAAGGACCAGCTTGTCCTCGACCGTGCCGGTCTCGCCCTGGACCTTGGCGGCCAGCGACAGGCGCCAGCGGCCCTGCATCGAGAGCTTGGCCTTGAAACGGTAGATGCCGGGCTCGGTCGAGGGGACCTGCTCGACCTTGGTGGCCATCTCCTCCATGGCATCGGGGGCCATGTCGAGGCGCTTGGCGAAGACTACGGCGTCGGTCACCGGCTTGCCGCTCCGCTGGTCGACGAGCCGGACGGCGATGACGGCCTCGCCGACCTTCGCCTCCTGCTGCACGAGTTCGAAGCGGTAGTCCTTGATGTCCGCCAGGGCGGGCGGGGCGAACGTCGATGCTGACAGGGCGGCGCCGAGCAGCGCGGCCGGCACGGCGCGCGCGAAGGGGTTCTTGGTCACGGGTCTCATCTCCTGAACACGATGGATGGCGAGGCGCGGACGCGCGTCACCGTGCCGGCGCGAGCGCCGGCGGCATCGGGTTCAGGCTCGGGGGGGCTCGGGTAGCGGTGGCCCGTGCAGGCTGGCGAAGGACGCCGTGTCGGGCCAAGCCGGTGCCGCACGCGTCGCGCTTGGCGCCGCGATGGCGATCGCGCTCGGCAGCAGAGAGGCGACGCTGGCGAGGCAGAGCGCCATCAACGGGCAGCCCGACTTGGCGCAGTCCGACTTGTCCGCCTTCTCCGGCGGGCAGCAGGGCATGTCGTCCATGTTCATGCCGCCCATGTCCATGCCGGCATGGTCCATGGCAGGCATCGGCTCGTGCGAGCCGCGAGCCTGAACCATCGCGGACGCGTGCATGCCCGTGGCGGCCGCGGAGGCGGTCACCGGCGTCAAGGCGAGGCTGAGAACCGCCAGGAGCGGGAGCAGCCGCCGGAGGGCGAGCCAGAACGTCACGAATCGACGATGCCAGTTTTCCGGGTCACGCGGAAGGTCGATGGCCGCCCTGGTGCACCTTCCAACGGTGGGAAGGTCAAGAGCCCGCGACGGCCGGGACCGGTACGGTCGATCCCGGCGATCTTCCGAGGTCGTCAGTACCCGTGATGGTGATGGTGGTGGCCCCGGTCGAAGTGAACGGGACGGTCGTAACCGTGGTGATGGTGCCGCTCGTGACCATGGCGGTGACCGTAGCCATGGTGCTGGTGGTGCTCCCAGTGATGGTGGTGGTGCCGAGGACCATGGCCATACCACTGCGCCGAGGCGGCGCCGGGAACCAGGATGAGCGCCGCGACGGCGAGACCTGCGAGACGTGCCTTCATGGTGATGACCTTCCGGTTCGAGAGTGAAGGCAACCTGGACGTGCGGCATTGAACCGGTTCTGAAGCGGGCGCGCAGCTTCCGTTCAGCGAGCGGCGTGCCTTCGCCGGTCAGCCTGCGGCGCCCGGCGGAGATATCTTGGCCGCCTCTACCTCGCGCTCCAGAGGGCTCCCACTAGCGCGACGTTGGCCAGGGCGAGCGCCAGCAGCAGGGCGTAGGCCGCGTCCACGCCGCCGTAGGCAAGCACCATGGCCCCGAGCGACGGGGCGAGCGCCTGCGCTGCCAAGCCCGGCCGGGCGAGCCGCCCAACCAGGGTCGCGTAACGTCCGGGTCCGAACAGCGCGAGCGGCACGGTGCCGCGGGCGATGGAGTAGATCCCGTTACCGGCCCCGTAGAGCACCAGGGCGACGCCGACTGTCGGCACGCCCACCGCAAGGACCGCGAGGCCGGCTGCCACCAGCACCATGGCCACGGTCAGCGTCCATAGCGGGTGATGCCGGCCCTTGTTGGCCATCTCCACGATGCGGGCGCCGACCTGGGCTGGCCCAATCAGAGCGCCGTAGCACACAGCCGCTGCGAGCGCGACGCCGCGGGCCTGGAGCAGCGTGATCAGGTGAACCGAGACCAGCGTCATCACCGTACCGCCCAGGACCAGCACGCCGGCCATCAGCAGGAAGGCCCGCCGCTCGCGCGGCGTCAGCGGATCGCCGTGCCCGTGCGTCCCCTCCGCGCCAGGGGGCGCCGCGGGCGCCGGCGGGATCAGACCGAGCACCAGCGGCAGGGTCACGGCGAGGTGCAGCCCGGCATAGGCGAGGCAGGCGCCGCGCCAGCCGACCTGCTCGACGAGGAAGGCCGAGAGCGGCCAGCAGACGGTGCTCGCGAACCCGCCCCAGAGGGTCAGCGTGGTGATGGCCGGGCGCGCCTCGGCGCCGTAGAGCCGGCCTAGCGTCGCGAAGGCCGGGTCGTAGAGGCCGCAGCCCATGCCGAGGCCGAGGAGAAGCCAGCCAGCGAGGAACGCCGGCAGGTTCGGCGCCAGGCCGATCACGACGTGTCCCGCCGCCAGCAGCAGGGCGGCCAGCGCCAGGACCGGGCGCCCGCCGTGCCGGTGGATGGCGATTCCGACCCGGGGCGAGGCAATTGCCGCCACCAGGAGCCCGATCGAGAGGCCGCCGACCACCCAGGCCAGCGGCCAGCCCGTGTCGGCGGCGATGGGGCCGGCGAGCACCGCCGGCAGGTAGAACGACGAACCCCAGGCGAGGATCTCCACCACCCCCAAGGCCGAGATGACGGTGAGGCGGCCGCGGCCGCTCATGCCGGCGCGCCGCAGCAGGACGCCGATACCGGGCGCCGCGCCGGTGCGGGCGGGCAACAGGTGTCCGTCGCGGCCGGTTCGGGGCCGCCGCAGCATCCGTCAGCGGCGGGGTCCGCCCGGGACGTCGAGCACACCCCGGTCTGCGGCAGGACGAGGTGCACGTCGTCGGCGGCGGCAAGGTCGCCCGCCAGCGCGGCGGCCACCGAGCGGACCTGCTCGAAGCCCGTCAGCATCAGGAAGGTCGGCGCCCGCCCGTAGCTCTTGATGCCGACCGTGTAGAAGCCGGGCTCGGGGTGGGACACCTCGCGGTGCCCGTGCGGCTGGACCGAGCCGCAGGAGTGCAGGTTCGGGTCGATCAACGGCCCCAACGCCCGCACGCTCTCCAGCCAGGGATCGAGGTCGACGCGCAGCTCCCGCGTGAGGGCGAGGTCGGGGCGCTGCCCGGTCGCGGCGACGATCCGGTCCACCGGCCCGAGGGTGCGTGGCCCTTCCGCGGTGACGCAGTCGACTAGGAGGCGTCCGCAGCACTTCCGAATGGCGGTGACCGCGAACCCCAGCGCCAGGGGCAGCCGGCCACCCTCGACCAGGCCGCGCAGCCGCGTGCCGAGGTCGCCGCGGCCGGCGAGCTCGTCGGCCGCCCCGCCTCCGTAGACGCGCGACAGGTCGGTCCCGCGGGTCGCCCAGAGGGCCATGGTCCTCTCCGCCTCGTCGGCGAGGCGCGCGAGGTCGAGCAGCACGTTGGCCGCGGAGTGGCCGGCGCCGACCACCAGGGTGGTCTGGCCGGCGTACACGGCCCGCTCGCGACCGAGCACGTCCGGGATGCCGGTCGCGATCCGGTCGGCGAGCCCGGCCTCGCCGACCGCCGGCAGGCCGCCCGCGCCGAGCGGGTTCGGCTGGCCCCAGGTCCCCGACGCGTCGATGACGGCGCGCGCAAGGTCGCGGCGCGTGTCCCCGCCGGCCCCGGCGACCGTCAGGACGAACGCCGTGTCGGCGCGGCCGCGGCCGGTCACCTTGTCGATGCCGAGGCGCCCGAGCTGCGTCACCCGCGCGCCGGTCTCGACGGCGCCGGCCAGCCCGGGCGTGGCGGCTAGTGGCGCCAGGTAGCGGTCCACGAACTCATGGCCAGTCGGGAAGCCATCCTCGGGCGGGGCGTCCCAGCCCGTCCCCAGGAGCGCCCGGGCCGCCGGGTCGACGTTGTACCGCCACGGCGAGAACAGGCGCACGTGCCCCCACGCCCGCACGTGGGCGCCGACCTCCGGGCCCGCCTCGTAGACCCGCACCGGCAGGCCGCGGGCAAGGAGGTGGGCGGCCGCCGCCAGGCCGACCGGACCGGCGCCAATGACCGCGATCGGGAGCGGTGACGTCGTCTCGAACATGCTCTCCTCCCTAGTTTCCGGAACTATCGAAATAGAGGGCACGGCATCAGGCTGCCTCGCCCGTCCCGGAGCAGGTCTCGTCGGCGCAGCATTCGTCCGCGAGGAACCCGACGAGGGCGTTCATGGCGGGGTAGACGGCCCGGCAGATCAGGGTGGTGGCCTGCCGCTCCTGCGAGACCAAGCCGGTGAGGATCAGCCGGTGCAGGTGGTGCGACAGCGTCGAGGCGGCGGGAATGCCGACGCGCTCCTGCAACTGGCGCACCGGCAGGCCGGCGTGCCCGGCCCGCACCAGCGCCCGGTAGATCCGGAGCCGGGCAGGGCTGCCCAGCGCCTCAAGCTGCCTGGCGGCTTGTTCGACGTTCATGGAACAACCCTGAGGCCAGCGCTCCGCTCGGTCAAATGCTATTTCGATGGGGGTCGAATTAACTGCGGAACCATAGCATCGCCAAGCTGCTTGAAGGGGCCTCACCCATCCGTCGCATCCCTCTCAGTCGCAGGTCCCGCCGGGACCTGCGCAAGGCAAAGTTCGATGACCACCCCTTCTCTGTTCTGGCTGCACGTGCCTTTGGAGACGACCCGCGGCGACTACCTGGAGGTGCCCTTCGGTGGAAAGTTGGTCGTGTTGGGCAAGCCTGCGGTCCTGTGCGAACGACCCCTCCATGTGCCGGATTCGCTCACTGCCGCGACGACGGCCGTCGTGCGTCAGTGGCTCCTGTTCGACCCGCTCCCGGAAAGCGACGCGCGGGCGCTTTTGGAGGAACTCCGGGCGAAGTTTCCGGTCCTCTCCCTTCGCCAGGATGCAGCTCTCAGGGTCGGTGCGTCGGACCTTCATGTAGCGTCGCACCATCTCTACACCGGGATTATTCCCACCCTGATCCCTGCCCACCTGACACCGTCGCCTACCTGGGTCGATCTTCAAATCAGGAGCCACATGGATGGGCGGTCGACGCTCGGGTCCATCCTCGCTGGCTGCCCGTCGGTGACGGACGAGCGCATCCTCACCGCGCTCGATCTCCTTGTTGCGTCACGCTACGATGTCCTCCCGCGCTCGATCTTCCTGGCGCAACTGACGATCTTGGATGCTCTCGCGGTGCGGGCTGAGCGCCCACCGGGAATCAGGGCGTGGCTTTCTGAGAAGATCGAAGAGGCCAAAGCCTTGCAGGACGGGGGGCTTCTGTCGAGCCTCGAAAACCTCAAGCTCGGCTCCCACGGTGCCGCCGTCCGAGCCCTTGTCGGCAGAGCAGCCGAGGCCAAGGGCATGAGTGGCGAGAAGCAGAAAGCGCTTAAGAGCTTGGCGGGAAAGCTTTACGGGGTTCGCTCTAGCCTCTCTCACGCCGGGGCCGGAAGTGACTTGGATGTCCAGGGTGCAAAAAATCTTGCTAGGTTGGTCCTAGACGCCGCGATTGAGCACCCGGCCGTGCTTGATCCGGCTTACGGCACGCGCTCAGTGTAGGCCACGGGCGGAAGCGCCGACCGGTTCGCTTCAAACCTCGCGCGGAGCCGGCCTTGGGGCAGCCCCGCGCTCGTACCAGCCCTGGCTGCGGTTCACGATCCACACGACCGAGAGCATGACCGGCACCTCGATGAGGACGCCGACCACGGTGGCGAGCGCCGCGCCCGAGTTGAAGCCGAACAGGCTGATGGCAGCCGCGACCGCCAGCTCGAAGAAGTTCGAGGCGCCGATCAGGGCCGAGGGGCCCGCGACGCAGTGCTGCTCTCCCGCGGCGCGGTTCAGGAGGTAGGCCAGCCCCGAGTTCAGGTAGACCTGAATCAGGATCGGCACGGCGAGCAGGCCGATGACCGCCGGCTGCGCCAGGATCTGCTCGCCCTGGAAGCCGAACAGCAGCACCAGGGTCGCCAGGAGCGCGACGAGCGAGGCGGGCCCGAGCTTGGCGAGGAGCCGGTCCAGCGCCGGCTGGCCTCCCGAGGCAAGGAGGCTGCGGCGCACGACCTGCGCGATGATCACCGGGATGACGATGTAGAGGACCACCGAGAGCACTAGCGTGCCCCAGGGCACGGTGATGGCCGAGAGGCCGAGCAGCAGGCCGACGATCGGCGCGAAGGCCACCACCATGATGGTGTCGTTGAGCGCGACCTGGCTCAGGGTGAAGTGCGGCTCGCCCCGGGTCAGGTTCGACCACACGAACACCATCGCGGTGCAGGGCGCCGCCGCCAGGATGATGAGCCCGGCGATGTAGCTGTCGATCTGATCGGCCGGCAGGTAGGGCTGGAACAGGTAGCCGATGAACAGCCAGCCGAGCGCCGCCATCGAGAACGGCTTCACCGCCCAGTTGATGAACAGCGTCACGCCGATGCCGCGCCAGTGCCGGCCGACGTGGCGCAGCGAAGCGAAGTCGATCTTGAGCAGCATGGGGATGACCATGAGCCAGATCAGCACCGCGACGGGCAGGTTCACCTTGGCGACCTCGGCCGCGCCGACGGCGTGAAAGAAGCCGGGCATGACGTGGCCGAGCGCGATGCCGGCCACGATGCAGAGGGCGACCCAGACGGTCAGGTAGCGTTCGAACAGGGACATCGGGCTTCCTCAGGCGGTGGCGACGCGGCGGCCGTGCTCGTCGACCACGCGCTCGCCGCCCTCCTTCACGAACTCCCCCCGTTGGTCCGGCAGCAGGTCGAGCACGGCCTCGGACGGCCGGCACAGGCGCACGCCCTTCGGGCTGACCACGAGCGGGCGGTTCAGCAGGACCGGATGGGCCTCAATCGCGTCGAGGAGCTGCTCGTCGGTCAGCGACCGATCGGCGAGGCCGAGTTCCGCGTAGGGCGTGCCTTTCTCGCGCAGCACGTCCCGGACCGAGAGGCCGGCACGGGCGAGCAGTTGCTTGATGAGCGCCCGGCTCGGAGGCGTCTTCAGGTACTCGACCACGTGCGGCTCGACGCCGGCGTTGCGGATCATCGCCAGGGTGTTGCGCGACGTACCGCAGGCGGGGTTGTGGTAGATGACGACGTCCATCACGCGACCTCCGGGTGGGCCGAGGTGGCGCCGGCGAGCTGGCCGATCTCCCGGACCTTCGACGACAGGGCGACCTGGTCAAGGCTGCCGAGCGGCAGGGCAACGAAGGCCGCGATCCGATTCTTGAGGTAGCGCTGGGCGGTGACGAAGGCGCGCTTGCGCTCCATCTCCGAGCCCTCCGCCTCCGCGGGGTCCTCGATGCCCCAGTGGGCCGCCACCGGCTGGCCGGGCCAGTACGGGCACGCCTCGCCAGCGGCGTTGTCACAAACGGTGAAGACGAAATCCATGACGGGGGCGTCAGGCCCGGCAAACTCGTCCCACGACTTCGAGCGCAGGCCCTCGGTCGGGTAGTCAATCTCTCGCAGGACTTGCAGCGCCAGCGGGTGCGGCTCGCCCTTCGGTTGGCTGCCGGCCGAGAAGGCGCGGAAGCGCCCGCCGCCCTCCTTGTTGAGCATGGCCTCGGCCAGGATCGAGCGGGCCGAGTTGCCGGTGCAGAGGAAGAGGACGTTGTAGGCGGGCTCAGGCATGGAGGGTGTCCCCGGTGGTGCAATCGCAGGCGGCGAGCGCGGCGACGGCCGGGTTGCACACCTCCGGGTGGCCCTGGCAGCAGTCGCGCATCAGAAACTGGACGAGGTCTGATAGGCCGGCATAGGCGGCGCTGTAGATGACCGACTTGCCCTCGCGCCGGGACGTGATCAGCCCGGCATGCGAGAGCTCCTTGAGGTGGAAGGAGAGATTGGTGCCGGCGACGCCCACGGTCTCCGCGATGACGCCGGCCGCGAGGCCGTCGGGACCGGCCGTGACCAGGGCGCGCACGACCCGCAGGCGATGCTCCTGTCCGAGGGCCGCGAAGGCGGCGAGGGCTTGCCGTTCGTCCATCGAATGACCTACATATCAACTTCTGTTGAAACGTAGAGGAATCAAGCGCCTTGGACAAGCCCCAGCAGCCGTTCGCCGACGGGATGCCCAACCTCTCCGAGGCGCATTTCGAGGTGCCGACCGCCGAGCGCGTGGAGGTGTCGATGCCGCTCGCCCACGCGCCGCGCTTCCTGATCCTCTACGGCTCGCTGCGCGCGCGCTCGTTCAGCCGCTTCCTGGCCTACGAGGCGGCGCGCCTGCTGGAAGCGATGGGTGGCGAGGTGCGGATCTACGACGCCCACGGGCTGCCGCTGCCCGACGACGCCACCGCCGACCACCCGAAGGTGCAGGAGCTGCGGCAGCTCTCGATCTGGTCCGAGGGCCAGGTCTGGGTCTCGCCGGAGCGCCACGGCAACCTGACTGGCGTGATGAAGAGCCAGATCGACTGGCTGCCCTTGAGCGAGGGCTCGGTCCGGCCGACCCAGGGGCGGACGCTCGCGGTGATGCAGGTCTCGGGCGGCTCGCAGAGCTTTAACGCCGTGAACTCTCTGCGGGTGCTCGGGCGCTGGATGCGGATGATCACCATCCCGAACCAGTCGTCCGTGCCGATGGCCTACAAGGAGTTCGACGACGCCGGCCGCATGAAGCCGGGCCCCCTGTACGAGCGCGTGGTCGACGTATGCGAGGAGCTGATGAAGTTCACGCTCCTGACCCGCGGGAGGGCCGACTACCTCGTCGACCGCTACAGCGAGCGCAATGAGCGCGAGCCGGAACGGCTCAAGGCCATCGCTTCCGACATCGGTTTCGCCAAGCCCTAGGCTTGCGTCGTCGACGATGATCGTTCGCTGGACTCCGGCCCTCACGAGTGGGCGCGGTAGGCGCGACGGAGCAGGCGCGTGTTATGCCGCGCCTGTTCCTCGACCGGGAGCGGGCTAAGGCATCAGGCGAAGTCCTCGTCGTAATACATCGAGTCGTCCACCTTGCCGTCGGTCTCAAGCTCCGGTTCCATGTAGGCGATCCGCCCTGCGACGCGCTCGAACGTCATCACAGTCGTGAAGACGATCTTGTCGCCATGGAACGCCCGATCCTGGTCGTTCTCGCCGTTCAGCGATCCGGTCAGGGTCGCGACCAGCGCGTCGTCACTCGGCTTGAAATCGTATTCCTCGATGTAGAGCTCATCGAAGTAGGCGTTCGTCGAGGCGATCTCGCCGTCCAGGCCCCCCTCGATCATCATCGGGTCGTCCTGGACGAACGCGTTGACATCGTCGCTCAGATGCCTGGACCTCCAGAACCGGCCGTCGAAGTGGCCCTGGCTCGCGAGGAAGTCGCACAGCTCGGACGTGAGATCCTCGACGCCGGGCAGGTCGGCGGGAAGCCCCCGGAGCGTTCCGACTCGCTCGTCCATTAGGCGCAGGTCCGGGATGAGGATTTCAGCCTTGCCGATGTCGCTCAGGGGAAACCTGGTTTCCGCCCGGAGCGCCGCGGCCGTCTTGTATCCGAAGAATGCGGCCACGAGTTCGTGCGCGTGAGAGGAGCCCAGCTTGTTGCCGGTCAGGAGGCGATAGCGCGCGCGCAGGTGGTCCGCGCAGTCCTTGGGAAGGGACATGGCACATCCATTTCACACCGGCGTCTTGAGGGGGTGGTCACAAGCGCTTGATGATCACCCTGCGCCGGCAGAGATGGTTGCCGTTCAGGTATCGATCCGAGATCGAGTTCGCCGCCTTTTGGGTCGCTTGCAGCCCGGGCATCGGCTCCGGTTTGGAATGTAGCCGTCGCGACCACGCTCGGCAACTGGCATCCCGCGATCGGGCGTCTGGTTATCCCGCACCGGACGGGGCTTCGCCCTGCGGGCCCCCATCGGACGCGCCGCGGCGCGTGCGCCCGTCCCGCGCCCCGCTCCTGGCCTTCGCACGCGCGTCCGTGCGAAAAGCCCGGCACCAAGCTCGACAGGGCGGCAACTGGGGGGATGCGGTGATCACCATCGGGATCAGGGCGGCGCCACGCGTGGTCACCTTCGCGGTCTACGACACGGACGCCAAGACGGTCATCAACGTCGAGGAGATCAGGATCCCGGCGGCCTTTGGGACCCCCGACGGGCTGAAGTACCTGCGTAGCAACCTCCTGGACGTCCTGCGCGAGTTCCGGGTCGAGAGGGCCGGCGTGCGGCTCACCGAGCCCAGCGCGCAGTCCCTCAGCATCGACCGCGTCCAGATCGAGGGCGTCATTCAAGAGGCCTTCGCCAGCAGCGAGCTCTCGGCCTATTTCGCAGGCCCGATCGCCACCGGGGCGGCCCGCCTCGGTATCGAGCGGACGCGGTTCAAGCCACTCGCCGACGGCGAGGACGGGTACGGCATCGAGAACTGGGGAAAGATGTCGAAGGAGGAGCGGGAGGCGATCCTGTACGCCATGGGGGCCGAAAATGCTTAAGCCGTACAACAAGGCCGAGCTGACCTTTGAGCGGGTGCGGGACATCGGCGCGGACGGCCGCAACTCGGAGACCTTCCTCTCGCGCGATCACCAGCTCAACGCGGAGATCGTAACGAAGCGGATCGCGAAGGCGAGCCTGGCCTCGCCGGCCGAGTTCTTCGCGGAGTCGCAGGCCCTCTACGCGAGCGCTCATCAGAACGTCGTCCAAATCCACTACGCCTGCTACGACGAAGACCATATCTACCTAGCGATGCCGTTCTACCGCCGCGGCTCGGTGAAGGGCCTCATCACAGGCCGCTACATGACCGTCCGCGAGATCGTCACGGTCGCCTGCCAAGTCCTGAGCGGGCTCCACCACATCCACTCGAAGAAGCTCGTCCACTTCGACGTGAAGCCCGACAACATCCTGCTGTCGGACCGGGGCGAGGCGCTGGTGTCGGACTTCGGGCAGGCCAAGCAGATGAACTTCGTCGGGAAGGCCGAGCAGGACCGGCATTACACCCCCATGATCCCGCCCGAGGCCCTGGCGGAGGATCGGTTCGACCTCACCTTCGACATCTACCAGTTCGGGCTGACCCTCTACCGGATGTGCAACGGGAACGAGGCCTTCCACGCGCAGCTGGCGAAGTACGGTCCGCCGGGACCCGGTTTCGACCGGGCCGGCTTCCGGTATGACGTCCGGAACGGGCGGTTCCCTGACCGCCGGGCGTTCGCGCCGCACATCCCGTCGAAGCTCCGCAAGGTCGTCCGCGCCTGCCTGGAGACAGAGCCCTCCGATCGATACGGTTCCGCCCTGGACGTGGCCAACGCACTGGCCGACATCGACGGCTGCCTGCTCGACTGGCGCCTGGAGGCAACAGCTGATAAGAGAGTTTGGAGGAAGAACGAAAACGGAACGTCGTACGAGTTCACCGTAAACGGGGACGGGAGCTCCGAGTGCTACAAGACGAAGGACGGCGGACGGCGGCAGCGCGTGACCGCCGCATGCCAGACCAAAATCTCCGAGCGGGACGTGGAGCGGCTGCTAGGTTCCTACTGATGGCCAAGATCAAGAACGACCCGAGCCGATACGTCAGGCGCTCCAGCCTTGCTGGGCGCCCGGCCGCCTGCGCGGGCGAAAAGGGCGATCAGGCGAACCGGAAGCCCGAGCGGGATTTCCTGGCCGCCCCCATCGGCGACGACTTCTACGTGGATTTCCGACCTCAGGGCCGTCGAGACAACACATAGAGATCCGCGTGACTGCGCCGCGGATCGCATTCGGGCCGTCCGGACGTGAGACGGGGCGAGCGACCGGCCCCGCACCGGCGCGACGATGTCACCGCTTTGCACTGCAAGGCCGGCCGTAAACCGTGCCGTCGTGCTCCAGGGTGCCGTCCGGGCGCACGACGAGATCGACATCGTACGGGACCTCCGCTCCCCCCATGCCGTAGCACTGGGGCGACCGGACGCGGCCGCCGCCAAAGGTGGCCCGTCGGCAGTCCATCAGGTCGATGCCGACCTCGCCGGGTCCGGAGCCAACCTCGATCGTGGGTAGGTCCTGCCCGACCGCGCAGTAGCGGCCCGGCACCGGCTGGGGCTCCGCGGCGGCCGGCGCGGCGGCGAGCAGGGCGATGAGGGTCAGGGCGCGCACGGTCAGATCTCCAGGGTGAGGAAGGGATCGAAGGCAGAGTTCTCCAGCTCGACCCGCCATTCGCCGTTGCGGCGGCGGTGAGAGGTGTCGTGCCCGCGGGCGTTGGCGAGCACCCTCGTGCGCCCGAGCCGGTAATCGACCGTCCGGTGCACGTGCCCGTGGATCCAGAGATCCGGGGCGTGCTCGCCCTCCAGGATCGCGGTCAGGTCGCTGGCGTACGCCGCGTCGATCGGCTCGCGAACCTCGCCGTGGAGCAGGCTGCGCGGGTGGGGCGCATGATGGGTCACGACGATCCGCGGCCCGTCCCAGGGCTCGGCGAGGCATCGCTCGATCCTCGCGCGGTGTTCGGCGTGCAGCGCGGCCGCGGCCGGGGGCCGGAATGCGGCCGGCGTCCCCAGCCGATCGCGGGTCTGGATGAGGCGATGATCCCGCATGCCGGTCTGCCGGTCCCCCGCGACCCGCATCGCGAGCGCGCGGTGGTCCGCCCCGCCGACGGCATAGTCGGTCCAGAGCGTGGCGCCGATAACCTGGACGCCGTCGACATGCCGGGCTTGCCCGCAATCGAGCAGCGTCACGTCCGCGGCGATCGCGGCGTCCCGGGCGCGGGCGAGCTCGTCGGGCAGCCTCGTCCGCCACAGGTCATGATTGCCCGGCACATAGATGACGTGCCGCGCCCGCGGGACGACGTGCTCGGCGAGCCACGGGAGCGCCCTGCGGCACAGGCCGTCGGCGACGTCGCCGGCGACGATCGCGACGTCGACGCGCGGGCCGGGGGGCGGCGTCCAGGGCGACGCGTCGATGTGCAGATCAGACATCACCCAGACGGTCGTCATCTCACTCTCCCCCGACGGCCCACGCCGTCCCGTCCGCCTCGAACCACGCGGCCGCCGCTCGAACGACGACCCGCCCCTCGACCCGGAAGCCGCTCTCCTTGATCCGGTAGCGCAACCGCTTCGCCCCCTCCGGCCGGGGCAAGTCCGCGAGCTCGCCCGCGGCCCAGGCGTGGACGTCTCGGGCCCCCGTTCTCAGGCACCGGAGCCGGGCTGCCTCGCTCGCCCGGAGCGTCACGCCGACGAGGACGACGCAGAGCCGGTGGCCGTCCACGCGTCCGGAAATGCGGACGGACCACCGGGACCGCGTCCTGTTGCGGTACACCTCAACCACCCCCGACCACCCGACGCCCGTTGGCGTGCTCGGGGCACAGGCAGCGCAGCCATCCGCCCTGGCGGACCCGACCCGGCTTGCCGCATTCCTCGCAGATGTACGCGCTGAGGTGCTCGACGCTGTCGACTAGGCTCTGCGTGTATTCGCAGTTCTCGTTGGCGTCGTAGTACCAACGAATACTGCCGAACTTCTCCTTCATCTGCGTCGAGTGGAAGCCGTCCGGAACGCCGGTCTCCTTCATGAGCTCGGCGGCCCCTTCCCAGAGCCATCTCCAGCCGGGGCCGCACTCGAACCCGCCCTGGCCGAACACCTTCCTGTGGCGCCGGGCGAGCTTCTCGCGCCAGTCGAGGGGGCTGCGTGGGGCGCCGTCGCGCCATCGGCACGCGAGCGTCCGCGCCAGGAGCGTCAGCATGAAGGGGCCGGGCACGGGCCCGACGAACTGTGAGCCCCCATCGTCCCGTCGCTCGCGCTCGACCGCGAGGAGGGGCGCGCTCCACCGCACGAGCGGGCCGTGGCGGGACGGCTCGACCGCCGAGACGGTGACGCTGTCCGCGCCCCGGTACGTGCGCAGCGCGGCCGCCGCAATGCCAAGGAATTCTTCTGCGATCATCGGTCTGCTCCTTCGTGCGGGGGGGGGCGCGGATCCGTTTCACGACCTCTCCTCCCGAGGCTCGCGGCGGTTGTCGCTGGGCGGTAGCATCCGGGCGAGGCGGAGGAGCTGCTGGCAGAGCAGGCGGACCTCCCCGCTACCGACGCGGTCGAGGGCGTATGAGCGTTCGGCGTGCCGCATGACGACGATGACGGCGTCCGCGAGCTCGGGGCGGACCCGGTCGCTCAGGGTCTCACCGCGGACGGTCTCGACGGTCATCGTGACGACGGGCATCGACTTTCGGGCGTGTTGCATCGTGGGTCTCCGAGCGTTGGGGGGGTGGTGAAGGGGGAGGTCAGTGCCGGGGCGCGAACGTCTCGCGGCTCGCGAGCACGGCCTGGAGCATCCGGCGCAGGGGGCGCAGGGAGCCGCCTGCCCACGGGACGAGGGCGAGTTCGTCGGGCGAGAGGTCGGGCATCCAGGCCGGATCGACGCCGCGCTCCTGCCGCATCTCCTCGACCATCCCCGCCGCGATGACGGGCAGGTCCTCGGCACGGGGCGCGGGCATCTCCACGCACCGGAACCGGTCGCGCAGGGCCGCCGGGACGCGCCCCAGCTCGTTGACCGTGGCGAGGAACGACACGCCCGAGCAGTTGACCTCTGCCTCAAGGTACGGGTCGAAGATCCTTGCGCTCGTAGACCGCTCCAGGAACGGGAGCAGCACGTCGACGAGAGACCCGTTGCGGCGGTCCGGAGACGCCTTGTCGAGCTCGTCGAGGTTGATCAGCGCGGACGCCGACATGGCCTGCAGGAGGACCTGAAGCGGGACGCAACCCCGGCCGGATCCCCACTGCCGGGACGTGCCGCCGAACGCCGCGTCGGACACGCCCCCCGCGCCGTAGATCACCGTGCGCAGGCCGAGGCGCCCGCCGAGCCAGGTCACGAGCGACGTCTTCCCGAGGCCGGGCGGGCTCACGATCAGGGTCGGCTGGATCCACGTGTGCCGGGCGCCGACCAGGTCCGAGGCGATCGTCTCCAGCACGGGGCGCGCGAACGGGTACCGGCGGACTCCGTCATCGACGAGGGCTTGCGGGTCGACCGGCGCGGCGAGCGGCAGGGGCTTGCCGGCGATCGCCTCGTACTCGGCCCGCGGGGTGTCGCGCCGCTGCTGCCCCGTGGAGCTCGGCTTCGGCAGGTGGTCGAGCGCCGGCACGACGACGAGCGACGGCGCCGCCCGGGAGGCCTTCGCGTCCGCGAGGATCTCCCGAACCCCGCGCGCCGGCGCCTGCGCAGGGGGCGCCTCTGGCCTCGGCGGGTCGAGGAGATCAAGGTCGAGGTCGCCGTCCGACGCCGGGGGCGCGACCTGCCCCGCGCCCCCACGCAGGATCTCGTCCTCGTCCTCGACCATGCGGAGCCCTGCGCCGATGGTCGTCCAGGCCTGGATCCAAGCGGCGGCTTCGACGTCGAAAGTCTCCAGGCGCGGGAAGCTCGGGCCGGGCACGTACGGGACGTCATCGTGGGGCGCCTGAGCGTCCTCGGCGCGGAGGAGAGCGTGCCTGATGATCAGGAACGCGCGGTCGAGCTCGGCCGCTCGGACTTGCGCGGCCGCGATAGACAGGAGCTCCGCCGCGAGCCGGGCCGAGGCGATCTCGCAGCCCAGCTCCGCCTGGTGGAAGACTAGGACCGCCGCGACGTCCCGGACGAGGGCGAGCGTCGGCGCCGGCAGGCTGGCGCGGAGGCCTTCTCCGGAGAGGCGGCGCTCCAGCTCCGCGACCCGCGCGATCGTGGCGTCCTCGTAGGCGGCGGTGATCGCCGCGACGGTGCGCTCGCGCAGGCCCGCCGCGCTGCGCAGCGGGTTGAGGCGGGTGCGCAGGTCGTCGACGGCGCTGTGACCCGCCATCCCGCCGCCGTAGAGGAGCTGCACCCGGGTCCGGGTGTCCCGGCCGTCGCGGGGCCCGGCGAGGTCGCGCGGGTCGATGGCGACGGCGCGCACGGCGGCCGCCGTCGAAGAGGCGTGCTTGGGCATGGGGGTACTCGCAGGTACGGAAGAAAGGATGCGCGTAGAGGCGCGCCGAGCAGGGCTCAGGCGGCTAAGGCGGTCCGTTTCCGTATCAAGCGAGCGGTCATCACGGCGGGGGTGTCCCTGCGAGTTGAGCACCCACGATGCCCTGGCCCCGCCCCCCTGTCGAGCCGTCCCGAGCGCGGTCCTGTGGACACCCTCCCGGCCTGGTCAACGCCCCCTCAACAGGGCCGCTCGAATCCCGCGGATCGGCCAGACTGACAATATGTCGCAGGCGCCCCGCACCGCCTTGGGACGCCCTCTCTCTCACGGGGCCGCCCTACGAATCGGTGCCGCTGCGAAATTCCGCGTACAGAGTCCAGTGCGAATCGGACGAACGCGCTAACCCTGATCCCGGGATCACGGGACGGGGTGGAACATGGCGCAGGACAACTCGGGGACGTCGTCGGGGATCGGCTTCTTCGGCCTCCTCTGCATCCTCTTCATCGGGCTAAAGCTCACCGGCTACATCGAGTGGTCGTGGTTGTGGGTGCTCGCCCCGATCTGGGGGCCGGTCGCGATCGGTCTCTTCTTGATGGCGGTCGGCGCTCTGGGCCTCCTCTGGAGCAGGCACGCGGACCGGGAGCGCCGGCGGATCCGCGAGCGTCGCTCGGGACGGTCGGCATGACCCGCGCCCCGATCCCGCCGGAGCTGCGGGCCCGCCTCCACGCGAGGTTCCCCAAGTCGCCGCTGTGGGCGCCGGTCGAGCCGGCCCCCTCGCCGTGGGAGGTCATCCGCAACGCGCTCGTGACGGGGCGCGACCACGGCCTGAATGAGAGCGAAACGGCGGTAGGCATCTACGGGGTGCTCGTCGCCCGCGGGCTGATCACCGAGGGCCGGGTATGAGCAGCCGCGCCTTCTACGCCGCCCTCGTCCCCGAGCAGCAGCACGCCTTCCGCGCGGCGGTCACGGACATGCGGGAGGGCCGCGCCCCCGAGGCCGTGCGGGAGGCCTGGGCCGCCCTCGACATCGGCGAGGACATCCTCGACCGCCGGGTGACGATCGTCATCTGGGAGCTCGTCGAGGAGCGGCTCGCCCTGCTCCCGGAGAGCGAGCGCGCCCCGATCGCGACCGCGCTGCTCGGGGGTGCCCCATGAGCACGACCGACATCGTCGTCCTGACCTCGGCCGCCCTCCTGTGCGTGGCCGTCGCGATCGTCGCCGTGATCGCCCTCCAGGAGCTGCGCCGGCCCCTGCTGAAGGGGCGCCTCGACGACCTTCTGCGGGAGGTCTCGGCCAAGAAGGACAACTGCCCGTGAGCGAGAACCGCGACGCCGACGGCTTCCGACGCTTCATGGTGGAGCACCTCGCCCGGTGCGTCGGCCTCTCCGTCGAAGAGTTCGAGACCCCCTCCGTACCTGCCGTGCCGGAGATGGAGAGCTCCGCGGCGCGGATGATCCGCGCCACGGGCTGCGGCCTCCCGCGAGAGAGGAAGGCCCCGGCGGGCGAGCTGCCGGCGGTGGCGAGCTTCTGGAGCTGAGGGAGGAACCCATGATCGACCTGCTGGCCATCGTCCGGCTCGCCATCAGGGCGTCCGAGCAGACCACGTCCCCCAAGATCGAAGCCATCAAATGGCTGCGCCGCGCCTTGGGCGTCGGGCTCAAAGAGGCGAAGGACATGGTCGAGGACGCCTACATGTGCGGCCCCGTCCGGTTCGCCGAGAAGCACGCCCGCATCGCGGGGATCGAGCACACCTGCCCGAACCGACCGCTGGAAGACTTGGAGGGGAACGCGCTGGACCAGGCGCGCGAGGCTCAGCGGAGGTTGCTCCAGCTTGCCAGCGCTGTCGGCATCAACGCCGAGGCGCTCCTGCAACCGGCGGCCTACAGCCCGGCCGAGTGCATCGCGCAGGCCCGGGTCGAGCGACGCGCCCGCGAGCTCTACGAAGCCGGCAGGAAGCGGGTCAGGGGTCGCCCGGCCTGGGACCAGCTGGATCCGAACTGCCCGTACGATCTCGGCATGAAGGCTTACGCCCTCAGCGAGGCCAAGCGCGAACTGGCGGAGGCCGCCTGACCATGACGACCCTCTGGCACAAGGACCGCTACTGGCCGTCCGAGCTCTCCCCCCTGACGGGCGCCCCGATCGAGGGGGCGATCCAGCCAGGGATCTACGCGGAGACCAAGGAGGACTGGGAGCGCGTGCGGAAGCGCGGCTTCCGGCAGGGCGTCGACCGGCTCCGGCGGGTCGGCGTCTCGGCCGAGCCCGGCATCGCCCCGGCCGGCCTCATGATGAACGTCGCCACCGCCGCGCAGCTCGCCTGGCTCAAGGCGAACGAGACGGCCGCGATCCCGGCGCCGGCGACACCCGCCCTCGGGCCGGTGCGGGTCGCCCTGTCGCCCCTCGCGCTCATGGCGAGGCGGGCTTAGCCGGTCAGAGCAGGGTGAAGTCTCTGGGGTTTTCGAGGCGCCAGAACCGACCCGGCGGCTTGAGCTCGCCGTGGATCGAGACCATCCGCCCTGTCTTATGGGCGTCGACCGCCTGCAGGTACTCCTCGGGGGGCAGCGAGACCCGCACCCGGATCATGCCGTGCTCGTCGCTGTCCCACTCGACGATGACGTCCTGGGTGCCCGAGATGCTGAAGAGGTCGCTCGGGTTCTCGTTCGAGTGGAGCGTCCGGATCTTGCCGACGATCGTGCGCCGCCGCTCCTCGTCGGAGTGGCGCAGGGCCTTCGCCGCCTCGCGCATGATCTCGGCCGATAGCGCGTGCCGGATCTCAAACGAGGGGGCCGCCCCGACGTCTGGCATGCCCCACTCGGGCGAGAAGACGATGTCGAGCCGCACCTCGCCGGCATGCGGAACCTCGACCAGGGCGGCGAGCTCCTCGCATGCGTTCGCGTTGAGCCCGGCCTCGTATCCCCGCACGATCTCGCCGGGGTCCTCGCGGGCGATCGCCCCCTCGATGAGGCGCAACCCGCGGGCGAGCCGCTGCACCGTGCGGCGCTCCAGGGGCGGTGCCGGCGGGGCGGCCTCGCCGGGCATGATCGTGTTCGGGCCGACTGGGCTCTCGACCGTGAAGCCGAAGGAGCCGCGGAACGTGTGCCCGAACCGGCACTCGTCGGCGTAGCGCTGCGCCACGCCGTCGACGCGGGTGAAGTAGGCGCTCGCGTGGAGCTCGGCATGGGCGGAGGCGGCGAGGAGCCGGGCCATCCGCCGGATGAACTCTTCGGCGGTGCCGAGCTTGATCGTGTCGTGCCGGATGACCGAGTCCGGCAGCCGCGACTTGATCAGGTCGTAGCTGATGGCCCGGATCGCCGCGATGACCGCGGCCGGGTCCCGGTCTTCGAGCGCGGTCAGCGTCCGGACGGCTTGGCCGATCCGAACCTGGGCGTCGCGAGCCTGCGACGTGCCGGGCAGGAGGATCTCGATCTCGTCGTCATCGGGCCCAAGGGCGAAGAGCTCCAGCCCGCTGCGCAGCGCCTGCCTGCGCCACCCGGCCGTCGCCAGGTAGCGCTTGAGGGAGCCGAGCGGCACACGCTCGATGTCGTCTGGCTCGCTGGTCATCGGCCTGCCAGCGCCTCCTCGCGGGCGAGCGTCATGATGCCCTGGAGGCTGTCGGGTGTCAGCACGTTGCTGCGCGGGATCCGGATGCGCTTCGTCGAGACGTTGTCGGTCGGCGGATCCTCCGTCCGGTACCAGTAGCAGCAGTGCCGCAGGTACATCTCGGTCTCGGACCCGGTCAGCCACTGGACCTCGTCCCGGGGCAGGCAGAGCAGGATGAGGATGGTCATGACATCGCCAGGGTCGCGCTCGGCGATGGTCCGGTGCGCGCGCGCCTCCAGGTCGTAGACGACGTGCTCTTCCTCGTGCTCCCAGTCGACGCTCGCCTTCATCTGGAAGCGGACGGGGGTGCCGGTCTCGACGCGCTCCCGCCCGCGCATCTTCACCCGGTAGAAGTAGCCGTCGATGCCGTAGTCGAAGATCGGCTTGGCGGCGATGTTGAGCCCGGCGCGGCCGGCCAGGGCATGGACGTACGCGAGCGACAGGGCCTCCTGGGTGTGCTCCCGGCTGATCAAGTCCCCGCCCCGGCAACATCGTTCTTGCCGCTCGGCATACCATGCAACCTAGTGGAGTCCAGGGGATCGCTCAGGCCCCCCGGCGCTCTCGCGCCTGCAGGGCCTCCTCCACGAGCTCCGCGACCCGCTGCCCCGCGGCGCAGGCCTGCTTCGCCCGGATGGCAACGATCCGGTGCGGGGGCGTCCCGGGCGACGAGACGACGAGCTCGCCGTCGGCGTGGAGGCGGACTGTAATCGTGACGGGGTCGCTCATGGCAGGGGAAGGGGCTTGAAGCGCGCGCGCTCGCGCTCGTAGTGCTCCAGGACGTGGTCGATCCAGGGGGCCATGCCGCTCGCCTTAAGCTTCAGGCGCTGAGCCCGAGCGTACACCTTGCGGGTCACGTCCTCGATGCGTGCCTCCTCGCGGTTCTCGGTCTTGTCCCGCGCGTGCGCCAGGATCGCCGAGCCGGCGCCCCCGAGCTGCTCCTCGTCGAGGAAGGTTCCGAGCGTGCGCCGGGCATCGTGCGGGGTCCAGACCCTGATGCCGTAGCGCTCGAACAGGTTGCCGTGAGGACGCTTGAACAGCGGCCCCTTCTTGCCCTTCCTCGTCTTGCCGGCCTTCGTCTTGCCCTCCAACCGATGGAAGAGGCCGGTGAACCCGGCCGGGGTCACGTGCTTACCGTCGACCCGACTGGGGAAGCGCCACGGCGATGACGGGTCCGCCCCGAGCCGATCGATCGCCGCGATCGCGGCCGGCGGGATCGGCAGTGCGTGCGGGCGGCCTCCCCTCCGGCCGCTCTTCATTTCCTTCGCGGTCCAAGTCCAAACCTCCCAGCCGGGCATGTCGGGCATGGGGATGACGCCGTCGCGCCGGGTGCGTCCGAGGCTGCCCGTCCTCTGCCCGGTCAGGACGACTGCCCAGACGGCTGCCAGCATGCCGTTCTCGGTCTCCTGGTCAGTCGAGCTGAGGGTACGGTGATGCTCGATGACGAGCAGCGTTCGGACGAGCTCCTGGATCGTCGGCGTGTGCTCGCGAGCCTTCGGGCTGTACTCGATGTGCCAGCGCTCCTGCCACCACGCGTGCTTTTCGTCCGCGAGCCCCGAGCGCGTCGCATGACTGCGCCACCCCCAGGTCAGCGCTTCCTTGCACTGCGCGACGACGCGGGCCGCGGCGGAGAGCGTGCGGGATTCGATCACGCGGTCGCGCAGCTCCTCCAGATCCGAGATCTCGATCGAGGCCAGCTCCAGCCTCTCGATGGGCTCGAACTCGGGACCCGCATGGTAGGCCGAGTAGCTGCGCCGGTAGCTCTCCTTCAGGTCAGGCAGCTTCGCGGCGAGGAACTCGGCCATGAGGTCCTGCCACTGCCATGGCCCGCGCCGGCGGCGGTCCTCGTCGGACTGCACCTCGACAGTCTCCGCGAAGGCGGCGTCCGCGGCGAGCTCGACCGGCTTGCCCTTGGCCAGCACCGCCTCGAACACGTGCAGATCCTCGCGCGGGTTGACCCCGGCCTCGACGTCCCGGCGCGCGCGGTCGGCGGCGAGCCGGGCCGCCGGCAGGGTCAGGGCGTCCATGGAGCCGAGGCGGAACGTCCCCTTGCGGTGGCGGAGGTACCACGTGCCCGCCGCACGCGTGATCCGCAGGGTGAGGCCCGGGGTGTCCACGTCGGCGATCTCCGCGCCGCGGCCGACGAGCTTCCCCTCCTGGATCATGCGGGCCGCGCGCTCGACGGTCGCCGCCGTCATCTTCACGCGCTCGCGCTCGTAGCTGCCCCTGCCTGCCGCCTTCGCCATGGCCCATCCCCCGGGATACAACGGGGATACAACACGGGTATTCGGGCCGTGGCAACGAAGTTGTCACCCCTCTAAACGTGGAAAAACACGCAGGATCAATGGCTTCTGAGGAGATGGTTAACTGAATATCGGGAGGGGTTCACTTGGGCCATATAGCTTCCCAAGCTGAATGTCGTCGGTTCGATCCCGATCGCCCGCTCCACCTTTCCTTGTCCGTCCCGGTAAATAATCCGGGAGTTTGAGCGTCGGGCCGCGCTCTCGTCAGCCGCTTTGGCCATCCGTTCCCGGATGTCGTCCAGCGTTGTCTGGGCGTAATTGGCGGTGGTGGCCGAGGAGGTTCTGCACAAGGCGCAGATTCCCCGTCGCCCTCAAGGTCAGCGCGGCGGCGTGCCGGACGTCGTGCATCGGCCGAAGGTCTTTGATGCCCGCCTTCTCGATCGCGCGCCGCATGTAGGTCGCGAGGCCCCGCGCCGTGATCGGATAGCGCACCCCTTCTCCAGCGCCGTCTTTAAACGGACACAGGTCCGGGTCCGCTGGTACAGGTAGGTGAACACCTCCTCCCGGTGGTTTCCCTCCTCGGTCCGCAGCAGCTCCGCCACCTCGGGGGTGATCGGCAGGACGTGCGGCTTGTCTTACTTGAGGAGAAGCCTGCTCGGACAGACGAGCGCCAACTCCGCCGGCTCGCCGCATAGCCGGTACAGGGCAGCCGTCCCGAGGTAGGATGGGTTCCCTCCTTCGGCTCTCCCATGCCCCGAACCCAATCGATCGCCGGAGAAGAGTTGAAGCTGCTCCACGTCTTCGAAGACGAGACCTCCAAACCAAGCATCGGTGGATGGCACTCGGCACACTCGTCGTGCCTGACGAGCACCTTGCGCATGTGCGCGCAAAGTTCCTGGCGATGAAGCGGACGATGGCGGTGTAGGGCGAAATGAACTGAAAGCGAACAGACCGGAAGCTCCTTGAGCGGAACAAGCGGCTAGAGCTGTTCCCGATCGCGTTGCAATCGGAGACGGCTCTAAGCTATTGTTTTGACGCCCTCTCTTGCGCCAAACCGGCGTCAACTTCGGCGGAGAGCGCTCTAGCTAAAGCCGCGATAGCGCTCATCGTCCAACACCGCGTGATGCAGTTCCACACGGTCATCATCTGCATGGACAATGTCGATGACGACAGGAACAACGATAGTCTCCCGGAGGCGGGGTAAAACAAATTTTTCCATCACGTGCTGCCCAATTTCGCCCGCGCCTATCCGATTAATTCAAAGTTCGCAGTTCTATTCGACAAAAGGAATAGCTACATCCCGCTGCAGTTCTTCCGACGGACCGCGAACTTCGCCGTCCGACGCGACAGCAAGATTGATCATCGGCCGGTCCGCCGGCGCCGCTACGAGGACTCCGCGGCGGACATCCTGTTTCAGGTCAACGACCTGCTGCTCGGAGCGGTCGGCTTCCGGCTGATCGCAAAGCACAAGGCGGACGCAACGAAGGACGGCCCGAAGGCGGAGCTCGCTCTCCACATCATGCGAGCAAGCCCGGCGCGTTCCTTCTGGCAGGACACCCGTCGAGGCGCAGAACGGAGCCAGTTGTTGTGGCGCCTCCGGCTTAGGGTTTGGACTCGATCAGCACCAGAAGGTGATGACGGCGGCCAGCGCGAGAGCCGAGGCGTAGTTGCGGGCGAGCTTGTCGTAGCGGGTCGCGACGCGGCGGAAGTCCTTGAGGCGGCAGAAGGTGGCCTCGATCCGCCAGCGTTCGCGGTAGCGGCGCCTGTCATGATGGATCTTGCGCTTGCGGCCGCGCTTGCCTGGGATGACCGGGGTGATGCCCTGACCGCGCAGGTCGGCGCGCAGCCAGTCGGCGTCGTAGCCTTTGTCGGCGGCCAAGCGTCGGATACGCCCCGGCGCTTCGGCGAGCACCGCCGGGGCGGTCGTCACGTCGCTGGCATTTCCCGGCGTCAGCAGGAGGACGCCGGGGCGCCCGAGCACGTCGGTGAGGGCGTGGATCTTGGTCGTCTGGCCGCCGCGCGACGGGCCGATGCCCTGCGCGCGAGCCCCCCTTTGCCGCCGTGGGCCGAGCGGTGGGCCCGGACGTAGCTGCTGTCGATGGCCGCAGCGTCACCCGCCCATCCGGCCTTAGCCAGGGCAGAGAGCATCGCGCGCCAGAAGCCACGACGGGACCAGCGATTGAAGCGGTTGTAGACGGTTGTGCGCTTGCCATACGCGGCCGGGCAGTCGCGCCAGCGGCAGCCCGAGGTGAGCACGTGCAGGATGCCGAGATGACCTGCCGGTCGTCCTTGCGCTCGGGCCCAGGTTGGTCCTTCGGCATGAACGGCTCGATCACTGCCCACTGGTCGTCCGAGAGCCAGAACAGATCCGCCATCGCCGCCTCCGTGCTGCAAACGGCGGCGGTGAATCACAAAACCAAAACCCTCGCAACGCCTTGGTCCGGTTCACACCCTAGCGCACCTCAGCGAGGACGATCGGGCTGACCCATCGGGCGGGTGCGTTCACCTGTTGCCGAGCGCCGGCCCTCCGGCCGTTCCGCCCGTGCCGGGCGGCCCGCTCGTCGGCGTCCCGCCGATGTTCACTCCCGGTGTCGTGCCGGGGATGGAACTGTTGCTCGGATTGGCCGCGTTCCCCCGTGTGGGCGGGCTCGGACCAAGATCCCGGTCTCCCGGTTGCACGCCGCCGGTTTCCGCCGGCGCTCGGACGCCGGTATTGCCCGCGCCGCCGGTCACAACCTGCGCGGCAGCCGGGCTGGCCAGAGAGAGGGTGAGCGCTGCCGCAAGGGCCGTCGTCTTTCGCATTCGATGATCCGGTTGCTGAGGTCGGAGCACAACCCGCGAGATCTCCGGGTGTTCAACCCCCGGTGTCGCCGGGAGGTAAGAAACGGTTAACCATAGCGGCGTAGCCGGAATACCGAGCTGCCGGTCACCGTCTCAACACCGGGGCAGCGCGTGACAGGCGATCCGAGCCACCCTCTCGGATCGCCGACACGCCGCACCCACATTCGCGCTGCGGCAGACGACGGGTGCGCCTGTGATCGCTCCTCGGCCTGGACAGCTGACCCCGTGATCGTGCCCTCCGAGGTCATCGCCTTCCCACCGCGAGCGACGCGGCAGATCCCGTTCGCAAGTCAGCGCATCCCCGTGCCGGCTGCCCGATCCATATCGATACAATCAATAACGGGTATCGATCGCAGCTGTTTGAATGATGGTGCGATGCAACGCAAATAACCTCTCGAAGCGAGGCATCGCCCCGCAAAACTCGAGAAGGCTCAGCATCATGACCGTCCGTACCCTCGTTCTCGCCGCTGTCGCTGCCGCCACCGTCGCGGGTTCCGCGACGGCGGGCGAGCGCATCGATCTCACCCCCACGCTCTACCGCGAGCAGGCTCGCGCCACGGCAGCGGTCCGGCCCGCTTCCGAGCTGACCACCACGCCGCGCCTCGTCCCGGCAGCCCCGGCCAACCCGCGGGTCGTCGCCGAGGCAATCGCCCGCTGACGGCCAGCGCGTCAGGCCCGTCCCTGTAGCCAGGGACGGGCCGCGAACGGATCCCAGTGACGATCGATTCCGCTTTGCGGTCGATCAGGCGGCCCGCACGGTCGCGAGGAAGCGCCGCACCTCGGCGTTCAGGTGCTCTGACTGGCGCGACAGCTCGGAGGCCGAGACCAGCACCTGGGCGGCAGCGGCGCCAGTCTCCTCGGCCGTTCCCGCCACGCCCGCTATGTTCGTGGTCACCTGGGTGGTGCCGGCGGAGGCCTGTGAGACGTTGCGCACGATCTCCTGCGTCGCCGCGCCCTGCTCCTCCACCGCTGCCGCGATCGAGGTCGCCACGCCGGAGATCTCGCGGATCCGGCCCGTGATGCCGCCAATGGCCCGGACCGCCTCGCCGGTCGCGCCCTGGATCCGGCCGATCTGGCTGGTGATCTCCTCGGTGGCGCGCGCGGTCTGGTTGGCGAGTTCCTTGACCTCGGCGGCCACCACCGCGAAGCCGCGCCCCGCCTCGCCGGCCCGCGCGGCCTCGATCGTCGCGTTCAAGGCCAGGAGATTGGTCTGGCCCGCGATCTGCGAGATCAGCGCCACCACGTCGCCGATGCGGGCGGTCGCGCCGCTCAATTCTTGTACGAGTGCGGAGGTCTGCACCGCCTCGCCGACCGCCTGTCGGGCGAGTTCGGCGGAGCCGTCCACCTGCCGGCCGATCTCGCCGACCGAGGAGCCGAGTTCCTCGGTCGCCGCCGCGACCGTGGTGACGTTGGCCGCCGCCTGAGCGGCCGCGGCAGCGACCGTGGTCGATTGCGCGGCCGTCTCGTCGGCGGTGGCGCTCATGCTCTGGGCGGTAGCCTGCAACTGGCCCGCCGCTGCGGAGACCGTGCCGACGATGCCGCCGACCGCCGCCTCGAAGCTGTCCGCCATCTGGCGCATGCCGGTCCGGCGCTGTTCCTCCGCCGAGGCGCGGGCGAGCGCCGTGTCGGCTTCCAGCTGGCGGGTCCGGATGAGGTTCTGCCGCGACGCTTCGAGGGCGCCCGCGATGGAGCCGATCTCGTTGGCACGATCGGTGTGGGGCACCGGAGCCTCCACGTCGCCCGCAGCCAGCGCGCGCATTCGCAGGATCAGGCGATCGATCGGCCGGGTGACGCCGGCGAGAACGTAGAGGATGCCCGCGAGAGCAACGATCAGCGCCGCGCCGCAGAGCAGGAGCGTGAACCACATTCCCGAGCCGTAGGTCGCCTCCGCGACGGCGCGGGCTTTGTCGCCGCCGGCGACGTTCAGGAGCGTGTCGCGATCGAGCGCGTCGAGGGCAGCGTTGAAGTTCTTGCGCGAATCCTGGAAGATGTCGTTCAGGGCATTCTGGCTCTTCGACTCGGCGGAGGCGATCAACTTCGTTCTCTGCGCGAGATAGGCTGTCCAGCTCGTCCCGAAGGTTTCCCAGAGCGCGCGCTCCTCCGCGCTCGAGATCAGCTTCTCGTACCGCTTGGCGACCTCTTCCACCTCTTTCAGGCGCAAGTCCGAGGCCGCGTTGAGCTCGCTCACAGGCTCGATACCCGTGACGTAGCGCGCATCCACCGTCCGCAGACGGGCGACCTTGTACTTCAGCTCGCCAAGCTCGCGCACGCTCGGCATCCAGTTCTCTGATATCTCCAGGGCGTTGCCGTACACCGCGCGCAACTGCACGGTGCTGAGCACACCTTGAGCGAGTATGCACACAGCAAGGAGCGCGATCGCTCCCCGAAGTGCGTGCGAGATCCTGATGCCCATGCGCCCCTCACCGAACGGTTTTGCGCATCCTCGGTTGGGGACGTTAATGTTGACCTAAATATACGGCGATTCCTGCCTTGATGCGACATTTCAATATTGATTTTGAAATCTGTGGTTGTATCCATCAACGGCATTCGCTGTTCCGTGATGGCGTCGCCCGACACTGACGGGCTGTTGCGGGCTCCGCCCCTGCGGCCCGGATGCCCTCTGCGCCTGCACCGATGTCGTGCGGGGCGGCGGTATAGGCGCGAGCGATGGACGCGAATTCTGGCGTTCGCAGGTAACCGTAGGATTTGTGGTGGTTCGGCTCGCCGTCGAGGCGCCGGAAATCGTTGACGACCCGCTTGTCGACGAGACTGATACCAGCATCACTCTCCGCGTAGTCCGCGTCCAGCGCGCCCATGATCGAGACGATGTCGTTCCCGTCGGCGAGATTCGTCCAGGCCGAGACGTTGTTCGGCACCCGCAGGGCTCCGTGCTCGGCCTCGAACTTGAGCTTCACCTTCGCCAGCCCCAGGGGCGAGCCCATCGTGACGAGGTGCGCCACGCGCAGGACCGGATCCTCGCGCTCAAGCGTGCGTAGCACGTCGTACGCGACGACCGAGCCCATCGAGTGCGCGACGAGCAGGATGCGGCGGTTCCGGTACGCTCTCAGGCGCTCGGCCAGCCGGTCGCGGACCTCGCGCGCGAAGCGCCGCTCGCCGTGATAGTGCCAGAGGTCGTCGAAGCGGTGTTCGAGGATCAGGTCGTCTACCAGCGTGAGGCCCGTCGCCTCCTCGATGCGGTCGATGCCGGCATAGACCGGCGCCAGCGCGTCCTTCGCGGTGATCGCGGACGCCGCCTCGCCCTCCTGCGGTGCCCCGGCCTCGTCGCGGGGACGATAGGGCTCCCGGTTGCTCTCGTCCGACAAGGGCGTGTCGTAACGGAGATCGGCCCAGTAAACGAAGGCGAAGGAGAAGACCGGATCCGTGGTCGGCCCCGTACCAGCTAGTCCCTCGGCGATCGCGGTCCGCCACCAGCGCGTCTTCTCATCGACGGGCGGCTTGTTGGCCAAGCCGTGAATGCCGACGATGACGCTGTCGCGCTCCATCTGGACTGATGTTCCCCCGCTCGAACGAACCGGTAACGCGACAGGGCGGGTTCGGATGCGTGCGGGCGGGGGACTGCGGCGCTACGGCATGTGTCCGCGAGATGGGGGCCGGCTCGCTGTACAATGATGGGGCGCCCGCGACGGCACGGGATCTTCCGATGATCCGAGCATCGTCGAAGACCCTTCCGAGGGTCGAGGCCGACATCCGCTCGGCGTCCACGCGGGCACCGCTCGGCCAAGCGGGCGGCCGCCGGATCAGCCCTCGGGGAAGCGGGCGAAGGACGGCAGGTCCTTCGCCGCCGCCATCCAGGCGAGACGCTCGGCGGTCTGGATATGGGCGGTCGGCGGCAGGGCCGCGGGCTCGTCGAGGGTGCCGGTCTGCACGTCGATCATGCCCGGCAGCGTGTGCTCGTTGACGTAGAACAGGCCTGTGCCGCAGGCGCCGCAGAAGAGCCGCCGTCCGTGCTCGGATGAGCGGTAGGTCGTGGGCGTCCCGGTAACCTGCAGGGACTGCGCGGGCACCATCGCCCACGCCACCATCGGTGCCCCCGCGTGGCGGCGGCAATCCGTGCAGTGGCACAGCGCGCTGTGAACGACCTCCGAGGGCATCGCGTAGGAGATCGCGCCGCAATGGCAGCGTCCTGTCAGCATCCTGGTGCCCCGCTTCATCCGTGCCCGGCCCCGCCGCGACGTACTCCGCCGCGATTGACGCCGATTCCGGCGAGAACTACCACGTGGCTCCCCGGGCGGAGAAGCGGCGCCGAATCGGTCCCGATGCCCCCTGCGGGGTCCTGGGGGAGTTCCTCGGCGAGAGGCGTTTCAGCACGATGTACAAGGCAGAGACGCGCGGAATCAGCGTGACCGTCATGCCCCGTTTCGTCGAGGAAGAGTCTTCCCCCGGCGAGAGCCGCTACTTCTTCGCCTACACGGTCGAGATCGTGAACAACGGCGACGAGCAGGTTCAGCTGCGCGCTCGCCACTGGCGGATCATCGACGGGCGCGGGGCGTGCCAGGAGGTGCGTGGCACCGGCGTCGTCGGCAAGCAGCCGGTGCTGGAGCCGGGCGAGTCCTTCAGCTACACGAGCGGCTGCCCGCTCACGACGCCCGACGGCCTGATGGCCGGCAGCTACACCATGGCGACGGTGGCCGGCGAGAGCTTCGAGGCCGAGATCCCCGCCTTCTCCCTCGACAGCCCGCACGTGCGCCGCAGCCTGCACTGAACCGGGCGCATGTGCGCAGCACCCGTGCGGGCAGGACGCGCCCGAGGAAGAACGCCCCATGCGGACCGGTGACCGGCTCGAACCCCTCGATCTGCTCGCCCGGCTCGTCGCGTTCGACACCGAGAGCAGCAAGTCGAACCTGGACCTGATCGCCTGGGTCTCTGCCTATCTCGATGGCTGGGGCGTCCGCTACGTGACAGTGCCGAATGTGGCCGGCGATAAGGCCGCCCTGTTCGCGACGCTGGGGCCGGAGGTAGACGGCGGCGTCGTCCTCTCCGGCCACACCGACGTGGTGCCGGTGGCGGGCCAGAGCTGGAGCGCCGACCCCTTCACCCTGCGGGTCGCGGACGGGCGCGCCTACGGACGAGGCGCGGTCGACATGAAGGGCTTCTGCGCGCTGGCGCTGGCGCTCGTTCCGGAGATGCTGGCGGCGGACCTGCGGCGGCCGATCCACATCCTGCTCTCCTACGACGAGGAGACGACCTGCCTCGGCGTCGCGGACACGATTGCGGTCTTCGGCCGCGACCTGCCGCGGCCCGGTGCCGTGATCGTCGGCGAGCCCACGAACCTTGAGGTCGCCGACGCGCACAAGAGCGTGGTGACCTGCCTGACCACGGTGCACGGGCACGAGGCGCATTCTTCCAAGCCCATGCTCGGCGCCAACGCCGTGATGGCGGCCGGTGATCTCGTCGCCGCGCTCAACGGCATCGCCGACACGATGATCGGGCGGGGCGATCCCTCGGGCCGGTTCGATCCGCCCTTCTCGACGGTCCATGTCGGCACGATCCAGGGCGGCACGGCCCGCAACATCCTGCCGAAGGTCTGCAGCTTCAACTGGGAGTATCGCGGCCTGCCCGACCTCGACCCGGCCGAGATCCCGGCCCTGTTCGGCGCGGCGGTGGCGCGCGTCACCGCCGAGCGGCTCAACCGCTACGGCGATTACGGGCGCATCGAGACCCTGGAGGAGGTGGCGGTGCCGGGCCTCGCGCCGGAGCCCGGCTCCGAGGCCGAGCGGCTCGCCCTGCGGGCAGCCAGGCGCAACCGGACGGTCTCGGTGCCCTACGCCACCGAGGCCGGGCGCTTCCAGGCAACGGGAATCCCGACCGTCGTGTGCGGGCCCGGCTCCATCGATCAGGCGCACCAGCCGGACGAGTTCATCACGCTGGCGGCGCTTGGCCAGGGCGAGGCCTTCCTGCGCCGCCTGATCGCGGAGTGCTGCCGATGAAACCGCCGCCCGACCGGGTGAAGCTGCGCCCTCTGGAGCGCGAGGACCTGCTCTTCGTGCACCAGCTCAACAACAACGACAGCATCATGCGCTACTGGTTCGAGGAGGCCTACGAGTCCTTTGCCGAGCTGGCGCAGCTCTACGAGCGCAACATCCACAACCAGACCGAGCGGCGCTTCATCATCGCCAACGACGGCAACGAGCGGGCCGGCATGGTCGAGCTCGTGGAGATCAACCACCTGCACCGGCGCTGCGAATTCCAGATCGCCGTGCATCCGGGCTTCCAGGGCCGCGGCTACGCCTGGCAGGCGACGCGCGTCGCGATCGACTACGCCTTCAGCGTGCTCAACATCCACAAGCTCTACCTGCACGTGGACAAGGACAACAAGCGGGCGGTGCACATCTACGAGCGCTGCGGCTTCCGGCCCGAGGGCGTGCTGAAGGACGAGTTCTTCATGAACGGCCGCTATCGGGACGCGGTGCGGATGTGCCTGTTCCAGCCCGAATACTTGGCCAGCCGCGGCAGCGGCGACATCGCCGAGCCGGTGCTGAAGACCTGAACACGAAAAGGGAGGCGCCGTTGCCGGCGCCTCCCCTTCGATCCCGATGCGTCGGCTCAGTTGCGGCCGCCCATGTTGCCGCCGGCTCCGGTCTCTCGGCCGGCGCCCGCGCCGCCCTGCATGCCGCCACCCTGCATGCCCTGGCGGCCGCCGGCATTCATGCCGCCGCGCTCGGCGCCGCCGCGGTTCTCGCCCATGCCGCCGCGCTCGCTCCGGTCGGAGACGTTGCGCATGCCGCCGTCGCGACCGCCCTGCTCGCGCATGCCGGCGTTGCGGGCGCCGTTCTGCTCGCGCGCCTCCATCCCGGCGCGGTCGCGGCCCTCGTTACGCCCGTCCCGGCGCTCGGCATCGCGGCCGAAGCCCCGCTCATTGCGCTCCGCGCGGTCCGCCCGCACGTCGGTGCGGCTGCGCTCGCTGAAGCCCGCATTGATGGTCCCGCCGCGGCGCTCGCTGGTGCTGACCGTCAGGCGACGATACTCCGGCGAGCCGTAGAGGACGCGCTGGCCGCGGACCACGACGTAGCGCTCGCGCGGGCCGGTCTCCCGGACGCTGACGAGACGGCGGTACTCGGGCGAGCCGTAGAGCACACGCTGGCCGCGGATCACCACGTAGCGCTCGCGCGTGCCGCCCTTCACGGCGACCAGGCGGCGATACTCGGGCGAGCCGTAGAGGACGCGCTGGCCGCGGATCACGACGTAGCGCTCCCGCGGGCCGCTGCGGTGCTCGGTGACGATCAGGCGGCGGTACTCGGGCGAGCCGTAGACCACCCGGCGGCCGCCGATGAAGACGTAGCGGCCCTCGCGGCGAAAGCCGCCGTCGACCACGTTCGTGCGGCTGCGGATGTCGGTGCGGGAGCTCACGTCGGACCGGCCGCGAACCTCGCTGCGGCGCTCGTCGCGCGCGCCGCGCTCACCCCGCACCTCGCCACGCTCGGCCCGGTCGCCGTCGCGGTTGCCGCGGCCCTCGGCCCGTGCACCGTCACGAGCCTCGCCGCGCTCACCGCCGCGCTCGGCCGTCGCGCCCCGGTCCGCTCCGCCGCGAGCCGCCTCGCCGCCACGCGCCTCGGCGCCCTGCCCCATCGCGCCGGAGCCGCGCTCCATGCCGCCGCGCTCCGCCCCGCCCCGGGCCTCCGCGCCGCCGCCGGCCTTCATGCTCGACCCGGCGGCGCCCCCCCGCGCCCCGGCCTCGCCGCCGGCCGTGCCGGCCGCGTTCTGCGCGTAGACCGAGGTGCTGAACAGAAGGGCCGCGAGGCCCACCGCAATCTTGTTCATCGTGTTTCCTCCGGAATTCTGAGACGCCTCGAAACGTCGCAGAACCCGAAAGGGTTCACGCGAAAAGTGAGCCTCCGATGTTGGCCTCATCAGTCGCGAAAGCTTGGCTATTCGCGGACGGTTACTGGGCCGGGCGATCCGCGATCTCGCGCTCGACCTCGGCCGGATCCAGCGCGTAGCGGCGCGAGCAGAACTCGCAGGTGATCACGATGCGCCCGTCATCGGCCACCATGTCCCGGCGATCCTCAGGCGTGAAAGAGCGGATCATGCCCATCACCCGCTCGCGCGAGCAGCGGCAGGTCTCGCGCACCTCTTGCGCCTCGAAAACCCGCACCCCGCGCTCGTGGAACAGGCGGTAGAGCAGGCTCTCGCTCGACAGGTTCGGATCGACCAGCTCGTGGTCCTCGATCGTGCCGGTGAGCGAGCGGGCCTCAACCCAGGCATCGTCCTCGGGCGCGCCTTCCCCGAGATGCGCGTGGCCCTCCGGGACGTCGCCCGGTGGCAGGTCGGCGAGCCGCGCGCGGTCGATGGATTGCGGCAGGAACTGCACCAGCAGACCGCCCGCACGCCAGCGGCTCGCGCCGTCCTCGAAGGCCTCGGCGACCGCGAGCCGGACCTGCGTCGGGATCTGCTCGGACTGGCGGAAATACTGGTGCGCCGCCTCCTCGAAGCTCTGGCCCTCCAGCGCGACGACGCCCTGGTAGCGGCTGGCCGCCGAACCCTGGTCGATCGTCATGGCGAGGTGGCCGCGACCGACGAGGTCGGCCGCCTTCAGCGGTCCGGCACCGAGCGCGGCGACCCGCTCCGCGTCGAAGCGGGCGGTGGCGCGGAGCCGGTCGGGGGCCTCGAAGTCCACGACGATCATCGCGACCGGCCCGTCGGTCTTGGTCTGAAGCTGGAAGCGGCCCTCGAACTTCAGCGAAGAGCCGAGCAGCACGGTCAGCGCCGCCGCCTCGCCGATGAGGCGCGCGACCGGGTCCGGATAGCCGTGGCGGCGCAGGATGGTGTCGATCGACGGCCCAAGCCGCACAGCGCGCCCGCGCACGTCGAGGGCCTCGACCGCGAAGGGCAGCACGGCGTCGTCGCCGCCCGCGTGGCCGTTGGTTTGGACTTCGGTTCCGGACGTCATGCCTGCTCCGCGAGGTCGTCGGCCACGAACGCGGCCGCCCGACGGAGGGGCTTTGGGTCAGCGCGCCGGGCCGGGGGATGGGGGACGGGCGCGTTGCCCGACGAGGCCCCCATATGGGGCTGCCGCCGGATTTTCGCGAGAGCGCCGCCCTCCCCCGGGCAGAGAGAGGATCGGCGCGCGTCAGAGCCCGTTCGCGCGGAGGCACCAGGCCAGCACGCCCTTCTGGGCGTGCAGGCGGTTCTCGGCCTCGTCGAACACCACGGATTGCGGGCCGTCCATGACCTCCGCCGTCACCTCCTCGCCGCGATGGGCGGGCAGGCAGTGCATGAAGATCGCGTCCTTGGCCGCCGCCGCCATCAGCTCCGCGTTGACCTGATAGGGCGAGAGCAGGTTGTGGCGGTGCTCGCCGTCCTCGTCGCCCATCGAGACCCAGCAATCGGTGACCACCGCGTCGGCGCCGTCCACCGCCGCGAAGGCGTCGGTGGTGAGGTTGACGCGCGCGCCTTCCTGCTTAGCCCAGGCCATCACGGCGGCGGGCGGCGCCAGTTCAGGCGGGGCCGCGACGTTCAGCGTGAAGTCGAAGCGCGCGGCGGCGTGGACCCAGCTCGCCAGCACGTTGTTGCCGTCGCCCGACCACGCCACCGTGCGGCCCTTGATCGGCCCGCGATGCTCCTCGAAGGTCAGCAAGTCGGCCATGATCTGGCAGGGATGCGAGACCTTGGTGAGCGCGTTGATTACCGGCACGGTCGCGTTCTCGGCGAGTTCCAGCATCAGCCCGTGGTCGAGGATGCGGATCATGATCGCGTCGACGAAGCGGGAGAGCACCTGCGCGGTATCACCGATGGTCTCGCCGCGGCCGAGCTGCATCTCGCTGCCCGTCAGCATCAGGGTCTCGCCGCCGAGGTCGCGCATGGCGACGTCGAAGGAGACACGGGTGCGGGTCGAGGGCCGGTCGAACACCATGCCGAGATACTTGCCGGCGAGCGGGCGCTCGGCGGGGGGCTCGCCCCGGCGGCGGCGCGCCTTCATGGCGGCGCTCGCGTCGAGCACGGCGCGCAGCGTCTCCGCCGAGAGGTCCTTCAGGTCGAGGAAGTGGCGCGGGCCGGCACCCTCGGCGGGGACCGCGTGACCGTTCGTCTGGGCAATCATCTCACACGTCGTTTCTCATCATCCGTGCACGGGATCGGTCCGACCCCGTGCGACCCGGCGCATCGGCGCCGGCGCGCAGTCGTGCTTGCCGCCGGGCGAGCGGGTGCCCGCCCGGTGGATCGTCGGTCTACTCGGCGGCGCCGCGCAGTGCCCCGTCGAGGCTGGAGGCCGCCGCCTCCAGGCGGTCGACGGCCTGCGCCACGTCGTCCTCCGTGATGATCAGCGGAGGCAGGAGTCGGACCACATTGTCGCCGGCCGGGATGCAGAGCAGGTGCTCGGCCCGGGCCGCGGCCGCGAAGTCGGTGTTCGGCACCCGGAGCTTGAGGCCGAGCATCAGGCCCTCGCCGCGGATCTCCTCGACGACGCCGGGGTGGCGGTCCATCAGGCCGGCGAGCTTCTGCTTGAGGTTGAGCGCCGTGCGGCCGACCTGCTCCAGGAAGCCCGGGGCCAGCACCACGTCGAGCACGGCGTTGCCGACCGCCATGGCGAGCGGGTTGCCCCCGAAGGTGGTGCCGTGCGAGCCCGGCACCATGCCGCGCGCCGCCTCCCGGGTGGCGAGGCAGACGCCGAGCGGGAAGCCGCCGCCGATGCCCTTGGCCGCGCTCATGATGTCGGGCGTGACGCCCGACCACTCGTGCGCGAAGAGCTTGCCGGTGCGCCCGACCCCGGTCTGGACCTCGTCCATGATCAGGAGCAGGCCGTGCCGGTCGCAGAGCGCGCGCAGGTGGCGGAGTTCTGCCGCCGGCACCACCCGCACGCCGCCCTCGCCCTGGATCGGCTCGATCATCAGCGCGGCGGTCTCGGGGGTAATGGCCGCCTCCAGTGCCGCCATGTCGCCCGCCGGCACCTGGTCGAAGCCGTCGACCTTCGGGCCGAAGCCCTCGATGTACTTCTGTTGGCCGCCCGCCGCGATGGTGGCGAGCGTGCGCCCGTGGAAGGCGCCCTCGAAGGTGACGATCCGGAACCGCTCCGGATGACCGCCGGCCGCGTGGTACTTGCGCGCCATCTTGATGGCGGCCTCGTTGGCCTCAGCGCCCGAGTTGCAGAAGAAGGCGATGTCGGCAAACGTCGCATCGACCAGCCGCTGGCCCAGCCGCTCGCCCTCCGGGATCTCGTAGAGGTTCGAGACGTGCCAGACCTTGCCGGCCTGCTCGGTCAGTGCGGCGACGAGGTGCGGGTGGGCGTGGCCGAGCGCGTTGACCGCGACGCCCGCGCCGAAATCGAGGTATCGCTCGCCGCCGCGCGCGACCAGCCACGCGCCCTCGCCGCGCTCGAACGCGATCGGGGCCCGCACATAGTTCGGCAGAAGGACGGACGTCATGGGTCCCAGCTCCTGTGTCCGGCGCGCGGCGCGGGCCCTCGGCCACCACGGCCCTCAGCACCCGCCCAGAAATGAAAGTGCCGCCTCGTCACCGGGGCGGCACGCGCGCGATTACTATGAAACAGCCGTCTCCTGTCAATGATTTGACGGACCTGACAGCCATGCGGAGGGGCTTCTGGGCCAGCCCCTGCCGCCTTACGCGCCTCTGCTCCGCCCCCTTGCGCGGCCCGCCGCCCCTGTGCTCAGACCCCGCCCGACGGACCGCCACGAAGGGAATCAGCATGAGCTCGATCAAGGAACGGCTACAGGCGCTCGGCCTCGCACTGCCGAAGGCGGCAGCCCCCGTGGCGAACTACGTGCCCTTCGTGCGCACGGGCAACCTCGTGGTGATCTCCGGCCAGATCTGCTTCGGCCCGGACGGCAAGCTCGCGCCTGAGCACACCGGCAAGCTCGGCGACACAGTCTCGAACGAGGCGGGCATCGCGGCAGCGCGGCTCTGCGCCCTCAACGTCCTGGCCCAGCTCGAGGCGGCGGTGGGCGATCTCGACCGCGCGGTCGACCAGTGCGTGCGGCTCGGCGGCTTCATCAACGCGGTCCCGACCTTCGCCGGGCTGGCGCCGATCATGAACGGCGCCTCCGACCTGATGGTGGAGGTGCTCGGCGACCGCGGCCGCCACGCCCGCTCGACAGTCGGCGTCGCGGAGCTGCCCCTCGACGCCGCGGTCGAGGTCGAGGCGATGTTCGCGGTGCGCTGATGCGGGCGCCCGACTGGCTCACCGCGCGGCCGATCGCCCATCGCGGCCTGCACGACCGGGCGGCGGCCATCCCCGAGAACACGCTGGCGGCGGCGCGCGCCGCGGTCGCACGAGGCTTCGCGATCGAGTGCGACGTCCAGCGCACCGCCGACGGCGAGGCCGTGGTGTTCCACGACTTCGCCCTCGGCCGGCTGACGGGGCGGAGCGAGCCGGTGGCGAGCCTGCCCGCCGCGGATCTCGCGCGCCTCGCGGTCGCGGGGACGGACGAGACCATCACCCCCCTGCCCGCTTTTCTCGCCGCCGTCGGGGGCGCCGTACCGCTCGTCGTCGAGATCAAATCGCGCTTCGACGGCGACCTCGCGCTCGCGCGGCGCGTCGCCGAGATCGCGTCCGGCTACGACGGACCGCTCGCGCTCAAGTCCTTCGACCCGCGCGTGGTGGCCGCGCTCCGTGACCTCGTGCCGGAGCGGATCCCGCGCGGGATCGTGGCCGAGTCGACCCAGGACGACCCCGCCTACGCCGCCCTGCCCGAGAGCGAGCGGCGCGCGCTCGCGAACCTTCTCCACCTGGAGGAGACCCGGCCGGACTTCCTGTCCTGGCGCGTCGACGACCTGCCCTGCGCGGCGACGCATCTCGGCCGCTTCCTCGGCCACCTGCCGGTGATGGCCTGGACGGTGCGCAATCCCGACCAGCGCGCGCGGGCCGAGGCCCATGCCGACCAGATGGTGTTCGAGGGCTTCGTGCCCTGAGGGAGCGCGGCTCCCCCCTCACCCTCGGCTGCCGCCTCGCTTCGGCGACGACAAGGTCGCCGAGGCCCTCTCCCCGCGAGCGGGGAGAGGGGATCCGCGGCACCGGATTGATTGATCGGAAGCGTGTCAGCCGTCCTGCGCTCCCTTGAGGAACGCCTCGGCGCTTCGCAGCGCCAGGGCCATGATGGTGAGCGCGGGGTTCGCCGCGAGCGAGCTCGCGAAGGTCGAGCCGTCGCTGATCCAGAGGTTCGGGATGTCGAAGCTCCGCCCGTAGGGATCGACCACGGCCGCGTCGCCGCTCCGGCCCATCCGGCAGGTCCCGATCGTGTGGGCGACGCGCTCCAGAACCCAGATGTCGCGCGCGCCCGCCGCCTCCCAGAGCCCCCGCATCAGCGCGGTCGCGTGGGCGTTGAGGCGGCGCTCGTTCTCGCCGTAGCCGAAGCTGATATGGGCCCGGCGCAGGCCCAGCGCGTCGGTCTCGTCCGAGAGCGTCAGCCGGTTCTCGTCGCAGGGCAGCGTCTCGCCGTTGATGCCGATGCCGGCCAGATGGTTGTAGCCGTCGAGGCAGGCGTGGAGCGCCGGACCCCAGAGGCCGCGGGTGCGGGCGACGGCGTTGGCGAGCGTGAGAGGCTGCACGCCGAGGCTCTGCACGAGGTAGCCGCCCGCGAAATCGGCGTCCCGCGGCCGGACCATGTCCTCGGTGATGAGCGAGGACGGGTAGCCCCGGTTCATGCGAATCGGGTCGGGAAAGCTGCCCCAGACCTGGGTCGCGACGTGGCCCATGTAGTTGCGCCCGACCTGGTCGCTCGAATTGGCGAGCCCGAGGTTGAGCAGAAGCCGCGGCGTCTCGACGGCGCCCGCGCAGAGGAAGACCGCCCCGCAAAGCTGGCGGTGGTCGATCCCGTCCCGCCGGTAGACCACGCCGGTGATCCGGCCGCCTGCGTCCCGCTCCAGCCCGTGCGCGACGCTCTCCGGCCGGATCTCGGCGCCGTGGCGGAGCGCGTGAGGAAGGTAGGTCACGTCCATGCTGGTCTTGGCGCCGTTGCGGCAGCCCTGGTGGCAGTAGCCGCAATTGATGCAGCCCTCGCGCGCCGGACCGCCCTCCTGGGAGAAATCGCGCGAGACGACCGCCGCCGGCGCGTCGGCGGCGCGGATCCCGCTCCGCCCGCAGGCGAGCGCCATGATCTCGGCCGGGCCGTTGCGCCGCACGGGCGGGAGCGGGTAGTGCCGGCCCGGATCCCACGGGTAGGGGTCGGCGCCCGAGACTCCGATGAAGCGCTCGACCCGCTCGTAGAACGGGATGAGATCCTCCAGGCCGACCGGCCAGTCGCAGCCCTCGCCGGTCTCCGTGCGGAGCGCGAGGTCGCGGGCATCGGGACGGGGCACGAAGGCACCCCAGTGCAGGGTCGAGCCGCCGACGCCGGTCCCGCTGTTGTTGGCCCCGAAGGCCTCAGGCGTGGTGCCGCCGCTGAGGCGCTCCTGAGTCCAGTAGATCTCGTCGGCGAGCGGCTCGTCGAAGGCGAACTGGGCGGGCTCGAAATTCGGCCCCGCTTCGAGCGCCACCACCTTCAGGCCGGCCGCGGCGAGCCGCGCTAGCACGGGCGCGCCGCCGGCCCCCGTGCCGATCACCACCGCGTCGACGGACTCGGTCCCGGCGTAGCGCCGCATCCCGTCGAGCTTCATCGGACCACCTCCGCGGGTTCGCGCCGGGCCGGATGCGCGGGTGCCGGCTCCGGAGGTTCGGGCTCCCAGGGCTCGGGGTCGTTCCGGCCGGTCCGGACGAAGCCCGGCAGGTCGCGGGCGAGCCCGTCCGCGCCGACCGTGCCGGTGCCCCCTGCGCCGATCCCCGAGAAGCCGAGGCGGGCGAGTGTCGCCGGGTGAGACAGATAGGTCCGCACCGCGTCGGCCCGCACATCCTCGAACCAGAGCACCATCCGCTCCGGGTCGAGTCGCGGATGCGCCGCCCCGGGCACCGCGAGCCGGCCCTCCTGGGCCGCCCGCAGCAGCGCGTCCTGCCCCGCGCCGTCGCGGGCCAGGAACGGTGCCCCCGTCGCCCGGGCGGCCGCGTCGAGGCTGCGCAGGCCGGCACGGTAGGCATCCGCGTCGGGTGGCAGGCGGGCGAAGCGCCATCCGTCGCCCACGCCGCTCGCCAGCCGCGCGTCGAGCCGCGCCGCGATGTCGAACCCGGCCTCGGGCAGCACGCGGGCCACCACGGCGCGCAGCAGCGCCAGCTCGACCGGGTCGAGGGCTGCGGGCGTGTAGGCCGGATCGTCCGGCCGGGCCCGCTCCGCGAGCGCGGCGCGCAGGCGCGGATTGACCCGGTCGGAGGCGATCAGAGCGGCGTAGGAGTCGGGGATCTCCGCCGTCCGAGCGCGCTGGGGCGGTGCGCCCGCGAGGTGGGCGGCGATCGCGGCCGCGACGGCGTCCGGCCGCTCCAGCGGCAGCAGGTGGCCGGTCCCGTCGAGGATCTCGGTGCGCGCGTGGGCGAGGTGCGGCGCCGTTAGGGCAGCCTGCCCCGTGGGGCCGAGATCGGCGTCCTCGCTGCCCGCCAGGATCAGCGCGGGCGTGCGCAGGACCCCGATGCGGGCAGCCCAATCCTCGTTCGCGCCGGATTCGAGCCAGGCGCGCCAAGCCTCCGGCGCGGCCCGCAGCACGTCGGCGGTCGCCTTGTCCTCGTCCTCGGGGGCCAGCGGCGCGCTGACGTTCTGCCGGATGAAGGCGCGGGCCGCGCGCGCCCGCGTCTCGGGATCGGCCCCGATCCAGGCCAGCATCTTCCGGCGCCGATCCTCCGCGATCGGCTCCGGGCTCGGCGGCGAGCCCGCCACGAGGACGAGGTGGCTCAGGCCCACGAGGTCGGGGTCGCCGTCCTCGGCGCGGCGCGCCAGGGCGAGCGCCACCTTGGCGCCCATGCTGTGCCCGGCGAGCGCGAAGCGGCCGGGGCGGGCCGCCCGGATCGCGGTGGCGACGCGCTCGGCCATCGCGGCGACGTCATAGCCCGTCGCCTCCGCCGCCGCGCCGAAGCCCGGCAGATCGAGGGCGAGACAGCGCACCGTGCCGGCGAGCCGGTGGGCGACCGGCTCCCAGGTCCGGGCGGAGCCGCCCAGGAAGTGCAGGCAGACCATGAGGTCAGGAGAATTTCCGGGCTCGGGCATCGGGCCGAGATTGCGCGCGGCTAACTTGGATCAAGCGCGGCGGATGAAATGCCGCGCTTCGGCGTGGTGCGGCGGATGACGGCGCGGCCGGATCCCGGCATAGAGCGGCCGGACCCCTCGCCCGGAGAATGCCGGTGACCGACGCCGCGGACGCCAAGCCCCTGATCTTGCTGACGAACCCGATCCACCCGGAGGCGGTGGCGCGGCTGGAGACCGGGGCCCGCGTGGTGACCGCGCCGGATACGGGAGCCGACACGCTGCGGCGCCTCGCCGAGGGTGCGGCCGGTATGATCGTTCGGGCGCAGTTGCCCGACGACATCCTCGACCACGCGCCGCGCCTCCGCGGCATCGTCCGGCACGGGGTCGGGCTCGATTTCGTGCCGCTGGCAGCGGCGACCGCCCGCGGGCTGCCGGTCGTGAACCTTCCGGGCAGCAACACCCGCGCGGTGGCCGAGTACGTCTTCGCCGCCCTGTTCGACCTTCGCCGCCGGCTCGCCCATCTCGACCGGACGCTCCGCGAGAGCGGCTGGCTCGCCGCCAAGACGCTGGCGAACGACCTGCCCGAGATCGGCGGCACGACGCTCGGCGTGCTGGGTCTCGGTGAGATCGGACGGGCGGTGGCGGGGATCGGCCAGCACGGCTTCGGGATGCGGGTGCTGGGAACCGCGCGCAGCCGCCAGGGCCTCGACGGTCTCGTCGAGCCGGTCCCGATCGAGCGCCTCTTCGCGGAGAGCGACGCGGTGGTGATCGCCTGCCCGCTGACCCCGGAGACGCGAGGCCTCGTCGGGGCCGGCCTGATCGGGCGGATGCGGCCCGACGCGGTGCTGATCAACGTCGCCCGCGGCCCGATCGTGGAGGCCGATGCTCTGGCCGACGCTCTGGAAGCGGGCCGGATCGGCGGCGCGGCGCTCGACGTCTTCGCGGTGCAGCCCCTGCCCGAGGATCACCGCCTGCGCGGCTGCCCGAACCTGCTCCTCACGCCGCACGTCGCCGGCACCACCGCCACCAGCCTGCGCACGATGGGACTCGGCGCGGTCGACGCGATGCTAGCGATCCTGCGCGGCGAGCGGCCGGCGACGGTGGTCAACCCGGAGATCTACGGCTGATCGCTGGATCAGCCGAGCGCCGCAGCGATCGCCCCTTCCAGCGCCTCGGGCTTGGTCTGCGGCGCGTAGCGGTCGATCACCCGGCCGTCGCCGTCGCAGAGGAACTTGGTGAAGTTCCACTTGATCGCGCCCGTGCCGAGGAGGCCCGGCCGCTCGCGCTTCAGGTGGACGAAGAGCGGGTCGGCCTCGGGGCCGTTCACCGCGACCTTGGCCAGTACCGGGAACGTCACGTCGTAACCGAGCGTGCAGAACTGCGCGATCTCCGCGGCATCGCCCGGCTCCTGCGCGCCGAACTGGTTGCACGGGAAGGCCAGCACCGCGAGCCCGCGGTCGCGGTGGCGCCGCCACAGCGCCTCCAGGCCGGCATACTGCCCTGTGAAGCCGCATTTCGAGGCGGTGTTCACGATGAGAACCGGCCGCCCGCGATACTGCGCGAGCGCGTGCGGGCTGCCGTCCGCGGCGCGCGGCGCGAAGTCGTGGATCGTGGTCATGGGTCGTCCGAACCAGGCGCCCCGGGGGCGGGGCGCCTCCGACAGCTAGGCCGTCGCGCGCCGCTCGACCAGGCGGGCGAGGTAGGCGCTGCCGATCGGGATGATCGTGTCGTCGAAGTTGTAGCTCGCGTTGTGCAGGCCCGGCCCCGGGTTCGAGCCGAGCCAGGCATAGGCGGCCGGCACCTTCAGCGCCATGTCGGCGAAGTCCTCGCTGCCCATGCGGGGCGGGGCGCTGGTGTTGACCTGTGCGTCCCCGAACAGCTCGGCGGCGATCTCGGCCGCGGCCCGCGTCTGCTCTGGGGCGTTCTCCAGCACCGAGAACACGTCCTGGATCTCGACCGTGATCTCGGCGCCGTAGGCCGCCGCGAAGCCCGCCGCGAGCTCCCGGATGCGGCGGGCGGCCAGCGCCCGCAGATCCCGGTCGAAAGTCCGGATGGTGCCGGCCATGTCGGCGCTCTCGGGCACCACGTTGTAGGCCGAGCCGGCGTTGAGCCGGGTGATCGACAGCACGATCGACTTCAGCGGGTCGGCGTTGCGCGAGACGATCGACTGCATCGCCTGGGCGAGGCCCGTGATGATCACGATCGGGTCGATGCCCTTGTGCGGCTGCGCCGCGTGGATTCCGCGGCCCTGGACCCGGATGTCGAAGAAGTCGGCCGCCGCCATGATCGGGCCGGGGCGCAGGCCGATCGCGCCGTGCGGCCCGTTCGGCTGGTTGTGCAGGCCGTAGATCTCGTCGCAGGGAAATTTCTCGAACAGGCCGTCGGCCAGCATGGCGCGGGCGCCGCCGCGGCCCTCCTCGGCGGGCTGGAACACGAAGATCGCGGTGCCGTCGAAGTCGCGGGTCTCGGCGAGGTAGCGGGCCGCGCCAACCAGCATCGTGGTGTGCCCGTCATGGCCGCAGGCGTGCATCTTGCCCGGATAGGTCGAGCGGTAGGGGAGATTGGTCTCCTCCTCGATCGGCAGGGCGTCCATGTCGGCCCGCAGTCCGACGCGCCGGCCGCCGCCGCCGCGCCCCTTGAGCACGCCCACCACCCCGGTGCCGCCGATACCCCGGTGCACCTCGATCCCGTAGCCCTCCAGGAGATCCGCCACGATGCCGGCGGTACGCACCTCCTCGAAGCCGAGTTCAGGATGGGCGTGAAGGTCGCGCCGGAGCGCGGTCAGCTCGTCGGCGTAGGTCTTGATGCGGTCGATTGGGCTCATCTCGGACTCAGGTCTCGCGCTTGAACGGGGTCAGGCTGTCGAATTCCCCCACGAGGGCTTTCACGTGGGCACGCTCTCTCTGCAAGTAGTCGGCCACGGCTTTGCGCAACCCTGGGTCGGCAATGTCGTGGGCCGAGTGCATCAGGACAGGTCGGTAGCCGCGGGCGAGCTTGTGCTCCCCTTGCGCGCCCGCCTCGACGCGCTTCAGTCCGCGCGCGATCGCGAAGTCGATCGCCTGGTAGTAGCAGATCTCGAAGTGCAGGAAGGGGTGGTCCTCGATGCAGCCCCAATTGCGCCCGTAGAGAGCGACGTCCCCGATCAGGTTGATTGCGCCCGCGATGTAGCGGCCCTCGCGCCGGGCCATGATCAGTAGCACCCGGTCGGCCATCCGCTCAGAAAGCAGCGAGAAGAAGCGGCGGTTGAGGTAGGGGCGACCCCATTTGCGAGCCCCGGTGTCGGTGTAGAAGGCGAAGAACGCGTCCCAGTGCGCCTCGGTGATGTCCGAGCCCGTGAGGTGCTCCACCGTGATGCCATCGGCGAGCGCGTCGCGCCGCTCGCGCCGGATGCTCTTGCGCTTGCGTGAGGCCAGCGCTTCCAGGAAGGCGTCGAAGCTGGCGTAGCCCTCGTTCACCCAGTGGAACTGCTGGTCGGTGCGCTTGAGGAAGCCGGCCGCGCCCGCCCGCTCCCACTCGGCCTGCCGCATGAAGGTGACGTGGATCGAGGAAGCCTCCGCCTGGTCGCGCAGCGCCCGCAGGCCCGCGATCAGCCCGGCCGTGGTGACGTCCGGGTCGGCACCCGGCGCGATCAGGAAGCGCGGGCCGGTGACGGGGGTGAACGGCACGCTCACCTGCAGCTTCGGGTAGTAGGAGCCGCCCGCCCGCTCGTAGGCGTCGGCCCAGCCGTGGTCGAACACGTACTCGCCCTGGCTGTGGCTCTTCAGGTAGCAGGGCACGGCGCCGAGGAGCGCGCCGTCCCGCTCCAGGCTGATGTGGAGGGGAAGCCATCCGGTCTCGCGGGAGACGCAAGCGGAATCCTCGAGCGCCGACAGGAAGGCGTGGGAGACGAAAGGATTGTGTGTCTCGTCGCCGTCGCCGAGGGTCTCGGCCGAGGTGGCGCAGGCGTCCCAGGCGGCCGCGCCGATCTCCTTCAGGCCGGCGAGCGCGCGCACCTGCAGGGCAGAGGCGGTCTCGCGGGGCGAACCGGGTGTCTCCATAGGCGCAGATCTAGACCCGAACGCCAGAGGGGCCAAGCGGTTCGGGCCCCGGCCGCCCCGGCCTGTATCGGGCGCGGCGTCGCAGGCACAGACGTGCCCCGGAGACCGTGGGTCCCCAGGGCACGCCTCCGGTGTTAGATCAGCGGGCCGCGGGGGCGGTGCCGGTGCGCGGCATCGTGGCCCCGGTTCCGGTGCCCGCGCCGCCGGGCGCCACCGTCCCGGTCGCGCCCGGCATGTCGCGGCCCGGCATGCCCTTCTCGGCGTTGCTCTTCACGCTGCCCGGATTGTTCATGTTCTGCTCGGCGCTGCCGGCGGGCATGCCGACCGTGCTGCCGGGCGTCGTGGTCGCCTGCGCGAAGGCTGCGCCGGTCAGGGCGAGCGTGGCGGCGAAGGCGAGGGCGGTTGCGCGCATGGTGTTCTCCGGGTTCTGAAGAGATGTCCTGCGGTGATCCACAGTGATCCACCTACGAACGATCCGGATCAGGAAAGGTTCTATACAATCGCTCGGAACGTTTTGCTGCGATGCAGCTAGAGCAGGCTCGGCCGAAGTCGGAACGGACTCTGTGGCCGAGCAGCCTTCGACCGGAGAGACGTGTTCCATTCACATCTGATCGCCGACGGCTCCAGTGAAAGCGGGCGGCGGCGCGCAGCCGCTCGGATGGGGATCCTGACGCCGGCCCGGCCCCGGGGCAGCCCGAACGCCGGGATCAGCCCTCAACCCGGTCCGGTGGTGCGCCGCCTGGCACGACGGCCGAGCGGTCGGCGGCATCCGAGGCGTAGGCATTGATGATCGCGGCGAGGAGCCCCGGGAACCGCGCCTCCACCTCGGCGCAGCGCGAATGGTTGCGCATCTCCACGCCGTGACGCTCGCTGCGGATCAGGCCGGCCTCGCGCAGCACCTTGACGTGGTTGGACAGCGACGATTTCGGCAGGACCCGGTCTCCCAGGGCGGAGACGGCCGAGCAGGCCTCGACGCAGCCCGCCTTCATGATCCTCGCGAAGATCGCCGCGCGGTTCGGGTCGGACAAGGCGTGCAGGATCGCCTCGGGGGGCACGTCCTCGATGTCTGGGTGGAACAGCGGCCTCATCGTTTTCTCATATGGGGGTCTTGAACCATCGCGCCACAGTTCCAAACTTCCGAACTATGGGACCGAGGCCGCCGTCCGGGCGCCGGCCCATGCGCAGGTCATCTGCGAAGGATAGCACGGAAGGTTCGCCCACATGGCAAAGCTTGAAGGCAAGGTCGCGGTCGTGACCGGCGCATCGAAGGGCATCGGCGCCGGTATCGCCAGGGCGCTGGGGCGCGAGGGCGCGGCGGTGGTTGTCAACTACGCGTCGAGCAAGGCGGGCGCGGAGGCGGTGGTCGCGGCCATCACGGCGGCCGGCGGCCGGGCCGTCGCGGTCCAGGGCGACGTCTCCAAGGCCGAGCAGGCTCATGGCCTGATCGAGGCGGCGGTGGAGCGGTTCGGCCGTCTCGACGTGCTGGTCAACAATTCCGGCGTCTACGAGTTCGCCGCGATCGAGGAGGTGACGGAGGCGCATTACCGCCGCCTCTTCGACGTGAACGTGCTGGGCGTCCTGCTGGCGACCCAGGCGGCCGCGAAGCATCTGGGCGAAGGGGGCAGCATCATCAACATCTCGTCGGCGATCACCGACGTGCACACCCCGACCGCGGCGGCCTATGCGGGTACCAAGGGTGCGGTGAACGCGCTCTCGGGCGTGCTCGCCAACGAACTGGCCCCCCGCAAGATCCGCGTCAACGTGGTGAGCCCCGGCCTGGTGGTCACCGAGGGCACGCACACGGCCGGCGTCGTCGGCTCGGACATGGAGGCCGGCATCGTCGCGCAGACGCCGCTCGGCCGCGCGGGCCAGCCGGACGACATCGCCGGGGTGGTGGCGTTCCTCGCCTCCGACGAGGCCCGCTGGCTGACCGGCGAGGTGATCAACGCCAGCGGCGGCATCCGCTGACGGCGCGGCGGCGAGCGCGCCCGGAAGCGCTCGCCCGCTGGCCGGTGTGATCACCCGGTCGGCGGGGGATGTTGCGGCAGGCGATCACGGCCGGGAGCGTCCCACCAGCGCCGCGACCGGATCGGCCGGGCCGCCTTCCTCCGTCAGTCCGGCGACGACGCCTGCCCGGTCGGCCTCCGAGCGGTTCTGGCTCATCTTCCACTTGCCGGCGATGCGCGTGAGCGTGATCTCGATCCCGACGATGCCGCGGATCTGGGCGGCGGTGAACGCCTCGGGCGCATCGGAGACCGCCCAGGGCTCGGGCCGTGCGGCCTCGCGGGCCGCCGTCAGGTCCTCGATCTGGCGGCGCAGCCAGCCTTCGTCCTCGACGACGCGGGGGCGGCCCCAGGCCTGGACCACCGCGTAGTTCCAAGTCGGCACGACCCGACCGGTCTCGCGCTTGGTCGCGTACCAAGAGGGCGTCACATAGGCCTGAGGCCCCTGGAACACGCAGAGGCACTCACTCACGGTCGCGAGATCCTGCCATTGCAGGTTGGGGCGGGCCAAGTGGGCGCGGAGCGTGCCGTGCGCGCCGTCGTCGTCGAGCAGGAACGGGATCGGGTTCGCCAGCAGGCCGCCCGGGCCGGCGCTGACGAGGAGGCCGAGGGGGTGGGCACGCACCAGTCCGGCCAGGAGCGTGGGGTCGTCCTCGCGAAAATGCTGCGGCTCGTACACGAATCCCCCCTCCGGCATGCGGGCTGTGCAATGCCGGAGAGGCATGAACCGAAATGGCTCGGACCGGAAGGGCCGTCAGGCCGGCGGCGTGAGGACGAGCTTGCCCACGAAGGGCGCGTTCTGCTTCGTCGTGGCGGTGCAGGCGAAGTCGTGCTCGCCCGCCGGCAGGGTGCGAAGCCGCAGCGTCCCCTTCCCGTTCTGCTTGACGAGGTAGCCCTTCTCGCTCGCCACATGGACGAGGTCGCCGTCCGCGTGGAGAACACGGGCGTTCTCGAACTGGCCCGGCGCCGTGATCGTCACCGGCGTCTTAGCGTGGCTGACCACGCGGATCTCCACATTGGTGTCGGCCGGCAGGCGCAGCTCCGCGGGGGCGCAGACGGGCTTCCCGTCTTGCTCGTCGATGGTCAGCTCGATGGGGGGCATGGCGTCGGTAGCGGGCTTCGGCAGCGGCTTCGTCTGCTCGGCCGAGGCCGGGCCCGCGAGCGCCAAGGCCGTGATCAGGCTGCCGACCAGCAACGTGTGCCGGGGGGTGAATCGCATTGCGTCCGCTCCGTCTCCAGGGTCGGGAAATCCGTGCAGACAGTGCGGGCGGGCGCCCGCGGGTTCCGGTGCGCGACGCGCCGCCGCGTCCGCAGGCTTCGGGCGTCGCCTTCCGCGCGCCGCCGTCGATCCCTTCGCCGGTTCGCGCGTTGCCGACGCGGACCGGCGCGTGGGCCAGGACGTGCTATGACACGACGCCGCACGCGCGACGGACGCGAATCGACGGCATCGGCCGCCCTGCGGGCGGTCCCGAGGAGACGGAAAGACACTGCATGAGCGCGCCGCGCGAGGTCGAGCTGAAACTGGAATGCGTCGGGCCGGATCTCTCCGCCCTGGCCAGGCACCCGCTGCTCCAGGGGGCACCGGAGCCCCGGCTTATCGTCTCCACCTACTTCGACACCGCCGACCAGGACCTGCGCGCGGCCGGGCTGACGCTCCGGGTCCGGCGCAAGGGCGAGACCTTCGTGCAGACCGTGAAGTCCGGCGAGGGCGGCATCGGCCTGTTCGACCGGGCCGAGTGGGAAGTGCCCGTCCCGGGCGAGGCGCCGGAACCGGAGGGCTTCGCCGACACGCCGGTCCGCGCGGTGCTGGAGGGGGCGAAGGATCCAGCGCTCGCGCCCCAGTTCAGCACCGTGGTGATGCGGGCCGAGCACCCGGTCGATTACGGGGCCTCGCGCATCCTGGTGACCCGCGACGAGGGCCGGGTCGAGACGCCGTCGAGCGGGGACGCCGCCCTGACCGAGCTGGAACTCGAACTCGAATCCGGCACGGCCGGCGATCTCTTCGCCCTGGCCCAGGCGCTCGCCGAGACCGTCCCGCTGCGCCTCGGGGCGCGCGCCAAGAGCGAGCGCGGCTTCGCCCTCCTCGACGGCCGCTCGCTCCGCCCGACGAAGGCCGAGCCGGTCGTGATGCCGGAGGGTGCGCGCGCGGCGGACGCCTTCCGCCTGATCGCGCTGGCCTGCCTGCGCCAGTTGCGCCTGAACGAGGCCGTCTTTCTGGCCGCGAAGCCGCCGGAGGCTCTGCACCAGATGCGGGTCGCGATCCGTCGCCTCCGCTCGGCCTTCTCGCTGTTCAAGCCGCTGCTCTCGGCCGACCCGCGCGCCGCGATCCTCAACGACGAGATCAAGCGGGTCACCGAGCCTTTCGGGCAGGCGCGCAACCTCGACGTCTTCCTGGCCACCACCCTGCCCGCCGAGATCGAGCGCCGGCCGGACGAGCCCGGCCTTGTGGCCCTGCGCGAGCGGCTGGAGGCCGAGCACGCCCGCGCCTACGCCGCCGTGCTGGCCACCCTCGACGCCCCGGAATGGCGCGCGCTGCTGATCGATCTCGTCGCCTGGATCGAGACCGGGCCATGGCGCGAGGCCCCCGGCGCCGACGAGGATGCCCGCGACTTCGCCGCCCGGGTGCTCGATCGCTTCCGGCGCCGCGTGAAGCAGCGCGGCCGCCACCTCGACCGGCTCGACCCGGAGGAGCGCCACCGGGTCCGCATCGCCGCCAAGAAGCTGCGCTACGGCGCCGAGTTCTTCGCCGGGCTCTACGATTCCAAGAAGGCCCGCAAGCGCCACAAGGTCTTCGGCGACGCGCTCTCCGATCTGCAGGACCATCTCGGCGCGCTCAACGATCTCGCCACGGCCCACACGGTGATGGCGGACCTCGCCGTGCCAGAGGACGGACCGGCGGACGGAATGGTCGCGTTCGCGGCGGGCCTCACCGCCGCCGACAAGGAGGCGGACGCCGACGCCCTCCTCGAGAAGGCGGCCGAGGCCCACGACGACTTGGTCGACGTGAAGCCGTTCTGGCGCTGACACGCGGCTCACCGAGGGGTGGCTGGAGCGCCGGCTCGCTTCCGACGCCGAGGCGCGGCGGGCCGCCCCCGGCGGAGGGGGCGTCGGTGGCGGCCCGCCAGCCGTGTCGCGGATCGCGACCCGGCCGGCAGAGTTTCGGACGCACGCATTTCTGGCGTGTGTCCGCCTGCGGCTATTCTGTCTGTGAGGCGCTACCCTGGTCGGACCGCTGTGGAGACCCTCGCCCGCATCGCCGGGCGCCGGGCTCAAGAGCGGCACGGGGAGCCTTGTTTCCGGTCTCTTCGGACCGGGCCGACCGCGACGGAGTCGCGTCGGTCGAGGCCATGTCCCGCGGCGTGAGCTGTCTGCCGACCCGCCCCCACGGGGGCGGGCCGGAGACCTGCCTCAGGTGCCGAGGCCGCCGACGCAGACGTACTTGGTGTTCAGGTAGTCGTCGATGCCCTGGTGGCCGCCCTCGCGGCCGACGCCCGACTCCTTCACGCCGCCGAAGGGCGCCACCTCGGTGGTGATGATGCCCTCGTTGACGCCGACCATGCCGTATTCCAGCGCCTCCGAGACCCGGAAGACCCGCCCGAGATCGCGCGTGTAGAAGTAGCAGGCCAGCCCGAACTCCGTGTCGTTGGCCATCCGGATCGCCTCCGCCTCGTCGCGGAAGCGGAAGAGCGGCGCCAACGGCCCGAAGGTCTCCTCCTTGGCGACATCCATGCCCGGCACCACGTCGACCAGCACGGTCGGCTCGAAGAACGAGCCGCCGAGCGCGTGGCGGCGGCCCCCCGCGATCACCCGCGCGCCCTTGGCGGTGGCGTCGCGGATATGCGCCTCGACCTTCTCGACCGCGGCGTGGTCGATGAGCGGGCCCTGCACCACGCCCTCCTCCGCGCCGTTGCCGACCTTCAGGGCCTTGGCGGCTGCGGCCATCTTCTCCGCGAAGGCGTCGTAGATGCCGTCCTGCACCAGCACCCGGTTGGTGCAGACGCAGGTCTGGCCCGAGTTGCGGTACTTGGCCAGCATCGCGCCCTCGACCGCCCGGTCGAGGTCGGCGTCGTCGAAGACGATGAAGGGCGCGTTGCCGCCGAGCTCCATCGACACCTTCTTCACCGTGCCGGCGGCCTGGCTCATCAGGATCTTGCCGACCTCGGTCGAGCCCGTGAAGGTGATCTTCTTCACCAGCGGGTTGCCGGTGAGTTCGCCCCCGATCGCCCGGGCCGAGCCGGTGAGGATCGAGACGAGGCCCGCCGGGATGCCGGCCCGCTCACAGAGCAGGCCCCAGACCAAGCCCGAGAGCGGGGTCTGGGTGGCGGGCTTGATCACGATCGGGCAGCCGGCGGCGAGCGCGGGGGCGAGCTTGCGGGCGATCATCGAGGACGGGAAGTTCCAGGGCGTGATCGCCCCCACCACGCCGACCGGCTCCTTGGTGACCAGGATGCGCCGGTTCTGCCAGGGCGAGGGGATGACCTCGCCGTAGACGCGCCGGGCCTCCTCGGCGAACCACGTGACATAACCCGCCGACATGGTGACCTCGGCCCGCGCCTCGGCGAGCGACTTGCCCTGCTCGGCGGTGAGGATGCGGGCGAGATCCTCCTGGTTCTCGGTGATCAGCGCCGCGAGCTTCTTGAGCAGCGTGGCGCGCTCGGCGGCGGTCTTGGCGCGCCAGGCCGGATAGGCCGCGTGCGCCGCCTCGATCGCCCGGCGCGTCTCCTCGGCGCCTATGTTGGGCACGCGTGCAATGACGGCGCCGGTGGCGGGGTTCGTCACCTCGATCGACCCGGACCCGCTCTTCGACCATTCGCCGCCGATCAGGCAGGCATCGACGAGCAGGCTCGGGTCCTTCAGGGACAGGGTCTCGGTCTCAGGCATTCTGGGGTTCCTTAGGAGGCTGCGGCGTGGCGGGCCGCGGCTTGATGGGCACGCTTAGGGCCGTATTCCTCGCCTGTGCCTCTGCTTTTGTCTCGAACACGTGGGGCGCCAGATCGCGACTTGCCAGCGAGGCGCCGAGCTTCAGCCGCATGAAGGCGCTCGTGGTGTAACGCGCCGCGGTCTCGTAGTAGCGATTCTCCAGATACGCGATGGTGGAGAAATAGGCGTCGCTCACCGTCGGGTCGCACTCGAACCCGTCGTAGTTCGCCACGAGATGGACCTTGCGGCCGATCTCCTGGCAGGCTCGCTCGTACTCGCGGCGCACCAGCTCGACGTCGTCGATCGTGCGGATCTGGTGGCCTTCGAGATTCGAGAACAGGATGTTGCGCTCCGGATCGTAGCTGATCCGCTCTGCAAGAGAGAGGCCGAGCAGCCAGGGCTCCAGCCCCATCACGCCCTCGCGGAACAGGCGCGGGTCCATCGGCCTCGGATTCTGGACGATCGGCGCGAAGCCCATCTGGGCGAGGATGTCCCGCTCGATGTCGATGCCGGGCGCCACCTCGATGAGTTCCATGCCGGCCCGGGTGCGCCGGAAGACGCAGCGCTCCGTCACGTAGAGCACGGGCTGCCCGCGCTCGGCCGCGAAGGCGCCGGAGAAGGTCACCTGCTCCACCGCAGCGATGAACTTCCGCGAGCGCCCCTCCTGCAGGATGCGCACCTGCCCGTCCTCGATCGCGATCCCCAGCCCGCCCGCCGTGAAGGTGCCGGCGAAGACGAGGCTCTTGGCGTTCTGCGAGATGTTGATGAAGCCGCCCGCCCCCGCGAGCCTTTTGCCGAAGCGGCTGACGTTGACGTTGCCTTGGCCGTCGCACTGGGCGAGGCCGAGGCAGGCGAGGTCGAGCCCGCCGCCGTCGTAGAAGTCGAATTGCTGGTTCTGGTGCAGCACCGCCGCGGGATTGAGCGCCGCACCGAAATCGAGCCCGCCCTGCGGCAGGCCGCCGATCACGCCGGGCTCGGCGGTGAGCGTCAGGTATTTCAGCACCCGCTCCTCGGCGGCGACCGCGGCCACGCCCTCCGGCATGCCGATGCCGAGATTGACCACGCCGCCCGGCGGCAGCTCGAAGGCGCAGCGCCGCGCGATCACCTTGCGCTCGTCGAGCCCGATCGGCGCGATCCGGTCCAGCGGCACGCGCTGGCGGCCCGTATAGGCGTGGTTGTAGGCGGTGCCATAGGTCTGGCGGTGGTTCTCCGGCTGGCTCAGCACCACGCAATCGACCAGCACGCCAGGCACCTGCACCTCGCGCGGGTTGAGCGAGCCTGCCTCGGCCAGCCGCTCGACCTGCGCGATCACGAAGCCGCCCGAGTTCTTCGCGGCCATGGCGGCCGCGAGGTTGTCCAGCGTCAGCGCCTCGCGCTCCATCGTGATGTTGCCGGCCGGGTCCGCGGTCGTGCCGCGGATCAGCGCGACGTGGACCGGGAAGGCCCGGTAATGGAGCCAGGGCTCGCCGCCGAGCTCGACCACGTTGACGAGATCTTCGGTGGTCTTCGCGTTGAGCTTGCCGCCCTCGAGCCGCGGGTCCACGAAGGTGTTGAGGCCGACCTTGGTGATGTGGCCGGGCGTGTGCGCGGCGATCTCGCGGTAGAGGTGCGAGACGACGCCGAGCGGCAGGTTGTAGGCCTCGATCTCCCCCTCGACCGCCATGGCGCCGAGCTTGGGCACCAGCGACCAGTGGCCGCCCACGACCCGCCGCACCAGGCCCGGCAGCGCCAGCCGGTTGAGGCCCCGCTCCTTGCCGTCGCCGGGGGCGGCCGCGAACATCAGCCCGAGGTCGCGCGGCGCGCCCGTCGCCTCGAAGCGGCGGGCGAGCGCCAGGATCAGCTCGTCGGGCGTGCCGATGCCGACGAAGCCCGACACCGCCACCATGTCGCCGTCGTGGATGATGGCGGCGGCCTCGTCGGCGCTGACGATCTTGTTCTTCAGGCTGCCCATCGCGACGCCCCCTCCCCTCGCTAGCCGCGCGCGCTCAGCCAGTCGGCGATGCCGGAGCCGAGCAGCGCCTGCGCCTTGCCGCCGACGAAGACGCCGACATGGCCGCCGGGCAGCCCCAGCTCCGTGTAGTCCTGCGTGCCGATCTTGCCCTGGAGGGCCCGCGACGTGGCGGGCGGGATGATGTGGTCGTCCTTGGCGAAGACGTTGAGCACCGGGCAGGTGATGTCGGAGAGCTTCACCGTGCGGCCCGACAATTCGAAGCGGCTCTCGACCAGCTTGTTCTCCTGGTAGAGGTCCTTCAGCCACTGCTTGGCCGCCTCGCCCGGATGGTCCGGCCGGTCGGCGATCCACTTCTCCATGCGCAGGAAGTTCAGGAACTTCTTCTTATCGGCGAGCGCGTCGAGCAGGTCGAGGTTGTACTTCGTCAGCGTCCGCATCGGCGTCATCATGGAGAAGACCGAGCCCATGAAGGCGCCGGGCAGAGACCCTTGCGTCTCGATCAGCCGGTCGATGTCCTCCGGCCGCAGTGAGCGCGCCCAGAGGTTGATGAAGCCGTGGCCCGGACGGTTGTCGACCTGGTCGGCGTGGAAGTCGATCGGCGTGATGGTGAGCACCATCGCGTTGACCTGATCGGGGTTGAGCGCCGCGTAGCAGGTGGTGAAGACGCCGCCCTCGCAGATGCCGAGCAGGTTCAGCCGCTCGCGCTGCGTGCGCTCCTGGATCACGTTGACGCACTCGGCGAGGTAGCCGTCCACGTAGTCGTCGATGGTGACGAAGCGCTCGGCCCGGCCGGGATTGCCCCAGTCGACCACCCAGAGGTCGAGGCCGAGGTTCAAGAGGTTGCGCACCAGCGAGCGGTCCTCCTGCAGATCCGCCATGGTGTAGCGGCCGATCAGCCCGTAGACGATCAGCACCGGGGGCAGGCCCTTGGATTCGGCGAGCGGCCGGTAGCGGTAGAGCGAGACCTTGTCCTGGCTCCAGACGAGGTCCTTCGGCGTGGTGGCGATCTGCACGTCCGCGTCGCGGATCTCGCCGAAGAGCTTGGCGCCCTCCGCGAGGCGGCGTCCGAGCGCGGAGGCCTCCGCCACGGCGTCGGCGGGCGTGATGGTGGGGCGGCTGCTGCTCACGCGGTGGCCTCCATCCGGCCGGAGCGTCTCGCGCGCTTGAGCGCGCGCAGTTCCCGGCGCAGTTCGGTGACGGTCTTGTGCAGGTCGTCCAGTTCCGAGCGGGTCGGGTAGCCGAACATCCGGCTGTAGAACTCGGCGAGATCCCCTTGCGCGACGCGCAGCTCGGTAGCCGCCTTCAGCGAGTCGCGCTGGCTCGTCAGGAAAGCCTCCGAGCGCTGGGTCTCGACCAGCACGTCGTTCGCCGTCTCGATCCAGAGCGCCATCAGTTCGCGGGCCGATTCGAGCGGCTTGCCGGCCTCGGCCCGGGCGTTCACCGCTTGCGAGAAGGCGCCGGTGGCGCGCGTCCAGGCCTCCAGCATCAGGGTGTTGTGCTCGAGGTTGCGCCGCCTCAGTGCCGTCCAGGCCGCGGTGAGCGCGGCGAACTTGCGCTCGACCTGGAACAGGTCGGCGAATTGCGGGCCCTCGGCCATCCGGCTGAGCGCCGCATCCACCTCGCTGGTGGCCGAGAGCCAGCCGCGCGGGTCGAACACCTTGGCCAGCACCTCGGCGGCGACCGGGTCCTGGCCCTCCTTGTCCCGGAGGCTCGTCGTGAAGCTCGCGGCGACCGCCTGCGCGTCGGCCCAGGCGCGGGCGTAAGCCGCTTGCGCCTTCTGCGCCGCGTCGGAATCCGCCGCGAGGGCGGGACCGGCCGCGAAGGCGCCCATCATGTTGGCCTGCGCCTCGGCGAAGGAGCGCGCACCCCGCCCCCAAAGCTCCGCCATCGCCTTCACGCTCTCGAAGGGATCCATCGACACCGCCTCCCCTGTCCCGAACCCTCGCGCCGCCGGGCGTCCAGGCCCGGCGGGATCCCGATCGCCTCAGGCCGCCTTCTGGGCCGTGCCGTCGAGGGCCTCGGCGTAGATCGCGTAGGCGTCCTTGTGGGTGACCTCGCGCGGGTTGTTCACGAGGAGGCGGGTCTGCTTCATCGCGTCGGTGGCGAGCCGCTCAAGGTCATCCTGCTTCACGCCGACTTCCGCCAGCGAGGCCGGAACCTTGCAATCCCGGCAGATCGCCGCGAGCCCGTCCACGAAGCGGGCGGCGGCCTCGCTCTCGGGCAGGTTGATCGCCTCCGGATCGAGGATCGGCGCGAGCTCGGCGTAGAGCCCCTGCGCGTGGCTGAGGTTGAACCGCATCACGCCCATCAGCACGAGGGCGTTCGAGAGCCCGTGCGGCACGTGGAAGATTGCGCCGATCGGATAGGCCAGCGCGTGCACGGCCGCGACCGGCGCGTTGGCGAAGGCCATGCCGGCCAGCATCGAGCCGAGCAGCATGCCCGAGCGTGCCTCGAGGTTCTTCGGCTCCGTGCAGGCGGTGCGGATATGGGTCGAGAGCAGCGCCAGCGCCTGCTTGGCGAGCTGGTCCGAGATCGGGTTCTTCTTGTTCTTGCTGGTGAAGGCCTCGGTGGCGTGCACCATCGCGTCGATGCCGGTGGCGGCGGTGACGTGGGCCGGAAGTCCCAGGGTCAGTTCAGGGTCGAGCACCGCCCAATCGGGCAGGAGCTTGTGGGAGACCACGCCCTTCTTCTCGGTGGTGGGCGTGGTCACGATCGAGATCGGCGTCACCTCCGAGCCGGTGCCCGCGGTGGTGGGCACCAGGATCAGGGGCAGGCGCTCGCCCAGCGCCAGGCCGACGCCGTAGATGTCGTCGAGCCGCTCGTCGGACTTGGCGAGGTAGGCCACGAGCTTGGCCGTATCGAGGGCCGAGCCGCCGCCGATCGAGAGGACGAGATCGGTGCTGGCCTCGCGGGCACGGGCGGCGGCCGCCTCAATGATGCTGGCCGGCGGGTCCGCCTTCACGTCGTCGTACACATCGATCTGCACGCCGGCCTCGGCCAGCGCCGTCTCGGCCGCGGCGGTCAGCCCGGCATCCCGTACGCCCTTGTCGGTGACGAGCAGGACGCGCTTGGCCTTCAGCCCGGCCACGATCTCGGGGAGCTTGGCCGAGGCGCCCGCCTCGAACAGCACGTTCGGCGTGGTCTGGAAGGTGAAGGGCTTCATGGCGCGCATCCTCGGCTTCGGCGTCGGGCCCGCGCGCGGGAGTCCGCGCGCGGCAGTATCAGGTGCCTGGGTCGTCCCGCCTCAGGCGGTCGCCTCGGGCTGCGACGGCTTCACCTTCTCGCGCAGCTCCTTCACGAGCACGCGGGTGTTCTCCGAGTAGTCGATCGGCACCGCCACGAGGTGGACGCCGCCGGCCTGGAACGCCTTCTCCAGCGTCGGCCCCAGATCCTCGACCGCGCCGACCCGGTGTCCCGTGGCGCCGTAGGACTCGGCGTACTTCACGAAGTCCGGGTTCTTGAAGGTCATGCCGTAATCCGGGAACTCGTCCACCGCCTGCTTCCAGCGGATCATGCCGTAGGCCGAGTCGTCCAGGATCAGCACCACGAGGTTGAGGCCGAGCCGCACGGCCGTCTCCATCTCCTGGCTGTTCATCATGAAGCCGCCGTCGCCGCACACCGCCATGACACGGCGCTTCGGGTAGAGCAGCGCCGCCATCATCGCCGAGGGCAGGCCCGCGCCCATCGTGGCCAGCGCGTTGTCGAGCAGCAGCGTGTTGGCCACGTAGGTGCGATAGTTGCGGGCGAACCAGATCTTGTACATCCCGTTGTCGAGGCAGACGATGCCGTCCTCGGGGATCACCCGGCGCACGTCGCGCACCAGCCGCTGCGGGGTGACGGGGAAGCGGTCCTCGTCGGCCCGGTCGGCGATGCGGGACAGGATGTGCTCGCGCAGCGGCAGCAACGCGCCCGCGTTCGGCAGCCTGTCCTCCAGCCGGTCGGCGAGCAGCTTCAGGGTGGGGCCGAGATCGCCCACCACCTCGGCGTCGGGGTAGTAGACCTGCTCGACATTGGCCGGGGTGTAGCTGATGTGCAGCACCTTCTGGTCCGGCTGGCCCATGAAGAAGGGCGGCTTCTCCACCGTGTCGTGGCCGATGGCGATGATGAGGTCGGCGGCGTCGATCGCCTCGTGCACGTAGTCGCGCTCCGACAGGGCGGCGGTGCCCATGTAGAGGCGGGTGCCGTGCGCGACCGTGCCCTTGCCCATCTGGGTGGTGAAGAACGGGATTCCGGTGCGCTGCACGAAGCCGCCGAGGTCGCTCGTCGAGCGCGGGCGGGAGGCGGCCGCGCCCAGCATCACCAGCGGGCGCTTGGCCGCGACGATCATCTCGGCGGCGCGCTCGATCGCCTTCGGATGGGCGACCGGGATGTCGATCGGGTGGGAGGGCACCGTGTACGAATCGGCTTCCTCGGCCGCGATGTCCTCGGGCAGCTCCAAGAGGACCGGGCCGGGCCGCTCCTCCATGGCGACCCGGAAGGCGTCGCGCACGATGGTGGGGATCGAGGAGGCGGAGACGATCTGGCGCGCCATCTTGGTGATCGGCTTCATCGAGGCGATGACGTCGACGATCTGGAAGCGGGCCTGGCGCGAGGAGAGGATGCCCTTCTGGCCGGTGATGATGATCATCGGCATGGCGCCCAGATGCGCGTAGGCGGCGCCGGTCGAGAAGTTGAGCGCGCCCGGGCCGAGCGTGGCGAGGCAGACGCCGGGCTTGCCGGTGAGCCGCCCGTAGGTTGCGGCCATGAAGGCTGCGGCCTGCTCGTGGCGGGTCAGGACGAGCTCGATCTTCGAGGTGCGCAGGGACTCGACGATGTCGAGGTTCTCCTCGCCCGGGATGCCGAAGACGCGGTCGACGCCCTCGTTCTCCAGCGCTTGCACGAGCAGGTCGGATCCCTTCGGCATCCTCTCGGTCCCTCTTCAATCGCGCCGCGCCCGCCCCATCCGGCCGCGCGGTCCCAGTGTCGGATGCTCGGGGTTTCCTGCAAGCTGGCGCATCGGACAACCAGTTCAGCCGAGCGAATCAAGACACGAGTATAGGATTCGCGTCGGATGAAAGCGGTTGCACGCCACCGTCCCGCGGCACGCAGCTTTCGTGCCGTGAGGCCCCGCGCGGCGAGCGGAGGCGCCCCGCGCCGGTAGCCGGGGAACCTCACCGCGCGAGGGCCGTGTCAGCGCCCGTAGATGTCCTCGACGCGGATGATGTCGTCCTCGCCGGTGTAGGATCCGACCTGGACCTCGATGAGCTCGAGCGGGATCTTGCCCGGGTTGGTCAGCCGGTGCATCGAGCCGATCGGCAGGTAGACCGCCTCGTTCTCGTGGACCAGCACCACCCGCTCGTCCACCGTTACCTCGGCCGTGCCCTTGACCACCACCCAGTGCTCGGCCCTGTGGTAGTGCTTCTGAAGGGAGAGGCGTCCGCCCGGCGTCACCATGATCCGCTTCACCTGGAAGCGTGCGCCGATGTCGATGCGCTGGTACCAGCCCCAGGGCCGGTACATGCGCAGATGCGCGTCCGCCTCCGGATGCGCGCGGGCGCGCAGCTGGCCCACCAGCTCCTTGACCCGCCCCGAATGCGCCTTGGAGGCCACCAGCACCGCGTCGGGCGTGGTCACCACGACCACGTCCTCCAGGCCCACCACCGTGGTCAGCCCCTCGCCCTCGCTGTGCACGAGGCTGTTCCGCGTGCCGATCAGCTCGACCCGGCCGCGCAGCGCGTTGCCGTCTCCGTCGCGCTCCAGCACGCCCCAGACCGCGTCCCAGGTACCCACGTCCGACCAGGGGAAGGAGACCGGCAGCACGCCCGCGCGGGCCGTGCGCTCCATCACCGCGTAGTCGATCGAGATCTTTGGGATCTGGCCGAAGGCTTCGGCATCGAGGCGCACGAAATCGAGGTCGCTGGCCGCCGCCGCCAGGGCCGCCTGGGCGCCGGCCATTACCGCCGGGGCGAAGGCTTCGAGTTCGGCCAGCATCACGTCGGCGCGGAACAGGAAGTAACCGGAGTTCCAGAGCGCGCCTTCGGCGATGAGACGCACGGCGCCCGCCGCATCCGGCTTCTCGACGAAGCGCTCGACCGCACAGGCGCCGTGCGCCTCGCCCGCCTCGGCGGCGAGCGGGCTGCCGCGGCGGATGTAGCCGTAATCGGTGGCGGGCCGGGTCGGCTCGATGCCCAGCGTCATGATGGCGCCCGCGCGCGCGCCCTCGGCGGCCGCGGCGACGGCGCGGCGGAAGGCAGGGGCGTCGCCGATGACGTGGTCGGCGGCCATGATGAGCACGATGGCCTGCGGGTCGGCCTTGGCCGCGTGCAGCGCCGCGACCGCGACGGCCGCGGCCGAGTCGCGGCCTTGCGGTTCGAGGACGATGTCGGCGGTGAGGCCGGCCTGCAGGAGCTGCTCGGCGACGATGAAGCGGGACTCGGCCGCCGCGATCACGGTGGCCCGGGCGAACAGGCCGGGCTCGGCCACGCGCAGGGCCGTGGCCTGGAAGGTGGACTGTTCCGGATCGACCAGGCGGGCGAACTGCTTGGGCATGCTCTCGCGCGATGCAGGCCAGAGCCGTGTGCCGGAGCCCCCGCACAGGATCACGGGACGGATGAGGGTCGAAGGCTCGGACATGGTGTGGTCGCCGGGATCCTGCGGTGGCACTCCCGCCACCTTCCGTCCTTTCCTTTAGCCCGAACCCTGCCCGTTTGTCGCGCCGCGATCGCCCCGGGCGTTTTTCAGGCCGCAGCGTCCTCCGACGGCCTCGTCCGCGGTTCGGCCGGCGCTGTCCGGCGCGCCGCGAGGCGGCGGGACAGTCCGCGCCCGCCGCGGTCGAGCAGGTGCGCGGCCACCCCCGGCAGCGTACGGGCGCCCATCAGGGAGCCGAGTGTGAGGCACTGCGTGCCGAAGCGACCCTTGAAGCCCTCGTCGCCGCAGAGGAAGTCGACCGTGTGCAGGCCGTGGTCGAAGGCCCAGACGATGTAGTCGATCATCAGCACGAGGCCCGGCGAGGCGCGCTCGAAATCCGGGTCGTAGGTGGTGACGAACGCCATCAGCGTGCCGCCCTGCACGAAGTTGATTGAGGCGGCGACCGGTGCGCCGTCGCATTCCAGCACGAAGACGCGCAGCAGCCCGGCCTCGTCCAGCACGCGCACCATCGCGGCGAGCGCGCCCGAGCCCTCCGCGTAGAACAGGCCCGGTGGCAGACCGTTGGCCGTGAGCCAGGCGCGCTTCCTGGCGATGAACCAGCCGATCAGGTCGTCGAGGTCCGCGCCGGGCGCGAGCAGGCGGGAGGTCATCGGCCCCCGCTCGGCAATGAACTTCTGACCCCTGCGGTGGTTCTGGCGCATCTTCTTCGGCTGCCCGTCGAACCATGCCTTCCCGCTCGGGAAGGGGCCGCACACTCGCCAGTTCTGCTCGGTGCGGTGGTTCGGGCGCAGGCGGACCCCGCCCGAGGGCGCACCGACCAGCGCGCCGGCCCGGGCCTCGGGACGCAGATGGCTCAGATAGGCGAGGTCGAACCCGCCCGCGCCCGAAAGATGGGCCCACATCCGGGGCAGGAGATCCGCGCCCATGTCAGGGGCGAGGAGCGCGTCCGCGAAGTCGCTGCAATCCTTGGCGGCCCATTCGAGGACGCGCAGGCCGCGGCGGCGCACGGTGGCGAGCGGCAGCACGCCGACGAGGTCCGCGCCGCGCCAGGCCAGCACGATGGCGAGGCGCCGCCCCCCGCCGTCCCGCACGCTGTCCCACCACGCCGAGATCCAGGCGTGGCTCTGGAACACCAGGGCGCCGCGGGCCTTCCAGAGCCCCGTCCAGGCCGGGCCGACCGCCCGGAGCCGCTCGGCCGTGCCGACGATCTCGAACCGTTCCATCGCAGGCTCTCCGTCAGGCGCTCTGCCGGGGCCGCTCCGGCTGCCCGCGCAGACGCCGGACGAAGCGGGCGATGTGCCGGCCCATCTTCTTCAGGGGCAGGATGTAGAGGCCGGAGAGCGACTGATAGGCCGCCGCGTCCCGGTCCATGATGCCGAACTTGAAATCCTCGTCGGGCTTCGGGACGCAGAGCGTGCCGAAGAGCCGGTCCCAGAACGAGAACAGCAGGCCGAAGTTCTTGTCGTAGTGGCGCGGGTCGGTGGAGTGGTGCAGCTGGTGCCAGTGCGGGCACAGGACCACGTGGTTGAGCGCCCCGAACGAGATCTTGAAATGGGTGTGGCGCACGAAGTCCATCATCAGGATGTTGCGCATCACGTAGACGTTGACGCCGAAGATCGTGACCTCGACCGGATCGAGCGAGAGCAGCGTCCAGATCCCGAAGCAGATGCCGGGGATCACGCCGTCCCAGGCGCGGTTCATCAGCTCGTCGAGCGGGTGGACCCGGTCCTTCGTGATGCCGATCATCACCTCGGCCGAGTGGTGCACCTTGTGCAGCTCCCACAGGAAGGGGAAGCGGTGCTGCGCGGTGTGGTAGAGATAGTAGGACAGGTCGTAGGCCAGCAGCATCGTGAGGGTGAAGACCACCACTGTCACCGGGCCGGGCTCGCCGAGGATCGGCTGGTCGATGCCGAAGAGGGCGCCGAACCCGCGGTTCGTGGCGTAGCCCACCGCGACCACGAAGGTGATGCCCGCCGGCAGCATCAGAAACGGCATCAAGACACGCCGCGTGATCCAGAACAGCACGTCGGCGCGCGCCGAGGGGTGGACGATCACCTCGTGCGGGATCGCGAACTCGAAGAACTCCCGGAACGAGTAGCGCTCGGCCGTGCGCAGGTAGGCGACCAGCGCGCAGACGAGCGCGGTGGCGAGCAGGAGCCCCGCGGCGAGCAGGTTGCCCGAGGAGACGCGCCGGATGATCGCGTCGATGAAGTTCATGACATCGTCCATGTCGAGTCCTCCTCGCAGCGGCTTCAGGGCGCGCGGCCCGCGGCCTTCGGGGGGATGAGGGCGTCGAGGAGCGCCGCCACCGGCCGCTCGGCCCCGTCGCGGCGCGTGACGAAGCCGAAGGCGTCGGCGTAGTCCCAGTGGGTCCAGCCGATGCAGCGCCGCTCGGCCGCTGCCCGGACGGCGGCGAGCCAACGGGCGCGGTCGGCCAGGGGAGCGGTGTCGAGGGCGCCGAACTCGTTGGCGATGACCGGGCGGCGGTGGCGCGCGATCCAGTCGCCGACCGGGGCGAACTGACGGTCGATCGCCTCTGCGGTCCAGGGCTGCCGGATCTGCCGGGCGAGCTCGGCCGCCGAGTCCGCCCGGCCTTCGCGCGCGAGGCGCGCCGCGACCGCCCGCACGGCCGGGTCTTGCGACGCGGCCGGGAAGGGCAGACCGCCGAGAAAGCGCAGCGGGTCGTCGGCCGCGCCCCAGTCGTTGCCCTGGTGGGTGAAGGCCATCGGATCGTAGAAGTGAAAGGCGTAGACGAGGCGCGGGTCGTCGAGGGGGGTGAGCGCGGCCATCGCCTCGACACGCTGCGGCCCACCGGGCGACACGACGAGGATCCGCTCCGGCGCGTGGACCCGCAGGGCAGCCACCGCGCGCGGCAGCTGCCCGGTCCAGGCCTCCGCGTTCGGCGGTTCGTTCAGCACCTCGAACAGCAGCCGGTCCGGGGCGAGGCGTGCGTAGCGCCGCGCCAGGACCGCCCAGGCCGCGTCGAGCAGCGCCAGCGCCCGCTCGGGCTCGGCGCGGTGCAGGGCGCCGAAGCGGTCGCCCGGATGCATGTCGAGGCTCACGGTGAAGCCGGCATCGAGGAGCTGCCGCAGAGCCGCGTCGAGGCGCCCGAGCCGCTCGGCCTGGCCTGTGCCCGTGCCCAGGGCCGGCATCAGGTGCTCGCCGTCGAAGGGCAGGCGCACATGGGTCAGGCCGCGGGCGAGCAGCCGGCGCAGCAGGACGGGATCGGGCGGCGTCGGGGCGTCCCCCTCGATCCAGCCCGTCAGGTTGAAGCCCCGGGCGAGCCGGCCGACGAGGGAAGCCGGCACCCCGCGCTCGGAGTCGCCCTGCGCCGCGCAGAGCGCGGCCCGGCCGGGCGCCGCGGCGGCCGGGCCCGGCAGGGCGAGCAGGAGAGCGAGCAGGAGACCGGGCAGGAGACCGGGCAGGAGACCGGGCAGGAGACCTGGCACGAGGGCGCGCATCGGAAGGCTCAGCCGCGCCGCGTCAGCAGCAGGTAGAGCGCGTGCGGGTTCGTCACCGCGTAGCGCGGCAGCAGGCGCGCGGGTTCGAGGCTCGCGCGGTAGGCCCATTCGAGACCGAAGCGCTGCATCCAGTCCGGTGCCCGGCTGCGCGCGCCCGACAGGAAGTCGAACAGGCCGCCGGACGTCTTGATCACGCCGACGCCCGCGAGCGCCGCTTGCCAGCGCAGGGCGAAGGCCTGCTCGCGCGGCACGCCCATGCCGAGCCAGAGGATGTCGGGCTGCGCCCGCGCGATCGCTGCGACCTGCTCGGCCGCCTGCGCGCCCTCGATGTAGCCGTGATGGGCGCCCGCGAGCCGCAGGGTGGGATAACGGGCACGCACGTTCGCCGCGGCCCGTGCCATGCCAGCCTCCGTGGAGCCCAGCATGTAGAAGCTGAGGTCCAGCCGCACGGCCTCCTGGGCGACGTCGTGGAAGAGGTCCGTGGTCGCCACGCGCTCGGGCAGGCGGAGGGCGCGATCCCGCAGGTACGAGGCGAAGACCAGGGGGGCGCCGTCCGCGTGGATGAGGTCGCTCGTCTCGAACAGCCGCCGGATCTCTGGGTCGCGCGCGCAGAGCGAGAGGACCTGACCGTTGGCCGAGGTGATGATCGGGGGCGGCGCGTCGCGGCCCCGGCGGTCGAGGGCGAGATCGACCAGAAGGGCGGTCGCCTCCTCGCGCCCGTGCACCGCGATCGGCAGGCCGCCCAGGCCGACGCGCGGCACCGCCGCCAGGATCGGATCGCGGTGGAGGCCGCGCGGCGTCGCGCGCTCCGGCACCGCGGGCGAGCGGCGCGCCCGCGGCTCAGCGCGGCCGATTGCCTTCAACGGGATGCCCCGCCCGCGGCCTCGGCCAGGCCGTCCGCCGGGCGCCGCTCCCTGGCCGCCGTCGAAGTGGGTCTCAGCCATAGCGTCGCAGCGCCTTCCGATCGACCTTGTTGAGGATGATGCCGGCGAGGCTGCCGGGCGCGCGCCCGAACAGGTCGAGCGCCGCCTTGACGTCGTCGCGGCTCGTCCGGCCCCACTCGACCACCAGGGCCGTCCGGTCCGCGTGGGCGAGGAGCAGCCGTCCCTCGACGCCGCGCAGGAGGCTCGACCCGTCCAGCACGATCAGGTCGAAGCGGCGGCGCAGGTCCGCCACCGCCCGTCCGAGCGCCGGGCTGAAGAACAGCTCCGCGGCCTTGGGGTCGTCCCGAGCGATGCCGATGGGCAGGAAGCTGATCGCGTCGACGGTCCCGTGGTGGACGAAGTTGCCGGGATCGGACGCGTTGCGCAGCGCGTCGAGGAGGCCGGGGCTCTGTCCGGCCCGGCGGGAGCGGGTGAGGCGCGCGTCGCGCGTGTCGAGATCGACCAGCAGAACCTTGCGGCCCTGGGCCGCGAACGCCGCCGCGAGATGCTCGGCGACCGTCGACTTGCCCTCGCCCGGCAGCGCCGAGGTCACCAGCAGGGTGTCGCCGCTGCGCCCCGCGATGCCGCGCTGATCGAGTCCGGACCGGTCCAAGCCCTGTGCCCCGGCCCCGGCATTGAGCGGCAGGGCGAGCATCCGGATCGCCTCGTCGAAGCGCGCGTGCTCGCGGCTGTCGCCGATGAGCCGCGCGTGTCCGGAGCCGCCCTGGCCGCCATCGCGCCCCCCGCCCGCCGCGAGCCGGCTCGCGGAGACCCGCGGCAGGGTGCCGAGCAGGGGCACGCCGAGACCCCGCTCGACCGCGCCCGCGTGCCGCAGCCCCGGCTCCATCGCCTCGGCGGCCGCCGCCGCGCCGAGCCCGAGCACCAGCCCGCCCGCCAGGGCGACGAGGAGCAGGAGCCCGGTCTTCGGCGCGCTCGGCCGCAGGGGCGGGGCCGCGGGCGTGAGCACCCGCGCCTCGGCGCCGACGAGGTTCTGCTGCTCGCTCGTCTCCTTCTGGCGCAGCAGGTACTGCTCCAGGATGACCTTGCTGGCCTGCGCCTCGCGCTCCAGCTCGGCGAGCCGCACCCGCGCCTGGCCGCGCTGGGCGGCCTGCTTCTTGAGGCGCTCGAGGCTCGCCGTGAGGGTGCGCTCGCGCGCGCTCGCCGCCTCGGCCTCGTTGCGCAGCCCTTGCGCGAGGCGGCCGATCTCCGTCCGGATCTGGCCCGCGACGGTGCGGACCTGCGCCTCCGCGGCGCCGACGGCCGGATGGCGCGGGCCCAGATTGTTGCGCAGGTCCGCGAGTTGCGCGCCGAGCTGGGCGTATTGCTGGCGCAGGTTGGTCACGACGCTCGATTGCAGCGCCTCGGCGAGCGTGCCCCCGCCCTCGGCGCCGGAGGCCGTGGCCCGCCGCGCCTGCGCGTAGCGCGCGCCCGCTTCGGCACCCCGGGCCTGGGCCTGGGTGAGCTGCTGGCTCTGCTCGGCGATCTCGCGGTCGAGTAGGGTCTGAGCGGAGCCCAGATCGACGATGCCGTTCTGGTTCTTGAAGGTCGAGACCGCGCGCTCGGTGTCCCGCGCCCGCGCCCGCAGCTCGTCGAGGCGTCCGCCCAGCATGCCGGCGGCGTTCCTGGCCGCCTCCTGCTTCTGGCGCTGCTGGTCCGCCAGGTAGGCGCCGGCCAGCGCGTTGGCGACCTGCGCGGCGGTCTCGGCGGAGCCCGAGCTGTAGGCGATCTCCAGCACGTAGGTGAGGCCGCGGCGGCGCACGCGCAGACGCTCGCCGAAGCGCTGCAGCACCCGCTCCCGCTGCTCCGCCGCGCTCGGGGCGGGGGTGGCGAGGCCGAGGAGACCGCGCAGGCCGGCCGCGGCGCGCTCGATCGCCGAGGTCTCGCTCAGCTCGCCCGCGCGGTCGAGGCCGAGTTCGGCCACCACGCGCTTGGCGAGCGTGGAGGATTCCAGGATCTCGACCTGGCTCTCGACCGCCGCCGCGTCGGACCCGATGCCGCCGAGCACGACCTCGGATTGCGCCACCTTCTGCGTGCGCGGATCGACGATGAGGATCGCGGTGGCCGTGTAGGTCTTGGGCACCAGAGACAGGACGATTCCCGCCGTCACGACGCAGAGCAGCGCGACGCCCGCGATCAGCCACCAGCGCCGGGCGAGGAAGCGCCGGGCCGCCGCCAGGTCGACGATCGCGTCCGCCCGACCCTCCGAGCGACCTCTGTCGATCCGTGTCGAAAGATCGGCGTGCGCAACAGGGTAGAAGTGTTCAACCATCCCGATGTTCGGCTTCCGTGTATGGGTCGCTGATACGCCAGCATTCCCCAGGGCGGCTCGAATCTCACCATCTGTTACCTGAAGACGAACTCCTTTTATTCCAGATGTAGGCGACGGTGCGGCCCGTCTTTCGCGTAAGGATTGGTTAACAACGCTCGGACAGCCGGAAAAATGTACCCGTGGAAAACTACGTAGCGCCCGCCTGCGGCGTATTCAACGATCCGATCAGTGCGGGTTGGATCGTGTGGCCACGCCCCTAACTCAGGGCGCAACAGCACCGAACGGCCTCCGGAGGCCGTGGGTCCCCGGAGGATTGACGAACTTTGGAGTCTTCAATTCCGGACAGTTTGCCGCAGGACGGTCGGGGCGTGTCGCGCGCGGTGCTGGAGCACCTGCTCTTCCTGTGCGTGGCCGTCGCCCTGGTCGGCGTGCCGATCGTGGCGCACCTCGCGAGCCCGGCGGCGGCGATCGCGCTCTGCGCCGCGGGATCAATCGTCGCGGCGGTCTACGTGCGCGCGGCGGCGCCAGCGCTCCTGATCTTCGCCTACCAGTTCCAGAACCTGTTCGTGTCGCTGGTCTCGCCCTGGCTGGCGGACACGCCGGCCTTCAACGCCGCCCGCGGCTACAACTTCATCATCACCGCGACCTTCTGGCTGTGGATCGTCGGCGGGTACTGCCTCGCACCCCGGGCCCGGAGCCGGCGACTCGACGCTCTGCTCTGGCCGAGCGTTCTCGCGCTGGGGGTAATCGGCGTCTATTTCGGCCTCGGCCTCGCCCGCGATCCCTACGCGGCGGTGGTCTACCTGCGGAACGCCGTCACGCCCTTCCTGGTGTTCCAGCTCGCCCTGGTGGTCGCGGCGGATGGGCCGGGCGACCGGCTGCGCTTCCTGCGCGTGCCCGTCTACCTGCTCCTGGCCTACGGCTTGGCCGAGTTCCTGGCGCGCGACGCGCTGTTCGACCTGATCCGGGCCAACAGCTACATGACGTTCAGCCTCGCCGACATCGCGCGCTCGGGCGAGTGGATCGAGACGATGCGCAAGACCGGGCGCGTTTTGCGCGACCTGCAGGACACCCAGGTCGTCTCCTTCCTGAACACCGACCTGTTCGGCTTCTCCGCCCTGAAGATGTACCGGATGCTCGGGCCTAACTTCCACGCGATCAGCTTCGGCTACGGGCTGATGTTGGCCGCCTTCCTGCTGCTGCGCTGGCGCCAGCCCTTGCTCTTCTGCCTCGCGCTGTTGCTGCTGGTGCTGGTGGGTGCCAAGGGCGCGCTGGTCTGCCTCGGCCTGTGCTGCGCGGCGCTCCTCCTCGACCGCCTGCGCTCGGACGCGACGCTGCCGGTCTTTCTGGCGGTTCTCGTCCTCTACGCCTGCGCGGTGATCGTGACCGGGCGCGCGGGCGGCGACTACCACGTGCTGGGCCTGTTCGGCGGCCTGCACGCCTTCCTGGGCGCGCCCTGGGGCGCGGGCCTCGGGGCCGGCGGCAACCTCGCGGGCGACGCCACCCGGATCGACTGGGAGAAGGCGCAGGCGATCGGGCGCACGGATTGGCCGGTGGAGAGCGCCTTCGGTGTCCTGCTCTATCAGGTGGGCCCCGGCGTGCTCGTCCTCTGCGCCGTGCCGGTCTGCGCGGCGCTCGCTGCCTGGCGTCTGTCTCGGCGCTTGTTCCCGACTCTGCAGGGGCAGGCCCTCGCGCGGGACCTTCGGCTCTTCGCCCTCGGCGCCCTCGCGGTGACGTTGAACGGCCTCTTCCAGGAGGAAGCCTTGTTCGCACCCCTCGCGCTCGGAGGCATGATGATTGTGCTGGCCGACCGCCTGGGCGAGGGCCTCTGCCGTCTGCCCGCCGACGCGGGTTTGGCCGAGGCGCGCGCGGCCGGACGCCCGGCCCAGGGCAGCCCGGCATGAGGGGATTCGCGGTTCCAGGCCTGATCCCGCGCCTGCGCGATCTCGGGGCGCGACCCGGCCTGCGCGACCTCGCCCTGGCGCTTGTCCTCAAGGTCGGCGGCTCGGGCCTCGCCTTCGCGATGCTGACGCTCGCCGCCCGCGCGATGGGGCTGCACGAGTTTGGCGTCTTCGCCTACTGGTTCAGTGCCCTCTCCTTCGCGGCGGTCGCCGTCCTTCTCGGCCAGGAGGCGGCGATCATGATCGACTGGCAGCGGGCGCTCGACGCGGGCGGGCCCGCTGCCGCGCGGGCAGGCCTTCGCCGCTCGGCTCGCGTCGTCCTGCTCTCCGGCCTCGTGGGCGGCGCCGTCACGGCCTGCGCCGGGCACCTCGCCGGAGCCGGCTGGCTGTTCTCGGCGCTCGCCGGCACCTTCTCGGTGCTCCTCGCCGCCCTGGTCTACGGCACCCACGTCGCCCGCACCATAGCGGGGATCGCGCGGGGCGACGGGCAGTTCGAGCTGACTTGGCGCCTGTTTCCCACGGCTGGCGCGGCGCTCGCTCTGCTGGCGAGTGTGCCCTTCCACGCCGAGACCTTCTTCGCCTGGGCCGTCGGCGGCATCCTGGTGGCGCTGGGGATCCAGGCTGCGGGGATCGGTGCGGCCCTGCGCGGTGCCTCAGCCGGAATGGCGCCCGTAAAGGCGGCGCTCGATCCTCTCCCCGTCTGGGCGGCCCGCTCGGCGCGGCTCTGGCTCGGCGGCGTGCTCGACGCCGCAAACCAGTATGTCGATGTCTTCCTGATCGGCCTTCTGTTGAGCCCGGTCGAGGCGGGCCTCTACTACGCGGCCGCGCGGCTGGCCGCCCTGTTCGCGATCGTCTCGGCGGGCCTGCACGTCTTCTCCAGCCGGGAGATCGCGCGCCATGCCGCCGATCCCGCCGGCCCCGGCATGCGCGCGGCGCTCCGTCTCGTCGGCGGCGCGACGGCGTTGGCGGTCGGCGGCGGCGTCCTCGTCATCTTTGTCGGAGGGCAATGGCTGCTCGACCTGTTCGGGCAGGCCTTCCACGCCGCCTATCCGCCGCTGGTGATCCTCACCGTCGGCGTGGCGGCGATCGCCCTCGGCGGCCCGGTCCCGGCGGTGATGCGGCTCACCGGCCACGAGGCCGCCTACGCGCGGATCGCCGGGTACTTCGTCCTCGCTCGCTGTGCCTGCGTCGCCGCCGCGGCCCTGGCGGGCGGGCTGATCGGCGCGACGCTCGCGAGCGCCCTCTGCTCGCTCGCCTGCGCCGTCACTCTCAACGCGGTCTGCCGCCGACGGGTCGGCATCGACCCCTCCGTGCTCGGCCTGATCGGCGGCGCCGGACGCGCCCGCGAAACGCTGCCATGAGATCCTCGATGAGATCCTCGATGCAAGATGCCGGCGACGCGCAGCTCACCGAACCGCCCGGCGCCGGCACGCAGGCGCGGGTGCCGGCCGCCACGGGTCCGCACGTTCTCCTGGTTCAGCCTCAGGCGGAGAATGCCGGCGCCCAGGCCATCGCCCGCATGCTGGCGACGGCGCTGGCGGGACGCGGGTACCGCACTGGGCAGATCTTCTTCTACCGCAAGACCGGCGCCTTCGACGCGGAGCCGGGCGTCGCCTTCTGCGCCGCGGAGCGGCCCCGAACGCCGCTGGCCTTCCTGCGCTTCTTCCTCGACCTCGTACGCCGCATCCGCCGCGCGCGGCCCGACGCGGTGCTCTGCTTCCAGCACTACGGCAACATCATCGGAGCCGCCGCCGCGCGGCTGGCCGGCGTGCCCGTAGTGATCGCCAACCAGAACTCCGCCCGCGACACCACCCCGCCGCGCGCCCGTCTGGTCGACCGCTGGCTCGGCGCGCTCGGCCTCTACGGCCGCATCGTGGTGAACTCCCACGACTCGGCGGGCGACCTCGCGGATTATCCGGCGGGCTACCGTGCCCGCGTGGTGCATATCGACCACGGCTTCGTCGGCCGCGACAGCGCACTGACGCTGGCCGAGGCGCGTGCCCGCCTCGGCCTCGCCCTCCCGGCGGGCGGGCGCCTGCTCGGCTGCGTCGCGCGCCTGCACCCACTCAAGAACCTTGAGGCGGCCGTGCGGCTGCTGCCGCAGGATCCCGCCTGGCACCTCGCCCTGGCCGGCCAGGGCGCGGAGCGGGACGCGTTGGCCGGTCTCGCGCAGAGGCTCGGCTGCGCGGCGCGCCTGCATCTCGTCGGCGAGCTGCCGCCGGACCGGGTCGGCGACTTCCTGCGCGCGCTCGACGTCTTCGTGTTTCCCTCGCGCGCCGAGACCTTCGGCCTCGCGGCGGTGGAGGCGGCGCAGGCCGGCGTGCCGGTGGTAGCCAACGCCCTGCCGGTGCTGCGGGAGGTGCTGGCGACGGACGAGGGCCCCTGCGCCCTGTTCGTCGATACGGAGGACGGGGCCGCCTTCGCCGAAGCCGTGCACCGGCTGGAGCGCGAGCCGGACCTGGCCACCCGCCTCGTGCGCAGCGGCAGCGGCCTCGGCCGGCGCTTCCCGGTCGACACAATGGCCGAGGCCTACGACACCCTCCTGCGCGCGCGGATCGCCGCGTCTCGCCCGGCCTGATCTCATCGCAGGTGCGTACGGAGGAAATACAGTTTTCATCCCCGAATGACTTGGAATTTGATCTGTGCATGCTGAGGCCGGGCCGGGTGCCAGGGCGGTCGGGTCGATGCTATCGCTCGGGCCGTGACGATCGAAGACTCCTTCGCCGTCCGGGCGGCTGATCCTGGTCCTTGCGCCACCCCGGTTCTCCGCCTGCCCCGCGGCGGCCTTCGGCACTGGCATCTGCGCCTCGTCGCGGGCCTGCGCGCCGCGGGGGCGGCGCCGCGCGTGGCCTGGACCGAGGCCGAGCCGCCGCCGGCCGGGATGGAGACGCTGTTCGCGCTGGAGCGCCTGCTCCAGCCCCGGCCAGGCCCCCGCCCGAGCGAGGGCACGACACCCGGCGCGGCGGAGCTGCCCGAGGATGACGGCACCGGCTCCGTCCGCATCGCCCTGCCGGGCGCGGCGGAGGCCGGCGCGGCGGCCTGGACGATCCTGTTCGACGGCCGCCCCGGCGAGGCCGGGCTGCTGCAGGCCCTGCTGCGCGGCGGGGCGCCGCTCGTCGAGGTCGTCGGCGGAGGCGCCGTGCTCGCCGCGGGGCGGCCCTCCGTCGAGGCCGCCGCCAATCTTTGCGAGGCCTACGAGGCGGTCACGGCGCGCCTCACGCCCATCCTTGCCGCCGCCCTGCTGCGGCCCACCCCCTCGGCGCCCGCCGCACCGCGCCCCGACCGAGGCCGCCCGCTCGCCGCGCACGCCCTGCGGCGGCTGGGGCGGATGCTCGCGCGGCGCCTCTACCATCTCTGCTTCTATGCCCCCCACTGGCGCACCGGCTGGCGCTTCAGCCGCGGCGCCACCGTCTGGGACAGCGCGGAACTCGGCGGCGAGCCGTGGCGGGTGCTGCCGGATCCCGGCCATCGCTTCTACGCGGATCCCTTCCTATTCCACTGGCAGGGCAGGACCCACCTCTTCGTGGAGGATCTCGACCACCGCACCGGCAAGGGCGTGATCTCGGCCGTCGCCTTCGGGCCGGAGGGGCCGCGCGGCGCGCCGGAACCCGTGCTGGAGGAACCCTTCCACCTCTCCTACCCGTTCGTGTTCGCCCATGACGGCGCGGTCTGGATGATCCCCGAGACCTCGCAGAACCGCACGGTCTCGCTCTACCGGGCCGATCCCTACCCGCATCGCTGGGTGCGCGTGCGGGATCTCCTCACCGATCTCGTGGCGAGCGACGCGACGCCGATCCGCTTCGCGGGGCGCTGGTGGATGTTCGCCACCCTTCACGACGGCGCGGGCGCGCACTCGGACATGCTCGGCCTGTTCCTGGCGGACGACCTCGTCGGCCCCTGGCGCCCGCACCGCGCCAACCCGCCGCTGATCGATGCGGGTGCGGCCCGTCCGGCCGGCGCGATGATGGTGCGCGACGGCCGCCTCTGGCGCCCGGTCCAGGACTGCACCCGCCTCTACGGGGGGGCGCTGGGCCTCGCCGAGGTCACGATGCTGACGGAGACGGCGTTCGCGCAGACCGTGCGCGCGCGCATCGCCCCCGGCCCGGCCTGGCCCGGCCGCCGCCTCCACACGCTGAACGCGGCGGCCGGGATCGAGGTGATCGACGGCTCGGCAGCGCCGCTGCGCCTGTTCCACCGGCCCTGAATGACGCGGTGTGGAGAGCGCGCTGGCGAGGGGAAGCGTCGGCGGTTCGGGGGACGCCGCGGCCGGGCTGTCGTGCGATTGAGACGATCGCAACATCACCTTGCTTCGACAGGATCGACCTTCGTGACTTCGCCACTGTGATGACCGATCATCGGTACGGACAAGGTTACACAAAGGTGCTGGGACAGAGGCGAGGTTCCGGAACACCGTCCCGATGCCCTTGCCCTTCCGCGACCCCCATCCCCTTGCCGAAACCGTAACTCAAGGCTACTCAACCTCCAGACTTCTGCCGCCGCTTCCGTCGACCGCGCCGGGCACGACGTCAGATATCCCGCTCAAGGGGTCGATGTTCTTGAGGATGGGCCTGTAGCTCAATGGTTAGAGCCGACCGCTCATAACGGTCTGGTTGCAGGTTCGAGTCCTGCCGGGCCCACCACAAATTGCGATCGCTCTATCCATTGTCATAGCCTGCTCTCGGGCATGTAGAGCCGAAGTGACGGCCGCCCCAGGCCAGTGATGACGCGCTCATCGCGTGTCGAGATAAGGGTCATGCCTTTGTCCGGAGCATGCAAAGGGTTGTGGCCGGGACGCGCCTGGCATGAATGACATCCGTACCGAGATCCTCAGTGGAAGCCGGGCCTTCCAGGATGACGGCGCCAACCTTGTTCGAAAGCTTCGCCAGGGCGCGGCTGTCATCACTGCGCACAGATCAGCGCCTCGGCTGCCAGCGCTTCCTGGTCGGCGAATAGGCCGTGGAAGGCGTAGGTCAGGGCGGCCTCCGATGTGATGTCGGCGATGCTGACCTCATTCAGCCCGCGCTCCCGGAACAACCGGGAGGCGACCCCGATTTCGCACGCTCTTCTGCGGCTCGGGAGACCTGTGCGATCGCGCTCGTGATCCCTGCGCCTGCCGGAATCCGAAGAAAGATCGTTCCCGGCAGGCCCGCGGGGGGGCTGGGGCGGGCCTGCCGGGACACCGCGCGCAACGATGGATCGTCCGCGCGATCTCTGCTTGAAGGTCGCGGCCGTCAGGCCGATGCACCGGCCGCGGCCGTGCGGCCGGCGCCCTCGGGCTGCGCCGCCGCCTCGCTCGGCCGCCGCACCCGGAACCAGAGGGCGTAGAGGGCCGGCAGGAACAGCAGGGTCAGCAGGGTGCCGACGCCGACGCCGCCGATCAGCACGTAAGCCAGCGCCCCCCAGAACACGGAGTGGGTGAGCGGGATGAAGGCCAGCATCGCGGCCGCGGCCGTCAGGATGACGGGTCGCGCCCGGCGCACGGTGGATTCCACGATGGCATCGTAGTCCGACAGGCCCGCCGCGCGGTCGTGATGGATCTGGTCCACGAGGATCAGCGTGTTGCGCATCAGGATGCCCGACAGGGCGATCAGCCCGAGGATCGCGTTGAAGCCGAAGGGCTGATGGAAGATCAGCAGCGTCGGTGCGGCGCCCACGAGGCCGAGCGGAGCGGTGGCGAAGACCATGAACATGGTCGTGAACGAGCGCACCTGCAGCATGATGACCGTCAGCGTCACGAACAGCATCAGCGGGAAGACGAGCACCAGCGACTTCATCGCCTTCTCGCTCTCCTCCACGGCGCCGGCGGTGTCGATGCGGTAGCCCGGCGGCATCTTCGCCTTGATCGGATCGAGCAGAGGCGCGACCTGCGCGTGGATGTCGGGCGGCTGCCGGCCGTCGAGCACGTCGCCCTGCACCCGTATGTAGGTCTCGCGGTTGTAGCGCTTCAGGACCGCGTCCTCCGTGCGGCTCTCCAGCCGCGCGACCTGCGACAGCGGCACCTGGCGCCCGTCCTTCGTGGCGAGGGTCAGGTCGCCGATCTCGCCGAGCGAGCGCCGCTCGGGGCCGGGGCTGCGCAGGAGCACGTCCACGGAGCGCAGGTTCTCGCGCACCTGCGTGGCGGGCGTGCCGTTGAGGTAGTTCTGCAGCTGCTGGCCGGCCTCCTTCGGGGTCAGGCCGATCAGGCGCAGGCGCTCCTGGTCGAGCGCGAGGTGCAGGCTCGGGGTCTTGTTGCCCCAGTCGAGGTGGACCATGCGCATGTTCGGGTTCGTGGCCATCGCCTCGGCGACCTCGGCGGCGATGCGGCGGATGACGTCGAGATCCGGCCCGACCACCCGGAAGGCCACGGGGAAGCGCACCGGCGGCCCGAACACGATCTGCAGCACCCGCACCCGCGCCTCGGGGAAGCGCCCCGCGTCGACGAGCTTGCGCACCTTGACCCTGAGCGCGTCGCGGGCGGCGGCGTCGGCCGTCTGCACCACGATCTGCGCGAAGGCCGGGTCGGGCAGTTCGGGATCGAACGAGAGCACGAAGCGCGGCATGCCCTGGCCGATATAGCTCGTGATCTCGCGCGCCTCCGGCAGCTCGCGCACGGCCGCCTCGACCCGCTTCACGCTGGCCTCGGTGGTGCCGAAGGCGGAGCCCGCCGGCAGCGTCACCTCGACGATGAGCTCCGCCCGCTCCGAGTTCGGGAAGAACTGCTGCTCGACACGGCCCATGGCCACCACGGCGAGCCCGAACAGGCCGACGGTGATGCCGGCGGCCCACCACTTGTGGTCGACCGAGAGGCGCACCACGCGGCGCAGGCGCTCGTAGTTCCTGGTGGCGTAGATCGCGTCGTGGCCGCCCTCGACCTTCTTGATGTTGGGCAGGAGCTTGACGCCGAGATAGGGCGTGAAGGTCACGGCCACGATCCACGAGATGATCAGCGAGAAGGCCACCACCCAGAAGATGTTGCCCGCGTACTCGCCCGCCGTGGAGGCGGCGAAGCCCACCGGCAGGAAGCCCGCGATGGTGACGAGCGTGCCGGTCAGCATCGGCGCGGCGGTGGCGCTCCAGGCGTAGGTCGCCGCCGCGATCCGGTCGGCCCCCTCCTCCATGCGCACCACCATCATCTCGATGGCGATGATCGCGTCGTCCACGAGGAGACCCAGCGAGATGATCAGGGCGCCCAACGTGATGCGGTCGAAGTCGCGGCCCGTGAGCATCATCACCACGAACACCGCCGAGAGCGTCAGCGGCACGGCCAGCGCCACCACGATGCCGACCCGGAAGCCGAGCGCCACGAGGCTGACCACGATCACCACCGAGAGGGCGGTGAAGAACTTGACCATGAACTCGTGGATGGCCTCGTCGATGACCTTGGCCTGGTCGGTGATCTTGGTGAAGCCGATGCCGGTGGGCAGCTCGTGGTGGATCGCCACTTCCTCGGCGTTGAGCGCCTCGCCGAGGCTCAGGCCGTTGAAGCCGGGCTTCATCACGACGCCGAGCATCAGGGCCGGCTCGCCGTCGTTGCGGATCTCGAAGGCCTTCGGATCCTCGTAGCCGCGCTTGACCTCGGCGATGTCGCCGAGCTTGAGGCTGCGCTCGCCCGCCGCCACCGGCAGGTTTCGGATCGCGTCGAGGCCGTCGATGGCACCGTCGAGCCGGAGATAGACGCGCGGACCCGCCGCCTCCACGAAACCCGCGGGCGTCACGTCGTTCTGGTTGGCGAGCGAGGCCAGGAGCTGCTGGCCGGTGATGCCGAGCGTGGCGAGTCGCTGGTAGGAGACCTCCACGAAGATCTTCTGGGCCTGCTCGCCCAGGATGTTGATCTTCTCGACGCCGGGCACGCGCAGCAGGCGCTGGCGCAGGTCCTCGGCGCGCGTCACGAGGTGCCGGTGCGGCAGGCCCTGGGCCTGGAGCGCGTAGAGGGCGAAGTAGATGTCCGAGAACTCGTCGTTGAACAGCGGGCCCATCACGCCGCGCGGCAGGCTCGAGGCCTGGTCGGAGAGCTTCTTGCGCGCCTGGTAGAACTCCGACTGCAGCTTGGCGGGCGGCATGTTGTCCCGGAAGAAGACCTTCATCAGCATCAGGCCGGGGCGCACGGTCGTCTCGACGCGGTCGTAGTAGACGAGTTCCTGCAGGCGCTTCTCGAGCGGGTCGGCGACCTGACGCTGCATCTCGTCGGTGTTTGCGCCGGGCCAGGCGGCCGAGACCGACATCACCTTCACGGTGAAGGTCGGGTCCTCGGCGCGGCCGAGCTTCTCGAAGGCGAAGAACCCGGCCGCGGTGACCGCGAGGAGGAGGAAGAGCGTGACCGCGCGCTCGCGGACGGCCAGCGCCGAGAGGTTGAAGGCGGAGGGGCTCATCGCGCGACACCCGTCATGCTGGAGGGCGCCAGCCGGACCTTCTGGTCGGCCTTCAGCAGGTGCGCGCCGAGCGCCACGATCCGGTCGCCGGGATCGAGGCCGCCGACCACCTCGGCGCTCTCCTCGCCCATGCGGGCGACCTGCACGACCCGGGGGCGCACCGTGCCGGTGGCGGCGTCGAGCCGCCACACGGCGGTGCCGCCGCCCTGGTCGAAGAGGGCGCCGAGCGGCACCGCGAGGGTCTCGGGCCGCCCGGCCGCGGCCGGCTTCAGCTGCAGGGTCACGGTGGCGCCGAGGGGCGCGGCCTCGCCGCCGCCCGAGAGGATGTAGCGGGCGCGGTAGGTGCGGGTCACCGGATCGGCGGTGGCCGAGAGTTCCCTGAGCCGCGCCGGGTAGGTCGCCTCGCCCTCGGCGTAGAGGGTGGCCGAGGCCGCCCCCTTCGCGAGGCCCCGGCTGCCCTCGGGCAGGAAGACCTCCGCCTCACGCGCGCCGTCGCGGGCGAGCTTGACCACAGTCTGGCCCGCGGCGACCACCTCTCCGGGATAGGAGGGGACCTCCATGACGATCCCGTCGGCATCGGCCTGCAGTTCGGCATAGCCCGCCTGGTTGGCGATCTGGCGGGCCTGGGCCTCAGCGCTGGCGAGCTGGGCGACGGCCGCGTCGGCGGCGGCCTTGTTCTGGTCGTAGGTCTGCTTGGAGGTCCAGCCGTCGCCGACCAGCTTGCGGCTGCGCTCCTCGTCGGCCCGGGTCTTGATCATCTGGGCGCGGGCCGCCTCGACGGAGGCCTGCGCGGCGTTGAGCGCGAGGTTGAAATCCGTCGGGTCGAGACGCATCAGCGGCTGGCCGAGCCGGACGCGGTCGCCCGGATCCACGAGGCGCTCGAAGATCTTGCCGCCGACCCGGAAGCCGAGATTACTCTCAGTCCGGGCGCGCACGACGCCGGTGAAGCGGGCCACGCCGGCCGAGGCGCGGGCGACCTCGATCGTCTGCACCAGCGGCGGCTCGGGCGCCACGGCGGTCTCGCCGGGCGAGCAGGAAGCGAGCGGCAGGGCAGCCAGCACCAGAAGCCATCTCGTCGTCATCACCGATCTCCCGACAGCCGACGCAGCGGCCATCAAAACATTATGACAATCATCTATTATGGGGCGATCGCCGCGTCAACGGCGATCTTCCGGGCGGCGCCACCGGCGCCGGGCCTCAGTCCAGCCGGAGGCTGCGCAGCTTCGATCCGGCGGCTTGGCCCGAATCCCCGGCGCCGATCGCGCCGATCCGGCCCTCCGAGACCCAGACCCGGTCGCCGACGATCGTCAGGCCGCTGGGGCCGTCGAATCGCCGCACGTCCTCGATCACGGCCTCCTCGCCCCGGATCGTGACGCGACTGAGCGGACCCGCACCTTCGACCATGAGGAACCCGGTCCGGTGTGGCTTCAGGCCGTCGGGGAACTTGAGGGGGCGCGAGGTGGCAAGCTTCGTGATCCGCCCCGCGCGACCGCCCTCGACGGCGACGCGGAAGAGTTCGCCGGTCATGAAGGTGTTCACGTAGAGATCGCCGTCCGTCCCGAAGGCGATGCCGTCGAGGCCGCCCTTCAGCGCGGGGTCCTCGGCGAAGATCTCGAACTCGGCCGCGCCCGGCTTCAGCCGGAGGATCTGGGGCGAGGCCGTGTTCGTCACGTAGAGCGCGCCGTCGCTGCCGAGGGCGAAGTCGTTCGCGATGGAGCGCGGATCGGGCAGGCGGACGGAGGATTTCAGCGCCCCAGTGCGCAGGTCGAGCGCCTTGACCCAGGCGCCCTCGGTTCCGCTCGGCCCCGGGATCCTGAGCATCGAGGCGTCGTTCGATGCGACCCAGAGCGTCCCGCTGGGCTCGTCGACGAGCACGCCGAAGGTCGAGCGCGTCCCGTGGCTGCCGGGTGCCAGGAACGGGGTGACGGCCCCGCTGCCGGCATCCACCCTCAGGACCCCGCCCTCCGTGATGCTGCTGACGTAGAGATTGCCCTTCGCGTCGGCCGCGACGTTCTCGGGATGCCGGCCGGAGGCCGGAAGCGCGATCTCGTCCGGCCCCGCCGCGCTGCCGGGATCGCTCAGGGCGAGGGTGCCGCATGCGAGGAGCAGCCGCAGGGCGGCGCGTGGCAGGACGTTGCGCATCATGGCGTTGTCTCCGACGGATTATTGGGTGGGGCCGGTATCCGGCCGCCCGCGTCTCTGTCCGGTCTCGCCGATCGCGATGCCCGGTCCGCGCTTCGCCTATATAAATGACGCATGTAATTTAAAAGGTCAATCCGGACCGCCCTGCAGGCGTCGGGCCCGGGCTGGCATGCCGCGCGTCCGCCACGGGCACGGGCGCGTTCGGCCGCCTCGCGAACCATTCCGAGGCGTGCGGCTTATCTCCGATCCTGGGAGGATCCATGATCGCCAAGCCCGACGCGCCCGATCTCGCGCGCTCCGACCTGCTGCAACGGCCCCCGCAAGGGCGCGTCGTCGGCACGACCACCAGGCCGCTCATCGTGACGCCGACCTTCGTCTCGCGCACCGACGCGACGCCCGACGACGAGCGCCCGCGCGATGCCGGTTCGGGCGTCGGCCCCGCCGGCCGGGAGGTCACCCATCCGGACCGGCACCCCTCGGCACTCGCCCTGGAGCCGGACCCGAACCGCGCCTTCGAGCACTGGGACGAATACTGGCGCAAGGTCCACGGGCCCAAATTCGCCTACGCGGAGCCCGGCACTTCGAACGACCGGGTGCTGCGCTACGACCAAGTGCACCGGATCGCCTCGGGCCCCTCCTCCGCCTCCCGGCCGCCCTACAGGGCCATGGTCGAAGCGGACGGCAAGCTCGTCCACGACCCGGCCGCGCGCGTGCCGGCCTACCGCCGCCCGAGCTGGGACGGGTTCGCCTACATCGCCTACGGCGCGGAGGAGGACATCGAGGCGGTGCTCGGCCAGGAGCAGTACGCCGAGCGGATCATCGCGGACGAGCGCACGGCGTTCCGGATGGTCACCCGCGAGATCGCGCGCGAGTACATCCTCATCCCGAGCGCGCGGCACCGCGATCCGGTGAGTCTGGTGAAGATCCACCGCCGCCGGCCGGACCTGTCCCGCGGGGAGTTCCAGGCGCGCTGGCTCTCGGAGCATGGCGACCTCGTCGTCGGACAGCCGGCGACGACGGAGTTCGTCCGGCGCTATGCCCAGTTGCATCCCTTCGGCTCGACCCAGGACGATCCGGAGGGCTCGAAGATCGACGGCATCTCCGTCCTCTCCTTCGCCAGCCTGAACGATGTCGAGGACTACCTCGTCACCGCCGATTACGCGGCCATCGAGGCGGCGGAGGCCGAGCTTGCCGACCCGGACGTGTCCGAGTTCTGGACGGCGGTGAACTACAGCGTGATCAACCGCCTCGTGCCCGAACGCGCCACGGAGCGGTGACGGGCGACGGCCGGGACGGGATCAGCTCATCCGCTCGACGGCGAGTGCCGTCGCCTCGCCGCCGCCGATGCAGAGCGCGGCGATGCCCCGCTTGAGCCCGTAGGATTCGAGCGCCGCGAGAAGGGTGACGACGACCCGGGCACCGGACGCTCCGATCGGATGCCCGAGCGCGCAGGCGCCGCCGTGGACGTTCACCTTGTCGGCGGGTAGATCCAGATCGTGCATCGCGGCCATCGCCACGACGGCGAAGGCCTCATTGATCTCGAACAGGTCGACCTCGGCCAGGTCCCAGCCGATGCTCTCGGAGAGCTTGCGCAGCGCGCCTACCGGTGCCGTCGGGAAGCGGTTCGGGGCGTCGGCATGCGTCGCGTGCCCGACGATCGCGGCGAGCGGCGCGAGCTCGCGCCGCTCCGCCTCCGATCGACGCATCATCACCAGGGCCGCGGCCCCGTCCGAGATCGAGGACGCGTTGGCGGCGGTGACCGTGCCCCCCTCGCGGAAGGCCGGCTTCAGGGACGGGATCTTCTCCGGCCGCGCCTTGCCCGGCTGCTCGTCGGCAGCCACGGTACGCTGGGCCTTGCCCGCGCCGACCGTGATCGGCGCGATCTCGCGCGCGAAGAACCCTTCCGCCTGCGCCCTCTGCGCCCGCGTCAGGGAGGTCAGCGCGAAGGCGTCCTGTGCCTGGCGGGTGAACTGATAACTCTGGGCGCAATCCTCCGCGAAGGCACCCATCAGGCTGCCCCGGTCGTAGGCGTCCTCCAGGCCGTCGAGGAACATGTGATCGACGACGCGGCCGTGGCCCATGCGGTAGCCCGCCCGCGCCCGGTCGAGCAGGTAGGGCGCGTTGCTCATGCTCTCCATGCCGCCGGCCACCGCGATGGCGGCGCTGCCGGCCCGCAGCAGGTCGTGGGCGAGCATGGCGGCCTTCATGCCGGAGCCGCACATCTTGTTGACGGTCGTCGCACCGGTCGAGAGCGGCAGGCCGGCGCCGAGCGCGGCCTGCCGGGCCGGAGCCTGACCCTGGCCGGCGGAGAGGACGCAGCCGAAGACCACCTCCTCCACGGCCTGCGCGGGCAGGCCCGCCCGCTCGACCGCCGCCCGTATGGCGGCCGCCCCGAGATCCGGTGCGGCGAGCGTGCCGAGGTCGCCCTGGAATCCCCCGATGGGTGTCCTGGCCGATCCGACGATGACGATGGGGTCTTGGTCGCGCATCCGGGATCCTTTCGGGATGGAGGGATTCATCGGGGCGCCATGCGCAGGGCGCCGTCGAGGCGGATGGTCTCGCCGTTCAGCATGGTGTTCGTGCAGACATGCTCGACGAGGGCGGCGAACTCGGCTGGGTGCCCGAGGCGCTTGGGGAACGGCACGCCGTCCGCGAGGCTCGCCTGAACCTCCGGAGGCATCCCGGCCATCATGGGCGTCTCGAAGATGCCGGGGGCGATCGTGACGACGCGGATGCCGAAGCGCGCCAGCTCGCGAGCGACCGGGAGGGTAAGGGCCGCCACGCCCCCCTTCGAGGCCGCGTAGGCGGCCTGCCCGATCTGGCCGTCGAAGGCCGCGATCGACGCGGTATTGACGATGACACCGCGCTCCCCGTCGGCGCCCGGCTCCTCCTTCGCGATCGCGTCGGCGGCCAGGCGGATCATGTTGAAGGTTCCGACGAGGTTGACGCCGACCGCCCGGGCGAAGCTCTCCAGCGCGTGCGGGCCGGTGCGGCCCAGCACCCGCTCGCTCGGGGCTATGCCCGCGCAGTTCACGAGACCGTGCAGATGCCCAAACGCGTCGAGGGCGAGCCGCACGGCTGAGGCGCCCTGATCTGCGTCGGTGACGTCCGTCCGCGCGAAGCGGGCGCTCGCGCCGATCTCCGCGACGACGCGCCGGCCCGCCTCCTCGGCGACATCGGCGACGACGACGCGGCCGCCCCCCTCTGCCAGCCGCCGGACGACGGCCGCGCCGAGGCCCGAGCCCGCACCCGTGACGAGAAAGACGTGGTCCTTGATCCGCATCGTGGGCTCGATCCGTTCTGAGGCCGGTCCGGTACCCGGACGGGGCTTGCGTGCATCGAGGGGACGTCCGCGGTCGCCGGCACGCGACCGCCGCCCGCCTCATTCGTGGAGCCGCGCGACGGCATCGACCGGCTTGCGCTCGCTCACCGGGGTCTTCTCCGGCGCATCAAGATCGGCACATCCCATCGTCATACCGGACAGCATGATGTCGCAGGTTCGCCGATCGGGCCAGCGCGTCCATCCGAGCAGGCGGCGCAGATCGTGGAGCATCGCCTCCGGAACATCGCGTGTGAACGGGTGAATGTCCTCTGCCACGAGGACATCTCCTGTGGTTTGCAGATGTCATCCGTCTCTTTGCAAGGTAGCGTGTCACAACGATCCCGGACCTGGACGGATCCCTCCGGACCTTGCGCGTACCGGCCGGACCATGGGCAGCCTCGACGAGCGGACGAGTTCTGCTCGTCTGGAAGCGTGGACACCGTCGAGCCCGCGAAAGAGCGCTATCGGCCTCGCGGCGCACCGCCTCCGCGCATCGAGGGCCCCAGTCGCCGCAGGAGATGCAAGCCATGGAGAATGCCTGCCGATGCCGTGCGTGAGATGCTCGTGCCGGTGATCAAGATTCCGCTCCGCCGAAGTCAATGCAGCTCCGGGATAACGCCCACACGCTGATAACCGTGAGCCGGTGGAGACGTCCCGCATCAGGGTCAATTTCACGGATGCTTGATTGGCGTGTTGCAGCCTGGAGGCGCAACAGTCGAGTGCGCCGAAGGCCAGCCGTCACGACAGGTCTGGGTTTGGCAGTCCGCAGTTGGAACACTGATGACACGGAACCTTGAGCCCGCTCCTATCGATGGCATGGAGGCCTGCATCCACCGCGCCACGAGCGCGTCGTCCCACATCATCGACGATGCAGATCCCGTGGCCGAGTTGGCTCGGCTCAGCCGATCGCATCACGAGCGGGCGATCCTGCCCAAGGTCCCGCTTCATGCCGAAGCGCTGGACGCCGCCTTGGTTGCGGCCGAGTTCGATCCGACGCCTCCGGCAAAGGATTGATGTCCCCGCCTCGTCGGGACCGAGCGTATGACAACGATGGTTCTCTGAGTCCCTAGGGTCGCAGGGAGCCGTCGCCCGATCCTGGGCAAGGTAGGGTGGCGCGATCCGAACCGGTCCGGTGCCGCCATCCCTAGGCTCAGGCCATGCCGACAGCGCGCGAAAGCGCCTACTTCGATGGTCCCGAAAAAGAAAAAGCCCCCGAGAAGGGGGCCGTTTTCTTGACCATCACGAGCATCGTGATGGTGGGCGCGACAGGGATCGAACCTGTGACCCCTACCATGTCAATGATCTTCCCAGGGTGGAACGCACGGAAATCATTGGATTTCTCCTCCGAGCCGTTCCGGCAAAAGGGCCTGATGTTCCGGCCCCGTTCACGGTTCCTGGTTCGCCGAACCAGCGGGAACTACCAGGATGGCGCGCCGGTCGTCTAGGGCTGGATCGTGGTCCCGGGCTCCGCGCAACCATAGATCCCTGTGCAAAGTTGGCGCGTGTCTTCACGTGCACCCATCTCACTAATCACCAAGCGGCGGCTCGCCGCCACCGAGGCGCTGCAGGCCGGGCACCGGGCCGCAGGTCGCGGCATTGAGGCCGCGGCCTGCGAGATCCGCGCCCAGGCGCTCCGAGAGGCAATCGCGATCATCCGGGCCCGCGCGCTTCCGGCGCTGGAGACCTACCAGAGCCAGGGCGTGCGTCACGCTGAGCGGCCAGAGAGGAGCACCAGCCGATGACCGACCCGCTCTCATACCGCCTGCACCGCTGGCTCTACGACAAGCGACTACGGGCTTGGACGGGCGGTTAGCTTATTCAAAATGATCGAACTTATAGATTTTCTTAACGGGAATTTGCCAGGATCTGCAAAGAATTTGCAATCTGGTTTTGTCTCACGCTATTAATTACGCTGAACGCCTCAACCTGTGCTCTCGCCCTTCCCGCTTTTGGCCCTCGTACGAATCCAAACGTGAGACGATCCACATTTTTGTTAGATGCGCTTAATAACGAGCCAGGACCTTCGAAAGTGGTTAGTTTCCAAGTCGGCCCTGTGGCAGTGAGCTGTGCATCGACAGTAAAGGTAATTGAACCGCCGAACACCCCGGTTGGTCCATCCTTGCTCCAAACTTTGAACGGTCCCGCCGTATTTTTCATTGCAAAAAAATGTTTGAGACCGAGTGTTCCTGATAAATTCGTATCGGCTGGTAGCTTACAATTATCGTTGAGTCTGGTCTGACTAAGCTCTGCAAGCGAAAAAGTAAGGTATGTTGTGAAATTTTGCTCTCTTGAGCGCTCATAAGAAAAACCTGTCGCAAAGGTGAGAGGCGCCTGAATAAACGAGAATGCTGGCGCCACCTTGCCATCTTGCGTTACCGACAAGCTCAACTCTACAACTGCCTGAATATCCTGCTCAATAATCTGCACTCGATCCAGCTCTGTTCCATCCCCGCCGGCGATTTCAACCAGTTCGCAGCGAATACGCTGCACGATAGAGGCAACAGTAGGCGCAGTCTCAGTCTCAGAAACTCGCCTGTAGGGAACATCGAAGGCAGGGACGGTATTCACACAACCGCCAATCAAGGGACAGGCGGCGGTCGCTGAAATAAATGCAACGAGCCTACTGATGCATCGTGAGCAGCTCATTGTCACCCTCCAACTTTTTCGATTTCATAATCCCTTCCGAACTGGTCAAAAACCTCGCCCCACAAAATATTATTTAGCCATACAGGACCGTATACCAGCACTCTACCTCCATTCCGATATATTTTACCAGATACTTTTTTTCCTCTATTGCGCTTGCTTCTTACAAGTTCTGTTACGAAAATTTCCAGCTCCTGATCTTTGGATCTTTGCTGCGGTGTAACGTCAATATCTAACGGAAATTCGGCTCTAAGATTATTACGTGCAATATGAGACTCTTCGACAGCTGCTGCAGACGGTGCCCTAGGAGTGGATGCCGGCTGCGCTACCGTAGACTCCGGAGTTGGCGTAGCAGAGGGTGGCTGCGCCGCCGTCTGCTTATCGGCAAAAGTTTTGAGGTATTTCAGTAATTTTTCGATTAGATCTATATAAATGAAGAGCATGACAGCCACCCATCATTCATCAGATTTCAACTCAGCAGATTACTGTGATTCCAGCAAGGCTTCACATGCATAAATTCAATGATAGTAGCACAAAAGTCACAGTTGATGCGAGGGGCGTTGTCCACAACTTAGTAGACAACGGTCCCATTACGTGTGCTGCCGGGCGTGCTTGGGAAGCTGCAGAATGCAGTCCCCGCAGCCTCTTCATATGCTCAGTTACATAGTGGAGCTGAGGTGAGCTGCTGAACCCGCCGACAAATCCACGCCGCCGGTTGCGCGCGGCCTGCTCCTCCGTGCAACGTGTTCGCCATCCCGGGCACGGCACCCGATTCGAGATCGTCGGGGTAGGGTGTGAGCGACACAGAGGACCGGGGCGGGCGAGAGCTTGTGCTAAACGCCAAGACCCCTGTGACCTCGTGAGGGCGAAGGCGCTCACCAGAGAGGATGTGGACGCCGCGATCGCCGCCCATCCGACCGCGCCGGGGATCCTGGCCGATCCCGCGACGGGGAAGGGCTGGCGGCGCACGATGCTCCGCACGGCGATCCTGATGGGTCGGCCGGAGAAGGCGTGAGGGAGCCACTATGGCGCTGAGGGATATCGCCCTGATCTGGCTCCGTCCGCCAGCGAAGCCGCCGGCGAGCACACAGGAAGGCCGGGTGCCCTACCCGACCCTCCGGGCGGCGATTATCGCGTCCCGCACCCCTCCGGCCGACGGGCTGAAGCCGTGGCTGAGGGTCGGCACAGGTTTCGGATCCACAGTCCTGGATGAGCAGGGCATCGCCGTGCTGGTGGCGGCCTTCGAGGCCGGCCACCAGGGAGGACCCGTCTAAGCCATCGCAACGGGTAGCTCGCTGACCTGCGTCGTGTAGCGCGGCGTCCGCATCTTGAACTTCGTGTTCCAATCCCGCTTCTCCAGCACGCCGGCCCGGGCCGGCACGACGGCGCCCGCGCCCCAGCGGGCGTTGCAGGTGTCAATCGCCGCCATCAGCGGGCCCGAGCGCTCCCGATCCATCTGCCCGATCAGTGCCCGCGGGCTATCCTCCAGACGCATGAGGTCGGTGGTGATGACGCCGGCCTTGCTGTAGCGCCACGGCCGCTCATCCGGCTCGCGCCATGTCTTGGCGACGCCCAGCAGCGCGGCCTTGATCAGCACCAGCGAATCGCTGGTGGCCTCCGGCAGCGTGACGGTCGTGGAGACCGAACGCATCGGGTCGCCCCGGTCGTGCTCGCTCGTGTGGTAGAAGACGCTGACGTGGTTGGTCGCGAGTCCGCCGCGGCGCAGTTTCTCCCCGAGCCGCGTCGCGTGCGTCGAGACCGCCTGCTCCAGTTCGGTCCGGTCGGTGATCCGGCGCGAGAACGAGCGGGTGACTGCGCAGCCCTTGCGCTGGGCCGGCATCATCTCGAGCGGCAAGCAGGCCAGCCCCCGCAGCTCGTGGATGATGCGCTCGCCCACCACCGTCATCGCCTTTCGCACGGGCCGCGGGTCGAGATCGCGCAGGTCCGCCACCGTGTCGACGCCGAGCGCCTCGAGCTTGGCGAGCGAGGCGCGGCCGATGCCCCAGACCTCCGAGACCGAGATTCGGCAGAGCCAGTGGTCGTAGGCCACCGGGTCGCTCAGGTCGCACACCCCTTCGAGGTCCGGCACCGTCTTCGCGATGTGGTTGGCGAGCTTGGCGAGCGTCTTGGTCGGGCCGATGCCCACGCAGGTCGGGATCCCGGTCCAGGCGCGGACCGTGGCGTGCAGGTCCCGGGCGAGCTCGACGCGCCGGTCCGCCCGCACGTCGGAGAAGTCGAGGAAGCTCTCGTCGATGGAGTAGATCTCCACGCGGGGCGAGAAGTCCCGGTACACCGCATTGGTGCGGGCGCTCATGTCGCCGTAGAGCGTGTAGTTCGAGGAGAACACCCGCACGCCCTGTGCCCGGCACATCTCCCGGATCTTGAAGAAGGGGTCGCCCAGGCGGATGCCGAGCGCCTTCGCCTCGGCCGTGCGGGCGATGGCGCAACCGTCGTTGTTCGAGAGCACGATGACGGGCACGCCCGCGAGCTTCGGGTCGAACACGCGCTCGCACGAGCAGTAGAAGGAGTTGCCGTCGATCAGCGCCAGCGCCCGCCCGCCGCCGACCGCGTCCCTGGCCGCGCTCATGCGCGGGCCAGGGCGCGCCGGGCCACGTGCCAGCGGATCGAGAAGGTGACGACGCCCCAGATCGAGGCCTCGGCAAACTCCTCGACCGCAAAGGTCGGAAGGTCCGGGTTCTCGAAAGCGAGGCGCGCGACGTTGCCCTCGATGATGAGGCGCTTGATCGACATCTGCCCGTCGATCGCCGCGACGACGATGCTGTGATGCCCGGCCTTCAGGCTCCGATCCACGCAGGCAAGGTCGCGGTCGAAGATGCCGGCGCCGCGCATGCTCTCGCCGCTGATCTGCCAGAGGAAGGTGGCCGGCGGGTTCGGCACCAGCCAGCGCGGCAGCTCGAGCACACCCTCCAGGAAGTCGTCGGCGGGTGAGGGGAAGCCGGCGCACAGCCTCTGGCCGAGGATCGGCACGCGGACCGTGGCGGCGCCATCGACGGGAAGCTCTGTGACGCGAACGAGGCTCACGCGCGCTCGCTCGGTTCGAGCGGGGCGCCGCGCACGTAGCCGCGCGAGATTAGCCAGTCCCGGCGCAAGTATCGGCGCTCGGCTTCGGCCAGATCCGTGAGTGCGTCCGCCACCGCCTGAACAAGGGCCGCCCAGGTGTCGCCGCCCGCCGCTCGCGCGTACGCACTGGCGATCCGCTCGGCTTTAGATGACGGCGTTTCGAAAGGTTGGCCGTGCATCCGCGCGTCTCCACAAACCAGAACGTTTGCAGAACAAGCAGAAGTGCCGCACCCGGTTCAACATCCGTGTCCGCTGCAATCGGCGCGCCTGTGCACACCTGTGGATAATGGGGAAAAGCACGCTCGCCAATGAGCAGAGCGTGCTTCGTTGGACGCACGGTCCAAGTTAGTCTACTAAGATAGGGTACCGCTGGATGTCGCCGACTTATTTAGGCTTCAGGGACGTGCCAACCGATACTTAAGTCTGATCGCGCGCTCTCGACCTACCGTTTCCAGCGCGCTCTCATTTTTCTTGACCAAGGCCTCAAATTCCTTCTGATCCATGATCTGTTCGCCTTGTTCTTCAGAAATCTGATCTTTGATATCTTCCGGCAAACGATCAGCAATCAGCCGAACCAGCTCGGCCAAAACTTTCACCTCAATTTCAAGTTCTTCGACGGATTTGGCCATCAACGTTTCGCTCCATTAATACCAATTGATCCGAGCACCAACGATCATGCGGGAAAAAAGTGCCCAGCTTAGAAACCCGGGAAGGCTGACCGGCCGAGACCCCGAGCGTCGATGCTAATCGAGTGCTCCGAACGGCAGCCTCCCGTAGGCTGACTCATAGATCGTCAGGCGCCGACCGAGCTTCCGCATAGCCCATCGGATCCGGCGCAGGCGCCACGCGTGCAGCATGAGGGCGAGCGGGTTCATGCTGCTACGCCTCCTCGCAGGAGGACGCCGCACAGCTCGGCGTCGGCGTCCGGCTCGTCGTCGGACGCATCGCCCTCTAGGTCGGTCAGGTGCAGGCCGTTGGCCGCCACCGCCGGCAGGTTGCCGTCCTCCTCGTGCGAGCCGAGCCCGCACAGCGAGGCCTCATCATCGGCCGCCACGCCGATGCAACCCGAGCCGTAGGGGGACGCCCCGTACAGCACGTTGTCGGCCTCGAGGTCCGCGTCGCCATCGAGCATGTCGAGGGCGGCGAGGCAGCGGTCGATCCGGGCAAGGTCGGCTTCGATCTGGCGGGAGATGGCGGCGAGCAGGGCCGCGAAGCGCGCGCGCTGTTGCGCGTGCGCCGCCGCCACGGATCGCGGCAACGGGAAGTGGTAGGACACGGGGTAGGTCTCGCTGGTCAGAAGGAGCTTCTCACGGCTCCCGCCCCATACGGGGCACGCCGGGAAGCGGACCCGGCAGCCGGGGGGTGAGAACCTGCCAGCGAGACAGGCAGACCGCTTTTAAGCCCTCGCGGGCTCTGGACAGCACGGCCTCCCCCGGCCAATATGGCCGCGTTCGGTGCCGCACAGCCAAGTGCGTCCGTTCCGACCCCGCCAAGGGTCGAGTATCTGCCGCCGCGACCCTCGCCGAAGGGTTCGCAGGCCCCGCCAAGGGCCGCGGCATCGCTGGTCCGGGTTCTCACACCCACGGACGACGCTAGACGCAGACCCGCCAGCCCGCAAGCTGTGCGGGTTTTTGCGTTCTAGGCCTTCGCTCTGATTGCAGGTCTTGTGAGTCGACCTGTCGCATGATCGCCCTTACAGCCGGTCTACCGTGAGCCACACCCCTGGCTCACCTGCGCTTGGCATAGGGTCATCAAATGAGGCCTCCGATGGATTGGCCGCAACAAGCAAGCGTGGGGAGCGCGTTGAGTATGCGCCTAGCCCTGGACTTGAGATGGGTAGCGCATAACTATCTTCCGATTGGGAGAGCTTTGCATGCCCCGCTTCAATTCCTCAGCCATCGAACGCGCCGAGTACGACGAGCCGAGCAGCACGCTGCAAATCTGGTTCGTGGAGAGTGGCGGCCCGTACAGCTATTACGGTGTGCCGCCGCATATCTTCCAGGGGTTATGCGCCGCAGCCTCGCAAGGTCAATATTTTGCAGTGTATATTCGCGACAAATACAACAGAGATACGCACAGCTACCGCAGGTAGGCGCATCGCACCCCAGACAGCTCGGGGCTTGCTGCTGGGGCTCACCGTTGTCGAGCAACAGAGAGCCCCAGCCCAACCTGCCCCTCCGGTGCGCTGTTGGACGGTAGGCTCCTCCTACCCGCGCCCCATCGTCCTCGTCGAATCCGGCCGCCCGGGGTTCACCTCCTTCCCAGCAGGCGACGTGGCGCCCTAGCTAAGGCTACGGCACCGGCCAACCCCAGGACCGCAGCGCCGGCCACGCCTGCTACCAGCAGGTCGCGCTCCTGGCTCGTCCAGAACTCGTGCCGGGTTGTGCGCGCCCGGCCCGAGAACCGCCCGTCAATTCGGCGAGCCCCGGCGCGATGGCCTGGGCAGCCGCCATCATAAGGAAGGTATGCCCGACCCATACCTCCCGCTGCGGGTTCTCGACCGCATAGAGGATCGCCTCGGCAGGGCTAAAAAATCGGTGCGACAAGAGGGCTCGGTATCGTCGCTGGGCCATCGCATCTGACAAACCGCGGTGGACGAAGCGGAATTTGAGGTTTCGTACCGATGGCTACAAAGCTGCTGCTGTGGTTACTATGCCGCGCGTGAGGAGCGCCTGCAGAGCATGCCTGAAATCGATTTGCGTTCTCGGTCTATAAGTCCGCAGCATAACGTGTATTTTGTAAGGCCTGGAAAGAATTACCACCTATATCAACCCTTTGTGCACAGTGAAGCTATCATCGCAGATCTTCCATTCTTGGAGCTTCAGCGAGGTGTTGCGCTTGAGGAGCAGGCATCTGTCATCAATCGCATCCATAGATCACGGGCAATCAGAAACTGGTATCGAGGCGACCGTGAGAACGCGTTTCCAAGTCGCGACCTTAGCGTGTATCCCGACAATGTGCGGGACCTTGGCATCTCCCAGCTCAAGTCTGTAGTCGAGAGGTACTTTTCTGAGGCGAAGAAGGGCGATCTCGTTCTAGTTATTCCTGGTTCCATTACCTCTGACGCTTATATAGGCGAGCTTACAGGCGAGCCGTCAGATATTATTACTTTGAGCTATGAGTATGTCTATAATAACGAGCCACTACAGGGAAGAAAAGTTAAGTGGCTAGCAACAACGAAAAAAAATCTCTGGCCGATCCTATATTAGAGATATCGGCCAAGCCAAACGCATTCGTGCTGCTGAATCAGGATGTTCGGCGGAAGCTTTATGAGCTTGCATACGGCGGATTCATCTGGGGTAACGACACAAATGCCAGACTATATGTAAACAGCGATGTTTATACTAGCTATGATGATTTTATAATACAGGGATTTGTGAACTTCGTCAGCTCCAACACTAGGGCGGTAGCGGAAGGCCGAGACGGAGGTATCAAAGGGTTCGCCGAGGCGGCATTTACGCGCGCCGGGAACTTCACTCCTGACCTGAAGACCGACGTCAACTCGCCTGGCTTCCTCAACCTGTCGTCGATGCAGGTGGTCCCTCTCGTCGTTGCTGCGCTCTTCGCTGCGGCGGTAGAGATCGGCCTGCCCGCCCAGCCCGCCGCAGTTGCCGGCACTCTGAGGATCGGAAACTCACTCGCGTCGGCTGACGACGCTTGTGTCGCAGAGGTGGAACGTCTTGCAATCGCACAGCTCGTCCTACTTGGGGCTGACGGCTGGGCTGAAGCATGCGACAAGGCACGGCATTCTGCCCAGCAGAACGGAATCAGAGGACCTGCACGCCTCAGGCGATGACACCAGATGAGCATTTCGTCGCTGATCGAGAAGGCGCCCAAGTGGGTGATTGCTATCGTGTCTTCGGTCGCGACGACGGGGGCAGGAATTGTCACATGGTTTTGGACCGACTATGGGACATTCCGTAGTGCGCAGAACGAGATCAACAAAACTGCTGCAGAGCAATCGATAGCCGCAGATGCAAGTCTCGACCAATATATTGTGAAGTTCAAGAACCTCGTTATAGGCAAATCGGAGGTCACAGATAAGGATCGAGATGAGTTTTCGGACGCCATTCGTGCGGCTCAAGCCAAGGCGTTCGAACTAAAAAATCGATACCCTTCTCTTGTATCTTACTATGATGCCTACACGAACTCCCTTGTTGGCTTAAAGCAGTCGCTGAATAATCTGACGGGACCTCTCGACGGCAAGAAATACGTAATGGCGTTAAGCAGGTATTTCGTGGCGCAGCAAGCCTGGAGAGAAGAGGTCTCGCGAGCGCAGAGCAGCTATTGGCGCACGTTCGCATTCAGGTAAGCGCCGACCCTCACTCACAGCACTGCTGCAGCCAGCCGCCATCCGCCCTTCCGCCGGCAGATGCGCAGCCCGGTCGCAGCGAGCCGGGGGCGTGCCGCGTCGAGCGCAGCGGCAAGGGCCGCTTCATCCCGCCAGTGACCCGCGCTGATCAGGGCGGCCACCGGATGCCGCTTCCCTTGCGCGAGGACCTGGAGGCTGCGCAGCACGCCGACCGGGAGGCCGACGGCGCCGAGCGGCCCGGCAATGATCAGCGCGTCCAGATCGACCGACGCGAGCTTACCCGGCGGCGGCAGGATGCCGAGGCGGGCTTCCGAGCGGACCCGGGCCGTCTCGGCCGCCACGCGCGAGGCTTCGGCCGCGCGGGCGGCTTGGCGCCGCAACTCGCGCTCCCGGGCCCGGCGGTGGCCCAGGCCGGCGAAGCTGTCGGCGGCGGCGCTGTAGAAACGCGGGCGGCCGCGCCGGTCGAGCACGGGCGTGCCGTCCAGGTAGGTGAGTGGGATCCGGGCCGCAGGGTCGCGGCCCTCGACCAAGATGCGGGCGTGGCGCTCCATCCATCCGGGCTCGAGCTTCCGAAACTCCGGCGAATCATCAGGCATCGCTCGATTGCACGACATCGGCTTGAGGCTCGATTAAGGGGCGCCGGCCATGCTCCACCGGGGACGATGGAGACGACCCATGCGGGCGTGGTTGGTGATGGGCGTGGCGGGCTTCGCGCTCATGAGCGGCCTTCAGGCCGCTGAGGCTCGGGGCGGGCGCGGCGGCGGCGGCCTTATCAGCGTCCGAGGCTACACGACCCAGCGCGGGACCTACGTGGCGCCCCACGTCAAAAGCCGGCCAGACGGGGTGCCGGGCAACAACCTGTCGTACCGCCCTGGCGTGGCGGCTTCGGTGGCGATCGGCGGCGCGACGGGCGGAGCGGTCGCCGCTGGTCTGCCTGCTGGTGGCGGTGGGGTCGTCCAGACTGCATCCGCCACCGACGGCTTCCCCGAGGTGGCGCGTGCGCCCCGCATGCCGCTCTATGAGTGCCCGGCTGGCCAGCGCATCGCCTGGAACGACGAGCTCGACGACGGCTTCTGCATCCTGAACTGAGGCCAGATCGGCCGTCAGTCTGTTCCGAGCAGCGCCCGGCGGCACGGCGAGCGCGGCGGAAGCGTCGAGGAGCTGATCGATCGCCGCCACGATGGCTGGGCCATCCAGAACGGGCATCATCAGGCGAGCCCGTTGTCCTTCGCCCCCGGCATGGAGACGCCCATGTCCGCGGTCATCGTCCCGGTCGCGCGCATCCGCTTCGCCTGAGCCTTGAGCCCGGCATCCGCGGAGACGGCGACGTCGACCCAACCGTAGAAGTTGGCGTTCTCCATCCGTGAGGCGGCAGCGGCCATCCGGTCCGCCGCCGCCCCGAGATCGCCCGAGCCGCGCCCGAGCGCGCCCGGGGCGGGTGCCGGCGGGATCGGGTTCGGGATCTCCCGCGCACCGATGACGCCCGAGCCCCGGCGAGCCCGCGCGAGTTCGCCCGGGTGGACCTTGAAGCCCTCCCAGGCGCCCCAGCCCTCGCGCCGCCGGATCGACTCGGCGAGCCTGCGCTGGTTCTCCGGGGAGAACCTGTCGTCCCAGCCGAGGCCGGTGTGCTTCATGTGCTCCTTCATCGTCCGGCCAACGATCTGGAAGGCGCCGAGAGCCGACGAGGAGCCGTGACGCGCGCGAACCGAGCGGCCGAAGCGATAGGCTTCGGCCAGCGTCATCTCGGTCAGCGGCTTGCTGGGCAGGCCGTATTTCCCTTTGCCGAGGACGACGTTGTAGGGGTCCTTGCCCGCCGTGCCCTCGGCGCGCATGACGGCCTCGAACCACGACTCGCCCGTGCCGGTGCCGGGGCCCGCCTCGCCGTTCGGGACGACCGAGCCGCCGCCCCCGCCGAGGCGGCGCAACCCGCCGCGGCCGGAGCCCGTTCCCGTCCCGAGACCGCCGCCGAGCGTATCGCCGCCGGCCGAGCCTTTGAGGTCGTCGCTGCCCGACGCGCCCGAGAGCCCGTCGCCTCCCTCGACCCGGACCTGCACCTTGATGCCGTCGGCGAAGATCGCCTTGAGCCGCTCGAACAGCGACCGGCCCTGCTCCTCGACCTTCGGGGCGTCCTTCTGGAGACCCTGCACGATGCCCTCGGTCTCGGCCTGTCGCAGAGCGGTCGTCTCGGCATTGAAGGCCTTCGTGAGCTTGGCGACCTCGCGCTCGGCGCCGCGGTGCGCCTCGGCAACCCGCTTCACCTCTTCAGCGAGGCGTCTGGCCTGCTCCGATCCCTTCGTGAAGGCAGAGGCCTTGCCGAACGCGTCCGCGGCCTTCCGGGCGCCGTCGAACTCGCGGGCGAGCCGGGCCGTCTCCCGCTCAGCCGCCGAGAGGTTCTTGACGGTGCGTTCCAGCGGGCCGCGGGCGTCGAGCACGCCTTGCGCCGCCTTGGCTTGCCGCTCGACGTCCGAGAACGCCTTGGCGAGCCGGCCGACCTTCTCAGAGAAGCCCGAAGCCTTCTCGGTCTCCTTGAGCGCCTTGACGACCTTGGCGATCTCGGCGGACGCTTTGTCCTCGCCAGCGATGACGAGGCGGGCCTCGATCGAGCGCGCGGCCATGGTCTATACCCTCCTCCTCGCGGCCTCCGCCTTCGCCTCAGCGTTATCGACGGCTGCCCGGAACCACCACAGGATCTCGCTGACGGTCAGGCCGCCGACCGATCCGGCGTCGAAGCCGGCGTCGAAGACGAGGTCTCGGGCGAGGTGTTCGAGGCCACGCTCTCCGCCTCGCCTTCCCGGAAAAAATCGATGATGGCCTCGCGGACCTTCCGGGTGTCGCGCAGGCCGAGCTCGTCGAGGATCAGCGGGTCGCCGGCCTTGTCGCCCTCGACGTAAAGGCGCTCGGCGTAGCGCGCGATCGTCGGCATGTCGTCGACCCGGCGATGATACTCGCCGGCCGGAACCCAGACGAAGGGGTCGCCCAGCTCCATGACGTCGCGGAACTTCGGCTCCCGGAACTCGAGCTGCCGGATAACGGTGTGCCCCGTGATGGGCTTGTCGAGCTTGACGACCTTGTTCGGCACGGTGATCTCCTACGTGCTGGGCCGGCCGGCCGATTGGCCAGGGCGAGGGAGAGCGTCGGGGATGGCGAGGTGCGGCCGTTTAGGCTGCGGGCTGACGCCCCGGAGATGCAGCGGGAGGCTCAACGACGGGACGCCGTAAACGGTCGACCTCAGCACGGCCGAAGGCAGGACGGATCGGCTGGCGTTGCAGGCATCGAAAGAACGATCGGCGGCAGCCGCGACACCTCTAGCCCTATCGATGGCAGGCTGGGCGATTGGGCTGCAGATGATCAGCACAGCTGCGCCTCAGAGCTTGATGCCGAGCGGCGCGAGGCGCACGCTGTCACCACCGCGCATGGTAATCGTCGCGGGGTGCCCGCCCGTCAGCGACTTGATGCCGGAGTGGGACCCATCCGATCCGATGACGGCGTACTTGGCGTTGGTGGCGACCCCGCTAAGGGTGAGCCGGGCGCGCAGCGGCGTGCCGACGAACTCGGCCGGGATCTTGGGGCCATGGTCGACGACGGCAGAGCCGATCTCGACGGTGCCGGTCGCAATGAGCGTCTCGGCCGAAGACGGTGCGAAAATCTCGATGGTCGCGCGCATGGGAGCTCCAAAATGATGATGGGTGCGGCCGCGCCCGCCTTGACCCTCGATGCTCGTCACGGGGCAGGGAGGCGGGCTTTCCGTTGCTCGGCGGGCCGCGGCGCCGTCAGGCTTCGCCCCGAAACTACGTGGCGCCGCTGCGGCGGCTCTCGATCTCGACGCGCAGCCGCGCGAGGTCCTCGACATGCGGAAGGTCGAACGTGACGTGCGTCAGCACCTTGGCTGCATTGAGCTCAGAGTTGCCAGGTGCTCGGATGTGGAGGGGCGCGACCATCATCCCGCCCAACGCCGAGCGGATGGCGTTCAGCTCGGCCCGCGCCCGACCGAGGGCCACCGCTGCATCACAGAACGCAGCCTCCGCAGCAGCCTCGGCCTCGACCAAGCTTGGCCGAACCCGCGCATCTAGGTCGCGCCACGCAACCTTCACCTGGCCGGTCAACGCCTCCAGCGCTTCACCGGCGCTCTCCGCCTCGACCGCGGCCGCCGAGAGCGTCGCATTGGCACCGGCTACCGCCGCGATCGCGGCTGCAACAGCAGCAATGCCCTCAGCCCGCCGCTGCTTGGCCTCAGCCTCGCGAACCGCGGCCTGAGCCTGTCGCACGCCGGCGAGCGCTCGATCGTAGGCAGCTCTGGCGGCTTTCTCTTGGGAGAGCAGCACGTCGAACTCCCCGATCGCCACCGAGAGATCAGGGGCAGGACGACGCTGAACGGCGGGAGCGCGCATCAGCGCCCGCCCTCGGCCCGACGCGCGGCCTCGGTCTGCTGCTGGCGAGCCGCATAGACGGAGGCATGGTCGACGCCCTTCGCGCGCTCCGCCTGTCGCTCCTGCCGCTCGGCGCCGGGCGCCTTGTCGGGATCGAGGCTCAGCTCCTGCCGCCCAGCCATGCGCTCGTCCAGGCTCGTGCGGCCGCTGACCTTCGGGCTAGCCCGGAGAACGGCGCGAGCCTCCTCGGCGGACAGGCTGGTCTCCAGCGCCATCGCGAGCGCCTGGGAGCCGCGGCCCTCCGCCTCGGCGCTACCCACGATGCCGCGAATGCGCTCCCGCTCCTCGCTGCGGATACGCTTCTCGTCCTCGTCCATGTTGCTGCTCCTGATGCTGACGCCTGCCCCGGCGCGGGTGGTCGGAAGTCGGTTGGTGCCGCGGACGCGCGCCGCGAGATCGGACACGACGCTGTCGAGCGTGCCGATCCGGTCCGCGAGGCCGGCGTCGATGGCTCCCTGACCGATGAAAGTGCGGGCCTCGGTCGCTTGGGCTTTCTCGACCGTCAGCTTCGGCCGGCCAGCCGCGACGGTCGCGAGGAACTGCCCCCAGAACGTCAGAACCTCGGCCTGCAGATCGGCACGGACCTGATCGGAGAGCGGCCCGAACGGGTTGCCGTCCACCTTGTTGGCACCGGCATGGATCAGCGTGACCTTCCGGCCCGCCTTCTCCATCTCCGCCTGCCGGTCGATGTGGGCCAGGACCACGCCGATGCTGCCGACGATGCTGGTGGGCGACACGACGATCTCGTGTGCCTGGCTGGCGATGCCGTAGCCGGCGCTCGCCGCCATGTCGTCCACGAAGGCCACGACTCGCTTGCTGGCGCGAGCCTGCCGGATCTGCTCCGCCAGCCGGAACATGCCGGTGGCCTCGCCGCCTGGGGTGTCCAGGTCGAGGACGATCGCGTGCACGGTCGAATCCGCGCTCGCGGTCCGGATCTGTAGGGCGATGCCCTCGTAGCTGACGATGCCGGAGCTCGCGCCGATATATGCGCCGCGGTTTGCCAACGAGCCGACGACCGGGACGAAGGCCACGCCATCGGCGACGCGGTAGGGCTTTCCATCGTCGCGCCGCCCGGCGAAGCGGCTCGCCTCCGGGCTCGGCGCCTCGACCTCGAAGCCCGGCAGGCGGCCGTCGAGCGCCGAGAGGATGACCTCGAGCTTGGTGGGGTGGAACAGAAGCGGGCGCGACAGCGCCTCGGCAATCCGCACCAGGTGCGTGCCTGACATGATCAGCCCTCCGCCCGGCGTGCGCCGCTGTCACGGGCGAGCGCGTCGAGAGTGATCTCCCGCTCGACGCGCTTCCTGGCGTCCAAGTTTTCGAGGATCGCGGTCGCGAGATGTCCGACAAAGCGGTCAAGCTGCTCGGACGACATCGCATCTTTCACGGAGCTGGCAGCCTTCTGGGCCTGCTCCTGGGCCCAAGCCAACGCGGGATGATCGGCCGCCATCTTCAGGCCTCATCCCGGTTGGCGGCGAGGTCCTGGGCGTCCTGCAGGAGCCGGCTCGCGACGGCCTCGCGGACCAGCTCGGCCACCGGCATGCCGCGCTCGGCGGCGGCTCGGCCGATCGCTCGCTTCAGGGCGAGCGACACCGGCACATCGAGGCGCTCGGTGTGCGCGGCGAGCGATGCGGGCTGCAGATCGGCGTGAGGGCGCGTCAGGTTCATGGCGCCAATGGTGCCGCGCCTCGCTTGGTAGAGGGAGACGACAAACCCCCCCTTCGCGAGACATCTCGGGACACGGATCAGCGCGGGCTCGCGCGCCACTCCTGCAAGGCGGGAAGGTCGACCATCATCCGGCCGGTCGTGCTCACCCACCCGCATCCGCTGGCTGCGGCCCAACGGTGGATGGTCTTCTTCGTAACCCGCATGATCCGGGCCGCCTCGCTGGCACTCACACGGTGATCAGCCTGGGGCGTGAGGCCCAGGGGTGCGCGTATCGCATCCACCTCGACTCCCCGACGGCGCAACTCGGCTTCGGTCTCGGTGAGCATCTCGATGATCGTCTGCCGGCGCATCAGCAGATTGGCGACCCTCGCGTGGTCGGCCTCAGCCCGCGCCTCGACGGCAGCGGCCCGCCCGCGCGCCTGAGGCGCGGGCGGGCGCTCAGCGTGCCGGCCGGCCATGACGGGCAGCCCGGCGGGCGGCGCGGTTTGGTGCGGGGGAGGTCTCAGCGGCGCCACTGCCGGCCCTCGCGTCGGCGGCCGCAACCGCGGCGCGCTTCGCAGCCACTCCAAAGGCGCCGTCGATTTGGGTCTCGATGACCTTGCGGAGCGCAAGGTCCTTGGTGACCCGGGCGGGAATGCTCATCAGGTCCGAGCGGAGCGGCCCGCAGATTTCCTCCACGATGCCGAGTGCTTCAGCCCGCGCCTCGTTGATGAGCGCGCGCGAGCGCTCCTCAAGCCGCATGGCGATCTCGTCGGCCCGCAGGTCGCGAACACGCGCCTCGCCGGGGTCTTTCGTGACCCGGGCTACTTCCGTTCGGACCTTGTAGGACACGTAGCCCTGAACGCTGCCGGCGAGAGCGTATCGGCCATGGTCCAACTTCGTCACAACACCCTGATCAGCAAGGCTTCTGATCTGCCGGTCGGTTAGGTCCAGAATGGTGGCCAGCTCTGGCCCCGAGACGTCCATGGAAGGCTCCTCAAACGGAAACGGAAGTGAAGATTCTGAAGGGCCGAAAACGCTCAACTTGCGCGCCCTTCCGCGCCGCAGAGGCCGCGCAGGCCCCCACGGTCCCTTAAGGGGGGCGGCGGTAGGGGGGCGCAGGCCGACCCCGCGGCCAGGGGAGCGAGGAGCATCGAGGAGCGCAGGTGAGACATTCGGCGGGTGTGCCCTGGTCTGTCACGCGCGTGACAGCAGGCCGGCGGATGCGTGACACGGACCTGCGATGAGCCGGCGTCCCGCGCGGCCTCCCTCTCCCCACGGGTCATCGCCCGAGCGTGGCGTCAGCAGGCTCAGTGCAAGGCTGAACCCAGAGGGCGCACCCGCGGCTCGTCGGCGTCCTCGGGTTCGGTGGGGCACACGCGATCGAGCACACTGTTCGTCACGGCAGCGGCGTCGTTGCCGATGACGTCGATGATCGCGAGCGCGCCAACAAGGTTCGGGTCGTCGGCAAGGGTGTCGCCGAGGTTGGCCGCGGCGCGGCGGGCAGCCGCCATCGATGCGCGCGCCTGATCGAGCGCACGTCGCAGGGTGCGTGCGGTCATCACCACTCCTGGCTGTCGATTGAAGGATCGCGGATCGAACGAAAAAGCCGCCCGAACGGGGCGGCTGGCCGAGGCACGATTCCAGCTGATCGGGCACGAGGAGGCGCCCGATCTGTATCAGGCGGCAAGCACAAAGCCTGGGTTATCCACAGGATCTGCATACGGCAGCGGGTCAGCGTTGGAAGGGTGCAGCCCCTCTGCGGCCGGGCCAGGGCGGGGGCGCGGTTCCCGGAGGAGGCGCGCGATCGAGGCTTGCTCCCCTCGCGGCCAGCCCGGGTTCAGCAGGGCCGCGGGATCAGGATCATTGCACGCGCGGCATGCAAAACCCTGAAGTGGGGCGCCGGCTTCAGGATGAGGCTCCCAGATCCTGTCTAGGCCGAGCCGCGCGGGTGAGGCGTGAGCAGGCGCGCGTCCCCCCTCAAGGGGGCGCGAGCGCGCCTGCTAACGTCGCAGGATCACGCGCCCCAGCGCCTCGCGTGCGGGTGCGCGCATGCGTGCGCGCACGGGGATTCGGGCTGAACTGGCAAGGTCAGAACCTCGGCCCCGTAACTCCCGCGCCCCAAGCAAGGACGCTGACGCGGACGCGCCCGAGGCGCGCCGGATCAGCTGCGTAGCGACGCTGGTATCAGGCTAAGGGTGTCGCAATTTGGTCCTCGACATTACCACCATAGGTACCGAGGACGAAGTTGCGACAGGCGTTCGAATGGGGGCCTGGCGTTGGCTTTCCATGCCGCTCCCAGGTCCGGCGCGTGTTGAAACCAGCTTCGATCCACGGCTTCAGTCGAGAGGCGGATCGGGCTTGTGATTGGCGGCCTTCTGCTCGCCGTCGAGCCTCCTTTCTGAGGCGGTCCCGCTCACGATGTGCGTCCAACACCTGTTCCGGAGTCAGATCGGTGGCCGCGATATGCGTGAGGCCGAGGCGAGCCTTCTCTACCGCGGTCAGGTTGAGGCGGCGACCGATGGCCAGACTCGTGTAGGAGGGCGGAATCTGCCGGACCTGCTCGAGCGTCGCAACAATCCAGTTTTGCGGCATGTCGGGGATGTACCGCGAGCACCATTCTCGGGCGACGACCTCAGCGGTATGCGGCTGACAGGAAAGGACGATGTGGATAGCGATTTCGTCGAACCATGCCTCAGCATCGTCAGTTCGGCACGGACCCCCGTGGCGATCAAGGAGCAACTGCGTGATCTGCTGACGCCTGAGGCGTGCCGGCAGAAGAACACTCGGAGGCTGCCTCTTTCGGGCAGGACGCTCTTGGTTTCGGGCGAGCGGCGCGCTATGTGTTTTTGCAGTGTACTGGACTTGTTTCTGGGGCCCTCGTAGTTGCTGCTGCGGGGGCCTTTCTTTGTCTAGCGCTACGCTGCCCCCCTTGAGGGGCCTTCTCATCTGATACCCATCTCCTTGTAGGCTTCGACCTTCCGGATATGGAAGGCGGCGTGGACCAGCTCGTTGGCACAGCGCCATGCTTCATCGTTGGGAATACCACGCCTTATCAGCTTGTGCGCGGTGTTTCTGTAGGCCTTCGATCGCAGTTTGTCCCACTCTGGAGAATATAGGTGAGGCAGTTGCTCGAGCGTATTTTGCAGCAACTCAGCATTCCGGCTTAGGGGAAATCCCACGACTTGCGGGGCGGGCTGCGAATGCACCTCGCCGATGCGGCGGCGGACTTCGCCATCCGAGCGCGTCCGGCGCGCCCCACAGGCGCGCGCCGCCGCGGCGCGATCGGCCGGGCTCGGAGGAGGCGGTTGCGGCGCGCGCCGGGGCTTAGTCGGCGGGCGCGGCCGCTCCGCGACCTCGACGCCGGCCGCCGCGAACAAGGGCAGGCGGGGATCGGTCATTGCAGGCCTCCACCGGCAGCCTCGACCCGGGCGAGCACCGCGCGCTCGAACGAGATCCCGTAGCCACGCGCGACCTGATCCGGAAATCCCTGTTCCGACAGATTCGCGATGAAGGCCGCGGACTGGCCAGCCAGCGTCAGGCGGCGCCGGCGCGGGGTGGCGCTCAAGACTGCGCTGACGGCGGTATCAATGACGTGGCTCGGGACGGCGATGATCATGGTCATGGCTCCTCTCGTGCTTTCCGGAGGCGCACACCAGGCCCCTCCCCGTTCTCCTCGATCAGGATCACGCCGCCAGCTTCGAGCGCACTCTGCATCTTGGTGACGCTCGACATCCGCGCGTCCTGCCCGGCCTCGAACCGGTTCACCGTGTTCACGCCGACGGCCGCCTCTCTCGCGAGATCCTGTGTGCTCCACCCGAGAGCGGCCCGGGCCATTCGGCAATGAAGCGGCGTCATAAGGGGCATTTATCACCATTGACGGTTGACTCCAACCCTTTGGGAAGGCAAATACCTCCAATGGTGACATTCTCACCTTTTCGGCCGGTAAATGCCCCGTCCGAGGGCGTTCGCGCGGCCTGGCTGCTGCTCGCCAGAAGGACCGCCATGAGGCCCGACATCCTCACCCCCGCCGACGTCGCGATCGAGTGGGGCTGCTCCGAAAAACACGTTCGCAACATGATCCACCGGGGCGAGCTCGGCCACTTCCGACTCGGCGGCAAGCTCCTGAGAATTCCACGATCCGCCGTAGAGCAAGCAGAATGCGCAAGACAGACGACGACGCCTACACCATCGGCCGGCTCCGCACCGACGAGTTCCCCCGAGGCGAATGCGTCCTCATCTTCCGCCAGGACGGCAAGCGCCGGCGCTTCCGGCTCGGCACGGACAACGAAGCTGAGGCTCGTCGCCGAGCGCCAACGATCTATGCCGAGGCCGTGAAGCCGAAGGGCTCCTCAGTCGGCGAACTCTGGCAGGCTTACCGGCTTGAGAAGGCCGGCAAGCCCTCCGTGGCGATCATGGAGCATCAGTGGAAGGCGCTCGGCCCGCACTTCGGCCGGATGAACGCCGAGGACATCACGATCGACGACTGCAACGCCTACGCGGCTGCGCGCCGCGCGATCGGCCGGAAGGACGGTACGATCTTGACCGAGCTGAACCGGGTCCGGACCGTGCTGAACTGGGCGCACAAGCGCCGGCTGATCCGGGTCTCGCCCCACATTGAGCGGCCGTCCGCGCCGAAGTCGAAGACCGAGCACCTGACGCGCGATCAGGTCCGGGCCCTGCTCAAGGCCTGCTCAATGCCGCACCTGCAGCTCTTCGTGTACCTCGCCTACGCCACCGCCGGCCGGGCCGGCGCGATCCTCGATCTAACCTGGGATCGCATCGATTTCGCGCGGGGCAAGATCGATCTGGAGAACCCCGACATCCGGGTCCCGCACAAGGGCCGCGCCGTGGTTCCGATGAACCGCACGCTCCGGATGCGCCTGCTTGAGGCGAAGCAGGGCGCGCGCTCGGACTACGTGGTCGAGTGGGGTGGCCAGAAGGTCGGCTCGGTGAAGCGGGGTCTCGCCAAGGCGGCTGAGAACGCGGGCCTCCCGCACGTCCACCCGCACATGCTCCGTCACAGCGCGGCGGTGCGCCAGGCCGAGGAAGGCGTGCCGATGGAGGAGATCGCGAGCTTCCTCGGCCACAGCAACGTCAACGTTACGCGGCGCATCTACGCGCGGTTCAGCCCGCACCATCTGCTCAAGAGCGCGGCGGCGCTGGAGCTGGATGACTTCGATCTGACGGAGGTGAAAAGGACCGCCTGAGAGGGCTTCTGCTGGTCCTGATTGGGTGCCTCTGGTTTTGCGAACCAGAGGTAACTACCATCAAATCAGCTAAGTGCTTGATTTGATGGTGGGCGCGACAGGGATCGAACCTGTGACCCCTACCATGTCAAGGTAGTGCTCTCCCGCTGAGCTACGCGCCCGGTCCGGAGCCGCTCGGCTCCGGTGAGACGGGGCTATAGCGGCTGCCCCGGCGGCGCGCAAGCGGGTTTTTGCCGGGCGGATCGTGGGTCGTGCCCGCCGCGTGCAACGCTGCACCGCTTGCGAAAATGCGCTATGGCGCCCTCGCCGACCCGGTGGTCGGCGGCGGGGGGACCCGCCCGGACCGCAGCGACGGGATATGCGTTTCTTCATCGACTACGACAACGGCGAGCGGATCCGCGGTTGGATCGTGCCCGACAACCCGCTCGCGATCAGCCGGGTCGCCGTGGCGGTCGACGGGCGCCGCGTCGCCGAGGTCGAGTCGGCCCATGTCGACATCGTGTTCAAGCAGAACGGCTGGCACTCCACCGGTCAGTGCACCTTCGAGCTGACCGAGGCCGAGGTGCCCGACATCGCCGCCCTGCCGCGGCTCGAACTCTACGACGCCGACACCAACGTGCTGGTCTACCGTCGCGCCCCGCCGGCCGGGCTGGTGTCCGAGCGGGTCATGCTGATCAACACCAGCATCCAGCCCGAGAGCGTGCTTCAGGCAGCCCTCTTCCCGCATTTCCAGCAGGCCCATTTCGGCCTGGAGCGGCTCTCCGACGAGATCCTCACCAGCATCTTCGGCTGTCGCTACGTCGCCTCGGCGCTGCTCGCCGGCGCCGTCACGGTGCCGCGCTACGAGGGCCATTTCACCCCCGACATCGCTGTCGCGGCGATCCTGCTGCACGACCCTTATGTCGAGATGGCGACCCGGATGCGCTGGATGAAGGCGCAGGCGCCGGTGGCGAGCGATCCCGCCCGCGCCTGGCGCCTCGGGCGCTTCGCGGAGGCCGCGCAGTTCAGCACGGAGTACGATTACGCCGACCTGCGGAGCCTCAAGCGGTTCTTTCGCATGATGCCCGAGCCCGCCTACTACCTGCTCTACAACCCGCTGACGCGCCAGCTCGGCACCCGGCTGCCGGACGACCCGCTGAACCCCGGCAACTCGATCGTGGCGATCGAGATCCTGGCGCGCGTGGCCATCGTGGGCCATCGCGACTATTTCGACGCCTTCGCCTCGACCCTGTTCGACCGGCTCGGGATCGAGGCGCCGATCCCCGTGCCCGCGCCGATCCCGGCCGAGACGCTGGCGCTGGCCGAGCGCCTGCGGGCGGTGCGGGCCGTGGAATCGATGCTCGTCTTCGACGTCGCTATGGCGGACGCGGTCACCGCATCGCTCGCCAAGGGCTGGGCGCGCTGAGCGTGGAGCCGGACGCCCTCCTCACCGGGCGCGGGCGCCCGCGCCGCCTGCCGCTGCGCCGGGAGCCCGACGGGCTGAGCCTCGATCTCTCGGGGCTCGGAGGGGCCTGGGTCACCGTCACGCTCACCGACGATCCAGGCGCGGCCCGCAACGCGCGCCTGCTGATGAGCTTCCTGGCGGGCGAGTCCGGCCGGCCGGGCGCGCCGCTCGCCGAGGAGGCGCTCGGCGGTGGCGTCTTCGCCTGGACCGGGCGGCTGCCCGAGGATGTGAGCGCGCTCCGCGTCACCGGTCTCGTGCCGGGCCGCCCGCTCTCGCTCCAGCGGATCGCGCTGCGCCAGCGCTCGCGTCCCTCACTCCTGGCGCGCGGCCTGCTGCGCGACCCCGCCCTCACCCTGCGGGCCGCGTTCTGGCGCGCGCTCGGCAAGCGGGTGCGCGGGCGCGCCTTCCTCGACCGGGCGCTCCGGCACCGGCGCGAGACCGGCTACGGTGCCTGGATCCGGCGCAGCGCCACGCTCACGCCCGCCGACCGCGCCCGCATCCGCGCGGAGGTCGCGGGCTGGGAGGCCGCCCCGCTGATCTCGGTGCTGATGCCGGTGCACGATCCGGCGCCCCGCGTGCTGCGGGTGGCGATCCGCTCGCTCCAGGCGCAGCTCTACCCGCACTGGGAGCTCTGCCTCTGCGACGACGCCTCGCGGAAGCCCGCGGTGGTGCGCCTGATCGACCGTCTCGCCGCCCGCGACCCGCGCATCCGGGTCGTGCGCAGGCCCGAGAACGGTCACATCGCCCGCGCCACCAACGATGCGCTGGCGCTGGCTCAGGGCGCCTTCTGCGCCTTCATGGACCACGACGACGCGCTCCCCGAGCAGGCGCTCTACGAGGTCGCGCGCGCGCTCCGCGATGATCCCGGACTGGTGCTCGTCTACAGCGACGAGGACAAGATCGAGGGGCGCGGGCGCCGGTTCGAGCCGCATTTCAAGGCGGATTTCGACCGCGAGCTGCTCTACGGGCAGAACTACATCAACCACCTGACGGTGGTGCGCACCGATGCAGTCCGGGCGCTCGGCGGCCTGCGTCCCGGCTTCGAGGGCAGCCAGGACCACGACCTGCTGCTGCGCCTGACCGATCAGCTCGATCCGGCCCGGATCCGCCACATCCCGATGGTGCTCTACCATTGGCGGGCGGCGGGCGGCTCCGGCACCTTCTCGGACCGGGCGCTCGCCCGCACGGAAGCCGCCCGGCTGCGGGCGGTCGCCGAGGTGGTGGAGCGCCAGGGCGCGCGGGCCGAGCAGGGCCCGCACGGCTTCGTTCGGGTGGTTCGCCCTCTGCCGGAGCCCGTGCCCCGCGTCTCGGTCATCATCCCGACCCGCGACCGCGCCGAGCTCCTGCGGGTCACCCTCGCCGGGCTGTTCGGCGCGACCGACTACCCGGATATCGAGGTGATCGTCGTCGACAACGACAGCCGCGAGCCGGAGACCCGGGCGCTGTTCGAGACCTATCGGGACGATGCGCGCCTGCACGTGGTACCGGCGCCCGGACCGTTCAACTTCTCGGACCTGTCGAACCGGGGCGCGGCGGCCGCGAGCGGCGCGGTGCTGCTCTTCCTCAACAACGACGTCGAGGTGATCGAGCCGGGCTGGCTCTCCGAGCTGGTCTCGCAGGCGGTGCGGCCGGAGATCGGCGCGGTCGGGGCCAAGCTCCTCTACCCGGACGGCACGGTGCAGCACGGCGGCGTCGTGCTCGGCATCGGGGGCGTGGCCGGCCACTCCCATCTCGGCCTGCCGGACGAGGATCCCGGCTACTTCGCCCGGATGGTGCTGGTGCAGGAGGTCTCGGCGGTGACCGGCGCCTGCCTCGCCATGCGGGCCGAGGTGTTCCGCGCGGTCGGCGGCTTCGATGCGGAGGCGCTGAAGGTCGCCTTCAACGACATCGACCTGTGCCTGAGGATAAGCGCAGCCGGCTACCGCATCCTGTGGACGCCCTTCGCTAAGCTCGTCCACCACGAATCGAAGAGCCGGGGACCCGAGGACACGTCCGAGAAGCGCGCCCGTTTCCAGGCGGAGACCGCGGTGATGCAGGAGCGCTGGGGGCCTGAGCTGCGGGCCGATCCGTACTACAACATCAACCTGTCGCGGATCTCGGCGCACTACCGCCTGTAGGCAAGAGATCCCGTGGCGGTGCCAGGCCTCCCGATCAGTTCAGTTGGGTCGAGATGCTGTTGAACTTGGCGTTCAGCTGCGTGCCGATGATCTGAAGCGTGCCGATGATCACCACGGCGATGAGCGCTGCGATCATGCCGTACTCGATAGCAGTCGCGCCGTCGCGGTCCTTCAGGAAGCGGGTGATCAGATGCATGGGTCCCTCTTGCACTCCGTGCTCTAGGCTCTAGCCGGACTCTCGTTCGGCGCCGTGAGCAAGTGATGATGTACCAGAATACAACTTAACGGATTATCGCCTCGCGCGAACATATGTCGCAGGGAAGGTGATACGAGCGCCAAAGCTCTGGGAACTTTGATCGCGGTGCTGTGATTCCGCGCGGTAGCGGAGAGTTGTGCACGATCTGGTTGTGCCGGTCTGTGTGACGTTTAGCGCCGCGCGCTCAGGCGCGAGGCAGCGAGAACCGCAAGCGTCACGCCCAGCACGAGCAGCGTCGAGGCGGCGTTGATCTCCGGGTTCACGCCGAGCCGGACCTGACTGTAGAGGCGCATCGGCAGCGTCGTGGCGCCGGGCCCCGAGACGAAGCTCGCGATGACGAGATCGTCGAGCGACAGGGTGAAGGCGAGGAGGAACCCGGCGAGCACCGCCGGCGCGAGGAGCGGCAGGGTCACGGTGGCGAAGACCCGGAGCGGCCCTGCGCCGAGGTCCGCGGCGGCTTCCTCCAGGCCTCGGTCGAGGCCGCGCAGGCGCGCGCCGACCACGACCGCGACGAAGCCGGTGCAGAAGGTCGCGTGCGCGATCACGAGGGTGCCGATGCCCCGGTCGAGCCCGGTGCCGACGAAGAGCAGGAGCAGGGACAGGCCGATGATCACCTCGGGCATCACCATCGGGGCGAAGACGAGGCCGGTGAGGAGGGCTCGCGAGCAAAATCGCCCGTGCCGGGCGAGGGCCAGGGCGGCGAGCGTCCCGAGCACCGTTGCGACGGCGCCGGAGAGCAGGGCCACGCGCAGGGAGACCCAGGCGGCGGCGAACAGCGGCCCGTCGCTCAGCAAGGCCGCGTACCAGCGGGTCGAGAAGCCGCCCCAGACGGTGACGAGCCGCGAGGCGTTGAACGAGTAGACCGCCAGCACCAGGATCGGCGCGTACAGGAAGGCGAGGCCGAGCCCGAGCACGGCGCGCAGGAACAGGCTCATGCGTGTCGCACCGGACGCATCACCGGGCGGCCTCCCGGCCGGCGCCGCGGAACAGCAGCACCGGGCCGATCACGATGAGCAGGAGCAGCACGGCGACCGCCGAGGCCAGCGGCCAGTCGCGATTCGAGAAGAACTCGCTCCACAGCACGCGCCCCAGCATCAAGGTGTCCGAGCCGCCGAGCAGATCGGGGATCACGAACTCGCCGACCATCGGGATGAAGCAGAGCAGCGCCCCCGCCGCGATGCCGGGGGCGGCGAGCGGCAGCGTCACGCTCCAGAACGCCCGCACCGGCCCGGCCCCGAGATCGGCGGCGGCCTCGCGCAAGCTGCCGTCGAGGCGGCTCATCACCGCGTAGAGGGGCAGCACCATGAAGGGCAGATAGGCGTAGACGAGCCCGATCAGCACGGCCGTCGGCGTGTTCAGGATCTCCAGGGGCCGCGCGATCAGGCCGAGGCGCAGGAGACCCGCGTTGAGCAGCCCCTCCGGCTTCAGGATCGCGATCCAGGCGTAGACCCGCACGAGGAAGCTCGTCCAGAACGGCACCACCACGAGGGCGACGAGGAGCGGCTGAAGCCGCGCGGGCGCCCGGGCCAGCGCGTAGGCCAGCGGCGTGCCGAGCAGCACGAGGACGAGGCTCGCCGCGCCCGCATAGGCCAGCGAGCTGAGCGCGGCGTCGCGGTAGAACGTGTCGAACCACAAAACCGCGTAGTTCTCGAAGTCGAGCGCTTCGAGGAAACTCGCCCAGCCCTCGCGGCCGCCCTGCCAGTCGAGGACCGGCAGGTAGGGCGGCATCGCGGTGGCGGCGTCCGAGAGGCTGATCTTCAGGGTGATCAGGAAGGGCACGAGGAAGAAGGCCGAGAGCCAGACGAGCGGCGGCAGCCGCACGAGGCGCGCGCGCCAGCGCGCATGCCATCGGTCTGCGGCCGAGGTCCTCATGCCGGCAGGATCGTGGCCGCCTCGGCGGCGAAGCGCAGGCGGACGGAGGTGCCGGCCGGGAAGGCGTCCGCGCCCTCCGGTGGGCCGCTCGCACGAATCGCGCTGCCGTCGGAGAGGCGCAGGGCGCGGGCGATGCGGTCCCCGAGGAAGACGCGCTCCGCGACCGTCGCCGGGATCCCCGCCGATGCGCCCTCCCCCGCCTCGTCCGGCCCGAGCGCGACCCGCTCCGGACGCACCGCCACCACGACCGCGTCCCCCTCGGACAAGGCGGCAGCGGGCGCGCGGGCGCGCAGAGGTCCGGACGCGGTCTCGACCGCCCGGAGGCCGCCCGGCTCGCCCGGACCGAGGCGGCCGGGGATCAGATTTACGTCGCCGAGAAGCCCCGCCACGTAGCGGCTCGCCGGCCGGTCGTAGAGCTCGGCCGTCGCGCCGACCTGCACGATGCGCCCCTGCGCCATCACGCCGACCCGGTCGGCGAGCCGCATCGCCTCCTCAGGATCGTGCGTTACCACGATGAAGCTCGTGCGCAGGCGCCGCTGCAGGGCACGCAGCTCGCTCTGGGTCTCCTCCCGGAGTGCCCGGTCGAGGGCGGTCAGCGGCTCGTCGAGGAGCAGCAGTCGGGGCTCGCGGGCGAGCGCGCGGGCGAGCGCCACCCGCTGGCGCTGGCCGCCCGACAGCGTGTCCGGCCGGCGATCGGCGAGATCCTCCAGGCGCACCATCCGCAGCAGGTCCGCCACGCGCCCGGCCCGTTCCGCCCGGGGCCGGTCCGCGAGGCCGTAGGCGACGTTCCGCGCCACGCTCATGTGCGGGAACAGCGCGTAGGACTGGAACATCATGTTGATCGGGCGCCGGTGCGCGGGCAGCCCGGTCAGGTCCTGCGTGCCGAGTCGGATCGTGCCCGCGTCGGGCTGCTCGAAGCCGGCGATGAGGCGCAGCAGAGTGCTCTTGCCGCAGCCCGAGGGACCGAGCAGGCAGAACACCTCGTTCTCGGCGAGCGCGAGGTCGACGCCGTCGACGGCTGTCGCGCCGCCGAAGCGTTTCGTCACGCCCGCGAGCCGCAGAAGCGGCGCGGATGCCCCGTTCGTCGCGGTCACGATCCGCTCAGCCGTCCTCGCGCAGGGCCTCGGCGACGCGGGCCTCCAGAAGGTCCGGCCGGCGGATCACCAGGGCGCCGCGGGTGCGATCGACCAGCCCCTCGCTCGCCATGGCGGTGAACTCGCGCGTCACCTGCTCGCGGCGGCAGCCGATGCGGGCGGCGAGCACGTGGTGGTAGGGCGGCGGGCTCACCACCCGCTCCTCCCCCCCGCCCGCGCGCGGTACCGAGAGGCGCAGCAATTCGGCGTAGAGGCGGTGCCGCAGGTCGAGCAGCGCGTGCTCCATCAGGCGGGTGTTCAGCTCGCGCACGCGCTTGGCGAGCAGGCGGAACAGCCGATCGGCGATGGCCTCGGAGGCGAACACGATCTGCCGGAACACGGCGGCCGGCACCACGCAGACCTCGCCGCGGGTGAGCGCCGTGACGTTGGCTGAGCGCCCGACCCCGTCGATCGCCGCGAGCTCGCCGAAGAAGGCGCCGCCGCGCATCTCGCCGAGGATCACCTCCTTGCCCGACTGGGTGCGGTTGAGGATCCGCACCTCGCCGCCCGCCAGGAAGTAGACGTCCGTGGAGATGTCGTCGAAATCGACCAACACCTCGTGCTCGTCGAAACGGCGCCAGTGGCAGCGGGTCTCGAACGGAGCGAGATCGATGCCCGGCTCCTTGAAGAACGGTATGGTGGACAGCCGCGCCATCCGGATCAGCCCCTCGCTGCGCGGGCCCGTCGCCGCGGGACCCGGGAGCGGGTTCTTCGCAGGGAGGCGCCCCGTGTCCGGTCGATCCGGGCCGGGGCTTCGACGTGGCCGTGACGTGTCCGCGAATGGTGACGGCAGCCTCCGGGGCGGTCAAGGCTGGGCCGGGTTTCACGACCCTGTCCCGGCACGATTCAGGTGGATGAGCCGCGCTGACACCATTGTGAGGCGCGGGCTTCTTTCCGCTGCCCGGTCCGCGCGCTAACGAGAAGACATCTCCGATCGCGGCCGGCCCTGGGGGCGCGGCGGGCCGCGGCGGCCGATCGAACCGGCGTTGCGCCGGCCGTCGCGCGTCCGTGGGCCCCGACCGAGCCCGCGTCATGTCCGCCCCCTTCCCGACGATCCTGCCGGAGATCCCCCCGATCCTGCCGGAGATCCCCCCGATCCTGCCGGAGGCTTGGGCCCGGCCCGCCCGGCAGGCGACGCTCGGCGCCGCCTTCGAGCGCGCGGGACCGGGACTGCATACCGGGCGCCGCGCGAACGTGCGGGTCTCGCCGGCCGCGGCCGGAGCCGGCATCCTGTTCCGGCGGCAGCTGAAGGACGGGCGCCGGGCCGACGTGCCGGCCCTCTGGCGCTACCGCGAGTCGCAGCCGCTGTGCACGGCGCTCCGCTCGAGCGACGGCATCCTCGTGCGCACCGTCGAGCACCTGATGGCTGCGCTCTCCGCCCACCGCATCGACAACGCGCTGGTCGAGATCGACGCCGAGGAGCTGCCGATCTTCGACGGCAGCGCCCTGCCCTGGTGCGCGGGCATCCGCGGGGCGGGCCGTATCGAGCAGGACGCCCCACGCCGGTCTTTGCGGCTACGGCGTCCGGTCGCGGTGCGGATGGGCGAGCGTTCCTTGAGCGTCGAGCCCTGCGATCACCTCCGCGTCTCGGCGCATCTCGCCCTGGCGCATTTCCCGGGAATGGACTGGACCGGGCCCGTCGATCCCGAGACCTTCGACCGCGCCCTCGCGCCCTCGCGCAGCTTCGGCCGCCTGAAATGGGCGGTGCCGCTGAAGCTCTACAGCTTCCTGACCGGGAAGCCGGTGCTGCGCGGCGCGAACCTCCGTACCACGGCGGGTATCGTCGGGAGCCGCGTCGTCGGCGGCATGCGGGTGCCGGACGAGCCCGTGCGCCACCGCGCGCTCGACCTCGTCGGCGACCTCGCGCTGATCGGTCACCCCCTGCTCGGCCACGTCAGGGCGGCGCATACGGGCCACGAGCTGAACCACGCGCTGGTGGCCAAGCTGATGGCGGAACCGGACGCCTGGGAACTGGTCTGAGCTGCAGCCCCGCTCAGACCAGACCCGCGAGGGCACCGAGGCCGATCATCACCAGCGGCAGCAGGGCAGCTGCCAGCACGGTCTGGGTCGCGGTAATGCCGGCCATCAGCGGGGCGTCGCCGCCGAGCTGGCGGGCCATGATGTAGGCCGAGGAGGCGGTCGGCAGGGTCTGGAACAGCAGCGCCGTCACCGCCGCCGGACCGCTCAGCCCGAGCGCGAGGCAGGCCAGCACGGTCGCCACCGGCATCAGGCCGAACTTGAACAGCGAGGCCGCCGCCACCGGCCGGATCCAGGCCCGCGCCGTGCCGAAATCGAGCGCCGCCCCGACGCAGAGCAGGCCCAGCGGCAGCGAGGCCTGACCCAGGGCCTTCAAGGCCGGCTCGATGCCCGGCGGCAGGGGCAGGTGCGCCGCCTGGAGCAGGATGCCGCCGAGGCTGCCCAGCACCAGCGGGTTGAGGGCGATCTGCCGGAGGATCAGGCCGGGACGCGCCTGCCCGGCCGTGCCGTAGCGGGCGAAGATCAGCACGCAGAGCACGTTGACGGTCGGCACGATCGCGGCGTTGGCGACCGCGGCCAGCGCCACCCCTTGGGCCCCGTAGAGCCCCGCCGCCGCCGAGACGCCCACATAGTTGTTGAAGCGGATGCCGCCCTGGAAGACCGAGGTGAAGGCCGCGCCGTCGAGCCGGAAGAGCGGGCGCGCCGCGACCAGCACCAGCGCGACGCAGGCCGTCGAGAGCACCAGCACGGCGGCGAGTTCGAGCACCGGAACCCCGTCGAGCCGGGCGGTGGCGAGCCCGTGCACGAGCAGGCTCGGCAAGAGCACGTAATAGGCGAGCCGTTCGGCCTGCGGCCAGAAGGCGGGTGCCAGGAAGGTCCGGCGTCGCAGGACGGCGCCGAGCCCGATCAGGAGCGCGATCGGCACCAGCGCCGCGAGAATGGTCAAGGTCATGGCGTGCCGTATACCGGCCCGCCCGCCCGCGAGAAGATGCGCCGCCACTCCGGCGTGACAGCCCCGCGCGCGCGTCCCCTCCCAGCGTCCTCTTGCAACCGCCCCCGGCCCCGGCCAGAACGCGGGCCATGCTGCGCGTCAACGACCTCACCTACCGCATCGGCGACCGCGTCATCCTGGACGGGGCGAGCTTCACCATCCCCGAGGGCGCGCGGGTCGGCCTCGTCGGGCGCAACGGCGCCGGCAAGACCACCCTGTTCCGGGCGATCCTCGGTGACCTGCCGACCGACGACAAGGCGGTTGCGATGCCCAAGGGCATGCGCATCGGCGCCGTGGCCCAGGAGGCGCCCGCCGGCCCCGAGACCCTGCACGCGGTGGTGCTCGCCGCCGACACCGAGCGCGCCCGCCTCATGCAGGAGGCCGAGACGGCGGACGGGATCCGCCGGGCCGAGATCGAGACCCGGCTCGTCGATATCGGCGCCCACTCCGCACCGGCCCGCGCGGCCGCGATCCTGCACGGCCTCGGCTTCGACGCGGCGGCGCAAGGGAGGCCCTGCTCGGACTTCTCCGGCGGCTGGCGCATGCGCGTGGCGCTCGCCGCCGTGCTGTTCTCCGAGCCCGACCTGCTGCTCCTCGACGAGCCGACCAACTACCTCGACATCGAGGGCACGCTCTGGCTCTACGACTACCTGCAGAAGTACCCGCGCACCGCGATCATCATCAGCCACGACCGCGACCTCCTGGACGAGAGCGTGGACCACATCCTCCACCTCGACCGGGGCAAGCTGACGATCTACCGGGGCGGCTACACCAGCTTCGCCCGGCAGCTCGCCGAGAAGCGGGTGCTCCAGGCGAAGGCCAAGGCCAAGCAGGACGTCGAGCGCGCCCATCTCCAGAGCTTCATCGACCGCTTCAAGGCCAAGGCCACGAAGGCGCGCCAAGCGCAGTCGCGCATGAAGCGGCTCGCCAAGATGGAGCCGATCGCGGCCCTGATCGAGGACGACGTGCCGGTGATCCACCTGCCGAGCCCGGAGAAGCCGCTCTCGCCGCCGATCGTCGCGATGGAGCGGGTCCAGGCCGGCTACGCCGACCGGATCGTGCTCTCGGGGCTCAATCTGAGTCTGGCGCCTGATGACCGGGTGGCGTTGCTCGGCGCCAACGGCAACGGCAAGTCGACCTTTTGCAAGCTGATCGGCGGGCGTCTGCCCCCGCTCACCGGCCAGGTGAAGCGCTCCTCCAAGATGGATGTGGCCTACTTCGCCCAGCACCAGCTCGACGAGCTGCGCCCCGCCGAGAGCGCGGTCGCGCATGTCCGCACGCTGATGCCGGGCGAGCCCGAGGCGAAGGTGCGCTCGGCCGCCGCCCGCCTCGGCTTCGGCGCGGCCAAGGCCGATACGCCGGTGCAGCAGCTCTCGGGCGGCGAGAAGGCGCGCCTGCTGATGGGGCTCGCGGCCTTCCGGGGGCCGCACCTCCTCATCCTCGACGAGCCCACCAACCACCTCGACATCGAGAGCCGTCAGGCGCTCGTCGAGGCGATCAACGACTACGAGGGCGCCGTCATCCTGGTGAGCCACGACCGCTTCCTGGTCGAGGCCTGCGCCGACCGGCTCTGGCTGGTCTCGGACGGCACGGTAAAGACCTTCGACGGCGACATGGACGATTACCGCCGCCTTGTGCTCGCCGGCCCCGAGCGGGAGGAGCGCGACGCGGACGGCAGCGGCGGCAAGCAGGCCGAGGCCAGGCGCGCGGGCGTCGAGCGCCGCGCCGCGCTCGCGCCGCTCCGCAAGCGCCTGGAAGGCGTCGAGGCGCGCATGGCCAAGCTCACGGCCGCCATCGCCAAGATCGACGCGGCCCTGGAGGACGGTACCGCCTTCCGCGAGAACGCCGCCAAGGCCGGCGAGATCGCCCGGATGCGCGCCGAGGCGGCCGACGCGCTCGCCGCGGCCGAGGAGGAGTGGCTGAATCTCAGCGCGGAGATCGAGGCGGCCTGAGCCGCCGCAACGCGGCCGCGCCCACGGCGTTGTCGCCCGAGACGAGGGCGGCGGAACGGGACGGCATGGCACGGCGACCTCACAGCATCGGACCGGTCCTGGCGCGCGGCGCCGCGAAGGGCCTCGGCATCGCGGCCCTCGGCGGGGCAGCGGCCTGGCTCGCCTGGAGCCGCCTCGCCGTGCCGCACCGGGTGCCTCTCCACCCCGCCCTGCCCGCGCGGCGCGAGGACCTCGATACCGCCCGCGCCGGCCGCGTCTCGTTCTACGGCGACGACGCGGCGGACGGAGTGCCGCTGCTCCTCGTCCACTCGGTCAACGCGGCGGCGAGCGCCTACGAGGTGCGCCCGCTCTACGGGCATTACCGGCGCGAGCGGCCGGTCTACGCCCTCGACCTGCCGGGTTTCGGCTTCTCGGAGCGGTCCCGGCGACCCTATACGCCGGGCCTGATGGTCGAGGCGATCCACGCAGTGGCCAGCGAGATCCGGCGCCGGCACGGCGGTGTCCGGATCGACGCGCTCGGGCTCTCGCTCTCCTGCGCCTACCTTGCCCGCGCGGCTCTGGAGCGGGCGCAGGATTACCGCAGCCTCGCGCTGATCAGCCCGGCGGGCTTCGACGCGCGTCTCTCCGGCCGCGGCGCATTCGGCGGCGACCGCCGCCGCCCGACGACGCGGGCGCTCCTCGACGCGCCGCCGCACGGCCGGGCGCTGTTCGACGCGCTCACCAGCCGGCCGAGCCTGCGCTTCTTCCTGGAGAAGACCTGGGGGTCGCCCGAGATCGACGAGGGGCTGCTCGAATACGACCACGCCACGACGCATCAGCCGGGGGCCGAGCACGCGCCGTTCTGCTTCGTATCGGGCTACCTGTTCCCGACCGACACGACTCGGCTCTACGAGGCGCTGTGGCTGCCGGTGCTGATGCTGCACGGGGAGCGGGGGGACTTCGTCGATTACCGCGACGCCCCGCGCTTCGCCGCGCGGCCGAACTGGCGCGTCGCGGCGCTGCCGACCGGTGCCTTCCCGCATTTCGAGCGCCTGGACGAGGTCCGCGCCCGCTACGACGCCTTCCTGGCGGAGATGGCCTGAACCGTCAGTTCACGGCGGCGCTGGCCGAGCGCGCGCGGGGCGCCAGCGTCCGCGGACCACCCATCAGGGCGTCCAGTCGGCTCATCCGGGCCGTGAAGCCCTCCGAGGCGGCGATAGCCGCCCGGCTCTGCGGCTTCGCGGCGGGCTTGGCGTGATGCGCCTCGCGGGCGGCGGCGAGCGCCGGGAAGGCGAGGAGGCCAGCGAGGGCGAGAGCGACAGCGCGACGATGCGATGACATGACCGCGATCCTGTTTCAAACGGCGAGGCGAAATGCGCCATGCCCGATTGCCGCCAAGCTAGGCTTGTCGACTCCTGCAATCTGTGCGGTGGGGCACATCGCGCGATCGACGCGCCGGTTGTACCGGATCGTAGAGGCCGCGTAGGCTGGGCAGGGGGCGCCGGGTGTTCAGATCCCGGGCGCGGGGAAGCGCGGAGGCGGGTATGTCGCCGGAACTGAAGGAATCGCGCGCGGCGCTGATCCTGCTCGCCGTCGCCGTGGTCTCGGTGCTGGCCTTCGGGGTGTTCACCCTGCTCACTCAGATCGGCTGAGTCGGCGCGGAGCCCGCCGCGCCCAGGCGCGTTGACGAGGTCGCGACGCGGGAGATCACGACCACATGGACGGCGCCGATCTGTTTCCGGGCTTCGAGGCGCTCTGGCTCGACGCGCCCTGGGGCAAGGCTTTCGCGCGGGCCGGCGGCCCCGAGGCGGCGCCACCGCTCCTGCTGCTCCACGGCTTCCCGGAGTGCCACGCGATGTGGCACCGGATCGCCCCCGACCTTGCCCGCGACCACCGGGTGATCTGCCTCGACCTCAAGGGCTATGGCTGGTCCGCCGCGCCCGCGGGCGATCCCGCGCACGAAGCCTACGCCAAGCGCACGCTCGGCCGCGAGATCGTCGCCCTGATGGAGCGGATCGGCCACGTCCATTTCGCGCTCGCCGGCCATGACCGCGGCGCACGGGTCGCTTACCGCCTCGCGCTGGACGAGCCTGGCCGTGTCTCGCGGCTCGTGCTCGTCGACATCGTGCCGACCGCAGTGCAGTGGGAGCGCATCACCGCTCGCCCCGGCATGAACCCGCACTGGCCGTTCCTGGCGGAGCCCGCCCCCGGCCCGGAGCAGCAGATCGCGGCCGGGCCCGACGCCTATTTCGAGGGCCTGCTGACGGAGTGGGCGGGGGCGCACGACCTCGCGGTCTTCGATCCGCGCGCGCTCGACCTCTACCGGCAGGCCTGGAACGTGCCGGACCGCATCCACGCCATGTGCGAGGATTACCGGGCGGGCGCCGGGCCGGACCGCGCCGCCGACGAGGCCGACATCGCGGCCGGCCGGACGCTCGCCATGCCGGTGCTGGTCCTGTCGAGCCGTGAGTACCTCAACAAGGGCAAGCCGGAGACCGCCCTGGAGGCGTGGCGGCGCACCCTTGCGCCGAACGCGGTCGGCACGGAGATCGCGGGCGGCCACTTCCTGGCGGAGGAGAACCCGGAGGCGACGCTGCGGGCGATGCGGGATTTCCTGACGGGCTGATCTCCGCCGCGCGCCCGTGGGGAGGCCGACGGCCTACTCCGCCCTGAAGCGTGCGAGAACCACGGCCGTCTCGCCGTAGGCGCGCCGCTCCAGTTCCTCGAAGCCGTCGGGCAGCGCGACGCTGGCGGAGCCGGATTCCTCCACGACGGCCAGCGCGCCCGGGGCAAGCCAGCCGCCCGCGGCGGCGCTTGCCAGGGCCGCCGGGGCGAGGTCGCGGCCGTAGGGCGGATCGCAGAAGACGAGACCGTAGGGCGCGCCGGGACCCATCGGCCCGAGCTTCGTGGCGTCGCGCCGGAACAGCCGCGTCGTGCCCTCGGCGCCGAAGGCCTCGATGTTGTGGCGGATGACGCCGCGCGCCTCGGTACCCTCGTCGACGAGGAGCGCGTAGGCGGCCCCCCGCGACAGGGCCTCGAAGCTGAGCGCTCCGGTCCCCGCGAAGAGGTCGAGCACCCGCGCGCCGGGGACGGGATCGTCGTAGGCGTGCGCCAGCACGTTGAACAGCGCCTCGCGCAGCCGGTCCGAGGTGGGCCGGATCGCGTCGGTGCGGGGCGTGGCGAGGCGTCGGCCGCGCCAAGCCCCGCCGACGATCCTCACCGGGCCCCGCGGGGCGGCCGGCCGCCGCCGCCCGAGCGGCCGCCGGGACCACCGCCGCCGGGCTTGAAGCCACCGGACTTGAAGCCGCCGGGCTTACCCCCGGGCCTCCCGCCGCGGGTGGGCGCACCTTCGCCGCGTCCGCCGAAGCCGCCGGGACGGCCGCCGGGCTTGGGCCCGGCCTTGTAGCCGCCGCCCTCGGATCCACCGGACTTCGCAGCCCCGGGTCTGCCGCCGAACTTCGCACCGCCGGGCTTGCCGCCGCCGAACGAGCCGCCGGGCTTCCGGTCACCGAATTTGCCGCCCGGGCGAGCCCCGGCATCCCGCGGCCCGGTCCCGCGGGCCTCGCCGTAGCCGCGCTCGCCGAAGCCGCGATCGCCGGAGCGCCCGCCGCCTTCCGACCCGCCCGCGCGGCGCGGGGCGCGCTCGGCACCCTCGCCGCGGGGGGCGCGCTCGGCGCGCGCCGGACGATCCGTCCGCGCCGCCCGGTCCGGGCGCGGTGCGCGATCGGCCCGGGCAGCCCGCTCGCCGCGCGCCTCGTCACCGGACCGGTAGCGCGGCCGCGCGTCCGCCCGGGGCGCGCCCGCCTCGTCCGACTTGGCGTAGCGGGGACGCCGCTTCGGCGGCTCGGCCGCGGGCTCCGGCTGCGGGCTGGGACCCAGGCGCTCGACCAGCACGCGCCGCTCGCCGCTCTTGATCGCGCCGACCCGCTCGCGCCCGCGCTCGGCGGCGGCGGCCCGCTCGATCTTCGGATCGGCGCCGCGGCGCGGCGGACGGCCGGGGCGCTGCGTCTCGCCCTCATCGGCGCGCCAGACCGAGCGGCGCGGGCCGGGGCCCATGCCGCCGGTCGGCACCCGCTCCGGTGCGGCCGCCGGGCGCGCCGGCCGGGCCGGGCGCTCTCCGCGCTCGCCGCCGTCGCGGTAGGACCGCTCGCCCCGCTCTCCCCGGTCCGCGCGCTCGGTCCGGGCCTCCTGGCGGCCGGCTTCTTGGCGACCCGCGTCCTGGCGCGCCGCCTCCTTCTGCTTCGGCGAGCCGAAGGGCGCGATCGGCTCGCGCACCGGGCTCTCGAAATCGACGCCGGCCTGCTCGGCGAGCGTCTTGCCGAGCTGCTCCTTCAGCACCTTGGTGCGCACCTCCTCGGTCAGCCCCATCTCGAGGTCGCCGAGCTGGAACGGGCCGAAGGAGAGCCGGATCAGCCGGTTCACCTGCAGGCCGAGATGTTCGAGGATGCGCTTGACCTCGCGGTTCTTGCCCTCGCGCAGGCCCATCGTGATCCAGAGGTTGTCGCCCTGGACCCGGTCGAGGGTGGCCTCGACGGGGCCGTACTCCATCCCATCGATGGTTACGCCCTTGCGCAGCCGGTCGAGCTGCGCCTGGTCGGTGTCGCCGTGGGCGCGCACGCGGTAGCGGCGCAGCCAGCCTGTGTCGGGATGGGCGATGACCTTGGCGAGGCCGCCGTCGTTGGTCAGCAGCAGCAGGCCCTCGGTGTTGATGTCGAGCCGGCCCACCGCCACGACGCGGGGCATGTCCTCCGGCAGCGCCTCGAACACGGTCTGGCGCCCCTCGGGGTCGCGCGCCGTAGTGACGAGGCCGCGCGGCTTGTGGAAGATCCAGAGCCGGGTCCGCTCGCGCTCCGGCATGGGCTCGCCGTCGATCAGGATGCGGTCGGATTCCGTCACGTTGACGGCCGGTGAATCGAGCACCTGCCCGTTGAGGCTGACCCGGCCGGCCGCGATCATCGCCTCCGCGTCCCGGCGCGAGGCGATGCCGGCGCGCGCGATCGCCTTGGCGATGCGCTCGCCCTCGTAGGCGCTCTCCTCGGGGGCCTCGCTCGGCGCGGTGGGCTTGGCGGGGTGCTCCGGCGCGCGACGGCGCAGCGGGGCATCGCCGCCCGCGCGCTCGGCCCGCGCGTCGCGGGCCTTGGGCCGCCGCTCGCTGTCGGGCTTCTCGGTGTTGGCGTCGGTCGCGGGCGTCCAGGCCTGCGCGGACGGGTCGTCGGCCCGCCCGTCGCGGCCGCTCTCGGATGAATTGTCGCTCATGGGCCAAGCCCATAACAGAGGCCGCCCCGGTGCGCGAGACGTCAGATTCGGCCGTGGGCTAGCCCCGCAGCCGCGCCAGCCAGAATCCGAGGCCGGCGCGGGGCCGGACGGCGGGCGCAGGTTCCTGGGGCGGCAGCGGTCCCTCGTCGAGGCGCCAGCCCGTCGACCAGAAGCGCTGGCCGCGGGGAGCGCGGGCGACGAGGCCGATCCGGATCCGCTCGCGCCCCTCCGGGATCCGCGCCGAGACCCAGATCCGCTGCCACGCGCCGCGCAGCGCGAGGTCTGCCCCGGCGCAGGCGAGCCGTTCGTAATCGATGGCCGCGAAGACCGCCTCGCCCGCGAAGCGCTCCGGCAGCCAGATCCAGGCCGAGAAGGTGTGGATCGGTCCGCGTGGCAGGGCGCGGGCGTCGCAATCCTGCCGGAACGAGGAGATGCCATCGCCCCGCGCGGCGTGGGCGCGCGTGCCCGAGAAGGCCCGGACGGGCCGGGCCGGGGGGCGCATCGGTTCCGGTGACAGCCCGCGCCAGAGCCGTTCGGCGCTGTCGCTGAGGAGGAGCCAGGGTTCGAGATCGACGTCCCAGGCCTCTTCCTGGGGGGCGAAGCGGCGGACGCTGCCCTGAAAAACGCCGTCGCCGACCCGGCGCACCGGCCCGGGCGCCCAGTCGGGTCCGGCCGCCGCGACGCGCAGCAGCGTCGAGGGGCCGTGGCGCCGGATCGCCCGGAGGAGCTGCCCGAGATCGGCCTCGGAATCCTCCGGCCCGACCTTGCGGACGAGGATCTTCGAGCCCGCGCCGAGTTCGTCGAGCATCCGCCGTTTCAGGTGGGCGACGCGGCCGTATTCCCGTTCCAGGAGCGCGGCCGGATCGACATCGCCGACCGTCCGCGCGGTGTTGGACCAGATGCCGTAGCGGCGGCTCGCGCAGTAATAGGTGCCGCTCGCCGCCTCGGCGAGGTGCAGGTCGCCCGGCGCGCCCAACTCCGCGAAGTCGGTATCCAACGCGTGGATCAGGTCCGGCAGCGGCGTGTAGGAGAAGCGCAGCAGACCCGAGGGCTCGGCGCCGCCGTAGCGCTGCACGAAGCCGAACTCGCAATTGCCGCCGAGGCTGCGGAAGGCGTGCAGGCGCGCGGCGATGTCGGCGCCCGGGTCCCGACCGTTCCCCGCGCCCGGCTTATCCGGGTCTTGCTGATCCACACGTGCGTCAAGGGCGCGGCTCACCGGTGCCCGCCGAGCAGCGCCGCGCCGAAGCCGAGGAAGATCGCCCCCGTGGCCCGGTCGAACAGGCGCCGCGCGCCCGGCCGGACCAGCAACCCGGCGATCCGTCGGCCGCCGACGCCGTAGACCCCGTACCAGAAAGCCTCCGCGGCCGCGAAGGTGAGGATGAGAACGAGGAATTGTGGCGCCTGGGAACGGGCCGGGTCGATGAATTGCGGCAGGAAGGCCGCCACGAACATCAGGAGCTTCGGGTTGCTCACCCCGATCAGGAACCCGCCGCGGAACAGCCCGGCGGGCGACGGCGCTCGGGCGAGCCCGGTGGCGGGGTCATGCGCTGCGCCCGCGCCGCGCCAAGCTCGAATTCCCGCCCAAGCGAGATAGGCGACGCCCGCGTAGCGCAGCACCTCGAAGAGCAGCGGCGAGGCCGCGAGCACCGCGCCGAGGCCGGCGGCGGCGGCGATCAGCACGAGGACGAGGCCTGAGAGGCAGCCAGCCATCGCGAACAGGCTCGGCCCGAGGCCGTAGCGCGCGCTACGGGTCATCACGTGAAGCATATTCGGGCCGGGCGTTCCCGAGAGCAGGAAGACCGCGCCGAGGAAGAGCCACCACGTCTGGAGCGTCATGCCGCCTGATAGCGCGGGCGCGGATCGGCCTCAATCGCGATCGCGCAAACGCAAGGAGGCGGCCCTGAGGGCCGCCTCCCGTGAAATGTCCCGGTTGTGGGGCTCAGAGCCTCGGCGCGCGGCCGCGGATCACGCCGAACACGGCGGAGATCAGGAACAGGGCGATCGCGACGAAGAACACGATCTTGGCCGCTTCCATGGCGGTGCCGGCGATGCCGCCGAAGCCGAGAAGCGCGGCAACGAGTGCGATGACGAGGAAGGTAACGGCCCAACCGATCATGGTAACCTCCGGAGCATTCTGTCAGGTTATTGTGCGGGATCGTGTCTTCGCGCCTGCCCGAAGGCGGCCGCGCAAATGTCTCAGAGCTTGCCGCCGACGGCGCTCTTGACCGTGTCCTTGGCTTCACCGACGCCGCGTTGGGTGGTGCCCTTCAGCTCCTGCGCCTTGCCTTCGGTCTTCAGGCGGTCGTTGTCGGTCGCGTTGCCGATGCCCTGCTTGGCGTTGCCGATCGCCTCGTTGATCGCGCCCTTGATCTTGTCGGTGGTGCTGCTCATGGCTTCATCCTCCGGATGATTGGATCGCGGCTTGGCCGCTTCGGGGACAGAACGGTGAGCTTGGGCGAAGTGTTCCACGAGCCGGTCAGGAAGGGATCGGAGCCCGAAGCGGCTCCCGGATCGGCACCGTGAGCGAGCTGCGTCCCGGCGCGGGCCCCCTCGATCTCGCTTTCGCGGCGGCGCGGCAGGCGGCCGAGGCCGGCGAGGTGCCGGTGGGTGCCGTCGTGGTGCGCGAGGGAGCGGTGCTGGCTGTCGCCCACAACCGACCCCGCGCCCTGCGCGATCCGACCGCCCACGCGGAGATCCTGGCGATCCGCGCCGCCTGCGCCGCGCTCGGGGACGAGCGGCTCACCGGCTGCGACCTCTACGTAACGCTGGAGCCCTGCCCGATGTGCGCCGGGGCGATCAGCTTCGCGCGGATCCGGCGCCTGTATTTCGGTGCCGCCGATCCGAAGGGCGGGGGCGTCGAGCACGGGCCGCGCGTGTTCGACCAGCCCACCTGCCACCACGCGCCGGAGGTCTACGGGGGCTTCCGCGAGCGCGAGGCGGCACAGTTGCTTCGGGACTTCTTCACACCGCGCCGGGGCTGATCGCGAGGCCCCTGCCGGACCGGCCGAAGCGGACCTCTCAGCGCCCGTCCTCGACGGGCTCGGCCCGGCGGCTGATGCGTGCGGCCGCCTTCACGAGCGTCAGGATCTCATCGCGCATCGCCGTGTCGGAGATCGCGTCGTAGGCCTGCAGCAGCGTCAGCGCTCCGTCCTGCTGCAGCATGTCGAGTTCGTTACGTCCGCGCGCCTCAGGCCCCGGATCGTCGGCGAAGAAGACCGAGACCGGCACGCCGAGCCGGTCGGCGATCGCGCGCAGGCGCCCGGCACCGATCCGATTCTTGCCGGCCTCGTATTTCTGCACCTGCTGGAAGCTGATGCCGAGGGCATCGGCCAGCATGGTCTGGCTCATGCCGCTGGCCGACCGCAGCAGCGCGACGCGGCTGCCGACGCTGTGATCCGCCTCTGTGGTCTGCTTCGGCTTCGCGCGCGGTTCGGGACTTTTGGTCATGGCGGAGTGGCGACCCTGAGGTGAGCGGAGCGCGAGGCTATCGGTCCGGAATACGGGATGCCGTCCAAGGCCTACCGGCCCGCGACCAGGGTGAGTGACCAACCTATATCAAGTCTTGCGCCAGCGCGCGAACCGGAACCTCCACGATCGCGGTCCGGCCACCCGGTCAGCGGCGGCCGAACAGGCGCTCGATGTCGTGCAGCGCCAGGGCGACGGAGGTCGGCCGGCCGTGGTTGCACTGGCCCGCATTCTCCGTCGCCTCCATCTCGCGCAGGAGCGCGTTCATCTCCTGCGGGCGCAGGCGCCGCCCGGCCCGGATCGAGCCGTGGCAGCTCATGCGGGAGAGGATCGCGTCGAGGCGCCGCCCGAGGGGGCCGGTCTCGGCGGCGGCCGCCCCGCCCTCCTCGTCGCCCCCGGCCTCCAGCGCGTCGAGGATGTCGGCGACGAGGGCCTTGAGCGAGGCGCCGCTGAGGATCGCCGGCACCTCCCGCACCAGGATCGCGCCCGGACCGAAGGCCTCGATCGTCAGCCCGAGGCGCTCCAGGTCCTTTCCCGCTGCGACGAGGCGCGCGGCCTCGTCGTGGCCGAGCTCCACCACCTCGGGGATCAGCAGGCCCTGGCGCGCGATGCCGCCCGCGCCTCGCTCGCGCTTCAGCCGCTCGTAGACGAGGCGCTCGTGGGCCGCGTGCTGGTCAACGATGACGATGCCGGTGCGGGTCTGGGCGAGGATGTAGGTTTCGTGGAGCTGCGCCCGTGCGGCACCGAGCGGGAAATCGAGGGCCTCCTCGCCCTCCGGACCCGGCTGGAAAGCGGCGGCTTCCGGTGCGAACTGAGGCGTAAGGTTCGGGTCGGGCGCATCAGCCGGTCCGGCCGGAAGCGGCTCGCGCGGGCCCGCGTCGAGCGGGAAAGGGTCGAGCTCGGCCTGCGCCCTCTCGCCGAAGCCGCCCGTCGGCAGGACGCGGCGCTGGCCCGCATAGCCGGGCGGCGCGGCGAAGGAGGGCGCCCGCGCGGGGCTGGCCGGCAGCGCCGTCTGGAACAGGCTGGGCGCGCTCTCCCCGCTGTAGCTGCGCAGCAGAGGTGCGGTGGGCGGGGACCGAACGTGAGCGGGCCGCAACGCCTCAAGGGCGCGAGCTGCGCCGGTCGTCGCCGTGCGGGCACCCGCGCGGCGCAGGGCGTCGTGGATCGCGCTGACCACGAGCGCCCGGACAAGCCCGGGATCGCGGAAGCGCACCTCGGTCTTGGCCGGGTGCACGTTGACGTCGACGAGCGCCGGGTCGCAGGCGATGACGAGGCCGAGCACCGGGTGCCGGTCGGAACTCATCGTGTCCGCGTAGGCGCCGCGCACGGCGCCGAGGAGCAGCCGGTCGCGCACCGGCCGGCCGTTGACGACGAGGTGGATGTGGTTAGCCGCGCCCCGGTGGAAGGTCGGCAGCCCGACATGGCCGGTGATGGCGAAGCCCTCGCGGGCGAGATCGACGGGCAGCGCGTTCGGGGCGAACTCGGCGCTTAGCACGCCCGCGAGCCGGCGCAGGCCCGCCGCCGGGCCCTCCCCCTCCTCGGCCGCCAGCACGAGGGGCGTGCCGCCCTCGCTGCGCAGGGTGAAGCGGATCCGCGGATGGGCCACCGCGAGGCGCCGCACGATCTCGGAGACGGCCGCACTCTCGGCCCGGTCAGATTTTAGGAACTTGAGCCGGGCCGGGGTCGCGGCGAACAGCTCCGTGACCTCGATCCGGGTGCCGCGCTGGGCGGGGGCGGGGCGCACCTCGCCCCGTCGGCCGGCATCCACCGTCAGGGTCGCGCCCTGCGCGGCGTCGGCCGTGCGCGCGGTGAGCGTGAGCCGCGAGACCGCTCCGATCGAGGGCAGCGCCTCGCCGCGGAAGCCCAGCGTGTCGATGCGAAAGAGGTCGCCGTCCGGCAGCTTCGAGGTGGCGTGGCGCTCGACCGCCAGCGCCAGATCCTCCGGCCCCATGCCGACCCCGTCGTCGACCACCCGGATCAGGCGGCGCCCGCCGCCCTCGATCGTCACCTCGATCGTCCGCGCGCCCGCATCGATGGCGTTCTCGACGAGCTCCTTCACCGCCGAGGCGGGGCGCTCCACCACCTCGCCCGCCGCGATGCGGTCGACGAGGATCGGGTCTAGGCGGCGGACCGGGCGGGAGAGGGCGGACATCGGAGCGGATTATAGCGCCGCCCGACCCCGGGTGCCACGCCGGGCGCCGCCTCGGTCCCCGCCACGCGCGCGGTCGCTCACGGCACGGCGAGCCAGGCCCGGCTGAGCGCGAGGCCGGCGACCAGCCCGGCGAGCCCGAGCCCGACCGAGGCCGCCACGTAGAGCATCGCCGCGCCGGTCTCGCCGCGCTCCCAGAGGGCGACGGTGTCGAGGGAGAAGGTGGAGAAGGTGGTGAAGCCGCCCAGGATCCCGGTGGTCAGGAACAGCCGCAGGGGCTGCGAGGCCTCGGCACGCAGGGCGAAGGCCCCGGCCACCACGCCCATCAGGAGGGAGCCGAGGATGTTGATCAGCACTGTCGCGAGGGGAAAGCCCAGCGCCGGCGCGAGGCGCGCCACCGCGAGGTTCACGCCGTGGCGTGCGCCGCCGCCCAGGCCGGCGCCGAGGATGACGAGAAGGGCGTTCATGGCGCGTGTCCGTGAGGCGGACCGGCCGGACCGGCCGGCGCGCCGCCTTACGGAATCGCCCGCGGGCCTGTCAAAGCGTGGCCAAGACGCACCCGGACCAACGTATTCGGACCCGCGCGGCTCAGGCCCGGCGCGCGGCCGGACCGCCGAGGCTGATCCGGCTGGCCCCGCGCTGGCCGTAGCTCGGCGGGCTGTAGGGCCGGCGCGAGAGGTCGTGCAGCATGTTGCCGACGAGGCCGGCGGCGCGCCGCAGCGTGGCGCCCTCGCAGGTCGCGGCGATGCGGATGCCGAGCTCGTGGGTGTGGCTGCGGCCGTAGAGGTAGACCGCGAGCCGTGCGCGGACGCCCTCGGGAATGCCCTCGACGATCGTGTCGAGGGATTCGGGCTCGGCACGAGCGATCAGACCGAGGGTCTCGGGCGGAACGGGGCAATCGCGAACGGGATCATCGACGCTGAGCGCGGGGGCTCGGTTCATGGCGGCACCCTGGAACGAATGGTTGACCGAATGTTGCCGCCGATCGGTTAACGAAAGGTAACCATCCGAGATCTCGCAAGGACAGTTGCGCGGCCGCTACAGTCTAAGCTTGGCCATTGGATGGATATGCACTGGGATCGCACAGCGACTGTGCTGACCTGCCGCAGGTGAAGGCAGTGTCGGCGCGATGGACGCGCAGGCGTAACCTGCGGCTGGGTGACCGGACATGCAGCGCCCGGGCAGAAATGCGGCGTCGGGCAGGTTGGCAACGCGGCATGGCGAAGCTTGTTCCGGAGTTCAGGCCTGATTCGTCCGCTCGTCGCGCGAGCGCCTGGGCGTCTGTCCCGCAGCCACGGATGTGCAGGCTCTCGATCCTTCGCGTGGAGGCTGTCGTATCAAACGCAGTGCGGAGGATGCGCTCCGCGCCAGCGGCAGCCGGTCGACCGGGCCGGCCGACGGGCGGCACTGTGGTCCGCGGCGCCGCCCGCAGGTATTCGAGGTCGGCGACGGGGCACGCGCGGCGTGGCGCCGCCGCGCGGGAAGAATGCCGTGGCGGCGCTCGTTGCCTTTTGGGGCGGCGCTGGCCGCGCCTAGAGCGGTCGGCCGAGTCGGCGCGCCAGGAGGCCCACGATGCCTTCGCGGAACAGCAGCACGCAGAGCACGAAGACGAGGCCCTGGATCACCGTCACCCAGGCCCCGAATGGGGCCAGGTAGGTCTCCATCGTGACGATCACCAGCGCGCCGATGATCGGGCCAAACACCGTTCCCATGCCGCCGACCAGGGTCATCAGCACCACCTCGCCCGACATGGTCCAGTGCACGTCGGTGAGCGAGGCCAGTTGGAACACGATCGCCTTGGTGGCGCCCGCCAACCCCGCGAGCGAGGCCGAGAGCACGAAGACCGCGAGCTTGTAGCGGTTGACCCGGTAGCCCAGCGAGATCGCCCGGGGCTCGTTGTCGCGGATCGCCTTCAAGACCTGCCCGAAGGGCGAGTGGATGATGCGGTAGATCGCCAGCATCCCGAGGAAGAACACCACCGCGACGAGGCCGTAGAGCACGCGGTCGTCCGCGAGGCTGACCAGACCGAAGAGCGCGCCGCGCGGCACAGCCTGGATGCCGTCCTCGCCGCCCGTGAAGGGCGCCTGCAGCGAGAAGAAGAACGCCATCTGGGCGAGCGCCAGGGTGATCATCGAGAAGTAGATGCCCTGCCGCCGGATCGCGAGCGCGCCGAAGGCGAGGCCGAGGAGGCCCGCCACCACGGTGCCGGCGAGGATCGCGAGTTCGGGCGTCAGGCCCCAGTGCTTGGCCGCGTTGGCCGAGACGTAGCTCGCCATGCCGAAATAGGCGGCGTGGCCGAAGGACAGCAGGCCGCCGTATCCGAGGAGCAGGTTGAAGGCGAGTGCGAACAGCCCGAAGCACAGCACCTTCATCAGGAAGACGGGGTAGAGCACCAAGGGCGCCAGCGCGAGGGCGACCGCGAGCCCCATGAAGACGCGCCGGTGGAGCGCCCGGTCGTCCCGGGTCTCGCGCGGGGCCGCCGCGATCGGAGTGGCGGCGAGGCTGGCGGTGTCGGCCATGGGGATTCTCCTTCGACCGCGCTCAGGCCGTGCGGCCGAACAGGCCGGCGGGCTTCACGAGCAGCACCAGCACCATGATGACGAAGATCACGGTGGCCGACCCCTGCGGGTAGAACACCTTGGTCAGGCCCTCGACGAGACCGAGCGCGAAGCCGGTGATCACCGAGCCGAGGATCGAGCCCATGCCGCCGATCACCACCACGGCGAAGACCACGATGATGATGTCGGCGCCCATGTTCGGGTTGACCGAGTAGATCGGCGCCGCGAGCACGCCCGCGAAGCCGGCGAGCGCCACGCCGAAGCCGTAGGTGAGCGTGAGGAAGAGCGGCACGTTCACGCCGAAGGCCTGGACCAGCGTCGGGTTCTCGGTCGCGGCGCGCAGGTAAGCGCCGAGCTTGGTCTTCTCGATGACGAGCCATGTGGCGATGCACACGGTGAGCGAGGCGACCACCACCCAGGCCCGGTAGTTCGGCAGGAACATGAAGGGCAGGCGCTGGCCGCCCGACAGCTCGGCCGGGATCGCGTAGGGGAGCCCGGAGACGCCGTACTGGTTGCGGAACAGGCCCTGGATGATCAGCGCCAGCCCGAAGGTGAGGAGCAGCCCGTAGAGATGGTCGAGCTTGTACAGACGCGCGATCAGGAGCCGCTCGAGCAGGATGCCGAACAGGCCCACCACCAGCGGCGCCAGTCCCAGCGCCCACCAGTAGCCGAGGCCCAGATAGGTCAGCAGCATCCAGGCCACGAAGGCGCCCATCATGTAGAGGGCGCCGTGGGCGAAGTTGATGATGTTGAGCAGCCCGAAGATGATCGCGAGCCCGAGCGACAGGATCGCGTAGAACGAGCCGTTGATCAGCCCCAGCAGGAGCTGGCCGAACAGGGCCTGGGTCGGCACGCCGAAGATCGTCGTCATGGTGGCTCACGCGTCCGTGCGGCGCCCCGCCCGGTGCCGGGCGGGGCCGGGGGAGATCAGCCCTTCACCAGCGGGCAGCCGCCCTCGCCCAGCGGTCGGAAGACCTCGTTGCCGGGGATGGTGGCCAGCGTCTTGTAGAGGTCCCACTCGCCCTTCGACTCTGCGGGCTTCTTGACCTCGAACAGGTACATGTCGTGGATCTTGCGCCCGTCCGCGCGGATCGTGCCCTTGCCGAAGAGCGGGTCGTCGGTGGGCATATCCTTCATCTTGGCGACCACCTTCGCGCCGTCCTTGGCCTCGCCCTTCAGCGCCGCCACCGCCTTGAGGTAGTGGATCGTGCCGGCGTAGACGCCCGCGTGGTTGGCGGTGGGCTTGCGGCCCTTCATCTGCTGGGAGAAGCGCTCCGAGAAGGCGCGGGTGCCGTCGTTGAGGTCCCAGTAGAACGGCTCGGTCAGCACCAGCCCCTGCGCCACCTTGGTGCCGAGCGCGTGCACCTCCGAGGAGAAGACGAGGAGGCCGGCGAGCGCCTGGCCGCCCCCAGTGATGCCGAACTCGCCCGCCTGCTTGATCGCGTTGATGGTGTCGCCGCCGGCATTGGCCAGCCCGATCACCTTGGCGCCCGAGCCCTGCGCCTGGAGCAGGAAGGAGGAGAAGTCGGCGGTCGGGAACGGCGTCTTGACCGAGCCCACCACCTTGCCGCCGTTCTTGGTGACGACCGCGGCGGTGTCGCGCTGCAGCGTCTGGCCGAAGACGTAGTCGGCGGTGAGGAAGAACCACGTGTCGCCGCCGCGCTTCACCATGGCGCCGCCGGTGCCGTTGGCGAGCGCCACCGTGTCGTAGACCCAGTGCACGGTGTTGGGCGTGCATTGCGGCCCGGTGAGGTCGGCGGTGCCGGCCCCCGAATCGATCAGGACCTTGTTCTTCTCGCGGGTGACTTGGTTCACCGCGAGCGCCACCGAGGAGGTGACGCCGTCCACGATCACGTCCACGCCGTCGCGATCGTACCATTGCCGGGCGATGGCCGCGCCGACGTCCGGCTTGTTCTGGTGGTCGGCGGAGACCACCTCGACCTTCACGCTCGGGTCGATCTTAGCGAAGTCCTCCACCGCCAGGCGGGCGGCCACCACCGAGCCCTCACCGCTGATGTCGGTGTAGACGCCGGAGCGGTCGCCGAGCACGCCGACCTTCACGGCGGTCTGCGCGTGCGCCGCGCCCATGGTCAGGGCACCGAGCGCGCTCGCGAGCAGAACGGATCTCAGCATCTGTCGTCGTCCTTCCTGAGGCGGGCGGGTGGCCCGGCAGCGCGGTTCGGTTGTGCGGATCTCAGACGCCCAGATAGGCGTGCAGCTTGTCGATGTTGGCGTCGAGATCCGCGTTCGGGATCATGTCCACGACGCGGCCCTGCTCGACCACGTAGTGGCGGTCGGCGAGCGTCTGGGCGAAGCGGAAGTTCTGCTCGACCAGCACGATGGTGTAGCCGTCCGCCTTCAGCTTCAGGATCGTGCGGCCGATCTGCTGGACGATGACGGGGGCGAGGCCCTCGGTCGGCTCGTCGAGGAGGATCAGCTTGGCGCCGGTCCGCAGGATGCGGCCGATGGCCAGCATCTGCTGCTCGCCGCCCGAGAGCTTGGTGCCCTGGCTCCCCGCCCGCTCCTTGAGGTTGGGGAAGAGCGCGTGAATCTCGGCCACCGACATGCCGCCGGGCTTCACCTTCGGCGGCAGCATCAGGTTCTCCTGCACGGTGAGGCTCGCGAAGATGCCGCGCTCCTCGGGCACGTAGCCGATGCCGAGCCGGGCGATCGAGCGGGACGGCATCCCGATCGTCTCGACGCCCTCGTAGGTGATCGAGCCGGCGCGCCGGCCCAGGATGCCGATGATGGCGCGAAGCGTCGTGGTCTTGCCCGCGCCGTTGCGGCCGAGCAGGGTCACCACCTCGCCGGCCCGCACGTCGAGATCGACGCCGTGCAGGACGTGGCTCTCGCCGTACCAGCCCTCCAGGCCGCGCACGGCGAGCAGCGGGGCGGCCGAGGCCGCCGGGTTCGGGACGCGCGCCGCCTCAGGCATGACCGGATCCGATATAGGCCTCGACCACGCGGGGATCCTTCGAAACGCTGGCGTAGTCGCCCTCGGCCAGCACCTGGCCGCGCGCCAGCACGGTGATGCGGTCGGAGAGCGAGGCCACGACCGACAGGTTGTGCTCGACCATCAGGATGGTGCGGTCCTTGGCGATCCGCCGGATCAGAGCGGCGGTGCGGTCCACGTCCTCGTGGCCCATCCCGGCCATCGGCTCGTCGAGGAGCAGCATCTCCGGATCGAGCGCGAGCGTGGTGGCGATCTCCAGCGCCCGCTTGCGGCCGTAGGACAGCTCCGCCGCCTGCGTCTCGGCAAAGGACGAGAGGCCGACCGCCTCGACCAGTTCGAGCGCCTCGCCGTCGAGCGCCCGCAGCACCCGCTCGGGCCGCCAGAAATCGAATGAATCGCCGCGCCGCCTGCGCTGGAGCGCGATGCGCACGTTCTCCAGCACGCTCATGTGCGGAAATACGGCGGAGATCTGGAAGGAGCGCACCAGCCCGAGCCGGGCGACGTCGGCGGGTTTCATGCCGGTGATGTCCCGGTCCTTGTAGCGGATCGAGCCGGCGCTGGGCTGGAGGAACTTGGTGAGCAGGTTGAAGCAGGTCGTCTTGCCCGCCCCGTTCGGGCCGATCAGCGCGTGGATCGTGCCGCGCACGACCGCGAGGTTCACGCCGCTGACGGCGCGGAAGCCCTTGAACTCCTTCGTCAGGCCGCTCGTCGCCAGGATGACGTCCTGTGCCAAACGCATCCCTCCCATGTGATTTCGGGGGAGGTTTACCGTTCGGGCACGGCCCGCGTCCACCGCATTTCGAATTCAGCCGGGGACAAAGCTCGGGCGCTGACAACGCCCGCGGTTGCGCCGCGCGTTCCGCGGATCGGGCCCGGTGACCGGGCGCGTAAGAGGCGGGGCTCGCGCCCCGCCCTCGTCATCGATCCGAGATCCGCATTCAGAAGGCCGGGCCGCCGGAGGTCTGGCCGTACTGCTGGACCGGGAAGTTCTGCTGGTTGGCGTTGCCGGCCTTGGCCGAGCTCACCGCGCCCCAGCCGTCACGGACCTGCGGCCGGGCGACGGTGATCGAGCCCGTGGTGAGGTCGTCGTAGGCGGTCACCGGCGCGCGCTCCGCGTGCGGCCAGTTGCCGGCCTGAGCGAACGCGGCCGGGGCGGCCAGGCTCAGAGTAATCGCGACGGCGGCGGTGGCGAAACGGTTGGTCATCGTCAGTATCGAGTCTCTATTTTGCGGCCTCCGCCCAACGCGGAAGCTTCCTGCTTCCGCATCCGGTGGCCTTTGTTCTTGCACGAGACAGAGGTGGGTGCGCTCCCTCCGGCCCGACGTGTGGACGAGCACACGGCCGATCCGCGGATTGACCGGGCTGGCGCCGCCGGGAGCGAGCGCGTATCCGGGAGCGGCTTCGGCGAAGGAGTGCGGACGGTGACGATCATGGCGGCGGAGGGAACCGGACTCGAGGCGCTCGGCACGCCTTGCCTTCTCCTCGACGAGGCCCGGCTGCGGGCGAACGTCGCGCGGATGCGCGCCCGCCTCACCGCGCTCGGCGTGGCGTTCCGGCCGCACCTGAAGACCGCGAAGTCGCGCGAGGTCGCCGAGATCGCGATGACGGCGCCGGAGGGCCCCGCCATCGTCTCGACCCTGCGCGAGGCGGAGTATTTCTGCGAGGCCGGGCTGCGCGACGTGGTTTACGGCGTCGGCATCGCGCCGGACAAGCTCGACCGCGTCGCCGCGATCCGGGCGGGCGGCGCCGATCTCGCGGTGATCCTCGACTCCCCCGAGCAGGCCGACGCGGTCGCCGAACATGCCGACCGCAGCGGCGACCCCCTCCCAGTCCTGATCGAGGTCGACGCGGACGGGCACCGCTCCGGCGTCGCGCCGGGCGACGCGGATCTGCTCGTCGCGATCGGGCGCCGGCTCGTGGCGGGCGGGGCGTCCTTGCGCGGCGTGCTGCTCCACGCGGGCGACAGCTACGCCCTGAGCGACCCGGAGGCGCTCGCAGCGGCCGCCGAGGCCGAGCGCGTCGCCGCGGTCACGGCGGCCGACATCTTGCGCGCGGCGGGGCTGCCCTGCCCGGTGGTCAGCGTCGGCTCGACGCCGACCGCGCGCTTCGCCCGGGATCTCACCGGGATCACCGAGGTGCGGGCCGGGGTCTTCATGTTCGGCGACCTGTTCCAGGCGGGCGTCGGCGCGGTCGAGCCCGAGGACATCGCGCTGAGCGTGCTCGCGACCGTCATCGGCCATCAGCGGCGGAAGGGCTGGATCATCACGGATGCCGGCTGGATGGCGCTCTCGCGCGACCGCGGCACGGCGCGACAGGCGGTCGACCAGGGCTACGGCGTGGTCTGCGATCTCGATGGCAGACCCTTTCCGGACCTGATCGTGGCCGACGCCAACCAAGAGCACGGCATCGTGGCGCTGCGCCGTGGCTCGGGGGCCGCGCTGCCGGATCTGCCGATCGGCGCGCGCCTGCGCATCCTGCCGAACCACGCCTGCGCGACGGGCGCGCAGCACGAAAGCTACCACGTCCTCGACGGCGCCGGCCGCGTCGCGAAGGTCTGGCCGCGCATCAACGGGTGGTGAAGGACCCGGACCGCGACAGGCTCTCCTTTCCCTGCGGGCTATCGTATTCGCACGTCCCTGGCGCCCCTCTCCCGCGCTCTCCCTCCCCCCTCTGCGGGGGAGGACGCGGAGCCCACATTCCCGCCGCAGATCCGGTAATCAAGAGGGAGAAGGGACCCGCGCCCTTCCGGCTATCGCAGAGGAGCACACGGAGCCCATGACCGATCCGATCGAGCGCATCGCCACCGCCGCCGTGCCGACGCCCGCCGGGCACTACTCGCAGGGGACCGCGTGGCGCGACCTCGTCTTCGTCTCCGGGCAGCTCGGGCCGCGCCCCGACGGCACGCACACCTCCACTGAACCCTTCGAGACCCAGGTGCGGCAGGCGCTCGCCAACCTCCTGGCCATCCTGGCGGAGGCCGGCTGCGGGCCTGAGCGGGTGCTGCGCGTCACCGCCTATCTGGTGGGCGTCGAGAACTGGCCGCACTTCAACCGGATCTACGCCGAGGTCTTCGGTGACGCGAAGCCGGCCCGCACCGTCGTTCCGGTGCCGGCGCTGAACCACGGCTACCTCGTGGAGATAGAGGCGATCGCGGCCCGGCCCGAATAACGCCCGGCCCGACCGACCCGGCGGGTGCATTGATCCGGCGCATTGACGCTCGCGGGGCGGGATGGGAAAGCCTTGGGCCATGACGCGGCCCGACATGACCCATTCCTCGCCCCATCCCTTGCCCTCCGAGTCGGACCTCGCCGCCCTCAAGGCCGAGGCCGGCGCCTGGTTCACCAAGCTGCGCGACCGGATCACCGGCGCCCTGGAGGCGATCGAGGCGGAGGCCGGGGGCCCCTTCCACGAGGATGCGCCGGGCGAGCCGCAGACCTTCGTGAAGACGCCCTGGGAGCGCACCGACCACTCGGGCGCGCATGGCGGCGGCGGCACCATGGCGATCCTGAAAGGCCGGGTGTTCGAGAAGGCCGGCGTCCACGTCTCGACGGTGCACGGCGAGTTCGCCCCCGAGTTCCGGGCGCAGATGCCGGGCGCCGCGGAGGACCCGCGCTTCTTCGCCACCGGCATCTCGCTGATCGTCCATCCCTGGAACCCGCACGTGCCGACCGTGCACATGAACACGCGCTTCGTGGTGACCACGAAGGCGTGGTTCGGCGGCGGCGCCGACCTCACGCCCGTGCTGGAGCGGCGGCGCACGCAAGAGGATCCCGACAGCCAACTCTTCCACGCGCGCCTGCGGCAGGCCTGCGAGGCGCACGCGCCCGCTGTCGACTACGCCCGCTACAAGGCGTGGTGCGACGAGTATTTCTGGCTCAAGCACCGCAACGAGCCGCGCGGCATCGGCGGCATCTTCTACGACTACCACTGGACCGGCGACGCGACGGCCGACCTCGCCTACACGCGCGACGTGGGCCTCGCCTTCCTCGACGCCTACCCGGAGATCGTCCGGCGCAACCTCGCCACGCCCTGGACGGAAGCCGACCGCCACGAGCAGCAGGTGCGGCGCGGGCGCTACGTCGAGTTCAACCTGCTCTACGACCGCGGCACGATCTTCGGCCTGAAGACCGGCGGCAACGTCGCCTCGATCCTGTCCTCGCTGCCCCCCACTGTCCGCTGGCCGTGACGGATTCGGTCCCGACCCGGTTCGCGCCGCAGCAGGAGGCGGCGCTGAAAGCCATCTCCGCCTGGCGCAAGGGCGGCGGCGATCAGGTCTTCCGCCTGTTCGGGTATGCCGGCACTGGTAAGACCACGCTCGCCCGCCGCATCGCCGAGGATGTCGAGGGCTCGGTGGTGTTCGGCGCCTTCACCGGCAAGGCGGCGTCCGTCATGCGCGCCAAAGGCTGCCACGACGCCGGCACGATCCACAGCCTGATCTACCGCACCAAGGAGGCGGAGGAAGGCGGGCCGACCTTCACGCTCAACCGCTCGGGGCCCGCCGCCAAGGCCGACCTCATCGTCATCGACGAGTGCTCGATGGTCGATGCGGACCTTGGGCATGACCTGCTCTCGCTCGACAAGCCAGTCCTGGTGCTGGGGGACCCGGCCCAGCTGCCGCCCGTGCGCGGCGGTGGTTTCTTCACCGAGGCCGAGCCCGACGTGATGCTCACCGACGTGCACCGGCAGGCCGAGGACGACCCGATCATCCGCATGGCCATGACGGTGCGAGAGGGCGGGCGCCTCGCGCTCGGCACCTACGGGGCGAGCCAGGTGGTCTCCCGGCGCGACATCGATTCCGAGCAGGTGCTCGACTGCGATCAGGTCTTGGTCGGGATGAACAAGACCCGGCGGCTCTACAACAACCGCCTGCGGGAGCTTGCCGGCCACACCGACCCGATGCCGGCGGTGGGGGAGAAGCTGGTCTGCCTCCGGAACGACCGCACCAAGGGCCTGCTCAACGGCTCGACCTGGACCGTGAAGGCGCTGCGCGCGCCGCCGCGCCCCGACATGGTCCGGCTCGACGTGGTGCCGGAGGACGACCCGGCGCTCAGGCGGCGCGCCACCGACATCAAGGTGCTGCGCCAGATCATCTCGGGGAGCGAGGAGGAGATCCCGCTCTACCTCCGCCGCGAGACCGACGAGTTCACCTACGGCTACGCGCTCACCGTCCACAAGGCGCAGGGCTCGCAGTGGGACAAGGTGGTGCTGTTCGACGAATCCTTCGCCTTCCGCGAGCACCGGGCGCGCTGGCTCTACACCGGCCTGACGCGCGCCGCGGAAGCGGTGACGGTGGTGGTGTAGCGCGGGATTCCCCCCTCCCGTGCGGGAGAGGGTTGGGGTGAGGGACGAGAACTTTCCGGATGAGACGCGACCCCGCCGCGGACACAACGCCGAGCCATATTTTAAGGCTCCGGGTCCCTCACCCGGCTTTCTGCGAAAGCAGACCTCTCCCGCACGGGAGAGGGAACTCGCGCTCTATCCGTGCAGAGGCTCGCTCGGCATAGGCCATCGCCCTGCCGACGGAGCGGGAGGGTCGAAGCCGCTCAGCCCAGCCGCGCCTCGACGGCCGCAAGCAGCGTGCACAGAGCCACCGCTTCCGCCGCCTTGCGCACTTCGGCGAGGCTCGGGAAGGTCGGGGCGATGCGAAGCGTCCGGTCGTTCGGGTCCCGGCCGTAGGGGTGGGTCGCCCCGGCGGGCGTCAGCGCGATCCCGGCCTCCTTGGCGAGCGCCACCACACGGCTCGCCGTGCCGTCTTGCACGTCCAGCGTGATGAAGTAGCCGCCCTTCGGGGCGCTCCACTGCGCCACGCCCTGGCCGCCGAGCCGGGCCGCGAAGGCCTCCTCGACCGCCGCGAATTTCGGCGCAATCAGCTCGCGGTGCTTCTCCATATGGGCGGCGATGCCGGCATCGTCCCGCAGGAAGCGGACGTGGCGGATCTGGTTCAGCTTGTCCGGGCCGATCGAGCGGCGCCCGGCCTGGGCGAGGTACCAGCGCACGTTCTCCGGCGAGGAGGCCCAGAGCGCGAGGCCGGCGCCGGCCAGCGTCACCTTCGAGGTCGAGGCGAAGACGAAGGCCCGGTTCGGGTTGCCGGCCTCGGCGCAGGCGTCGAGGATGTTGGCAAGCTCCGGCCGCTCGGCGGTGAGGTGGTGCACCGCGTAGGCGTTGTCCCAGAAGATCCGGAAGTCGGGCGCGCCCGTGTTCATCGAGGCGAGGCGCCGCACGGTCTCGGCGCTGTAGGTCTCGCCGCTCGGGTTGGCGTATTTCGGCACGCACCAGATGCCCTTGACGCTCGGATCGGCCGCGGCCTTCTCGACCGCGTCCATGTCCGGGCCCTCGCCGGTCATCGGGATCGCGATCATGCGGATGCCGTAGCCCTCGCAGAGCGCGAAGTGGCGGTCGTAGCCCGGCACCGGGCACAGGAAGGTGATCGGCTCTTCCTTCGACCAGGGGCCCTTGCCACCCGGCACGCCCTTGAGCAGCGCGTACACGATGGTGTCGTGCATCAGCGCGAGGCTCGAATTGTTGGCGACGACGATCTGGTCGGCCGGCGCCCCCATCAGGGTCGAGAACAGGGCGCGCGTCTCGGAGAGGCCCTGGAGGTTGCCGTAGTTGCGCGCGTCCGTGCCGTCTTCGGCGGTGGTGTCGCGATTCCCCGGCAGCGCCAGCATCTCGGCCGAGAGGTCGAGCTGGGCCGAGGCCGGCTTGCCGCGGGTCATGTCGAGCTTGAGGCCCTGGCCCTTGAGCGCGTCGTATTCCTGGCGGAGGCCCGCGCGCAGGTCTGCGAGGGCGTCGGTCGATAGGTCGGACAGCGGCGGCATCGGCCGGCTCCTGGGACTTGTGGCTGGTTGCGCGCCCTTCCGGCCCAAATCGCCGCCGCCGTCAAGCGCCGCGTTGGCATTCGGGCGCGTCAGCGCTTACGTGCGGCCCGGGACGCAACTCCCGGACCGGACGGAGACAGCCTTGGCCGAGCACGACGCCCTTCCCAAGATGCACGCGACGACGATCCTGATGGTGCGCAAGGGCGGCCGCGTCGTCATCGGCGGCGACGGACAGGTCAGCCTCGGCCAGACCATCGTCAAGGGCAACGCCCGCAAGGTCCGGCGCCTCGCCAAGGGGCAGGTGATCGGCGGCTTCGCGGGCGCCACCGCCGACGCCTTCACCCTGTTCGAGCGGCTGGAGGCCAAGCTGGAGCAGTATCCCGGCCAGCTCACCCGCGCCTGCGTCGAGCTGACCAAGGACTGGCGCACCGACCGCTACCTGCGCCGCCTGGAGGCGATGATGCTGGTGGCCGACAAGGAGGTGAGCCTGCTCCTCTCCGGCGCAGGAGACGTGCTGGAGCCCGAGACCGGCGTGATGGCGATCGGCTCCGGCGGCAACTACGCGCTCGCCGCCGCGCGGGCCCTGGAGGACGGGGAGCACGATGCGGAGACTATTGTCCGCAAGGCGATGAAGATCGCCGCCGATATCTGCGTCTATACGAACGGCTCGCTCGTCATCGAGAGCCTGGACGCCGCCGCTGCAACATAGTCCCACCGTTAATCGGTGCTTGAGGTATTCTGCTCATGGTGCCGCCCCGGGGGACGGGTTCGGCATATCATGAAGATCGGCACCAAGCTTCTCGGGCTCGTCGGCGGATGCAGCGCCGTGACCGTCGTGGTGGCGGCGCTGGGCATCGGCTCGCTCCACACCCTCAACGCGGCGATCAGCGAGACGCGGTTCGCGGCGACGCGTGCCCTGAACGGGGCCAACCTCAACCGTCTCGCCTCCGAGGTGACGATGGATTCGCGCGGCGTCTACGCCTCGGCCGACCGCGCCGAGGCCCGGAAATACGCCGACGGCATCACCCGCGGCCTCGCCGCGATGGACGCGCTGCTGCAGGCCTGGGCGCCGATCGTCGGAGACAAGGACCGCGCGCTGTTCGAGGCGGTCACCCGCGACGCTGCGGCCTTCGCGCGGATGCGGACCGAGATCGCCCGCGCCGGCACCGAGGAATCGCCGAAGGCGGCCGCCGCGCTCGGCTTCAACGACGCCAACCAGGGCAACCGCCGCGCCTTCCAGGCCGGCATCGCCGAGCTGGTCAAGCGCGGGCGCGACGAGGTCGAGGCGATCGATACGGCGACCGACGCGCTCTACAGCCAGCGCATGGCTCTGCTGCTCGCCCTGGCACTGGGTGGTGTGCTCGGCAGCCTCGTCCTCGGCGGGCTGATCGGCCGCCGCCAGATCGCCCGGCCGCTCACCGCGGTCTCGGACGCGATCCGTGCGCTCGCGGGCGGCCGGCACGACCTGCCGCCGGTCAAGCCGACCCGCGACGAGATCGGCGCGATCTGGGCCAGCATGCAGGTCTTCGCCGACGCCATGCGCACCGCCGAGGCCCTGCGCGCCGATCAGGCGCTGGCGGGTTCGGCGGCGCGCTCCGCCCGGCAGGCCGAGATGACGGCGCTCGCCGACCGGTTCGAGGGCAGCGTCGGCGAGCTGGTTCAGCACCTGGCCGCCGCGGCGACCGAGATGGAGGCCACCGCCCGCAGCCTGACCACGACGGCCGATGCGACCAGCCGCCGCTCGGAGGCCGCGGCCCAGCGCTCCGGCGAGACCGCGGGCAGCGTCGAGGCGGTCGCCGCGGCGACGCAGCAGCTCGCCGCCAGCGCCAACGAGATCGGCACCCAGGTGGCGCGCACGGCCGAGGCGGCCGCGGGCGCGGTCGCCGGCACCCGGCGCAGCCGCGAGCAGGTCGAGATCCTGGCCCGCAGCGCCGGAGGCATCGGCGAGGTCGTCGGTCTCATCGCCAGCATCGCGGGTCAGACCAACCTGCTGGCGCTCAATGCCACGATCGAGGCGGCGCGGGCCGGCGAGGCGGGCCGCGGCTTCGCGGTGGTGGCGGCCGAGGTCAAGGAACTCGCCGCCCAGACGGCGCGCGCGACAGACCAGATCACCGCGCAGATCGCCACGATCCAGGACGCCACGCGCGAGACCGTGTCGGCGATGGGCGAGATCGATGCGACCATCGGCGGCGTGCACCAGATCGCGCTCGGCGTCGCCGCCGCGGTCGAGGAGCAGCAGGCCGCCACGCGCGAGATCGCCCGCAGCATCGCGGGCGCCGCCGAGGGCACGCGCGCCGTCACCGGCAGCATGGCCGAGATGCGCGGCGACGCCCAGGCGGCGGGTGCCGGCGCCGCGCAGGTCCTGTCCGCGGCCGGCGAGCTGGCCCGCCGGGCGGACGAGCTGGGCGTGCAGGTCGACGGCTTCGTCGCCGAGGTCCGGGCAGCCTGAGCGGCAAGGTCCCGGATCCCAAAGGGCCTGAGCCCCTTTGGGATCCCCGCTCACCCTTGCGCCGCAGGCGCCGAGACCCCATTCCGGGCTCTGCCGCACACGAGGACGAGCGCCGAGGCAGCCCAGGGCGATGACCACGTTTTCCCCCCGCGAGATCGTTTCCGAACTCGACCGCTTCATCGTCGGCCAGCACGAGGCCAAGCGCGCCGTCGCGATCGCGCTGCGCAACCGCTGGCGCCGCCAGCAGCTCACCGGGCCGCTGCGCGAGGAGGTGGCGCCCAAGAACATCCTGATGATCGGCCCGACCGGCTGCGGCAAGACCGAGATCGCCCGCCGCCTCGCCCGGCTCGCCAACGCGCCCTTCCTGAAGGTCGAGGCCACCAAGTTCACCGAGGTCGGCTATGTCGGCCGCGACGTCGAGCAGATCGTGCGCGACCTCGTCGAGGTGGCGATCGGCCTGACCCGCGAGGAGAAGCGCAAGTCCGTCCGCGCCAAGGCCGAGGCCGCGGCCGAGTCGCGCATCCTCGACGCCCTCGTCGGCCCGACCGCCTCCCAGGCGACCCGCGACAGCTTCCGGAAGAAGCTCCGCGACGGCCAGCTCGACGACAAGGAGGTCGAGCTGGAACTCGCCTCCGGCGGCCCCGCCGGCCTGCCGATGTTCGAGATCCCGGGCATGCCTGGCGCCTCGATGGGCGCGATCAACATCGGTGACATGCTGGGCAAGGCGCTGGGCGGACAGCGCGGCAAACCGCGCCGCATCACCGTGCGGGACGCCCACGCGCCGCTGCTGGCCGAGGAGAGCGACAAGCTCGTCGACGACGAGGCGCTGGTGCGCGAGGCGATCCGCGAGGTCGAGGACAACGGCATCGTCTTCCTCGACGAGATCGACAAGATCTGCGCCCGCGAGGGCCGCTCCTCGGCGGACGTCTCCCGCGAGGGCGTGCAGCGGGACCTCCTGCCGCTCATCGAGGGCACCACGGTCGCGACGAAGCACGGGCCGGTCAAGACCGACCACGTGCTGTTCATCGCGTCGGGCGCCTTCCACGTCTCGAAACCCGCCGACCTGCTGCCCGAGTTGCAGGGGCGCCTGCCGATCCGTGTCGAGCTGCAGCCGCTGACCGTCGAGGACTTCAAGCAGATCCTCAACGCCACGGAGGCGAGCCTCCTCAAGCAGACGGTCGCCCTCTTGGAGACCGAGGGCGTGACGCTCGCCTTCTCGGACGACGCCGTTGACGCGCTCGCCCGCGTCGCCGTCGAGGTGAACGGCTCGGTCGAGAACATCGGCGCGCGCCGGCTGCAGACGGTCCTGGAGCGGGTGATCGACGATATCTCCTTCACGGCGACCGACCGCGCCGGCGAGACGGTGGCGATCGACGCCGCCTATGTACGGGCGCGTGTGGAGAGCTTGGCGGCGAACGCAGATCTCAGCCGGTTCATCCTGTAGCGGGCCGAGCAACACTTTCCGGGAAGCCGCATCGATGGCCCTAATATCCCCTCTCCCCGCGTGCGGGGAGAGGGCTTCATGCCCCCTCGTCGGGGCATGAAGCCAGCCGGCAGGCAATGGTGAGGGGGCTTCGACAGACGAGGCTCCTCCTGAGCGGCCCCCTCACCATCGCTCCGGCTTTCGCCTGCGCTACCCGCAGGCACGACAAGGTGCCTGCGGGCCTCTCCCCGCGCGCAGGGAGAGGGAATGCCGGTGACCCGCACCGTTAGACCGGGAACGGTCAGAGGCGACATCATCGTGACATCCTCCCGCCCCGGCAGCCCGCTCCTCCCCGTCGCCGCGCTCGTCGCCGGCATGGTCTCGCTGCAGAGCGGAGCGGCCTTCGCCAAGACCCTGTTCCCTGTTGTCGGCGCCTCCGGCGTCTCGGCGCTCCGCGTCGGCTTCTCGGCGCTGATCCTGCTCGCGGTCTGGCGGCCCTGGCGACGGAGTCTGGCCCTCCGCGATGGCGGCTGGATCCTGCTCTACGGGGCGGCGCTCGGGCTGATGAACCTCTTGTTCTACCGCGCGCTCCTCACCATCCCACTCGGGCCCGCGGTCGCGATCGAGTTCGCGGGGCCGCTCGCGGTCGCGCTCTCGGCCTCGCGGCGGCTCTCCGACTTCGCCTGGATCGGGCTCGCGGTGCTGGGGCTCGGCCTGCTGCTGCCGTTGGGCGGGACGGGCGCGCTCGATCCGGTCGGCGTCGCCTACGCGCTCGGGGCGGCGCTCGCCTGGGCGCTCTACATCCTGTTCGGCCAGCGCGCCGGCCGGGCGCACGGGGGGCAGGCGGTCTCGCTCGGCATGCTGACGGCGGCGCTCGTGATCGCGCCCTTCGGCCTCGCCGAGGCGGGATCCGCGCTGTTCGTCCCCGCAACCCTGGCGAGCGGCCTCGTCGTCGCGGTGATGTCGAGCGCCCTGCCCTACTCGCTGGAGATGGTGGCGCTCCGCCGCCTCGACCGGCAGGCCTTCGGGGTGCTGATGAGCGTCGAGCCGGCGATCGCCTCGCTCGCCGCGCTCGCGCTGCTCGGCGAGCGCCTGAGCCCGGTCCAGTGGTTCGCCATCGGCTGCGTGATCGCGGCCTCGGTCGGCATCACCGTGCGGAGCCGGCCGCCTCGGGCCCTGCCCGGCGTCCCCTGACGGGGTTCAGCCCGGCATCCAGACCTGCCCCGGCCGGAGCGCCAGGAAGCGCTCGCGCGGCACGCCCGCAGCGTCGAGGGCGGCGTCCAGCGCCTCGGCGGGCCGCTCGACGCCCTCGTCGGTGAGCCGGAAGGTGCCCCAGTGGTGGCCGAGCGCCTGGCCCGCCCCGAGCAGCTTCAGGGCCGCCACCGCGTCCTCCGGGTTCATGTGCTGCGGCTGCATGAACCAGCGCGGCTCGTAGGCGCCGATCGGCAGCGTCGCGAGACGGGGCGGCCCGAAGCGCTCGGCGATCGCCCGGAAGATCGCCCCGTCGCCGAGGCCCGTATCGCCCACATGGTAGTGCACGCCCGCCTCGGAGGTCAGCACGAAGGCGCACCACAGCGCCATGCGTCGGTCGTTCAGTCCGCGCGCCGACCAGTGGTTGGCCGGCGTCAGGTGGACGGTGAGGCCCTGGCCCAGGTCGAGGCTCTCGCCCCAGTCGCGGGTCTCCACCGCCATGGTGTCGTCGTAGCCGCGCAAGATCGCGTCGTTGCCCAGCGGCGACAAGATCGTCGGCTGGTGGTCCTGCCAGAGCCTGGCGACGGTGGGCCCGTCGAGATGATCGTAGTGGTTGTGGGTGATCAGCACCGCGTCGATCGGCGGCAGGTCGGCGTAGGCGATGCCGGGCGGGTTCACGCGCTTGGGGCCGGCGAAGCGCAGTGGGCTCGCGCGCTTGGCGAAGACCGGATCGATCAGGATGTTCCGGCCCGCTACCTGCACGAGGTAGCTCGCGTGGCCGATCAGCACGACGCGCAACGCCTCGACGCGCTCCGGCGGCTTGTCGGCCGGGAAGGGGCTCGGGAACTGCGCCGGCCAAGCCTCGCCCTCGCGCGAGAGCTGCCAGCGGATGATGTCCGAGAGATCCTTGTCGGCGGCCTGCTCGGGGCTGTGGAAGCGCAATCCGTCGAAGTGGTCGCTCTTCGGACCCTGGTAATAGGGGTTCCGCGATCGGCGGTGCGCCGCGTAGCCGACGCCCCCGAGGGTCATCACCGTGGCCGCGCTGGCGACCGTGAGCAGGCTGCGCCGTTTCATGGAGCGGGAGATGGACGGGCGGGCTCGACCGTCAAGCGTGAGTGGCGCGCGTGCCGCAGGGCGCGCGGCCGTGCGGCACGGCCTACTCGGCGGCCTCGACGGCGAGCGACAGCCGCGCCCGGTAGACCACCGCACCCGCGACGTCTCGCACGCAGGCGACGTAGTCCTGGCGCTCGACGTCCGGCAGCATGTCGCGCACGATCGCCGACATGATGCGGGTGACCTTGCCGCGGGCCGCGTCGAGGTCCGGCAAGTCGAAGCCGACCTCGTCACGTACCGGCTGGGCCCCGTCGTGCAGGTCGATGAAGTAACGGGGCATCGGGACTCGCGGGGCTCGGGTTCGTTACGCAACAGTTAACCGTGATATGGTTAACGAAGCCTTCACGCGTTCCTTACGAGCGCCACCGCAGCTCCCGCCGCTCAAGCGGATTCGCGAAGGGTCGTCCGGCGCGGGCGGCCTCCAGGGCCTCGCGCTTCAGGCGGAAATACCATTGCGACGGCAGGTCGCCGTCGCCGAGCAGCACCATCGTCGGCTTGCGGTCCAGACCCGCCTGGGCGTGCTGCAGCACCTGCTGGTCCTGGGTCAGGAACTGGCGCATCAGGGGGCGCGCGACGGGTTTCAGCAGGTTCAGAGCCGGCATGCTCCAGTAGAGCGCGTTGGTGAGCATGGTCCGGTTCTCCGAGAGCGGCGTCGCGAAGGTGTAGTTCGCCACGCGCTTGTGGCCGGCGCGGATGCGCTCCAGCCGCACGCCCGGTAGCCGGAACTCGATCTCCACCTCCGGCACGCCGCCGAGCAGGCGGTAGACGGGCGAACTCTTCGTGGTCGCGTGGCTCGTCATGACGAAGCCGTGCTCGACGGGCTGGAAGGTCTTCACCTTCTCGCGTAGCTCCTTCGAGGGCCGGAACCACCAGGAATCGTGCACGAAGGCGACGTGGCCGGGATCGACGAGGCTCAGGGTGGTCAGGTCGAACGAGGCCTCGACCTCCAATTCAACCACCAGCGAGCCCGCCGGCTCGAAGTCGAGCTCCGGCACGGCCGGCGCCCCGCCGCCGGGTGTCGGGTTCGGGTTGACCCAGAGGAAACCGGCGCTCTCCCGCACGGGGAAGCGTTGCACGGCGATGCGCGAGAAGTCGGCGGCGTCGTGGGTCGAGAGCGTGGGCACCTCGCGGCAGCGGCCGTCCGTGCCGAAGCGCCAGCCGTGGAACGGGCACATCAGGGTCTGTCCGTCGAACCGTCCCTTCGACAGCGCCATGCCCCGGTGCGGGCACCGGTCGCGCAGCGCGAAGGGCTGCCCGTCCGGTCCGCGCCCGAGCACGATCTGCTCGCCGTTGAGCGAGACCGCGCGCAGCGCCTGTCCGCCCCGGCCGCGGAGCGCCGCGGCTTGCCCGACGCAGTACCACGCATCGGCGAGCGGCTGGCGCATGGCCGCCGGGTCGAGGGCGTCGTCGGAGCGCGCGTTGGGCAGCGGGGAGACGGACAAGGGGGCCCTGGGGCTGACGCGGGAAGTCTGCGGCCCTGATACGCCGCCGCGCCGGGCCGCGGAAGCCTGCCGGTGCGGCGTGCCGCGTTGCGGCGAGTGGGCGCAGCCGGCGGCCTTCACAAGCCGCGCTGCTGCCCCTACCTTGGGCTCTCCCGCAATCAACGAAAGGAGGTGATCCAGTGTCTCATTGTCATCAGCCGCGCATCTCGGCTTACCGGACCTGGACCGTCGCCTCCGGCGCCCGCCTCTAAGGGCGTCCGAGTTCCGACATCGGACCAGTTTCGGCCGGACCGCGGTTCGGCAATGGAAGGGCCGCCCCTGGGGCGGCCCTTCGGCTTTTCGGGTTGGTGTTTCTCGGGTCGGCTCAGCGCCGGGCCTGGAACAGGGGCTGGGCCAGCGCCTCGGCCCGCGCCCGCCACAGGTCGCACTCCTCGCGCGAGGCGTCGCGCTCGGCCTCGAACCGCGCGCTCTCGGCCTGGGCGGCGTCGCGCTCGGCCCGCAGGCCGTCGCACTCGGCCAGGATCCGGTCACGCTCCGCCCGGAAGTTCTCCAGGAGCCCGACCTCCTCCCGCACATGGGTGCGAAGGGCGCGGATCTCCTCGGCCAGCTTCGCCTTGAGTGCGTCTTCCCGATCGGATTCGAGGTCGAGCTTGGCCTTGAGCATCAAGTTCTCGGCCATCAGTTCGGCGAGATCCGGATCCTCCGCGCGGATGCCGCGGCCCTCGACGACGCGGGGGCTCCAACCGGGCTCCGGGCGCGCCGGCTCGATCCGCGGGCCGCGCCGGACCGGCTCGGCCGGGTTCTCGGCGCTGGCCGGGACTTGCGCCTTCATGGCGGCGAGCCAGTCGCGCAGGGGGCCGGAGGCGGGCCGCGGGCCGGTGTCGGTCGGCGGATATTGACGGGCGGGTTCCGACATCGGCTTGTGTCGTCCTGTTCGGGATGCTGCATTCAAGCCCGAACATGCTTAACAAGCCGTAAAGCTTAACGACTCCTCCCGGTCCCGCCCCGGACTTGTCTCGGCCGGGGCGGCCCGGCTTGACTTCGCCCGCCCGCACGGTTACCGCCGCGGACCCGTCCGACGATCGTCGTCGACACCGAAGCCGACCGGCCCGAGAGGCCGGAGGCCAACGCCCGACAGCGCGTGTGCGCCCTCGGGCGCACTCGGCGTTGGCGACGGACCCGAGGAAACCCACGCCTTGGCCATCCGAGAGGTGTTCGAGCCATGCCGACCGAGCGCCTGAACATCGAGGACGCGATCAACGAGATCTGCCCGTGGTCGGGCAAGCCGATCTCGGCGGACGCGCTCACCCTCTACAACGGCGCCGTCGTGGGCTTCTGCAACACGGAGTGCCGGGACAAGTTCGCCCGCGCCATCCAGGCATTCGAGGCCGACCTCCAGGCCCGCCGCGTCGAGCGGGCCGGGCTGCACCAGTAAGCGGGACAGACGAGCCGCATGTTCGAAGGTCTCTCCGACCGCCTCTCCGGCATCCTCTCTGGGCTCACCCGCCGCGGTGCGCTGACCGAGGCCGACGTCACCGCCGCCATGCGCGAGGTGCGCCGCGCCCTGCTGGAGGCCGACGTCGCCCTCGAGGTGGTGCGCGGCTTCACCGACCGGGTGCGCGAGAAGGCGGTCGGCGCCGTCGTTCTGAAGTCGGTCACGCCCGGCCAGATGGTCGTGAAGATCGTCAACGACGAGCTGGTGGCGATGCTCGGCACCGACGCCGAGACGGTCGATCTCAACGCCCCCGCCCCCGTGCCGATCCTGATGGTCGGCCTGCAGGGCTCAGGTAAAACGACCACAACCGCCAAGATCGCCCGGCGCCTCACTGAGCGCGAGCGGCGCAAGGTGCTGCTCGCTTCCCTCGACACCCGCCGCCCGGCCGCGATGGAGCAACTCGCGGTGCTGGCCAAACAGGTCGGCGTCGAGTCGCTGCCGATCGTGGCCGGCCAGTCGGCGGTCCAGATCGCTAAGCGCGCGATGGACGCCGCCCGGCTCGGCGGCTTCGACGTGGTGATGCTCGACACCGCCGGCCGCACCACGGTGGACGAGGGCCTGATGGCCGAGGCCGCCGAGGTGAAGGCCGCGACCCGGCCGCACGAGGTGCTTCTGGTGGCCGACGCGCTCACCGGCCAGGACGCGGTCAACACCGCCCGCGCCTTCGACCAGCGGCTGGGTGTCACCGGCATCGTGCTCACCCGCATGGACGGCGATTCGCGCGGCGGCGCGGCGCTCTCGATGCGGGCGGTCACCGGCAAGCCGATCAAGCTTGTCGGCGTCGGCGAGAAGGTCGACGCGCTGGAGGAGTTTCATCCCGCGCGCGTGGCCAACCGCATCCTCGGCATGGGCGACATCGTCTCCCTCGTCGAGAAGGCGGCGGAGACCATCGATGCCGAGCAGGCGATGCGCACCGCCGAGAAGATGCGCAAGGGCAAGTTCGACCTCGAGGACCTGTCCCAGCAACTCGCCCAGATGGAGAAGATGGGCGGCATCGGCGGCCTGATGGGCATGCTGCCCGGCATGGGGCAGATCAAGAAGCAGGTCGAGGGCGCCAACCTCGACGAGAAGATGTTCAAGCGCCAGCGCGCGATCATCTCGTCGATGACGCCCCAGGAGCGCAAGAACCCCGACCTCCTCAAGAACTCCCGTAAGAAGCGCATCGCGGCGGGTTCCGGCGTGAAGGTCGAGGAGATCAACAAGCTCCTCAAGATGCACCGAACCATGGCCGACATGATGAAGGCCATGGGCTCGGGCAAGCGCGGCATCGGCCAAGCGATCGGCAACATGTTCGGCCTCGGCGGCGGGATGCCCGGCGGGATGCCGGGCCTGCCCCCGGCATGCCGGAGCCCAGCCCTGAGCAGATCGCGGCGCTGGAGAAGCAGTTCGGCGGCAAGCTGCCGCCCATGCCGCCGGGACTCGGTGGCGGAAAGATGCCGGGCCTTCCGGGGCTCGGCGGGCCGAAGATGCCGGGGCTTCCCGGTCTCGGTGGATTCCCGTTCGGGAAGAAGAAGTAGGGCGACCGGCGTCGCAGGTTCGCGCGCCCTCCGCCCGTCCATGACCTCGTTCTAGGAGAAAACCATGTCCCTGAAGATCCGTCTCACCCGTGGCGGCGCCAAGAAGCGCCCGTACTACCGCATCGTCGTCGCCGACGCCCGCTCCCCGCGCGACGGCCGCTTCATCGAGAAGGTCGGCGCCTACGACCCGATGAAGGCCAAGGACGATCCGGCCCGCATCGTGCTCGACACCGAGAAGGTCCAGGCCTGGCTCGCCAAGGGCGCCCAGCCGACCGACCGCGTCCTGCGCTTCCTCGACGCCGCCGGCCTCGCCAAGCGCCCGGCCCGCAACAACCCGCAGAAGGCCGAGCCCGGCGAGAAGTCCAAGGAGCGCGCCGCCAAGCGCGCCGAGAAGGCCGCCCCGGCCGAGGACGCCGCGGCCTGAGGGCCACCGGCCTGAGGCGCCTGTCCTCGGCCCTTGCTTACCAGCCCCTCCCCGGTATGGGGAGGGGACGGAGCGAGGGCGGTACCGGTCGGTGCGCCACGGCGCGCCGCGTGACTGCCCTCCCCGCCCGCCGCCCCGCGGCGCACCAGCCAAGGACAGAGCCCCGCATGGCCCGTCGTCCCGGATCCCACTCGCACGGCGACGGCGCGCGGCGCTCGGGCCGTCTCGATCCGGCCGCGGTGACCTCCGCCCGCAGGGCGCCTCCCCCGAAGCCCGTCTCGCCCGATCCCGACCTCGTGCTGCTCGGCGAGTTCGGCCGCCCGCACGGCCTGCACGGTGAGATCCGGCTGAAATCCTACACCGGTGATCCGCTCGCCATCGCGGGCTACGGCCCCCTGCGCACCTCCGACGGGCGCAGCCTCGAACTCCTCGATGCCCGCCCTGCCCCGGGCGCCGCCGCCGACATCCTGCTCTGCCGCGTGAAGGGCGTGGCCGACCGCACCGGGGCCGAGGCGCTCAACCGGGTCAGCCTGTCGATCGCGCGCGAGAAGCTCGGGGAGCCCGACGAGGACGAGTTCTTCCTCGCCGACCTGATCGGGCTCGCGGTCGTGGACGAGGCCGGGGCTCAGCTCGGCAGCATCGTGGCGGTGCCGAATTACGGCGGCGGCGACCTCCTGGAGATCCGCTCCGTGCAGGGCGGCCCGACCGCCCTCCTCCCCTTCACCAAGGCCTTCGTGCCGACCCTCGACGTCGCGAACGGCCGCGTCGTCGCGGTGCTGCCCGGAGACTTCTTCGCACCCCCCGGCGAGAAGCCCGCCGACGAACCGGCCTGAACGTCCCTGAGCCCGCTCAGCGGCCCTCGCGCGTCGCCGTGTCGGCGCAGGGTCGGATGCCCGCGGGATCGGGCCGCCGCTCCGGCGCGGGCGCCTCGAAGACCGCCAGGTAGGTCCCGTCCTTGAGCCACGAGAAGTCGGTCTCGCGGTAGCCCGCGGCCGCCAGCTCGCAGCGCAGCAGCGCCGGCGGCGTGCCGTGGCGGGCCGGCACCGCGTCGGCGTCGAGGATGCCGACCCGGCCGCCGGGCTTCATCGCCGCCGCGAGGTTGTGCAGCAGCCCGTAGGGCTGGACGATCTCGTGATACATGTGGACGAGGATCGCCGCATCGACCGAGGCCGGCGGCAGGCGCGGGTCGTGCGGCTCGCCCCGCACCACCGTGACGTTGGAGAGGTCCCGCACCCGCTTCTCCAGGGCAGCGAGGTAGCTCGGCGTCACGTCCTCCGCGAGGACCCGGCCCTGCGGGCCGACCAGCGGGCTCAGCCGCACCACGTAGTAGCCCGAGCCCGCGCCGATATCGGCCACCGTCTCGCCGGGCGCGATGCGAAGCAGGCGCGCCACGTCGGCGAACTCGCCGTTGCGGTCGCGCTGGCCTTCCGGCGTCCATTGCGGCGCCACGATCTCGGCCACCGGCCGGTCCGGCTTCGGAAAGGCGGAGGCCGTCGCGCCCGGCGGTCCCAGCGGTTCGGCGGCCTGGGCAGCGGCGGAGAGGGCGAGCAGGACGAGGGCGGCGCGGATCATCGGGCGGGCAACGCCGGCGCCTGCCGGGCCGTTGCAGCGCGCGATTGACCCAGGCCGGTGCCCCCGCCATCACCCCCGCATGACGATGCCCTCCCGGCCCTGGCGGGCCACGATCCTCACCCTCTACCCGGAGATGTTCCCGGGCCCGCTCGGCATCTCGCTCTCGGGCGACGCGCTGGCCCGGGGCGACTGGACCTGCGAGGCCCGCAACATCCGCGAGCATGGGATCGGCCGCCACCGCAGCGTGGACGACACCCCGGCCGGCGGTGGCGCCGGCATGGTGCTGCGCTGCGACGTGCTGGCGGCGGCGATCGACGCTGCCACGGAGCCGGGCGATGCCCGCCCGCGCCTGCTGATGTCGCCCCGCGGCCGCCCGCTGACCCAGGCGCGGGTGCGGGCCCTCGCCGAGGGGCCGGGCGCGCTCGTCGTCTGCGGGCGCTTCGAGGGCGTGGACGAGCGCGTCATCGCGGGGCGCGGACTGGAGGAGGTCTCGATCGGCGACTACGTGCTATCCGGCGGCGAGATCGCTGCCCTGACGCTCCTCGACGCCTGCGTGCGCCTGCTTCCCGGCGTGATGGGCAAGGCGGCCTCCGGCGAGGAGGAGAGCTTTGAGGGGGGGCTCCTCGAATACCCGCACTACACCCGGCCGCGCGAGTGGGAGGGGTGCTCGATTCCCGACGTGCTGAACAGCGGCAATCACGGCGCCGTCGCCCGCTGGCGCCGGGCCGAGGCCGAGCGGATCACCGCCGAGCGGCGGCCGGATCTCTTGGCGGTGCACGCGCCTGGGCGGGCGCGCTGACGATCGGCATATCCCTGTTGCGGGCAAGCCCCTTGCGCACGACCGCGACTCGGCGCACGAGCACCGGCTCGATTCGCCCCAGCGTCATGGCGAATCCGACTGCCAGGTGATGCCGATGTCCGACCGTCCCGCCGCCCGTCCGCGCGTGCCGAACTTCTCGTCCGGCCCCTGCGCCAAGCGCCCCGGTTGGAACCTCCAGGCCCTCTCGGACGCCGCGCTCGGCCGCTCGCACCGCTCGGCGCTGGGCAAGGCCAAGCTGAAGCAGGCGATCGACCTGACTCGCACAGTGCTGCGCGTGCCGGCCGACTACCGCATCGGCATCGTGCCCGCCTCCGATACCGGCGCCGTCGAGATGGCGATGTGGACCATGCTGGGTGAGCGGACCGTCGAGGTCGCGGCCTGGGAAGCCTTCGGCCTCGAATGGGTCACCGACGCGCTCTCCGAGCTGAAGATCAGCCCGCGCATCCACAAGGCGTCCTACGGCACGCTGCCGGACCTCTCGGCCATCGATACGCGGCGCAGCGACGTCGTCTTCACCTGGAACGGCACCGCCGCCGGCGTGAAGGTCCCGAACGGCGACTGGATCGCGGCCGACCGCGAGGGCATCACGATCTGCGACGCCACCTCCGCGGCCTTCGCGCAACCGCTCGCCTGGGACAAGATCGACGTCCTCACCTTCTCCTGGCAGAAGGTGATGGGCGGCGAGGCCGCGCACGGCATGCTGATCCTCTCGCCCCGCGCCGTCGCGCGGCTGGAGAGCCACACGCCCGCCTGGCCGGTGCCGAAGGTGTTCCGCCTCACCAAGGGCGGTCGGCTCATCGAAGGCATCTTCCAGGGCGACACCATCAACACGCCCTCGATGCTCGCGGTCGAGGACTACATCGACACCCTGCGCTGGGCCGAGTCGATCGGCGGCCTCGACGCGCTCCACGCGCGGGCCGATGCCAACGCCGCCGCGGTCCATGCCTGGGTGGCGCGCACGCCCTGGATCGGCCATCTCGCAGTCGATCCCGCCACCTACTCGAATACCGGCGTCTGCCTCGTCATCGCCGATCCGGACGTGCTGGCGAAGGGGGATGCGGCCGTTGCGGCCGTGGCCTCCGGCATCGTCGCGGCCCTGGAGCGCGAGGGCGTCGCCCTCGATATCGGCGCCTACAGGGACGCGCCGGCGGGCCTGCGCCTCTGGTGCGGCGCGACCGTCGAGACCGCCGATCTCGAAGCCCTCTTCCCCTGGCTGGACTGGGCCTTCGCGCAGGAGAAGGCGAGGCTCTCTCGAGCGGCCTAGGGCGCAGCGCGGAGCCCTGCCGCAGGGTTCCGCACCCCGCACCTGAAGGCCTCGGACCTTCGGGATCCATGACCATTCGACCACGCGAACGAGGGGCGGCGAGAAATCTCGCCGCCCCTCGTTCGCGTGGTCCATGCGGGACGCGCCGGGCGCGTCCCGAGGAACATCAGAAGGTGAAGCCCGTCTCGACCATGTAGCGGTCTTGGCTCGCCCGGTTGCCGGCGGGACCGAAGCCGAAGCCCACATTGGTGCCGCCGAGCGCGAGGTCGCCGCGCTGGAAGTCGGTGAGCTCGACATGCGAGTACTCGCCGCGGATGAAATAGCGACCCCAGGTGAAGGTCGGCGTGACCGTGAAGGAGTAGGCCGCGCTGCCAGGGCCGTAGCCGAGGATGTTCGTCCGGTTGAGCAGGGTCGGGCTGCCGCTCTGGGTGATGTACTCGAAGCGACCTGCGAGGGCGAAGTTGTCGGTGAAGGCGTAGCTCGCCAGGATCGCGCCGCCGAAGGTCTCGCCGCCGATCTGACCGATCGAGGCGACCCGATCGACGCTGGTGTACTGGATGTACGGCGTCACGATCCACGGGCCGTTGGCGTAGGTGTAGTTCGCACTGATGATGCTGCTGTTCTGCTGCGGCAACGGGGTGGCATAGTAGAACCGCGCGCTCTGGTTCAGGCTGTCGTAGTGCGAGAAGTTCGTGCCGCCGTTGACGCCGATGGTGTTGTAGTCGTCGAGCTTGTAGGTGATCGCGCCCGTGACCCAGTTCAGCTCACCCGAGTAGAAGCCGTCGGTGACCGCGAACGAGGCCGCGAGCGGGCCGCTCGCGTAGTTGATCTGCACGCCCTGGTTGATGATGTTCTCCTGGTTGAACAGGAGGCCCCGCGAGATGTTCAGGTTCTGGAAGGTGAAGGCCAGCTCGGTGCCGATATTGGTCGGCATGCGGCCGCCCTGGATCGACCACTCGTCGTTGATCACCCACTTGCCGAACACCACCGGGAGCGGGCTGAACAGCAGGCCCGTCTGGTCGATCGCGCTGAAGGTCGGGAAGCCAAGTGCCGGGATCGAGTACAGGCCGGTCTGGATGTAGAACTGGAACGGACCGTCGGCCTTCTGGATGAAGGCCTGGACGTTGCTGAAGTCGACGCGGGCGACGCGGTCGTCGCGCTGCCCCGGGACGAACGGCGTGTAGAACGACGAGATGCGGTCGCTGTAATTATACGCGTAGCCGGTGATGGCGCCGCCGACGTAGATGTCGCCGATTCCGGTGGTGAAGCAGGACGGATCCGGGTTCTGCTTGATCACGCCGGCATAGGCCGGGAAGGTGATGGCGGTCTTGCAGGGCCCCGTTACGGGCACTGCGACCGGCGCCGGCATGTCGGCGGCCTGAGCCTGGACGAGGCCGAGCATCAGCGCAGCCGACGCGGTCGCGCTTCGCAGGATCAGCTTCACAGTCATGGAATTTCGAGCCCCAAGTGTTCTTGTGTGCGTCCAAGGTGCCGAAACGGACCATGCATCGCAAAATCAAACTGCGAGCATCTGCCTAGTTTTCGTGCATTCGGAGGTCTCGAAGATCGTTGGCGACCGGATGTTGCAGCAACGACACAATGGCGCGAGCTGGGTTTCCCGGTTTGGTTAAGCAAGCCTTGATTGAGGATCAAAGAACGTCCGTGAGCTCCGGTCCAGCGGCGCCCGTGTGCTCGTCGCGTAGCCCGTCGCCCTGCCCGGATCACGGGCTGATTCGAACCCCGCTCAAGGTCTTCCGAACGCGGAACGGCCCCGGCTCTGGGAGCCGGGGCCGTCCTGTACCGGATCGCGTGATTGGATCGATCAGTAGTTGTAGGCGCGCTCGCCGTGGTCGGCGATGTCGAGACCCTCGCGCTCCTCTTCCTGCGTGACGCGCAGGCCGATCGTCAGATCCACCAGCTTGTAGAGGATCGCCGAGCCGATGCCCGACCACAGGATGGTGAAGCCGACGGCCTTCACCTGGGCCAGGACCTGGGTGGCGAGCTCGTAGGTGCCGACAGTCAGCTCGCCGGGCTTGGTGGTGTAGTCGGGGATGCCGACGCCGCCGAGGGCCGGGTTGACCAGGATGCCGGTGGCGATGGCGCCGATGATGCCGCCCACGCAGTGCACGCCGAACACGTCGAGCGAGTCGTCGTAGCCGAGGGCGTTCTTCACGCTGGAGCACATGATGAAGCAGACGGCGCCGGCGACGAGGCCGAGCACGATCGAGCCCATCGGGCCGGCGAAGCCCGCGGCCGGGGTGACGGCGACGAGACCCGCGATCGCGCCCGACAGCATGCCGAGCAGCGACGGCTTACCCTTGAGCGCCCACTCGACGAACAGCCAGGAGACGGCGGCGGCGGCAGTGGCCACGAAGGTGTTGATCATCGCGAGCGCGGCCGAGCCGTTCGCCTCGAGGTTCGAGCCGGCGTTGAAGCCGAACCAGCCGACCCAGAGCAGCGCGGCGCCGATCGTCGTCATGGTGAGCGAGTGCGGGGCGAGCAGGTCGCGGCCGTAGCCGATGCGCTTGCCGAGCATCAGGCAGCCGACGAGGCCCGCGATGCCGGCGTTGATGTGGACCACGGTGCCCCCTGCGAAGTCGAGGGCGCCCCACTTGAAGAGCAGGCCCGCATCGCCGAGCACGGCGTCGTACTCGGCCTTCGCCGCGGCATTCGCCTCACCGCCCGCTGCGGCGAGCTTCTTGGCGGCGTCCGCGAACACGTCCGGGCCGCCCCAGTACCAGACCATGTGGGCCATCGGGAAGTAGATCAGCGTGACCCAGAGGATCGAGAACACGACCAACGCCGAGAACTTCATCCGCTCGGCGAAGGCGCCGACGATGAGGGCCGGAGTGATCATCGCGAACGTCATCTGGAAGCAGATGTAGACGTATTCGGGGATCACGACGCCGTTCGAGAAGGTCGCGGCGACCGAGTTCGCGTCGACGCCCTTGAGGAAGGCCTTCGAGAAGCCGCCCACGAAGTCGTTGAGGCCGCCGCCGTTGGTGAAGGAGAGGCTGTAGCCGAAGCAGACCCAGAGCAGGCAGGCGATGCAGGCGATGGCGAAGACCTGGGTCAGCACCGAGAGCATGTTCTTGGTGCGCACGAGGCCGCCGTAGAACAGGGCGAGGCCCGGCACGACCATCATCAGCACGAAGGCCGAGGAGACCAGCATCCAGGCGGTATCGCCCTTGTTCGGCACCGGCGAGGGCGGCGGCGAGGCGGCTTCCGGCACTGGTGTCTGTGCCAGCGAGGGCTCGATCAGGAGCGCGGCGAGTGCCGCACCTCCCAGCCCGAGCGCGAGGGCGTTGCGAAGTTTCATGGACACGAGACTCCCGGTCGCGTTTGCTGTCGCTTGAGGTGAAGGATTGTGCGGGTGGCGCGGCCTGCCCGCGCCCCGGGCCGCTTCGGCCCGGCGAAACTCAGAGAGCGTCGGCGTCGGTCTCGCCGGTGCGGATGCGGACGGCCTTCTCCAGCGGCATCACGAAGATCTTGCCGTCGCCGATCTGGCCGGTGCGGGCGGCCGCCGCGATCGCGTCGATCACGCTGGAGACGAGATCGGAGGCCACTGCCACCTCGATCTTCAGTTTGGGCAGGAAGCTCACCGCATACTCGGCGCCGCGATAGATCTCGGTGTGACCCTTCTGGCGGCCGTAGCCCTTGACCTCGGTCACCGTCAGGCCGTGCACGCCGATGCCGGTGAGGGCGTCGCGCACCTCCTCCAGCTTGAACGGCTTGATGATGGCCATCACGATCTTCATGGGCGGCGCCCCCTGCTTCCGGTTGGGGCCTCGGCCGGCGCGCTCGGGCGGCGTGGGCCTCGGTCCGTTTGTCCGCGGTGGGCCGGCATGGCCCCGCGATCGGAGGCGCCTCATTCAAGGACTATGCCAGGGCTCGCGAGGGCGGAACCTTTTGGGGTGGCGTCGGTCTGCCCAGGCTTTGATCGTATCTGATGCGTATCTGCCGCTCCAATGGCCGAGCTTGTGCCTAAAAAACGCGCAAGTTGGCGATCCCGGCGGCAGATCTGCTTCCCGGAGGTGCCTCAGCCGCGGCGGGGGCGGATCAGCCCTTCCTGGGCCACCGAAGCCACCAGGGTGCCGTCTTGAGCGAAGATCTGGCCCCGGGCGAAGCCGCGGGCCCCGCCGGTGCTCGGGCTGTCCTGCCTGTAGAGCAGCCAGGAATCGGCCCGGAACGGGCGGTGGAACCAGAGCGCGTGGTCGAGGCTCGCACCCTGGATGTCGGGATCGAACACCGAGCGGCCGTGGGCGATCAGCGTCGCGTCCAGCAGCGTCATGTCGGAGGCGTAGGCCAGCACCGCGCGGTGGATCGCCGGATCGTCCGGCAGGAGCGAGGCCGCCCGCAGCCAGACATTGCATACGGGCTCGGCCGGACCGGGTTCGAGGTAGCGTCTGAGGTCCACCGGCTTCAGCTCGATCGGGCGGGGCCGGGCGAAATAGCCGGTCAGCGCGGGCGGCAGGGTCGCTCCGCCCCGCGCGATCAGCGCCTGCACGGACGGCAGCGCGTCGGGGTCGGGCGCGCCCGGCATCGGCATCTGGTGTGCGTAGCCCTCCTCCTCGGCGTGAAACGAGACCGACGTGGCGAAGATCGGCCGCCCGTGCTGGATCGCGCGCACGCGCCGCGTGGTGAAGCTGCCGCCGTCGCGGATGCGCTCGACCTCGTAGACGATCGGCGCCTTCGGGTCGCCGCCGAGCAGGAAGTAGGCGTGCAGCGAGTGCGGCGGCCGGCTCGCCGGCACGGTGCGGCTGGCCGCCACGAGCGCCTGGGCCACCACCTGCCCGCCGAACACCCGGGGCCAGCTCACCTTCGGGCTCACGCCCCGGAACAGGTCCTCCTCCAGGCGCTCCAGATCGAGGATGTCGAGAAGCTCTGTGACGATGTCGGTCATGGGGCGAGCGGTGCCTTTCGGCGCGGCGGTGGGTTATCGGTGAACGCGGATCGACATAGCACCGCCCGCGCGGCAAGCCACGCGCGGGCGGGGGGCAAACCCGGGGAGACGGATGAGCGGAGCGAGCGGGCGGTCGGGCGGCCGGAAGCTGATCGTGGCCGGTGGCGGTATCCCGGGGCTGACCCTGGCGCTGGCGCTCGCCCGGGCGCACGCAGGCGCACTCGCCGTCGCGGTGCACGATCCGGCGCTCGCCGCGGGCGCGGGCCGCCACCGCGGCCGCGCCTACGCGGTCGCGGCGGGCGGGCGGCGAATGCTCGCGACCCTGGGCATCTGGGAGCGCCTCGGGACCGCGGCCGAGCCGATCACCGAGATGGTGATCAGCGACAGCCGCCTCGCCGACCCGGTGCGACCCGTCTTCCTGACCTTCGGGCGGGAGGCCGGGGCGGAGGTGGAGGACGGCGCGCCTTTCGCCCACATGGTCGAGGCCGAGCCGCTGGCCGCCGCCCTGCTCGACGCCTGCCGGGAGGCCGGCGTCGCGCTCGTCGCCCGCGGCATCGCCCGCACGGAGGTCGTGGACGACGGCATCCGCGCGGTCGCGCCGGACGGCACGGCCGAGACAGCGAGCCTGGTCGTGGCGGCGGACGGGGCGCGCTCGCGCCTGCGCGAGGCGGCGGGGATCGGCTGGGTCGGCTGGTCCTACCCGCAATCGGGCATCGTCGCGACGATCGGGCACGACCGGTCGCATGGGGGCCGGGCCTACGAGCACTTCCTGCCGAGCGGGCCCTTCGCGGTGCTGCCGCTGGCGGATGGGGGCGCGCTCGGCCACCGCTCCTCGATCGTCTGGACGGAGCGCAGCCGCGACGTGCCTGCGCTGCTCGGCGGGGACGCGGAGGAGGTTCTGGCCGAGATCGAACGGCGCTTCACGCCGGAACTCGGCCGGCTCGGCCTCGAGGCGGGACCGCACGCCTACCCGCTGGCCTTCGGCATCGCGCGCCGCTTCCGCGCGGCCCGGCTGGCGCTCCTGGGCGATGCCGCCCACGTCATCCACCCGATCGCAGGCCAGGGCCTGAATCTCGGGCTCGCGGACGCTGCCGCGCTCGCCGAGTCCGTGACCGGAGCGCTCCGCCTCGGCCTCGATCCGGGCTCGGACACGGTTCTGCGCGACTACGAGCGCGCTCGCCGCTTCGATACGCTGGCGATGGGTGCGGCGACGGACGGGCTGAACCGCCTGTTCTCGAACGACGCCCTGCCGCTTCGGCTCGCCCGCGACCTCGGCCTCGGGCTGGTCGACCGGATGCCGGGGCTGAAGCGCTTCTTCATCGGCGAGGCCGCCGCCTCGCGGGGCGCGCAGCCGCGGTTGATGCGGGGTGAACGGCTGTAGGGCGGAACGAGCGCCGCGGCGGCGGCTCTCCCCTTCCCCGCATAGGGGGACCAGGGAGAGAGCCCGGACAGCGGTTCTTCGGGGGCGATTGCGTCGCCCCCGCCCCTCACGCCTTGGTCTTGGCGTAGCGCTCGATGCCTTCCTGGATCAGGCGCTCGGCCTCGGCGCGGTCGCCCCAACGCACGATCTTGACCCACTTGCCGGGCTCTAGATCCTTGTAGTGCTCGAAGAAGTGCTGGATCTGGCTGACCGTGATGTCGGGCAGGTCGGTGTAGTTCTCGACGCGGTTGTAGCGCTGGGTCAGCTTGCGCGACGGCACCGCGATGATCTTCTCGTCCTCGCCGCCGTCGTCCTGCATCACCAGCACGCCCACGGGGCGCACGCTGATCACCGCACCCGGGATGATCGCGCGGGTGTTGGCTACCAGCACGTCGCACGGGTCGCCGTCACCCGACAGCGTGTGCGGGATGAAGCCATAGTTTCCGGGATAGAACATCGGCGTGTAGAGGAAACGGTCGACGACGAGCGCGCCGGCCTCCTTGTCCATCTCGTACTTGATCGGCTCGCCGCCGAGCGGCACCTCGATGATCACGTTGACGTCGTGCGGCGGGTTCTTGCCGATCGAGATGGCGTCGATGTTCATGGAAATCCTCCCGGCCCGCGCGTGCGGCGCCGCTTCCTGCGGTTTCTTATAACCGCCGGCAGAAGAATCAAATCGGATGCGCGCCCGCGCGCGGGCGGCGGGCGAACCTGATCAGAAGATTCATCCGAAGATGTAGCCGATCTTGGTCAACGGGACGCCGGCGACGCGGTCGAGCACGCGTGCGCCGGCGCGGCCGCCCAGCGCCGCGTAGAAGGCGCTTGCCCGGTTGTTCTCCTCCAGGGCCCAGGCGCCGACGCGCGCCAGACCGTGATCCGCGAGGTCGTTGCGCACGGCGCGGAACAGGCGCCGGCCGAGACCGAGCCCCTGATATTCCGGCAGAAGGTAGAGTTCGTCGATCTCGCCCTCGCTGCCGAGGCCGCGGCTGCGCGCTCGGCCGTAGGTCGCGTAGCCGACGACGGCGTCGCCCGCGTCGAGCACCGCGACCGGGCGGCCCCGCCGCATGGCGCCGCGCCACCACGCCCCATCCCGCTGGGCGATCATGCGTTCCAGGGCCACCCCGGGGATGATGCCCCGGTACGCCTCGCGCCAAGCCGCGTCGAACACCCGCGACAACCCGCCGACATCCCCCTCGCGGGCCCGGCGGATGCTCGTGGTGCGCGTGCTCATGGCCGGACCTTCCTGGTGGGGCTGCCTCGTGGGGGCTGCGGGCTGACAACACCGGTGTCGGCCCGCAGGTTCAGTCGCGATCCTGGCGAACTGAAGGCAAGAGCGGTGCCGTTGACCTTCGCCGGCGCCGCGCCGGAAATTGCCGCCGCTGGGCGCGGCTGTTAGAGGCGGCGGACCAACCTCCCGCAAGCGACCCGATCCGCCCTCCGTGTTCAAGCGATTCCTGAAGCCCGAGACGCGCTACGCCCGGCGCATGGCGCGCATCGCCCGCTTCGAGCGGCCGATCACCGGCGCGGGCGGGCGGCTGATGGCCTGGGCCAACATGCTGTTCGTGGATCACGGCGTGTTCCGGATGGCCTATCTCAACCGGCACCGTGTCGGCCGAGGCGAGATGTGGCGCTCGGCCCAGCCCGGCCCGCATCAGCTCGCCCGCTTCCGCCGGGAGGGCGTGCGCACCATCCTGACCCTGCGGGGCGGGCGCGAGCACGGCTCCTGGCCGCTCCAGCGCGAGGCCTGCGAGCGGCATGGGCTCAAGCTCGTGGAGTTCGTTCTGCGCTCGCGCGAGGCGCCGGACCGCGCCACGATCCTGGCCGCGCGCGAGGTCTTCGCGTCGATCGAGTACCCGGCCGTGATGCACTGCAAGTCGGGCGCGGACCGGGCGGGCCTCGCCGCCGCCCTCTACCTGATCCTGCACGAGGGCCGCCCGGTGCGGGAGGCGGCGCGCCAGCTCTCGGCGCGCTACGGCCATTTCCGCTTCGCCAAGACCGGCATCCTCGACGCCTTCTTCGCCCGCTACCTGGTCGAGGGCGAGGCGCGGGGCCTCGACTTCCTGACCTGGGTCGAGACCGCCTACGACCCCGAGGCGCTCAAGCGCGATTTCCGCCCCGGCTTCTGGTCCGACCTCGTGGTCGACCGGGTGATCCAGCGGGAATAGGCGGCGCTCGAGTTCCGGGGATCCCGAAGGACGTCCACGCCCTTCGGCAGGGTTCGGGCCGGGCCCCGATCGGCGTTGCCGAACCACCAGCGCGCTGCCCTGGACCCGCTAAAGGTACTGGACCTTTGGGATCCGGGACCTTGCGGACAGCGTCCGCCTCAGATCCCCTGCTGCTCGGTCTCGACCAGGATCTCGCGTTTTCCCGCGTGGTTGGCGGGGCCGACGATGCCCTCGATCTCCATCCGCTCCATCAGCGAGGCGGCGCGGTTGTAGCCGATCTGCAGTCGACGCTGGATGTAGCTGGTGGACGCCTTCTGGTCGCGCAGCACCACCTGCACGGCCTGCTCGTAGAGGTCGCCGCCGGTCTCCCCGAAGGCGCCCTGGTCGAACACGGCGCCGTCCACCTCGATCTCGGCCGTGCCGGCCTTGCCCTTGGCCCCCTTCCCCGCGGCCTCCTCCTCGTCCTCCGCCGTGACGGCGTCGAGATAGGCGGGGCGGCCCTGGCGCTTGAGGTGGGCGACCACGCTCTCGACCTCGGCATCCGAGCAGAAGGGCCCGTGCACGCGGGTGGTGCGCCCGCCGCCGGCCATGAACAGCATGTCGCCCTGGCCGAGAAGCTGCTCGGCGCCCATCTCGCCCAGGATCGTGCGCGAGTCGATCTTGCTCGTCACCTGGAAGGAGATCCGGGTCGGGAAGTTCGCCTTGATGGTCCCGGTGATCACGTCCACCGAGGGGCGCTGGGTGGCCATGATCAGGTGGATGCCCGCCGCCCGCGCCATCTGGGCCAGCCGCTGGATCGCCCCCTCGATGTCCTTGCCGGCCACCATCATCAGGTCGGCCATCTCGTCCACCACGATCACGATGTAGGGCAGAGGCGACAGGTCCATCGCCTCGTCCTCGTAGATCGCCTCGCCGGTCTGCCGGTCGAACCCGGTCTGAACGGTCCGCGTCAGCACCTCGCCGCGCGCCTGCGCCTCCTGGACGCGGGCGTTGTAGCCGTCGATGTTGCGCACGGCGATCTTGGACATCTTCTTGTAGCGCTCCTCCATCTCGCGCACGGCCCATTTGAGGGCGATCACCGCCTTCTTCGGGTCCGTGACGACGGGGGAGAGCAGGTGCGGGATGCCGTCGTAGACGGACAGCTCCAGCATCTTCGGATCGACCATGATCAGGCGGCACTCCTCCGGCTTCATCCGGTAGAGGAGCGACAGGATCATGGTGTTGATGGCCACCGACTTGCCCGAGCCGGTGGTGCCGGCAACGAGCAGGTGCGGCATGCGGGCCAGATCCGCGATGATCGGCTCGCCGCCGATGTTCTTGCCGAGGCACAGAGCGAGCTTGTGCTTCGTCTCCACGAAGTCGGCCGAGGCCAGGAGCTCGCGCAGGAACACGGTCTCGCGGCGGGTGTTCGGCAGCTCGATGCCGATGGCGTTGCGGCCGGGCACGACCGCGACGCGGGCCGAGACCGCCGACATCGAGCGCGCGATGTCGTCGGCGAGCGAGATCACCCGGCTCGACTTGGTGCCGGGCGCCGGCTCCAGCTCGTAGAGGGTGACGACCGGGCCGGGGCGCACCGCCAGGATATCGCCGCGCACGCCGAAATCGCCGAGCGTGGCTTCCAGCAGGGTCGCGTTCTGCTCCAGCGCGTCGGCCGAGACGAGGCTCGCGGCCGACGGGCCGCGCGGTTCCGCCAGGAGGCCGAGCGCCGGCAATTCGTAATCGTCCGGGTGGACCGGGGGTGGCAGGGGCTGGCGCCGGGCCGGCACGGGCGCGGCAGCCGGCGGCGCGACACGCGAGCGCGGCGGCTCGGGCGCGTCGTCGTCCTCGTCCACCTCCGGCAGGTCTGCCGGCGCGCTCGGGGGCCGGGCGCGCTGCGGCCGCGGCGCTTCCATCTCGTCGAAGACCGGCTCGCGCCGGGAGGACGGCCGGTTCTGGGCCGGCGGAACGTGGTCGGCCCAGGGCGCCTCCTCGTCCGCGAAGGCGCGCTGCGCCGCGAGCGTCGGCGAGGCGCCCGCATAGGCGAGATTGCCCGACCGCCTGTCGCGCCAGCCCTCGACCGCGTCGCCGAGCGCCGCGCGACCCCGCATCACGGCCTGCGCCAGCGCGCCGAGTCCGACGAGGCCGAGGCCCGGCTCGCCCGCGACGTCGCGCTCCTCCGAGCGGTGGGCGGGGCGTCGTACCGGCGGGGCGGGCTCGTAGGCGTCGTAGGCCTCGTCCGCGTCGTTGAGGCCGGCACGGCAGGCGCCCGTGAGGCTGAGGATCGCCACGACCGCGTAGGCGAAGCCGACCAGCGAGGCGACGGGCCCCGCGACGGCGCCGACCACCGTGCGGCCGAGGCCGAGCAGCGAATCACCCGCCACGCCGCCGAGCCCGGTCGGGAGCGGCCAGCGTGCGGTCGGCGGCAGGGCGCTGGCCACCGCGCTCGCGGCGCAGAAGCCGATGATCCAGAGCGCGATGCGCAGGCCCCCGCGCGGCAGGTCGCGCTCACGCATCAGCCGCATGCCCCACAGGGCCGGCGGCAGGACCAGGGCGAGGGAGCCGAGGCCGAGGATCTGCATGGCGAGATCCGAGACTACCGCGCCGGGACGACCCAGCACGTTGTGGGCGGCCTGATCGGTGGCGTGGTTCAGGCTCGGGTCGTCGATCGACCACGTCGCCAGCGCCACGGTCATCGCCACCGCGGCGGTGAACAGCACGAGGCCGCCCATCTCCGTCAGCCGCCGCGCCAGGAACGGGCGCAGCGTGTCGACGAAGGTGTCGTAGGGCGACGCGGAGCGGCGAAGCGAGCGCATGCGGGACCGGACGCGTGAAGGGGCAATGGCCGTGAGGCACTTGGCCAAAACGCTACGGATGACCCGTTAACGGGCGGCTAAGGTTGAGGAAGGCTCAACCGGAGGATGCGGCCGGGCCCGGCCTTGGTGCAATCGGCGCCCCGTTGTGGCAGACCGCTGCCATGAAGATCGACGGCCGCTCCTATCGCACCATCGTGCCGCACGCCGACGGCGTCAGCGTCGAGGTCATCGACCAGACGCGCCTGCCCTTCGCCCTGGAGATGAGGCGGCTCGCCACGCTCGACGACGCGGCGGTCGCGATCCGCACCATGATCGTGCGCGGCGCGCCGCTGATCGGCGTCACCGCCGCCTACGGGCTCGCGCTGGGCTTGGCGGAAGACCCCTCCGATGCCGGCCTCGCCCGCACGGTCGAGGTGCTGGCCGCCACCCGTCCCACCGCGATCAACCTGCGCTGGGCGTTGGACCACGTCGCCGCCAAGCTCCGCCCCCTCCCCGTGCCCGAGCGCTTCGGCGCCGCCTTCGCGGAGGCGGGCCGCATCGCCGAGGAGGACGTGGCGAGTTGCCGGGCGATCGGCGAGCATGGCGGGCGGCTGCTGGCCGACCTCGCCAGGGCGAAGGGCCGGCGCATCAACGTGCTGACCCACTGCAACGCGGGCTGGCTCGCCACGGTGGATTGGGGCACCGCGCTCGCGCCGATCTACATGGCGCACGAGATGGGCGTCGATCTCCATGTCTACGTGGACGAGACCCGGCCCCGGAATCAGGGCGCGGCGCTCACCGCCTTCGAGCTGAATGGGCACGGTGTGCCCCACACGGTGATCGCCGACAACGCGGGCGGCCACCTGATGCAGCACGGCGAGATCGACGTCTGCATCGTCGGCTCGGACCGCACCACGGCCTCCGGCGACGTCTGCAACAAGATCGGCACCTATCTGAAGGCGCTGGCCGCCTCCGACAACCGCGTGCCCTTCTACGCCGCGCTCCCCTTCTCGACGATCGACTGGACGCTGTCGGACGGCGTCGCCGAGATCCCGATCGAGGAGCGCGACGGGCACGAGGTCACGCACCTGACCGGGCGCCTGGCGGACGGGGGCTTCGCCACCGTCGAAGTGGTCTCGCCCGGCAGCCCCGTGGCCAACCCCGCCTTCGACGTGACGCCCGCTCGCCTCGTCACCGGCATCATCACGGAGCGCGGCGTCTGCGAGGCCTCTCCGGAAGGCCTGCTCGGGCTCTACCCGGAGCGGCGCCGGGCGGCCTGAGCAAGCAGGGCATCCCCTCTCCCCGCACGGCGGGGAGAGGGGAAGGCGTGGCGCCTCCGGTGACCCGACGGCTCCCGCTCTACGGCTCCCATTGCGCGAACACGGCCGAGTCGAAGCGGAAGACCTCCTCGCCGTGCTGGTTCGTGCCGGTGTTGTGGGCAAACGCCAGCCCCCAGCCCGGGCGCGAGGTCGAGGCCCGGCGGTCGGTGAGCGTGGTGCGGTAGCGGATCGTGTCGCCCGCGTAGACCGGCTTCAGCCAGCGCATCTTCTTGAAGCCCGGCGAGGGCCCGAGCATCGGCGCCGGTCCGCGGGCGGCCGTGTAGGCGTGGTCGCGCGCCCGCGTCGTGGTCAGCCGCCGCATGTAGGCCGCCGCCGTGTGCCAGCCCGAGGCGCACAGCCCGCCGAAATGGGTATGCGCGGCGGCTTCCGCGTCGAGGTGGAAGACCTGCGGGTCGTAGGCTCGCGCGAAGGCCACGACGTTCTCGGGCGTGAAGGTGTAGGGTCCGAGATCGCGCGTCCGGCCGATCTCGGCCAGACCGATGAAGTCGAGGATCTCCGCGTCGTCCGGCTCCGGGCGCTGGGCCGGCGTCGCCAGGGTCACGGGCCGGGGCGGCGGCGGCTCCGCCCCGCGGCGCTGGAACATCACCGAGAAGGCTTGGGTCATCACGATGCGGCCCGCCCCGTTCTCCAGGCGCGCGGCGAAGCGCACGAAGCCGAGCCCCGCCTTCGATGCGGAGGCCCGGCAATCCTCCACCGTGGTCTTCAGGACGAGGCTGTCGCCAGGCACCACGGGAAGCATCCAGCGCAGCTCGTCGATGCCCGGCGAGCCCAGCGTCGAGGCCCCGCGGAACACGCTGGCGTGCAGGAGCCTCATGCCGAGCGCCGCGCTCTGCCAGCCGGAAGCGATCAGCTTGCCGACGAAGGTCGATTCCGCGGCCGCCTCGTCCAGGTGGAAGGGCTGCGGGTCGAACTCTCGCGCGAAGGCGACGATCTCGTCTCGGCCGACCGTCAGCGGGTCGCTGACGAAGCGGTCGCCTGGCTTGAAGTCCTCGTAGAAGGGTGCCGACATCGGGCGCCTCAGTTGGCGAAGCGGAAGTGCAGCACGTCGCCGTCCTGTACCCGGTACTCCTTGCCTTCCAGGCGCAGCTTGCCGGCGTCGCGCGCGCCGCCCTCCCCCTTCAGCGCGACGTAGTCGGCGTACGCGATGGTCTCGGCCCGGATGAAGCCCTTCTCGAAATCCGAGTGGATCACGCCGGCCGCGGCCGGGGCGCGGGTGCCATCCGTGATCGTCCAGGCGCGGGCCTCCTTCGGGCCGACCGTGAAGTAGGTGATGAGGCCGAGGAGATCGTAGCCCGCCCGGATCACCCGGTTGAGGCCGGGCTCCGTGAGGCCCACCGCCTCCAGGAACTCGGCTTGGTCGGCCGCCGGCATCACGGCGATCTCGCTCTCGATCTTGGCCGAGACCACCACGGCGACCGCGCCCTCCTGCTTGGCGCGGGCGAAGACGGCGTCAGAGTGCGCGTTGCCCTTGTCGGCGTCGCCCTCGTCCACGTTGCAGACGTAGAGCACGGGCTTGGCCGTCATCAGGCCGAGCTGGCGGAACAGGAACTCCTCCTCGGGCTTGCGCTCGACGAGGCGCGCCGGCTTGCCGTCGCGCAGCAGCGGCAGCGCCCGGTTGACGAGGTCGAGGAACTCCTTGGCCTCCTTGTCGGCGCCCCGGGCCTTCTTCTCCAGGGCGACGACGCGCTTCTCCAGGCTCTCGAGGTCGGCCAACATCAGCTCGGTCTCGATCGTGTCGATGTCGGCGATCGGGTCAACCTTGCCCTCGACGTGGGTGACGTCGCCGTCCTCGAAGCACCGCACCACGTGGGCGATGGCGTCCACCTCGCGGATATTGGCCAGGAACTGGTTGCCGAGCCCCTCCCCCTTCGAGGCGCCGCGCACCAGCCCGGCGATGTCCACGAAGGTCAGCCGCGTCGGGATGATCTCCTTCGAGGAGGCGATCTTCGCCAGCGCCTCGAGCCGCGGATCCGGCACCGCCACGTCGCCGACATTCGGCTCGATGGTGCAGAACGGGTAGTTCGCCGCCTGAGCCGCCGCGGTCTGCGTCAGCGCGTTGAAGAGGGTCGACTTGCCGACGTTCGGCAGGCCGACGATGCCGCATTTGAAGCCCATGGCTCAGTCCTAATGCTCGGTCATGACGGCCTCGGGGCCGACGGTGAAGGGGTTGAGGATGGTGGTACCGCGGACGGTGCGGCCGTGCTGGTAATCCTCCGACAGGAGGTAGCGGCATCCGGCCCGGATCGCGGCGGCGAGGATCACGCAGTCCCACCACTGGAAGGTGGTTTCCTTCCGGATCTTCCACGACTGCGCGATGAGTTCGAGATCGGTGGCGCCGTGGGAGAAGGGTTGCAGCGCGGCGGTCATGCGCTGCATCTCCCCCTCGTCGATGCCGACTTTGCCCCGCAGGATGGCGTTGTGAAGTTCGCCGAGGATCTGGGGGCTGACGATCAGGGCATCGCGTTGCGCGAGCGTCGCGAGCCAGTGCGCAGCAGCCCTCTGCTTGTCGGGGTAACGATCGTCGCGAGCGTAGAGAAGAACGTTCGTGTCGACGAAGACCAGCTCAGTCGTCATCGTAGAGCTGCGCCGTCGTCGGAGCCTTCCCGTTCTCGTCCAGCACGTGAAGTGGCGGCCCCGCCAGGAACATGTCGAGCGCCTCGCGCTGCGTCATCGGCCGGCCGACCCGCTGCTCCACGGCCTCGGCGACGAACTTGGACAGGCTCTTGCCGTCGCGCGCGGCCGCGACCCGCGCCCGCTGCAGCAGCGCCTCGCTTATGGTCACGGTCACGTTCTTCATCGCTGCCTCCGGGTCGCCCTCGATATCGTGTCCTCGTGTTTCCGTGTCAATTCTTCGGCGGGGCACCCCGCGCCACCGTCTTCACGTCGTCCCAGCCGCGGCCCGCCATGGCGAGGTGGACCTTGTTCTGGAAGCTCGCGTCGTCGCCCGCGGCGAGGATGGGCGCGTGGTCGGCCACAGCCCGGCGGAGATCCTCGACCCAGGCCTCCTCGGCCTTGCCGAAATCGTTGAGCACGTAGGCGTGCACCTGTGCCTTGTCGCCCGGATGGCCGATGCCGAGCCGCACGCGCCGGTAGTCGTTGCCGCATTGCGCGGTGATCGAGCGCAGCCCGTTATGGCCGGCATTGCCGCCGCCGAGCTTCACCCGGAGCTTGGCGGGGGGCAGGTCGAGCTCGTCGTGCAGCACGATCACGTCGCCGAGCGCGATCTTGTAGAAGCGCTGCGCCTCCGAGACGGCGCGGCCGGACTCGTTCATGAAGGTCTGCGGCTTCAGCAGGATGGCGCGCTCCGAGCCCAGCACCACCTCGGCGGCCTCCCCCTGGAAGCGGCGGCGGAACGGGCTCGCCCGGTGGACGCGGGCGATCTCGTCGACGGCGAGAAAGCCGATATTGTGGCGGTTGCGCGCGTAGCGCGGGCCCGGATTGCCCAGGCCGACGATGAGCCGCATGGGTCCCTCGCGACATGAAAATGCCCCGGCCGCGGGGCCGGGGCATCGGGAGGTAGAACGGGACGCAAGAGGTCCCCGGGATTACTCCTCGGTCTTCTCCTCGGCGGACTCATCCGCCTCGGCCTCGGCTTCCGCCTTCTCCTCGGCGGCCTCGGCGGACTGCGCCTCGGCGATCGCGGCCTCCTCGGCCTCGACCTCGGCACCGAGCACTGTCGGCGGCACGACGTTGGCGACCGGATCGGTCGCCTCGCCCGTGTAGGTGCCGGCCGGGATCTTCAGGTCGGAGACGTGGATCACGTCGCCGATCTCGCGGCCGGTGAGGTCCACCTCGATCGCGTCCGGGATCTGGTCGGGCGCCACGTCGAGCGAGAGGGTGTGCAGGGTGATGTTGAGGGTGCCGCCCTGCTTCTTGATGCCGGGGGCCGCGTCCTCGTTCACGAAGTGCACCGGCACCTCGACCACGACGGTCTGGCCCTTGACGACGCGCAGGAAGTCGACGTGCAGCGGCGCACCGGTCACCGGGTCGAGCTGGAAGTCGCGCGGGATGGCGCGGACCTTCTTGCCGCCGGTCGTGATCTCGAACACCGTGGTCTTGAAGCCGCCGGCATAGATCAGGGTGCGGGTGCGGATGAGGTCGACGGCGATCGACTCGGGCGGCTGGCCGGCACCGTAGACGACGGCGGGAATCTTGCCCTGGCGACGAACGGCCCGGGCGGCCCCCTTGCCGACCCGGTCGCGTGCCACGGCCTCAAGCGACTTCACTGCGCTCATGGCGTGATCCTTCTGAATGATGGCATGGGCAAACGAGAAAGGCCGCCCGAAGCGGACGGCCCGACCGATCCCCAGTGCGCCCGTGCCTCCAAGGGTGTCTGTTGGGCGCGGGGGGCGCTTACACCGGGACGCGCCGGAAGGCAAGGACGGCCGCCGCGCGAGGAACCTTGCCAAGCCGCGCCAGCCGAGGAACCTTGCCAAGCGGCGCCAGCCCTCGATAGAGCCCGGCCTGATCATTCTCATCAGGACGAGACCGCGCCATGGCCAGCTACAACCTCCTGCTCCTCCCCGGCGACGGGATCGGCCCCGAGGTGATGGCCGGCGTCGAGACCGTGCTGGCGGCCTTGCGCGAGACCGGCATCGCCCGCTTCGAGACCGAGACCGACCTCGTGGGCGGCGCGGCGATCGACCGGCACGGCAAGCCGCTGGCCGACGAGACCCTGGAGCGCGCCAAGGCCGCCGACGCTATCCTGCTCGGAGCGGTCGGCGGGCCGAAATGGAACGGGGTCGCCTACGACATCCGCCCGGAGGCCGGCCTGCTGCGTCTTCGCAAGGATCTCGCCCTCTTCGCCAACCTGCGCCCCGCGATCTGCTACCCGGCGCTCGCCGACGCTTCGGCGCTCAAGCGCGAGCTGGTCGAGGGCCTCGACATCATGATCGTGCGCGAGCTCACCGGCGGCGTCTATTTCGGCGAGCCGAAGGAGATCACCGTGCAGGCGGACGGCTCGAAGCGCGCGGTCGACACCCAGGTCTACACCACGGGCGAGATCGAGCGGATCGCCCACGTCGCCTTCGACCTCGCCCGCAAGCGCTCGGGCCGCGTCGCCTCGGCGGAGAAGAACAACGTGATGAAGTCGGGCGTCCTCTGGAAGGAGGTCGTCACGCAGGTCCATGCCGAGCACTACGCCGACGTCGCGCTCGAGCACGTGCTCGCCGACAACTGCGCCATGCAGCTCGTGCGGCGCCCCAAGCAGTTCGACGTGCTGGTGACCGACAACCTGTTCGGCGACGTGCTCTCGGACGTCGCCGCCATGCTCACCGGCTCGCTCGGCATGCTGCCCTCGGCCTCCCTCGGCGCGGCCGGGGACGGCGGGATGCGGCGCGCCCTCTACGAGCCCGTGCACGGCTCGGCCCCCGACATCGCGGGCGCCGACAAGGCGAACCCGATCGCCATGATCGGCTCGCTGGCCATGTGCCTGCGCTACTCCTTCGGCCTGGGCGAGGCCGCCGACCTCCTCGACGGCGCCATCACCGACACGCTCGCCGCCGGCACCCGCACGGCCGACATCGCCGCGGACGGCGCCGGGGCGGTCGGCACGAAGGCCATGGCCGAGGCGATCGCCGCCGCCGTGCGGGCGCGGGCGGCGTAGATCCTCGGGGGCCCTGCCCCGAGACCCTGCCCAAGGGCCTGCAGGCCCTTAGGAATCCCCGGAACGAGAAAGGGGCGCGCGGCCCTCGCCGCGCGCCCCTTCGCATCGGAGGGATCCGATGATCTCAGTACGGGTTGCCGTAGCGCGACACGTAGGAGGTCGGGTCGATCGCGTCGACGAACGAGAGGTCGACGTTGCGGATCGAGCTGTTGCGGGCGCCGATGAACGGGCCGTTGGTGATCGGGTCGGGCAGGATGCCGAAGCCGAAGCGGTCGTTGCGGCCGTAGACCGGGTTGAGCTGGTTCGACTGCGCGATCAGAACCGGGTTGGTGGCCGGGTTCGAGACCGAGCCGTTGTTGGCCTCCACCACGTTGCCGGCGTCGAGCCAGCTGCGCGGGCGGATGCGGATCGGCAGCGGGCGGCTCACCCGGTAGTAGCCGACGCCGGGAGCGTAGCCGTCCTGGGCCTGGACCGGGGCCGTGCTGCCGAGCCCGATACCGGCGACGGCGAGGGCGCCCAGCAGGGCGATCTTGATCGAGCGCATGTCGCACCTTGGTTAAAGCGGGGGTGATCGTGGCGGGAAAGTGTTAACAATCCGCCGCGTCCTGTTGTTGAGTAGACGCCTGAGCGTTGCCGTGGTTCCACCCGTACGGCCGAGCTAGCACGGATTTGCCCCAGATTCGCCTCATTTTTTCGTGGCCGTCCTATCCGCGTCCGGCCGCGGCGCGGCGGGCGCGGATCGAGCCGGTCCGGCCCACCGGCGGGTCTGCCGCGGCGCTCGGCTGAGGCGGCCGGCAGCCGGGATCGCGGCGCGTCTCGGCGGCGCGGAACAGGTCCGCGGCCGGGCCGTCCGCCCCCTCCAGGGTCAGGGCGTCGAGCGCGCAAGCGAGCGCCCGCGGCTCGGGCGGCTGGGCGAGCGGCGCACAGAGCCAGCCGTCGATGCGCAGCGGCGCGGCGGTGAGCGTCGCGAAGCCGGTGCAGACCCGCCGCGCCGCGCCGGCCAGCGTCGCCTCCAGGGTCACGATTGGGCCGAACTTGGTGTCGATCCGGCCCCGGATGCCGGTGCGGACCACCGCGATGCCGGGCCCGTCCGCGCCCCGCCGGACCAGCGTCACGAAGAGGCTCGGGGCCTCCCCGCCGGCCTCGCGGGCGAGCGTCAGGCGCAGAGCGCTCGACTCGATCGCGTCGAAATCGCCCCGGGCCAGCGTCTCCTCGCGCAGGCCCGTCACCGGGTTGAGTCGCACCGGCTCCAGCCGCACCGGATCGATCGCCTCCGGCTCGTCGAGCCCGAGCCGGCCGGGCAGCGACGGCGCCGCCGTCCGGGCCGGGGCCGCGACCGCGGACGGCACGAAGGGGGCCTCGGCGGCGGACGGCTCGGGCGCCACGGGCGGCGCCTCGCTCCGGCCGCGGGCCAGAAGCGCCAGCAGCGCCACCGCGCCGCAGGCCGCCGCCAGCTTCAGGCTCAGCCCGAGCAGCGGCAGGCGCGCCGGGGCTGGTTCGTCGTCGGTCCGGTCGAACGGCATCGTGCGCAACGGGGTCCGGGGGCTCGCCTCGGCGGATCCGCGTCCGCCGCGCCCCGAGCTTCGCCGCGGGTCCCGCACCAAGAGGTTGCCGCGGCTCCCGGCATCAACCGGTTCCCGCGCCCAGGGTGAATCGAAGGTTGCGGCTGTGACGGCCTGTGCGCCACCGCCGCTTGACAGGCGCGCAGGTCCGGCGTCTTGCTCCCCGCGGCTGCCGCACCCACCTGCCCGTCAGGTCCGGTGCGCGCGGCCATGCCCGCATTGGGGCAAGCGATCCGGCCGGTGGGCCTGCGTCGCGGCAGGCAGAGGTGCCGGGGCCCGCGCGAGACGCGGTGGACGGGTCGCGACGGACAAGCGGAGTGGACAATGGGCTACAAGGTCGCCGTCGTGGGCGCCACGGGCAACGTGGGCCGCGAGATGCTGGATATCCTGGCCGAGCGGGCGTTCCCCGCCGACGAGGTCGTGGCGCTGGCCTCGCGCCGCAGCCAGGGTCAGGAGGTCTCCTTCGGCGACAAGATTCTGAAGGTCAAAGCCCTCGACACGCACGACTTCTCCGACACCGACATCTGCCTGATGTCGGCCGGCGGCGAGGCCTCGAAGGAGTGGAGCCCCCGCATCGGCCAACAGGGTTGCGTGGTCATCGATAACTCGTCGGCCTTCCGCTACGACGCGGACGTGCCGCTCATCGTGCCCGAGGTGAACGCCGACGCGATCGCGGGCTTCACCAAGCGCAACATCATCGCCAACCCGAACTGCTCGACGGCCCAGCTCGTCGTGGCGCTCAAGCCCCTCCACGAGGCGGCCGGCATCAAGCGTGTGGTGGTCTCGACCTACCAGTCGGTCTCCGGCGCCGGCAAGGACGCGATGGACGAGCTGTTCAACCAGACCCGGGCCGTCTTCACGGCCGGCGAGGTGACGAACACCAAGTTCACCAAGCGCATCGCCTTCAACGTCATCCCCCACATCGACGTGTTCATGGAGGATGGCTACACGAAGGAAGAGTGGAAGATGGTCGCCGAGACCAAGAAGATGCTCGACCCGAAGATCAAGCTCACGGCCACCGCCGTGCGCGTGCCGGTCTTCATCGGGCACGCGGAAGCGGTGAACGTCGAGTTCGAGCGCCCGATCACCCCCGAGCAGGCCACCGAGATCCTGCGCGCCGCCCCGGGCGTGCTCGTGGTCGATAAGCGCGAGAACGGCGGCTACATCACGCCCCACGAGGCGGCCGGCGAGGACGCGACCTACATCTCCCGCATCCGCGAGGACGCCACGATCGAGAACGGCCTGAACTTCTGGTGCGTCTCGGACAACCTGCGCAAGGGCGCGGCGCTGAACGCCGTGCAGATCGCCGAGGTTCTGATCAACCGCAAGCTCCTGAACAAGGCCAAGCAAGCGGCCTGAGGTTTCGCGAGCCGGTACTGCGCCGGCTCCTCGCCGGATCCCGATTGATCCGTCCAACGCCGTCCCACTCGCGGGGCGGCGTTTCTCGTTTCGCCGGATATAGGAATTATAACTGGATATTCCTTTTTTGTTCTGGTATTTGATCCTAATCGAGGGCGATTTGGGTCGGCGCCATGACGAGACGGGAACCGGTCGGTGACGAGATCCGGCAGCTGAGGGGTGTCCTGGCCGGGCTCTCCCTCGACACGAAGCTGCTCCGCCTGGAGCACGCCCTGTGGCGGAAGGGCTGGTCCGACCAGCCGCGCGCTCCGGCCGGGCAATCGGACGGCGGGCAGTGGGTCGCCGGCGGCGGCGGTGGCGCCGTCGATCCCGAGGTGCTGCGGCTGGTCACGCCGCAATGGGCCCAGATGCCCGAGGCCGAGCCCGCGCAGAGCCGAGAGGAGACCCGTCTCGAAGACGGGACCCGCATCCTCTCGATCCGCATCCGCGCGGGCCGGCGCGACTTCGACGAGCAGCACGCGGTCACCGCGCCGGACGGCGAGAGCCGGATCTTCGAGACGCTGGGCGCGACGCAGACCATCCGCGACGGCGTCTCCGGCGAGATCCTGGGGCGCAGCACCTTCACGGCGAACGGCGTCGAGCCGGACGCGACGATCCAGCCGGCCCTCCTTCCGGCGGTTCCGGCCGCGGTGGTGGCCGCGCAGGTCCTGCGCACGCTGGAACTCGCCGGCACGCTGTTCTCGTTCCTGTCAGCGAGACGCGGCGGCTACGGCACCGTCCTCGGCACCACGGCGCACGAGTTCCGCGGGGCAGAGGACTTCAGGGAGATGCCGGCGATCTGGGTCGGACGGGTCGATCAGCAGGACCTCGAGGCTGCCTGTCCGAAGACTGGAGAGATCCAGACTCGACTCGACGCGGTCAACGCGGCCGTTCGGCGGGAGGGCCGGCTTCGAACGCCCAGCCAGATCGGCATCGAGGTTCACGCTCGCATGGATCGCTGGGTCAAAGATCAAGACGATAGTAACTTCAAGTCGGAACTCTCGATCGATCGAGACGGGTTCGAGATCTTCACCAACCCGGCAGGGACGAGCCGGCTCGACATCTACCATCAGGCCCGGCCCACGGTCACCTGCGTCTATGACCACAAGACAGGGAGCCGCGGCCTCGTTTGGTCGAACGCGGTGCGCTACGCGTCCGCTGCGAAGAAACATTTCCCGACGACGCAGCGGATCATCGTCATTCAGGTAAGGCCGCGCACATGACCACAATCGAGCAGAGACGTTGGCTTTCTCGAAGTCTCTTGAAGCGCAATTCTGATCTGGTCCAGATCGATAGATTTTCGATCTGGATCCGGCCCATTAAACACTGTATAGCCGGAATATGGATCAAAAGTTGTAGGGACAAGAATTTATTCTACCCCAAATTTAACGTCACTCCGCTCTACTGGGTAGGCGCAAGCACCGAAGAGCAGGTCTGCAGTTATACAGAATATTTTCCACGGAAGCCTCGTCCGGCTCCGTTCACACGAGAGTATCTCCTAGAACACAGATTCGGACCTCTGCCAGCTTCGGCAGCGCATGACGCATGGCGAGCGAGTGTCGGTCTCTGGGAATGGACGGCCCCCGGCATCGACCGCATTTTCACACGCGCGGTTGAGGAACAGGTGTTGCCATTGCTGCGTCCCATGTCCGCGGATCACCGTGCTTACTTGGATTTCTACCGTCGCTACATTGTTCCTGATGGCAGACTGCACGATGAACAGCGCATGGCGATCGCGATAGCGGAGGGGTGCCTCGACGAAGCGCGCACGTTCCTCGCGCAGGTCTGGAAGTGGTACGAGACGGACAGCTACGGCGACTACGAGCCGCCGGACCAGATCGACTATCCGAAGCCTGGCCAAAGGAAACGGGCTGCCATCCAGGCTTGGGAGAAGGCCTACCTCTGTACCGGCTATCGTAAGAAGCGCCGCCGCATCCTCGAAGTTGTCGAACCGCTGCGGACCGGCGACCGCTCAGCGCTTGCGGCCATCCTCCACCGTTGGGAGGCCGAGGCGGCGCGGTTCCACGGCGTCGAGCGCTGGTGGGAGCCGACGCCGTTTCCCATCGAGGAGGGGCTAGGCTGAGTGACCGATGAAGGGAGCCGCGCGCTTCTCTCGGACGCGAACTATGTGGGTACTTTCCCGCACAATGCGGAACCATCGCTGCGGCACAGGGGGGGCTCCTCACAGGATGCCCGCCATGCTCGTTCCGGAACCGCCGCGCCTCCGCCGTCGCGAGGTTTGCCTCCTCTGCCTGCTGGCCCTCTGGGTCGTGGCTCTGCTCCGCGTCGAGCACGCGCCGCCGCTGACGCCGCCGGCCGTGCCCTACGCCGCCTCACGCTGAGGCGGCGGCCTCCAGCGCATCGACGTCGCCGTCGCCGATCGCGCCGAGATGGGCCGTGATCCGGTCCGCGTCCCAGTCCCACCACGCGATCGCCACGAGCCGGGCGATGTCGGCGTCCGAAAAGCGCATCCGCACGACCCGGGCCGGGTTGCCGGCCACGATCGCGTAGGGCGGCACGTCGGCGCTCACCACGGACTTGGCCGCGACGACAGCGCCGTCGCCGATCGTGACGCCCGGCAGGATCGTGGTCTCGTAGCCGAGCCAGACGTCGTTGCCGACGACCGTGTCGCCCCGGTTCGGGAACTTGCCGGCGGGCACCGTCGCCCAGGCGCCGCCGAAGATCGCGAACGGGTAGGTCGAGGGCGCGTCGAGCCTGTGGTTGCCGCCGTTCATCAGGAAGCGTGTGCCGGCCGCGATCGCGCAGAAGCGCCCGATCACGAGGCGATCGCCCAGGAAGGCGAAGTGGTACAGGATGTTGTCGAGGAAGGCGCGGGGTCCCGCCGGGTCGTCGTAGTAGGTGTAGGCGCCGACCTCGACGTTCGATGGCAGGTCGAGGTTGCGGATGAAGGTGACCCGCGGATGGTCCGCCAGCGGGTGCAACCGGCCCGGGTCCGGTCCGGTACGCGCGTCGTGGGCCATGCGGGCTCCTGATTCGGTCGCGGGAGCGCGCAAGGTGGCGCGCCGAGAGGGCGAGAGCGTGGAGATCTCGGCTCCGGGAACTTGAACTTGCCCCGGTCCGGGGTTATCTACGCACCAACAGTTCTGATGGCAGTCGAGAGGCTGCGGTTCGGAGTGGGTCCCCCGGGGCCCGCTCTTTTTTATTGCCGCATCCCGCTGTCGATCACGCGCCCCGCGGGCGCCCGGAATCGCGAGACCAGCATGGCGGAAGCCCCCGAGAGCATCACACCCGAGAATCCCACCCCCGAGAAGCGCCTCGTCACGGAGAGCGGCGTTGCCGCCCGCGTCGTCCAGGTGATCGAGGGCGCGGTCGAGGGGCTGGGCTACCGGCTCGTGCGGGTGAAGGTGACATCGGGCGGCAACGCCACGGTGCAGATCATGGTCGAGCGGCCCGACGGGCTCTGCGCGATCGAGGATTGCGAGGCGGTGAGCCGCACGATCTCGCCGCTCCTCGATCTCGATGACCCTGTCGGCGGCGCCTACAACCTCGAGATCTCCTCGCCGGGCATCGACCGGCCGCTGGTGCGGGTCTCCGACTTCGCCCGCTGGGCCGGCTACGAGGCCAAGGTCGAGCTTGCCCGCCCGCTCGACGGCCGCAAGCGCTTCCGCGGCATCCTGGGCGAGCCCGACGCCGCGATGCTCACCGTGCCGATCGACCTGCCCGACGTGAAGGAGGGCCTGCCGAGCCGCATCGTGCTGCCGCTCGCCGACCTCGCCGAGGCGCATCTCGTGCTCACCGACGACCTGATCCGTGAGTCGCTCCGCCGGGGCGGCCCGCCGGACGAGGACGCCGACGGGCCGGAGGAGGACGAGGAGCCCGAGGAGGAGGCCGCGCCGCAGGTTCGCTTCATTCCGGCCCCGAAGCGCCCGAAGCCGAAGGCGGACCGGCCCGTGAAGGCCAAGTCCTCTGCCAAGCCCGCCAAGGGGCCCGGCCCGAGGAAGCCCGTGATCACCAAGGCGAACCGCCTCAAGGACCGCGACTCGTTCCACTGAGCGCGGCGCCACCCGTTTTCCGCCGCTCCCGCGGCCCCTGAACACCGTATCCGAACGGAAAGGACCTGAACCATGGCCGTTGTCAGCGCCAACAGGCTCGAACTCCTGCAGATCGCCGACGCGGTCGCCCGCGAGAAGGTGATCGACCGCCAGATCGTGATCGAGGCGATGGAGGAGGCGATCGCCAAGGCCGCTCGCTCGCGCTACGGCGCCGAGACCGACGTGCACGCCGAGATCGACCCCAAGACCGGGGCTCTGCGCCTCTCGCGCCACCTGCTCGTGGTCGACGAGGTCGAGAACGACGCCCGCGAGATCACCCTCGACCAGGCCCGCCGCTACAATCCCGGCGCGCTCGTCGGCGACGTGATCTCCGATACCCTGCCGCCCTTCGATTTCGGCCGCGTCGCGGCGCAGTCGGCCAAGCAGGTCATCGTCCAGAAGGTGCGCGACGCCGAGCGCGACCGCCAGTACGAGGAGTACCGCGACCGGATCGGCGAGGTCGTCAACGGCCTCGTCAAGCGCGTCGAGTACGGCAACGTCATCGTCGATCTCGGCCGCGGCGAGGGCATCGTGCGCCGCGACGAGATGATCCCGCGCGAGACATTCCGTCCCGGCGACCGCATCCGCTCCTACCTGTTCGACGTGCGCCGCGAGGTGCGCGGACCGCAGATCTTCCTGTCCCGCTCGCACCCGCAGTTCATGGCCAAGCTCTTCGGCCAGGAGGTGCCCGAGATCTACGACGGCATCGTCGAGGTGAAGGCGGTCGCCCGCGACCCGGGCTCGCGCGCCAAGATCGCGGTGATCTCGCGCGACGGCTCGATCGATCCGGTCGGCGCCTGCGTCGGCATGCGCGGATCCCGCGTCCAGGCGGTGGTCGGCGAGCTGCAGGGCGAGAAGATCGACATCATTCCCTGGTCCGAGGACCAGGCGACCTTCATCGTCAACGCGCTCCAGCCGGCGGAAGTGGTGAAGGTGGTGCTCGACGAGGAGGCCGACCGCATCGAGGTGGTGGTGCCCGACGACCAGCTCTCGCTCGCCATCGGCCGCCGCGGCCAGAACGTGCGGCTGGCCTCGCAGCTCACCGGCTGGGACATCGACATCCTGACCGAGGCCGAGGAATCTGAGCGCCGCCAGAAGGAATTCGCCGAGCGGACCCAGGTCTTCATGGAGGCGCTCGACGTCGATGAGACGGTCGGCCAGCTTCTGGCGGCCGAGGGCTTCCGCAACGTCGAGGAGATCGCCTACGTCGACACGCAGGAACTCTCGAACATCCAGGGCCTCGACGAGGAGACCGGTGCCGAGATCCAGGCGCGCGCCCAGGAGCACCTCGCACGCATCGAGCAGGAGCACGACGACCGCCGCCGCGAACTCGGCGTCGAGGACGAGCTGCGCGAGATCGACGGTGTGACGACGCCGATGCTGGTCGCCTTCGGCGAGAACGACGTGAAGACGGTCGAGGATCTGGCGGGCTGCGCCACCGACGACCTCGTCGGCTACACGGAGGGGCGCGGCCCCGAGGCCGTGCGCCACGCCGGCTATCTCGACGGGTTCGACCTGTCGCGGGCCGAGGCGGAGGCCATGATCATGGCCGCCCGCGTGCGGGCGGGCTGGATCGAGGCCGCGCCCGAGGAATCGGAGGCCGTTGAGGGCGAGGGTGAGGCCGAGGCCGAGCCCACCGAGGCGCAGGCCTGAAGCAGGCGGGGAGCCGCGCCGTGGAGGCCGCCGAGATCGATACGGGCGAGGAGCCGGCGCTCGACGCCGGCCCGGGTATGGGGCGCCGGATGCCGCAGCGCACCTGCATCGTCACGCGTGCCGTCCAGGCGCCCGAGGTGATGATTCGGTTCGTGCTGGGCCCCGATGGTGCGGTGGTGCCGGACCTGCGGGCGCGCCTTCCGGGCCGCGGGGCCTGGGTGACGGCGCGCCGCGACACGGTGGCGGAGGCGGTGAAGCGGCGGCAGTTCCAGCGCGCCTTCCGGGGCAAGGCCGGCGCCGTGCCGGCCGACCTGCCCGACCGGATCGCCCTGGCGCTGCGCGAGGATCTGCGCCAGGCGATCGCGCTCGCCAACAAGGCGGGCTGCATCGTCGCCGGCTTCTCGAAGGTCGAGTCGGCGATCGGCGGCGAGCCCGGCGTTGCAGCCCTAATCCACGCCGCTGAGGCGAGTCCCGACGGGCGCCGCAAGCTCGTCGCGGCATTGCACCGGCGGCATGGCAGCTCCATATCGGGGATCCCGATCGTGGATGACCTGTCTGAAGACGAATTGGACATGGCCTTGGGTCGGGATCATGTGATACACGCTGCGCTCGTCGCAGGAGTCGGAGCCACCGGCTGCCTGGCGCGTTGGCGTCGGCTACGCTCCTTCGAGGGCGCCGGTACGGCGATCGAGGAGCCGGGCTCTGCACGCGAAGACGGGGGCGTCCTGCCTCCGCCGGGGGGTGCCTGAGCCTCCGGGCGGTTGCGGGTTCGAAGCCCGCGTCCGAGCGGGATGCGACATCTAAGGAATTCTTGGCCGGATCCGTGGGCTTGAGCTCACCGCTTCCTGCTCAGAACGAGTCAGGTCGGCGCTCAAGGGGGCGCCGGTTCACGGGACGATGGAAACCCTCAAGGGTTCGAACTGAATGAGCGATACGAACAACCCGGGCGACAAGACTCTGAGCAAGGCTCCCGCGCGACCGCTGTCCAGCAAGCGGCCGATCGAGGCGGGGACCGTGCGTCAGAGCTTCTCCCACGGCCGGTCCAAGCAGGTCGTCGTGGAGACGGTGAAGCGCCGCGTCATCGGCGCCACGCCCGGCACACAGGCCCCGACCCGAGAGGCGGCGCCCGCTCCCGCGGCCCGTCCGGCGCCCGCTGCGCCGGCCGCCGCGCGGCCCGCGCAGCGTCCGACCTCCGGCGTCGTGCTGCGCACGCTGAGCGAGCAGGAGCGCGAGGCCCGCGCCGCGGCGCTCGCCGACGCTCAGCGCCGCGAGCGTGACCAGCAGGAGGCGCGCCGCCGCGCCGAGGCCGAGGCCGAGGCTGCCCGCCGCGAGGCCGAGGCCGCCGCCCAGCGCGAGCGTGAGGCCGCCGAGGCCCGCAAGCGCGAGGCGGAGGCTCAGGCCCGTCGTGAGGCCGAGGAGCGCCAGCGCGCCGCGGAAGCCGCGAAGGCCGCCGCTGAGGCGCCCGCTGCGCCGCCCGTCCAGGCTCCCGCCCAGCCCGCGCCGGCTCCGGTCGCGGCCGCCCCGAGCGCGCCCGCTGCCCCGGCCCGTCCGGCGGCTCCGGCTGCCGCACGTCCGGCTTTGGCCGCTGCTGCGCGGCCCGCTTCTCCCGCCGCGGCCCGCCCTGCGGCGCCCGCCGGTGCCCGTCCGGCCGCCTCCGCGGCCCCGGGCGCCCGCCCGCCCGTCGCGCCCCGGCCGGCTTCCACCGAGCCGCGCCGCACGATCACGGCCGACTCGCGCAAGCCCCGCGACCTGAACTTCATGGCCCGCCCGGCGCCCGCGCCGGAGCCGGAGAAGCCCGCCACCCCGACGACCGCCCAGCGGCCCGCCGGCGCGGCCGCGCGCCCCGCCACCGGCCGTCCCGCCGCGGCGGAGGACGAGAGCGACAACACGAAGCGGGTGATCCGGCGTCCCGGCCAGCCGCTCAAGATCATCGCGGCGCCCAAGACGCCGAAATCCCCGGGCGGCGACCGCAACCGCGGCCGCCTCACCATCGCGACCGCCACCTCGGGCGAGGACGAGCGCACGCGCTCCGTCGCCTCGTTCCGCCGCCGCCAGCAGCGGATGAGCGGCCATCGCCAGATGGAGCAGAAGGAGAAGCTGTCGCGCGAGGTGACGATCCCCGAGACCATCACCATCCAGGAACTCGCCAACCGCATGTCGGAGCGGGCCGTGGACGTGATCCGTCTGCTCATGAAGCAGGGCCAGATCCACAAGATCACCGACGTGATCGACTCGGACACCGCCCAGCTCATCGCCGAGGAACTCGGCCACACCGTGCGCCGCGTCGCCGAGTCGGACGTCGAGGAGGGCCTGACCTCGGACGAGCCGGATCTGGAGGAGGATCTCGATCCCCGTCCGCCGGTCGTCACGATCATGGGCCACGTCGATCACGGCAAGACCTCGCTGCTCGACGCCATCCGCAAGGCGAACGTGGTCGAGGGCGAGGCCGGCGGCATCACCCAGCACATCGGCGCCTACCAGGTGGCGGCGCCGTCGGGCGATCTCATCACCTTCATCGACACCCCCGGCCACGCGGCCTTCACCTCCATGCGCGCCCGCGGCGCCAAGGTGACGGACATCGTGGTGATCGTGGTGGCGGCTGATGACGGCGTGATGCCCCAGACGATCGAGGCGATTCAGCACGCCAAGGCGGCGAACGTCCCGATGATCATCGCGGTCAACAAGATCGACAAGCCGGACGCCAAGCCGGAGCGGGTCCGCACGGAGCTGCTGCAGCACGACATCCAGGTCGAGTCGATGGGCGGTGAGACCCTCGAGTTCGAGGTCTCCGCCAAGACCGGCCAGGGCCTGCCGGAGCTCCTCGAGGGCATCCAGATCCAGGCCGAGATCATGAACCTGCGCGCCAACGAGAAGCGCGACGGCGAGGGCACGGTCATCGAGGCCCAGCTCGATCGCGGTCGCGGGCCGGTGGCCACGGTCCTGGTCCAGCGCGGCACGCTGTTCACCGGCGATATCGTGGTGGCGGGCGCCGAGTGGGGCCGCGTGCGCGCCCTCATCGACGACCAGGGCGAGCACGTGCAGTATGCCGGCCCGTCCGTGCCGGTCGAGGTGCTGGGCTTCAACGGTACGCCGGATGCCGGCGACCGCGTGATCGTGGTGCCGAACGAGGCCCGCGCCCGCGAGGTCACAGAGTACCGCGCCCGTGTGAAGCGCGAGCGCCTGGCCGCCCGCACGGGCGGTGCCAACCGCTCGCTCGTCGACATGATGCGCGATCTCAAGGAAGGCGCTGGCCGCAAGGAGCTGCCGATCGTCATCAAGGGCGACGTGCAGGGCTCGGTCGAGGCGATCTCGGGCGCGCTCGACAAGCTCGGCAACGACGAGGTTGGGGCACGCATCCTGCTCGCCGGGGTCGGCGGCATCACCGAGTCGGACATCACCCTGGCGCAGGCCTCGAAGGCCTTCGTCATCGGCTTCAACGTGCGGGCCCACAAGGAAGCGCGCGAGTCGGCCGAGCGCAACGGCATCGAGATCCGGTACTACAACATCATCTACGACCTCGTGGACGACATCAAAGCCACGCTGTCGGGGATGCTGCCGCCGACGCTCCGCGAGGAGCGCCTGGGCGAGGCCGTGATCCAGGAGGTCTTCGAGGTCTCGAAGGTCGGCAAAGTCGCGGGCTGCCGCGTTCAGGACGGCATCGTCGAGCGCGGCGCCCATGTCCGCCTGATCCGCGACAGCGTGGTCATCCACGAGGGCAAGCTCAAGACGCTGAAGCGCTTCAAGGACGACGCGAAGGAGGTCACCTCCGGTCAGGATTGCGGCATGGCCTTCGAGAACTTCGAGAACATGCGCGCCGGCGACACCATCGAGTGCTACCGGGTCGAGGAGATCCGCCGCAGCCTCTGACGCGGTCTTTTCAAGGCCGGTCGCGGCGGCTGCAGCCCGGGCTGCAGCCGCCGTTTTCTATTGTCCCGCTCCGCGCCGGCCGACTCCGCCGCGGTGCCAGATCGCTTTTGGATGATGGCCCAGAAACCTTCCCCAACCGGCCCCTCGCAACGCCAGCAGCGCGTGGCCGAACTCGTGCGCCACGCGCTCGCGGAGGTGCTCCAGCGCGGCGACGTGCAGGATCCGACCCTGTCCTCGCACGTCATCACCGTGCCGGAGGTGCGGATGTCGCCGGATCTCAAGCTCGCCACCGCCTACATTATGCCGCTCGGCGGCCAGGACGAGGCGCCAGTGCTGGCGGCCCTCGACCGCAACCGCAAGGTCCTGCGCCAGGAGGTCGCCCGCCGGGTGAACCTCAAATACGCGCCAGAGCTGCGCTTCCGCCGCGATGAGACCTTCGACGAGGCCGCTCGCATCGATCGCCTGCTGCGCGACGAGCGGGTGAAGCGCGACCTTGATCGCCCCGACGACGATGACGCGGCCGAACCGGATGCCGGTCCCGGGCATTGACCCGGGTCTGCCGCAGATCGCCCGCCCGGTATCACCGGGCGCCAGAACCCCGATGCACACGGAAGCGGGCTTCGACGCCATCCCGCCGCCGCTCGAGAGGACAGACACGGCTTTGATCAACGAGTTTCCGCCCCCGGAGCGCCCGGCCGCCGCCGAGATGCCCCCGTCCCGCGAGCGCCGCTTCCAGGGCGAGCGCCAAGGTGAGGGCCACGGCGAGCGCCGTCCGCAGCGCGGGCCCCGGCCCGACCGCCCGAAACGCCGCGACGTCTCCGGCTGGGTCATCCTCGACAAGGGCGTCGGCATGACCTCGACCCACGCGGTCGCGGTGGTGAAGCGCCTGTTCAACGCCAAGAAGGCGGGCCATGCCGGCACGCTCGATCCGCTGGCGTCGGGCATCCTGCCGATCGCGCTGGGCGAGGCGACGAAGACCGTCCCGTTCGTGATGGACGGCCGCAAGGCCTACCGCTTCACCGTCGCTTGGGGCGTCGAGACCGACACCGACGACGGTGAGGGCCGCCAGGTCGCCACCAGCGAGGCGCGCCCGAGCCGCGAGGCCGTCGAGGCCGCGCTGCCGACCTTCCTCGGCTCGATCGAGCAGGTGCCGCCGCGCTTCTCCGCCATCAAGATCCAGGGCGAGCGCGCCTACGATCTCGCCCGCGAGGGCGAGGTGGTGGAACTCGCCCCTCGCCGCGTGCAGATCGACCACCTGGCGATCGTCGAGCATACCGGCGACCACACGGTGATCGAGGCGGAGTGCGGCAAGGGCACCTACGTGCGCGCCATCGCCCGCGACCTCGGGCGCATGCTCGGCTGCTACGGCCACATCGCGGCGCTCCGGCGTACCCGCGTCGGCCCTTTCATGGAGGCGGTCGCTTGCCAGGTCGCGGGTCTCGACAACGAGAACCCGGATGCCAACCTCGCCCATCTCCAGCCGGTCGAGACGGCGCTCGACGGCGTGCCCTCGACGGCGGTCTCCCGCGACATGGCCCTGCGCCTGATGCGCGGACAACCGGTGATCCTGCGCGGGCGCGACGCGCCGGCCGCTGGCAAGGCCTTCGCCACCTGCGGCGGCATCCTCGTCGCGGTCGGCGACGTGGAGCGCGGCGAGCTCGTGCCGCACCGGGTCTTCCATCTCGGTGGGACTGCGGCGAACCGCCCGGCCTGAGGCCCCGGCGGGTCCGGAACGAAGGCTTCCTCGGCCTGTTGGCCCGCGGGTGCATAGCCGCCCGCGGGGAACCTGATGCCTGAGTACAGCTTCGACGTCGCGATCATCGGGGCCGGCACCGCCGGCATCGCCGCCTACCGGGCAGCTGTGGAGGCCGGCGCCGACGCGGTGCTGATTGAGCGCGGCCCCGGGGGAACCACCTGCGCCCGAGTGGGCTGCATGCCCTCCAAGCTGCTGATCGCGGCGGGCGAGGCCGCTCACGCGGCCCGACAGGCGGGTCTGTTCGGCGTGCGCGTCGGCGAAGTCCGGATCGACGGGCCCGCCGTGCTGCACCGCGTCCGCGCCGAGCGCGACCGCTTCGTCAGCGCCGTCTTCGATTCCCTCGACGAGATCCCGGACGTGCGCCGCATCGCGGGCGAGGCTCGCTTCCTCGACGCCCGCACCCTCGCGGTCGGCCCGCACAAAGTTGCGTTCAGCTCGGCCGTCATCGCCACCGGCTCGAGCCCGGCCGTGCCGAAGCTGCTCCGAGGGCTGGGCGATCGGGTGCTCACCACCGACACGATCTTCGAGATCACCGATCTGCCGGATTCCCTCGCGGTCCTGGGCGGCGGGCCGGTCGGGGTCGAGCTGGCCCAGGCGATGGCGCGCCTCGGCGTCGCCGTCACCGTGATCGACACTGGATCGACGCTCGCCGGCCTCACGCATCCGGATCTCGTGCAGGCCGCCGCGGAGATCTATGCCGCGGATATGACGCTGCTGCGCGAAACCGAGATCGAGCGCGCCGAGGCGACCAACGCGGGCGTGCGCCTCGCGTGGCGCGGGGCCGACGGCACCCGCGGCGAGGGCTGCTTCGCCAGCGTCCTGTCGGCGGCCGGGCGGCCGCCGAATCTGGCGGGCTTGGACCTGGCCGCAGCCGGCCTCGACCTGGATGACGAAGGCTTGCCGCGCTTCGATCCGCGCAGCCTCGTCTGCCACGGAACGCCGCTCCTCATCGCGGGCGACGCCAACGCCCTGCGGCCGATCCTGCACGAGGCGAGCCGCCAGGGCACGATCGCCGGGCGCAACGCCGCAGCACTCGCGCGGGGTCAGAGCCTCGACGCGCCCGAGTCGTGGACGACACTCGCGATGGTCTTCACCCATCCACAGACCGCGCGGGTTGGCGCTCCCTACGACGACGGGGCCGAGGATCGGGTCGTGGGCACCGCCAGCTTCTGCGACCAAGGCCGCGCCCGCATCGAAGCGGCGAACCAGGGCGGCATCCGCCTCTGGGGTGACCGCGCGGGCCGCCTGCTCGGCGGCGAGCTGATCGGCCCGGAGGTTGAACACCTCGCGCACATCTTGGCCGATGCCATCGCGGCCGGACGGACGGTCCAGGATCTTCTCGATCGTCCTGTCTACCACCCGACGGTCGAGGAGGGACTGCAGAGCGCCCTCACGGCGCTGGCGCGCGCGGCGCCGCAGGCGTGAGGCCCGCGCACAACCGCAGGGTGGTCGATACCAGCGCGGCACGCTCAGAGCATTGCGCTCAATCTGTCCGCCCGGCATACCGGGCGTCCGATGAGTCAGTCTCCCTCCTGATGCCGCAGATCGCAACGCCGGGCGATCACGTCGACCTCGACGCTCTCGCACCCGACGAACTCGACCAACTCGACACGGGTGTCGTCGGCCTCGACGCTTCGGGCGCCGTCGTCGTCTTCAACGAGGGGGCCAGCGCGCTCTGGGGATTGTCCCGGGAGGCCGTGCTCGGGCGCAACTACTTTCGCGAGGTGGTGCCCAGCACCAACGTGCCGGGCTTTCTCGGTCGCTTCCTGGCCGGGCGCCGCCGCGGCTCCCTCGACGAATCGTTCGAGTTCGTGTTCGGCCGCATGCCGGGCTCCCTGCGCACGCGCGTCCACATGCGCAGTGGCCGGACGCACGACTGGCTGACGATCAACCCGCTGGAGAGCCTCGGCGCCGGCCCGTCGCGCGAGGCCGTGATGGCGGCGATCGGCAGCCGCGTCCGGGCGGAGCCGGTCGATCCCTCGATCTGTGAGCGGGAGCCGATCCACATCCCGGGCTCGATCCAGCCGAACGCCGTGATGCTGGCGGCGGACGCCGAGGCCCTGACGATCGTCGCCCACAGCACCAATGCCTTCGATATCCTGCCGGGCCCCGAACCGTTCCTCGACGGGCGCCCGCTCGCGGCGGTGCTGCCGCTCGGCTTCATCGATGTGGTGCGGGCCCGCCTCGCCGCCGGCACACTGACGGACGGCCGCTCGGTGCGCCGGACCCTGCGCCTCGACGGGCAGGAGGGCGCCTACTACGCGGTGGCGCACGCCCATGCGGGCCGCCTCATCGTTGAGTTGGAGCGCGCGCCCGATAGTCCGGACGATTTTGGCGATGCCCGCCAAGCCGACACGGAGCTTGCGGTGGGCCGCCTGCGCGCCGCCGAGACGCTGGCGGAGGCAGCCCAAATCGCCGCCCACGAGGTCCGGGCGCTGACCGGTTTCGAGTGCGTGCTGGTCTACCGGTTCGACACGGACTGGAACGGCGAGGCGGTGGCCGAGGACAAGATCTCCGACTGGTCGCGCAGCCTGTTCGGCCTGCGCTTCCCGGCTTCCGATATCCCGGCCCAGGCTCGTGCCCTCTACACCCGGGCCAAGAGCCGCTTCGTGATCGACCGGGACTGCGTGCCGGTCCCGCTGGTGGGCGCGCCCACTCTCGGCAACGCACCGATCGACCTCACCTTCGCGCAGAACCGGACCCTGTCGCCGATCCATCTGGAATATCAACGCAATCTCGGCGTGAACGGGTCGATGTCGATCTCGATCATGGTCGAGAACCGGCTCTGGGGCCTGATGATCGGCCATCACCGGCAGCCGCACTACGTGCCGCCCGAGACCCGCGCCGCCGCGACCGTACTTACGGACGCCTTCGCCATGCGGGTGCAGGAGATCGCGGCGCGCACGCTCTGGGCGGAGCGGCAGGCGCATCTGGCGACCGAGGCGCAGCTGGTGCGGGAGCTGACGCGCTCCGACGATTTCGTCGCCGCCCTGACCGGGGCCGAGACCACGCTCCTCGATCTGTTCGGTTCGACCGGAGCCGGCATAGTCGCGGGCGATCGAGTGACGCTGATCGGGCGGACGCCGCCTGACGACGATGTGCTGGCGCTCTCGGCCTGGGTCAGGCAGCGGATCGGCCCGGACGGGACGAGCTTCTCCTCGGAGAGCCTCGCTGCGGACTTCCCGACCTTCGCGACCCACCGCGAGATCGCCAGCGGCCTGCTCGCCGTCTTCGTGGACGGGCAGCGCGAGAACCTGATCCTCTGGTTCCGGCCCGAGGTGCCGAGCACCGTGACCTGGGGCGGCGACCCGCGCAAGCCCGTCCTGGCCGGCGACGGCCCGGTGGCGGTGCTGCCGCGCCGCTCCTTCGAGCGCTGGGTGGAGGAGCGCACGGGCTTCGCCGCCCCGTTTGCCGAGTGGCAGGTCTCGCTCGCCGTCTCCCTCGCCCGCGCGGTCGAGGGCGTGGTGCTGCGCCAGCGCCGCAAGATCGACGAGCTGACCAGCCTGCTCGCCGAGAAGGAGCGGCTGCTCGCCCAGAAGGACCTGCTGACCCGCGAGATCGACCACAGGGTCAAGAACTCGCTTCAGATCGTCTCGTCCTTCCTGCAGCTGCAGCGCCGCAACATCGCGGATGCGGACGCCCGGCAGGCCTTCGCCGACACCTCCGCCCGGGTGATGAGCGTCGCGCGCGTCCACGACAGCCTCTATCAGGCCGAGACGATCGAGGAGGTCGATCTCGGCCAGACCATCGAGAGCCTGTGCCGCGACCTCGCTGGGCTCGCCGGAGAGGGGCACGCCGTCGATCTCACGGCCGAGGCCGGCCTGATGGTGCCCTATCGCAAGGCGGTGGCGCTCTCGCTCATCGCGACCGAACTCGTCACCAATGCGTTCAAGTACGGTGCCTCCGGTCCGGGTACGGGCCGCGTCGCGGTCGAGGTCTCGGCGGCGGGCCTCGGGGTGAAGCTGCGCGTCTGCGACGACGGCGCGGGCCTGCCGGACGGCTGGGACTCGAACCCGCGCGGCACCGGCCTCGGCATGAAGCTGATCCGCGCCATGCTCGACCAGATCAACGCTCGGCTCGAGGTCGCCAACGATCCCGGCGCCTGCTTCACCGTCACCGCATGATCGGGGATCTGCACCGGCGCCTGCGCGCGGCGACGGAGGCGGCGCACGCGGGTCTCGAGCACGATCTCGGCTGGGAGCGGCGTGTGGCGACCGTGGCCGGCTACCGCGCTCTGCTCGCGCGGTTGCGTGGCTTCCACGCGGCCTACGAGCCGGCGATCGGCGCGGGCCTCGCCGACGAGCCCTTCTTCGGTCCGCGGCGGCGCCTCGATCGGCTCGACGCCGACTTGGCCTATCTCGGCCTCGACGCAGCGGCGATTAGCTGCCTGCCCTTTCCTGATACGCCGCGGCTCGACGGCCCGGCGGCGCTGGGAGCCCTCTACGTCCTAGAAGGATCGACGCTCGGCGGTCAGGTGATTGGCCGCCGCATCGCGGCCCTGCACGGGCTGACGACCGACGGGCTCACCTATTACCGCGCGCACGGGCCGGCGACCGGCGCGATGTGGTCCGCCTTCCGGGCACGGTTGGAGACGGTGGCCGACGAGGCCGCGCTGACCGAGGCAGCGGTCGCCACCTTCCGGGCGATGCGGGACTGGCTCTGCGCGGACGACGCTGCGACGTCCCGCGCCGCATGAGCGGACATCCAGTAGACTACTTCAGGGGTCGCGAGACCCCCTCTCCTCGCACCCGGGCAGAGGGTCTCAGCCCCGGTCTCAGCCTCCCTGCCCCTCCGACAGGATCCCCTCCACGAAGCCCTCCAGCCCCGTGCGGCGGGTCCGGCGCAGGCGCTCGGCGGTCAGGATGCTCTGCAGCGCCGTGAAGGCGTTCTGCAGGTCGTCGTTGACGATGACGTAGTCGTACTCGCTCCAGCGCTGGATCTCGTGGCGGGCGTTCTGCAGCCGCTTCTCGATCGTGGCCTGCGAATCCTCCGCCCGGCGCTCCAGGCGCTGGCGCAGCTCCGCCATGCTGGGGGGCAGGATGAAGACCGTCACCACATCGTCGGCGAGCTTGGAGCGCACCTGCCGGGTGCCCTGGTAGTCGATGTCGAAGATCATGTCCCGGCCGGCCGCCAGCACCCGCTCCACCGGGCGGCGCGGCGTGCCGTAGAAGTTGCCGTGCACCTCCGCCCATTCGAGCAGGTCGTCGCGGGTCCGCAGGTCGTCGAAGGCCTCGCGCTCGATGAAGTGGTAGTGCTTGCCGTCGATCTCGGAGGGGCGCCGCGCCCGGGTCGTCACCGAGATCGAGAGATCGAGACCCCAGCCGCCGTCCTGCGCGATGGCCCGCGTCAGCGTGGTCTTGCCCGCCCCCGAGGGCGAGGACAGGATCAGGATGAGGCCGCGCCGCGCGATCGCGTCCGGCCTGTGCCGCACCGGCTCCGTCATCCGCGCCCCCCGCTCGTCCATTCCGTCACGCGCAAACTCACTCGACGTTCTGCACCTGCTCGCGGAATTGCTCCACCACGGCCTTCAAGTCGAGTCCGATCCGCGAGAGCGCGGCGTCGTTGGCCTTGGCGCAGAGGGTGTTGGCCTCGCGGCCGAGTTCCTGGGCCAGGAAATCGAGCCGCCGCCCGATGGCGCCGCCCTTGGCCAGAAGCTCCTGCACCGCGCCCACATGGGTGCGCAGCCGGTCGAGCTCCTCGCGCACATCCGCCTTGGCGGCCAGCAGTACCGCCTCCTGGTGCAGGCGGTCGGGATCGAGGCCGCCGCCCTCGGTCAGGCCGGCGACCAGGGCCGCGAGGCGCGCGCGCACCGCCTCCGGCTTGCGGGCGGGGCACGCCTCGGCGGCCTCGGTCAGTTCGGCGATGCGCGCGATCTGCCCGCCGACGATCTCGGCGAGCTGGCGCCCTTCGGCGCGGCGCGCTTCGACGAGGTCGGCCACCAGCCGCACCACGCCCTCCGCGAGGTCGCGGGCGAGCGAGTCGGTCTCGGGCGCGGCCTCCTCCTCGGTCTCGATCACGCCGCGGATCGCGAGCAGGCCGTCCATCGTGGCGGGCGCGATGCCCTCGGGCACGGGCACCCGGGCGACGGCGGCGGCGAGGCTGCCGAGCAGCGCCTCGTTGACCCGCACCCGCACGGCGGTCTCCGGCTTCGTCAGCGCGAGGCTGAGCTGGCACTGGCCGCGCGACAGGGTCTTCTGGAGGGCGGTGCGGGCGACCTCGCCGGCCGCCTCGTAGCCGTTCGGCACGCGCAGGCGCACGTCGAGCCCGCGCCCGTTGACGCTGCGGACCTCCCAGGCCCATTGCACAGGCCCGGAGGTGCCGGCGGCGCGGGCGAACCCGGTCATGCTCGCGATCATGGGGCGGTCGATTCCGGCGCTTCCTTCGTTCCCCCCACAAAGGGGGCGGGGCGCGCCGGATTGCAAGCGCTGAGAGAGCCCTACGACAGGCGCGCTATGGCTGCTTCAGCACCGGCACGGTCTTGGGCGAGCCGAGATCGTAGGTCTTGTTCCGCAGCGGGTCGAGGCGCGTGCCCTCGGAGGCGTCGAAGGCCTTCGGGCGCGTCGCGCCCTGGCCCTCGATGAAGGCGGCGTTGGTGCCGGGCGGCGCGTAGGCCGAGGCGCGGCCGGGCGTGGCCGGTTCGGCGGCGGGCTCGACCTTGTCGACGCCGCCGGCATCCGGCGTCGGGCTCTGGCGGGAGCGCTCGACGGCGCGCCAGCGGGCGACGTTGCGCTGGTGGCCCTCCAGGCTGTCGGCGAAGGCGTGCCCGCCGGTGCCGTCGGCCACGAAGTAGAGGTCCTTGGTGCGCGAGGGGTTCGCCACCGCCTCCAGCGCGGCGCGGCCCGGATTGGCGATCGGGCCCGGGGGCAGGCCCTCGATCACGTAGGTGTTGTAGGGGGTCGGCCGGTCGATCTCGGAGCGCAGGATGCCGCGGCCGAGCGTGCCGCGCCCGCCGACCAGCCCGTACACGATGGTCGGGTCCGATTGCAGCTTCATGCGCCGGTTAAGCCGGTTCACGAAGACGCCGGCTACCCGCGGGCGCTCGTCGGCCCGGCCGGTCTCCTTCTCGACGATCGAGGCGAGGGTGACCATCTCGGCCGGCGTCTTCACCGGAACCTCGGCGTTGCGGCGCAGCCAGATCTGGTTCAGCACCTCGCGCTGCTTCTGCTTCATCAGGTTGACGATCATCTGGCGCGTCGCGCCGCGCTCGAACTTGTAGGTGTCGGGCAGGAGCGAGCCCTCGGCCGGGATCTCGCCGATCTCGCCGGTCAGCACGTCGTTCTCGTTGAGGCGGGTGACGATCTGCTCGCTCGTCAGCCCTTCCGGGAAGGTGATGGCGTGCTGGACCTGCCGGCCGGCCGTCACCGTGTCGATGGCGTCGCTGATGCTGGCGCGGGCCTTGAAGTTGTACTCGCCGGCCTTCAGCGGCGGCTTGCCGCCGAAGCGTGCCGCGAACTCGAACAGGCCGGTATGGCCGATCACGCCCTCGCGGCGCAGGATCTCGGCGATCTCGCCCGTGCCGCTGCGGGTCGGGATCACCACCACCTTGTCGGCGGCGAGCGGGCCGGGCTCGTGGATCTGGCGCTGGAACAGGGTCAGACCGATCATCGCCCCGATGGCGACGACGACCGCGAAGGTCAGGAGTCCGCTGATCGTGGCGACGAGCCCGCCGCGCTCGCGCACCGGCCGCTCGGGCGGCGGAGGCGCGGCGGTCGGCTTGATCGCCTCGTGCGGCGAGCGCGGCGAGAGCCGGTTCGGCAGCGCGGCCTCGTCCCGGGTGATCGGCGTCGACTCGAACGTCTTGCGTCTGCGGAAGAACATGGGGATCCTGCTCGGGCTCGTCCCGGCGCGCGCGGCGCGCACAGGGCGTCGTCCCGCGTCGGGTGAAGGCCGCGGCGGGACGAACCTAGCGGGTTTTGTGGCGAAATTGCCATTCGGCGCGGCAGAATGCCCGTGCAGGCCGCGCCGTTGTCCCGTGTCGGCCGCCTCAGCGCGAGGAGCGCAGCACCTGCAGGTCGAGGTCGCGCACCTTCTTGCGAAGGGTGTTGCGGTTGACGCCGAGCAGCTCCGCCGCGCGGATCTGGTTGCCGCGGGTGGCCGCGAGCGCCGCGCCGATCAGCGGGCCCTCGATCTCGCGCAGGATGCGGTGATAGAGGCCGGGCGGCGGCAGGGTGTCCCGGTAGCCCGAGAAGTATTCGGAAAGATGCCGCTCGACGGCGCCGGACAGGCTCTCCGATTCGCTGCCCTTGCGGGCCCCGTTCTGGCCCTGCGCCGCGGCGGGCGGGGCGAGCGGCAGGGTGTCGAGTTCCGCCTCGATCACCGGACCCGTGATGGTCTCCTGCGGGTAGAGCGCCGCGAGGCGGCGCACGAGGTTCTCCAGCTCGCGCACGTTGCCGGGCCAGCGGTAGCGCTTCAGCCGCTCCATCGCGTCGCCGTCGAGCGTCTTGCGGGTCAGTCCCTCCCGCTCGACCAGCACGAAGAAGTGGCGCACGAGGTCCGGCACGTCCTCCGAGCGCTCGCGCAAGGCCGGCAGGCGAAGCGGCACGACATTCAGGCGGAAGAACAGGTCCTCGCGGAAGATTCCCTGCTGGATCGAGATGCGCAGGTCCTTGTTGGTGGCCGCGATGATCCGGACGTTCGTCTTGATCGGCACGCGCCCGCCGACGGTGGTGTACTCGCCCTGCTGCAGCACGCGCAGCAGGCGCGTCTGGGCCTCCATCGGCATGTCGCCGATCTCGTCGAGGAAGAGCGTGCCGCCCTCCGCCTGCTCGAAGCGGCCCGCCGAGCGCTGGAGCGCGCCCGTGAAGGCGCCCTTCTCGTGGCCGAACAGTTCCGACTCGATGAGGTCGCGCGGGATCGCCGCCATGTTGACCGGCACGAACGGCCCCGTGCGGCGGCGGCCGTAATCGTGCAGAGCCCGCGCCACCAGCTCCTTGCCGGTCCCGGACTCGCCGGTGATCATCACGGTAAGGTCGGTGGGCATCAGGCGGGCCAGCGCCCGGTAGATCTCCTGCATGGCGGGCGAGCGGCCGACCAGGGGAATGTCCTCGTTCTCGGGCCCGGCCCCGGGTGCCGGCGCCCCGCGGGGGCGGGACAGCGCGCGGCCCACGATGGCGATGAGCTCCTTCAGGTCGAAGGGCTTGGGCAGGTATTCGTAGGCGCCCCGCTCGGAGGCGCGGATCGCCGTCATGAAGGTGTTCTGCGCGCTCATCACGATGATCGGCAGTTCGGGGCGCACCCGCTTGATGCGCGGCAGCAGGTCGAACACGTTCTCGTCGGGCATCATCACGTCGGTGATGACGAGGTCGCCCTCCCCTTGCGCCACCCAGCGCCAGAGCGTCGCGCAATTGCCCGTGGAGCGGACCTCGTAGCCCGCCCGCGAGAGCGCCTGGTTGAGGACCGTGCGGATCGCGGCGTCGTCGTCCGCGACGATGATGTGGCCGTTGGGCATGACTCTACTCGGCCTCCGCGACCGATTCGCGCCCGTCGCGGGCGCTCGACATGGGGAGGAGAAGGCGGAAGGTGGTGCGGCGGGGGGCGGGATCGCACTCGACGATCCCCCCGTGGTCGCCGACGATCTTGGCCACCAATGCAAGACCGAGGCCGGAGCCAGAGGCCTTCGTGGTGACGAAGGGGTCGAACAGGTCCGGCAGGAGTTCCGCGGTGATGCCGGGGCCGTTGTCGCGCACCGCCACCTCGATCGGCAGGCTGACGCGCTCCCGCGAGCCCGGCACCTGCAGCCTGAGGCCGGTGCGGAAGGCGGTCGAGAGGGTGATCTCGCCGTCCACCGTGTCGGCGCCGATCGCCTCGGCGGCGTTCTTCACGAGGTTGAGGATCACCTGGATCAGCTGGTCGCGGTTGCCGAGCACCGGCGGCAGCGAAGGATCGTAGGTCTCCACGAAGCGGATGTGACGGGCGAAGCCCGACTGGGCCGAGCGCTTCACCTGGTCCAGCACGCCGTGGACGTTGACCGGCACGCGCTCCACCGGGCGCTCGTCGCCGAACAGCTCCATCCGCTCGACGATGCGCACGATGCGGTCGGACTCGTCGCAGATCAGCCGGGTCAGGACCCGGTCCTCCTCCGCGCCGGATTGTTCGAGCAGCTGCGCCGCGCCGCGGATCCCGGCGAGCGGGTTCTTGATCTCGTGGGCCAGCATGGCGCCGAGCGCCACCATGGAGCGCGCCGCGCCCCGGTGGGTGAGCTGTCGGTTCATCTTGTCGGCGATGGTGCGCTCCTGGAGCATCAGCACCACGCTGTCGCCACTGTCGCCGAGCGCCGTGGCGAAGACGTCCACGCTGCGCTCCTGGCCGGTGCGCGGCGAGACCAGCTCGACCCGGTACTCGCTGACGCTGGAGCGGCGGCGGCGCACCTCGGCCACCAGCGCGATGATCGGCGAGGCGAACGGGATGATGTCGCGCAGTTGCCGCCGCTGCATCAGCCGGGCGGAGGCATCGAAGAAGCTCTCCGCCGCGTGGTTGCAGTGGACGATGTGGTCGTCCGGGCCGATCGTCAGCACCGGCAGCGGCAGCGCGTTCAGCACCGCCGTGCCGCTGAGGCCCGGTACGCCGGTCTCGGCGTCCGCAAGGTGGCCCGAGAGGTCGCCCGCTTCGCGTTCCGTCACGCCCATGCCCCCCTTGACCATGCCCCCCTCGACCATGCCGCCGCTCACGCGGCCTCCGCGACCGCCGGGGCGGGCGCACCGAACGCGTCGCGCAGCAGGGCGCGGGCCGTGGCCGGATCCGTGGTGGTGAGCAGCCGGGTCCGCGCTTCCGGCGACAGCGCACCGCCGGTCTCCGCGTAGGCCGCGAGATGCTTGCGGGCGTGTCGCACGCCCATGTGCTCGCCGTAGAGGGCGATCAGCCCGTCGTAGTGCTCGACCGCGATCGCGGCCTGCTCCGCGCGGGTGGGCGCCGGCGCGGGTTCTCCGGCCAGCGCCCGGGCGATCTGGCCGACGAGCCAGGGACGGCCGACCGCCGCGCGCCCGACCATCACGCCCGCCGCGCCCGAGGCCGCGAGGCAGGCGCGGGCATCGGCCAGATCAGCGATGTCGCCGTTGGCGACGACCGGGATCGCGACCGCCTCGACGACCGCGCGGATTGCCGCCCAGTCGGCCCGGCCCTTGTAGAATTGCTGGCGCGTCCGGCCGTGCACGGTCACGGCGTCGAGCCCGATCGCCCCCGCGCGCCGGGCGAGTTCCGCGGCGTTGAGGCTCTGGTGATCCCAGCCGAGGCGCATCTTCACGGTGACCGGCACGGTCACGGCCGCGCGCACCGCCTCCAGAAGCCGGCAGGCATGGTCCAGGTCCCGCATCAGGGCGGAGCCCGAGGCGCCGCCGGTCACCACCTTGGCCGGGCAGCCCATGTTGATGTCGATGACGTCCGCGCCGCAGCCGACCGCGAGCCGCGCCGCCTCGGCCATCGGCTCCGGCTGGCAGCCGGCGAGCTGCACCACGTGCAGGTCCACGCCCGACCCCTCCGCCCGCAGCCGCGCCTCGCTGGCGCCGCGGGCGAACTCGGCCGCCGCCACCATCTCGGAAACGACGGCGCTCGCGCCGAGCCGCCGGGCCGCCCGCCGCATGTGCAGGTCGGTGACGCCCGAGAGCGGAGCCAGGAGCGCGAGGGGCGCCGGAGCGCCGCCGCGCAGGGCGCTCAAATAATGATCATCGGTCATTCTGCTCAAGGAATAGACAAAAGCTGCGCCGACGCAAGCGGCAACCGCGTTGATTTCGGAGGTTGCCCCGCTTAAAGCCGGGGCACCCCGCCCGGTACCCTCCCCGGTGCAGGTCTGCATGCGCGCCCTCGCGCGCCGAACGCGTCAACCTTGCGAGAGGGGAAGGCCCGTCATGTCCACCACCGGTTCGAGCGTCGCCGCGGTGGTCGTGGCAGCGGGCCGCGGCATCCGAATCGGCGGTGGCACGCCGAAGCAGTACCGGCAGGTCGGCGGACAGGCCGTGCTCACGCGGACGCTGGCCGCGCTCGGTGCCCTGCCGGTCGTCGGGCGGGTGCAGGTGGTGATCGCCCCCGACGCCGCCGCCTTCTACGAGACCTGCCTGGCGGATCTCGATCCGGCCGTCCGGGGCAAGCTCCTCGCGCCCGTCGAGGGCGGGGCGACGCGCCAGCAATCGGTGCGGGCGGGCCTCGAGGCGCTGGCCCAGGCGGGCGCGCCCGAGATCGTGCTGGTGCACGACGCCGCCCGACCCTACGTGGACGCCGCTCTGATCGACCGCGCCGTCGCGGCGGGCCGCGACCATCGCGCCGCGGTGCCGGGCGTGGCGGTGAGCGACACGATCAAGCTGGTCGACGATCCCGGCGACGGCATCGGCCGGGTGCGCGAGACGCCGGCCCGCGAGGCCTTGCGCGCGGTGCAGACCCCGCAGAGCTTCCATTTCGCCGCCCTTCTCGACGCCCATCGCTCGGCGGCGGCGGCGGACCTTCACGGCTTCACCGACGACGGCGCGCTCGCCGAGTGGGCCGGCCTGCCGGTCGTCGTCTTCGCGGGCGACCTGCGCAACCGCAAGATCACCCAGCCGGCCGACCTGATCGAGGCGGACCGCGCCTTCGGGGCGCCGGATAGGAGCACGCCCATGACCCAGTACGTGACCCGCCTCGGCACCGGCTTCGACGTCCACGCCTTCACCGAGGGCGACCATGTCTGGCTCGGCGGCGTGCGGATCCCCGCCGACCGCGGCGTGCTCGCCCACTCGGACGGCGACGTCGCCCTGCACGCGCTCACCGACGCGCTCCTCGGCGCCATCGCGGACGGCGATATCGGCACCCATTTCCCGCCCTCCGACGAGCGCTGGCGGGGTGCGGCCTCCGACCAGTTCCTGGCCCACGCGGTCTCGCTGGTGCGGGCGCGCGGCGGGCGCATCGACCATCTCGACATCACGGTGCTTGCCGAGGCGCCGCGCATCGGCCAGCACCGCGAGGCGATCCGGGCGCGCATCGCCGAGATCGCCGGCGTGCCGCTCTCCAGCGTCTCGATCAAGGCGACCACGACGGAGAAGCTCGGCTTCGTCGGCCGCGCCGAGGGTCTCGCCGCCCAGGCCGCCGCGACCGTGCGCCTGCCCGACGAGGAGACCGTACCCGTGGACGCGCAGGCCGAGACCGCGATGCGGCAGGGCTGAGGTGATCGCCGACGCCGCCCTCCTGGCCCGGGCCGAGGCCCTGGTCGCGGCCTACACGCGGGCAGGCTTGCGCATTGCCACGGCGGAATCCTGCACGGGCGGCCTGGTCGCGGGGCTGTTGACCGCCGTTCCCGGCTCGTCGGCGGTGGTCGAGCGCGGCTTCGTCACCTACTCGAACGAGGCGAAGACCGAGGCGATCGGCGTGCCGGCCGCCCTCGTCGCGGCCCACGGCGCGGTGAGCGAGCCGGTCGCCCGCGCCATGGCGGAGGGTGCGCTCGCCGCCTCGCGCGCCGACATCGCCGTGGCGATCACCGGTATCGCAGGCCCTGGCGGCGGCAGCGCGGGCAAGCCCGTGGGCCTCGTGCATTTCGGCCTCGCCGCGACGGGATACCCGGTCCTCCATCGGGAGCGTCGCTACGGCGACCCGGGCCGGGCCGAGATCCGCCGGCTCGCCGTAGAAGAGGCGCTCGATCTGCTTGAACTCGTCTTGCGCAGCGCAGGCACGTCGTAGTTCGAGAGCCTGATCGGTTTGGCTGTCGGGGGGACTGCTTGGGTTGGAAAGTGGACATGCCACTCGCGGTTTGCGTCGCTGGATGAATGGAGGTCGAGAGCGATGCCACATCGCTTCTTCCACGGCTCTGGCAGGACGTTAGCTCCAACATTCGGTTGCAGCCTGTAGAAGGAAAGCGTCCTGTAGCTCCAAGCGTAGGGCACGCAATCCTTCAGCGCCGCCGTATGCAAAAAGTACTGGAACTCTGCCGGAGCCTCGCGGATCGAAGCGAAGAAAGATCGCTCTTCGACCTCGTCCGCCCCGAACGCGACGACTGCGCGATGCCTGATACCGTCTGCCCAAAGCCCGACGATCACGGTTGGCAACAGAACGGTGAGGATCACGAAGACTGCCGGCTTGACGGCATCGGTGATGATTTTCCGGAGGGATCTGGCGAAAACCAGGGCGGACGCCGCGACACCCAAGAGGGCGATCACCCGCCAATAGGGGATGCCGAGCCGGTCAGACCAGTCCGTCGCAAGGAAGATCGGCTGCAACGGGTTGCCGAACAAATTTACCGTCGTCACGATGTAGGCGAGTACAGCTAGGAACACCTTCAATATCAGCATCTCTGGCTGGTCGTGCGTCGAATTCTTGAGCGTCATATGTCGCAGGAGGCTCTGTTGCTTTCGCTTCCGGTGCGTCCGCTCCGGGTCGCAAGCAGCCCACGCACAGCCGAGCGGAGCGGATTGTGGCACCCGACCGCACCTATTGGCTATGGTGCTCCGAGCGGCGTGGCATAGGCTCCGATCCGATGTGGCGGCCGAGATCGGTCGACACGACGGAGGACGCTGCATGTCGGATCTCGCAACCCTGCGCCGCCTCTCGGGCCTCAGCCCGGAGCCCGCATCCCTGAAAGGCTCGGCGCTCCTGCTGATCGACCTGCAGGAAACCTACCGCGCGGGCGTGATGCGGCTGGAGGGCGTCGAGCCGGCCATCCGGGAGGCCGCGGAACTGCTGCGGCGGGCGCGCGAGGCCGGCATCCCGGTCTTCCACATCCGCCACGATGCCGGGCCGGGCTCCCCCTACGACGTGCGCGCGGCGATCGGCCAGATCAGCCCGGAGGTGGCGCCGCAGGGCGACGAGGCGGTGATCACCAAGGGCTATCCGAGCGCCTTCGTCGGGACCGACCTCCAGGCGCGGCTGGAGGCGACGGGGGTGAAGGACGTCGTGCTGGCGGGGTTCATGACGCATATGTGCGTGAACTCGACCGCGCGCGGCGCCTTCAACCTCGGATTCCGCCCCACCGTGGCGGCGAGCGCCACCGCGACCCGCGACCTGCCGGCTCCCGACGGCGGCGTGGTGCCGGCGGCCCAGCTCCAGGCCGCGAGCCTCGCGGCCCTCGGCGACCTGTTCGCCGTGGTGGCGCGCGGGCAGGCCGACATCCCGGATTGAGCCCGGCCCCGCGCGCGTAGCGGCGGCCTGCCCCGCCGACGCGCCGTTGCGGCCGGACCGCCGCGGCGTAGGATCGCCAGCAGAGAGGACCGCCCGATGGACTCACGCGCCTCCGTCTGCATCGTCGGCGGCGGCCCGGCCGGGATGATGGCCGGGCTGCTCCTGGCCCGCGCCGGCCTCACCGTCACGGTGCTGGAGAAGCACGCCGACTTCCTCCGGGATTTTCGCGGGGACACGATCCACCCCTCGACCCTCGACCTGATGGACGAGCTCGGCCTCGGCGACGCCTTCCGTGCCCTGCCCCACCGCCGGGTCGAGATGCTCGCGGGCGTGCTCGGCGGGCGCGCCTACCGCATCGCCGACTTCCGGCGCCTGCCCGCGCGCAACCGCTTCATCGCGCTGATGCCGCAGTGGGATTTCCTCGATTTCCTGGCCCGGGCCGGCCGGCGCGAGCCGGGCTTTCGCCTGCTGATGCGGACCGAGGCGACCGCGCTCGTCAGCGCGGACGAGCGCGTCGGTGGCGTGCGCGCCCGCGGGCCGGAGGGCGAGGGGATGATCGCGGCCGATCTCGTCCTCTGCGCGGACGGGCGGCACTCGGCCATGCGGGCGGCGGCGGGCCTGCACCCCACCGTCTTCGGCGCACCGATGGACGTGCTCTGGTTCCGCCTCCCGCGCCGGCCCGACGAGGACGAGGCGACGGCGGGCCATTTCGGGCGCGGGCGCATCATGGTCACCCTCGACCGCGGCACGCACTGGCAATGCGCCTACGTGGTGCCGAAGGGCGGGGATGCCGAGATCCGGGAGCGCGGCCTGCCGGCCCTGCGGCGCGCGATCGGTGCGCTCGTGCCGTTCCTCGCCGACCGGACCGCCGAGATCGCCTCCTGGGACGACGTGAAGGTGCTCACCGTCGCGCTGGACCGGTTGGAGCGCTGGCACCGGCCGGGCCTGCTCTGCATCGGGGATGCCGCCCACGCCATGTCGCCGCTCGGGGGCGTGGGCATCAACCTCGCGATCCAGGACGCCGTCGCGGCGGCCAACCTCCTGGCGGGGCCGCTGCGCGCGGATACGCTGACCGAGTTCGACCTCGCCCGAGTGCAGGCGCGCCGGATGCGCCCGGTGCGGCTGACGCAGGGTTTGCAGCGCCTCGTCCAGGACCGGGTGATCGCCCGCGTGCTCGGTGCGGCGGTGACGGCGCCAGGGCCGCTGCGGCCCCCCCTCGCCCTGCGGCTCCTCGACGCCCTGCCGGTCCTCCAGCGGCTGCCCGCCCGAGTCATCGGGCTGGGCTTCCGGCCGGAGCACGTCGCCGAGTGGGCGCGCCCTCAGGCCGCCGCGCCGTAGATCCGGTCGGCCCGGCCCTCGAACGCGTCGGTGAACTTGCGGAAGGCCCGGTCGAACATCGTGCCCATGAGCAGGCCGAGCGTCCGGCTCTTGAACTCGTAGGTGATGAAGAAATCGACGTCGCAGCCGCCCGTCGCGTTCTCGCGGAAGCTCCAGCGGTTCTCGAGATGCCGGAACGGGCCGTCGATATACTCGGCCACGATCCTGAGCGCCGGCCGATCGAGGCTCACCCGCGTGGTGAAGCGCTCGCGGATCGCCTTGTAGCCGACCCCCATCTCGGCGACCAGAACCTCCTGGCCCTCCCCGCTGCCGGGTACGCGGCGCAGCACCCGCAGCGACTCGCAGAGCGGCAGGAAGTCCGGATACTGCTCCACGTCGGCCACGAGGTCGTACATCTGCTGCGGCGTGTGGCGGACCGCGCGGGTGACCCGGAAGGAGGGCATGCGAAACCGAGGAACTCAGGCGGACTTGGCGGGAGCGAGGCGGGCGTTGCGGGCCGCCTGGAGCCGCGCGAAATCCTCGCCGGCATGGTGCGAGGAGCGCGTCAGCGGCGTCGCCGAGACCAGCAGGAACCCTTTGGAGTAGGCGGTGGTCTCGTAGGTCTTGAACTCGTCCGGGGGCACGAAGCGCACGACCTCGTGGTGCTTCTTGGTCGGCTGCAGGTACTGGCCGATGGTCAGGAAGTCGACGTCTGCCGAGCGCAGGTCGTCCATCAGCTGCACCACCTCGTTCCGGTCCTCGCCGAGGCCCACCATGATGCCGGACTTGGTGAAGATCGTCGGATCGAGCTCCTTCACCCGCTGCAGCAGCCGCACCGAGTGGAAGTAGCGCGCGCCGGGGCGCACGGTGAGATACTTGCCCGGCACCGTCTCGAGGTTGTGGTTGAACACGTCGGGCTTGGCCGCCACCACGACCTCCAGGGCCCCGTCCTTGCGCAGGAAGTCCGGCGTCAGGATCTCGACCGTGGTGCCGGGGCTGGCCCGGCGGATCTCCGCGATCGTGCGGGCGAAGTGCTCCGCGCCGCCGTCCTTCAGGTCGTCGCGGTCGACCGAGGTGATCACGACGTGGTGCAGGCCGAGCTTGGCCACCGAGTCAGCGATCTTCAGGGGCTCGTCGGCGTCGAGGGCGTCCGGCAGGCCGGTGCGCACGTTGCAGAAGGCGCAGGCCCGCGTGCAGGTGTCGCCCATGATCATGAAGGTGGCGTGCCGCTTCTCCCAGCACTCACCGATATTGGGGCAGCCCGCCTCCTCGCAGACCGTGACGAGCCCGTGCTCGCGGACGATGGCGCGGGTCTCCGACCATGCCTTCGAGCCCGGCGCCTTCACGCGGATCCAGTCGGGCTTCCGGGCCTGGACGGGCTGGTCCGGCCGGTGCGCCTTCTCGGGGTGGCGCGGGCGGGCGGTCGCCGGGCGAGGATCGTTGGTCAGGAGATCGAGGACGACGGCCATGGATCGATCTTCGCCTCACCGCGCGGGCGCTCCCGCGGTGGCGGGGCTTTCTGAAGGAGAAGCCCTGACTTAAGGCCTTCCCCCGGGGACCGCAAACCCGCGCGACCGCCCGTCGCGATTCCGACGGGACAGCCCTGCCGCTCCGTCATGCGCCCACCGTGCGGCGCTCCCGCGCGATCGAGAACAGACGTCGCGGTGGTACCGGACGGGCGTGTTCAAAACTGCGCATCCGCAACGGCTTGTCAGGACAGGTCGGGCCGGCTTAGTCAGCCCGCTTCTCAGCGGGACCATTGTGGGTGTCCCGCCACGTGAGGCAGCCCGAGTACCGGATGCGTTTCGAGATCGAGCGGAAGTTCCTGGTCGCGCATGATGGCTGGCGCGCGGCCGCAACCGGCCGGCGCAGTCTGCGCGACGGGCTGGTCGGCCAATTCGGACGGGGCAAGGTGAGAGTGCGCCTCGACGAGGATCGGGCTTGGCTCACCGTGAAGGGCGCGCGGCTCGGTATCAGCCGCCCCGAATTCGAGTACGAGATTCCCTGCGCCGACGCCGAGGCGATGCTCAGCAATGTCTGCGTCGGCACGGTGATCGACAAGACGCGCCACTGCGTACCCCATGATGGCCTGACCTGGGTCGTGGACGAGTTCGGCGGGTGCCTCGCCGGCATCGTGCTGGCCGAGGTCGAGCTCGAGGCGGAGGATCAGCCGTTCTCAAGGCCCGACTGGCTCGGCGGCGAGGTGACGGGCGATCTGCGCTTCCGGCAGACCACGCTGTTGCACCTCTGCCGCCAGACCGACCGGCCCGTCACCATGGCGGACATCTTGGCCCTGCCCGCCGCGCTCTGAGCGCTGCGATGCAGCGCAAAAAATTTGCGGCCAGCGGGTCCGGGTAGAGCACGGTCCCGGAGCGTCAAGAATGGTCGAGTCGTCGTGATTCCATTAACCATCCCCGCGTGATCCGGGCGGGAGGGATGATGGTTGCGGCTCTGAAACGGGCGGTCAGGTTGCGGCGCACGATGCGCGAGCGCGACACGCGGATCGAGGCCAGCGGATGCGCGAAGGCCCGTCCGATCCCAACCGCTGAGGCCGCGTCCGCCGCGGGGCACGGGCTGACGGCTCGTGAGTTGATCCGCATGGCGCAGGCTGCCCGCCGCGCCCGGCAGGATTAGGCGCGCGGAGCGGGCTGGCGCGCCGACGTCTTCGGCGCGATCAGCGCCTCGCCGACAAGGACCAAGCGAAAGCGCCCGGCCTCCGCGAGCGGAGGCCGGGCGCTTTCGCTTCAGCCGGCCCCGTCCGCCTGCGCGAGAGCGGCGAGCGTGCAGATGTCCCTGGCCGGCCCCAGCCGCAACTGCTCGGCCTGCCGCACCGGGGCCGCCACGGGCGCGGCAACGGGCGCGGCCGCGTAGGCCAGCGCGGCGGTCGAGCCGGCCTTGCGCTTCTCGTAGAAGGCGTTGCCGCCCGCCACCGCAACGTAGTGCATGTTATTGTAGGGGAAGCGGTGCCCGGCGGTGTGGAAGTACATCGCCTGCCCGACCTTCGGGTGGCGCTCTCCGGCGAGCACCTTGTCGGCGACGTCCGCCACCGTCTCCAGGCTCTTCGGCTCGTTCATCGGCTTCGTGAGCACGCCCGCCGCGAACTGGCGCGGCTGGCCGACCACCTCGCAGATGCCGCCCGGGAAGGCGGCCGATTCCAGTCGGTTCATCACCACCGTGCCGACGGCGAGCAGCCCTTCCGGGTCGCTGCGCTTCGACTCGAAGTACATGGCGCGCCCGAGGCAGTCGCGCTCCGCGTCGTTGACGGCCAGTGCGGGCTTGCGGCCGGGAATCGATCCGGTGACCGAGGGCGTCGCGGTGTTGCAGCCGCCGAGGCTGCCGCACGCGAGGATGAATGCCAATCCGGATACAGTCTTCGCCGTCCTCACACCCTGCATGCGCGCGCGCTCCCTGCCCGTCGATTCCTGCGGCCCTCGTCGGCCGGCCTCAGCCACGCTCAAGCTTGCGTGCAGATTCGGGGCAGAGATGTGGCGACGTCCTTACCGTCTCGTTAACGAGCTTGGGAAAGCTCCGCGCGCATCCGCTCCGCCTCGGCCCGGAAGCTGCGGACCGGGACGGCCAGCGAGCGGGCACCCGTCCCTTCCGGACGGCGCGCCACGAGGACGCCGACCACCGCGGGACCGCTCTCGCCCATCCGCAGCAGCGCGGAGCCGGACTCGCCGGGCAGGGCCCGGCAATCGTGCATCAGGAGCGGCGGCTCGGCCTGGTCCTCCACCGCGCAGTTGCCCTGCGCGCTCATGCGCTCGGCGCGGGCGTGGCTGTAGCCGGCCCGCCGGATCTCGTGGCGGGCTGCCTCCGCACGCGCGTCGGCGAGCGGCACCGGGCGCAGATCCACCGGCTCGGCCAGCGCGATCAGGGCCCAGTCTTTCGCGAAGTCCGCCGGCGCGGTGCCGAAGGTGTAGCCGGGGCCGGTGACGTAGCGCTGGGCGATGGCGTGGGCGTTGTAGGTGCCCTGGCGCCAGCCGGCCACGAAATGCACGCTCTGCGGCCCGACCCAGCGGGCCCGCGGTCCGTCCCAGAGGCAGTGGGCGGCGCTCAGCACGAGCCGCGGGCCGATCAGCGTCGCGCTGCAGAAGGCGCGGCGGTTGGCGCCGAGCACGACGTTGAGCTTGCCGACCGCCGCGTAGGGCCAGACGCCCGCATCGACCGCGACCTCCTCGGCCGCCGCCGGCAGCGCCAGAAGCGTGCCGAGAACGAGCCCCGCCGCGAGCCTCATCCGGCAATCAACCGGGCAAAGCTCGCCAGATCGACGTTGCCGCCGCTGATCACCACCCCGACCCGCTTGTCGCGCACATCGACGTGGCCGGTGAGGACGGCGGCCGCCGCCAGGCAGCCGGTCGGCTCGACCACGAGCTTCATGCGCTCGGCGAAGAAGCGCATCGTCTCGACGAGCTGGGCGTCCGAGACGGTGAGTACGTCGGTGACGTGACGCGCGATGATCGGGAAGGTGTGGTCGCCCAGATGCGTGGTCTGCGCCCCGTCGGCGATCGTCTGCGGCACGGGGATCCGCACGATCCGTCCGTCCCGGAACGAGCGCTGGCCGTCGTTGCCGGCCTCCGGCTCGACCCCGTAGATCCGGGCCTCCGGCATAAGCTCGGCGGCGGCGAGCGCGCAGCCCGCGAGTTGGCCGCCGCCGCCCAGGCACGCGACCAGGATGTCGAGCGGACCGGTCTCCTCGATCAGCTCCAGCGCCAGGGTGCCCTGGCCGGCGATGACGTCCGGGTGGTCGTAGGGCGGGATCAGGCTCAGGGACCGCTCCGCCGCGATGGCCCGGCCCAGCGCCTCTCGGTCCTGGCTGTAGCGGTCGTAGGTGACGATCTCGGCCCCGTAGCCGCGGGTCGCCGCGACCTTCATGGCGGGCGCGTCGAGCGGCATCACGATGGTGGCCGGCACGTCCAGCAGCCGGGCCGCCAGCGCGATCGCCTGCGCGTGGTTGCCGGAGGAGTAGGCGATCACGCCGCGTCGGCGGGCGGCCTCGGGCAGCGCCGCGATGGCGTTGTAGGCGCCGCGGAACTTGAAGGCGCCGGCCCGCTGCAGGTTCTCGGCCTTGAAGAACAGCCGGCCTCCCGTGCGGGTATCGGCCGTGCGGGAGGTCAGCACCGGCGTGCGGTGCGCCGCCCCCCGGATCCGCTCCGCCGCGCGGGCGACGTCGGCGTAGCTCGGCAGTCCCTCGGTCGCCCCGCCCTCACGCATGATCATTCCCCTGACGTGTATTCGGGCCGGATCCTAGTCGCGACCGTTCGCGGACGCCACGCCGCGCGTGGCGCTGGCACAACCTGTGCTCGGTATCGTGTGCGCATCTCTGCGCACGCGAGGGAGCGATCCCCTGGACAAGGTCTCCTGCCAGCGCGGATCGGGTGTCGGGAGGGATCTCCTGAGCCGCCAGCTCGTGAGCCGCGAGGAGCTGCTGGCCCCCGCAACGCTCACGGTCTGGCCGCACAGCCTCGACGCGAAGGCGGTCGAACCCCGCGAGATGCCGAGCCTGCTCCTGGCGCTGGAGGAAGCCGCCATCGCCCTGCGCAGCGGCGACGGCACACCCTGGGTCATCACGAGCGCCGGCACCATGCTGCCGCCCACCCTGTTGCGGAGCCTGATCGCGGTGCCGTGACGCCGACGCCGTGGCAGCACGCGCCAGACAGTTCGCCGACGACCGATCGCGCGGAAAGCCCCTTGCCATCCGGGGCGAAACGGATCTAGCCTCACCCCGTCGACGCCAGATCGGGCGTCGGTCTGAGAGAGGAGGCCTGCGATGAGCCGACACGGTTCCTGCGTCCCGACATCTCGTACCGCCGATCCGGATCAGGACACGCCGCCGAACAGGTACCTGCAGGGATAGTGGCGCCTCGGGCGATCGAGGGTCGAGTTCCCCGGCCGGCAGGGCTGGTCGGGCTGGCAGCTCCCCCATCGCACCGGAACACGCGTGGCCCCTGCGAAGGCCCGTCAGCTCACCGGCTGGCGGGCCTTTCTCGTTGTCCCCGTCCGCTGAGGGCACGCCGGTTTGGCAGGCCCCGCCGGACGGCGCCGGGGCGCCGATCCGGCGGGGCCGGTCCCGCTTTTCAGGTGTGGATGACCTTCCCGTAGGCGTCGAGCACACTCTCGTGCATCATTTCCGACAGCGTCGGGTGCGGGAAGACCGTGTGCATCAGCTCTTCCTCGGTGCTCTCCAGGGTCATCGCTACGACGTAGCCCTGGATCAGCTCGGTCACCTCGGCGCCGATCATGTGGGCGCCGAGCAATTGGCCGGTCTTGGCATCGAAGATCGTCTTGATCAGGCCGTCCGGCTCGCCGAGCGCGATCGCCTTGCCGTTGCCCGCGAAGGGGAAGCGGCCGACCTTGACCTGGAAGCCCTGCTCCTTGGCCTTCGCCTCGGTGAGCCCGACGCTGGCGATCTGCGGGTGGCAGTAGGTGCAGCCCGGGATCTTGCCCTTGTCCATCGGGTGGGTGTGCAGCCCCTTAATGGTCTCGACGCAGATCACGCCCTCGTGCTCGGCCTTGTGGGCGAGCATCGGCGGCCCGGCGACGTCGCCGATCGCGTAGAGGCCCGGCACGTTGGTGCGACCCAGGCCGTCCGTGACGATGGTGCCGCGGTCGGTCTTCACGCCGAGCTTCTCGAGGCCGAGATTCTCGATGTTGCCGACGACGCCCACCGCCGAGATCAGCTTCTCGGCCGAGATCTGCTGGGACTTGCCGTCCTGGCCCTCGATCGTCGCGGTGACGGAGTTCGCCCCCTTCTCGACCTTCGTCACCTTGGCGCCGGTGAGGATCTTGATGCCCTGCTTCTCGAAGCGCTTGCGGGCCATGCCGGCGATCTCGGCATCCTCCACCGGCAGGATCTGCGGCAGCAGCTCCACCACGGTCACCTCGGCGCCCATGGTGCGGTAGAACGAGGCGAACTCGATGCCGATCGCGCCCGAGCCCATCACCAGCAGGCTCTTGGGCATCGCCTCGGGGACCATGGCCTCGTAGTAGGTCCAGATCTGCTTCTTGTCGGGCTCGATGCCGGGGATCGCGCGCGGGCGCGCGCCGGTCGCCAGGATGATGTGCTTGGCGCTGTAGCTGCCGGCACCCTTCGCGCCCTTCGGGGCTTCCGCCCGCTTGGTCTCCTTCACGGTGACCTTGCCGGGCTCGTTGCCCTTGGCGACCGACTCGACCGTGGCCTCGCCCCAGATCACGTCGACCTTGTTCTTCTTGAGCAGCATGCCGACGCCGCCGTTGAGCCGGCCGGAGACGCCGCGCGAGCGCTTCACGATCGCGGCGGCGTCGAACGAGACCTCCTTGGCCGAGAGCCCGTAATCGGAGGCGTGCTGCATGTAGTGGTAGATCTCGGCCGAGCGCAGCAGCGCCTTGGTCGGGATGCAGCCCCAGTTCAGGCAGATGCCGCCGAGATGCTCGCGGTCGACGACCGCGGTCTTAAAGCCGAGCTGCGCCGCGCGGATTGCCGTGACGTAGCCGCCCGGGCCGGCGCCGATGACGAGGATATCGTAGGTATCGGACATTGGCTCTCTTCCCCCGCGCGCTTCAGACCAGCATGCCCATCGGGTTCTCGATCAGGCCCTTGAAGGCCGAGATCAGCTCCGCGCCGAGCGCCCCGTCGAGGACGCGGTGGTCGCAGGAGAGCGTGCAGCTCATCACCTGCACCACGGCCGGTTGACCGTCCTTCACGACGACGCGCTTCTCGCCCGCGCCCACCGCCAGGATGCTCGACTGCGGCGGGTTGATCACCGCGGTGAACTGCTTGATGCCGAACATGCCGAGATTCGACACCGAGGTGACGCCGCCCTGGTACTCTTCGGGCTTCAGCTTCTTGGCGCGGGCGCGGCCCGCGAAGTCCTTCATCTCGTTCGAGATGGTGGAGAGCGTCTTCTCGTCGGCCCGGCGGATGACGGGCGTGAACAGGCCGCCGTCGATCGCCACCGCCACGCCGACCTCGGCGTGCTTGAAGCGCAGGATCCGGTCCTCGGCCCAGACCGCGTTGGCGGCCGGCACGCGGGTGAGTGCGAGGCCCATCGCCTTGATGACGAAGTCGTTGACCGAGAGCTTGAACAGCGGCTTGCCGTCCTTGTCCTTGCCCGCCGAGGCGTTCAGCGTCTCGCGCAGCTTCATCAGCGCGTCGAGTTCGCAATCGACCGTGAGGTAGAAGTGCGGGGCCACCTGCATCGCCTCGGTGAGGCGCTTGGCGATGGTCTTGCGCATGCCGTCGAGGGGCACCTCCTCGTAGGCGTCCTTCTGAAAGAAGCCCTTGACCTGATCGAGCGAGAGGCCTGCCGGCGCGGCCGCGGAGGGTGCGGCCTTCGGGGCGGGGGCCGCGGCCTTCGGCGCCTCGGCGGCGGCCTGCGGGGCGGGAGCCGCCTTCGTGGCGCCCGAGGCCTTCGCCTCCTGCACGTCGCGGGCGATGATGCGGCCGTGCGGGCCTGAGCCCTGGACGGCGGCGAGATCGACGCCTTCCTGCTTGGCGATGCGGCGCGCCAGCGGCGAGGCGAAGACGCGCCCGCCGGAGGCGGCCTGAGCCGGCGCCCCGCCCGCGGCCGGCTTGGCGCCGTCGGGGGCCTCGTTCACGCGGGCGTAGGACATGTGGCCGTCGCCGGGGGTGGTGTTCTGCCCGGCATCGGATTTCGGCGCCTCCGCGGCGGGCTTGGCCTCCGCCTTCGGCGCGGAGCCGCCGCCCGCGGCCGCGGCCGCGACGTCCTCGCCCTCGCCCGCGATGATCGCGATCAGGTCGTTGACCGGCACGTCCGCCGTGCCCTCCGGCACCAGGATCTTGGCGAGCACGCCCTCGTCGATGGCCTCGACCTCCATCGTGGCCTTGTCGGTCTCGATCTCGGCGAGCACGTCGCCGGACTTGATCGCGTCACCCTCCTTCTTGAGCCACTTGGCGAGGTTGCCCTTCTCCATCGTGGGGGACAGGGCTGGCATCAGCACGTTGATGGGCATGGTGTCAGGTCTCGGGCTGGGCCGGGGCGGCGGGATTGTCGAACGGGAAGAGGTCGTCGAGCGGGAACGGGGCGGCCTCGAAGGGCGACATGGCGACGGTCTCACCGCGCCGAACGATGCCTTCGAGGCGCCACGCGCCCTCTTTCAGCGTGAAGGATTCGAGCAGGCCGGCGGCGGAATCGAGCTGCCAGAGGTGCTCGACGCCGGCTTCTGCGTAGATGCGGCGCTTCGGACCGCGCACGAGCCGGGCCGTCGCGGACGACGGAAGCTCGCAGATCCAGTTCGGCGGCGTCCGCGTGAACGCCGCCTCGGGCTGGCCAGCCATGTGCGCACGGCGCCAGCCGGCCAGAACAGGAACCACCACCTGCGCCCCGAGATGAAGCTCGGGCTGGAACATCAGGATCCAGTTGCGGCGCCCGCCGCGGTCGAGGGATGAGCCCAACTGCCCGACAAGGCTCGCAGTCGCGGCACCGTCGCGCGGGTGCTGGGGCTTGCGAGTCTCCAGCACGCCGTCGATGATCTCAGCCACCAGATGCTCCGGCACCGCTTCGAGGTCGGCGTAGGTCGCTGGACGATGTGCGGGCGCTACCATAGTGCGGCCGGCGTTAGTTGAGATCGCCGGAATCGAGACCTTCCGCCTCGATTCCCGCACGGATGCGCTCGAACGCCTCCTCCTCCGACATCTCGGTCTCCAGCGCGTAGGCGCGGGCGGCCTGCCGGGCGAGGTCGATGAGGAGGCGGCCCCAAGTTGCCGGATCGTCGAAGGAGCGTCGCAGCGCAACGCTCACCGCGCCGTCCACCACGATGGCACGCAGGACCTCGACGCCGCCGTTCTCGGTGACGTCAGGGGGGACGGAGAGTTCCTCGAACGTTTGGCTCATGGCTGGCAGCCCTCTCTGTGTCGCCCCGCGCGGGACCCGCGCGGGGGAGGAGCGGCGCGCGGGCCTACTTGTAGCAGACGCTCTTTGCGGCCTCGACGACCTCGGCCACGGAGGGCAGCGCGAGCTTCTCGAGATTGGCCGCGTAGGGCATCGGCACGTCCTTGCCGGTGATGCGGATCACGGGCGCGTCGAGATAGTCGAAGGCGTCGACCATCAGGCGGGCCACGATCTCGGCGCCCACGCCCGATTGCGGGAAGCCCTCCTCGACCGTGATGCAGCGCCCGGTCTTCTTCACCGACTCGACCACGGTGTCGGTGTCCATCGGTCGGATGGTGCGCAGGTCGATGACCTCGGCCTCGATCCCCTGCTCGGCGAGCACCTGCGCGGCCTTCAGCGCGTAGGTCATGCCGATGGCGAAGGACACGATGGTCACGTCCGAGCCCTGGCGGTGGATCCGCGCCTTGCCGATCGGCAGCACGAAGTCGTCGAGCTTCGGCACCGGGAACGACTGCCCGTACAGGATCTCGTTCTCGAGGAAGATCACCGGGTTCGGGTCGCGGATCGCGGCCTTGAGCAGGCCCTTGGCGTCGGAGGCCGTGTAGGGCGCGATCACCTTGAGGCCGGGCACGTTCGAGTACCACGCCGCGTAGTCGTGGCTGTGCTGGGCGGCGACGCGCGCGGCGGCGCCGTTCGGGCCGCGGAACACGATCGGACAGCCGAGCTGGCCGCCCGACATGTAGAGGGTCTTGGCCGCCGAGTTGATGATCTGGTCGATCGCCTGCATGGCGAAGTTGAAGGTCATGAACTCGACGATCGGCTTCAGGCCGGCGAGCGCCGCGCCGACGCCGATGCCGGCGAAGCCGTGCTCGGTGATGGGGGTGTCGACCACGCGCCGCGCGCCGAACTCCTGCAGCAGGTTCTGCGTGACCTTGTAGGCGCCCTGGTACTCGGCGACCTCCTCACCCATGACGAAAACGTCGCCGTCGCGGCGCATCTCCTCGGCCATGGCGTCGCGCAGCGCCTCGCGCACGGTCATGGTCACCATCTCGGTGCCGGCCGGGAACTCCTCCATCACCGGCTCTTTCGCCTTGTTGGTGATGGTGGCGGGCGCCGCCGGGGCGCGCTGCGCGTCGTCGTCGGTCTTGGCGGCGGGCGCCGGCTTATCGGCCAGACCCTCGGCCTGCATGTCGGGCGTCGGGGCCGGATGGCCGCCCGCGCCGTTCGGCTTGCCCTTGCCGCCGGAGGCGGCGGCCGCGGCGACATCCTCGCCCTCGCCCGCGATGATCGCGATCGGCGTGTTCACGGCGACGTTCTCGGTGCCCTCCGCGATCAGGATCTTGGCGAGCACGCCCTCGTCGATGGCCTCGACCTCCATCGTGGCCTTGTCGGTCTCGATCTCGGCGAGCACGTCGCCGGATTTGACCGCGTCGCCCTCCTTCTTCAGCCACTTCGACAGCTTGCCCTCCTCCATCGTCGGAGAGAGGGCGGGCATCAGGATGTCGGTCGCCATGTTCTGCTCTGTCGTGGGGCGGCGGGGCGGCCAGGAAGCGGGCGGGCTACGGGTGCTGCGCGGGGGGGGCGCCGGTCAGGCGCTCGCCTCCAGCAGGATGTCGGTCCACAGCTCGGAGGGATCCGGCTCGGGATCGTTGGTGGCGAATTCGGCCGCGTCGTTGACGATCTCGCGCACCTTGGCGTCGGTCGCCTTCAGCTCGGACTCGTCGACGCCGTGCAGCTCAATCAGGCGCTTGCGCACCATCTCGATCGGGTCGTGCTCGTCGCGCATCTTCGAGACCTCGTCCTTCGACCGGTACTTGGCCGGGTCGGACATCGAGTGGCCGCGATAGCGGTAGGTCTGCATCTCGAGGATGTAGGGGCCCTGACCCGAGCGGGCGTGCTCGATGGCCCGCGTCGCGGCCTCGCGCACGGTGCGCACGTCCATGCCGTCGACCTGCTCGCCCGGGATACCGAAGGAGAGGCCGCGCTTCGAGAAGTCCGTCTGGGCCGAGGCACGGGCGACCGAGGTGCCCATTGCGTAGCGGTTGTTCTCGATCACGTAGACGACCGGCAGCTTCCAGAGGGCCGCCATGTTGAAGCTCTCGTAGACCTGGCCCTGGTTGGCCGCGCCGTCGCCCATGTAGGTGAGGCTGACCTTGCCGTTCTGCCGGTAGGCGTCCGCGAACGCGAGGCCGGTGCCGAGCGAGACCTGGGCGCCGACGATGCCGTGGCCGCCGAAGAACTGCTTCTCGCGGCTGAACATGTGCATCGAGCCGCCCTTGCCGCGGCTGTAGCCACCGCGCCGGCCGGTGAGCTCGGCCATCACGCCGCGGCTCTCCATGCCGGTGGCCAGCATGTGGCCGTGGTCGCGGTAGCCGGTGATGACCTGATCGCCCTCGATCGAGGCCATCTGCATGCCGATGACGACGGCCTCCTGACCGATATACAGGTGACAGAAGCCGCCAATCAGGCCCATGCCGTAGAGTTGGCCCGCCTTCTCCTCGAAGCGGCGGATCAGCAGCATCTCGCGGTAGGCGTGGAGGTCTTCGTCGCGGGTGAATTGCGGAGCGTTCGGAGCGGGCCGGTGCGCCGCCTCCGCGCCGCCTTTGGCCGCCTCAGGCTGCGTGTGCGCCGCATCCTTCGCAGCGTCCTTGCCGGCGTCCATGCTTCGCTCCCCGGAATATGACCGTTTCGGGGCTCGGTTTAGGCCAGGATGCTTGCGATTGCGAGTGGCGCTCCTCTGACAGCCATGCATGGATGTCAGGGCGATGCAACCTGTAGCCTGCGCTCAGGGCGTGATGACAACCACATCGTTTGCGTGAACCCGGCCGAGTACGACGCGGGCGCGCTCCTCAAGCAGGTCGCGGTCGATCTGCTCGCTGCGCAGCAGGGCCACCCGGTGCTCCCAAGTGGCGCGCTCGGCCTTGGCGGCGGCGAGTTCCTGCGAAAGCCCGTAGGCCTGGATCTTCAGGGCCCGCTTGGCTTCGAGGCCGCGGTTGCCGTTCTCGGCCTGGGTGACGAAGTAGCCGACGACCAGCGCCGATACGCTCCAGAGAGCGAGCGGGAGCACGACCATTCTGACGCGGCGACGGACGACCATGGCGCGACCATCCGCGCTCAAGGTTACGAATGCCCTAACGGAACCGCGCGCAGGCACGGGTGAGCACGAGTCCGACGCCCTCCTGGGCGAAGGCGTCCCGGTACGCCGTGCGGACGGTCTCGAGCGCCGAGAGGGTCGCTGGCGTCTCCGGCGCTATGACGAGGACGATGCGGGTGGGCTCGCGCAGCAGGCGTCCGTCCGGGCGCCGCCACTGGCCCTCGCCGCGCAGCACGGTGAGCCCGTCGGGAAAAAGCGGGGTGATCTGCCGGGCCAGGAACCGGCGCCAAGCGGACTCGGTGACGCGGCTTCCATCGCTCCGGACGAGACCGAACAGGAGCTGGGCCGAGAGCATCGGCTCGGCGCCAGCGCACAAAGAATCTGCCCTCGCGGCCGGGGCGGCCGCGAGGGCGACGAGAAGTCCCAAATGGAATCTCAAGTGAGATCCCGAGTGGCAGGCGCCGAGGAGCGCCCGCTTGCCCGCCCGGCTCAGCGGCCGAGCTGCTTGATCGCCTGCCGGCCGGCGTAGCGGCCCTGCGGACCGAGGCCTTCCTCGATGCGGATGAGCTGGTTGTACTTGGCCAGTCTGTCCGAGCGGGCGAGCGAGCCGGTCTTGATCTGCCCGCAATTGGTGGCGACCGCGAGATCCGCGATGGTCGAGTCCTCGGTCTCGCCCGAGCGGTGCGACATCACCGCGGTGTAGCCGGCGCGCTGGGCCATATCGACAGCGGCCAGCGTCTCGGTGAGCGAGCCGATCTGATTGACCTTGATCAAAATCGAGTTGCCGGTACCGCTCTCGATGCCCCGCGACAGGCGCTCGACGTTCGTGACGAACAGGTCGTCGCCGACGAGTTGGCAACGGCTGCCGATCTTGTCGGTGAGCAGTTTCCAGCCCTGCCAGTCGTCCTCGGACATGCCGTCCTCGATCGACAGGATCGGGTACTTGGCGACGAGCTCCGCGAGGTAGTCGACCTGTTCCTCGATGGCCCGCGTGCGGCCCTCGCCCTCGTAGTGGTAGGCGCCGTCCTTGAAGAACTCGGTCGCCGCGCAGTCGAGCGCCAGCACGACGTCCTGGCCCGGCTTCAGGCCGGCGGCCTGGATCGACTCCATCACGAAGTCCAGCGCGGCCTCGGCCGAGGGGAGGTTCGGGGCGAAGCCGCCCTCGTCGCCGACGTTGGTGTTGTGGCCGGCCTTCTTGAGCGCGCTCTTGAGGGTGTGGAACACCTCCGCGCCCATGCGCACCGCCTCGGCCAGCGAGTCGGCGCCGACCGGCATGATCATGAATTCCTGGAAGTCGATCGGGTTGTCGGCGTGCGCGCCGCCGTTGATGATGTTCATCATCGGCACCGGCAGCACCCGGCCCTGCACGCCGCCGACGTAGCGGTAGAGCGGCAGGCCGGAGGTCTCGGCCGCGGCCTTGGCGACGGCCAGCGAGACGCCCAGGATCGCGTTGGCGCCGAGCCGCGCCTTGTTGGGCGTGCCGTCGAGGTGGATCATCGCCTCATCGACGGCGACCTGATCTTCCGCGTCCATGCCGCCGATGGCGTCGAGGATCTCGGTCTGCACGGCCTGGACGGCGTTGAGCACGCCCTTGCCGCCGTAGCGGCTCTTATCCCCATCGCGCAGTTCCACCGCCTCGTGGGCGCCGGTCGAGGCGCCCGACGGAACGGCGGCGCGGCCGAAGGAGCCGTCCTCCAAGAGCACGTCGACCTCAACGGTCGGATTGCCCCGGCTGTCCAGGATCTCGCGGGCGGCGATGTTGGTGATCGCGGTCATGGAAATCCCCTCAGCTGTCTTCGGCGGCTCGCGCGGCGCCATGAATCGACGCCGGCCCCGCGGCGTGCGGTCGCTGGGCTTATTGTCCAACCTCGGCGGTCCGGCAAGCCGGGCGCCGGGCCCGGGCATCTGATCGAGCACCGCCGGTGCGACGGAGCGCGAGGCTGCCCCGCCCCGGCCGCGGATGCAACCGCGCGGCGGGCGCGCTATAGCGGGTCTATGACGAACGATACGCTCCAACTCGGGCAGGCCACGCCCTGGCCTACCTCTCCCGAAGAGGCCCGCCTCGACCGGGTGCCGAATCCGCACCCCGACACCGACTACTGCGCCCGCTTCACGGCGCCGGAATTCACCTCGCTCTGCCCCGTGACTGGGCAGCCCGACTTCGCGATCCTGGTGATCGACTACGTACCGGACCGCTGGCTCGTCGAGTCGAAGGCCCTGAAGCTTTATCTGGGCTCCTTCCGCAATCACGGCGCCTTCCACGAGGATTGCACGGTGGCGATCGGCAAGCGCCTCGCCGAACTGCTGGAGCCCCGCTACCTCCGGATCGGCGGGTTCTGGTACCCGCGCGGCGGCATCCCGATCGACGTGTTCTGGCAGACCGGCGAGCCGCCGAAGACGGTATGGCTCCCTGATCCCGGCGTCCCGCCCTATCGCGGGCGCTGAGCGCATGAAGCTGAATGTATGAAAAAGGGCGACCGGCACGTGCCGGTCGCCCCTTCATCGAAACGTCGTTGGCGGTAGCTCAGTAGCCGTAACCGTACCCATAGGCCGGGCCGCCGTAGCCGTAAGCCGGACGACCGTAGTAGCCGTCCCGAGCGTAGGCATCGCGCGCCGCGCCCGCAGCGATCGCGCCGGCCGCGAGGCCCGCGATGCCCAGACCGACCGCCGCACCCGTGCCGATACCGCGGCGGCCGCGATATCCGTGACCGTAGCCGGCGTGCGGAGCATATCCGTGACCATAGTAACCGCGGGGACGAGCATCGGCGGCGGTCGTTGCGAGAGTCCCGAGGGTCAGGGCGGCAGCGGAGATGATGGCGAACTTGCGCATGATATCCTTTCTCGATCGGTGATCGAATTCGGGGACTCAACGCCCGACCGCCGCCGGGGTTCCACCAAGCTCCGACCGGGCAATACTGATGCGTTCCTGCATCCGGATGCGGGAGTTCGTGTTTCCGCGCAGATGAACGGCAGCTGAACCGCGCCCCACCTTGCGCAACTGGGCCCGGGCTCGCCCGGGGCCCCGCGAAAATGACGACCTCGCAGCGCGGGCGTGAACTCGGCGCGCGGCACGTCTAGGATCGGTCAGCATCACGGAGCCGCCCGTATGGATACCCTGTCGCTCATCCTCGAAACCTTCGCGCCGATCGAGGGGCGGCGGATCCTCGATATCGGCTGCGGGCCGGGCGTGCTCGCCAAGGCGCTGGCGGCCCGGGGCGCGGCGGTGACCGGGATCGATCCGGGCGAGGCCGCGATCCGCGACGCCGCGGCGCGGGCGCCGGGCGCCCGGTTCGAGCGGGCCTCCGCTGAGGCCCTGCCCTTCGCGGCGGCCAGCTTCGACGGCGCCGTGATCCTCAACGCGCTCCACCACGTGCCCGACCCGGCGGCCGCTCTGGCCGAGGCGGCCCGCGTGGTCGGCCCGGGCTGCCCGGTGGTCGTGGTGGAGCCGCTCGCCGAGGGCAGCGCCTTTGCGGCGCTCAGGCCCATCGAGGACGAGACCGCGATCCGGGGGGCGGCGCAGGCGGCGATCGCCGCAGCGATCGCGTCCGGCGCCTTCATCTGCACCCGGGACGTCACCTTCACGCGCGCAGAGACCTTCGCCGACCTCGCGGCCTATCTGGAGCGGGTGACGAGCGTGGAACCCGCCCGACGCGCCGCGATCGAGGCCGATCCGGAGGGTATCCGCGCCGCCTTCGAGGGCGCAGCCGCGCGGCGCGAGGGAGGCTACGAACTGAGGCAACCGCTGAGGGCGCACGTGCTGGTCCCGGCCGGCTGAGTGTGGTCGGGGACGGGCCTGCGACACACGAGCCCTTCCGCTCGCGGCCTGCCGCGCCACATGAGCCGCAGCACAGCCCCCGCTTGAGGTAAGGATCCGATGTCGAAGCTCGTCCATGCCATGGTCCGCGTCCGGGACGAGGCGCGCTCCGTGGATTACTACCGGACGGCCTTCGGGCTGGACGTGGCCGAGCGCCTCGACTTCCCGGACTTCACGCTGATCTACCTGAGCAACTCCGAGGCGTCGTTCGAGCTGGAGCTCACGGTGAACAAGGACCGGAGCGAGGCCTACAACCTCGGCGACGGCTACGGCCACCTCGCCGTCACGGTCGACGACGTCGCGGCCGAGCACGCCCGTTTCAAGGAAGCCGGCCTGCCGGCCACCGACCTGAAGACCCTGAAGCACGGCGACCGGGCACTCGCGACCTTCTTCTTCGCCACCGATCCGGACGGCTACAAGATCGAGGTGATCCAGCGCGGCGGCCGCTTCGTCTGACGCCATCCGCCCCGGCTTTGGCGCCGGGGCGCCCTCCCCCGCGATTCCGAGATCCGATGAGCAGCCCCACTCGCATCGTCTGCCTCCGCCACGGCGAATCGACCTTCAACGCCGCCCACCGCGCCACCGGCCGCGATCCCGGCCACCGCGACGCCCGCCTGACCGAGCGCGGCCAGGCCCAGGCCGAGGCTGCCCGCGAGCGCCTGCGCGGCATCCCCTTCGACCTCGTGGTGACCTCGCCGCTGACCCGGGCGATCCAGACCAGCGCGATCGTGTTCGGCGATCATCCGAGCGCGCCACGGGTGCTGGTGGAGGTGTTGCACCGGGAGTGCCAGGAGAGCAGCTGCGACGTCGGCCGCGCGGCCTCCGAGATCGCCGCCGAGTTCCCGCACCTCGATGTCGGGCACCTGCCCGAGGTGTGGTGGCACGCGGCAGAGGGCTCGCAGGTCGGCGACTACCCGGTCGAGCCGCGCCACCTGTTCGACGCCCGCGTTGCCGATTTCCGGGAATGGCTGCGGGCTCGCCCCGAGCGCACCATCGCGGTGGTCGGGCACGGGACGTTCTTCTTCCACCTGACCGGGATCTGGCTCGACAACTGCGACGTCACCGAACTTGATCTCGCGGCGCAGCCCGCGGCGGCTTGATCCGCGCGCCCCCGACGCGCGTCGCCTCAATCCCGCGCCAGCATCTGCCGGCCGATGGCGAAGACCCGGCCGTCCCCGAGAAGATGGGCCGTGAAGCCGTTCGGGAAGAGCGGCTCGAAAGCCTTGTCGCGCACGTTCAGCCCGCCCGTGAAGGCGCCGAAGGCCGGCATGACGAGCCGGGCGCCGTCCGAGACGAAGCAGCGGCGGCGCACCGCGCGGCCCCGCATCGCCACCTTGCCGCAGGGATGGAGGTGGCCCGCCACCTCGCCGGGGCCTGCGCCCGGCACGGGCTCGTGCCGCAGCGTCAGCGCGCCGAGCGTCAGCGTGTCGGCGTACCGGCCGCCGACGCCCTCCCGCACCGCCGCGTCGTGGTTGCCGGCGATCCAGACCCAGTCGCGCCCCGCCTGCAGGGCGGCCACCATCGCCCGGTCGCCGGGCTCCATGCGCTCGGGCCCGCGCGCGTCGTGGAAGGAATCGCCGAGCGCGACGACGCGGGCCGGATCGAAGCGCAGCACCGCCTCGTGCAGGTTCGCCAGCGTCTCGCGGGTGTCGTAGGGCGGCAGGAACTGACCCGAGCGGGCGGCGAAGGCCGAGCCCTTCTCCAGGTGCAGGTCGGAGACCACCAGCGTGCCGTGCCCGGGCAGCCAGAGCGCGCCAGAGAGGTCCAGCACCGCCTCCTCGCCGGCGAGCGTCAGGCCGGCGGGCTTACTCGTCTTCTCAAGTCTCTGGCCGAGCGCCAAGATCGCATCCTCATCCGGGGGACCGGGGCGCGTCATCGGCTCTAGCCAAGCGCCTCTTCGAGAAGCTGCGCCTCGGCCTCGGCCAGGATCTCGTCCGCGCCCTCGCCGTAGACCTTCTCGCGCCCGATCTCCAGCATCACGGAGACGGAGAGCGGCGAGACGCGGTCGAGCGCCCGGTGGATGATTCGCCCCTGGATGCGCTCTAGCATCATGCCGAGGCGCCTCACGTCGAGGAGTCCGGTTGCCGCATCCTGGCGCGCGGCGCGCAGGAGCAGGTGGTCGGGCTGGTGCTTGCGCAGCACGTCGTAGACCAGATCCGTGGAGATCGTGACCTGCCGCCCGGTCTTCTTCTGACCGGGATGGCGCCGCTCAATCAGCCCGGCGATCACCGCGCATTGCCGGAAGGTGCGCTTCATCATCGCGGATTCGGCAAGCCACGCCTCGAGGTCGTCCCCCAGCATGTCTTGGGCGAAGAGTTCGGCGAGGAAGCCGGGCTCGCGGGCGATGCGCTCCGAGATGTCGCGCGTCATCCAGATCGCGAGGCCGTAATCGTTGGCGGCGAAACCGAGTGGGCGCAGGCCCGCCCGCTCCAGCCGCCGGGTGAGCAGCATGCCGAGCGTCTGGTGGGCGAGCCTGCCCTCGAACGGAAAGGCCGACAGGTAGGAGCGCTTGGCCCGCGGGAAGGTCTCGACCAGCAGGTCGCGCGGCCCGGGCAGCACGGAGCGGCTGCGCTGCTGCACGAGGTAGTCGGCCACTTGGCGCGGCAGGCGGTCCCACTCGAATGGATCGGCGATCAGGGCCCGCACGCGTGCGGCCAGGAAGGTCGAGAGCGGGAATTTCGATCCCGCGTAGCTCGGGATGGCCGGGTCGGTGCCGGGCCCGGCCCGCGTCACCATCGCCTCGTCCTCCATCAGCCCCTCGAAGCGTAGCACCTCGCCGGAGAACAGGAACGTGTCGCCGACGGTCAGCGTCTCGGCGAAATCCTCCTCGATCTCGCCGAGCACCCGGCCGGTCTTCGGCAGGATGGTCCCTGGCTTGGCCCGCACCGAGCGGACGAGGCGCACCTTCACCTTCGCGGATTCCACGATGGTGCCGATGTTCATCCGGTACTGCTGGGCGGTGCGGGCGTCGCGCACCCGCCAGAGCCCGTCCGGGCCGCGCAGGATCTTGGCGAAGCGCTCGTAGGCGCGCAGCGCGTAGCCGCCGGTCGCCACGTAATCGACCACCGCCTCGAAATCCTCCCAGGCGAGCTTCGCATAGGGCGCGGCCGAGACGATCTCCTCGTACAGGTGCAGCGGATCGAAGGCGTCGGCGCAGGCCATGCCGAGCACATGCTGGGCGAGCACGTCGAGGGCGCCGACCCGCGCGTCAGGCGTGTCCTGGGCGGCCTCCTCGACGGCGTCGAGGGCCGCGCGGCACTCCAGGATCTCGAAGCGGTTGGCCGGGACCAGGTAGGCCTTCGAGGGCTCGTCCATCCGGTGGTTGGCCCGCCCGATCCGCTGCATGATCCGGCTCGCCCCCTTCGGTGCGCCGATGTTGACCACCAAGTCGACGTCGCCCCAGTCGATGCCGAGATCGAGGGTCGCGGTGCACACGATGGCGCGCAACTGCCCCGCCGCCATCGCGGCCTCGACCCGACGGCGCTGCTGCGCGTCGAGAGAGCCGTGATGGAGCGCGATCGGCAGCACGTCGTCGTTGAGGCGCCAGAGTTCCTGGAAGGTGTACTCGGCCTGCAGCCGTGTGTTGACGAAGACCAGCACCGTGCGGTGCTGGCGGATCAATTCGTAGATCGCCGGCATCGACTGGTGGGCGGTGTGCCCGGCGAGCGGCAGCGGACGGTTCGATTCGAGCAGGCGCAGGTCCGGTGGGGCGCCGCCCTTCACCACCACGAGGTCGGCCAAGCCGGTCGCCCCCCTCTCCCCGCTGGGCGGGGAGAGGGGGGCGGGCACCCCGCCGAGCCCGCGGGGAGCGAAGCCGGAGCGGGGGTGAGGGGGGGGCGCAGGGCGAGGCTCGTCCGTCGAAGTCCCCTCACCCTCGCCTGCCGGCTCGCCGCGCTCCCCGACGAGGGGGAGACGCGGCCCTCTCCCCGCGCGCTGGGAGAGGGGATCCGCGGCATTCGGATCATCCGCACCGCTCGGCCGCTGCGGCACGAGATACTTCCTCAGCTCGTCCGGCTCCCGCACCGTGGCCGACAGGCCGATCGCGGTCAGCCCCGGGCTCAGGCGGTGCAGCCGCGCCAGCGCCAGCGAGAGAAGATCGCCCCGCTTCGAGGTCACCAGCGCGTGCAGCTCGTCGAGGATCACGCAGCGGAGGTTCGCAAGCAGGTCCGCCGCCTCGCGGTGGGCGATCAGCAAGGCGAGCTGCTCGGGCGTCGTCAGCAGGATGTCGGGCGGGCGCGCGATCTGGCGGGTGCGCTTGTGCGCCGGGGTGTCGCCGGTGCGGGTCTCGACGCGGACCGGCAGCCCCATCTCGGCCACCGGCGCCTCCAGGTTGCGGGCGATGTCGACCGCGAGCGCCTTCAGGGGCGAGACGTAGAGGGTGTGAAGCCCCCGGCGCTGCGACGCCTTCGTGGCGCTCAAGCCGACGAGGCTCGGTAGGAAGCCGGCCAGCGTCTTGCCGGCCCCGGTCGGCGCGACGAGGAGCGCGGAGCGGCCCTCGCCCGCGATGCGCAGGAGATCGAGCTGGTGCGGGCGCGGACTCCAGCCGCGCCCCGAGAACCAGGCCCGGAAGGCCGGGGGTAAGTGATCCGCGCTCAGGCGAGCGCCATCAGGAAGCGGTCGATGAGTTCCAGCGCCCGCTCGGTCATCGCACCGGGGTAGCGCACGAAGATGTGGCAGCCGCCCGCGTAGACCGCCGTGTGGCCGCCATTGCCGGCCGCCGCCCAGCGCACGGCCATGTAGAGCGTGTCGTCGAGGAGCGGGTCGGCGGTGCCGATGGTGAAGAGCGCCGGTGGCAGGCCCTTCAGATCAGCGTAGATCGGCGAGACGTCGGGGCGGCGCCGGTCGATGCCCTCGCGCACGTAGTCGTCGGCGAAGCGGGTGAGGTCCTCGGTGTTCACCACGAGGCGCTCGGACCCCCAATTGCGAACGGACGGTGTCAGGCCCAGATCGTAGAAGCCCGCGTTGAGGTTCGCGCCCCGGAAGGCGCGCGGCAGGTTGTGCCGGTCGCGCAGGCGCAGCAGCACCATCACGGCGAGGTGCGCGCCGACCGATTCGCCGCCGATCGTCAACGCCGAAATCCCGAACTCCACCCGGCCGGGCCCGGCGAGCCAGAGGGCCGCGGCCTCGCAATCGAGGAGGGCCGCCGGGTAGGGATGCTCGGGCGCGAGCCGGTACTCGACCGACAGGCAGACGAAGCCGCAGGTGTCGGCGATGCGCTCCAGCCAGGGATCCTGCTCGTCGGCCGCGCCCCAGACCCAGCCGCCGCGGTGGATGTGCAGGTAGGCGCCGCGCAGCTTCACGCCCGGCCGCGGGCGGATCACCCGCAGCGGCAGCGCGCCGCCAGGCCCGTCGATCAGCATGGTCTCGGCGCGGGCGCTGCGCGGCATCGCCGGCGAGGCCTGCGTGCCGGCGCGGCGCCGCGCCCTCACCTCGGCGATCGGCAGCGTCCACGGGTCCGCCTGCGCGGCGTGGGCGGCCACGACCTCGGCGTTGAGGCGCAGGGTTTCCGGATCGATCGTCGCCGGGTCGAACAGGGCGTGGTCGATCATTGTCTCGGTCGTTCCGTGTGTTCGGCCGCACAGGATAGGGCGTGCGGCCCGCCTCTGTCGTGCGCGCCGTGTGCGGATATCTTGGCGGCTCAAGCTTGCGTTGCCATCTCGGCCAAGCCGGTGAAACCGCCCAACGCCCGAGCCGGAGGGGAGTTTCGTCGGGGGTGTGACGCGCGTGTCACGCTTCCGCCGGGTTCGGGGGCTCTTGAGTCGCATGATCCCGAATGGCACCGGACGCGAACACGAAGGTCGCAGGCAGATGATGGTCGAGCACGACAGGCACCGCGCGGGCGGACCGTACCAGGCCTATCCGGGCGAGCCCCATCGCGGCCGCGACAACGCCCTGCGCCGCTTCATCGGCGGCTCGCCGACGGCGGTGTTCCTGCGGCTTCTCTTCCTGTCGGTTCTCGTCGGCGCCTTCATGGCGATGCTCGGGCTCACGCCCGGGCAGCTGTTCTGGCACGCCTACGATTCGGCCCGCGCGCTGATCGACCTCGGCCTCGCGACCTTCCACGATTTCGGCGGCTGGATCCTGGCGGGCGCCGTGGTGGTGGTGCCGCTCTGGTTCATCTCGCGGTTGTTCTCCACGTCGAAGTAGACATCGCCCTCCGGAGTGGTGGCCGTGCGACTGGTTGATCAATCGCCACCTGTCCGCCCACCCCTCTCGCCTCTGCGGGAGCTGGTGGCCCGCGAAGCGGGCCGGGTGAGGGGGGCGACGGTGCGGAATAGGGCTCAGCCCTGCCTGAAGGCCGCGCCCCTTCCGGACGCTGGGTTCCCCTCACCCGACCCCTGCTGACGCAGGGGCCGCCCTCCCCCGCGGATGGGGAGGGAAATCGCGCCTCGTCTCCAGGACGTGACCGGGCCGCTCGCAGCCTATTGCAGGTGGCGCGTGTAGGTTTCGCCGGCTGCCGCCTTGAGCGCCGCGCCGGCCTCTCGGCCGATCGCCTCGGCGTCCGCCACCGCGCCGCCGCGCGTCACAGCCCAGTGCCGGCTGCCGTCCGGCAGGAAGAGCAGGCCGTCGAGTTGCAGCCGCTCGCCGTCGATCTTAGCCAGCGCCGCGATCGGCGTGCGGCAGGAGCCATCGAGCTCGGCCAGGAGCGCACGCTCGCAGCCGACCGCGATCGTCGTTCGGGCGCAGGCGACCGGCGCCAGCAGCGCCCGCACCGCAACGTCGTCCGCGCGGCACTCGATGCCGAGCGCCCCTTGCGCCACCGCCGGCAGCATGTCGTCGGTCTCCAGCACCGAGCGGGCCATGCCCTCCAGACCAAGCCGCTGCAGGCCAGCGATGGCGAGCAACGTCGCATCGCACTCGCCTGCCTCCAGCTTGCGCATGCGGGTGTTGGCGTTGCCCCGCAGCGGCACGATCTGCAGGTCCGGCCGGCGCATCAGCACCTGGGCGCCGCGCCGCAGCGAGGAGGTGCCGACGCGCGCGCCGGGTTTTAGCCCCGCGAACCCGTCCGCGTGGGGCGACAGGAAGGCGTCGCGCGGGTCGTCGCGCTCCAGGATGCAGGCGATCACCAGCCCGTCCGGCAGCCAGGTCTCGACGTCCTTCATCGAGTGGACGGCCACATCCACCTCGTCGGCGAAGAGCGCCTGCTCCAGCTCCTTGGTGAACAGCCCCTTGCCGCCGATCTCCGACAGCGGACGGTCCAGCACTTTGTCGGCCACTGTGGTCACCACGACGATCTCGGTCTCCAGACCGGGATTGGCTGCGACGATGCGGTCGCGGACCATGCCGGTCTGGGCGAGCGCCATCGGGCTGCCGCGGGTGCCGATGCGCAAGGGGCGGTTCAGCATCGGATCCTCAGAAGGCCTGGAGCACGAGCTCGGTGTGCTCGACGCTGGGCGGCGCCTCGAAGCAGGGCGAGACGATGGCGCGGTAGTCCTTCCAGGCCTGCGAGCCGGTGAAGTCCTGCGTGTGCGCCTCCAGCGTCTCCCACTCGATCAGCAGGCGGTAGCGCTGCGGCTTCTCGACCGAGCGGCGCACATTGAAGCTGACGCAGCCCTTGGCGGCGCGGAAGATCTCGGAGGCGCGCTTGATGCCGGTTTCGAACTCGGCCTCCATGCCGGGCTTCACGTCGATCTGGGCGATCTCGAGGATCATCGAGGCACTCTCCTAGAGCAGCGAGCGGCCGAGCTTGGCCGCCAGGATGCGCTGCGGGCTCTTGGACGGGTCGGCCTGGGCGGCGACCGGCAGGTAGGCGGTCTGCTCCAGCATGTACTGGCCGCCCATCGCCCCGTGCATCACGAGGTCCGAGAAGGTGACCCAGGTCTGGCCGGGCAGGAAGTTCACGTCGGCCTGCGGGGCGCTCGCCTGGTAGGCCTCGTCCTGCTTCAGGGCGTCGTGCAGGTGCAGCATCAGGTGGTCGTACTCCGAGCGCCGCGCCTTGGTGATGCGGAGCGCCGCTAGCAGCTTGGCCGAGAGCGGCGAGTAGCCCGGTAGCCGCGGCAGAAACTTCTCGGCCATCGAGCCGAAATCCTCGCCGACGCGCCAGCGCCGCGGCTGGCCGCTCGGGTTGATGTTGCGGAAGACGCGCAGGATGCGCTTCTCGCCGATCGGGTTCGACGGGAAGGCGTCGACGTGCAGCCGCGTGTCGTCGCGGCGCCAGCTGAGCTTGCGCCTGTCGACGTCGAAGGGCCGGTAGGACGTGCCGGCAAAGCTCACCCGGCCGATATAGTCCGGCAGGTAACGGTCCACGATGCCCTCCGCGAACTTGCGGTAGCGCACGAGAAGCTGGCGCAGGGCCTCCTGCTCCTCCGGCGTGCCGGCCGCCCCGCGCAGTTCCGCCTCCGCGCCACGGATGTTGACGTTCTTGGCCTTGCCGTCGGCGAAGGGGCGTTCGACGAAGCGCCGCTCGAAATCGCTGAACGGGAAGTCGAGGTCGGGGAAGAGCAGGACCGCGCCGTCCTCCAGCGCCGCCGCGAGCGAGCGCGGGGCGTCCGACTGCGAGACGGTGAGGATGGGGCTGATCATGTCCCGGACGACTCCTGCCGCTGTCACGCCGCGTGAACGGATCCGGGATGTAGCCGAGCAACCGCCGCGGCGCCAGCGAACCGATTTAGCGGTGGATGACGAAGCGATCCGCATCGCGCCCGGAGCGCGGCGCCCGCGCACGGGTTGCGCAACCGGGGCCGGATCCGGCACGTTCGAGGAATGTTCCGGGTGCCCGGCACCCCTTCCGGTGACGCGAGAGATCGTCGATGGCGACGCTGAAGGAATTCGAGGAGGCCCTGCGCGAGCACGGCATGAACATGGCGCTCGCGCTCCTCGAACGGCTGCGCGAGCGCGACCGCGCCACCCGCACGGTGAAGCCCGCCCGCCGTCTCACGGGCCAGAAGATGACGCCCGAGCTCGCCCGGACGATCCTCGACCTGCACGCCACCACCGGCATGACCCAGCAGGAGATCGCCTTCAAGGTCGGCGTCAACCAGGGCCGGGTCAACGAGGTGCTCAAGCGCGGCAAGTGGCTCAGCGACGATCCGCAGGCACCCGAGGCGGTCGCCCGCGACAAGGCCAAGGAGCGGATGGCGAAGTCCCACACGCCGCGCGGCTCGGCGGGCACCGAGGCCCGAGCCGCGTCCAAACCCCGCAAGGCGGCCGCGAAGGAGCGCAAGGCCCCTACCCCGAGCCGGGGCAACCAGGGCCAGCTCGCGCTGGGGGATTTCTGAGACCGAGTCCGCTCGATCCGCGCGGGCGTCGGCGCGATCGGTCGGCAGCTTCGTGATGCCGGTGGTCCGGAAACCTGCATCCGCCTCGGCGTTCCCCTCCTGCCCGACAGGGAGCGGGATCGCCCATGCGCCACGTCCTCACCGCCCTTCTGCTGACCGTCACCGCGAGCGCCGCGAGCGCGCAGGGGCGGCCGGACACCACGACGATGACCTGCAAGCAGGCCCGCGCCACCGTGCTCCGCGCGGGCGCCATCGTGCTCGGCACCGGCGGGCCCACCTACGACCGCTACGTCCGCGACCGCAATTTCTGCGCGCCGACCGAGGTGACCCGGGCGGGCTTCGTGCCCACTCGCGACACGCCGCGCTGCTTCGTGGGTTACACCTGCTTCGAGCCGGGCGTCGGCGACTGGTTCGGCGATTTCTGAGGGCACACGAAAACGCCCCGGCCGGTGGCCGGGGCGCTCCCTCACGCGGTTCTGACGGATCAGGCCGCCTGCTGCACCTCACCCTCGATCGCCTCGGGCTTGCGGCCGCTGGCGATCTGGATCTGGCGCGGCTTCTTCGCCTCCGGAATCTCGCGCACGAGATCGATGTGGAGGAGGCCGTTCTCCAGCGCCGCGCCCGTCACCTGGACGTAGTCGGCGAGCTGGAACCGGCGCTCGAAACCGCGGGCGGCGATGCCCTGGTGCAGCACTTCCACGCGGCGGGCCGTGTCGCCCTTGCGCTCGCCCTTCAGGGTCAGCGCGTTCTCCTTGACCTCGATCGACAGATCGGCCTCGGTGAAGCCGGCGACCGCGACGGTGATCCGGTACGCGTTCTCGCCGGTGCGCTCGATGTTGTAGGGCGGATAGCTCGGGACGCTGTCGGCGCTGACGAACTGGTCGAGGGCCGAGAACAGCCGGTCGAAGCCGACGGTGGAGCGGTAGAGGGGAGCAAGATCGAACTGACGCATAACATATCCTCCGTGGAGCAACATGCTTCTCTGCATTCACGCTGGTCCGCCCGAGGGCCGGACCGTTGTCGTGCCGCCGTCTGGCCGGCACATCCTGGATATCGTGGCGGCCCGATCTGCCTTCAAGAGCCGCGAGGCCGCGGAACAGGTCGTCGCGACGATTTTTTCGCACTCCCTCGCTTGAGCTGACCCGCCGATGCTGACGCTCGACTCCACGCCCGACAATCCAGTCCCACCCGGAGGTACGCTGATCGGTGTCCGCACCCAGGACGGTCTGACTCTGCGGGCGGCCTACTGGCGCGCGCCGGCCCGGCGCCACAAGGGGACGGTCTGCCTGCTTCAGGGCCGGGCCGAGTTCATCGAGAAGTACTACGAGGTGATCCGCGAGCTGATCGCCCGCGGCTTCGGCGTGGTCGCCTTCGACTGGCGCGGCCAGGGCGAGTCCGGCCGGCAGGTCGGCGATCCGCGCAAGGGTCACGTGGCGCGCTTCGACGATTACCGCCTCGATCTCAAGGCGATCGAGGACAGCGTGCTCCTGCCGCTGATGCCCGAGCCCTACCATTGCCTCGCCCACTCGATGGGCGGCTGCATCGCCTTCACGGGCGCGGCCGAGGGCTGGCTGCCCTTCGGCCGCATCGTCACCGTGGCGCCGATGCTGTCGATCCGCATGGTCGCGTGGCCGGGGGCGGCCTCGGCGCTCGCCCGCTCGCTCAAGGTGCTGGGGCTCGGCCGGGCCTTCGTGCCCCGCCTGTCGCACGTGCCCCCTTTCGGTGCGCTGATCGGGCTCGCGCGCCGCCTGCGCGGCCGTCCGCACGTGCCGCACGATCCCGGCGCCTCGATCGCCACGATGCCGTTTCCCGGCAACCGGCTCTCGCGCGATCCGGTCCGCTACGCCCGGAACGCCGCGGCCGCGCGGGCGGTCGGCGCCGGGGCGGTGGGTGATCCGACCGTGGCGTGGCTCGCCGGCGCCTTCCGGGCGATGGCGCGCTTGCGCGACCCGCGGATGCCGGCCCGTATCGCGACGCCGACCCTGATCCTCGGGGCCGGCGCCGACCCGGTCTGCGGCACGCCGGCCACCGAGCGTTTCGCCGCCCGGCTCAAGGCCGGCATGATCCTAGTGCTGCCGGACGCCCGGCACGAGATCCTGCACGAGCGCGAACCGATCCGTGAGGATTTTTGGGCCGCCTTCGACGCCTTCGTGCCGGGCAGCCCGGTGCCGCAGGCGGAGGGCGACGCGCGGCGATCGTTGGCCGCGGTGTAGCACCCTCCCCTGCGCCGGCCCCTCAGTCGTCGGCGTCCGGATCGAGGTCCTTCGGCTTGACGAAGCGCTCCAGCCGCCCGGTGCCGCCGGCGATGTCGGCCCAATGGTCGGCCTCGAAGTCGATCACCGCGAGCGCCGCCGTGGGGAACTGCGTGGCGAGGCGCCTCCGCTCGGCCTTCGGGCCGCTGCCGACGACCTCCGTGGCGAAGTCCTGCAGGCCCGGGTTGTGGCCGACGACGAGGAGCGTGCCGGCATGGTCGGGCGCGCCGCGCACGACGTCGAGGATCTGCGCCGCGTACGCCTCGTAGAGCGCCGGGATGGTCTCGCCCGGATTGCCGTCAAGGGGCACCCGCACGGCGTCCCACGTCTCCAGGGTGCGCCGAGAGGGCGAGACCAGCACGTGGTCCGGCCGCAGGCCCGCTTCCGCGATATAGGCGCCCATCCGCGGCGCGGCCTGCCGGCCGCGCGGGTTGAGCGGCCGGTCGAGATCGGCCACCCCGGGCGGCCGATCGGACTTGGCGTGGCGCAGGAGGATCAGGCGGCGCATCAACGGAATCCCACGACGGCGTGCGGAACGTAAGGAGCTTCGAGGGCGGCGATCTCGTCCGCCGTGAGCCGGAGGTCGAGCGCCGCGACCGCGTCGTCGAGGTGCTGCGGCTTGGAGGCGCCGACGATCGGGGCGGCGACGTTCGGCTGCGCCAGCACCCAGGCCAGCGCCGCCTGCGCGCGGGGCACGCCGCGGGCCTCGGCGACGCGCGCCACCGCCTCGACCACCTTGCGGTCGGCCTCCATCGTCGCGCCGTACAGGTTCTTGCCGACCTCGTCGGTCTCCTGCCGGGCGGAGGCCGCGTCCCAGGGCCGGGTGAGCCGGCCGCGGGCGAGCGGGCTCCAGGGCAGCAGCGCCACGCCCTGATCGACGCAGAACGGGATCATCTCGCGCTCCTCCTCGCGGTGGAGCAGGTTGAGGTGGTTCTGCATCGTGGCGAAGCGCGTCCAGCCGTGCCGGTCGGCAGTGAACTGGGCCTTGGCGAACTGCCACGCATACATCGAGGAGGCGCCGATGGTGCGCGCCTTGCCGGCCTTCACGACGTCGTGCAGCGCCTCCAGCGTCACCTCGATCGGCGTGCCGTAGTCCCAGCGGTGGATCTGGTAGAGATCGACGTAGTCGGTACCGAGCCGTTTCAGCGAGGCGTCGATGGCCTGGAAGATCGCCTTGCGGGAGAGACCGCCCGCGTTCGGCGCGTCGGTGAGCGGGTAGTAGACCTTGGTGGCCATCACGATGTCGTCGCGGCGGGCGAAGTCCTTCAGCGCGCGGCCGACGATCTCCTCCGAGGTGCCGTCCGAGTAGTAGTTCGCCGTGTCGAAGAAGTTGATCCCGAGGTCGAGCGCCCGGCGGATCAGCGGCCGGCTCTCGGCCTCCGGCATGGTCCAGGGATGGGGCCCGCGCTCCGGCACGCCGTAGGTCATGCAGCCGAGGCAGATCGGCGATACGTCGAGGCCGGTGCGGCCGAGTTTCTTCGTCTTCATGGGCTGGCTCCGCTCGTCCCCCGCGTCCGGGCCGGTATCTGGGCCGCGCTCTCGCAAATGCGAGGCCTCAGCCGCCGCGGCTCTCGCGCCGCATCATGAAGGCGAGCTTCTCGAACAGGCTGACGTCCTGCTCGTTCTTCAGGAGCGCGCCGTGCAGCGGCGGGATCAGCTTGCGGCCATCGCGCTCGCGCAGGGTCTCGGGCGCGATGTCCTCGGAGACGAGGAGCTTCAGCCAGTCGAGCAGCTCCGAGGTCGAGGGCTTCTTCTTGAGGCCCGGCACCTCGCGCGTCTCCAGGAAGACCCGCAGAGCCTCCTCGACCAGCCGGTGCTTGATGCCCGGATAGTGCACATCGACGATGCGCTTGAGCGTCTCGGCGTCCGGGAACTGGATGTAGTGGAAGAAGCAGCGCCGCAGGAAGGCGTCCGGCAGCTCCTTCTCGTTGTTCGAGGTGATGATCACGACCGGCCTTTGGCGGGCCTGCACCGTCTCGCCGGTCTCGTAGACGTGGAACTCCATCCGGTCGAGTTCGGTCAGCAAGTCGTTCGGGAACTCGATGTCGGCCTTGTCGATCTCGTCGATCAGCAGGACCGGGCGTTCGTCGGCCGCGAAGGCCTCCCAGAGCTTGCCGCGCCGGATGTAGTTCGCGATGTCGGAGACCCGGGGGTCGCCGAGCTGCGAGTCGCGCAGGCGCGAGACCGCGTCGTACTCGTAGAGGCCCTGCTGCGCCTTGGTGGTCGACTTGATGTTCCAGGTGAGCAGGCGCGCGCCGAGGCCCTTCGCGATCTCCTCCGCCAGCACCGTCTTGCCGGTGCCAGGCTCGCCCTTCACCAGGAGCGGACGCTCCAGCACGATCGCGGCGTTGACCGCCGCGGTCAGGTCCGGCGTCGCGACGTAGGTCTCTGTTCCGGTGAAGCGCATCCGCCCGTCCCCGCTGCTCTGGTCGAGAGCGTCCGAGTTAGGCGGCGCGTCGTCCAGGGGCAAGCGGCGCGGTTCCAGTCGTCCTCAGAGGTGGGGGGCCGCCGCGCGCAGCGAGGAGACCTTCGGGAGGCGCCAGACGTCGTCCTTGCTGGGGTGGGCCCTCAGCACGGCGTCCGCCGCGAGCGTCACCACCATCATCAGGATCGGCATGCCGACCAGCGTCCCAACCAGGATCATCTCCGCCCCCCGATGTCGCATTTAGCGATCAATAGAGATGATTGTTCTCGGAGGATGGTTAACGAAGTGTTAACACCGGCCATTCGTCAGCTCTGAGATCGCCGCCGCACCGCCTTCCCGCACGATCTGCAGGGAGGCGACTCGGGGCGGAGAGCAAGACCAAAACGCCCCGAGGATTGTGTCGCGCAGTTTGCTCTTTCAGGTATCGCCGGCCTCGTCTCAGACCTTCTTGGGATCGAACCAGATACAGCTCTTGGAGAGTTGCTGCAGGTTCAGCTGCGAGCTCGTCTGCGGCGCGACCTGGCCGTTGATGGCGATATTGACCTGGGTCAGCACGTCGCTGCCGAACTTCTGCGGGTGCGAGAAGTAGCAGTACTGTGATTCCGGTACCTTCTCGTCGCCCTTGAACTGCCAGCCGGTGACGATGTTGCCGTCGAGATAGGGCACCGCCTTGAACACCGTGAAGGTGGTGCGCACGGCCGCGTTCCCGTCCTCGCCCTTCGACTGGGCCGCCACAACCTGGGCGATGTCCGGCCGGGTCTGGGGCTGGGCCACCACGGGCTGGTCGAGCTTCAGCACGTTGTCGGTCAGCGTGACCTCGCCCTTGGTCTTGATCGTCACGTCCGAGAGCGCCGCCTGCAACGCCTGGGCGATGCGCTCGGCGGCCGACTCGTACTGGCTGAGATAGGCCCAGCCATAGGCGCCCGCCCCGATGCCGATACCGGCGAGCGCGACGAAGGTCCCGGCGCCGGCCGCCCGCAGCAGGAAGGCGCGCGCGGCCACCATGCGGGCCTCCGCCCGCAGACGGCCGTTGACATGCTGGGCCAGCACGACGTTCTCGGGGGTGCCCGCGGCGTGGATTGTCATGCACCGGCTCCGGCGCTGGCGGTGACAGGAGGCTGGACGGGCCCTTGCGTGCCCGCGTGGGCACCCGCATGTGCGGCAGGCTGGCGCCGGTCGAGCGGGATCACGGCGCCGGAGGGCGCCTCACGCTGGGGCTTGGCCTGCGCCAGCCCGATCTCCTGGCGCAGGCCCTCTGTCAACTGGTCGATCAGGTAGGGGCTCGCGGCCGGGTCGATCGTCGCGCCGAGGTCGTCCTCGTCCATGAAGGTCTTGCGCACCGAGACCGCCGAGAGCGCCAGGATGGTCGAGGCGAAGGCGGCGCAGAGCGCGGGCACAAAGACGAAGATGCGCAGGAAGGCGTGGACCTGCGCGTCGGTCACGTCGATCGGGTCGACGCCGTAGACCATCGCGGTGAAGGAGTGCAGCTGCGACCGGTTGACCGCGTTGCGGTAGGCCTGCTCGGCATCGGCCACGCGGCGGTCGGCCTGGCCGCGGTCGAGGGCGGCGCGGGCCTTGCGGGCCTCCTCCAGCTCCTTCGTGAGCGCCGCCCGGTCGGTGCCGGCCTTGGCGACGCTCGCCGCGAGCGTCTGGGTGCGCGGGTCGGTGACGCATTTCAGGTTCTGGTAGCGCACGCCGCGGCTGTTGGTGCCGAACACCTTCTCGCAGCGCTGGGCCGGCAGGCTCGCGAGCTGGGCGGCGTTCTCGGTGGAGCGCCTCTCGATCTGGTCGAGTTCGGTCGTGTATTGCTGCACCCGCGCGTCGGCGGCGGCGATCCGGTTGTCGAGGCTGGCGCGGTCGGCCTGCGCGTCCTTCAGCGCGGTCTTGGTGCGCGCCGCCTCCATCAGGCGGGGATGGAACATCATCTCGCCGAGCTGCGAGACCGATTTCGTGGTCACGCCCGCCGCGAAGATGATGCCCACGATGGCGAGCCCCCGCACGAACCACGACCGCTGCGTGCGGGCGAGGATGCCCAGCGGCACGCGGCACAGCTCCACCGCCGCGTAGACCAGCGGGGCCAGCAGCATGAAGTAGAAGGCGTGCCAGTCGCCGTCGCTGTAGACGCCCGCGAACAGCCACGCGCCCGCGAGCGAGGCGCCGATCACCATGAACTCGACGAGATACGCGATCGCGACGTAGCCCCACTTGATCCGGTAGCCCTTCTCGACGTCGCGCTCGTGCTTCCAGCGCTGGGACTCGAGCGACCATGCGCGTCGCTCGCGCTGGACGTCCCGGCTCGGAGGTGACTTCGACATGGGTTTCCCGGGGCTCGGACGACGCGACGAGGGCTTGAGCGAGGGCTTGAGCTTTACCGTTCGTTAACCGGCTGCGGTATGCGCATAATGTGCCGTTTTTGCGCCGCGGCCGCGGGATCCACCGAAAGAGCCGTGCGGTGGCCCATATGCCTCACCCCGCCTCGCGGGGCGGGTTGCCCGCGCGCCGCTCCCGTGAGATGCCGGACGGGCGCCCCGGCGGGGCGGGATTCCGGTTGCCCGGTGCCACCGGCCCGCCCATGATCCCGGCCGATGCAACCCTCGGATGCGGGGCCGGAACCGGAGCGCCATGCCAGAGGTCCATACCGGCTCCTACAAGGAGGCGATCCTCTTCCTCGTCACGGCGGGGATCGTGGTGCCGCTGTTCCACCGCCTGCGGATCAGCCCGGTGCTGGGCTTCATCGGGGCGGGCGCGCTGCTCGGACCCTTCGGCCTGGGCCGGCTCTCCGAGCAGTACGGCTGGGTCTCTCTCTTCACCATCGGCAACCGCACCGAGATCGCGCATCTCGCCGAGTTCGGCGTGATCTTCCTGATGTTCATGATTGGGATCGAGCTGTCCTGGGAGCGCCTGCGGACGCTCCGGCGGCTCGTCTTCGGCCTCGGCTCCCTTCAGGTGATCTGCTCGGCGCTCGTGATCGGCGCGATCCTGTTCGGCCTCAAGGTGCCGCTCGCGGGCGCCGTGATCGTGGGCATCGGGCTCGCGCTCTCCTCCACGGCGGTCGTGCTGCCGGTGCTGGCCGAGCAGAAGCGGCTGAACACCCCGACCGGCCGGGCGAGCTTCGCGGTCCTGCTGTTTCAGGATCTCGCCGTGGCTCCAGCCCTCTTCGCCATCGCGGTGCTGGGTCGCACCGACGGGGCCAATATGGGCGGCGCGCTCGCGCTCGCGCTCGCCCAGGCGGTGGTGGCGATCGTCCTCATCGTGGTGGCGGGGCGCCTGGCGCTGCGCCCGCTCTTCCAGCTCGTGGCGCGCACGAAGTCGACCGAGCTGTTCATGGCGGCGTGCCTCCTCGTCATCGTGGCGACGGCGCTCACCGCGGCGGCGAGCGGCCTCTCGATGACGCTCGGCGCGTTCGTCGCCGGCCTCCTGCTCGCCGAGACCGAGTATCGCCGGGCGATCGAGGCGACGATCGATCCATTCAAGGGCCTCCTGCTCGGCGTGTTCTTCGTCTCGGTCGGCATGAACCTCGACCCGGCCCAGCTGGTCGCCGCACCGGGCGCCATCCTCGGTCTGTCGCTCGCCCTCCTCCTGATCAAGGCGGTGGTGGTGCTGATGGCCGCCCCCGCCCTCAAGATCGCGCGGCCGGTCGCCCTGGAGACCGCGCTGCTCCTCGGTCCCGGCGGCGAGTTCGCCTTCGTGCTGATCGGCGGCGCGGTGGCGGGCGGCCTCGTGCCCGAGGAGGTCGGCGCGGCCGCGCTCATCGTTACCACGGTCAGCATGATCATGATCCCGGGCCTCGCCGCGCTCGGGCGCCGGATCGGCCAGCGCGCCGCCAAGAAGCAGCTCGGCCGGGCACGGGCCGAGCCGCCGCCGGACCGCCAGCAGAACCGGGTGATCGTCGCTGGCTACGGGCGCGTCGGCCGGCAGGTCGGCGAGATGCTGACCCGCCACAAGATCCCGTACATCGCCCTCGACGCGGATGCCGCCCGCGTCGCCGAGCAGCGCCGCCTCGGCAACCCGGTCTATTTCGGCGACTCGGCCAGCGCCGAGCTGCTGCGCCGCTGCGACATCGCCACGGCCCGCGCCCTCGTCGTCACCCTCGACAACCCGCGCGGCGTCGAGGCGGTGGTCGCCGCCGCCCGCGCGGAGCGGCCGGACCTGACCATCGTGGCCCGCGCCCGCGACGCCCGCCACGCCACCGCCCTCTACGACATGGGCGTGGACGACGCGGTGCCGGAGACGATCGAGGCCTCGCTCCAGCTCTCGGAGGCGGTGCTGGTCGATGTCGGTGTGCCGATGGGCCTCGTCATCGCCTCGATCCACGAGCGCCGCGACGAGTATCGCGCCATGCTGCGCCGGAAGGAATCCGACACCCGGCCGGTCTTCCGGGCTCGCCGGACGGTGGGCAAGCACGCCGAGCCGCGGGACGCGGCGCGCGAGGCGAAGGACCCGAAGGAGAAGCCCGTCAGCCGGACCGCGTGAGCGGCGCCGCTTTCCCTGCCCCGCAGAGGGGGCAGGGAAAGCGGCGCGCGTCAGGCCGGAGCTGCCTCGAACAGATCCTTCGGGATCTTGCGCCGCTGCGCCCTCCGCGGCCGCTCCTCAGGCTCGGCCCCTGCCGCGTAGCGGCAGCGATAGGTCACGGCGTCGGGCGGCCCCAGGCCGGTGTTCAGCGGCACCGTCACGGTGTCGCCGTCGAAGCGCCAGCCGCGGGCGCCCTTGTCCCAGTAGAGCCAGACCGTGCCCGGATGGCCCTCCAGCCGGAAGATCGCGGCCTTGCGCGTCATCGACTGGAGGTGGCGCGGCGCCAGCATGCCCTTGGCCCGGTAGGCCTCCTGCGTGGGCGCCGGCTGGCGCTCGATGAAGGTGTTGCGCACGATCTCGATCACGGCGCCGGGCCGGGCGAGAAACCGCTTGAAGTCGCGCATGTCGCGCAGGACAACAGACATCGCCGATCCCCCGCTCCGAGCCACGCCGCCGGAAAGCCGATCCTCAGGCCTCGACATCCCGATTGTGGCGCTGCCCGCATCAGCTTTCGTGACCGCGCGCGATGCGAATACGCCGCTATCAACAGGTCTTGGCGTCTATACACAGCAATTGGAGTGCCCGGCCGTGCGGGCCCGGGATGCGGATCGCGCGCCGCCCGCGCTTGACCCGGGCGCCCGGCCCGCGCGTTATCCGCCCATGCTGCTGCAGTTCTTCACCGCGCTCCGCGACGCGAAGGTACCCGTCACGCTCCGGGAATACCTGACGCTCCTCGACGCCCTCGACCGCGATCTCGCCGACAAGCGCGTCGAGGAGTTCTATTTCCTGGCCCGCACGGCGCTGGTCAAGGACGAGGGCCATCTCGACCGCTTCGACCGGGTTTTCGGAGAGGTCTTCCGCGGCCTGGAGAGCCTCGGCGAGGCGGTGGCGCCCGCCGCGATCCCCGAGGAATGGCTGCGCAAGCTCGTCGAGAAGCACCTCACGGAGGCCGAGAAGGCCGAGATCCGGGCGCTCGGCTGGGACAAGCTGTTCGAGACGCTGAAGCAGCGCCTCGCCGAGCAGAAGGGCCGGCATCAGGGCGGCTCGAAATGGATCGGCACCGGCGGCACCTCGCCCTTCGGCGCCTACGGCTACAATCCGGAGGGCGTGCGCATCGGCCAGGACGGCAACCGCAACTTCCGCGCGGTCAAGGTCTGGGACCGGCGCGACTTCCGCGATCTCGACGACACCGTGGAGCTCGGAGCCCGCAACGTCCGCGTGGCGCTCAGGCGGCTGCGCCGCTTCGCCCGCACGGGCGCGGCCGAAGAACTCGACCTCGACGGCACGATCCGAGCGAGTGCGCGCCAGGGCTATCTCGACGTGAAGCTGCGGCCGGAGCGCCGCAACGCCGTGAAGGTCATTCTCTTCCTCGACGTCGGCGGCTCGATGGACTGGCACATCGAGCTGGCCGAGACGCTGTTCTCGGCGGCGCGCTCCGAGTTCAAGCACCTCGCGCACTACTACTTCCACAACTGCCCCTACGAGGCGGTCTGGACCGAGAACGCCCGCCGCCACGACGACCGTACGCCGCTCCTCGACGTGATCCGCACCTACGGCCCGGACTACCGCCTCGTCTTCGTCGGCGACGCCTCGATGAGCCCCTACGAGATCGCGATGGCAGGCGGCTCGGTCGAGCACTGGAACGAGGAGCCGGGCGCGGCCTGGATGCAGCGCCTCCTCGACCACTTCCCGAAGGCGGCCTGGCTCAACCCGGTGCCGGAGGGGAACTGGGGCTACACCCAGTCGATCGGCATGATGCAGCGCCTCGTCGGCGGGCGGATGTTCCCGCTGACGCCGGACGGGATCGACCGCGCGACGCGGGCATTGCTCCGGTGACGGCGGACCGGGAGCCGGAGGGCGGGTTCGCCCCACTCGCGCCGGAACTCGACGTCACCGATCTGGACGCGAGCCTGCGTTTCTGGTGCGGGATCCTCGGTTTTCGGATCAGCTACGCCCGCCCTGAGGACGGCTTCGCCTATCTGGAGCGGGCCGGCGCGCAGGTCATGCTCTGCCGCCGCAACGGCAACTGGGAGACCGCGCCGCCGGAGCATCCTTTCGGCCGCGGTCTCAACCTGCAGATCGCCGTCGCGGCGCTCGACCCGCTCCTCGGTTGCCTGAAGGCGGCGGGATGGCCGCTGTTCCGCGAGGCGCACGCGGCCCGCTACCGGGTGGGCGACGGCGCCGTCGCCCTCCGCCAGTTCTTGGTGCAGGATCCGGACGGATACCTGCTGCGCTTCTCCGAGCGGCTGCCGCCTCAGCCCTGACGGGCCGGCGTGTGGACGGTCAGCCCGTCGAGCTCGGGCGTGATCTTGATCTGGCAGGAGAGGCGCGAGGTCGCCCGCACGTCGGAGGCGAAGTCGAGCATGTCCTGCTCCATGTCCTCGGCGGGGCCGACCTGCTCGGCCCACTCGTCCGCGACGTAGACGTGGCAGGTGGCGCAGGCGCAGGCGCCGCCGCACTCGGCGTCGATGCCCGGCACGTTGTTGCGCAGAGCCGTCTCCATCACGGTCGCGCCCACGCTGCCCTCGACGGTCCGGGCCGTACCGGCGGCGTCGATGTAGGTGATCTTGGGCATCTCAGGCTCCGGGGGTCGTCAGGCGTTGCGCCGATGGCTGTCGCCAAGGTCCGTCACAATGGTCCGTCGCACGGCGGCGCGCCTGCTTGGCGGCAGGGGCCGCGGAATGCAAGCGCGCGCTGGGCGCAGGCAGGCAGATAGTGTGCCGCGGGCCAGCCGCCCGCTCGCCTGCGCCCTCACGCCGCGTCGGCGATCGCGGCGAGCACCCGGGCCGCGGCCTCCCGCAACGTGCCGGTCTCCGGCTCGGCCCCGGCGCGCAGGTCCACCTCGATCCGCTCGCAGAGCGCGCGGACCTCACCGGCCCCGATGCCGGCGGCCGAACCCTTCAGCGTGTGGGCGGCGTCCGCGCGCGCGCGCCGGTCGGCGGAGGGGTCGGCAACGAGGGCCACGAGCCGGTCGCACTGACCGGCGAAGAGCCCGAGGATCTCGGCGGCGAGGTCGTCGTCGCCCCCGGTCTGCTCGCGGAGTTGCTCCCGGTCCAGGCTGGGAGCGGTCGTCGCGCCGGTCATCGAGATGCCTTTCCCTGCGCACGGCGCCCGCTATCCACAGTCGTGGCGGCCGCTCGGTCGCGCCGGCCGACGCCTTGAGGCATCATGGCTTTGGCGGGCTGAAACGTGCGCCGTCGCGGCGTGGTAACCATTCCGTTAAGGTTTTCCGGGGGCGGCCCGGGGGTTCGGGTATCCGGGCCCTGCGGCGCCGTCTAGACTTCATTGGTAAACGGGTAATCGCGCCCGGAGGCCGGATGTTTGCCGGCCGCAGGCGCGAGGCGTAACGGGGCGCGTTGCATGGCGACGGAAAAGAAGCTGAAGGATCCCGCCGAGGCGGCGCTCTCTGCGATCGAGCAGGCGCTGAACCTCGACGCCCTGACGCCCCCCGGGACCGACCAGCGGGCTGAGCCGCGCCTGCCGGACGTGGGCGAGGCCGAGCCCCTGATGGATCCGGCGGGTCGGCAGATGCCGCCGCGTCTCGACCTCGACCAGCCCCTGCCCTCCGATCTGCCGCCGCCGGGGCGTGAGCGCGCCCGCCGCGAGGGCGGCCTGCTGCCGCCCGACCGCTCGCTGGTGGCAAACGACGATCGGCGCAACATCGGCATCCTGCAGCAGACCCTGCGCGTGCGCCCCTCGCGCAAGCCCTACCTGTTCGCGGCGGTCGGCGCGGCGCTCTGGCTGAACGGGCTCCTGCTGATCGCTTGGCTCCAGTCGAGCGGCGACCTGAAGGGCTTCCTGGCGAATCTCACGCCGCTCCAGGCAACGGTCGGCGCCGCGGCGCTCGCCGGCCCGGTCTTCCTCTTCCTCATCGCCGCGATGCTGGCGGTGCGCGCCCAGGAGATGCGCCTCGTCGCCCGCGCGGTCGGCGAGGTGGCGGTCCGCCTGGCCGAGCCCGAGAGCTTCTCGACGGACGCGGTACTGACCATGTCGCAGACGGTCCGCCGCGAGGTCGCGGCGGTCGGCGACGGCGTCGAGCGGGCGCTGGCGCGGGCCGGCGAGCTGGAGACCCTGGTGCGCGGCGAGATCGCGACGCTGGAGCGGGCTTATTCCGACAACGAGATCCGCATCCGCGCGCTGGTCGACGAGTTGGTCGCCCAGCGCGAGGCGATCGTGGCCAACGCCGAGCGCGTGCGCGGCGCGATCACCGGCTCCCACCAGAGCCTGAGCCAGGAACTGGAGGGCGCCTCCGAGCGCATCGTCGCGGCAATGACCGGCGCGGGCGACCGTGTGACCCAGGCCCTCGACGCGCGCGGGGAGGCGATCACCGCCTCGCTCGGCGAGGCCGGCGAGCGCGTCGTCGGCGCGATGACGGGCCGGGGCGACGACCTGATCGAGCGCCTCGTGGCGACGAGCGAGGGCGTGCGCGGCAGTCTCGGCGAGGTCGGCGAGACCCTGGCCCGCACCTTCGAGACCCGTGCGGGCGCGGTCACCCAGGCCTTCGAGACCGCGGGCAGCGGCGTCAGCGAGCGGCTCGCCGAGAACGCCGCGCAGGTGGCTCGCACCCTGGCCGAGACCGGTGCGGGCGTCGCCGAGGCGCTCGACCGCCAGGGCAGCGCGGTACGCGAGAGCTTCGAGCGCTCCGCCGGGACGCTGGAGAGCGCGTTCCTGGCCCGCGGCGGCGAGCTGACGGACCGTTTCGCGGCGACCGGCACCGAGCTGACCGAGCGCTTCGCCTCGACGGGCGGCGCCATCACCGCCCGCTTCGCCGAGACCGGTGCGGCCTTCACGCAGGATCTGGAGACCCGCGGCACGACGCTGCGCGGCGCGATCGAGGCCGCCGGCAACGGCGTCGCCGAATCCATCGAGAGCCGCGGCCGTGAGGCGCAGGGCGCGCTGGCGCTGGCCGCCGGCGCGGTGGTCGAGAGCTTCGCGTCCCGGACCGAGGCGCTGCGGGACGACCTCGTGGGCTCGGCCGAGCGGGCCGGCGAGATCGTCGCCGGACGGGGCGCCGAGATCGCCGCCCGCATGGAGGACGTCGCCACGCGCCTCCACGCCACAATCGCAGTGCAGGGCGCCGACCTGGAGACCCGCCTCGACGCCGCCGGCACCCGGGCGGGCGACCTCATGGCCGCGCGCTCCGAGGACGCGGCCCGCACGCTGGAGACCGCCTTCGCCAATCTCGGCCGCTCGTTCGAGACCGGCGCCAGCGAGGCGATCGGGTCGCTGCGCGGCTCGGTCGACGGGTTGAAGGCCGAGCTCGATTCGAGCATGGCCGAGACCGTGGATGCGATCCGCCGCAACGTCGCCGAGACGGCCGCGGCTCTTGGCAGCGGCGGCGCCGAGGCGGGCGAGGCCCTGCGCCGCGCAGCCGCCGGCTCGACCGGCGAGCTGGAGACCCGCACCGTCGAGGTGGTGGAGATCTTCGAGCGGCGGCTCGCCGCCTTCGCCGGTGAACTCACCGCCCGCGCCGACGCCGCGGCCGAGGCCCTGCGCGCCAGCGCCGAGGGCGCCCACGGCGCGACCGCCGCCCGCACCGCCGAACTCACGGCGGCGGTCACCGCCAGCATCGACGTGCTCCGCGGGATCTCGCAGGAGGTCGGCGACACGATCGAGGCCCGCGCCACCGGCACCCTGCGCCAGCTCGGCGAGGCGGAGGCCCGGACCGGCCAGGCCTTCGGCGGCCACGCCGACGCCGCCGTTGCGGCGTTGCGCGCCGCCATGGAGCGCCTGCAGGCCGAGATGGCGAGCCGCACGGAGGCCGCCAGCGGCACCCTCGCGCGCGCCGCCGAGCAGGTCGGCGGCGAGCTGGCCGACCGCCTGGAGGCGATCGAGACGGCGCTCGGCAGCCACGGCCGCGGCGTGGTCGAGCTGCTCTCCAGCCACGCGGAGGAGACCCACAACCGCATCGCGGGCACCGGCCGCGACATCGTTCTGGCGGTCGCCAGCCAGGGCGCACGCATCGCCGAGACCCTGAGCCAGAGCGGCGCCACATTCGCGGAGACCGCCGAGGGTCGCGTCCGGGCGATCGACGAGACCATCGGCAGCCGTCTGGCCGCCCTGCAGGAGACGATCGCGAAGGGCGACATCCTGGCCGACCGGATCGGCCGCGACACCGCCGGGCTCGGCGAGACTGTCGGCGCGCGCCTCGCCGAGATCGACCGGATCGTCACCGTCGAGGGCCCGGCGCTCGCCGACCGGATCGCCGAGCGCACACGCGACGCCCAGGCCGCTGTCGACACCCATCTGGCCGCTCTGGAGGAGCGCTCGACCAAGCGCTCGGCCGAGATCGGCGAGACCTTCGCCAACCTCGTCACCCACATCGATGGACACCTCGGCGCGCGCGCAACCGCGCTCAACGAGGCCCTGATCGTGCGCACAGGCGAGATGGCGCGCATCATGGCAGAGGGCGGGCGCGATCTCGTCCAGTCGCTCGACGGCCGCATGGGCAGCATCGCCGACGAGGTCTCCGAGCGCGGCGACCGGGTCGGCGCGATGCTCGCCGCCCGCGCCGAAGAGATCGCCGGCCGGCTCGACCGCCAGACCGCCGAGCTCGCCCGCCAGCTGGAGGACGGCGCCGGCCGCTTCGACACCGGCGTGCTCGGTCGCTTGGAGGCGATCGGCACGGCGCTGGAGGAGCGCGGCCGCCTGCTCGACGAGCGCTTCGGCGCCCAGGCCTTCGAGGCGATCCGCCTGATCGAGAGCCGCACCGGTGCCGTGGACGAGAATCTCTCGGCCCGCACCCGCGAGCTGGTGACGCTGATCGAGAGCCGCACCGGCAACCTCGACACGGTGCTTGCCGAGCGCGTCGCCGAACTGACCCGGACGATCTCCGAGCGCACGGAGAGCGTTGATGCCGCCATGGCGGTGCGGGTGCGCGAGCTGCTGGACCTCGTCGAGGAGCGGACCCGCGTCGCCGACGCGGATCTCGCCGCCCGCACCGAGGCGGTGCGGGCCGCCTTCGCCGAGCGCGCGGAGCAGCTCGGTCGCCTCGTCGACGAGCGGATTGCCACGATGGCGGGCGAGCTCGACGAGAAGGGCCGCACGGTGTTCGGCGCGGTCGGCAGCCGCATCACGGAACTCGGCCGCCTGTTCGACGGCGGCGGCAGCGCGCTCGCCAGCCTCATCGATCAGCGCGGTGAGACCGTGCTGGCCCGGCTTCAGCAGACCATCGCGGACGCCGAGCGTATGCTGGAGGACGGCGAGGGCCGCCTCGGCCGGACGCTCTCGACCCGCACCTCGGACATCAGCAGCCTGCTCGACGAGGGCGTGCGCACGGTGCACGACCTCCTGGACGACCGCACCGGGCAGATCCGCGGCCTCCTCGGCGAGCACGCCAGCACCCTGGCCAAGAGCTTCGACGGCCAGATCGGCCCGCTGCGCGAAGCCTTGGACAACCGCGGCCGCGAGGTCGTCACCACGATCGAGGCTTCTGTCGGAACCGCCGCGGAGGCGCTGGAGGCCCGCACCCGCGACCTCGCCGCGCTGTTCGAGCAGCGTCTGGGCGATCTGGAGACGCTGGTCGACGGCCGCGGCGAGCGGCTCGGCCAGTCGATGGAAGCTCGCACCCGCTACCTCGAGACCCTCTTCGAGCGCGCGCACGCGGCCCTCGACAACACGGTGGGCGAGCACAGCCGGGCTCTCTTCGGCTCCGTGGACGAGCGGGTGCAGGCCCTGCGCACCGTGCTGGAAGAAGCACCCACCGCCATCGCTGGCCTGCTGGAGAGCCGCGAGCGCGAGCTGGCGAGCAGCCTGGAGCAGCGCATGGAGCGGCTGCACGCACTGTTCGAGGACGCGCGCGGCGCACTCGACAGCGCGCTGTCCGATCAGGGCACGCGCCTCGTCGGCACCGTGGACGAGCGTGTCCGGGCCCTGCGCGCGCTTGTGGACGAGGCCCCCACGGCGATTGCCGGCCTGCTCGACACCCGCGAGCGCGAGCTGGGCGAGAGCCTCGACCGCCGCGCCGAGCGCCTGAACGGCCTGTTCGAGGTGGCGCGCGGCGCCCTCGATGACGTGACCGACCGGCAGACCCAGCATTTCATGGGTGCGATCGAGGAACGGATCCATGCCCTGCGCGCGCTTGTGGACGAAGCGCCCACGGCGATTGCCGGCCTGCTCGACACCCGCGAGCGCGAGCTGGGCGAGAGCCTCGACCGCCGCGCCGAGCGCCTGAACGGCCTGTTCGAGGCGGCGCGCGGCGCCCTCGACGCCGCGACCGACCAGCAGGGGCGGAGCTTTACCGGTGCGATCGAGGAGCGGATCCACGCCCTGCGCACGCTGGTGGACGAGGCGCCGACGGCAATCGCCGGGCTGATGGAGACCCGCGAGCGCGAGCTCGGCCAGAGCCTCGACCGCCGGGTGGCCCGCCTCCAGGGCCTGCTCGACGAGGCCCGCGCCGCCTTCGATGCCGCCTTCGAGCAGCAGGGCGGGCGCATCGCCGGCACGGTCGATGCCCGCGTCCAGACCCTGCGCTCCATCCTGGAAGAGGCGCCGGCCGCCATCGCCGGCCTCATGGAGAGCCGCGAGCGCCAGATGGTGCAGAGCCTGGAGGCCCGCACCGACCGGCTGCGCGGCCTGTTCGACCAGGCCCAGACTGCGCTCGACGCGACCGCGCAGGACCACGGCGACCGCCTCGCGGCCGAGGTCGAGGGCCGCATCGGCGCTCTACGCGGTCTGCTGCAGGAGGCGCCGGCCGCCATCGCCGCGCTGGTGGAGACCCAGGAGCGCCAGGCCGCTGCCGCGGTCGAGCAGCGCACCCGCAGCCTGCGCACCCTGTTCGAGGAGGCCCATGCCGGCCTCGACGCGATCGTGGCGGGCCGCGGCCGCGCGCTTGCCGAGACGATGGATGCCCGCGTGGACGCCCTGCGCGCCCTGTTCGAGGAGGCGCGCGGCACGATCGAGGGCCTGCTCGACGGGCGCGCACTCAATCTCACCGACGCGGTCGAAACTCGGGTGCGCGCGCTGACCGAGGCCTTCGACGCCCGGCTCAACGACCTCGACACCCTGGTCGAGGGCCGCACCGAGGCGCTGGCCCGCCATGTGGAGGAGCGCGGGACGGCGCTGGCCGATACGGTCGATGCCCGCAGCGAGGCCTTCACCAGCCGCATCGACAGCCGCATGAAGCTGTTTGCCACGCTGGTGGCCGCGCGCGGCGACGCCCTCGCCACCGCCTTCGACGACCGCCACGACGCCTTCGCGAGCCTCGTGGACGCGCGCATGGCGAGCCTCGTCTCCGCGCTCGACGACCGGGCGCGGCGCCACGCGGCCCTCGCGGAAGCCCACACGGCGGCGCTCGCCGCCGTCCTGGACGAGCGCAACGGTGCGGTCTCCAGGCTGCTCGACGAGCGCGCCGGCGAGATGGCGGCGGGCTTCGAGCGCCGCGCCGACGCGCTGCGCACCCTGGTCGATGCCCGCGGCGAGGCTCTGTCGCGCCGACTCGCGGAGAGCGCCGAGACGCTGGTGCGCGCCATCGAGGAGAAGGGCGGCGCCCTCGTCGCCAGCGTGGACGAGCGCGGCGGCGCGGTCGGCGCCGCGATGGAACACCATGTCGAGCGCCTGCGCTCCACGATCGACGGGCCGGTGCTGCAACTCGCCGACGCGCTCGGCGAGCGCGGCGCGGCGATCGAGCGGGCGCTCAGCGAGAGCGGCGCGCCGCTGATCGAGGCCCTCCGGTCCCGCACCGAGGCGCTGGCCGCGCAATCGCGCGAATCGGCGCGGCTCCTGCGCGAGGCCGTCGAGGACGGCGCCGCGCGGGCCATCGAGAATCTCGGCCAGACCAACGAGCGCCTGCGGCGCGATCTCGGTGGCGTGCTCGTGCGGATCGACTCGGCCAACGAGGCCCTGCGCGACCTGCTCGACAACGCGGGTGAGAATCTCGGGGCGATCGAGCAAGGGCTCGCCGGGCGCGTCGCCCAGATCCAGGAGGCCCTGGACGAGATCGCCCAGCAGACCGGGCAGGCCAGCGAGGGCGTCGCCGCCCAGGTCGGTGCCCTCCGGGCGGTGGCCGAGGGGGCCGTGCGCGAGGCCGCCGGCCTCGCCGAGGCACTCGACGGGCGCGGGCGCTCGCTCGCCGCGCTGACGACCGGCCACGTCGCGGCCCTCGACCGCTCGGCGGGCGCGCTCGCCGCGATCGAGGACCGGCTCGCCAGCACCCTGTCGGGCCGCGAGGGGGCCGTTGAGGCGGCGCTCGCCGGGATGGAGGAGCGCTCGGAGGCGCTGGAGACCCGCACCCGCGCCTTCGCGGAGGGGATCGAGCGCAGCCTCGCGGCCGCCGAGGAGCGGGCCCGCACGGTGGGCGAGAGCCTCACCCGCTCGGCCCAGACCGCCAGCGCGGCCGTCGCCGAAGCCTTCGCGGGCCTGAGCACGGGTGCCGGCGCCGAGGGCGAGAAGACCGCGCAGGCGGTTCGGACCGCCCTGGAGAGCGCGGCGCGTGACATCCGCACTGGCTTCGAGGCGGCGCAGGGTCGCTTCGGCGAGTCGGTCAGCGCGCTGCGCGAGATGGCCACGCAGGTCCGGGGCGAGTTGGAGGCGACCCGCGCCGACCTCGCGCGCGGTGTGCTGGAGATCCCGCAGGAGACGCAGGACGCGGCCGGCGAGATGCGCCGGGTAGTCTCCGACCAGATCAAGGCGCTCAACGAGCTCTCGGCCCTGGTCGCCAAGTCGAGCCGCGCGGTCGACGTGGCCCAGCCCGCCGCCCAGGCTGCCTCTCCGCCCGCCGAGCAACGCCGAACCGCCGAGGCGGGAGGCCGCCCGCAGCCGGCCCAGCGCCCGGCGGCACCCGCGGCCCCCGTCGCGACGCCTCCCGCGCCCGCGCCGAAGCCCGCTTCGGCCCAAGCCGACGCGCCGCGCCCGGCCGGCAACCCGGCGCCTGCCCGCACCACCGCCGCCGCCCGTCCGGCGCAGGCCCGGCCGGCAGGACGCCCGGCCGCCGGGGACAAGAGCGGCTGGCTCTCGGACCTGCTGACCCGCGCCTCCCTCGACGAGGACGAGCCGGCCGCCAGCCGGCCCGTCGTGGCGGGCGAGCCGAACCGGACGCTCGAGAGCATCTCGAACGACATCGCCCGGATGATCGAGCACCGCACGGCGGTCGAACTGTGGGAGCGCTACCGCCGCGGCGAGTCGAACCTGTTCGACCCGCGCATCTACACGGCGCAGGGGCGGCAGACCTTCGCGGACGTCCAGCGCCGGTATCGTGCCGATGCCGAGTTCCGCCGCACGGTGGACCGCTACGTCGGCGAGTTCGAGCGCCTGCTCGGCGACGTGATGAAGAACGATCCGGACACGCGCCGGGCCGACGCCTACCTCACCTCGGAGACCGGCAAGGTCTACACTCTGCTGGCCCACGCGAGCGGGCGCTTCGAGGGGGCGTAAGGGGTTCCGGGGCGACGAGACGGAGGGGCTGGCCGCCAGGCCCGCCCCTTCTCGTTTCGGCCAGCGAAGACCCGCTCCTCAGAGCAGCCCGAGACCGACTAGCTCGCGGCGCAGGGCCTCCGGCATCTCGGCGATGTCGCCAGCCGCCGCGGCGTCGAGGTCGGCCGGCGCGTCGGCGGCCGCGAGGTAGCGCCAACCCTGGAACGGGCGGCAGGGCCGGGGCGCCACGGGCACCAGCGGCTCGCCGAGGACGAGGCGGCAGCGCGGGACGCCGTCAGCGCCGGTCACGGGCTCGATCGCCGTCACGGTCTGTCGGCAGCACAGGGTGCCCTTGATCACCCAGTAGATCGAGCCGCGCCCGACGATCTCGGCGCGGCGTGAGGGAACCATGCGGGTGACGTGGAACGGTGCCGGCTCTCGCCCTGCCAGCGCCGCCTCCTGACGGCGGCGCGCCTGCCAGGCGGCGAGGTCGGTGATCGAGGTCGTGCCGACGCTGAGCTTGAGCAGGTGGAGGACGGGCTGCGTCGAAGCCTTGGGGGAGGATCCGGCGGAGGATCCGGCGGAGGATCCGGCGGAGGATCCGGCGGAGGATCCGGCGGAGGACTTGGCGGAGGACTTGGCGGAGGACTTGGCGGGAGGCTTAGATGAGGGCTTGGTCACGGTCGCAACGATCCGGGGCTCGCGACCGGTCCTGAGACCCGGTCGCGAGCCCCATAGACCGATCCGTGCGCGGCGGCGACCGCGGCGCGTCGTCCCCTCAGGAGAACAGCGCCAGCTTCTCCTCGATGCTGAGGAGGTCGATGTCGTCGAGGGTTGCCGGGGCCTCGTTCGGCTTCTCCGAAGCCTTCTGAGCCTCCTCAGCCGCGGTATCGTCGGCCGAAAGACGGATGGCTGCCTCGGTGTCGCCCGGTTCCGAGACGTCGAGCGAGGCCTGGAACTCGACGGCGGCTTCCGGAGCCGGCTCGGCCACGGCCAGGATCAAATCCTCGCTGGCAGCCCCTGCCGGCGGGACCTCGGCCGTCGGCTCTTCGTGCGCGTCGATAAGCGCCGCAAGCGCCGGGGCCGGCTCCTCGACATCGAAGCCGAGGATCAAGTCCGGGGTGCTTTGCGTGGAGACCTCGGCGCCAGTCCCGACCGGCTCGAATACGTCGAGCGCAGTTTCCTCGGCCGCAGCTTCGGTGACCACCGCTCCTTCGATCTCGAGCGCCATCACGGGCTCGGTGGCGCTCTCCGCCTTCACCACCACGGGTGCCTCGACGAAGGCGAGGTCGTCGTCCAGCGCTGTCGCGCCGAGATGGGAGGCGACCGCTACGGGCGTGGCCTCCGCGTCGATGAAGCGGTCCACATCGCTCTGGCAGAGGTCGGCCGCGGCCTCGGCCGTTTCCGTGCCGGGCGCGGGCGGGAGACGCGCGCCGTCCGCGTCCCAGATCGCGATCATCGAGGACAGGCGATCCTCGAGATAGCGCAGCGTGTGGACGATGCGGCTCGTGCGCTGCGCCGTCAGGTCCTGGAACGAGCAGGCGGTGTAGATCTGAGTGGCGTGCCGGTCGAGGCGGTCGCAGAACTCGCCCTCGACGCCCCGCTCGCGCAGGAGCCAGGCCGCTTCCTGCACCTGCTCGGCCGCTCCGAGGATGTCGGAGGTCGCCCGCTCGGTCGTGCGCACGATCGCGTCGAGGGCCTCCGAGGCCGTGCCGAGCCGGCTCTGGTCCTGGCCCGGCGCGCTGATCGCCGCGATCTCGGCCTTGGTCCGGCTGATCGCATTGGCCATGTCGAGGAGGTTCCCGCGCAGGTGCGCGAGGTCGTCGGGCGGACGCTGGGACGTGACCACGTTCTCCAGCCGGGCGATCGCATCGAGCACCGTGCCCGTGTCGGACCCGCGGTTGCGGCGGGCGTGCTCGTCCAGGAACCAGCGCCCGCGCTCGCTCTCGGCCATCGCCCGCGCGATGACTTCGTAGGCGTCCGGCTCGTAGGGCGTCAGCGACTGGGATCCGGACATGAACGCGTCCTCGCACGGGGTCCCGGCGCGGGCAGACCGGCCGCGACGGACGGTGCGAATTTGACAGAGCGAGTTTAACGCGCGCTTACGGGGGGCCCTCGCCGCGCCCGTCCCGTCAGCCCCCGAACCGCTTGTCCCAAGTCCTGACCGCCCCCGCCGAGACCGGTGCGCCGCGCCTCGCGCTGCTCTACGCCGTGGTCTTCGTCGAGATCGGCATCGCCATGCCGTTCATGCCGGTCTGGCTCGACGCGCTCGGCCTCGACCCGACCGTGATCGGCCTGCTGCTGGCGCTGCCGATCGCGACCCGCATCGTCGCCACGGCGCCGCTGATGAGCCTGATCGACCGCGGCGTCGGCCCGCGCACGCTGCTGCTCCTCGGCAGCCTCGGCCTCGCGCTGACCTACGCCGCGATGCCGGCCGCCGCACCGCTCGGCTGGGGGCTGCTCGCCGCGCTGATCGTGCTCAACGCGGTGGCCGGCGCGCCGCTGGTGCCGAGCATCGATTTCCTGACGCTCGCGGCCGTCAGGGCCCGGCCGCGGCTCGACTACGCCCGCATCCGCATGGCGGGCTCGGTCGCCTTCCTCGTCGCCAACCTCGCGGGCGGCGCGCTGCTCGGAGCCCTCGGCGGGCAGGTCGCGGTGCCGCTGCTGCTCACCGGCCTCGCGCTGATCGCCAGCGGCGTCGCCTACGCGAGCCGCGACGTGGCGCCCGCCCCGGTGCGCGCCTCCGGCGGCGAGAGGCCGCGGCTGCCGATCAAGCTCTGGCTCTGCATCGGCGCGGCCGCCGCGATCCAGGCGAGCCACGCCGCGATCTACAGCTTCGGCAGCATCCACTGGACCGGGCACGGCTTATCGACCGCGACGGTGGGCGGCCTCTGGGGCGTCGGCGTCGTCTCGGAGATCGTGCTCTTCGCCCTGATCGGGCGGCTGCCCGCGCGCTGGCGCACGCCGTTCCGGCTGCTCGCCCTGGGCGGCACCGCCGCCGTGGTGCGCGCCCTCGGGCTCTACGCCTTCGGAGACGTACTGCCGGCCCTCGTCGCGCTCCAGGCGCTGCACGGCTTCACCTTCGGGGCGACCCAACTCGGCGCGATGGCGGCGGTCTCCGGCATCGCGCCCGAAGGCGCGCGCGGCCGGGCGCAGGGCACGTTGAGCGCCGTGAACGCCACAGTGTCGGCCAGCGCCACGATCCTCACCGGCTTCGCCTACCGGGCGGCCGGCCCACTGGCCTTCGCCATGATGGCGCCGCTGGCGCTCATCGGCCTCCTGCTGACGGCTGCGGCGGCACGGGATGTGCGCCAGGGCACGCTCGCCTAGGCGATCGATACCGGACCGTAACCCTAATCTCGTCATAAGAGGGGCGCAGGAAGGGCGGCGTGATGGACCCGAGAGCCCCCAGGGCAGCCAACGGAGGCCGCGCGTGCTGAGCGTCGCACGGACCCGGATCGTCGAGGACGCCTCGGCCGCGCGCGTCCACGACGGCGCGGACGGGCGGCTCGCGCTCGCCGGCCGCTGGACCGCCGACCAGGGCGCCTCCGTCGAGGTCGCGGCCCGGCGCGTCGCGGAGGCGGCATCCGGCCGGGCCATCGTGGTCGATCTCGCGCCGATCGAGCGGCTCGACACGCTGGGCGCCTGGGTGCTGGAGCGGACCCGGGCCGAGATCGAGGCCGCGGGCGGACGCCTGAGCTATGCGGGCGCGACGCCCGAGTACCGCATCCTGCTCGGCGAGATGTCCCTGCGCGAGCCCGAGGCCTCCTCCGCCGAGCCCATGGGCCGGATTCACGGCGCCCTCGACGGGCTGGGCCGGCGCGTGGTGGGCGCCGGCCAGGATATCGTCACGGGCGTCGCCTTCCTGGGCGAGGTGGTGGCGGCCTGCGGGCGGGTCGCGGCGCGGCCGCGCACCTTCCGCACCAGCGCCTTCGTCAACCAGATCGAGCAGGTGGCGCTGCGGGGCGCGCCGATCATCGTGCTGATCTCGTTCCTCGTCGGCGGCATCGTCGCCCAGCAGGGCATCTTCCAATTGCAGCGCTTCGGCGCGCAGACCTTCGTGGTCAACCTGATCGGCCTGCTGATCCTGCGCGAACTCGGCGTGCTGCTCACCTCGATCATGGTGGCGGGCCGCTCCGGCTCCGCCTTCACCGCCGAGATCGGCTCGATGCGCATGCGCGAGGAGGTCGATGCGCTGCGCGTCATGGGCCTCGACCCCGTCGAGGTGCTGATCGTGCCGCGCATCCTGGCGCTCGTCGTTGGCCTGCCCATGCTGACGCTGATCGGCGCGCTCTCGGCGCTGCTCGGCGGTGGGATCACCGCGATGCTCTACGGCGGGCTCACCCTCGACCAGTTCCTCGCCCGCCTCCAGGCGGCGGTCGGCCTGCACCACGTCTTCGTCGGCCTGATCAAGGCGCCCTTCATGGCGCTCGTCATCGGCATCATCGCGACGATCGAGGGTTTCGCCGTGGAAGGCTCGGCGGAATCGCTCGGCCGCCACGTCACCGCCTCGGTGGTCAAGTCGATCTTCATGGTGATCGTTCTGGACGGCCTCTTCGCGGTCTTCTTCGCGGCCATCGACTTCTGAGGCGAGCGTGCAGGCATCCCAGCCCGACCCGATCATCAGCGTGCGCGACCTCGTCGTGGGATTTCGCGACCGCACGATCCTGAAGGGGCTCGACCTCGACATCCGCCGGGGCGAGATCATGGGCTTCGTTGGGCCCTCGGGCCAGGGCAAGTCCGTCCTCACCCGCACCATCCTGGGGCTGATCCCGAAGCGCTCGGGCACGATCCGGGTCTTCGGCCAGGATATGGACGGGATGAGCGCCGCCGAGCGCCGCCGGGTCGAGCAGCGCTGGGGCGTGCTGTTCCAGCACGGCGCCCTGTTCTCGGCGCTCACCGTGAAGCAGAACATCCAGGTGCCGATGCGCGAGCACCTGAACCTGTCCGAGCGCCTGCTCGACGAGTTCGCCCGGCTCAAGATCGAGATGGTGGGCCTGAAGCCCGAGGCCGCCGACAAGTATCCGTCGGAACTCTCGGGCGGCATGATCAAGCGCGCGGCGCTCGCCCGCTCGCTGGCGCTCGACCCCGAGATCCTGTTCCTCGACGAGCCGACCTCCGGTCTCGACCCGATCGGCGCGGGCGAGTTCGACGACCTCGTGGCAACCCTGAAGCGGACCCTCGGCCTCACCGTGTTCATGGTGACCCACGACCTCGACAGCCTCTACACCGCCTGCGACCGCATCGCGGCGCTCGGCGACGGCCAGATCATCGCGGCGGGCCCGATCGACGAGATGCTGGCCCACGACCATCCCTGGCTGCGCTCCTACTTCCACGGCAAGCGCGCCCGCTCGATCGTCACGGGGGGTGACATCCATGCATGATCCCTTGCCCGGTCTCTTGCCCGGTCTCTTGCCCGGTCTCTTGCCCGGCCTCCGCGCGGCCACGCTTCGTGCGACCCCGCACCGCGCCGTTCCCCGCTCTCGGATGAAAGTGTGAGCATGGAGACGCGCGCGAACTACGCCCTCATCGGCGCCTTCACCCTCGCGGTGATCCTGGCCGGCTTCGGCTTCGTGCTCTGGCTGTCGGGCGGCTCGTCCCGCCAGGTCGCCCAGGGCGTGCGGATCGTGTTCTCGGGCAGCGTCGGCGGCCTGTCGCGCGGCTCGAGCGTGACCTTCAACGGCATCAAGGTCGGCGAGGTCACGGAGGTGAGCCTTCTGCCGCAGGACCCGCGCCGCGTGATCGCGCAGATCAAGGTCGAGCCGGCGACGCCGCTGCGCGCCGACACCCGGGCCCGCCTCGATTCGGCGATGCTGACCGGCGTCTCGGTGATCGCGCTCTCGGGCGGCAACGCCGACGCGCCCGCGCTGAAGCCCGGCCAGAACGGCGAGCAGCCGACGATCTTCGCCGATTCCTCCGACATCCAGGACATGATGGCGGCGGCCAAGCAGATCGCCCAGCGCGCCGACGACGTGCTCCAGCGGCTCGACAAGGTGGTGGCCGGCAACGAGGGCGCGATCAACCGGACGCTGGCCAACGTCGAGGCCTTCTCGAAGACGCTGGCCGATGCCGGCCCCTCGATCGCCGGCCTCGTCAAGGCGGTGGACGGCGAGCGCCTGAACCACGTCATCCAGAACGCCGACCGTTTCTCCGGCGCGCTCGCGAATGCCAGCCCCGACATCGAGGCGGGCCTGCACGACGCCCGGGCGCTGGCCGCCAAGCTCAGCGCCTCGGCCGACCGCATCGACGGCGTGCTGAAGGGCGCCGAGGGCTTCCTCGGCTCGGCCTCGGGCCAGCAGGGCTCCTCGACCTTCACGGAGGTACGCGAGGCGGCGATCTCGGTGCGCGACGCGGGCCGGGCCTTCCGCACGCTGTCGGAGAACCTCGACAAGCGCACCGCCAACATCGCGACGAGCTTCAACCGGCTCTCCGGCTCCGGGCGGCGCGAGGTCGAGGCCCTGTCGACGGACGGGCAGCGCACGCTCGGTGCGCTCAACCGCACGGTCAAGAGCCTGGAGCGCGACCCCTCGCAGGTCATCTTCGGCGGCAAGCCGTCGTTGCCTGAATACAACGGTGGGCGCTAGAGGGAGCGTGCGGCGGCCCCATGTGTCCGCACGCACGGCACCGGTCGCGAATCCGGTCCGTTATAACGCGCAGCTTGCACCCGGTCCGGTGCCCGTCCACGGGTGCTTGTCGGTATCCCGCTAGGTATTCCGGATGACGCAGAACCTCCCGGCTCTCGCGCTGGCCACCGCGTTGGTCGCGCCGCTTCTCGGCGGCTGCGGCGGCGGTGGCGCGCCGCTGACCTTCGACCTCGCCGCCCTCCCCCCGACGGGCCGGCCGGCGATGGCGGGGCGCGCGATCGTGGTGGTCGAGCCCGTGGGCATCCAGCCCTTCGAGTCCGACCGCATCATCGTGCGGGAGCCCGGCGGCTCGCTCTCCTTCCTGGGCGGCGGCCAGTGGGCCGATCGTCTGCCGCGCCTGATCCAGACGCGCCTCATCCAGAGCCTGGAGAATTCCGGACGCCTGCGCTCGGTCAGCCGCCCGAGCGACAAGGTGGCGTCGGACTACCAACTGATCAGCGAGATCCGCGCCTTCGACGTCTCGGCCGGCACCGGCGAGGCGGTGGTCGATCTCTCGGCCAAGCTGATCGCGGAGGGGACCGGCCGCGTCACCGCCGCCCGCGTCTTCACGGCGCGCGTGCCCGTGAAGTCCGTCAATGCCGGCGCCGGCGCCGCCGCGCTCGACGCGGCCCTCGGCACCGTGCTCGCCGACATGGTGCGCTGGGTGAATACCGGGCGCTGAGGTCCGATACGGATCGGAAGGGCGGCCGCCCTTACTCCATCACGGCCGCCTTCATGATCACCACCATCGTAGCGCGGCCCGGCAGATCACCGGTGCAGCGCACCGTGTGCGGCCGGTCGCAGCGGTAGCGCAGGGTCTCCCCCGCCCGCGCGGTCTGGACGACGCCCGCCACCTCGACCTCGAACACGCCCTCGCGCACCGAGAGCGACTCCACCGAGCCGCGCTGGTGCGGGTCGGAATCGAGCACGCCGCCGGGATCCGCCGAGACGTCGTACCATTGCAGCCACTCGATCGTCTTGACCCAGCCGATGATGGCAAGCCGCACCCGGCCGTCCTCGGAGAGGAGGATCGGCGTGTCGGCGCGGGAGGCCTTCTCGATGAAGGGCTCCTCGTCGTTCGTCGCCAGCACCCGCTCGATCGAGACGTCGAGCGCCTGGCTCAGGCGCCAGATCGTGGCGAGCGTCGGGTTGGTCTCGTTGCGCTCGATCTGGCTGATGATCGACTTGGCCACCCCCGACTGCTCGGCGAGTTCCGAGAGCGAGAGGTTGTAGGCCTTGCGCAGCCGCTGGATCGTTTTGCCAAGCTGCCCCGACAGGGCCTGGGCGCCGGTGAGCAGATCGCGCGTGCGACCCCGTTCGATCCGTTCCGCCTGATCCTGCATCGCCGCCGACTGCCTGAATTCGTTCCGTTCTTCGAACGAACGTACGATAGTTCAAACGCCCCCCTGCCGTCCAGGCGAGGCGATGTCGCTCAGTGCCAGTGCGCGAAGAAGTGGTGGACCGGGCCGTTGCCGCGGCCAATCATCAGCCGGTCGGCCGCCGCGATCGCGCCGCTCACGTAGGTCTTGGCCGCGCCGACCGCGTCCGGCAGGTCGAGGCCGCGGGCGAGCCCGGCCGCGACCGCCGCGGACAGGGTGCAGCCGGTGCCGTGGGTGTTGCGCGTCGCGGCCCGCGGGGCGGGGAAGCGCCGGACGCCCGCGGGGGTCACCAGCAGATCCACGCTCTCCGCGCCCTCCCCGTGTCCGCCCTTGATCAGCACCGCGCGGGCGCCGAGCCGCAGGAGACGATGCCCCTGCGCCTCCGCCTCCGCCTCCCCGACCGCTACCGCCTCGTCCAGCAGGGCCGCGGCTTCCGGCAGGTTCGGCGTGATCAGGTCGGCCCGCGGCATCAGGGTACTGCTGAGCGCCGCCACCGCGTCGTCCCCGATGAGGCGGTCGCCACTGGTCGCGACCATCACCGGGTCAAGCACCACGGGGATCGTCCCGGCATGATGGTCGAGGGCAGCCGCCACTGCCGCGATCACGGGGGCGCGCGACAGCATGCCGATCTTCACCGCGGCCACCGCGAGATCGGAGAACACGCTGTCGCACTGCGCCGTCACGAAATCGGCCGGCACGTCGTGGATCGCCTGGACGCCGAGCGTGTTCTGGGCGGTGAGCGCGGTGATCACGCTGGCGCCGTAGACGCCGAGCGCCGAGAAGGTCTTGAGGTCGGCCTGGATCCCGGCGCCGCCGCCCGAATCCGAGCCCGCGATGGTGAGGGCGATCATCGGGCCCCTCCCCGCTCGGCGAGCGCCGCGTCCACACGGGCGCGCAGGTCCCGCGCCCGGCCCTCGACGGCCTCCGCCCCGAACAGGGCCGAGATCACCGCGACGCCGTCCGCGCCGGCGGCGATCACCGCGGCGGCGTTGCTCGAATCGATGCCCGCGATGGCGCCGAGAGGGAAGGAGGTCCCGCGCGCGAGGCGCCCCCGGAAGACGATGCGGGCGAGGCCCTCCAGGCCGACCGGCGGGTCCGGATTGTCCTTGCTGCCGGTCGCGAACACGCCGCCGATGCAGGCGTAGTCGACTGGCAGGCGGTAGAGCTCGTCGGCCTGCGCGGCGGTCTTCAGGGTGAGCCCGACGATCGCGCCCGCGCCAAGGAGCGCCCGCGCGTCGGCCGGGTGCATGTCGCCCTGGCCGAGATGCACGCCCTCGGCACCGGCGGCCAGCGCCAGGTCGACCCGGTCGTTGACGAGGAGCGGCACGCGGCCGGCGAGCGCCGACCGGATCGCGCGGATCCGCTCCAGCGCGGCGCGGGCGTTCGGGATGTCCTTCTCGCGGTACTGGAGCAGGGTGCAGCCGCCGGACGCGGCCTCGACCGCCATCGCGGCGAGCCGCGCGCCGTCGCCGCCGCAGATTCCGACGTCGAGGAGCCCGTAGAGTCTCAGGTCGACGTGGGGACTTCCGCTCATCGTTGCCTTCCCGCGGATGCGCGGCCGGATCGCGGAACAACCCGCTCAACCGCCGCCCTCCGAGCGGTTTGGGTCGCGGGCGCCCGCTTTGCAAGGCTGGGCACGCGCTCCGGTTGACGGCGGGCGGCTAAGTACGGCTAAGAACCTGTCGCGAACCTTTCATGGTGCGGTGAGAGGGCACCCGGCGCGGCGGCGTATCGCGCAAAGCTTCGAGGCGTCGCGCTCCGGGAAGGGCGCGGCCCGAGTGCTTCCCCGTCCAAGTGTTTCCCTGTCGATGTCGAGCATGTCCGGAGTCGAGAACGTACGGGGCACGGAAGGGCGGGAGGTGCCGCCCGGCGCGGTGGAGAATCCCTCCTCCGTCGGCCTCGTCGCGGTCATCGTGGCGGCGACCGAGGGCGAGCCGCGCGCGCTCACGGTCCGGGTGCCCGGGCAGGCGCCGGGACGCGACGACGGCCTGCCCGCGGGCCCACTCGTCTCCGAGCACGCCACCCTGGAGCGGGGGCTTCGCGCCTGGGTCGAGCGGCAGACGCACCAGCGCCTCGGCTATGTCGAGCAACTCTACACCTTCGGCGATCGCGACCGCTCGGGCGATGCGGCGGCCGGCGCCCACACGCTCTCGGTGGCCTATCTGGCGCTGGTGCGCGAGGAGCGGCCCGCCGGGCTCGCCGAGGCGGCCTGGCAGAACTGGTACCGCTACCTGCCCTACGAGGATTTCCGCCAGGGCCGTCCCCCGCAACTCGACGCGATCGCCGCCCGGCTCGAGGCCTGGGCCGCGGAGCCCGCGGAGGCGAAGCTGCGCCGCCTGCGCGCCGACCGGCTGGGGCTGACCTTCGGGCTCGGCGGCGGCACCTGGAGCGACGAGCGCGTGCTGGAGCGCTACGAGCTTCTGTTCGAGGCCGGACTGATCCCAGAGGCGCAGGGCAATGCGGGCCAGGCGGTGCCGGGCGACCCGACCGGGGTGCCGATGGCCTTCGATCATCGCCGGGTCCTCGCCACCGCGATCGGGCGGATGCGCGGCAAGATCAAGTACCGCCCCGTCGTGTTCGAGCTGATGCCGCCGGCCTTCACCCTGCTGCAGCTCCAGCGCAGCGTAGAGGCGCTCGCCGGTACGCCGCTGCACAAGCAGAACTTCCGCCGCCTCGTGGCGCAGCAGGGGCTGGTGGAGGAGACCGAGGACGTCACCAGCGGCACGGCCGGACGCCCGGCCCGCCTCGTGCGCTTCCGCCGCGAGGTGCTGCTGGAGCGCCCCGCCCCGGGCCTGAGGCTGACGCCCTCGCGTCGGCCTTAAGCGCCACGCCCGGTTCGCACGAACGTTTCGAGAGGCGCCGAGCCCGTCGGTCGCTGGCTGACCGATGTCTGGGCACAGTATCCCGCATCATACTCAATTCTTGCATATGTTAATGCGGGTCGTCTCTATAGTTCAGACAAAGACCTTCCTGGTACAGAACAATTCGCGCTTTCTGCGCGACGAGGATTGACGTTCTGGTCCGTGGCGCTCTTGCCCGGGGCAATGCGCCCCGCGGCCGGGCCGGGCATCGCCGCCCGTTCGATCGCAGGGAGGTCTCGATGTCGATCGTGATGCCCGTCGCTCCGCCTCGCCGGAACGCCCGCAGGACCGGTATCCCGATCGCCCTGCTCGTCCTTCAGGCCTGCTGGGGCGGCGTCCCCGGCGCACGCGCGGAGGCGCCCGCCCGGGTGGACGAGGCGGGGCCGGGCGCCCCCGACCCGGCTGCGCCGCGCGTCTCCGCGCGGGACGTCGCCGGCGAGCAGGGCACGGCCATTCCCCTCCAGGTCGAGGTGCGACACCGGCCCGGCCGGTCCGGGGGGAGCACCTACATCCTCGGCCTGCCGAAGGGCGCGCGGCTCAGCGATGCGGACCACGCGGTCACCACCGCCGAGGACCGCGCGATGGTCGAGGTGACGGACTGGAAGCTCGCCAACCTCGCCGTCACGCTCCAGCCGGAGCAGACCGGCGCCTACACGCTGGCGGTCGCGGCCCTGTCGCTCACGGAGACCGGGCGCCCGCTGCCGATCGCGCGGTCGGTCTTCACGCTGCGGGTGCAGCCGCGGCAGGAACGCGCCGTGCCTGCCCCCGCGCCTGCCCCAGCGCCCACGCCCGTCGCCGCCGCGCCCGTCACGCCGCCCGCCATCCGACCGGCGGCGACCGCCGCGGACATCGAGGCGCCGGATCCCGCACCGGCCCAGCGCCGCGCCGAGGCCGCGGTCGCCCGGACGGAAGCGACCGCAGTCGGACCTGCAGTTGGACCGGCAGCCGCGCGAGCGCCGGGCCCCGGCGAACCACCCGCGCCGACCCCGCAGGCGGCGGCCCCGCCCTCGGATCCCCAGAACGCGCCCCTGCTGGCACGGGCCGAGCGGCTCATCCGATCGGGCGATATCAGCGGCGCCCAGCTCGTGCTTGAACATCTGGTCGCGCGGGGCGATGCCCGCGCCACCTTCCTGCTCGCCCAGACCTGCGATCCGAAGATGCTGCGCGCTTGGCGCGTCCACGGATTGCGCCCCGATCCGGAGCGCGCGAGCGCGCTCTACGCCCGGGCAGCCGCAGCCGGCCTGCGCGATCCCAAGAGCGTCGCCGAGGCGGCGCGCTGAGCCATCAATCCGAGGGAGCACGGCGATGGGGACGAGGGGCATGAGGGCGGTCCGATCCTGTGCGACGGCCTGGAGGGCGGCCTGGAGGCTGGCCTGCGCGACAGCCTTCGCGCTGCTTCTCGCCGCGGGGCTGGCGCGGGACGCCGCGGCGCAGAAGCGGCCCGCCGCCCAGGACTCGGCGACCGAGACGGCGCTCAGCGAGACGCTGAACGCCAACACCGTCTCGATCGTCACCGGCACGCCCGGCGGCACCTATTTCCGCACCGGGGCCGACCTCGCCTTCGTCCTCGACGACGGCGACAGGCTCCGCATCCTCCCCATCCTGGGCCGGGGCGCCGGGGCCAACGCCTACGACCTCCGCTTCCTGAAAGGGGTCGATCTCGGCTTCGTGCGCACCGATACCCTGGACCAGCTGCGCCAGGACAAGCGCCTCAAGGAGATCGAGAAGCGGATCCACTACATCGCCAAGCTCTTCAACGACGAACTCCACGTCATCGCCCCGAAGGAAGTGGGCGCGGTCGGCGAACTCGCGGGCAAGCGCGTCAGCTTCGACGTGAAGGGCAGCGGGACGGATTACAGCGGGCGCGCCATGTTCCGCGAACTCGGCGTCGCGGTCGAGGCGGTCAACGTGGACCAGCCGACGGCCCTCGAGATGCTGCGCCGGGGTGAGCTCGATGCGGTCGTCTCGGTGGCCGCCCGACCCGTCGCGATCGTCGCCGGCTTCGAGCCGGCAGGCCGGTTCCACCTCGTCACGGTGCCCTACAGCGACCGGATCGGCGAGGCCTACGTGCCCGCCACGCTGACGGGCGCCGACTACCCGAAGCTCGTCGACGGCTCGAAACCCGTCGAGACGCTCGCGGTCGGCACGATCCTCGGCGTCTACAATCACCCGAAGGGTTCTGAGCGCTACAGGAAGCTGGAGCGCTTCACCGCCGCCTTCTTCGACCGGTTCGACCGGTTCCTGGCGCCCCAGCATCATCCGAAATGGCGCGAGGTGAACCTCGCGGCCGCCGTCCCGGGCTGGACCCGGTTCCAGCCGGCGCAGGATTGGCTCGACAGCCACCGCGGTGACACGCCGTCCCAGGGCGAGGTCGAGCGTTTCCTCAGCGAGCAGCCGCAGGGCGCCGCCGCCGACAAGGAGGCGGTCTATCAGGCCTATCTGCGCTGGCGCCGCGCGGAGCGGTCCGAATACGGGATGGCGCGCCGCTAGAGCGTGCGGCGTTTCCACGGAAACAGCAGCACGCTCTATCTCTTTGTGGTCGCACGATGCGGAAAACCGGATTCCACTTTTCCGCATCGTGCTCTAGCGGCAGGCTCAGCGCACCGTGACGCCACGCCGAGCGTGAGCCTCACTTGTCCGCGTAGGTGTGCGCGTCCTCGGGGAAGCGGCCGGCGCGGACCTCCTCGGCGTAGGTCTTCACCGCACCCTCGATATGGGCACGCAGCGAGCCGAACTGCTTGACGAATTTCGGTGTGCGCTCGGAGAGCCCCAGCATGTCCTCCAGCACGAGGATCTGGCCGTCGCAGGTGGACGAGGCGCCGATCCCGATCGTGGCGGCGGTGACTTCGGGCGCTGCCGCGATGGCGCGGGCCACCGGCTCCACGATGCCCTCCAGCACGATCGCGAAGGCGCCCGCCTCGCTGATCGCGCGGGCATCCTCCAGGAGCAGGCGCTCGCCGTCCGGGCCCCTGCCCTGCACCCGGAAGCCGCCCATCGTGTTCACAGACTGGGGGGTGAGCCCGATATGGCCCATCACCGGCACGCCGCGCTGGGTCAGGAAGGCGACCGTCTCGGCGAAGCGCGCGCCGCCCTCGAGCTTCACCGCGCCCGCGCCGGTCTCCTTCAGGATGCGGGCCGCGCTCATGAAGGCCTGCTCGCGGCTCGCCTCGTAGCTGCCGAAGGGCATGTCGACCACCACGAGGGCGCGGCTCGTGCCCCGCATCACCGCCTGCGCCTGAAGGATCATCATCTCCAGGGTGACAGGCAGCGTCGATTCCATCCCGTGCATGACCATGCCGAGCGAATCGCCGACCAGGATGAAGTCGCAGTAAGGGTCGAGGATCGAGGCCGTGTGGGCGTGATAGGCGGTGAGCGAGATGATCTTGCGCCCCTCGGCCTTGGCCTTGGCGATGTCGACGGCGCTGCGGCGGCGGGATTGCACGACCTGTGACATGGGCGGGGTGTCCTCGGCAGGATGTCCTCGGCACGGCTTCCGGCGGGTCCGTGACCCGTCCCCGGCCTGCGGCGGGTTATACGGGCTCGGCGCCCCTGAAAAACCCCACCGCCCGCCGAAAGCCCGCCTTTGTCGCCCCCCGCGCCCGCTCAGCGGCCCCGCAGGATCAGCCGGTCGCCGCGCACCTCGTAGCCGGGCAGCCGCGTCAGGAAGCTCTGGCCCAGAAGGTTCTGCGCCAGCGCGCCCGTGCGGGCGACGAGGGCCGGGATGCGCCGCTCGGTGATCGGGCCGATGCTGATCGCGTCGATGAGGATCGGCGCGGCGTAGGCCGTGCCGTTCGCCGTCGAGACCCGCGTCGTGAAGTCGTTGTCGCCCGGGCGGATCCCGAGCGCGGCGGCGTTCTCGGCGGTGAGCACCACGGCGCTGGCGCCGGTATCGAACGCGAAGGTCTGGACCCGGCCGTTCACCTCGGCCTCGACCTCGAAATCCCCGTCCTGCCGCCGGACGATGGCGACGGTCTGGCCCGAGACGACGGCGGTGCCCGGCCGCAGCTCGCCGACGACCCGGGATCTGACGCCCTGGATCTCGTCGCGGTAGCTGTACCCGACGATGCAGGCGAGCCCGAGCGCGAGCCAGATCAAGGCGTGGCGCAGGTTGACGCCGAGACCGCTGCCGAAGCGGCGCCAGTAGCCCGCGGTGACCAGCACCAGGGTGCCGACCCCGAAAGCCACGCCCGCAAGCGTGTCCGGCTCGACGCCGGCCACGCTGCCCGTCCCGTCCGTGATGATGAGGGCGGCCACCACGGCCAGGATCGCGGCGATTGCCAGGTACTGGATCATCGACGGGTCACCCGGAGATCGCCGGCTCGGCCGCGCGCGACGGATAGGCCGCGTCGAGCCGCGCCGCCAGTCCCGCCATGATCGCGCGCCGCTGCGGCTCGCCGAGCAGGCCCCAGGCGGCGATCTCGTCGCGGGTGCGCCCGCATCCGCGACAGAGGCCGGTCTCCGCATCGAGGATGCAGACCTTGGTGCAGGGACTCGACGGCTTCTGCGACATGCCCCCACTTGCCCGCCGATCCGCCCGCAGATCAAGTGCGGTGCGGGCCCGCGTCGGGCCGGCACTGGGCGCCAGGCAGGCGATCAGGGCAGCACCGGTCGTCAGGCCGGCACCGGGCGTCAGGCCGGCAGGCAGGCGATCAGGCCGAGGAGGCCCGCAATCTCCGCCGCCTGCTGGCAGGCGCCGACGACATCCCCGGTCTGCCCGCCGATCCGGGAGGCGGCGAGCCGCGTCAGCGCGAGGGCGGCGAGGCCGGAGAGCAGCAGCATCAGGAGGATGCCGTGGGCGGGCAGCCCGAACGGCAGGGCGAGGAGCGCCAGCACGAGGCCGAACCCGGCGGCAACACCGAGCGTCCCGCGGCTCGGGCGGCCCACCGCCGAGCTGAGCCCGTCCGGCCGAGCCGGCCCGAGCAGCACCATCGGCAGCAGCGCCGCCACCCGCGAGAGCGCTGCGGCGAGGAGCAGCGCGACCGCCGCCACTGCGGCGACCCTGTCGAGCAGGGTGGCGAGGGCCCCGATCCGCAGCAACAGCGCCAGGACGAGAGTCGTCGCCCCGTAGGCGCCGATCCGGCTGTCGCGCATGATCTCCAGGCGCCGCTCCCGCGTCGCGCCGCCGAACCCGTCCGCGACATCGGCGAGCCCGTCCTCGTGCAGGGCGCCGGTCACGACGACGGAGACCGCGAGCGCCAGCACCGCCGCGAGGAAAGGCCCGAGGCCGAGCGCCCAGGCCGCCAGCAGCGCGCCGGCCGCCGGCAGGGCCAGGATCAGGCCCGCGACCGGCAGCATCCGGGGCACCGTCGTGAAGTCGGGCGCCGCGTACGGGTCGCCGGGCCCGAGATGCGGCACCGGCAGGCGCGAGTAGAAGCGCAGGCAGGCGGCCAGATCGTGCAGGAGGAAGCGGCCCGGCCAGTCGGCCTCCCCGCCCGAGGATCGCTCGCCCATCGCCCGCGCTCCCTCCGCCGCCCGAGCCCTGGGCGGCCGGCGCCTTCACCCCCCGGCCCGGCGGCACTATAGCGTGCTCGCCGGGCCCCGCCGCAGCCGCCGCGCCGGCCGCCCACAGGATTGCGCACATGACCGAGAGCCGCCCCGAGAGCCCCTTCGCCGACATCCGCCGCCTCGTCGCCACCATGCCCGAGGCCGACGCGGAGGCCGTGGGCGCGGTCGCGGCGCGCGAGGCGCAGCTGACGAAGCCCGCGGGCGCGCTCGGCCGCATGGAGGAGCTGGTCGCGTGGCTCGCCGCCTGGCAGGGCAAGGCGCCGCCCTCGCTTGACCGGCCGCTGGTCTGCGTCTTCGCGGCGAGCCACGGCGTGACGCGGCGCGGCGTCTCGGCCTTCCCCGACGCGGTCAACCGGCAGATGCTCGACAACTTCGCCGCCGGGGGGGCTGCGATCAACCAGATCTGCGCCACCTACGGCCTCGGCTTCAAGGTGTTCGACCTCGCCCTCGACGTGCCGACCGGCGACATCTGCGAGGGCCCGGCGCTGGACGAGCGCGGCTGCGTCGCCACCATGGCCTTCGGCATGGAATCGATCGCGGCCGGCACCGACTGCCTGGGGCTCGGCGAGATGGGCATCGGCAACACCACGATCGCGGCGGCGATCTACGCCGCCCTGTTCGGCGGTGACGCCGCGCACTGGGTCGGCCGCGGCACCGGGGTCGACGCGGCGGGGTATGCCCGCAAGGTCGCGGCCGTCGAGGCGGCGCTCGCCCACCACGCCGGCCATCTCGACGACCCGCTGGAGGTGCTGCGCCGGCTCGGCGGGCGCGAGATCGCCGCGATGGCGGGCGCGATCCTGGCAGCCCGCCTGCAGCGGGTACCGGTGGTGATCGACGGCTATGTCTCGACCGCGGCGGCGGCCGTGCTGCACGCCCTTGACCCGCGCGCCCTCGACCATTGCCTCGCCGGCCACGTATCGGCGGAGGGCGCGCACGCCGAGGTCTTGGAGCGGCTCGGCCTCAAGCCCCTGCTGGCGCTCGGCATGCGCCTCGGCGAGGGCTCCGGCGCCGCCCTGGCGATCGGCCTGCTGAAGGGGGCACTCGCCTGCCACCGGGACATGGCCACCTTCGCGCAGGCCGGCGTCTCGGGCAGGGCCCAGACCTGAGAACGCGCTTTGCCCGGAAGGGCTTGAACACGCTATGGGGTGGCCCGACCGGATGCCGGCACACGAGCCGCATCGCTGACCAAGACGTAAGCCATGAAGATCACCCAGGCCTTCACCTTCGAGGCGGCGCACCGTCTGCCGAACGTGCCCGCGACGCATCGCTGCCACCGGATGCACGGCCATTCCTACCGGGTCGAGCTGACGGTAGCGGGCGCGGTCGATCCCCGGACCGGCTGGGTGATCGACTTCTACGACATCGAGGAGATCTTCCGGCCCCTGCTGGAGCGCCTCGACCACCACACGCTCAACGACATCGAGGGGCTCGAGAACCCCACCGCCGAGCACATCGCGGCCTGGATCTGGCATCGGGCCAAGGCGGGCCTGCCGGGCCTCGCGTCGGTGCGGGTCTACGAGACCCCGATGTCCTGGGCGGAGTACGCGGGTGAGTGAGATCGGCGACGACCGCGCGCTGGTGCTGTTCTCAGGGGGGCAGGACTCGGCCACTTGCCTCGCCTGGGCGCTCGACCGCTACGCCCGCGTCGAGACGCTCGGCTTCGACTACGGCCAGCGCCACCGGATCGAGCTCGAGGCCCGCGCGCGGCTCCGCACCGGCCTCGCGCGCCTCGTGCCCGCCTGGGGCCGGCGCCTCGGGGACGACCACACGCTGGCCCTCGACGCGCTGGGCCAAGTCTCCGACACGGCGCTGACCCGCGAGGCCGAGATCGGCTACGCGGCCTCCGGCCTGCCCAACACCTTCGTGCCGGGCCGCAACCTCGTCTTCCTCACCTTTGCGGCGGCGCTCGCCTACCGGCGGGGGATCCGCCACATCGTCGGCGGCATGTGCGAGACCGACTTCTCTGGCTATCCCGATTGCCGCGACGACGCGATCAAGGCGATGCAGGTGGCGCTGAACCTCGGCATGGACCGCCGCTTCGTGCTGCACACCCCGCTGATGTGGATCGACAAGGCGCGGACCTGGTCGCTCGCGCACGACCTCGGCGGCCAAGGCCTCGTCGACCTGATCGTGGAGGACAGCCACACCTGCTACCTCGGCGAGCGTGGGAGTCGCCACGCCTGGGGCTACGGCTGCGGCACATGCCCGGCCTGCCGGCTGCGGGCCGAGGGCCATGCCCGCTTCCTCGCGGCCGAGATCGGCCAGCCGGGCTGAGGCACTTGGACCCGGTCCCGACAGGACCGGCGCGGCTCGCTTGACGCCGCGGATGCATGCGCCTCAATGGTCGGCAACGATCAGGGAGGCGAGACATGCGGGCACCTGCTGCCGCGTCGGGAAACGGCGCGCGTGCCGCGCTCTCGCGCCGGGAGGCGCTCGCGACGGCCTTCGGCGGGTTCTGCCTCTGCTGCCTGCCCGGCCGCGTGCGGGCCGAGGCGCTGGTCCTGGAAGAGGTGGGGCCCGGCGTCTTCGTGCGGCGCGGACCCAACACCGAGGCCGCGCCCGGCAACGCCGACGCGATCGCCAACACGGGCTTCATCATCGGCCGCGACGGCGTCCTGGTGACGGAATCGGGCGGCAGCCTCGCCGACGGGCAGTGGCTGCGCGGCGAGATCCGCAAGCGCACCGACAAGCCGATCCGCCACGTCGTGATGACCCACGTCCACCCGGACCATTGCTTCGGTGCGGCGGCCTTCACCGAGGACAAGCCGTCCTTCATCGGCCACCACGCCCTGCGGGCGGCCCTGGAGGCCCGCGGCGAGTACTACCGCAAGCGCCTGGAGGAGGTGCTCGGGGCCGACAAAGCCGGCACCGTGGTCTACCCGACCCTTGCCGTGACCGACTCCGCGCAGATCGATCTTGGCGACCGCACCCTGCGCGTCACAGCCCATCCGACCGCGCACACGACCTGCGACCTCTCGATGACCGACACGGGCAGCGGACTCCTGTTCACGGGCGATCTGCTCTCGGTCGGGCGCATCCCCTCCCTCGACGGTAACCTGAACGGCTGGCTGAAGGAGATCGAGCGGCTGAAGGCCTCCGGGGCGGCGCAGGCCGTGCCCGGCCACGGCCCGGTGCGCGTCGATCTCGTGCCGGCGCTCGCCGATCTCGCCCGCTATCTCGGCACATTGCGCGAGGAGACCCGCAAGGCGATCGCCGCGGACCTTTCGATCGAGAAGGCCGTCGCCACCGTCGCGCAGTCCGAGCGGGGCAAGTGGGACCTGTTCGACGACTACAATGCCAGGAACGTGACCGTCGCCTACAAGGAACTCGAGTGGGAATAGCCGGCGCGGACCTTACATAAATCTATCCAGGAGGAACGCCATGACGCTCGCAACGAAGCTCGCCCCCCTCGCCTTCGGCGTCCTGCTCGCCACCGGACTGTCGGGCGCCGTCTCCGCCGCCGGCTCCTCCGACAGCGATGCCGAGCGGGAGGCGCGCTGGCGCGACGTCGCCGCCTCGATCTTCAAGGATCGCCAGATCCAGCCGACCGACACGCTCGTGAAGGTCGAGGCGCCGAAGCGCGCCGAGGATGCCGCCCTGGTGCCGATCACCCTGACCATGCCCGAGAAGGACAAGGTGCAGGCGGTGCACCTCGTGATCGACGACAACCCCTCGCCCTACGCCGCCCATTTCCGCTTCGGCCCGGCCGCCGATCCGAGCGAGCTGAAGCTTCGCGTTCGCGTCAACAACTACACGAACGTCCACGCGGTCGCCGAGACCAAGGACGGCGCGCTCTACGAGACGACGAAGTTCGTCAAGGCCTCCGGCGGTTGCTCCGCCCCGATGGGGATGAGCGACGAGGAGGCCATGAAGGGCATGGGCGAGATGCGGATGAAGTTCGCGGGCGAGGCGCAGGCGGGCAAGCCGGTCGAGGCGACGCTGATGATCCGCCACCCGAACTTCTCGGGCATGCAGATGAATCAGGTCACCCGCGACTACACGCCCGCGCGCTACGTCAACAAGGTCACGGTCGACACCGGCACGAAGAACGTCTTCGTCATGGACGGCGACATCTCGATCGCCTCGAATCCGGTGATCAACTTCGCCTTCCTGCCGGCCGGCCCGGTGAAGGTGACGGCGACCGACAACCAGGGCGGTCGCTGGGAGCACAGCTTCACCGTGCCGAGCGCGAGCAACTGAGCCGATGCGGATCGGCCCGAGAGGCGCGGCGGCGATCGCCGCGCTGGTGCTCCTCGCCGCGGCCGCGCCCGCCGACTCGCCGGTGAACGTCCCGGAACCCGACGGGCTCTGGACCGGGCCTCAGCGCGGTTACACGCCCGCCACCCTGACCGGCGCCGCCGTGATCGACGCGGACCGGCTCGCCGCGATGCTGCCGGACAAGCCGGTGCTGCTCGACGTGGTGGTGGCCGACCGCAAGCCCGCGAACTTCCCGGCGGACCGCCCCTGGCTGCCGACTCATCGCTCGCTGCCCGGCGCCGTCTGGATGCCCGGGGCCGGTGTCGCTCCCCTGAGCCCGGAGCGCGAGGCCGCGTTCCTTCGGCGGGTCGAGGCGTTGACCGGCGGAGACAAGGGCCGGGCGGTGGTCACCTTCTGCCGGCCGGAATGCTGGGGCAGCTGGAACGCAGGCCGCCGCCTCGTGCTCGCCGGCTACACCAAGGTCTACTGGTTCCCGGAAGGGGTCGAGGGCTGGCAGGACGACCGCGAGACTGCAGTGGCGAAGCCTGACCCGGCCTGGGCTGCCGTGTCCCCGGAGCCCGAGCGTTAGGTGAGGGTCGGACGCTACGCCGCCCGCCGTTCCTCGGCTCGGGCGACGTGGGCTATCGCCTCGCGCAGCGTCCCAAGATCGGCCTCTGGACGCATCCCGACGGTCGAGAGGTGGCGCCGGAAGGCGCGCGCGCCGGGGCGCCCGTTGAACAGGCCGAGCATGTGCCGCGTCACCGCGTGCAGCCGTTCGCCGCGGGCGACCACGTCCGCGATGTAGGGCTCGAAGGCCTCGATCGCCGCGAAGGCGTCGGCATGCGGCGCCGGCTCGCCGAAGATCTCCGGATCGACTGCTAGGAGGAGCGCCGGCTCGGTATAGGCGGCGCGGCCGACCATCACCCCGTCGACCTCCGCAAGCCTGTCTTGCGCCTCAGCCAAGGTGGCGATCCCGCCGTTGACGGCCATCGGCATGTCTGGATACGCCCGCTTCAGCCGGGCGACGCGGCCGTAATCGAGAGGCGGAACGTCCCGGTTCTCCTTCGGCGAGAGGCCCTGGAGCCAGGCCTTGCGGGCGTGCACCACGAGCCCGTCTACGCCCGCCGCGGTCACGGCCTCAGCCAGTGTGTCGAGGGCGACTTCGGGGTCCTGATCGTCGACGCCGATGCGGCACTTCACCGTCACAGGCACCCGCACGGCCGCCTTCATGGCGGCGACGCACGCCGCCACGAGGGCGGGCTCGCGCATCAGGCAGGCACCGAAGCGTCCCTCCTGCACCCGGTCGGACGGGCAACCGACGTTGAGGTTCACCTCGTCGTAGCCGAGATCGGCGGCGATGCGCGCCGAGGCGGCGAGCGCCTCCGGGTCGGAGCCGCCGAGCTGCAGCGCCACCGGGTGCTCCATCGCGGAGAAGCCGAGCAGCCGCTCGCGCGGCCCGTGCAGGACGGCGCCGGTGGTGACCATCTCCGTGTAGAGCCGGGCGCGGCGCGAGAGCGTGCGGTGGAAGGCGCGGCAGTGCCGGTCCGTCCAGTCCATCATCGGCGCCACACTGAACCGCCAGCCGCTGAGGGCATTCAGTTTCTCAACGGCACCAGTCACTTGGATTCCTCTGGCTCATGCGCTCGGTCGGGCTCAGGCGGGCTCAAACGCCCTCGATCGGTGCGTGCTGTAGTCCCATGCTGTAGCTCTAGCCTCCATGCTGTAGCTACCGCGGGGACCTCGTGGGCACCATCATCGTGCGCAAGCGCAAGGATGACTCGCTCGGATACCACGCCCAGGTGGCCGTCCAAACAGATGGGCAGGCGCATCGGGAGACCAAGACCTTCGACCGCCGCCCGGCAGCTGCCGCCTGGATCAAGAGGCGCGAGGCCGAGCTGGAGGGATCGGGAGCGCTCACCCGAGCCAAGATCGGGGATCCGGCGCTCGGTGCGGTGATCGACCGCTACGTTGCCGAGTCGCGCCGAACGCCCGGCGAGGCGAAGGCGCAGGTGCTGCGCAGTCCGTCTCGGCGAAGATCGCCGGAGCCGTCGTCCCTTTTTGGGGGCCAGAATGGCGCCCGCGACGAGTGTGAGGCGCAGCGCCATTTCAGCCACCGCGTGGTTGAGCTGAGGGGCCTGCAGCGCCTCGGCCTCGGCCTAGAGGGCTTCGGGCCGAGGCACGAAGCGCGTCGCGCCATACGACAGGAGGTCGAGAGCGAGGCCAGGGCCGTGGGCCTCGGTGACCACGTGCGCGGCCAGGATGGTAGCGGATGTGACCGGGGCGAGGTCGGGCACGCGCACGAGGCAGTGACGGACGCTGTTCACGCGTGATTCTCCGCGGTGTAGGGGGCTGGACACGGGGATGGGGGCATAGCGGTGCAGGGCACGCGATGGGCCAAGACGGAGCGGACGCAGCCCTCGACCGGCTGACGGTTCGGATGCTGAGCGAGGTGGTGCGCACGCTCGGCGCGGAACTGGTGCGTGCCGATCCGGTCGGCGGCCTGCGGCGGCTGCAGCGCCTGCACGACGAGATTGCCGCAGCGGCGCGTCAGGTAGAGGCGGACCATCCGGACCTGATGCGGGCAGGTGTCGTCGAGGGCGCGACGCATCGGGTCTGTACGGTTCTGCAGTCGGCCGGCGCGTGGCCGCGGACGTTCGGCTGAGGGCGCGCCCGCCCCGGCATCGCGGTGGGTGCGCGCATTGGTTGCAGTCGCAACGCTGGAGTTCGCCTGCGAACCGGCTAGGCTTCGCTCAACAAAATGGGGCGACGCCAGTGGCTGGAATCGGTCAACGTGATATCACGAAGTTGTCTGCAGACATCATTGCAGATGCTGCCGAAGCTGAGATAGCGTTCGACTTCCTGAACGCCGTGTTCCAATCGGTCGCCGCCGTCATGCTCGACGCGATGCCCGCTGAGGGACGAGATATCCTCCAGATGCTCGATCGAGAGATCAGTACCGCTGCGCGACAGATCGAGCAGGTCCGGCCGGATTGGGCGCGTAAGGGCGTGGTGAGGGGGGCCGAAGGCCGCGTGTGCGCCATTCTGGAGGCGCTCAGCCGCGAACACGGCTCCATAGCTTGAGCCAAGGCGCGCACTCACAGCGATCTCACGTCGATCACAGTTGTGCGGGAGAGGGTGCGGTCGGTGCGCCGCACGCGGGTAAGACCGTCCAGGCGGTCGAAGCCGGAGGCCATGAAGCCGACCATGGGGCGTTGCGGCGTGACGAAGCCGAGCCCGCGCCGCTTCCGGCGCTCGGCCGTGGCCGGCAGGATGAGGTTGCCCTCCGACCGCTGGTCTTGGCGAGCGCACAGGCCCGGCGCGCCCTCGATTACGGCAATGCGAATGCGGTCGCTTTTGCCGGCGCAACCAGCCGCTACGGCGGCGGCGTAGCGGCCCTCGCCCGGCCGCCAACGCCGCCGGATCGAGCGGCAAACCCCTCGCTATGGAAGCTTCGGTGTGCCCAATCCGTTGAGGAGAGCGGCAAGTTCGGCCTGCCCCGATGTACCAGTCTTGGCAAAGACGGGCTTCAATTGGCTGCGGACCGTGTTCTCCGCGACGCCGAGCCGTGCCGCGGCTCCCGGGACGCCGAGCCCCTGCGCGATGCTCTGGGCCACGCGCGCCTCGGCCGGCGTCAGATCGAACAGCCCCTGGACGAGTGCAGCGGCCGGCAGGCGATCCGTCCCGGCGGTTGTGATGACGACGAGGCAGGCTGTGCGCGCGAAGACATCGCGCGCACAGCCTGCCACGGGGACGAGGTGCAGGATCGCCGGCGGACGCTCGGCCCCGGCTGGGACAGGGATCGAGGCTCCCGCGGCCGCTGCGGGGGCCGCCCGCGTACGCGCGAGATAATCCTGTACCTGCGCCTGCGCCGACCGGTGCATCACGACGAAGCGACCGGGAGCGTCCTGGATCAACGTGGGCATCAGCGCCGCGAAGCCGGCGTTGCAGGCGAGCAGGCCGCCCGTGAGTGAGACCGCGGCTGCAGCGAGCCCGAGGGCTTCAAGGTCGCTCACGGTCGCTTCGTAGCGGCTCTGCGTATAGCGCGCGGCAAGCAGGGCGGCGCGGGCGAGGTGGGGTCGGTAGAGGTCTAGATTCTCGGCCTGCTCTCGCAGGAAGGCGCCCTGGCTGTGGCGCCGCTCGATGTTGATGACGAGCGTGTCGCCGTTCGGCACGGCGATGGCTGTGCCGAGGTGCCAACCGCCGCCGGACCGGCGCATGTAGTCGTACATCGGTTCGGCATCGAGCTCGTCGTGCGTGAACAGGTCGAGATCGGTGAGAAAGCCGGCATGGTCGCGCCGGACGCCGCGTTCGACGAGCGGGTTTTTGGCCATCCAGCCGCTCGCCAGGAACTGCTCGAAGAAGTTCGCCGTCTGCGGCGAGGCGGTCCAGCGCGTCGCCTCGGACGTTGCGGTGAACAGCATGCCACCCCAGGCCTGCGCCATCCCCGACAAGCGGTCGAGCAGCGCCGGCCAGCGCTCCGGGATGTGCGCCGTCTCGTAGATGGCGTCGATGAGATCTTCGTTCGGTCGTTGCATAACGCGGATGCGGGAAGATGAGAGCCTTCCTAGACTCTTGTATCGCACACCACGCTTCAAGAGATTTTCGCGTATCGACGCTTCAATTCGAGCTGTCGATGCAAATGCGTGACAGATCCCTTGGTCGGATCAAACGCTCAGCACTTGGTTTCCACTACGCAAGTTTCGCAAATTGCTACTTCCTCTTCCGGCCGGAGGTCCGCAGCGCGATCGACGCATCAGGCTACCGTGATGGCCGTGGCACGACGAGCCGGTTCACGGCCGTGCCGATGTTCGCCGCCTCGCCTGACATGACCGTGGTGGCGACGTGGATGAGCGAGGGAAGCTGGAGCGAGTGCTTCCTGGTATTGGCTGCGACCCGGCTCATCGCACTCGCCGCCAACGGCACTTCCCGGGACTGAGGACTTTCAGGAGGGGGGCATCAGCGCCGCCGTCGAGAGGCGGTGGAAGGAGCTGATCCGGCAGCGCGGCGGACCGGCGCTGCCGAGCTGCCGGGGCGGCGGATAGGGGGCTCTTGCATCGCACGCCACCGCCCCGCCCGCCTCCGAGACGGGCGCGGTGGACCTATGCGCGGCCTTTGCACCTCTATGTGCCGCCGGGCTTAAGGCCAGCATCGTCGGCGAGAGCTTCGAGCAGGCGCTGGCCCACGCCATCGGCACGGGCCTCAAACAAAGCCGCCGGTGAAATGCCCAATCCAATCACGGATTGGCCGCACCGGCCTCCATACGCTGCAAAGCCTCGTCCCAAACCGGGAGCGGATAGACGTGATGGAAGTAGTCGAAGCAGCGAAACATGGCTTCGGGACTTTCTGGATACCGTGTTACGACATCCATGATCGTGTGCTTGAGGAAGGTCGCGTGCTTCGCGTCCTCCGTCGCGTGCTCGATCACGAAGCGCAGCCCATCGCGCGGGAGGTTGCGCCCAGCGATGATCGGCAGCGCGGCCTGCGTGACCAGTGCGGTCAGTTGCTCGAACAGGTACTCAGCGCCGAGATAGCCGAGCGGATCCTCGACCTGAGCCATTCTCCACCACACGGCAGCGACCGCGAAGGTGGCGGGCAAGGGTGGAGCAGCCACAGCCGCGGGTGAGCCGCCGAGCTTCGCGTGATCCTCGTGCGCCCAAAGCCCGTGCTCGGCCTCCTCAGCCTTGTGGCCGCAGAGTGCCTGAATCAGTCTGACATCCGATTTTGGCAGCCGCCCGAACATGTGAAATCCGGCCTCGGTCGTGTGGGCTTGATACCACGCCACCGAGCGGATGATCTCGCGCACCAATCCAAGAATCGTCTCGCGCGGCGTCTGTGGATCGGAGATCAGGCGCCAACCACGCCACTCACGGACCTGTTCGTAGATTTCGGTGACACGTCGGTCGAGTTCGCAGAACGTCGCCTGCGCGGCTTCCGAGTAGCGAATGGGAGGCATGGCATTCATCGTGTCTCTCCGCAAAACGGCTATCGCTTAAGGTCTATGTCTTCAGGTTCAGAGACGCTGCGCAGTATAGGACTGCCAAAATACAATCCGCAGTTCGCCGGCAACCGAGTCGAAATATGATCCGGGGAACGGGCGATAGGCACCGAATCGTGTAAAGAGAGGGACCAATTCCGACCGGGCCGCCAAAATGGCTAGTGATTTTCTGTTGATTTTGCCGACTGCATCGATCGCCTGAAACAGGGACCTCAAGCGGGCGATCGCCGGCATGCCTCTGCTCATGACGAGGCGAGAGATCAGGATGGTGTGATCCAACGCATCGGGGGGTAGTCGCGATTGCTCCAACAGTGCGTTGAGGTGAACGTCGGCCTGCGCATCGGAGGCTCGCGTCAGGCGGACGGCCAGAATGCACCTGTCGCCTCTTGTGAGGTGCAGATGCAGACTTACCGCATCGACCGGCTCAATCAGAGTTTTACGCTCGGCATTCGCGAAGGCATAATTTTTTCGATCTCGCTCAATGTAATACTGATATCGCAAAGACCCGATGCATTCGATGTTGGTCAATCCTTCCGCGGCAACGAAGGCCGAATCACGCCGACTGCTTGACTCTGCGATCTGCCACCTTCCGGCATCGGTGAGATGTCTATGGGCGTATCCCCTGGCAAAAACCTCGCCACATTCGGGCCCAACATGGTGAAACCGATCGATTGCGAGATTGTCCATCGGAGGATCTGCCGAAAGAGGGTTTTCCGGTCTTTTAGACGGCGCGAATTGAGTGGCGTGACCCGAACGGGTGATGTTGCATGCGGCGCCTCCTCCGAGTGTCGCTGCAGGCGAGAGCGGAGAGCGTCCGCGCGATGGGGATGGGAAGCATGATCGACGAGGCGGTGCTCGACGGCATCTACGAGGCGGCGCTCATGCCCGAGGCGTGGCCCCGCGCGCTCGATGCCGTCGCGGCGCTGGGTGGTGCGGCAGGCACGATCCTGTTCGTGACCGATCAGTCTCAGATCAGCCGCTGGACAGCTTCCGCCTGCTTCGTGAGCGTCATGGAGGCCTGGGTCGGCGGGGGCTGGGGCGCCCGATCGCAGCGCGTCCCTCGCATGATCGGCCTGCGCCACCCCGGTTTCGTGACGGAGCACGATCTCTACCGCGACGACGAACTCGACGCGGATCCAAGCTACACCGATTTCCTCCGCCCGCGCGGCATGGGATGGGGAGCGGGCGCCTTCGTCCCCTTGCCGAGCGGAGGTGCGGCTGTGTTCAGCGTCGAGCGGCGCCTGGAGGCCGGGCCGATGAGCCGCGGCGAGGTCGCGCGGCTCGATGCCATCCGCCCCCACTTGGCACGCTCGGCCCTGATGGCGGCCCGGATGGGCCTCGAGCGTGCCCGCACCGCAATGGCCATCCTCGACCGTCTCAGCCTACCCGCGGCTCTCCTTCACGCCGACGGCCGCGTCCTACTCGCCAACGCGCAGCTCGACGAAGCAACTGCGTACGTTGTGGCTCGCGCTCATGGCCGGATCGGCCTTCCGTCATCCCGCGCGCAGGCCCTGTTCCAATCCGCCGTGGCTGCGAGCCGCGGCAGCGAGGCCGCCCGCTCGATACCGCTGGCGGCCCGCGAGGGCCACGGTCCGGCGATCCTGCACCTCCTGCCGCTCCGGCGTTCTGCGCAAGACCTCTTCGCGGGGGGCGCCCTGCTGATGGTTCTGACGCGCCTAACCAACGCGCCGCTGCCCGAGATATCGCTGCTCGAGGGCCTGTTCGATCTGACACCATCCGAGGCGAAGCTCGCCGCGGCCCTGTGCGCGGGCTCCACGATCGACGGTACGGCGGCAGAGCTGGGCCTGTCGCGGGAGACGCTGCGCACCCAGCTGAAACGCGTCTTCGCCAAGACCGGGACCGGGCGACAGGCCGAGCTCGTCAATCTTCTGGGCGGCCTGAAGCGGCCCTACTGAGACTCGGGCGCCGCGCAACACCACCTCTCTGGGCGATCGACCCGTTGCGGTGACTTGAGGCCGGCTCATCGCCAACCAAATCTCTGCCGAGACAGCGCGGCGAGGATGACGGCCCAGTGCACCAGGCCGGGCCCAGGGGCGCCTGCGCGCTTCGATCATGTCGAGCGGGAGGTCGACGCGGTACGCGCCCCGGTTGCCCGCGTCGAGGATCGGCCGATCACACGTGTTGAGCGGTTGGAGAGCAGGCCGAAGCGTTGATGACCGCCGTCAACATCTGTTCACGCTCGCGCGGGCCCTGGCTCGGGCCGGGGCGCCGTTCTCGTCGGTTCCTGGGCAGGGGCATGCCGCCGGGATGACCGGTTCCAGTCTCGGATGGACTTTTCGTTTCAGCGGAATGCAGTGAAGTCTCAGGCAAGGGTCTGAACGCGTACCATCTCAATCGCCGCCGCGGCGCTCGACACGGTGCTGACCCTCGCCAACTCAGGCTTTTTGCCGGATACGATCACCGTCCTCACAGCGGCTCGGCGAATGCGGATCGGTCTTAATCTTTCCGTAGTGAGACCAGCGCCATTTTCTTTATCGTCGTCGCTGCGCGGGCCGAAAGGGCCGGGCACGCGCCCGTCAGACCCGCCAGGGTCTGGAAGCGCCGTGGATTGCCCTCCCGGGGGCAAAGGCATGATGCCGTTCCGCGAGCCCCGGTGCGAGCCCGGATGTCCGATAGGTTCCCAGACCGCTCGCCACGAGGTTCGTGCGTACCATGACCAGCATCCTGACCAACAACTCGGCCACGATCGCGCTCCAGACCCTGCGCTCGATCAACACCCAGCTCGACACGACCAGCAACCGCGTCTCGACCGGCCAGCGCATCAGCTCGGCCGCGGACGGCGCCGCCTACTGGGCCATCGCCTCGACCCTGAAGACCGACAACGGCTCGCTCAGCGCCCTCAAGGACGCGATGAGCCTCGACAAGAACTCGGTCGATGCCGCCTCGGCCGGTCTCAACAAGGTGATCGACCAGCTCAAGACGATCAACAACGCGCTCGTCTCGGCCTCGACGACCAACACCGACCGCGCCAAGCTGCAGAACGACATCAAGGTCGCTCTCGACGCGATCAAGAACTACTCTGACAACACCGTGATGAACGGCTCGAACTGGCTCTCGGTCAAGTCCGACGCCACCGGCTTCGCCTACGACAAGGACCTGGTCTCGGCCTTCTCGCGCAAGGACAAGTCGGTCTCGATCTCGACCACGACGCTGGAGACCGGCAGCTTCGTGCTCTACGATGCCGCCACGACCAGCGCCACCAACACGACCCTGACGGCCGCCTTCGCGGCGGTCGCCTCGAACGCCTCCGTAGCGCCGAGCACCGGCCCGGGCGTGACGGTCGCGGTGGGCAGCGCGACCGGCGCCGTGGGCGGCTTCATGGACACGAAGTACGAGATCACGATGTACGGCGGCTCCACGGCCACCGAGTCGATCGCGGACTTCGACATCAAGTCGCTCGGCGCGTCGGATGCGGACCAGTCGAAGATCACCGGCTACCTGAAGATCGTCGACGCGACGGTCCAGCAGCTCCTCACCGGCGCCTCCAAGCTCGGCTCGATGTCCACCCTGCTCAAGTCGCAGCAGGAGTTCACGCAGCAGCTGATGGACATCAACACCTCGTCGATCGGCTCGCTGGTCGATGCCAACATCGAGGAGGAGTCGACCAAGCTGAAGGCCCTGCAGACGCAGCAGCAGCTCGGCATCCAGTCGCTGTCGATCGCCAATTCCAGCTCGCAGAACGTCCTCGCGCTGTTCCGGTAAGCCGGCCGGAATCGCAACAGAGCTGACGATCAGAGGGCCGCGCTTCCACAGGGAGCGCGGCCCTCGCGCATTGCGGGGACTCGGCTCGGAGCAGCCACGTGCAGCGGGCGCGGCGCGTCCAGCGCATCAGCTTCGCGCAGCCGAGCGTCCGACAGGCCAGCCGGCGTTGGCTCGTAGCGCCTGGGCGGAGCCACGTATTGTTCAGCAGCATGACGGCCGCTGCGATCCCCGCCCACGGCGGGTATGCCGAAGGGTGGACGGTCGACGGTCCGTCCTGATTGACCACCTCCCCCACGGTGCCGGGGGCGGACACGCGCTCGCCGATCGCGAACATGAACCACCGCGGCAGGCCCGGTGATGGTGTCATCTCGTTGGCGGTCTCGTCCTACTTTGCCTTCACCATGGCCCGCCCCTAACTTGGCTTGGCGTCAGGATTGGCCAGTGCCTCCGCAGCGGGCTTACACGACTGGACCGCCGCGGCGAGGTCGAGCAGGTAGCTGCCACTGATCGAGTACTCGCCCGTCTCCGGCTTCGCCAGTACAGCACCGACCGCGGCTTTGATCTCGTCGTCCGCGATCTCGGCGGGCTTGCGGAACTCGCCCGTGGTCGTCTGATCGGCCACCGTGGCGGCGCGGCGACCATAGGCGGACGTTCCACGTCCATCCAAAACGTGGCAGCCGGGCGGGCCCGGCGTTCCCGCCGCACCCGATCGCACCCTGATGCTTCATGGTGATACCGCCGTCTCGGCTTCGATAGGAAGCTTGAAATACGGCGTCGGCAATCGTCTTGCCGCCCACGCTAGATGACAGCACCGCACTGGTATCTCGGGAGCGGTCCAAATTTCTCAGTCCCTGTAGCCGTCAGCGCTCAGTCGGCATCTGCCGATACCTCGAGCCGCAAGGCGCACCTTTTTGCAGATGCGGCAGCGAGATGTATCGCTCGTCTGAGGAAAGGGGAGAGTTTGCAGTATCGTAATCTGATGGCGCCGCCTATTGGGAATTTTTTAACCAATTCATTCTGATAAAAGCAATCGAAAGTTGCAAACGACGCCGAGATTCTGATGTTCCGCAGACCTGCATACAACGAAGCACAAGCCAAGCTCGAAGCGCTCGACCGCTCGCTGGCCATCATCGAATTCTCACTGGACGGCATCATCCAGTACGCAAATCAGAACTTCCTCGCTGTCGTTGGCTACTCGCTCGACGAAATCCGAGGCAAGCACCACAGCATCTTCGTTGAGGAGAGTGTCGCGAGGACTCCTGACTATGGAGCTTTCTGGACCAAGCTCCGTGGTGGCGACTTCGTCTCCGGCGAGTTCATGCGCCTGGACAAGGCTAAGCGGCGCGTCTGGCTGGAAGCTAGCTACAACCCGGTCCGAGGTGCTGACGGCAAGCCGGAGAAGGTTGTGAAGTTCGCCTCGGACATCACCGCCAAGAAGAACGAGACCAGCCGTCTGCTCACCATGATCGACGACATGCCCGTCGCGGTCATGACTGCCGATCCGAAGAACGAGTTCAAGATCAACTACTTGAACGCCACCTCCCGCAGAACGCTTGGTTCTATCGAGGAGCACCTGCCGATCAAGGTGTCCCAGATGATGGGTACCTCCTTCGACGTATTTCACAAGAACCCGCATCATCAGCGCAACATGCTGGCTGATGCGAGCCGACTGCCGCATCGGGCCAAAATCAGGGTCGGGCCCGAGACGCTGGACCTGCAAGTGTCCGCCATCAAGGACCCAGAGGGCAACTACATTGGTCCGATGCTGACCTGGGCCGTGGTGACCGCGCAAGTTGCCATGGCTGCCGAGGTCTCACGCGTGGTGGAGGCGCTGGGGACAGCCATCGGTGAGATGCAGAAATCGGCCAAGGGTCTGAATCGCTCCGCCGACGAGGCGAGTGCGCGCGCATCCTCGGTGGCCGCCGGATCCGAGCAGATGACAAGTTCGATCCGCGAGATCTCGGGACAGGTCGGCCGTGTCTCGGAGCGGGCGCAGCAGATCGCCACGCAGGCTGCCACGACCGACAACACGGTGCGTCTCCTCGCCGAGAACGCCGGCAAGGTCGACACGGTGGTTGGCATGATCAAGTCGATCGCTGACCAGACGAACCTCCTGGCTCTCAACGCCACCATTGAAGCGGCTCGTGCCGGCGCTGCCGGCCGCGGCTTCGCGGTGGTGGCCGCCGAGGTCAAAGAACTTGCCGCACAGACCGCCAAGGCGACCGACGACATCACGCATCAGGTCCAGGCGATTCAAGGCGCGACCGGGGAAGCCGTGGCGGCCATTGAGATGATCACCTCTGCCGTGGGCGAGCTGTCGAAGCTGACCCTGGCCATGGCAAGCGCCGTCGAAGAGCAGGCCGCCTCAACCCACGAGATGTCAGGCAACATCACTGGGGTGTCCAGCGCGGCGGGTGAGACGGGCCAGTTGGCCGAGAGCGTGCGCTCGATCTCGGAGCAGCTTGCTGCCCACTCGGCTGGGTTGAGCTCGACGATGCAGAAGTTTCTGCAGGCCAGCTGATGAGGGCGGGCATGCGGAGGCTCAGCAAGGGGTCGTGAGCGGCCGAGAGAGTGATGTCGATTTCGACACACCCAACGACCGGAAGCGGATCGGCGGGAAACCACTCGACCGTTTCGCCTCTCCCCGTCACATCGACCGCTCGAAAGTAGACCTTCCCGGAGCCCGCAGCAGGGTGATAGCAGCGGTCCCGGCCCGAAGCCTCCGGACCGGAGCGCCGCAGGATCGGCGCTCGAACACTGAGAGCGGAATGCCGCATAGGTGCAGGAGCGATCGCCGATCTTCGTCCGATCGCCGGACGGGTCTGAGCAGCGTTCAAAGCCGCGTCCGCAGGAACGACGCGGCTCCCCGCAAGCATGCGCCATCTCGTTGAAGCCGTCGGGCTGGCGGCACTTCCAATTCGGCTTCCGCCGCAAGGCGCATCATCGCGCGCTGGGAGATTGCCTTGATCTCGTCCGGCGGCAGGATCTCCTGCAGGCGAACGCGCAAAGTCTCGATGCCGATATAGGAGACGTCCTTGATCGGATCCGCAATAAGCGCGGCGAGCTTCGAGTGCGTGGCCAGGAAGAGCTCGGCCATCGCCTGGTCTTTCGCTGACCTGCCGCGACGCGCCGCGTCGGCCTGGGCCTATGCCCTCTGCCAAGCAGCATGAGTGGTCAAAGTCGAGCCAAGCCGCGGGCACGACCGCTCCGGCCTGCGCTCTCAGCAGAGCCGCTCGCGGAGTTCGACTGGTCGGGCTCTGCGAAGCCCGCCGATCCAGCCGACCATGATCAGCATTCTGACGTTCGCAGGGGGATCACGTGAATGCGTTGAGCTTCTCCGCCAAGGCATGTTTGCCGTAGACGAATTGGGCGATGACGGCCTGGACTGCCCGCTCGGATGGGGTCAGGCCTTCCGGCTCCTTGAAGAAGACGGCGTCCGCCCAGAGCAGGCGATCACCGCGGACGGTGCCTGACGGGACAACATAGCCGGCGCGATGGGCGTGCACGATATCGATGAAGGCAAACCCCCGCGCACGCAGGAAGATCTCGACGTCCGAGAAGAAGCACTGCCCCTTGTAGATCTCGGCGAACGACGCCTCGCAGTGGACGACGAGGGTGCGGGCAAGGGCTGCCTCGGCGCCTTTCAGTGCCTCAAGCTCGAATCCCTGGATGTCGAGTTTGAGGAAGTCGATGCGCTGATGCGCCGGCAGAACGTCGTCCAGCTTCCGCGTGGAGGCGTCCTCGGTCCGAACCGTGTCGAGGTACGCGAGCTCCACGAATTGGCTTGTCAGGCGCTCGTTCAAGGGCAAGAGGGACGACGTTGCGTCGTAGTTGTTGATGTAGAATGTTCGCCGCGAGCCGTCGCCGATAAAGTACGGGAGCATCTCGAGCGCCTCGTCTGCCTCCGCCGTTTTCCGATCCTGAAGACGCTCCGCCAAGGGTTCGAACCCGATCACCCGTGTCCGGTAGCCGGCCGCTTCGAGTGGCGCATAGGCGTGGGATTCGTCGCTCAACCGTTGCGCGCCGATGTCCACGATGGTGATCGGCTCAGCAAGATCCGCGGGGGCAGGTGCCGGCCCGCGTGCCGGATCGGAGATCAGGGCCGACATCCGCGCTGCGAATTCAGGGCTCCGCGTCAGCGTCCCGACAACGTCCATGAGATCGTGCGATTGCTTGAGCAGACCGATGTGGTAGGCGAGCCCTGCCTCCTCTGGCTCACGTCCGAGGAGGACGCGATAGACGGCTGAAACCGACTTGGCGAAATCTGCGGGCGCAGTTGGGATGGACGCTGTCATGGATGCCCTGATTCGGCGTGCCGATCCCGAACCGAGCGATTGGCCGCGCATGACGTAGCTCCATACGCGAGGCCCGGAAACCTGTTAAGCCGGACGGCACGGGATGGCTGGGTGTAAGCTGGGCGCCTCCGCCGGGCTCAGACCCTCGACGCGCCAGCGCCGGACGATGTGCGCGGAGGTCGGGACTGCCACCACACCGTCGGCCAGGTGGCTCAGGCGAGATGCACGCGAAACGGCAGCATCCGCCACCTGATGGACGCGAACACGGTTCCGCTTCTCTCTCGGATGCTGCTTCAGCCGTCCGGTCCAACACCGCGCCACGCTCAAGCGCTACCTGGCGAGGGCGCCAAGTCTGTCGACGGATCCGGTCACGTCACGGTCGCTCCCCTGCAGACCGGCCCGGGCTGCAGCGTTACGGGCGCCGGAGAAGCGGGCCCGGCAAGGAGGCGCAAATCGCCCGCCAGAGCGACGTGCCTCCCTGCCGGGCGGTCGCGCGGACTGCGGAGGTTGCAGCCCACGCTTAAGGTGCCTCAGCCCTCGATGATCCGCTCACCGAGCTTCCGGTCGACGGTGGCCACCGTACGGTCGATCTCGGCGTCGGGCTCGCCGAGCTGGTGCGCGATCAGCTTCACCAGGAGATCGACCCGCTCGATAAAGGGCGCGCCGTTCGCTACCGCGCGGGCCGCCGAGGAGGGCTTGAGCAGGCTCTCGGCCGCCTTGGCGTACTTCTCGAAGGGCACCTGATCGGCCGGATCGGCGCCGAGTCGCCGGGCGAGCGCGTCCACGTGCTCGTAGATCGCGCGGGACTGGGCGAGGTCGCCGTGCACCGCGTCGCGGATCGAGCGCGGCTCGTCGGGCGTGATGCAACGATAGTTGCCGGTCAGCAGCATCGACCATTTCGCCAGCGGCACGAACAGCGAGTCGAACACCTTGAGCTTGACCGGCACGTCCTGGCCGTCCAGGCGCACCGCGTCGATATCCGCCTCCAGCTCGCGCAGGAGCCGGTTGTGTGTTTCGTCCGCAAAGGTCGCCGCCTTGAAGTTAGTCGGCAGGCCGACATGCAGCACGTTCGCCCCCTCCTCCGGCGGGCGGAAGGCCTGCGGGTCGGGCGAGCACAGCGAGACGAGGCCCGGCTCGAACCGGTCCCAGACGCCCGCATTGGTGTAGGCCTCCTCGAGGTCCATGCCCGCCAGCCCCGGGATCCGCTTCAGGTACGGCAGGGGCGGCATGTTCATGATCGAGAGGCAGGGCAGCTTCGCCGCCGCGATCTTGATCATCAGCACGCGGATCGTGTGGTTGTTGTACTGCGGCTCCTGCATGGCGAGACCGACGAGGTCGTAGCGGGAGACGTCGACGTCCTCCGGCGGCGTGGCGTCGAGCTTGCCGGGCAGGTCGTGCGAGTGGATCGCGCGGTGCTCCGGCTCGTCGCGCAGCTTGATCCGCACCTCGGTGCCCTCGCGGTTGATCAGGTCCGCCGTCTTGCGCCGGCAGACCAGGGTCACGTTGTGACCGGCCATCAGCAGCTTGGTCGCGAGCAGGGAGCCGTAGGAGGCTCCCAGGATCAGGATGTTTCTCGGCACGTCTCTACTCCCCGGCGTTCGTTGTACGGCTTGTTGTTCGCTGCCGGGCGCTGAGCCCTCGGGCCCATCGCTCCTCGCGCGCGATCGAGGGATGGCAGCCGGTCCGGGAGAAGGCAACCCGCCCGGCGCTCTGGACCCGCTCTTTGGCATGCCAGCACGGGGACGACGCACCGTTGCGCGCGCGAGCGTTCAGCTTCGCGGGTGCGCCCGCGCACGAATGTGGCGAAACCTTGGCCGTAAACAGACGTTAACTGCCCAACACAGCCACTCGAGCCAAGGAGGCCGACCATGACCAGCCTGAAGACCCGCCTGACCGTCGCCGCCGTCGCGAGCCTCACCGCCGCCGTCGCCCTGGCGGCCTATGCCCAGACCCTGGCGCTGCCGATGCACTTCGTCTGACGGCACGCCGGAGGCGCGGCACCCGCGCCGACGAGATCCGGCGGGTTGAACGACGCGGCCCGGACATCGCGCATGTCCGGGCCGCGCGCGTCTCGCAGACCGCGCCCGGCGAACTCGGATCTGCGTGGAATGTCATGAAAGAGTGGTGCGGGCGGTCGGATTCGAACCGACACGTATTGCTACGGCGGATTTTGAGTCCGCTGCGTCTACCGTTTCGCCACGCCCGCACGCGCGCGAACCCTGCATGAGCCATCCAGAGTCGGGCAGGCCTCCCTTATCGCAGGCCGAAGCGGAGCGCTAGACAGCCATGCACGGCGGCGGTGCCCCGGGACCTTGCCGGACGCCGCCGCGATAGATAGCTTCCTATCGGTTTCGATGTGTCCCGGGCGAGTGTTCCCCGGCGCGGGCTCCCGGGAACGGCGCGGTGACGACAAAGGATCTGCGCCGGCTTCGGCAGGCTTACACCCAGACGCTCCTCCTGGCGGGGCGGCAGTGGCGGCGCCTCGCGGACAAGGCCGCCGAGGCGCACGGGATCTCGGAGGCGAAGGCGTTGCCCCTGGTGCTGATCGCCCGGATGGGAGGAGAGCCCCGGCAGAACGCGCTCGCCGAGGCCCTCGGCATCGAGGGCCCCTCGCTGGTGCGCCTCCTCGATCAGCTCTGCGCGGCGGGACTGGTCGAGCGCCGGGAGGACGCGACCGACCGGCGCGCCAAGATGCTCAGCCTGACACCCTCCGGAACGGCCCTGGTCGCGGCGATCGAGACCGACCTCGACCGGTTGCGCGAGACGGTCTTCGGTGGGGTGAGCGCGGCCGAACTTGAGGCGAGCCTCAGGGTGTTCGAGGCCGTGCAGGCGCCGCTTCGCGCGGGCGCAGCGGAGGACGGGGAGGCACCCGCCCGATGACCGTTCCAGGCTGGCGCGACTGGGCCTTCGCGATCAAGACGTTTGCCGCGGCGATGCTGGCGCTGTTCCTGGCGTTGTGGATCGACCTGCCCAAGCCCTACTGGGCGGTCGGCACGGTCTACATCACGAGCCAGGTCCTGGCCGGTGCCACCCGCTCGAAGGCGGTTTACCGGGTGGGCGGCACGCTGCTCGGCGCCATCGTCACGGTCATCCTGGTGCCGAACCTCGTCAACGCGCCGGAGCTGCTGGTTCTGGCGATCGCACTCTGGGTCGCGCTCTGCCTCTACGTCTCGCTGCTCGACCGGACGCCCCGCAGCTACCTGATGATGCTCGGGGGCTACACGGCGGCGCTGATCGGCTTCCCGTCGGTCGGCGAGCCCGGGGCCGTCTTCGACACCGCCGTGGCCCGGGCGCAGGAGATCACGCTCGGCATCCTCTGCGCCAGCCTGATGTCCTCGGTGGTCCTGCCCCAATCGGTTGCCCCCACGATCGCGGGGCGGCTGGAGCTCTGGCTGCGCGACGCGCGCGGCTGGGTGCGGGACGTGCTGGGCCGCGGGCCCTCGGACGCCGATAGCCAGGCCAAGCGGCTGCGGCTGGCGGCGGACGCCGTCGCGTTCGATGCCCTGGCGACGCCCCTGCGCTACGACATGACGGGCGCCGAGCGCTCGGCGGAGGCCATGGCGATCCTGCGCCAGCACATGCTGATGTTCCTGCCCATCGTCTCGGCGATCGCCGACCGGATCGAGACCCTTGAGCGCGAGGAGGCGCTGCCAAGGCGCGTCCGCGACCTCCTCGACGCGATGGCCGTCTGGATCGAGGCCGGTATCACGGATCCGGCCGAGGCCGCGCGGCTGCGGCGCGAGGCGGAGGCGCTCGCGCCGGACCTCGGCCCGCTTCCCGGCTGGCACGACCTCGTGCTGGCGAGCCTCCTGGCGCGCCTCGTGGACTTCATCGACCTGCGCCAGGACGCGCGGCTCCTGCAGCGTCACATCGCGGACGGCACACCCGTGACCGAGGACCTCGCGTTCCGCTACACGGCCGCGGCCCGTACGATCCGCCACCGCGATCACGGCATGGCCGTCCTGTCCGCGATCGGCGTGTTCCTCTCGATCGTGATCGCCGCCTCGATCTGGATCGCCACGGGCTGGCCGGACGGCGCCGGCGCGCCGATGATGGCCGCGGTCGCCTGTAGCTTCTTCGCGGCCCAGGACGACCCCGCCCCCTTCATCCTCGGCTTCGCCAACTCGGCGATCGTCGGCGCGCTCGGGGCCGGGGCCTACCTGTTCGCGGTCCTGCCGCTCGCCACCAGCTTCGAGATGCTGGCGCTGGCGCTCGCCCCGGGCCTGCTGCTCTGCGGGGTCTTCATGACGCAGCCGCGGACGGCGCCGCTGGCAATGGGCGCGGCGGTCAACGGCTCGACCATGATCGCGCTCCAGAGCAGCTACAGCGCGGATTTCGCCGCTTTCACCAACTCCGCCATCGCGGTGATCCTCGGCATGTGGACCGCGGCGCTCGTCACGCGCCTCGTGCGGTCGGTCGGCGCCGGCTGGGCGGCCCGGCGCCTGCGGCGGGTCAACCGGCGCAGCCTCGCCCGGGCCGCCGAGCGCCGCGGCGCCCAGAACGGGCTCGAACTCGCCGCGCTCATGCTCGACCGCGTGGGCCTGATCGCGCCGCGCCTCGCCGCCCTGCCGCCCGAGGACACGGAATGGACCGCCGACCTCCTCGCCGAGGTCCGCGTCGGCATCAACGTGGTCGAGCTGCGGCGGGACCGCCGACAGCTCTCGGCCGAGGGGCGGGCCGCCGTCGAGCGGCTTCTCGCCGCCCTTGCCCGCCATTTCCAGGGCGGCACCGCGGCGGCGCCGGCGGCCCTTCTCGACACGATCGACGGGGCGCTCGACGCAGTCTGCCGCGATGCCGGCCAGGACAAGGGCCGGATGACGGACCGGAGCGCCGGCCGGGCCGCGCTGATGGGGCTCGTCGGGATCCGCCGCGGGCTCTTCCCGGACGCGGCCGCCTACCGGCATCCCCATCCCTCGGCGGCGCGACCGGAGCTTGCGGCATGAAGGGCGAACTCGACCTCTACGGCGTGTTCGTGCCGAGCCTCGCGGCCTGGATGCTGCTCGCCTTCGTGATCGTGCTGCCGCTCCGGTGGATCCTGGCGCGAGCCGGGTTCTACCGCCTGGTCTGGCACCGGCCGCTCTTCGACCTCGCCCTTTACGTCCTGCTCCTCGGCGCCGTCGTGTCCGCCGCGGTGCCGCTCATCTCGTGAGCGCGCCGCCCGATCCCGCCGCCCTGCCCCTGGACAATCGTGATGCCCCGGTTCCTCGCCCTCGCCGTCCGTCTCCTCGTCACGCTCGGGATGGTCGCCGCCGCCCTCGTCGTCGGCCTTGCCCTCTGGGACTACTACATGGAGGCGCCCTGGACCCGGGACGGGCGCGTGCGCGCCGACGTGGTGGCGGTCGCACCCGACGTCTCCGGCCTCGTCACCGAGGTGCTGGTCGAGGACAACCAGGTGGTGAAGCGGGGCGACGTCCTGTTCCGGATCGATCCGGACCGCTTCGCCCTGGCGCTGCGCCAGGCGGAGGCGGTGGTTGAGGGCAAGCGCGCGAGCGCCGAGCAGGCGGCGGCCGACTATGCCCGCTACGCCAAGCTCAGCGACGCCGCCGTGTCGCAGCAGCGGGTCGAGGCCGCCCGCGCCGCCGACCTGGAGGCGAAGGCGGCCTACGATCAGGCGATGGCGGACCGGGATCTCGCCAAGCTGAATCTCGAGCGCTCCGCCGTGAAGGCCTCCGTCAACGGGCGGATCACCAACATGGAGCTGCGCCCCGGCGCCTATGTCAGCACCGGTCGCGGCGTGATGGCGCTGATCGACAGCGACACCCTGCGGGTCGAGGGCTATTTCGAGGAGACGAAGCTGCCGCGCATCCACGTCGGCGACCGGGCCCGGGTCCGTCTGATGGGAGAGACGGCGACGCTCACGGGGCGGGTCCAGAGCTTCGCGGGCGGCATTGAGGACCGGGAGCGCACGGCGGGCTCGAATCTCCTAGCCAGCGTGAACCCGACCTTCGCCTGGGTCCGCCTCGCCCAGCGCGTGCCGGTCCGGATCGCCCTCGATCCGGCGCCCGAGGGCGTCCGCCTCGTCTCCGGCCGCACGGCCACGGTCGCGGTGGAGCCCGGGGGCAATCCGGCGGGCTTCGACCTGACGCGGCTCTGGCGCGGCGCCGCGTCGCCGGCCGCCCGGTAGGGCTCCGCTCGGACCACATGCCGCTGCGTCCGGCCCCCTGATCGACGCCCGCCAGCACCCTAGTTTGGAGCCGATCTGAAGTGTCCGCGCTGCCGCCGGCCCGCTCGGGCCGGTCGCCGGACGACACGCTCTGAACCGGAGGGACTCGATGGTGGATGCATCCGCCGCAGCGGCGCCGGCCGCCGGCAGCGACAGGCCTGTCATGGCCTCCGTGGCCTTCACGGTGAACGGCCAGAGGCGCGATCTCGAACTGGATACCCGCACCAGTCTGCTCGACGCCCTGCGCGAGCACCTGCACCTGACGGGATCGAAGAAGGGCTGCGACCACGGCCAGTGCGGCGCCTGCACGGTGATCGTGGACGGGCGGCGCATCAACGCCTGCCTCACGCTCGCGGTGATGAACCAGGGCGCGCAGATCGTGACGATCGAGGGGCTCGGGCAGCCTGACGCCCTGCACCCGATGCAGGCCGCCTTCGTGCGCCACGACGGCTACCAGTGTGGATACTGCACGCCGGGCCAGATCTGCTCGGGCGTCGCGGTGCTGGAGGAGATCCGGGCCGGCATCCCCAGCCACGTCACCGCCGACCTCGAGGCGGCGCCGGAGATCACCGAGGCCGAGATCCGCGAGCGCATGAGCGGCAACATCTGCCGCTGCGGCGCCTATTCCAACATCGTCGAGGCGATGACCGAGGTCGCCGGGAGGCGCGCATGAAGGCCTTCAGCTACGAGCGCCCGGCGAGCCCCGCCGAGGCAGCGGCAGCCGTCGCGAGCAACCCGCACGCGAAGTTCATCGCCGGCGGCACCAACCTGCTCGACCTGATGAAGCTCCAGATCGAGACGCCGACCCATCTCGTGGACGTGAATGGGCTCGGGCTCGACGGGATCGAGGAGACGCCGGAGGGCGGCCTGCGCATCGGCGCTCTCGTGCGCAACACGGACCTCGCGGCCGACGCCCGCGTGCGAAAGGATTACGGGGTGCTCTCCCGCGCCCTGCTGGCGGGCGCCTCGGGCCAGCTGCGCAACCGGGCGACCACGGCCGGCAACCTGCTCCAGCGCACGCGCTGCCCGTACTTCTACGACACCGCCCAGGCCTGCAACAAACGCCGGCCGGGCTCGGGCTGCTCGGCTCTCGACGGGGTGAACCGGACGCTCGCCGTGATCGGCTCCAGCGAGGCCTGCATCGCCACGCATCCGGGCGACATGGCGGTGGCCATGCGCGTGCTCGACGCGACCGTCGAGACGGTCGATGCGGCGGGCGCGGAGCGCCGGATCCCCATCGCCGAGTTCCACCGGCTGCCCGAGGACAGGCCGGAGGTGGACACCACCCTGCGGCCCGGCGAGCTGATCACCGCGGTCACCCTGCCGAAGCCGGTCCCCGGCACGCACATCTACCGCAAGGTCCGCGACCGGGCCTCCTACGCCTACGCGCTGGTCTCGGCGGCGGCCGTCATCGGCCCGGACGGGACGGGGCGCGTCGCCTTCGGCGGCGTCGCCCACAAGCCGTGGCGCGTCGAGGCGGCCGAGGCCGACCTGCCCAAGGGCGCCAAGGCCGTGACCGATCAGGTCTTCGCCAAGGCCCGGCCCACCCACGAGAACGCGTTCAAGCTGAAGCTCGCCGAGCGCATCCTCGGCGCGGCGCTCAATCAAGCGAGGGCCTGAGCCATGAAGTTCGACTCCCCCGCGGGCCAGAACCCGATCGACCGCCTCAAGGTCGTGGGCCAGCCGACCGACCGCATCGACGGCAAGTACAAGACCACGGGCACCGCCCCCTACGCCTACGAGCGCCACGACGCGGCGCCGAACGCGGCCTACGGCTACGTGCTCGGCTCCGCCATCGCCAAGGGCCGCGTCACCGGCATCGACACGGCAGCGGCGCTGAAGGCCCCCGGCGTGCTGGCGGTGGTGACGACTCTCGACACGCCCCGCCTCAAGCGCGGCGTGATGAACACGGCCTACCTCTTCGGCGGCGACGTCATCCAGCACTACCACCAGGCGCTCGCCGTCGTGGTGGCGGAGACCTTCGAGCAGGCCCGCGCGGCGGCCTTCCTGGTGCATGTCGACTACGCGCCTGAGGCGGGCCGCTTCGATCTCGCGGAGGCGGCCGGATCGGCGGAACCCGTGCCGGCCGACAGCGGCGAGGGCAGCGGCGCCGACGGCGAGGAGCGGGTCGGCGATTTCGAGACGGCCTTCGCCGAGGCACCCGTGACGCTCGACCAGAGCTACACGACCGCCGACGAGAGCCACGCCATGATGGAGCCGCACGCGACCGTCGCGGCCTGGGAGGGCGACCGTCTGACGCTCTGGACCGCCAACCAGATGATCGGCTGGGGCCACGGCAGCATCGCCAAGATCCTGGGGCTGCCGAAGGAGAAGGTCCGGCTCGATTCGCCCTACGTGGGCGGCGGGTTCGGCGGAAAGCTGTTCGTGCGCGCCGACGCGATCCTGGCGGCACTCGGCGCCAGGGCCGCTGGGCGCCCGGTCAAGGTCGCGCTGACGCGCCCGCTCATCGCCAACAACACCACGCACCGGCCGGCCACGATCCAGCGGGTGCGCATCGGCGCCCGACAGGATGGGACGATCACCGCGATCGCGCACGAGAGCACCTCGGGCAACCTGCCCGAGGGCAGCCCCGAGACCGCGGTCAGCCAGACCAAGCTCCTCTACGCGGGCGCGAACCGGCTCACCGCGATGAAGCTCGCCGAACTGGACCTGCCCGAGGGCAACGCCATGCGGGCGCCCGGCGAGGCGCCGGGGCTGATGGTCCTCGAAGTGGCCATGGACGAGATGGCGGAGAAGCTCGGGCTCGACCCGGTGGCGTTCCGCATCCGCAACGACACCCAGGTCGATCCGAACAAGCCGGACCGGCGCTTCTCGCACCGCGACCTCGTGGGCTGCCTGCGCCTCGGGGCGGAGCGCTTCGGCTGGGAGAAGCGCGACGCGCGGCCGGGCGCGGTCCGGGACGGGCGCTGGCTCGTCGGGATGGGGATGGCCTCGGCCTTCCGCAACAACCTCGTGATGAAGTCGGGCGCGCGGGTGCGCCTCGACGGGGCCGGCACGGTCACCGTCGAGACCGACATGACCGACATCGGCACCGGCAGCTACACGATCATCGCCCAGACCGCGGCCGAGATGATGGGCGTGCCGCTGGAGCGGGTGGTCGTCCGGCTGGGCGATTCGGACTTCCCGGTCTCGTCCGGGTCCGGCGGCCAGTTCGGCGCCAATTCCTCGACCGCGGGCGTCTACGCCGCCTGCGTGAAGTTGCGCGAGAGCGTTGCGCAGCGCCTCGGCTTCAACGCCACCGACGCGGTTTTCGAGGACGGCGAGGTCCGCTCCGGCAACCGCGCCGTGCGGCTCACCGAGGCGGTGCGGGACGGCGAGATCGCGGCCGAGGACACGATCGAGTTCGGCAAGCTCACCGAGCAGCAGCAGCAATCGACCTTCGGCGCGCATTTCGTCGAGGTCGGAGTCGATGCGGACACCGCCGAGGTCCGGGTGCGGCGAATGCTCTGCGTCTGCGCGGCCGGGCGCATTCTCAACCCGAAATCCGCCCGCAGCCAGGTCATCGGCGGGATGGTGATGGGAACCGGCGCGGCCTTGATGGAGAAGCTTGAGGTCGACACGCGCCGCGGCTTCTTCGTGAACCACGATCTGGCGGGCTACGAGGTGCCGGTCCATGCCGACATCCCGCACCAAGAGGTGATCTTCCTCGACGAGGTCGATCCGATGTCCTCGCCGATGAAGGCGAAGGGCGTGGGCGAACTCGGCATCTGCGGCGTCGGCGCCGCGGTCGCGAACGCGATCTACAACGCCACCGGCATCCGCGTGCGGAACTACCCGATCACGCTGGACAAGCTCCTCGACCGGATGCCGGACGCGGCCTGATCCCGCGCCTCCTGCCCCTCTTCCCATGCGCGGGGAGAGGGGATCGTTGGCCCTCCATGCGAGCGGACGGAAACCTGCCGCATCTCCCGCCGGAGATAGCGCGGATGCCCGCTGGCATCCGCCGCACGGCTGTGCTCAAAGGGCCGCGCTCTCCCGACCGTACGACCCCGGACCCGCATGATCCGCCGCCTCTACGAGTGGATACTCGCGCTCAGCGGAAAGCCGTCCGCGCCCTGGGCACTCGGCGCCGTCGCCTTCGCCGAGAGCTCGTTCTTCCCCGTCCCGCCCGACGTGATGCTGGTTCCGATGGCGGTGAGCCGTCCGGACCGGGTCTGGTTCTACGCGACGATCACCACCGTGGCCTCCGTGCTCGGCGGCCTCGTCGGCTACGCCATCGGCGCGCTGCTCTTCGACTCGCTCGGGCAGTGGCTGATCAAGATCTACGGCCTGCAGAACTCGGCCGCGACCTTCCAGGAATCCTACGCCTCCTACGGGCACTGGGTGATCCTGCTGAAGGGCCTGACGCCGATCCCCTACAAGCTCGTGACCATCACCTCGGGCTTCGCTCATTACAGCCTGTTCTGGTTCACGGTCCTGTCGGTCGTCACCCGCGGGGCGCGCTTCTTCCTGCTGGCGGCCCTTCTCGGCCGCTACGGCGTGCAGATCCGCGGCGTACTCGACCGGCACCTCAACGCGGTCGCGGCGATCTCCGTCGCCGTGATCGTCCTCGGCTTCGTCCTGTTCAAGGTGATCCTGTGATCGACGAGATCGCGCTGTTGCGTCTGAAGCGGGCGGCGCTCGCCGTCCTGATCGGTTCCGTCCTCACCGTCGGCGGCGCCCTCGTGCTGGAGCACGGTTACGGCTACAGCCCGTGCAAGCTCTGCCTGACCGAGCGCCTGCCCTACTACGCGGCGATTCCGCTCGCGGTGGCGGGCCTGTTCCTTCCCGAGCGCCTCGCCCGTCTGGCGCTGGGGCTCGCGGCGGCGGGCCTGCTCTACGGCGCGGGCCTCGGCGTCTACCACGCGGGCGCCGAGTGGGGCTTCTGGCCGGGCCCGACCGATTGCGGCGGCGGCAGCGCCAACCCGGCCGATCTCGGCAGCTTCCGCGACGCCCTCGCGAACACGCGCGTGACCGATTGCTCGACGGCGGCGCTGCGCATCGTCGGGCTGTCGCTCGCCGGCTGGAACGCGGTGATCGCCTTCGCGCTCGCCTCGGTCGCGGGGACAGCCGCGCTCAGTTCCGGTCGTCGGGCACGATCGGCAGCGCCGCGACGCTGATCCCTTCCTCGATCAGGGCGCGGGCCTCCTCGGGGCTCGCCTGCCCGTGGATCGAGCGCTCCTCGCTCTCGCCGTAGTGGATCTTGCGCGCTTCCTCGGCGAAGCGCGGGCCCACGGCTTCCGAATTCGCGACGACGTGGGCGCGGAAGGCCCTCAGCATCGCGCGCACCTGCCGTTCGGGCTCCGAGATCAATGGCACGGTCGCCGTAGACGTAGGCTGCGGGACGGGTGCGGGAAGCTGATCGGTGCGCGCGAGCCGCGGCGCCATCAGAGCTTTCCCGACCTTCGTCGTGTCGCAGACCGGACAGGCGACGAGGCCGCGGGCGGCCTGGTCGTCGTAGGAGTCGGAGGACGGGAACCAGCTCTCGAATTCGTGGCCGGCCTCGCAGACGAGGGCGTAGCGGATCATGATCGTGGGTCGTGACGGGGACAGTGCCGGACGTGGCTGTTCGGGCGGGCGGGCGCAATGGGTGCGGCGTTCGGTCGGACCGCGTACCGATCGTGATTAGCGCGTCGGAGGAGACAGACCCCTCCCCCAACGCGCGTGGAGAAGAGATCCAGCGTTCTCAGTCCGCGGCGCCCACCCGTTCCACCCGAAATGGCTTGGCGTGCTGCAGCGTCGGGATCCGTGCCCGCGCGTCGGCCACGCGCGCGAGGTCGATCTCGGCCAGGATCACGCCGGGCTCCGCCCCGCCGGCATCCGCCAGCACGCGGCCCCAGGGATCGACGATGATCGAGTGGCCGTAGGTGTCGCGCCCGTCCTCGTGATGCCCGCCTTGCGCGGCCGAGATCATGAAGGAGCCGGTCTCGATCGCGCGTGCGCGGTGCAGCACGTGCCAGTGCGCCTCGCCGGTCTGCTGGGTGAAGCAGGCGGGCGCTGTCATCACGTCGGCGCCCGCCTCGGCCAGCGCCCGGTACAGGGCCGGGAAGCGGATATCGTAGCAGATGCCGAGCCCGATCGTCGCGAGCGCCGTCCCCGCCACCACCGCGCAGGCCCCGCCCGTATAGGTCGCGGATTCGCGCCAGCGCTCACCGTTCGGCAGGTCGACGTCGTAGAGGTGGAGCTTGTCGTAGGCTGCCAGAATCGCGCCGTCGGGCCCGATCAGGAAGGCGCGATTGGCGACCTTGTCGCCGTTGCGGACCGCCAGCGACCCGATCTGGATCACTGCGCCGGTCTCGCGGGCGGCCTCCCGGAGCGCGCTGAGCGTCGGGTCGGCCTCCTGCTCGGTCACGGCCGCGAACAGGCGCTCGCGGCTGCGCTCGACCAGCGAGGTCATCTCGGGCGTCTGGATGTACAGCGCGCCGGCCTCTGCCGCCTCGCGCACGCCGGCCACCGCGGCGTCGCGGTTCACGAGCGGGTCGCGGCCCGAGCGCATCTGCACGCAGGCGGCGACGAAGCGTCCGGGCTCAGGCATCGGCCGGGTCCTTCAGGAGCGGGTCGAGGCGGCCGCCGCGCTCCAGCGCGTAGAGGTCGTCGCAGCCGCCGACGTGGGTCTCGCCGACGAAGATCTGCGGCACGCTGGTGCGGCCACCGGCCCGCTGCACCATCGTGGCCCGGGCGCCGGCGGTCTTCTCGACGTCGATTTCCTGGAAGGCGACGCCCTTCTCCTTCAGCAGGCTCTTGGCCGCCGAGCAGTAGGGGCACCACGCCGTGGTGTAGATCGTGACCGGCTGCATGGGCGTGTCCTGAGCTTGGAACACGTCCATATAGGGCAGGCGCGAGCGGCCTGCCTATGGTGCGCCGGCAACGCCTCAGGCGGCCAGCAGCTTCTCCACCTCGTTGACGAGGTCCCGCAGATGGAAGGGCTTCGACAGGACCTTGGCGTCCTTAGGGGCCTTCGAGTCCGGGTTGAGCGCCACCGCGGCGAAGCCGGTGATGAACATCACCTTGATGTCCGGGTCGAGCTCGGTGGCGCGGCGGGCCAGCTCGATCCCATCCATCTCCGGCATCACGATGTCGGTGAGAAGCAGTTCGAACGGCTCCTCGCGCAGGCGGTTGTATGCCGAGAGACCGTTGTCGAAGGACAGCACGTCGTAGCCGGCGTTCTGCAACGCCTTGGCCAGGAAGCGCCGCATGTCGTTGTCGTCTTCCGCCAGCAGGATCTTCATCGGACGGTTCCGAACCCTTCGAGTCGCACGCGTTCATTCCATAAAGGGAGCCGGTGGTAAACAAGGCGTTAGGATCTGGCGGGCCGCCCGCGTGACGTGGCGCACCGCCGCGCGTGTGCCACAGCGTCCGACCCGCGCCGCAGTGGACAGGGCGTCCCGCCCGCCCCACAGTGTGGGCATGCCGACTGGCCGACCTGCTGGGGCAAATCCGCCGCGATGATACCGTCCTCCCCGGACCCTGCCGACGTTCTGGGCTTCGCGCCCCCCTTCGCGGTCGATGAGCCGGCGCGCCACAGCCTGCCCTTCGTCTTCAACACCGGCCATTCGGGCGCGGTCTACCCGCCCGGCTTCCTCGCCGCCTCCCGGCTGCAGCCTCTGGCGCTGCGCCGCTCGGAGGACGCCTATGTCGATCGCCTGTTCGCCTCGGTCGTCGCGATGGGCGCGCCGCTGCTGCGGGCCAACTTCCCCCGCGCCTATCTCGACGTGAACCGCGAGCCCTACGAGCTCGACCCGCGCATGTTCTCGGGCCGCCTGCCGCCGTTTGCCAACACGCGCTCGATGCGGGTCGCCGGCGGCCTCGGCACAGTGCCGCGCGTGGTGGCGGACGGGCAGGAGATCTACGGCGGACGGCTCGACGTCGAGGAGGCGGTCGAGCGCATCGAGCGGCTCTACAAGCCCTATCACCGAGCCCTGCGCGCCCTGATCCAGCGCACGGCCCGGACCTTCGGCCAGTGCATCCTGATCGATTGCCATTCAATGCCGTCGTCGAGCCTCGGGCGCGAGGCGGACCCGAAGGCCGACATCGTGCTGGGCGACCGCTTCGGCACGGCCTGCGCGCCCGCGCTGACCGAGCGGGTCGAGGCCGCCTTCCGGTCCCGCGGCTTCGTGGTGGTGCGCAACAAGCCCTACGCGGGCGGCTTCATCACCGAGCACTACGGCGAGCCGAACCTGGCCCGTCACGCGCTCCAGATTGAGATCAACCGCGGCCTCTACATGAACGAGGCCAGCCTTGCGGTGACGCCGGGCTTCGGCGCACTCGCCGATGCATTGCAGGACATCGTCGCGGAGGTGGCGCGCGGAATCGGCGATCTCTCGCCGCAGCGCATCGCCGCCGAGTAGCGGGCATCCGGAAAAGAAAAAAGGCCACTCCCGAAGGAGCGGCCCGAAGTCTAGGGAGGAAACGCCCAAGAAGGGCTGCGGGACCGCGACGCCATCGCGATCTCGCAATGCAAAATTTAAAGTGCGCCGCACAAAACGCAAGCCTTTACCGATGCCGGAACCCTGCCTGTCGCGCATGGCTCGATCGCTTGCGATGCAAATGCGCCCGGACGCTTATCGATCGCGCGCGATCATCTTGCTCGTTGCCTTTTGACCGACCCCTCAGGCCTCGCCGAGGAGCCGCTCGATCTCCGCCTTGAGCGGTCCAGCGAGGTCGGACCGCTCCAGGGCATAGGCGAGGTTGGCGGTGAGGAAGCCGATCTTCGAGCCGGTATCGTAGGTCCGGCCCTCGTAGCGCATGCCGTGGAAGCTCTGATCGGCCATCAGCTTGATCATCGCGTCGGTGAGCTGAATCTCGCCGCCGGCCCCGGTCTCGCCCTTCTCCAGGATCGCGAAGATCTCGGGCTGGAGGATGTAGCGGCCTGAGATGATGTAGTTCGAGGGCGCCGTCCCCTGCTTCGGCTTCTCGACCATGCCGGTGATCTCGAAGGTCTGGCCGAAGGTCTCGCCGACGTTGACGATGCCGTACTGGTGGGTCTCTTCGGGCTTCACCTCCTCGACCGCGATGACGTTGCCGCCATGGCGGTCGTAGGCCTCCAGCATCTGCCCCATGCAGCCGCGGCTGAGCATGTCCGGCAGCAGCACGGCGAAGGGCTCGTCGCCGACGATCTCGCGGGCGCACCAGACCGCGTGGCCGAGGCCGAGCGGCGCTTGCTGGCGGGTGAAGCTGGTCTGGCCGGCCTTCGGCAGGTCCCGCTTCAGCTCCTCGTAGGCCGCCTGCTTGCCGCGCTCCTGCAGCGTCCGATCGAGTTCGTACGCGATGTCGAAATGGTCCTCGATCACCGCCTTGCCGCGCCCGGTGACGAAGATGAAGTGCTCGATGCCGGCCTCCCGCGCCTCGTCGACCACGTGCTGCACCACGGGGCGGTCCACCACCGTGAGCATCTCCTTCGGCACGGCCTTGGTCGCCGGCAGGAAGCGCGTGCCGAGTCCGGCGACGGGGAGGACGGCCTTGCGGATGGGTTTCATCGTCGGAACCTGATCGTGGACGGGACGGCGCGGCCCGCGCGAACGCGGTGATGCGTCCGCAGAGATAGCACGACTTTTGCCCTATCAAGGTCTATTGAGACCTCGACGGCGAAGCTTGACCCCGAAAGGGTTGGGGATCCCGGATGGTTCGGCGGGAGTGCGCGAGGATGACGGTTCTGGTCACGGGTGGCGCCGGCTATATCGGCAGCCACATGGTGCTGGCGCTCGTCGATGCGGGGCAGGACGTCGTCGTGCTCGACGACCTCTCCACCGGCTTCGACTGGCTGCTGCCGCCAGAGGTGACGCTCGTCCGCGGTGACGTGGCCGACGCGGATCTCGTGGCCCGCACGATCCGCGAGCACGGCTGCGACGCGCTCGCCCACTTCGCCGCGCGCATCGTGGTGCCGGACTCGGTCGCCGACCCACTGGGTTACTACCTCGCCAACACCGTGAAGACGCGTGCTCTGATCGAGACCGCTGTGCGGAGCGGCATCCGGCACGTGATCTTCTCATCGACGGCCGCCGTCTACGGCGAGCCCGCGACCGTGCCGGTACCGGAGACCCTGGAGACCAACCCGATCAATCCCTACGGCCGCTCGAAGCTGATGAGCGAGTGGATGATCGAGGACGCGGCGCGCGCGCACGGCTTCAGCTACGTGGTCCTGCGCTACTTCAACGTGGCGGGCGCCGATCCGCGCGGCCGTTCGGGCCAGTCGACGCCGAATGCCACGCACCTGATCAAGGTGGCGACCCAGGCCGCGCTCGGCCGGCGCGGCCACATGGACGTGTTCGGCACCGATTACCCGACGCCGGACGGGTCCTGCCTGCGCGACTACATACAGGTCTCCGACCTCGCCGAGGCGCACCGCGTCGCGCTGGAGCACCTGCGGGCCGGTGGGGCCAGTCTGACGCTGAATTGCGGCTACGGGCGCGGCTACTCGGTGCTGGAGGTTGTGGACGTGGTCAAGCGCGTCTCGGGCCGGGATTTCGAGGTGCGCCTCAGCCCGCGCCGGCCGGGCGATCCGGCCCGGATCGTGGCCGGCTCGGACCGGATCCGGGCTGAACTCGGCTGGGTGCCGCGCCACGACGACCTGGAGGGCATCGTGCGTCAGGCCCTCGACTGGGAAGACCAGCTCGCCAAGCGCAACCGGATCTGAGCCGGTGCCGCGGCGGATTCTCGCCTGCCTCGTGCTCGGGCTCGCGCTCGCGGGCCCGGCCGCCGCGCAGGGCACCGGACCGGGCCCCGCCGCCGCCCGTGACGCCGGCTTCTCCGCATTCCTGGCGGCGCTGCGGCCGGACGCTGCGGCGCGCGGCATCTCGCCGAAGACCTTCACGGCCGCCTTCGCCGACATCCCCGGCCCCGATCCCGCGATCCTGGCGCGCACGCGCCGCCAGGGCGAGTTCGGCCGCCCGGTCTGGGACTACCTCGTCGGCGCCGTCTCGGCCGGGCGGATCGCCCGGGGCCAGGCCCGCGCGCGGGCGCTCGACGCCACGCTCGCGGCGATCGAGGCGCGCTACCGCGTGCCGCGCTGGATCGTGCTGGCCTTCTGGGGCGTGGAATCGGATTTCGGCGCGAGCGGCGGCAGCGTGCCGACGATCCGCGCCCTCGCCACGCTGGCCCAGGCCCGGCACCGGGGCGACCTCTTCCGCAACGAGCTGCTCGACGCGCTGGCCATCCTCGAGCGCGGCGACATCGCGCCGGACCGGATGAAGGGAAGCTGGGCCGGCGCCATGGGGCAGGTCCAGTTCCTGCCCTCGACCTATCTGCGCCACGCGGTCGATTTCGACGGCGACGGCCACCGGAACATCTGGACGAGCGAGGCGGACGCGCTCGCCTCGATCGCCGCCTACCTTCATAATCTCGGCTGGAAGCCCGACATCTCCTGGGGCTACGCGGTCGCGCTCCCGCCGGGCTACGACCTCACACGCTACGCCGGCGATCTCGCCGACTTCGCCCGGGCCGGCGTGCGGCGCACGGACGGCGCGCCCCTTCCCGCCTCGGGCCGGGCCAGCCTGTTCCTGCCGGGCGGCCTCGGGGCGCCGGCCTTCCTGATCACCGACAACTTCGAGGTGGTCCGGGCCTACAACACCTCGGATTCCTACGCGCTCGCGGTCGGACACCTCGCGGATCGGCTCGCCGGCGGCCCGGCCCTCGCGGCACCCTGGCCGAGTGCGGCGACGCGGCTCGATTCGGCCGGCCTGAAGGCGCTCCAGACCGGCCTCAAGGCGGAGGGCCTGTACGAGGGCGAGGCCGACGGGCGCGCCGGCCCGAAGCTGCGCGAGGCCCTGCGCCGCTACCAGATCCGCGAGGGTCTCACCGCCGACGGCTACGCGACGCCGGGCGTGCTGGAGCACCTGACGGCGCGACGGTAGGGCAATCACCTATGTGAAATTCCGTTCTGCCCCGCCCGGCTATCGTGACGATGCGCGCGGGCAGGGCGCGCGGAGCGAGCATGCCGCAGCGTCTCATCAGGAAGCTCGAGCACTTCACGCGCCTCTCGGACGCGGACAAGGACGCCCTGAACGGGCTGGGCAGGAAGGTGCGCCTGTGCGAGGCGGGCACCGACATCATCCGCGAGGGCGACACCCCGGAGAACGTCAACCTGTTCCTCGACGGCTGGGCCTACCGCTACAAGCAGCTGGAGGACGGCCGCCGGCAGATCGTCGCCTTCTTCGTGCCGGGCGACCTCTGCGACCTGCATGTCTTCGTGTTCCGGGAGATGGACCACGCCATCGCGGCGATCACCCCCGTGCGGCTCGCCGTGATCCCGCGCGAGCATCTGCTCAATCTGATGGACCGGCATCCCCGCGTGACGCGGGCGCTGTGGTGGGAAACCCTGGTCAACGCGGCGATCCAGCGGGAATGGACCTTCAACCTCGGACGCCGCACGGCGCTGGAGCGGCTGGCGCACCTGTTCTGCGAGGTGTTCCTCCGCCTGCGCGCCGTCGGCCTGACGGAGGGTAACACCTGCCCGTTCCCGGTGACTCAGGTCGAGCTCGCGGACGCGACGGGCCTGACCAGCGTGCACGTGAACCGCACGCTTCGGGAGATGCGGGCCTCGGGGCTGATCGTCTTCAAGGGACGCCAGTTCACGGTTCCGGACTTCCTCGCCTTGCGCAAGGTGGCCCTGTTCAATCCGAACTACCTGCACCTCGACCACGAGGGCGCCTATCTCAACGCCAACGCCTAGGGAAACCGCCCGACGGCGTTGGGGCGCGCGGCAGGACCCGATGCGTCGCCGGATGACCGAGCGGGTGGCGGGTACTGTGCGGGCCACCCGGACGCGCCGGTCGCGGTTCTCCTCGCCGGCCGTCCGAGACGAGGACAGCCGGCGGCAGGTCGTCACGCCAGCGGCGGAAGCTGCATCTCCTTCCGGAGAGCCTTGTCGAAGGCGCTCGCCGGAACGAAGCGGCGCAGGAGGCTGACCTGCCGCGCCTTCGGTCCCGCGGCGTAGCGGCGCTTCGGCACCTCCGCGGTAGCCGCCTTCACGACGACCTTCGCCACGACCTCGGGCGCGTCGGCGGTCTTCATGACCTCGCTCAAGAACTTGCCGCGCCCGGCGCGGTCCGCCGCGTAGATGTCGAGGGGCTTGTCGGGCCGGACCAGGTTCTGGTCGAAGGCGGTGCGCGTGAAGGCGGGCTCGACGAGCACGATCCGGATGCCCTGGCCGCGCACCTCGTGGTCGAGCGACTCCGAGTAGCCCTCGACCGCGTGCTTGCTGGCGCCGTACAGCGCCATGAAGGGGGCCGGTATCAGGCCCTGCACCGAGCTGACGTTGACGATGCGGCCGCCTCGTTGCGCCCGCATCAGCGGGAGAACCGCCTGCGTCGTCCGGATGACGCCGAAGAGGTTCACGTCGAACATGGCCTGGGCCTGCGTGACCGAGGTCTCCTCGGCCGGGCCGCTGATGCCGAAGCCGGCGTTGTTCACCAGAAGGTCGATACGGCCGGTCTCGCCGAAGACCGTCTCGACCATGACGGCGACGGATGCCTCGTCCGTGACATCGCAGACCAGCATCCTGATTCCGTTGCTCTTGTCTGGGGCGAGCTTCCGGCTCGTCCCGAACACGCGGTAGCCGGCGGCCTGTAGCGCCTTGGCGGTCGCCAATCCGATGCCGGAGGCGGCCCCGGTAACGATTGCGGTCTTGATGCTTCCCTGAGCCACGATGCCCTCCCATTGTCGCGACGGGCTGCCCGTCGAACGTCGAAATAAATTACATACGTCATTTTAAAAAGGCAAGCCGCGGCGGTTCGTCGAGGCGGCTTGCCGCGCCGGTCGAAGCGCAGGGCCTTCACGACCGCCGTTCAGCGAGCCGGCACCTCGACGCGCGCGCCCCACACATTGATCACCTGAGAGGTCGTGGCGGGCGCGAGGTTCTTGCGCGCGTCTGCGGGATCGACCTGGCCGGAAACGTAGGTGCGCCGGGGGGCGTCCGAACGGTCCGCATCCTGTACCGGGTTCGCGACCGCGCCCGGATCCGTGCTCGAACCGGGGACGCTGAACGTATGGCCCCATGTCTGGAAGGTTCGACCATCCTGAGCGCTGGCCGAAGCGGTGACACCGGTGGCGATCGCGGCGGTGACGATGATGGAACGCGTGCTCATCGAAGTTCTCCCTATCGACCGAGCGTTCGGCCCTGGTTCTCCCCGGGGAGCCGCGGCGGCCTGGCCGTGATAGAGTTGATATAACCCTATTCGGCAGGTCGCCGTGCGACGGCACACATAGTTGGTATCAACCTTATAGATCCCTGTTTCCTACACCTGCGTCGAAGCTGGGCGGACCGCATGTGCACCTATATGGTTGGTATCAACCGTCGAATGGACTTGTGATGTCGACTGATCCCGCCCTCACCGCGACACTGGCCGCATCCGTCGAACGGAGCTGCTACAGCTTCGCGGCGCAGAAGGCCGCGCGGGCCCTCGGGCGCCGGTATGATGCCGCCCTTCGACCCACCGGCCTGTCGAATTGGCAATTCACGCTGCTGATGATGCTGGTGCGCGAGGAACCGCCAACCATCAGCGCCCTGGCTCAGCACCTGGCGACGGACCGTACGACCATCACGGCCAACTTGAAGCCCTTGGAGCGCCGCGGTCTGGTGACCGTCCAGGGCGATGCGGAGGATCGTCGCGTCCGGCGGGTCGCCCTCAGCGACGCAGGCCGCACGCTCCTGACCGAGGCATATCCCCTCTGGCAGCAGGCTCAGGAGGCGGTTACCCGGCAACTCGGCTCAGTCGATCAGAATGCCTTTCGGGCTGCCGCCACGGCCCTCGCGGGTTGAGTACGGCTCGATCGTTCCTGTCGTTCAGCCGCGTCGGGATGAGAGCTCGTCGCGCCGGTTGACCGCGAGGCCGACCAGGAGCACCAGCAATCCGAGCGCCGGAGCGGCCATCACGACCGGGTCGCCGGCACGCAGGTGACTCGCGACGCCGCCGGCCATCAGGGCGGCCAGGACGATCGCCCCGTAGGCGACGTAGCCCCGGATCCAAAGCAGGCCGGCGCCGAGCAGCTGGGTGAATCCCACCGCGTACATGAACCAGGATGCGTAGCCGAAGCGCGCGAAGTTCTGGACCTCGAAGTCGGAGGCCGTGAGCTTCATCCCGGCCGCGACGACGAAGACCGTCGCGAGCAAGAGCCGGAGCGCTCGGTCGCCGAGACCGCGCCGGGTGGATGTGGCAGGCATCGACGGCGTTTCCTCCAGCAGGATGGTCAGCGCCTCGCGACCGCACCCGCGGCAGGCGCGAGCCGCAAGGGCGTCGAGGACGTTTGGTCGGTCGGGCCGCGCGGAATCATCCTGCCCGTCGCGAAGGCTGCCGCGTTGATGAGTCCCATGGTGACGAACCCGGCCGACAAAGCGAGGAAGGTCCCGCCCAAACCGAACCCGAGTGCCGAGGCGACCCAGGCGCCGCCGAGCGCCACCCCCAGGCGAAGCAGGCTGGCGGTGAGCGGCCAGCCGACGCGGCCCGCGCCCTGGGCGGCAAAATAGAGGGCCAGGCCGGCACCGAAGAACCCGTAGAACGGGCCGACAATCCAGAGGTAGAGCGAGCCTGTGGCGAGCATAGCCGGCTCGTCACCGAACAAGCCGAGCCAAGCGACCGGATGCAGGGCGCCCGCGATCCCGATAGCCTCCGTGAGGATACCTGCGACGACGGCGCCCGTCAGTGCGGCCTGACGGGCGCGGGCATAATCGCCGGCGCCAAGCGCGGTGCCGACGACCGCCGCGATGGGTGAGCCGAGACCGAAGACCAGGGGAACCAGAAGGTATTCGAGGCGCGCGCCGGTCCCGTATCCGGCCACGGCCGCCGGTCCATCCGCACCGACGAAGGCGGTGGCGGCGATCACCGTGACGTTGGAGGTCACGCTGGCGATCCCCGAGAGCAATCCGATGCGCAGGATCTCCCGGGACGGGCCCCAGGTCAGTTTCGGCAGGCGCCGGCTCGGGCGCAGCACGCCGCGGCCGGACCAGATATAGGCCGCGAAGAGCGCGGAGCCCGCGGCGTAATAGAGCGCGAACGCCACGCCGCCGCCCGCGACACCGAGCCCGGGAAACGGTCCCCAGCCGAAGATGAGCGCGGGTGAGAGCGGGACCAGTACGACCGCCCCGACGCATGTGACTGCGGCCGGGAACGCCATGTTGCCGGTGCCGCGGATCACCGCCGCCAGCGCGTTGAACAGCCAGATCAGGACCGCACTGCCGAGGACGATGCCCGCATAGGTGGTCGCGGCCTGGAGAGAGCCTCCGGCCCCGCCCATCGCCGCGTAGAGGGTCGGCCCGAACGGAAGGGCGACGAGGCTCGTCGCGATGCCGAGCGCGAGTCCGAGCATCGTCGCGTGCCAGGCCAGGAGCGCGGCCTCCGCCGGCCGGTCCGCACCCAGCGTGCGCGAAACCGCCGATTGGATGGCGCCCCCCATCCCGCCGGCCGAGAGCATCTGAACCAGCATCACCACCGGGAAGACCAGGGCCATCCCGGCCAACGCGTCGGTCCCGAGCGTCGACACGTAGTACGTCTCGATCAATCCGACGCAGGTCTGGACCGACATCACCAGGATGTTGGGCAGGGCCATCCGGGCCAGGGTCGGCACGAGCGGGGCCGTGAGCAGTCGACGCGTCCTGATGTCCATGAGGTCCCCGCGTCACAGTCCTCAGCACGCCTTCCGGGTGCCCGGCAGGTCTGCCGCCGAAGAGGGTGCTTATATTATAGTCATAATATATCGTGATGCATGACGCCAGGCGGCGTAACTCACCCTCCGGTGATGAGGTCCCCTTGGAAGGGCGCGGTTTCGCAATGCCTCAGCCGGTGATGGTGCTGCGGGCCGCCTTGAGCAGTTCGTCGGCCAACGCTTCGTCGTCGACCCCGCGCGCCAGGACAACTGCCCCGACCATGGTTGAGAGCGCGACCAGGGACCGTTGCCGGCGACGCTCCTTCGACATCTTCGGCAGCCTGTCCGCGATGAGGCCCGCGAGCCCTTTGACGGCATGGGTGAAACGAGCCCGCAAGGCGCTCCCGGACGGCTCGCGCCCGATATCGTTCACCAGTGCGGCGACCGGGCATCCCCGGCCGGGCGTGTGCACGTGGCCGATCGACAAGTAGTTCTCGATGAAGGCATTGAGGTTCGCCTCGTACTCGGCGCGGATCGCGACATCGAACGCCTCCGCCGCGAGGGCATCCTTGTTGGCGAACTGTCCGTAGAACCCACCGTGGGTCAGGCCGGCGGCCGCCATGATGTCCACGACGCCGATGCCGTTGAGGCCCCGCTCCCGGAACAGGGAGGATGCGACCTCCACGACCCGCTGGCGGTTGAGCTTGGCCTGCTCCTGCGAAACCCTCGGCATCCTATCGTCCTTCGCGGTTGCAGAGATTCATATAGATGCAAGAAATCATATATTGAAGGGCTCATCGGTGCCGGGTCGCTCGATGCGGGCGTGTCATCCCAGGCTATCCGCACACGGCAATCGACCGACCTGCGCGAGGGGGCAGAGCGCGGGCCGGTCGATGCACCGCGCGTTCGGAGGACAAACGCGCGATCTCGGGACGCCCCTCGGACGGGACATCTATGGCGTTCTGCCGCGCCACGGGCCGCGGCCGTCTTCGCAGGTAGGCAGGCCGCAACGGACGAGCCGTTGTGACCAATCAGCAATCTCGCCTCTGCGGCCGACTCCGCGATGGCCGCTCGGACTTCAACCGTGCGATCATTTAATATTACGATTATCATCTATCGTCAATGGCCACGGAGCCGATGATCGCGGCGGTGGACCGGCGTTCACGCCGTGTGGGGCCCTGCGGGCGGATGGGCGCGCAGGATCCCGACCGCGAGGGCGGCGACGTCGAGATCATCGAGGGATGTCACGACGAGGTCGGCGCCGGCCGCACTCAACCCGGCCGCGTCGCCGAGCCGGGCGATGCCGAGGGCGGCCATGCCGCCGGCCACGGCCGCCGCGATGCCCGCCGGGGCGTCCTCGACGACGACGCACTGGGCCGGCTCGGCGCCAGCGGTGTCGGCCGCGAGCAGGAACAGGGCCGGATCGGGCTTGCCGCGGGGCAGGTCGCGCCCGCTTACATCCGCGTCGAACAGCGACAGCAGCTGTCGCCCGTCGGGCAGGTCCACGCGCGCCAGCATCGCGTCGGCGTTCTTCGAGGAGGAGGCCAGCACCCGGCGCATCCCCGTCCGCTCCAGCCCCAGCGCCAAGCGAACCGCGTCCGGGAAGGCCGCGAAATCCCCTTCCGCGATGAGGCGCTCGATCGCTGCCTGCTTCCGGTCCGCGTAGAGGGCAGCCGAGGCCGCAGCCCCTGGGCCGCCGAGTCGCTCCAGGGTGGCCCGCGCGCCCTCCAGGCGGGGCTTTCCGGCGACATGGGCCTGGTAGAAAGCGGTGGTGAAGCCTGCCGGATCGGCGAACCCCGCCAGCGCCTCGCGCCAGGCCTGCTCGTGCGGCGAATCCACCAGCACACCGTCGACGTCGAAGATCACTGCGCGGAGCGTTCGAGTCATGGCGATTGCGCTCACTCGCTCTCGGCGCGCGGCGGCCTGCGCAAGGCCTTGGCGACGACCGGTTCCTGCGGCGTGAGGCGCACGCACGCGTCGCCGTGCCAGACGATCAGCTCCTCGCCCGCGATGAGCCGGTACGTCGCGGTGGCGCGGTCGATGTCGACGCCGATCCTCCGTCCGCGCACCGCCAAAGTGAAGCGCAGCCGAGCCCAGCTCTCGGGCAGGCAGGGATCGAAGGTCAGGCGGCCCCCGGCGTCGCGCAGGCCCGCGAAGCCGTAGACCAGCGCCAGCCAAGTGCCGCCGATCGCCGCGATATGCACCCCGTGCATCATGTTCCCGCCGATGTCGGACAGGTCCATCGCCAAAGCGAAGTCGAAATAGTGGAGCGCCTTCTCCGCCAAGCCGATCTCATTCGCCACGATGCTCTGGATGCAGACGGAGAGCGAGGAATCGTGGGTGGTCAGCGGGTCATAATAGGCGAAGTTGCGTTGCTTAGCCTCCGGACTGAACTGGTCGCTCAGCAGGAACATGGCCAGCACCACGTCGGCCTGCTTGATTACCTGGGCGCGGTAAAGGTTCAGCGGGTGGTAGTGCAGTAGCAGCGGGTAATTCTCCTCCGGCGTCGCCGCGAAGTCCCAGGTCTCCAAGTCGAGGAAGCTGTCGTCCTGCGGGTGGATCCTCATCCGCTCATCATAGGGAAGGTACATCCGGTCGGCGGCGGTCTCCCAGGCGTCCGGCTCGGCCGGGTCGAGGCCGGTGCGGCGCAGGAGAGAGACGTAGCCCTCGGGGTTGTCGTGCTCCAGGGCCCGCACGGTCCGGGCCGCGTAGCGCAGGTTGTCCCGCGCCATCAGGTTGGTGAAGCAGTTGTTGTTGACGAGCGCCGTGTACTCGTCCGGGCCGGTCACGCCGTTGATGCAGAAGCGGCCGTCCATCCGCTCCGAGAAGAAGCCGAGATCGCACCACAGCCTGGCGGTCTCGACCAGCATCTCGGCGCCGTAATCGTGGAGAAACTCGAGGTCGCCCGAGATCTCGACGTATTTGCGCAGTGCGTAGGCGATGTCGGCATTGATGTGATACTGGGCCGTCCCGGCGGCGTAGTAGGCCGAAGCCTCCTCGCCGTTGATGGTCCGCCACGGGAAGGTTGCACCGCGATGGCCGAGTTCGCGGGCTCGGGCGCGGGCCTTGTCCAGCATGGCGTAGCGAACCTTGAGCAGGCTCCGAGCCATAAGCGGGTTCGTGTAGACCAGGAACGGCAGGATGTAGATCTCCGTGTCCCAGAAGTAGTGCCCCTCGTAGGTCCGCCCGGTCAGGCCGCGGGCCGGAATGCCATGCCCCTCCGCCCGTTCGGTGGCCTGCATCAGCTGGAACAGGTTCCAGCGTAGCGCCTGCTGCGTGCGCGGAGTCGGGGCCTCCACGGTCACGTCAGCCCGCTCCCAGAAGCGGTCGACGTCTTGGCGCTGGCGGGCGAGGATTGCCGGAAAGCCGCTCTGGATCGCGCCGTCGAGCCCCCGTCCCACCTGCGCGCGGATCTGCTCGGGGCTCGCCGTGGCGCAGTAGTGATAGCTCAGGAACTTGTGAATACGGATCGACCCGCCCGGTGGGAGGACGCCCCGGAAGACGAGGGCCGCGAGGTCGTCGGTGCAGCTCACCCGCGTCGTCAGGGGGCACTCGGCGGCGACCGCGTGGTCCATGCCGCAGCCGAGCACGAGCTCCGAGCTGCGGGTGCGATAGGACAGGATCGCCCGCAGCGCCTCGGAGCGCGTGCCGGCCGGGTGCAGTACCCGCCCGACGAAGCCCTCTGCCAGGCGCGGATCGGAGGTGTCGGTGGCAAGCGGCTGGTCGTTGCGCAACTCGGAGGTGATCGCGACCTCCGCCTCCCCGGCTTCGACGGTTAGCACGTACTCGATCGCCGCGAGGTCGCGCTGCGCCAGGGAGACGAGGCGGCAGGTCCGAAGACGCAGCGACTTGCCCGCCGCCGTCACCCAGCGCACGTCGCGGTCGAGTGTGCCGGTCCGGAAGTCCAGGACCCGCCGGTAGGAGAGGATCTCGGCCTCGGGCAAGGCAAAGGGCTCGCCGTCGACGGTCAACCCCATCGCGATGCCGTCGGGACAGTTCAGGATGCTCTGGCCGCGGGACGGGAAGCCGTAGGCCCGCTCACCGTACACGATGGGGCGGTGCTCGTAGAAGCCGTTGAGGTAGGTCCCGGGCTCGGCCACCGGCCTGCCCTCGTCGGCGATCCCGCGCAGTCCGAGATGCCCGTTCGAGAGGGCGAACATCGTCTCGGCCTGGCCGGTGAGATCGTGCGCCAGACGGGCGTCGAAGCGCACGGCCTCGATCGCCCAGGGGTTCGGCGGAAAGACGTCGTCGGGCGGGATCAGGCGCGGGCGCAGCATCGGTCGTCCGTTCTCTCCGGTCTCGGGATCCCGCGGTTCTCGCGTCTGCGGCCTCGGCGGTTGGTCGAGCCGGGCGGCGCGGAGAGAGCACCTCGGTCGATGCGGGGCCCGACGAGGATGGTGCAGCCGAAGCCACGACAACCAGGGAACGCAATCCTACCGGTTGAGTTCCAGGTGATGAAGGTATCTCCAAATATTTCCGACGCAAATCCCATTGACGACACACAACCATACGGTGTTATCGTAGGTCGACAGCGCAACTCCGCCTGCTTAGCAGCAGATTTCGGGGACAGAATGTCATATGTTAGAGCCGAGCTATCGCATCATGGGCGGTGTTTTGCTGGCATCGACGTCGTGAGAAGGCGTCATCGTCACCGCTGTTCGAAGCGTGACGATTGGTGGCGCACGCCCGGCTGATGGATCCGAGACAGTCGGGCCCTGTGGCGCCCGCCGGGTTCGCCGCGAGTCGCGCCCCCCGCGCGGGGCGGGCGCGCCCTGCGAGCCCCGCCCCCCAGGATTGATTCTTCGACCGCAACGAGGAGCAAGGACGATGTCGTGTCGCGTGTCGCCCCCTGCCCCGGTGCCGTCCTCCCGCTTCGTCAGCGGACGAGCGCGATGATCGGCGTCGTCCTGGTCGTGAATGCCGGCAGCTCGTCCATCAGGTTCAAGCTGTACCGCGTCGCGGACGGCGCGCCCGCCGCTCTTCTCTCGGGCGCGATGAGCGGCATCGGCAGCCGTCCGGCGCTCGACGTGAAGGACGGGGCCGGCAGGGTCGTGGAGCAGTGCAGCTTCTCGACCAAGGAGGTCCCCGACGCCGCGGCGGCCCAGCACGTCCTCGCCGACCGGCTCCAGCACCTCGTCGGCGAGGCCACGATCACGGCGGTCGGCCACCGCGTCGTCCATGGCGGGCCGACCTACGCGGAGCCGGTCCTGATCAACGATGCGGTGCTGCGCCAGCTCGAGGGCTTCATTCCTCTGGCCCCGCTCCACCAGCTCCGCAACTTAGACCCGATCCGCGTCCTGCGGCAGCGCCGACCCGACCTGCCGCAGGTCGCCTGCTTCGACACGGCCTTCCACCGCGGCCAGCCGGAGGCGTCCGACCGCTTCGCGCTGCCGCGCGCCCTCTACGACGAAGGGGTGCGGCGCTACGGCTTCCATGGCCTGTCCTACGAGTATGTTTCCGGACGCCTGCGCGCGATCGCCCCCGAGGTCGCGACCGGTCGGGTCGTGATCGCCCATCTCGGCTCCGGCGCCTCGCTCTGCGCTCTGCACGACGGACATCCGCGCGAGACCACCATGAGCTTCACCGCGCTGGACGGGGTGCCGATGGGGACGCGCTCCGGGAGCCTCGATCCCGGGGCGGTGCTCCACCTTATCGAGCACAAGGGCATGAGCCCGTCCGAGGTCGGGCACATGCTCTATCACGAGAGCGGGCTCCTCGGCCTGTCCGGCCTCAGCGGCGACGTGCGCGCGCTGCTCGCGAGCAACCGGCCGGAGGCGGGACTCGCCCTCGACGTCTTCTGCCGGCGGGTGGCGCAGGCGGTGGCGGCGCTCGCGGTGACGCTCGGCGGCCTCGACGCGCTCGTGTTCACGGCCGGCATCGGCGAGAACGCGCCGCCGATCCGCGAGCGGATCGTGGCGGCTCTGGGCTGGACGGGCTTGAGGCTCGACGCGGAGGCGAACCGCGCCGGCGCCGAGCGGATCGACGCGCCGGAGAGCCGGGCAGAGATCCGGATCGTCCCGACCGACGAGGAGCTGACGATCGTGCGCCACACGGTGCGTCTGCTCGCCCGGACCGCACCGGTGGCGACCGCATGAACTGGTCCCTCCGCCGCGTCCCGCTCTGCGCGATCCTCCTCGCCGCCGGCATCGTCCTGGCGCCCCAGCCGGCCGGCGCGGAGCCGGCCGCGGGCGCGAGATCGCGCCTGATGAGCCTGATCAACCGGCTGCGCGGCGCGACCATGCCGGAGGGCATCGCCAAGTCCAACGGCCGCATCGAGGCGACCCAGATCGACGTCGCGGCGAAGTATCCGGGCCGGATCGCCAAGCTCTCGGTCAAGGAGGGCGACGACGTGAGCGCCGGCCAAGTCGTCGCCACGATCTCCTCGCCCGAGACCGAGGCGCAGTTGCGCGGCGCCCAGGCCCAGGTCCTGCGCGCCAAGAAGGCCCTGGCGGAGGCCGTGGCCCTGATCGCCCAGCGCCGAAGCGTGCTCACCTTCGCGGAGACCGACTTCAATCGTGGCAAGGAGCTGGTCGGCAAGGGCTACATGACCAAGCAGGTCTTCGACCAGCGCAAGGCCGCGGCGGACGCCGCCAGGGCCGCGCTCGACGCCGCCGTGGCGCAGGAGGATCAGGCGAAGTTCGCCGTCCAAAGCGCGGAGGCCGACGTCCAGCGGCTCGAGGCGATGCTGGTCGATCTCGTGCTGCGAGCGCCCCGCGACGGGCGGGTGCAGTACCGGCTGGCGCGGGAGGGGGAGGTGGTGGGCGCCGGCACCCGGGTCCTCACGCTCCTCGACCTCGCCGACGTCTACATGACGATCTACCTGCCGGCGGCCCAGGCCGGCCCCCTCGCGCTGAACGACGAGGCCCGCATCATCCTCGATCCGGTGCCGCAATACGTGGTGCCGGCGACGATCAGCTTCGTCGCCGCCGACGCACAATTCACTCCGAAGAGCGTCGAGACGGCGGAGGAGCGCGAGAAGCTGACCTTCCGGATCAAGCTCCAGATCGATCCGCAGGTCCTCAAGACCTACCGCAAACGGGTGAAGACCGGCGTGCGGGGCCTCGGCTTCGTGCGCACGAAGCCCGACGTCGCCTGGCCCGCCGACCTCGCGGTGAGGCTGCCATGACGGGGCCGCCCGGACGAGTGCCCGCGACCGGGCTCGGTGCAGACGCGGTCGTCCGGCTCGATCACGTCGCGCACCGCTACGGTGGGACGATAGCCCTCGACGACGTGTCCCTGGCGCTACCCTCCGGACGAATGGTCGGGGTGATCGGTCCCGACGGGGTCGGGAAGTCGACCCTGCTCGCCGTGGTGGCTGGGGTGCGCCGGATCCAGGCGGGCCGCGTCGAGGTCCTGGGCGGCGACATGGCGGAGCGGCGCCACCGCGCGCGGCAGGGCGCGCGCATCGCCTACATGCCCCAGGGGCTCGGCCGAAACCTTTACCCGACGCTCAGCGTGTTCGAGAACATCGACTTCCACGGCCGGCTGTTCGGTCAGGGCCGGGCCGAGCGGCGGGCGCGCATCACCGATCTCCTGACCGCCACCGGCCTCGACCCGTTCGAGGCTCGGCCGGCCGGCAAGCTGTCGGGTGGCATGAAGCAGAAGCTCAGCCTGTGCTGCGCGCTGATCCACGATCCCGACCTCCTGATCCTCGACGAGCCGACCACCGGCGTCGATCCGCTCTCGCGCGGGCAGTTCTGGGACCTGATCGGGTCGATCCGGGCGCGCCGGCCCGGCATGAGCGTCGTCGTGGCGACCGCCTACATGGACGAGGCCTCGCGCTTCGAGTGGCTGGTCGCCATGGACGGCGGCAGGGTCATCGCCGCCGGCACGCCGGCCGACCTGCTCGCCCGGACGGGCCGGCCGGACATGGAAGCGGCCTTCATCGCGCTCCTGCCGCCCGAGAAGCAGGCCCGGCACCAGCCCGTAGTGCTGCGGCCCCGCCCGATCGAGCACGGCGCGGTGCCGGCGATCGAGGCCGAGCATCTGACCCGGCGCTTCGGCGACTTCACGGCGGTCGACGACGTCAGCTTCCGCATCGCCCGCGGCGAGATCTTCGGCTTCCTCGGCTCGAACGGCTGCGGCAAGTCCACCACGATGAAGATGCTCACCGGGCTCCTGCCGGCGACGGAGGGGTCCGCGCAGCTGTTTGGCCGGCCGGTCAGCGGCGACGACATGCAGACGCGCCGCAACGTCGGCTACATGTCGCAGGCCTTCTCGCTCTACGGCGAGCTGACGGTGCTGCAGAACCTCCGGCTGCACGCCGAGCTCTACCACCTGCCGCCGCAGGACCGCCCGGTGCGGATCGCGGAGTTGCTGGCGCGCTACGAGCTGGAGCCCGTCAAGGACGCGCGACCCGACAGCCTTCCCCTCGGCATCAAGCAGCGGCTGCAACTGGCGGTGGCCGTGCTGCACCGGCCGTCCCTGCTCATCCTCGACGAGCCGACCTCGGGCGTCGACCCGATCGCCCGCGACGCCTTCTGGCGCACCCTGATCGCCCTCTCGCGCGACGAGGGCGTCACCATCTTCCTCTCCACCCATTTCATGAACGAGGCGGAGCGCTGCGACCGCATCTCGCTCATGCATGCCGGCAAGGTGCTGGCTGTCGGCACGCCGACCGACCTCGTGCGCGAGCGCGGCAGCGCTTCCCTCGAAGACTGCTTCATCGGCTATCTCGCGGAGGCCGCCGGCCTCGCGCCGCGATCCCCCGGGATGGAGGCCCCTACCCCTGCCGGTCCACCGAGCCGCATCCCGCCGCCCCGTGTCCCGCTAACCGGCGCCCTGCCGAGCCGCCGCTTCGATCCGCGCCGCCTCTGGGCCTATGCGCGGCGCGAGTCGATGGAGCTTCTGCGCGATCCGATCCGCATCGCCTTCGCCTTCGCCGGGCCGATCCTCCTGATGATCGCCTTCGGCTACGGGATCTCGTTCGACGTCGAGCGGCTGCGCTTCGCGGCCTTGGACCAGGACGACAGCCCGGAAAGCCGGCAGCTCGTCGAGGCCTTCACCAGCTCGCGCTACTTCAGCGCGCAGGCGCCGATCCGCTCGGCCGCCGAGCTGGACGAGCGCTTCCGCAGCGGCCAGGTCCAGGTCGCCCTCGAGATCCCGCCCCGCTTCGGCCTCGACCTCCAGGCCGCCCGGGTGCCCGAGGTCGCCGTCTGGCTCGACGGGGCGATGCCGTTCCGCGCCGAGACCAGCCGGGGCTACGTGACCCGGCTGGCGAGCCGGTACGGCCAGGAACTGGTCGTCGAGCGCCGGGGGGTCGCCGCCTCGGGCCAGACCGTGAGCGTCGAGACGCGCTTCCTCTACAACCAGGCCTTCCGCAGCGTGAACGCCATGGTGCCGAGCGTCATGATGCTGCTCCTGATCCTGATCCCGGCGATCATGTCGGCCATCGCGGTGGTCCGCGAGAAGGAGACCGGGTCGATCGCCAACTTCCGATCGACGCCCGTCACCAAGTTCGAGTTCCTGGTCGGCAAGCAGCTGCCCTACGTGGTGATCGCCATGATCGCCTTCGGGCTCCTGGTCGTCGTCGCGCGGCTCGTCTTCGACGTGCCGGTGAAGGGGTCGTTTACCGCCCTCACCCTCGGTACGCTGCTCTACGTCGTGGCCACCACAGGGTTTGGCCAGCTTATCTCCACCTTCATGAAGACGCAGGTGGCGGCGGTCTTCGCCACCGCGCTCCTGTCGGTCATCCCGGCGGTCAACTTCTCCGGGCTGATCGTGCCGATCTCGTCGCTCACCGGCAGCGCGCGGGTGATCGGCCTCTCGCTGCCGCCGGCCTGGTACCAGCCGGTGACGGCCGGCACCTTCACCAAGGGCCTGCCCTTCCGGGAACTCGAGCTCAACCTCGCGGTGCTGGCGGGCTTCGCCCTGCTGTTCCTGGTCCTGTCGCAGCTCTTCCTGCGCAAGCAGGAGGCCTGAGATGGACGCGACCCCGCAGGGCCTCACCACCGCCCCGCCGTCAAGCCTCGCCACGCACGCGGCCAACGTCCTGCGCCTCGTCGTCAAAGAACTCTACAGTATCCGCGCCGACCCGGTCATGCTGTTCCTGGTCGTCTACGCCTTCTCGTTCGCCGTCTACACGGTCGCCGCCGGCGCCTCGACCGAGGTGCGCGACCTGACCATCGGGGTGGTCGACGAGGACCGTTCCGACCTCTCGCGGCAGATCGTGAGCGCCCTCGTTCCGCCGCTCTTCAAGAAGGTCGTGCCGATCACGCCGGCCGAGATCGACCCTGCCATGGATAGCGGCCGGCTGGTCTTCGTCATCGACCTGCCGCCGCGCCTCCAGCAGGACGTGCTCTCGGCCCACCCGACCTCGGTCCAGGTCAACGTGGACGCCACCGCCATGACCCAGGCCGGCAACGGCTCGGTCTACATCCAGACCATCATCGCGGACGAGGTCGCCCGCTTCGCGGCCCGCAGCGACCTCTCGGCGACCGCGCCTGTGCGGGTGGTGACCCGGGCGAAGTTCAACCCGAACCTCCAGACCAGCTGGTTCACCTCGGTGATGCAGGTGATCAACAACATCACCCTGCTCACGGTGATCCTCACCGGCGCCGCGCTGATCCGCGAGCGCGAGCAGGGCACGGTGGAGCACCTCCTGGTGATGCCGCTGGTGCCCGTCGAGATCATGCTCGCCAAGGTCCTGGCCAACGGGCTCGTGATCCTGGTGGCGGCGGGGCTCTCCCTGGTCTTCGTGGTGGAGGGGTGGCTCGGCGTGCCGATCGCCGGATCCATCGCCCTGTTCCTGCTCGGGGCTGGGCTCTACGCGCTGGCGGTGGCGGCGCTCGGCATCCTGCTCGGCACCGTCGCGACCTCCATGGGGCAGTTCGGCCTCCTCGTGATCCCGATCCTGCTGCTGATGCAGCTGCTCTCGGGCAGCAGCACGCCGATGGAGAGCATGCCGGGCTGGCTGCAGGTCTTCGTCCAGGTGGTGAGCCCGACGCCGCACTTCGTCGCCCTCGCGCAAGCAGTGCTCTATCGCGGCGCCGGCCTCTCGATCGTCTGGCCGCAGCTCCTCGCCCTCGCAGCCCTCGGCAGCGTCTATTTCGCCGTCGCCCTCGTCCGCTTCCGCCGCGTGATCTTCGGGGCGTGAGCCCCGCCGAGCTCCGGCGTCTCCCGCGAGGCGCCGTCCCTGCCCTGCCTGCCAGGAGGAGAGTTCCAGTGACCGAGCCAGCGACCCGGCCGACCGACCCGCAGGGACAGGCCCCGCGTTCCACCCCGCTCGAGGGCGAGGACCTCGCCCTCATCGACCGCTACTGGCGGGCGGCGAACTACCTCTCGGTCGGACAGATCTACCTGCTCGACAACCCGCTCCTGCGCGAGCCCCTGCAACCGCAGCACATCAAGGCGCGGCTGCTCGGCCACTGGGGCACCACGCCGGGCCTCAACTTCATCTATGTCCACCTCAACCGGCTGATCCGCGCGCGCGACCTCGACGTGATCTACATCTGCGGCCCGGGTCATGGCGGCCCCGGCATCGTCGCCAACACCTACCTGGAGGGCACCTACAGCGAGGTCTATCCCGACATCGCGCAGGACGCGGACGGGATGCGCCGGCTGTTCCGGCAATTCTCGTTTCCCGGCGGCATCCCGAGCCACGTCGCGCCGGAGACGCCGGGCTCGATCCACGAGGGCGGCGAACTCGGTTACGCCCTCGTCCACGCCTTCGGGGCGGTCCTCGACAATCCCGGCCTGATCGCCGCCTGCGTGGTCGGCGACGGCGAGGCCGAGACCGGGCCGCTTGCCGCCTCCTGGCAATCGGCCGCCTTCCTGAGCCCGGTGACAGACGGCGCGGTGCTGCCGATCCTGCACCTCAACGGCTACAAGATCGCCAACCCGACCGTGCTCGGCCGAATGCCGGACGAAGCGCTCCGGACGCTGTTCACGGGCCTCGGCTACGAGCCCTTCTTCGTCGTCGGCGACGAGCCCGAGGCGATGCACCGAACGATGGCCGCGACGCTCGACCGGGCCGTGGACCGCATCCGGGCGATCCAGGACGCGGCGCGGGCCGGGCAAGCGGACGGCAACCGCCCGCGCTGGCCGATGATCGTGCTGCGCAGCCCCAAGGGCTGGACGGGGCCAAAGACCGTCGACGGCAAGAAGGTGGAGGGGTTCTGGCGCTCCCACCAGGTCCCGGTCGGCACCGCCCGGACCGACGCGGACCATCGCCGCATCCTGGAGGACTGGATGCGGTCCTACGCGCCCGAGACCCTGTTCGACGAGACCGGGCGCCTGCGGCCCGAGCTCGCCGCCCTAGCGCCCGCGGGCCACAGGCGCATGGGCGCCAACCCGCACGCCAACGGCGGCCTCCTGCGCCGGGAACTGAAGCTGCCCCGCTGGCAGGACCACGCCGTGGATGTGCCCGCGCCCGGCGCCGTCACCGCCGAGGCGACGCGGGTGCTCGGGCGCTACCTGCGCGATGTGACCGCGCTCAACGCCGAGGCGCGCAACTTCCGCATCATGGGCCCGGACGAGACCGCCTCCAATCGGCTCGACGCCGTGTTCGAGGTGACCGACCGGGTCTGGATGGAGGAGATCGAGCCCTACGACGTCGGCCTCGCCCGCGAGGGACGGGTGATGGAGGTCTTGAGCGAGCATCTCTGCCAGGGCTGGCTCGAAGGCTACCTGCTGACCGGCCGCCACGGCCTGTTCTCGTGCTACGAGGCCTTCATCCACATCGTCGATTCGATGTTCAACCAGCACGCCAAGTGGCTGAAGGTCTCGCGGGAGCTTGGATGGCGCCGCCCGATCTCGTCGCTGAACTATCTCCTGACCTCACACGTCTGGCGCCAGGACCATAACGGCTTCAGCCACCAGGATCCCGGCTTCATCGACCTCGTCGCCAACAAGAAATCCGACATCGTCCGCGTCTACCTGCCGCCGGACGCCAACACGCTGCTCTGGGTCGGCGACCACTGCCTCAGGACCTACGACCGCATCAACGTGATCGTGGCCGGCAAGCAGCCGCAGCCGCAATGGCTCACGGCCGAGGAGGCGGGCCTCCATTGCGAGGCCGGCATCGGCATCTGGCGCTGGGCCGGCACCGACGAGATCGGCCTGGAGCCCGACGTGGTGATGGCCTGCGCCGGCGACGTGCCGACCCTCGAGACCCTGGCCGCCGTCGACCTCCTGAAGCGGGCGGTCCCTGGCCTGCGCATCCGCGTCGTCAACGTGGTCGACCTGATGACCCTGCAATCGAGCAAGAACCATCCGCACGGGCTGAGCGAGGCTGAGTTCGACAGCCTGTTCACGCGGGACAAGCCGGTGATCTTCGCCTATCACGGCTATCCCTACCTGATACACCGCCTGACCTACAGCCGGGCCAACCACGCCAACCTGCACGTACGCGGCTTCATCGAGGAGGGCACCACCACGACGCCCTTCGACATGGTGGTGCTCAACGAACTCGATCGGTTTCATCTCGCCATCGAGGCGATCGACCGGGTGCCGGGACTGGTCACGCGGGCGGCGCAGGCCAAGCAGGATTTTCGCGATCGCCTGACAGCCCACAAGCTCCACATCCGCGAACACGGCGAGGACCTGCCCGAGATCCTGGGCTGGAAATGGCCCTACGAGACGCGGGGCGGGGAAGGGAAGCCGGCCGGGGACCGATGAGGCGCCGGTTCGCGACGCGCAGCTTGGGCTTCTCCCCGCCTGCGGGGACAGGAGACGGCCCGCGCGACCCCTCCCCCCGACAGGCCCGCGAGAATGGGCGCCCGTCAATGCGCCATCAGGAGCGGGACCGGGGAGGAACGCAGCATCTCCCGCGTCGTCCCGCCGAGCACCATCTCGCGCAGGGGCGAGTGCACGTAGCCGCCCATCACGATCAGGTCGGCCCCCATCGCCGTCACGTGCCGGCGCAGGGTCCCGGCGACGTCCCCGTCCCCGACCGGCAGATTGGTGACGGTCACCGGCACCCCATGATGCGCGAGGCCCGGCGCCACCTCGGCGCCCGGCACCGACCGCGACAGGTCCTTCTCGCCGGCTACCGCCACGATCTCGACGTGCTCGGCGCGAACGAGGAGCGGCAGGGCGTCGTGCAGCGCGCGGGCGGCCTGGGCGCTCCCGTCCCAGGCCACCAGGATCCGGCGCCGCGCGGCCGCCTCGCAGCCGCGCGGGACGACGATCACCGGACGACCGCTCTCGAAGAGCAGGGTCTCGATCACGCCGCGGCTGCCCGCCAGCACCTCCGGCTCGGCATCGACCACGGCGAGGTCGTGGATCCGCGCCTGACCGGTGACGCTCGCCAGCAGGTCGTCGTAGGTCAGGTGCTCGGCCAGCGGCGTGCACAGGATCCCGGCGGCGCTCGCATCGCCCCGAGCCCGCTCGACCACCTCCTGAGCCAGGCTCTGCAGCCGCCGGTTCTCGGCGGCGACCACCATGGCGACGAAGCGGCTGATCCAGGGATGCGGCAGGACCAGCCGCAGCGAGACCGCCTGGACGGTCACGCGCGCCTGCGCACCCTCCGCCAGAGAAAGGCCGTAGGCGAGCGCGCTGGAGGGCGTCTCGTCGCCGAGCCGCTCGGTCAGCGCGACGAGGATGTTCCGCAGGTTCTCGATCATGACTATCCCCGCACGGTGAGAGGGTGAGATCCGGCCGCCCGGACACGCGCACACGGTGCACCGGATCGAGGCCGAGCCGCCTCCTCAATTGATGATCGAAGCGGACGCCACCGCTGAGAGGCCAGCCAATGGAGGGAGATCCGGTGAGCGAGCAGACGAGAGCGTCCCTCCCCCGCGCGGCCGAAGACGAGCCGGATCGCGTCGCGGCTCGCCCCGAGACCCTGCGCGTCGAGGCGGTGCTGGCTGCCCTCGGGACCGACGCCGCCTCTGGGCTCGGCGGCGAGGCCGTGCGCGCCCGGGCGGCGCGATCCGGCCCGAACGCCCTGCGCGCCGGGCCGCCAGTTCCGGCCTGGCGCCGGCTGCTCGCCCAATTCGCCGACCCGCTGGTCCTGCTTCTCGTCGTCGCCGCCTTTGTCTCGGCGGGTGTCTGGGTCGAGGAATCCTTGCGGGACGACCGAGCGGGTCTGCCCTTCGAAGCCCTCGCGATCCTCGCCATCGTGCTCCTCAACGGCACGATGGGCTACGTGCAGGAGGCGCGGGCCGCCCAGGCCATCGCGGCGTTGCGGCGGATGTCGGCGGCCCGGGCCCGGGTGATCCGCGACGGAGTGCGGCGGGAGATCCCAGCCACCGAGCTGGTGCCCGGCGACATCGTCCGGCTCGAGGAGGGTGACGCGATCCCCGCCGACGCACGGCTGATCGAGGCGAATGCCCTGCGCACGAACGAGGCCGCCCTGACCGGCGAGAGCGTCCCGGTGCCGAAGGACACCGCCGCCCTCGCCACCGGCGCGGCCCTGGCGGAGCGGCGCAACATGGTGTTCAGCGGCACCACGGTCAGCGCCGGGAGGGGCCTCGGCGTGGTGACGGCGACCGGGATGCGGACCGAACTCGGGCACATCGCCGGCCTGCTCAACGCGACGCCGGAGGAAACCACGCCTCTCCAGGCCGCCCTCGCCCGGCTCGGCCGGCGCCTCGGGTTGGCGGTCCTCGTGATCGCGGCCGCCATGGCGGCGACGATTATCTTCGCCGAAGGTGTCCGCACCGTCCCGGCCCTGCTCGATACCCTGATCCTCGCCGTCGCGCTCGCGGTGGCGGCGGTCCCGGAGGGCCTGCCGGCGATCGTCACGGCGGCCCTCTCCCTCGGCGTGCTGCGGATGGCGCGTCGGCACGCGATCGTGCGTCGCCTCGCGGCGGTGGAGACCCTGGGCTCGGCCGACGTGATCGCCTCCGACAAGACCGGCACCCTTACCCGCAACGAGATGATGGTCCGGACGGTCGTGACGGCGGGCGGTGCCATCGATTTCGATCCCGCCCCCGCGGGCCTCGACCGGGACGCGGAGCGCCGCGCCGAGGTGGAGGCGGCGCTCCGCGCGGGCGCGCTCGCCAACGACGCCGTGCTGCAGCGGCGCGACGGCGGCTGGACCGTACAGGGCGATCCGACAGAGGGCGCCCTGCTCCTCGCCGCACGGAATGCCGGGCTAGACCTCGACGTCCTCTCCCGCCGCCTCGCCCGCGTCGCTGAGATCCCGTTCTCCTCGGAGCGTCGCCGGATGAGCACGGTCCACCGCGACGACGGTCGGCGGCTCGTCGCCGCGAAGGGCGCCCCCGACACGGTCCTGTCGCGCTGCACGCGCGAGCGCGCCGGTGCGCAGGACCGGCCGCTCACAGGTGAGCGCCGCGACGCCATCCTGGCCGCCAATGCGGCGCTCGCCGGGCGGGGCCTGCGCACCCTGGGCGTGGCCGAACGATCCCTGCCGGCGGGCGAGGCCGCGCCGCCGGACGACAGCGTCGAGCGGGATCTGGTCTTCCTCGGCCTGGTCGGCATGAGCGACCCGCCCCGCCCGGAGGCGCGCGAGGCGGTGGCCCGCGCCCGGGCCGCCGGCATCCGGCCGATGATGCTGACGGGCGACGATCCGCGCACCGCTGCCGCGATCGCGGCCGAGATCGGCATTCCCGGCGACGGGACCGTCCTCTCGGGGGCGGACCTCGAAGCGTTGTCGCCGCAGGGCCTCGACGCGGCCGTGCGCACCATCTCGGTCTATGCCCGCGTCGCGCCCGCGCACAAGCTTCGGATCGTCCGAGCGCTCCAGCGCAACGGCCTCATCGTCGCCATGACCGGCGACGGCGTGAACGACGCGCCCGCCCTGAAGGCGGCGGAGATCGGCATCGCCATGGGGGTGACCGGCACCGACGTGTCCCGGGAGGCGGCCGACATCGTGCTCGCCGACGACAACTTCGCCACCATCGTGGCGGCGGTCGAGGAGGGCCGGTCGATCTTCGCCAACATCCGCAAGGTCCTGCGCTACCTGCTGTCATCGAATTTCGGCGAGGTGGCGACGATGGCTTTCGGCGTGCTGCTCGCCTCCGTCCTCGGCCTGTCCTTCACGGCCGGCGAGTTGGTGCTGCCGCTGCTGGCGACGCAGATCCTATGGGTCAATCTCGTGTCCGACGGCGCGCCGGCGCTCGCCCTCGCTGTCGACCCGGCGGATCCGGCCGCGATGACGCGACCGCCGCGCCCCCGGGCCGAGGGCGTGCTGACCGGCGCGATGGCGTGGAATATCGGCTTCATCGGGCTCGTAACCGCGGGCTGCTGCCTGTTCGTGCTCGATGCCTGCCTGCCCGGCGGGCTGGTCGAGGGCCGAGATCTCCCGGCTCAAGGCACCCTCGCCTACGCGCAGACCATGACCTTCACGACGCTCGTGCTGAGCCAGCTCTTCAACGCCCTCAACGCCCGCTCCGGACGGGCGAGCGCGTTTGTGGGCTTGTTCCGGAACCGTTGGCTCTGGGGCGCGATCATCGTCACGCTCCTGCTCCAGGCTGCCGTCGTCTACACGCCCCTGCTGCAGCAGGGCTTCTCCACGGTGGCCTTGAGTGCCGGGGACTGGCTGTTCTGCACCGCCGTCGCCAGCCTCGTGCTGATCCTAGAGGAGGTGAGGAAGGTGGTGGCCCGAGCGATGCGGCCTGAGGTTCCGCACGCTGAGCGCGACGTCCATTGACGTCGATGCTGGCGCGTCGTGGACGATGCGGCACAAACACGGAGCGGCGGCGGAGCCTGTCGGCAGAACGGTGGCCTGTGCCGCGCCTGGCGACATCACCCCATGAGAGCTGACACGGCTATCAGGCGGGTGCGGTTATGAGGGCCGGGCGAAAGACCTGAGGGCTAAAACCCCCGCGCGGGCTGATCTTTTCGCCCCGGAATTTTGGAGCGGGTGAAGGGAATCGAACCCTCGTATTCAGCTTGGAAGGCTGCTGCTCTACCATTGAGCTACACCCGCACGCCCTGCCGGATAGCATGAAGCGGGACGCTTGAGAAGCGAACCGCTAGGCTGTCCGACAATTCGTAGGATCGTTTGGTGGGGGAAGAAGGACTCGAACCTTCGAAGCTTACGCAGCGGATTTACAGTCCGCCCCCTTTGCCGCTCGGGACATTCCCCCAAACGAGCGGCCCGTCCGGGCCGCGCCGGGGTCTTATGGTTGGGGGCCGCCGCGGAGTCAACAGCCTCGTTGCGCCCGCACTCAATCGGCAGGCGCGAGGTCGCAGATGCGCAGCTGCGCCCGTTCCGCCCCGCGCCAGCGGTCGCAAGAGAGCGTGCCGGCGACGTGGCATTCCCGGCCGATCGCGCCGAGGAGCGCGCGGCCGAGCGGGCCCTGGGCTGTGCGGAAGCTGATCGCGCCGATGAGCTGACCGTCGCGGCTGCGGAGCCGCGCCCGGACATGGCTCGTGCCCACCACCCCCGCATCGACGATGCGGTGGTTGGCCAACGCGAAGACGGGCTCCGGCGCGCCCTGGCCGAAGGGACCGGCCCGCTGGATCAGCCGCACGGTCTCGGCGGTCGCCCCGCCCGCGCTGAGCGTCCCGTCGATCAGGAGCACGTCCGCCGCACGCGCCTCGGCGACGGCCGCCGCAAGGCACTCGGTCAAGTGGGCCTCGAAGCGGGTGAGGTCCTGCCCCTGGAGCGTCACGCCCGCCGCCATGGCGTGGCCGCCGCCCTTGGCGGCGAGCCCGGCATCGACGCAGGCCCGCACCGCCGCGCCCAGATCGGCGCCCGCGACCGAGCGGCCGGAGCCCGTGCTCGTCCCGTCCGGACGCAGGGCGAAGGCGAAGGCCGGGCGGCCGAAGCGCTCCTTCAGGCGGGCGGCGATCAGCCCGACTACGCCGGGATGCCAGTCGGCGCTGCCCGCGACGAGCACCGGGCGGTCCGGGTCGAGGCTGAGGACCCGGTCCATCGCGGCCTCGGCGTCGGCCACCGCCTGCGCCTCGATGAGCTGGCGCTCGCGGTTGAGCCGGTCCAGCTCGGCGGCGATCCGCACCGCCTCCAGACTGTCGGCGCTGAGGAGAAGCCGCGCGCCGAGGCTCGCGTCGCCGATGCGGCCGCCCGCGTTGATGCGGGGACCGAGCAGGTAGCCGAGATGCCAGGCCTCCGGCGGCCCGTCGAGGGAGGCGGCATCGAACAGGGCGGCGAGGCCGGTGCGCCCGCGGCCGCGCATCACGGTGAGGCCCTGGACCACGAAGGCGCGGTTGAGCCCCGTCAGCGGGACCACGTCGGCGACGGTCGCCAGAGCCACGAGGTCGAGGGCGTCGGTGAGCTTCGGCTCGGTCAGGCTGCCGCCGAAGAATCCCTCGCGCCGCAGCACGCGGTTCACCGCCACCAGCGTCAGGAAGACCACACCGGCCGCGCAGAGATGGCCGAGGCCGGAGAGGTCGTCGAGGCGGTTCGGGTTCACCACCGCGCGCACGGGCGGCAGCATCTCGGAGGCGGCGTGGTGGTCGAGCACGACGACGTCGAGGCCGAGCTTCTCCGCCTCCTCCAGGGGGCCGTGGCCGCTGGTGCCGCAATCGACGCAGACAAGGAGGCTCGCGCCCTCCGCGGCGAGCGCCCGCACGGCGCCGACATTCGGCCCGTAGCCCTCGGTGATCCGGTCCGGGATGTGGATGCGGGCGGTGACGCCGAGGCCTTGCAGGTAGCCGGCGAGCAGGGCCGCGCTCGCGGCGCCGTCCACGTCGTAGTCGCCGAATACCGCCACGACCTCGCCGCGACGGACCGCGCGGGCGATGCGCTTGGCGGCGATCTCCATGTCGAGCAGGCTGTCCGGGTCCGGCATCAGCTCCCGCAGGCGCGGATGCAGATACGCCTCGGCGCGGTCGGGGCGGATGCCGCGGCCGGCGAGCACGCGGGCCAGCAGCTCGGGCAGCCCGTAGGCCTGGACCATCAGGGCCGCATCGGCCTGCGCGGACGGGTCGGCGCAGCGCTCGCGCCAGGCCCGCCCCTGGATCGAGGCGGCGACGCCGAGGAAGGGACGGGGCGGAGGCGTTTGGGCGAGCACGGCGGGATCATAGCGCGGAGCCGGCCGCCATGCTGCCGCCCGGAAACGACAGCGGGGCGGCCATCGTTGGCCGCCCCGCCGGGAAGGTCATGGATTCCAAAGGTCGAGACCTTCGGCGGGTGCAGGGTGGAACCCTGCATTTGGAACCACCGACCCGGCGGAGCCGGGACGGCAGTTCCAACCTGAGGCTCCGCCCCGGGACCCCGCCCAAGGGCCCGAGGCCCTTGGGATCCTCCGGATCAGAGGTTCTTGAGGATCGAATCGACGACCTTCTTGGCGTCGCCGAACAGCATCATGGTGTTGTCGCGGAAGAAGACCTCGTTCTCGACGCCGGCGTAGCCGGAGCCCATGCCGCGCTTGATGAAGAGCACGGTCTTGGCCTTCTCCACGTCGAGGATCGGCATGCCGTAGATCGGCGAGGCCTTGTCGGTCTTGGCGGCCGGGTTGGTGACGTCGTTGGCGCCGATCACGAAGGCGACGTCCGCCTGCGGGAACTCGCCGTTGATGTCCTCCAGCTCGAACACCTCGTCGTAGGGCACGTTGGCTTCCGCCAGCAGCACGTTCATGTGGCCCGGCATGCGGCCCGCGACGGGGTGGATCGCGTACTTCACGTCCACGCCCTCCTTCTTGAGAAGGTCGGCCATCTCGCGAAGCGAGTGTTGGGCCTGCGCCACCGCCATGCCGTAGCCCGGCACGATGATCACGCGCTCGGCGTTCTTCATGATGTAGGCCGCGTCGTCCGCCGAGCCCTGCTTCACGGGCCGGGTCTCGACCTGTCCGCCGCCGGCCGCTGCGGCGGCATCGCCGCCGAAGCCGCCGAGGATGACCGAGATGAACGAGCGGTTCATCGCGTGGCACATGATGTAGGACAGGATCGCGCCCGAGGAGCCGACCAGCGCGCCCGTGATGATGAGCGCGAGGTTGCCCAGGGTGAAGCCGATGCCGGCCGCCGCCCAGCCCGAGTACGAGTTCAGCATCGAGACGACGACGGGCATGTCGGCGCCGCCGATCGGGATGATGATCAGGCCGCCGAGCACCAGCGACAGGATCACGATCAGCCAGAACAGGAACTTCGACTCGGTGCCGATGAACAGCGCGAGCAGGACCACCAGCGCGCCGGCGAGCAGCGCGTTGATGAGGTGGCGCTGCGGCAGCATGATCGGCTTGCCGGACATGCGGCCGTCGAGCTTGGCGAAGGCGATGACCGAACCCGTGAAGGTGATCGCGCCGATTGCCACGCCAAGGCCCATCTCAAACAGCGACTGCTTGTGGAAGTGCCCGTTCTCGATGATGCCGAAGGCTTGCGGCGCGTAGAGCGCGCCGGCCGCCACGGCGACGGCCGCGAGGCCGACGAGCGAGTGGAAGGCGGCGACGAGCTGCGGCATCGCCGTCATCGGCACGCGCTTGGCGATCACCGCGCCCGCGCCGCCGCCGATGGCGAGGCCGAGCAGCACGATGAACCACGCGGCGGCGCCGGCCGGCGGATGGCCGATCAGCGTGGTGAGCACGGCGAGCCCCATGCCCACCATGCCGTAGAGGTTGCCCTGGCGGGAGGTCGTGGGGTGCGAGAGCCCCCGCAGCGCCATGATGAACAGGACGCCGGCGACGATGTAGAGAAGGGAGGAGATGTTCTCGGACATCGGCTCAGGCTTTCTTCTTGTACATGGCGAGCATGCGCTGCGTGACGAGGAAGCCGCCGAAGATGTTCACGGAGGCCAGCACGATGCCGATGAAGCCGAAGAAGCGGGCCCAGCCGCTGCCTTTCTCGATGTAGGGCACGCCCACGGCGAGCAGCGCGCCGACGATGATCACCGACGAAATCGCGTTGGTGACGGACATGAGCGGGGTGTGGAGGGCCGGGGTCACCGACCAGACCACATAGTAGCCGACGAAGATCGCCAGCACGAAGATCGCAAGGCGGAACACGGTGGGGTCGACGGCGCCGTGCGTGGCGGCGCTGAGGCCGTGGCCGAGCCCATCGGCGATCGCCTGGGCTTGGTCGGCGGCGTTGCGGGCGGCCGCGGCGGCGGCCCGGGCGGTGTCGGCCAGGATGCGCGTCTGGTCCGCCGCCTGATCGGGGGGGATGGTAGCCATTCGGGGATCTCCGCGGAATCAGGCCGCTTTGGGCTGGAAGGACGGGTGGACGACCTGACCGTCGCGGGTGAGGTTCGTGGCCTTGACCAGCTCGTCGTCCCACTTGATCGCGAGCGCCTTCGATTCCTTGTCGATCAGCGTCTCGAGGAAGGCGTAGAGGTTGCGCGCGTAGAGGGCGGAGGCGGTCGCCGCGAGGCGGCCCGGCACGTTGAGGTGCCCGACGATCTTCGCGCCGTTCGCCGTGGTGACGATCTCACCCGCCTTGGCGCCCGCAACGTTGCCGCCGCGCTCGACCGCGAGATCGACCAGCACCGACCCCGGCTTCATCGAGGCGACCATCTCCTCGGAGACGAGCTTCGGCGCGGGGCGGCCCGGGATCAGCGCCGTGGTGATGACGATGTCCTGCTTGGCGATGTGGCCCTTCACGAGGTCGGCCTGCTTGCGCTGGTACTCGGCCGACATCTCCTTGGCGTAGCCGCCCGCGGTCTCGGCCTGCTTGAACTCGTCGTCCTCCACGGCGACGAACTTCGCGCCGAGCGATTCGACCTGCTCCTTCGTCGCCGGACGCACGTCGGTGGCGGTGACGACCGCGCCCAGGCGGCGGGCGGTGGCGATGGCCTGGAGGCCGGCGACGCCGACGCCCATGATGAAGACGCGGGCGGCCGGCACGGTGCCGGCGGCGGTCATCATCATCGGCATGGAGCGGCCGTACTCGGCGGCGCCGTCGATCACGGCGCGGTAGCCGGCGAGGTTCGCCTGGCTGGAGAGCACGTCCATCACCTGTGCGCGGGTGATGCGCGGCATGAACTCCATCGCGAAGGTGTCGAGGCCGGCATCGGCCAGGACCTTCAGCTCGTCCTCACGACCGTAGGGGTCCATGATGGCGACGACGGTGGCGCCGCGCTTCAGGAGCTTGGCCTCCTCGGCGCTCGGCCGGCGCACCTTCAGCACGAGGTCGGCGTCGCGCGCCGCGTCCTCGGCGGAGGCCGCCACGGTGGCCCCGACGGCCTCGTACTCAGCGTCGGGCACGCCGGCCGAGAGGCCCGCACCCGACTGCACGACGACGTCGGCTCCCAGGGCTTTGTATTTCTTGACCGTTTCCGGCACCGCCGCGACCCGCGGTTCCGCGGCGTCGGTTTCCGAAAGCACAGCGATGCGCATTCAGCTTACCCCTCAAATGGACCGCCACCGCATGCGCGAACCATGACGGTTTTACGAGGTGAGCGGGCAGAGTCTGGTTGATGGAAACGGTGCGGATGTAACCAGGAGTACCTTGCGGTGGCCTTGGCCGCCGCTAGGCAAAAGCGAGGTACAGTGCAAGAAGCAAGCCAACCACGAGCGGGGCCTTCCAGCCGACTGCCGGAGCGAGCGCGCCGACGGCGCCGGCCACGGACGCCGCGACCACGCCGGCGATCGCGGTGAGCCAAGCCTCGCGGATACCGCCCACGGCCAGCGCCAGGACCCAGCAGATCACAACGCCCGTCGCGATCTCGACGAAGCGGATGAAGCCCCGGTAGGTCTGCTCGTGGGTCTTGGCGTCCATCGCCGGGCTGTAGGCTGCTCCGGACACGGTCTTGGTATCAGCCATCGTGCGCTCGTCCCCTGTGACGCCTGTTTGTTCTGTCGCAGGGGATTTAGCCCAAGCCTAAACGGGCGGCAATCACGTTGCCGCCCCCTTTATGGCCAAGTTCGCGCCGAAAGGGCTCCGTTTGCGCCGGTCCGGGCCCTCAGCGGGGCAGGTCGAGGCCGGCCGCCGCCAGCGCCTCGCCCTGGCGCCGGGTCAGCGCGTCGAGGGAGAAGCTCTCGATCTCGACCTCGAACAGGCGGTGATAGTTCAGCTCCGAGCGCAGGTGCAGGAACACCGCGCCGAGTCCGACCGCAGCCCGGTCCATGAACACGAATTCCTGGGGAACGGTCACGGGCCCGCGCTCCTTCAGGGCCTGGTGGACCTGGAAGGCCTGTCGGCGGCCGTACTCGCCGGGCTTCACGCCGTCCGCGACGGTCCGGGTGCGGTCCTCCAGCAAGGGGCCATAGATGAAGCGCGCCCAGATGTTGAGGATGTCGATGATCTCGCGGCTAAGGTTCTTGAAGCCCCAGACCTCGTAGGCGTGGACGATCCGGGCCTCGTCGTTCTCCAGGAGGCCCCGGTAGAGGTCGACCACGCCGCCGACGAAGCGCGGGTGGAAGATGCGGACGCAGCCGTAATCGAGCAGGTTGATCCCCTGCGCCGCGCCGTCCTCTGAGAACACCGTGTAGTTGCCCAGGTGAGGGTCGCCGTGGATCACCGCGGCGCGGCTGAACGGGTGCCACCAAGCCTTGAACATCGCCTGGGCGAGCCGGTTGCGGATCTCGACCGGGCTCTCGGCGAAGTTCAGGATGCGCTCGCCGTCGAGCCAGCTTAGGGTCAGGAGCCGCTTCGTCGAGAGGTCGGCATGGACCGCCGGCACCCGGACCGCGTCCACATCCTTCAGCACCGCGCCGTAGAGGCGGGCGTGCTTGGCCTCGCGGGTGTAGTCCAGCTCCTCGCGCACGCGGGCACCGATCTCCTTGGCGATCTCGCGCGTGTCGAGCCAGGAATTCATGCGCCGGTGCAGGGCGAAGGCGACTTCGAGCTGCTTCAGGTCGGCCTCCACGGCCGATTGCATGTCGGGATATTGCAGCTTGCAGGCGAGCGGCGCGCCCTCCCGCGTCGTGGCGCGGTGCACCTGGCCCAGCGAGGCGGCCGCGGCGGGCTTCAGGTCGAAGCTGCCGAAGCGGCCCTGCCAGTCGGCCCCGAGTTCGGCCATCATCCGGCGCTTGACGAAGGCGGCCCCCATCGGCGGGGCGTCGGCCTGGAGCTTCTGCAGCTCGGCGGCGTATTCGGGCGGCAGCAGGTCGGGGATGGTGGCGAGCAGCTGCGCCACCTTCATGATCGGCCCCTTGAGGCCGCCGAGCGCCTGGGCGAGCGCCGCCGCGTTGGTGGTGCCCTCGCCCCCGAACAGGCGGGAGCCCGCCATCCGGGCCGCGACGCCGCCGACGTTCACGCCGACGCGGGCGTAGCGGCTGGCGCGGGCGGAAAAACGGTTGGCTTCGCGGTCGGTCTCGGCCATCGGGCGGGTGCTCACCTCAGCTGTCTCAGGCGAGATAAGCAGCCCGCGCGCCGTCGCCAGGGCCGTGGGGCCCTCCGCCGCGGGTCAGGCCGAAGGTTCCGGTGTGCGAACCGTAAGCGGCTCGTCAGGCCTGCCCCTCCATCGCCTCCAGCTCGGCGATCATGCCCTCGATCATCCCGAGCCCGATCTGCCAGAAGCCCGGATCGCTGGCATCCAGCCCGAAGGGCTTGAGCAGCTCGCCATAGGGCTTCGAGCCGCCGGCCGATAGCAGCGCGAAGTAGCGCTCCACGAAGCCGGCCTCCGCCTTGGCGTAGACGCCGTAGAGCGAGTTCACGAGGCAGTCGCCGAAAGCGTAGGCGTAGACGTAGAAGGGCGAGTGGATGAAGTGCGGGATGTAGGCCCAGTAGGGCTCGTAGCCCGCATCGAGCTGGATCGCCGGCCCAAGCGACTCGGCCTGGACCGATAGCCAGAGCGCGTTGATCTGCTCGGTGGTCAGCTCGCCCTCGGCGCGGGCGAGATGGACCTTCCGCTCGAAGGCGTAGAACGCGATCTGGCGCACCACCGTGTTGATCATGTCCTCGACCTTCGCGGCCAGCATGGCGCGGCGCTGGGTCGTGTCGGTGGTCCCGGCCAGCAGCTTGCGGAAGGTCAGCATCTCGCCGAACACGCTCGCGGTCTCGGCCAGCGTGAGCGGCGTCTGGGCCATCAGGGCGCCGTTGCGGGCGGCCAGCACCTGGTGCACGCCGTGGCCGAGCTCGTGGGCGAGCGTCATCACGTCTCGGGGCTTACCCTGGTAGTTCACCAGCACGTAGGGGTGCACCGAGGGCACGGTGGGGTGCGCGAAGGCGCCGGGCGCCTTGCCGGGCCGGGTCGGCGCGTCGATCCAGCGCTTGTCGAAGAAGCGGCGGGCGATGTCGGCGAGGTCGGGCGAGAAGGCGCCGTAGGCCGAGAGCACCGTGTCGCGGGCCTCGGTCCAGGGAATCGTGCGCTGCTCGACCCGGGGCAGCGGCGCATTGCGGTCCCAGTAGGGCAGGGCCTCGACGCCGAACCACTTCGCCTTCAGGCGATAGTAGCGGTGCGAGAGCCGCGGATAGGCCGCCTGCACGGCATCGACCAGGGCGGCGACCACTTCGGGCTCGACCCGGTTCGAGAGGTGGCGTGCATCCGCCACGTCCTTGAAGCCGCGCCAGCGGTCTGAAATCTCCTTGTCCTTGGCGAGCGTGTTGGTGATCAGCGTGAAGATGCGCAGGTTGCCCCGCAGCACCTCGCTCACCGCCCCGGCGGCCTCGCGGCGCACCGCGCCGTCCGGGTCCTGCAGCTTGTTGAGCGTCGGCTCCAGGGGCAGCATCTCGCCCTGGACGGGGAAGCGAAGCGCCGCGATCGTCTCGTTGAACAGCCGGTCCCAGGCGGCGTTCGAGGTCACCGACTTCTCGAGGAACAGCTTCTCGACGCGATCTTCCAGCTGGTAGGGCTTTTCCCGGCGCAGGTCGGCGATCCAGGGCGCGTAGTGCGCGAGCGGCCCCGATTCCATCGCGGCGTCCAGCACGGAATCCTCGACGCGGTTCAGCTCGAGGGCGAAGAACAGCAACTCGCCCGAGGCGTCGGTGAGGCGCTCGCGGGTATCGCCGTAGAACTTGGCCCGCGCCTCGTCGGTTGTGTCGCCCGAATAGACGAGACCCGCGTAGGACATCAGCTTGCCGAGCAGATCCTCGATGGCCTCGTAGGCGCGCAGAGCCTCGGCCAGCCGCTCGGAGGCGTCCGGCCCGGCCGCCAGCTCGGCGATGCGCCCCGCATAGGCCTGCGCGAAGGCCTTGCAGTCGCGCTCACCCCGCGCGAGGTCGTCGCGGAAGGCCGGGTCGTCGAGGCCGGCATAGAGATCCGAGAGGTCCCATTCGGGCAGTGCGCCGAGATCGACCGCGTGGGCGGTCGCGCGGGCCGCCTGCGCGCTTTCGGCGTTCCGGCAGGGCTGTGCCCCCAGGGCAGCAACACGGTTCGGCATCGGCTGTCACAATCCTTGAGGAGGCCGCCCCAACGGGACGGGCCCCGAACCCGTGGGGCAGGCCGCTGATATCGAGCGGGCCGGCCCCGGCTTCAACCGATGGGCCCGCATCCGCTGTGACAAGCGCACGGATGCCGCGATGCCCGAGATCCCGGCATCGTCGTTAAGCGCGGCTTTACGCATCTGAGCGAGGCTGCTTCTCGAAACGGAACACGTCGCCGACCGTCCGCCGGGCCGGACCCGCTCCCCGGCGCGGCCGGATCGGCGCGCCAGCACGAGGAAAGCCCGCATGACGACCACGGTGCTGATCGTCGACGACGACCCGGTACAGCGCCGCCTCGCCGAGGCCAGCGTGCGCCGGTTCGGCTTCGAGGCGCGCACCGCGGAGAACGGCGCCGAGGCCCTGGCCCTGCTGCGCCGCGAGCCCGATATCGACGTGGTCCTGCTCGACCTCGTCATGCCCGGCGGCCTCGACGGGCTCGGCGTTCTCGCCGAGATGCGCAAGGCCGACATCGACACGCCCGTGATCGTCCAAACCGCCAACGGCTCGATCGACGCCGTGGTGAGCGCCATGCGGGCCGGTGCGGTCGATTTCGTGGTGAAGCCCGCGGGCGCGGAGCGGCTCCAGGTCTCGATCAAGAACGCCCTGCGGGTGGACCAGCTGGAGGAGGAGGTCCGGCGCATGCGCCGCCGCGCCTCCGGCGCGCTGGGCTTCCGCGATCTCGCCTCGAAGAGCCCGGACATGGACCGGGTGATGCGGCTGGCGGAGCGCGCGGCGAAATCCACGATCCCGGTGCTGATCGAGGGTGAATCGGGGGTCGGCAAGGAGGTGCTGGCCCGCGCGATCCAGGGCTCCGGCGACCGGCGCGGCAAGCCCTTCGTCACGGTCAATTGCGGGGCGATCCCGGAGAACCTCGTCGAATCCACCCTGTTCGGCCACGAGAAGGGTGCGTTCACCGGCGCCACGGAGCGGCATACCGGCAAGTTCGTGGAGGCGTCCGGCGGCACGCTCTTCCTCGACGAGATCGGCGAACTCCCCCTCGACGCCCAGGTTAAGCTGCTGCGGGCGCTGCAGGAAGGCGAGGTTGATCCGGTCGGCGCCAAGCGCAGCGTGCGCGTCGACATCCGGCTGATCTCCGCGACCAACCGCTCGCTGCTCGACCTGGTCAAGGCGGGCAAGTTCCGCGAAGACCTCTACTACCGCCTCAACGTCTTCCCGATGACCCTGCCGCCGCTGAGGGCGCGCCGCGAGGATATCCCGGACCTCGTGCGCTCCTTCTGCGCCCGCTTCTCGGCGGAGGAGAGCAAGCGCGTGCGCGGCGTGAGCGCCGAGGCGATGGCGCTGCTCACCCGCTACAGCTGGCCCGGCAACGTGCGCCAGCTCGAGAACGCGCTGTTCCGCGCGGTGGTGCTGGCCGATGGGGACGAGCTGACAGTCTCGGAATTCCCGCAGATCGCCGCCCAGGTCGAGGGCTTCGACATCCGCATCCCGCCCGCGCCCGGCCAGCCGGTCGCCGCGAGTGCGCCGCTGGAGCCGGTGCGCGAGATCGTCCGCGTCGAGGTGCGCGATCCGCACGCGATGTCGCTCGTCGTCGAGGAGACCGGCGAGATGAAGACGATGGAGGCGGTCGAGGCTGAGGTGATCCGCTACGCCCTGCAATATTACCGCGGCCGGATGTCCGAGGTCTCGCGCCGCCTCGGAATCGGCCGATCGACGCTCTACCGCAAGCTGAAGGATCTCGGCCTCGACGACAGGGCCGAGGACGCTGCCGCCTGACCTTCCGGGACCGCCCCGGGCATCGGACCGGTGGGGCTCTGCGCGGGCGCATGCATACGGCAGCGCTTGCTTCGGTTATAGACTCGTCAAGGATCGCGCTGCGCGGTCCGCTCCGAGGAGAGGCATGATGCGCGTCCCGCGCTCCGCCACCATCGCCCTGGCCGCGCTGTTCGCCGGCGCGCTCGTGCCCGCACGGGCCGAGTCCACCAGGGCGGAGCCCGGCAGTGCTCTGCGCACCGCCGCCGTCGAGCCCGACGCGGCGCCCACCGCGTCCGTGTCCGGGGGCACGGAGTCGGCCAAGCCCACCACGCCCGACGAGGCTGTCGGCGTGCCCGCCGAGAGCGTCCCAAAGGCCGGGACGCCCGCCGCCCCGGCCTCCGGCTCGGCGGAGGCGCCCACCGCGGCGCCGGCAGTCCCGAGTGATCCGCAGGCGGCCGCACTCTTCAACCGGCTCGCCGACACGGCCCCCCTCCTCGCCCGCCTCACGGCGAAGGAGCGCGAGGCGATCCGGGCCTTCTACGCGCTCGGTGCGTTCAAGCCGGTCTGGATCGCGGACGGCGCCTACAACCCGGCCGCGAAAGCCGCCGCGGCGCGCCTCGCCGCCGCGGGCGAGGACGGTCTCGACGCGCGCGCCTACCCGGTGCCGAGATCGCCCGATTCGAGCACTGAGGCCGCGGCGATCGCCGACGCGGACCTGAAGCTCTCCGCCGCGATCGCCCTCTACGCCCGCGACGCGCGGGGCGGGCGCGTCAATCTCGCGTCGATCTCCCGCCTGATCACCCCGAGCCTCGATCTGCCTGCGGCCGATACGGTGCTCGCCGCCGTCGCTGGCGCCGGCGCCGAGGCCGGCGCCGTGCTCCAGCGCTACAATCCGCGTCAGCCCGGCTACCTCGCGCTGAAGGCCCGGCTCGCCGCCCTGCGCGGACCGGCCCAGCCGAGCAAATCCGGCCCGGACAAGCCCCTGAAGCTGCCGCCCGGCCCAATGCTCAAGCTCGGGATGCGCGACCCGCGCGTGCCTCTGCTGCGCCAGCATCTCGGCATCGAGGCGCGCGCACCCGGCACCCTCGATCACGGGCCGGGGGAGCCCGACGCCTACGACGCCGGCGTCGCCAAGGCGGTCTCGGCCTTCCAGCGGGCTCGGGGCCTGGCCGCGACCGGCAACCTCAACGCCCAGACCGTGCTGGCGCTGGCCGGCGCCCAGTCGCCGCGGCAGGCGAGCGGCGACGAGGCGGCGCTCATCGTCAACATGGAGCGCTGGCGCTGGCTGCCCGCGGAGCTCGGATCCGACTACGTGCTGGTCAACGTGCCGGAATATCGGCTGCGCGTCTTCCGGCAGGGGCGGCTCCGGGACGAGACGCGGGTGATCGTCGGCAAGACGGAATCGCCCACCCCCCTGTTCTCCGGGATGATGGAGTACGCGGTCGTCAACCCGTCCTGGTACGTGCCGCCCTCGATCCTGAAGACGATGCTGCCGAAGATCGCCGCCTACGGGGGCAAGACCTGGGGCGGCTACGAGGTGGTGCGCCGCGGCGGCCACGTCTCGCTGCGCCAGCCGCCGGGCGAGAAGAATGCGCTCGGCTTCATCAAGTTCATGTTCCCGAACAACCACGCGGTCTACCTGCACGACACGCCCAACCGCTCGCTCTTCGCCCGCTCCGACCGGGCGCTGAGCCACGGCTGCGTGCGGGTCGACGACCCCTTCCGCTTCGCCGATGCGGTCCTGTCCGAGGCCTGGACCAGCGAGCGGCTGAAGAAGCTCATCGGCAAGGGCGAGCGCACGATCCGGCTGGACGAGAAGCTGCCGGTGCACCTCGCCTACTTCACCGCCGAAGTGGACGACCTCGGCAGCTACCGCACGCTGCCCGACATCTACGGCTACGACGCGCCCATGCGCGCCGCGCTTGGCCTGCCGGGCGGGGGCGGGCCGGCCATCGCCCGCGGGCCGAAGGCCCCGGCCGAGTCCCCGCGGCGCGCCGCCGAGATGCCGCGGCCGAAGCCGAAGGTGAGGCAGGCGGCCCGGCCCTCCGTCCGGGTCGAGGCTGCGCCCGTCTACGCCGATCCCGATCCCTGGGCGCCGCGCCCCGCCCCGGTCACGCGCGGCTGGTGGTGAGGATCGCGCGCCTTCAGCGGGGACAAGATTCCGCGAGCGTGCGCCGGAACACTTGCGGGCACGATTTCGCCACGGTCACGCCTTAGCCGTTCGCACACTGAACGGCGTCCGAGGCGAGGACCCGATAACCGCGGATTCACGGTTTTCGGCAACCTTGCCTTCACCACGATGCCCCGAACGGGGCGCGGTAAGAAGGCAACGGCCATCGTGCGCAGGTTTTCCCGCATCCCCCCGGCCGTTTTCCGCCGCCTCGCCCTCGTCTCGGCCGGCTTCGCGCTGGCCTTCGTCGGCACGACGAGCGGGACGCAGGACGCGGTCGCCAACGGCGACACGCGCACGCTCTCGATCTACCACACTCACACCAAGGAGAGCGCCACTGTCACGTTCAAGCGCGACGGGCGCTACGACCGGGCGGGGCTGGACCAGCTGAATTGGCTGCTGCGCGACTGGCGCGTGGACGAGCCGACCAAGATGGATCCACGCCTGTTCGACACGGTGTGGGAGGCCTACCGGCAGGTCGGCTCGTCGGAGCCTATCAACGTGGTCTCGGCCTACCGCTCGCCCGGCACCAACGCGATGCTGCGCCGCCGCTCGAAGATGGTCGCCGAGTACAGCCAGCACACGCTCGGCAAGGCGATGGACTTCTACCTGCCCGACGTCTCGATCGACCAGATCCGGGCCATCGGCATGCAGATGCAGCGCGGCGGGGTCGGCTGGTATCCGCGCTCAGGGTCGCCCTTCGTGCATCTCGATGTCGGCTCGGTCCGCTCCTGGCCGCGCATGACCTACGACCAGCTCGCCCGGCTCTTCCCGGACGGCCGCACTGTGCACTTGCCGAGCGACGGCCACCCGCTGGCCCGCTACGAGGAGGCGCGCGCCTCCATCCTGGCCCGCGGCGGCACGGTGGCGGGCGTGCAGACCCAGATGGCAAGCGCCGAGGAGGACGATGGTCCGAGCGTCAGCCGCTTCCTGGCGAGCCTGTTCGGCGGAGGGTCCGCGAGCGCGCCGACGGCCGCTCAGGCCCCGGCCGCGCGCGGCCGGCGGGCTCCCGTGGTGGTGGCGAGCGCCGATCCCGAGGCGCCGGTCGGCGCCAACGCCGCCCTCGCCTACGCCGCACCGAATGCCAGCGCGGCACTTCGCAACTCGGCGCTCGCACGCGACGGGAGGGCGGATGCCCGGGCCCTGCTCACGGCGGAGCCGACTGCCGCCCCGGCCAGCGCCGAGGCGGCGATCCAGGCGGCCCTCACGCCGCTGCCGCCCAGGCGCCCGAGCGAGTTCGAGGCGGTCGCCGCCACCGCAATCGCCATGCCGCTGCCGCCGCCGCGCCCGGTGCAGTTCGCCGCCGTCGGGGCCGTGGCGCTCCCGGCCGCCGAGCCGCTGCAGAAGGCCGCCTTCCTGCCCCCGCCCGCCCGGCGCACAGCTTTGGTCGCCGCGGACGCCGATCCGAAGCAGCAGCTGCGTGCGCTGTTCGAGGCCGTCGCGGCGGAGGACGCCGCCGTTCCGGTCTCGTCCGCCGCGCCGGTCCGCGTCGCGGCCGCCCGGCCCCGATCCGACGCGCCGCCGGGGACCGTCGTCTCCGACTCGCCGGAGCGGATCACCACCCGCTTCAGCCAGGGCAGCCCGGGCGACGCTCTTGCCAGTCAGCGCTTCAGCGGGTCGGCAACGCGGGGCGTGACGGGCACGCGCTGAGCGCCGCGCCCACGAAAAAGGCAGGCGCCGCCGCGGAATCGCGCACGACCCGCGAGGCCGGCGCCAAATAACAGACATTCAGGCGCGAGGTCGGGACAGGCTCAGCGGCCGCCGCGGGCCTGCGCGGTCGCCAGCGCCGAGACCAGGCCGGCGGCGTAGTCGCCCGTGCCGGCGATGCGCTCCGCATCGGCGCTGCTCTGCGTCGCCACCGCGAAGACCAGCAGTCCCAAGGTCGCGAGACCGCTCAGGCCGCCCAGCGTCCAGAGTCCGGCGCGCTCCAGCGCGCGTGGAAGCCTGACAGACGCAGAATGCTCGGGGATGAAGAGTGGGGAGGGGCTCGGATCGTTCATGGCCGGCATTCCCGCGCGTGGCCTGACGGGCTGGCGCTCGCCGGATCCACTAGCAGTCAACGTGCCGCCACGGCTGAGGTTCGTCGCCGCTGCCGAATTTTTCCACAGGTGTTGCGCCGCTTCGCTAAGGGCGCATGAACGGCCCGGACGCAGGGTCCGGGCCGCCTCCGTTCGGGCGATCAGCCCTCGCCGCCGAGCACCTTGCCGAGCGCTGCCTGGGCTGCGGCGAGGCGCGCGATCGGCACGCGGTAGGGCGAGCAGGACACGTAATCCAGCCCGACCTCCTGGCAGAAGCCGACCGAGGCCGGATCGCCGCCGTGCTCGCCGCAGATGCCGAGCTTGATGTCGCCGCGCGTCTTGCGCCCGCGCTCGACGCCGATGCGCACCAGCTCGCCCACGCCCTCCTGGTCGATCGTCACGAAGGGATCGGCCGGCAGGATGCCCTTCTGGGTGTAGGGGCCCAGGAAGGTCGCGGCGTCGTCGCGCGAGATGCCCAGCGCGGTCTGCGTCAGGTCGTTGGTGCCGAACGAGAAGAACTCCGCCGTCTCGGCGATCTCGGCCGCCTTCAGCGCCGCGCGCGGCAGCTCGATCATGGTGCCGACTTGGTAGTCCAGCGTCGCGCCCGACTCCTCCGAGACCGCCTTCGCCATGGCGTCGATGCGTGCCTTGACGATGTCGAACTCCGCGCGCGTGAAGACGAGCGGCACCATCACCTCCGGCACCACCGGGGAGCCGGTATCCTCGGCGGCCTGCACGGCGGCCTCGAAGATCGCCCGCGCCTGCATCTCGGCGATCTCCGGGAAAGCGATGGCGAGGCGGCAGCCGCGGAAGCCGAGCATCGGGTTGAACTCGGACAGCTCCCGCATCCGGTGCCGGATCTTGTCCTCGGCGACGCCCGTGGCCTTCACGACCTCGGCCACCTCGGCGTCCGAGTGCGGCAAGAACTCGTGCAGCGGCGGGTCGAGCAGGCGGATCGTGACGGGCAGGCCCGACATGATCTTGAACAGCTCCACGAAGTCCTGGCGTTGGTAGGGAAGGATCTTGGCGAGCGCCGCGCGGCGGCCCTCCGCGTCGTCGGCCAGGATCATCTCGCGCACGGCGATGATGCGGTCGCCCTCGAAGAACATGTGCTCGGTGCGGCAGAGGCCGATGCCCTCGGCGCCGAAGTTGCGCGCGGTGCGGGCGTCGTTCGGGGTGTCGGCGTTGGTACGGACCTTCATCGTCCGGTGCGCGTCGGCCCAGCCCATCAGCTGCGCGAAGTCGCCGGAGAGCTCGGGCTCCAGCATCTTCACCTCGCCCTGGAGCACCTGGCCCGTCGAGCCGTCGATGGTCAGCCGGTCGCCGGCCTTCAGGGTCACGCCGCCGACCGTCAGGGTCTTGGCCTTGTAGTCGATGCGGATCGAGCCGACGCCCGAGACGCAGGGCTTGCCCATGCCGCGGGCGACCACCGCCGCGTGGCTGGTCATGCCGCCGCGGGTGGTGAGAATGCCCTCGGAGGCATGCATGCCGTGGATGTCCTCCGGCGAGGTCTCGATGCGCACGAGAATGCACTTGCGCTCGGCCTTCTTGCAGGCCTCGGCGTCCTCGGAGTTGAACACGATCTCGCCGGTCGCCGCGCCCGGCGAGGCGGGCAGGCCCGAGGCGATGATCTTGCGCTCGGCCTTCGGGTCGATCGTCGGGTGCAGGAGCTGGTCGAGCGCGCCCGGCTCGACGCGCAGGACGGCCTCCTTCTCCGAGATCAGACCCTCGCTGGCGAGGTCGACCGCGATCTTCAGCGCCGCCTTGGCGGTGCGCTTGCCGTTTCGGGTCTGGAGCATCCAGAGCTTCCCGCTCTCGATGGTGAACTCCATGTCCTGCATGTCGCGGTAGTGCTTCTCGAGGATCCCGTAGATGCGGGTCAGCTCGGCGAAGCTCTCCGGCATCGCCTTCTCCATCGAGGGCTTATCGGACTTCGCCTCGATGCGCGCCTTCTCGGTGATGTCCTGGGGCGTGCGGATGCCCGCCACCACGTCCTCGCCCTGAGCATTGATCAGGAACTCGCCGTAGAGCGCGCGCTCGCCGGTGGAGGGGTTGCGGGTGAAGGCGACGCCCGTGGCCGAGGTGTCGCCCATGTTGCCGAAGACCATGGCCTGGACGTTGACGGCCGTGCCCCAGCTCTCCGGGATCTGGTTCAGCTCACGGTACTTCTTGGCGCGTGGGATCATCCAGGAGTCGAACACCGCGCCGATCGCGCCCCAGAGCTGGTCCTGGGCGTCCTGCGGGAAGTCCGAGCCGTGCTCCTCACGCACGATCTTCTTGTAGGTCTGGATCAGCGTCTTCCAGTCCTCGGCCCCGAGCTCGGTGTCGAGCTCGACGCCCTTGCCCTCCTTGTAGTGTTCCAGCGCCTCCTCGAAGGCGTGGTGCTCCACGCCCAGCACCACGTTCGAGTACATGGTGATGAAGCGGCGGTAGGAATCGTAGGCGAAGCGCTCGTCGCCGGCGTTCTTGGCGAGCGCCAGGACGGTGGTGTCGTTGAGGCCGAGGTTGAGCACCGTGTCCATCATGCCCGGCATCGAGGCCCGGGCGCCCGAGCGGACCGAGACGAGCAGCGGGCTCTCCGCATCGCCGAAGGTCCGGCCGGTCAGCCCGCCGACCTTGGCGAGCGCCTCATCGACCTGCCCCTTCAACTCAGGCGGGTATTGCCGCTCGTGCGCGTAGTAGTAGGTGCAGACTTCCGTGGTGATGGTGAAGCCGGGGGGCACGGGAAGGCCGAGATTGGACATCTCGGCGAGGTTCGCGCCCTTGCCGCCGAGCAACTCGCGCATCTGCGACTTGCCCTCGGCCTTGCCGTCGCCGAAGGCGTAGACCCACTTCGCGCTGCCCTGGCTCGCCATGTCGTTGTCCGTCCATTCAGAGGGTGACGTGACCGTGACCGGTCATTGATCGCGGGTTGGACCATCTTGCCCTGCAACGCAAGGTGAACGCCAACTGCGTGGTGGATCCCGACCCCCGGCTGTCTCGTCCGCAGGAAGAGCCGCGCGGCTCGGACGACCCCGCGGGGCGGGCAAAGGCCGATCAGCGCTGCGACGATCGGGTCGCAGATCGCCGGGCGAAGCTTGGCCGCAAGGGGGCGCGCGGTGGCCGCTCCGCCTCCCGTCGGTGCATTTCGCGCGTCGCTTGCCGCTCGCTCCGGGGCGCGGCGAGCATCGTGAATACTTTGCCGATTGCTCAAGGCCGGCTCTTAAGCCTGAATTAACCAGCGTGAAGAATATTCGTGTGGTCAGAAGGGACCGCGATAACGATGCTTCACGCCGACCCGCTCCACCAGCGACCCGCCCTCGTGCATCCGAGCATTCTCGCCCACGCCCTCGATCATCTGATCCCGACGGCGCGGTCCCGTGCCGAGGTCTGGCAGATGCTGACCGACCGCTACACGGTCGATCTCGACGCCGTCGCCGCCCTGCTCCCGGCCGAGGATCCGGAGCCGCGCTGGCTGCTCGCCCGCGACTGACGCGGCGGCACCCCTCAGCGCACCACGCTCAGGCGGTCCCCTTCGGCCAGCGCACCGCCCGCGATCACCTCGGCGTAGATGCCGCAATCCCGATGGCCGAGGCGGGCGTCGAGCGTCCAGGGAATGTCTAGGTCGCGGATCCCGCTCGCCGGATCGACGTTGGTGGCGGCGCAGCGCTGGGTGCGCTGCGTGAGCTTGAGGCGCAGTCCGCTCGGCGCCTCGATGACCGCGCCGGACATCGCCAACTCCGCCCATGGCTCCAGCCCCGCGACCAGGAGATTGCCGCGGAAGCGCCGCGGATCGACCGGCGCGCCGACGAAATCCTCGATCGCCCGCACGCTCGCAAGGTTGATGAGCGAGACGAAGCCGATCTTCGAATCGGTGAAGCGGTACTGCGGCGGCGCCTCCAGGACCCGGGGCTCCCCGCGCAGCGAGGCCGGCAGCAGGCGCCGCACGAGGTCCTCCAGCACGCGCCGCCCCTCGGGCGTGTCGAGCTTCGCTGCGTAGGTCTCGCCCTCCGCCTCGACATGGAGCGTCGCGGTCGCGTCCTCGTAGCGGGTGCGCAGGCGCGCCAGGGCCTCTTCGCGCATCAGCATCAGGTACTTGGTCTTCGGCTGGTGCCGGGGCGCTGCCGGGTTGAAGCCCGAATCCCCGTTCTCGACGGCGTAGAGCCGGTCGCCCGGAAAGTAGCCGCTGGTCTCCAGCGCGGCACGCTCCACCCGCTCGGGACTGAAGCCCTTCACGGGGTAGCGGTAGAGGGCTTGGATCGCGAGCGTGGCCATGTCCGCAGCCTGCCCCTGAATAGCCCGCGCGCGCAAGAGGATTACGGACCCTTGTGGTGCGCAAATGCAACACCACATGCCCTGTACCGGCGGCCCCAACGGCGCCGGGGCCCTCGCGCGGTGGATAGCCGGAGGGCGACGTTTCGGTGGCGCCGCGCCTCATCGCGGGCGGCGGATGCCGGTACGGGAGGGTTGTGCATGAATTTCGAGAAGTACACCGAGCGCGCCCGCGGCTTCGTGCAGGCGGCCCAGAACCTCGCGATGCGCGAGGGCCATCCCCAACTGCAGCCGGGCCATCTCCTGAAGGTGCTGCTCGACGATCCCGAAGGCCTCTGCGCCGGGCTGATCGACCGGGCCGGCGGGCAGTCGCGCGTGGCGCTCGCACAGGTCGAGCAGTGGCTCGCCAAGCAGCCCAAGGTATCCGGCAATTCCGCGCCGCCCCAGGCGACGCGCGATCTCGTGCGCCTGTTCGACACCGCCGAGAAGGCCGCCGAGAAGGCGGGCGATTCCTACGTCACCGTCGAGCGGCTGCTGCTCGCGCTGACCGTCGAGGGCAACAGCGAGGCCGGCCGCGCGCTTCAGGCCGCGGGCGTCACCCCCGCCTCGATCAACGCCGCGATCAACGCGCTCCGCAAGGGCCGCACCGCCGACAACGCGAGCGCCGAGAACGCCTACGACGCGCTGAAGAAGTACGCCCGCGACCTCACGGAGGCCGCACGCGAGGGCAAGCTCGACCCGGTGATCGGCCGCGACGAGGAGATCCGCCGCACGATCCAGGTGCTCTCCCGGCGCACCAAGAACAACCCCGTGCTGATCGGCGAGCCCGGCGTCGGCAAGACCGCCATCGTCGAGGGGCTGGCGCTGCGCATCGTCAACGGCGACGTGCCGGAATCCCTGCGCGAGAAGAGCCTGCTGGCGCTCGACATGGGTGCCCTGATCGCGGGCGCCAAGTATCGCGGCGAGTTCGAGGAGCGGCTGAAGGGCGTGCTCTCCGAGGTGACCGCGGCCGAGGGCGGCATCATCCTGTTCATCGACGAGATGCACACGCTGGTCGGCGCCGGCAAGGCGGACGGGGCGATGGACGCCTCGAACCTGCTCAAGCCCGCCCTCGCCCGCGGCGAGCTGCACTGCGTCGGCGCCACCACCCTCGACGAGTACCGCAAGCACGTCGAGAAGGACGCGGCGCTCGCCCGCCGCTTCCAGCCGGTCTTCGTCTCGGAGCCCACCGTCGAGGACACGGTGTCGATCCTGCGCGGCATCAAGGAGAAGTACGAGCAGCACCACGGGGTGCGGATCCAGGATTCCGCGCTCGTCGCGGCGGCCATGCTGTCGAACCGCTACATCACGGACCGCTTCCTGCCCGACAAGGCGATCGATCTCGTGGACGAGGCGGGCTCGCGCCTGCGCATGCAGGTCGATTCGAAGCCGGAGGAACTTGACAACGTCGACCGCGAGATCGTGCGGCTGAAGATCGAGGGCGAGGCGCTGAAGAAGGAGACGGACTCCGCCTCCCGCGACCGGTTGCAGCGCCTGGAGAAGGAGCTTGCCGACCTCGAGGAGCAGTCCGCCACCATCACCGCGCGCTGGAAGGCCGAGAAGGACAAGCTCGGCGCCGCCGCCGAGCTGAAGAAGCGGCTCGACGAGGCCAGGACCGAGCTGGCCGCCGCCCAGCGCCAGGGCCAGTACCAGCGCGCGGGCGAGCTCGCCTACGGCGTGATCCCCGGGCTGGAGAAGCAGCTCGCCGAGATCGAGGCCAAGGCCGAGAGCGCCGTCGCGCGCGACGGCATGGTCGAGGAGGCGGTGACGCCGGCCCATATCGCGGGCGTCGTCTCGCGCTGGACCGGCGTGCCCGTCGACAAGATGCTGGAGGGCGAGCGCGAGAAGTTGCTGGCGATGGAGGAGGCGCTGGCCAAACGCGTCGTCGGGCAGCGCGAGGCTGTGGAGGCGGTCTCGACCGCGGTCCGCCGGGCGCGCGCGGGCTTGCAGGATCCGAACCGGCCGATCGGCTCGTTCATGTTCCTGGGCCCGACCGGCGTCGGCAAGACCGAGCTGACCAAGGCACTCGCCGGCTTCCTGTTCGACGATGACACCGCCTTGGTGCGCATCGACATGTCCGAGTACATGGAGAAGCACGCGGTGGCCCGCCTCATCGGCGCGCCTCCGGGCTATGTCGGCTACGAGGAGGGCGGCGCGCTCACCGAGGCCGTGCGCCGCCGGCCCTATCAGGTCGTGCTGTTCGACGAGGTCGAGAAGGCGCATCCGGACGTGTTCAACGTCCTCCTGCAGGTGCTCGACGACGGGCGCCTGACGGACGGTCAGGGCCGGACGGTCGACTTCCGTAACACGCTCCTGATCATGACATCCAATCTCGGGGCCGAGTATCTGGTGAACCAGCCCGCGGGCCAGGACACCGATGCCGTCCGCGACGAGGTGATGGGCGTGGTGCGCGGCCATTTCCGGCCGGAATTCCTGAACCGGATCGACGAGATCATCCTGTTCCACCGCCTCCAGCGCGGCGAGATGGGAGCCATCGTCGATATCCAGCTCGGGCGGCTGCAGAAGCTCCTCGACGAGCGCAAGATCGCGCTCGACGTGGATCAGGAGGCCCGCACCTGGCTCGCCGACAAGGGCTACGACCCGGCCTACGGGGCGCGGCCGCTGAAGCGGGTGATCCAGAAGAACGTGCAGGACCCGCTGGCGGAACTGCTGCTCTCGGGCCGCATCCACGACGGCGAGGAGGTCCCGGTCACCGCGGGCCCGATGGGCCTGATGATCGGCGACGTCACGGTCGGCGCCGAGCGCCGGCCGCCGAGCGTGGCCCTGAACTGACCCGCATCGCAGGAGCCTCGGCGCCGGGGCTCCTCGCTTGTGGGCGGACCCGGACGCCTTGTCGCCCGGCCGGCCCGCGGCAGGTATCTCTGGCCTGAACGAGGAGATTCCGATGCCCGCGACGCCACCCGAGACCATGCGCCAGCTCCGCTACGACGGCGCGGGCGGGCCCGAGGTGATCAAGCTCGAGACCGCGCCCGTGCCGCGTCCCGGGCCCGGCCAGGTTCTGATCGAGGTGGTGGCCGCCGGCATAAACCGGCCGGATCTGATGCAACGGCAGGGCAAGTACCCGCCGCCGAAGGGCGCGACCGACGTGCCGGGCCTGGAGGTCAGCGGCCGTGTCGTGGCTTTGGGCGAGGGCGTGAGCGCGCCCGCGCTCGGCGACGAGGTCTGCGCCCTGGTGATCAGCGGCGGCTACGCGGAGTTCGCGGTGGCCGAGGCCGCCCAGTGCCTGCCCCGGCCGAAGGCCCTGTCGCTGTCGGATGCGGGCGGCATCCCCGAGACCTTCTTCACTGTGTACTCCAACGTGATCCAGCGCGGGCGGCTCGCCGCGGGCGAGAGCTTTCTCGTCCACGGCGGTTCGAGCGGCATCGGCTCCACGGCGATCCAGATCGCCAAGGCGCAGGGCGCCAAGGTCTTCGCGACGGCCGGCTCGGCGGAGAAGTGCCGCTTCTGCGAGGAACTGGGGGCCGACCACGCGATCAACTATCGCGAGGCCGACTTTGCCGAGGAGATTGCCCGCCTCACCGACGGACGCGGCGTCGACGTCATCCTCGACATGATCGGGGCGAGCTACCTGCAGCGAAACCTCACCTCCCTCGCTGTCGAGGGGCGCCTCGTGCTGATCGCCCTGATGGGCGGCTACAAGGTGGATGGGCTCAACATCACGCCCGTGATGCTGAAGCGCCTGACCTTCACGGGCGCGACGCTCCGCCCCCGACCAAAGGCCGACAAGGCCGAGATCGCGCAGGGTCTCGCCCGCGATGTCTGGCCGAAGCTCGACGCGGGCGAGATCCGGCCGGTGATCCACGCGACGTTTCCGTTCGAGGAGGCGCGCAAGGCCCACGAACTGATGGAGTCGAGCGCGCATCTCGGCAAGATCCTGCTGTTGACCGGCCGCTGAAACGGGCTCGGACAGGAACCCCGCCAAGCACAGCCGCGTTGGCCGCCCAGATCATCCATTGGGCAGCCGCCGCCCGAAGTATCGGCGCGGCACGCGAGCGAGGAAAAGCATGACCGAGAACCTGAACAAGACTGAAGCCCGCCAGGGCGAGCGCGGCAAGCCGGTGCTCGGCGTGCTCCTCGGGAGCCTTGCGCTGCTCGCCGTGGCGCTCGTCGGCCTGATGATGTGGAACGGTGCCAACGCGCCGAAGGACTATGCCAGCCAGAGCCAGGACGCCTCGCGGCAGGAGGTGACCGGCTCGGTCAACGGCAAGTCCAACGCGCCGTCCTCGGCCAATTCCGGCAACGTGCCGGCCGAGAACCCGGCCTATCCGCAGCCTTCGCAGCCGAGCGCCAACCCGGCCCAGCCGAAGTAAGGCGGGCGGGGGCGCCCAGGCCGCCCTCCCCTCCGACCGACACGAGAGAGGCCGGGACGCGCCAGCGTCCCGGCCTCTCTCGTGTCGGTGGATGGTCGATGCGGCTCAGCGCGTCGGCACGGGCGTCGGCCCGCGGTAATCGTAGAAGCCGCGCTTGGTCTTGCGGCCGAGCCAGCCGGCCTCGACGTATTTCACCAGGAGCGGGCACGGGCGGTACTTCGAGTCGGCCAGCCCGTCGTAGAGGACCTGCATCACCGACAGGCAGGTGTCGAGGCCGATGAAGTCGGCGAGCTGGAGCGGGCCCATCGGGTGGTTCGCGCCGAGCCGCATGGCGGTGTCGATCGACTCGACAGAGCCCACGCCCTCGTAGAGCGTGTAGATCGCCTCGTTGATCATCGGCAGCAGGATGCGGTTGACGATGAAGGCCGGGAAGTCCTCGGACATGGTCGAGGTCTTGCCGAGCTTGGCGATGAAGGCCTTGGCGGACTCGTAGGTCTGGTCCTCGGTCGCGATGCCGCGGATCAGCTCCACGAGCTGCATCACCGGCACCGGGTTCATGAAATGGATGCCGATGAAGCGCTCGGGGCGGTCGGTCGCGGCGGCGAGCCGCGTGATCGAGATCGACGAGGTGTTGGTCGCCACCACCGCGTCGGGCTTCAGCGAGGCACAGAGCGTCGAGAAGATCTCGCGCTTGACCGCCTCGTTCTCGGTGGCCGCCTCGATCACGAGGTCGCAGTCGCCGAGATCCGCGAAGCTGCGCGCCGGCTTGATCCGCTCGCGCGCGCTCCGGCTGGTCGCCTCGTCGATCGCGCCCTTCGAGACGAGCTTGGCGAGGCTGGCGTCGATGGTGCCCAGCCCCGCCTCAATCCGGTCCGCCTCGCGGTCGTTCAGGCGCACGTCGAGGCCCGCGGCCGCGCAGACCTGCGCGATCCCGCTGCCCATCTGTCCCGCGCCGATGATGCCGACCCGATTGATGTCGATAGTCATGTCCCGATCCGAGTCCTTCCCCGCAGCCGGACCGATGGCCGACCCGTTTGGAACACGAGAGCCGCGACGCGCCGGCCGCCCCGTGATCCAGAAGTCTTCTAGCCCGCGTTCGCGGACCGGCGAAACCCTCGGCGTGCGCCCGACCGATCACGCGCGCTGGCCGCCGGAGGGTTCCTCCGGCGGCGCCGCGTTCCGTCCGGACCGTCCGAGGGTGCCGGCCGCTCCGCGATCAGTCCTTCGCCTTGGCGATCTCGGCCTGCAAGTCCGGCACCACCTGGAACAGGTCGCCCACGAGGCCGTAATCGGCCACCTGGAAGATCGGCGCGTCCTCGTCCTTGTTGATCGCCACGATCACCTTCGAGTCCTTCATGCCGGCCAGGTGCTGGATCGCGCCCGAGATGCCGACGGCCACGTAGAGGTCGGGGGCCACGACCTTGCCGGTCTGGCCGACCTGCCAGTCGTTCGGGGCGTAGCCGGCATCGACCGCCGCGCGCGAGGCGCCGACCGCGGCGCCGAGCGCGTCGGCCAGCGGCTCGATCAGCTCCCTGAACTTCTCGGCCGATCCCAGCGAGCGGCCGCCCGACACGATGAACTTGGCCGAGGCCAGTTCCGGACGGTCGGACTTGGCGATCTCCTCGCCCTTGAACGACGAGCCGCCGGCCTCCGGCGCGGCGGCCGAGACGGCCTCGACGGCGGCGGACGCGCCGCCCTCGCCTGCCGGCTTGAAGGCCGCGGTCCGCACCGTGATCACCCGCTTCGGGCCCGGCGCCTGCACGGTCTGGATCGCGTTGCCGGCGTAGATCGGCCGCTCGAACGTGTCGGGCGAGACCACCTTGATGATGTCGGAGACCTGCGCGACGTCGAGGAGCGCGGCGGCGCGCGGCAGAACGTTCTTGCCCGTGGTGGTGGCCGCCGCCACGATCGCCTCGTAGGGCTCGGCGATCGCCGCGATCAGCGCGCCCACGGGCTCGGCGAGGTCGTGGTCGTAGAGGCTCTCCTCGGAGTTGAGCACCTTCTCGACGCCGTCGAGCTTGGCCGCGGCCTCGGCCGCCGCCTTCGAGCCCGAGCCCAGCACCAGGGCGTGGACGGGCTGGCCCAGTTCCTTGGCGGCGGTCAGCGCCTTCAGAGAGCCGTCCTTGATCTGGCCGTTGGCGTGCTCGACGTACAGAAGCGTTGTCATGCGGGCGATCCTGAGCTTCTAGGCGGCGCCGTACGGCGGCCTGCCGGCGATGGGATCCGGGCCGCGACGTGAAGCCGGGCCCGGTGGCGGTCGCGGCCCTGTGCGGGCCGGCGGCGTCAGAAGACGCCGGCCTCGACCTTGAGCTTCTGCACCAGCTCGGAGGCCGAGCCGACCTTGACGCCGGCCGAGCGGCCCGGGGGCTCGGCGGTCTTCAGGACCGTCAGGCGCGGGGTGACGTCCACACCGAGGGCGTCGGGCGCGAGCTCCTCCAGCGGCTTCTTCTTCGCCTTCATGATGTTGGGGAGCGAGGCGTAGCGCGGCTCGTTGAGGCGCAGGTCCGTCGTGACGATGGCCGGCAGCTGGAGCGCCACCGTCTGGAGGCCGCCATCGACCTCGCGGGTCACGTCGATCGAGCCGTCGCCGACCTCCAGCTTGAACGCGAAGGTGCCCTGCGGCCAGCCGAGGAGCGCGCCGAGCATCTGGCCGGTCTGGTTGGAATCGTCGTCGATCGCCTGCTTGCCGAGGATGACGAGTTCGGGACTTTCCTTCTCGACCACGGCCTTGAGGAGCTTGGCCACCGCCAGCGGCTCGCAGCTCACGTCGGTCTTGATCAGGATGGCGCGGTCGGCGCCCATGGCGAGGGCCGTGCGCAGGGTCTCCTGCGCCTGCTGCGGGCCGATCGAGACGGCGACGATCTCGGTGACCTTGCCCTTCTCCTTCAGACGGATCGCCTCCTCGACCGCGATCTCGTCGAAGGGGTTCATCGACATCTTCACGTTGGCGAGCTCAACGCCCGATCCGTCGGCCTTCACGCGGATCTTCACGTTGTAGTCGACGACCCGCTTGACGGGCACCAGAACCTTCATGGGGGCCAACTTCCTCCGCGGGACTTCTTCGCTGCTGACGCGCGGGCGCGACGCATCCTCCAGGGACGCCTCGCGGCCGGCACAGGGCGCGGACCGTAGCGGCCACATTTCCGCCTTGTCAACGCGGCGCGAAAGACCCGCTTTCGAAAAGCCGGGCGGTCCCCGGTCCAGGGAATTTGGGGGGAGCGGTACGGCGTCGCGGCGCCGGATCAGCGGCTCTGGTTCAGCGGTTCTTGCCCGGAACCCAGAGCACGTCGTCGGCACCGTCGCCGTTTGCCGCGCGGCTCGCTACGAACAGGAAATCCGAGAGCCGGTTGAGGTATTGCAGTGCTTCCGCCGAGACCGTCTCGCCCTCGCTCGCGGCGAGCTGCACGGCGAGGCGCTCGGCCCGGCGGCAGACCGTGCGGGCCAAATGGAGCGCGGCCGCGGCCGGCGATCCGCCCGGCAGCACGAAGGATTTCAGCGGCGGGATCACCGCGTTCAGGGCGTCGATGTCGTCCTCGAGCCGCTTCACCTGTGCGGCCACCACGCGCAGCGGCTCGTAGGGCAGCGGCTCGGGCGTCGGCGGCGTCGCGAGGTCGGCGCCGAGATCGAACAGGTCATTCTGGATAGCGGCGAGCATCGCGTCGAGCCGAGGCTCGGCGTGCAACCGCGCCAATCCAATGCAGGCATTGGTCTCGTCGACCGTACCGTAGGTCTCGACCCTGAGATCGGCTTTGGAGCGGCGCTGCCCGTCGGCCAGCGCCGTGGTGCCCTTGTCCCCTGTGCGCGTGTAGATCCGGTTCAGCTTGACCACGGGCGCACCTCGGGCAGGGATCGGACGACGATCAGAATGTGTAGCCGATCTTGCCGCCGTAATTCGTCAGGCCGCGATTGTTGTCGCATAGGCCGGCGTTCGACATGTGCTCGATCGTCGCCATGATGCTCAGGCGCTCGGTGATGCGGAAGCCCAGCGCTGCGGCCTCGCGGAAGAGCGGGTTGCAACCCAGCGTGTTGAAGCCGTAGGGCGTCCCCGCCTTCGGGCCCGTGTAGCCGTTGTGGGCCGCGGCACCGAAGAAGCCCTCGATGAAGACGCGGCGGTTCAGCAGCTCGGGGAAGATGTCGACCGTCCAGGTGGCGCCGAGATAGGCGTAGCTGGTGCGGCCGCCCGTGTTGTAGCTGCCGCCGACCGTGGGGCGCGGCACGAAGGCCTGCCAGAACGGATCGAGACTCAGCACCGGCTTGGCGAACAGGATCTCGCCGTTGACGTTCGTGGTGGAGAAACCGCGGGCTTTGCCCTCCGCGCTGCCCGGATCCTGAACCGCGCCGCCGATGCGGATCTCGGAGACGATGCTGAGCGGCTGCACCGGCGCGGCGTAGACCGGAGCGGGCGCGCGCGCCGGGAGCAGATCCGCAGCCGTGACGGGAAGGGCCGCGAGGGCGAGGCCGCCGGCGAGACAGGTGCGGAGCGTGGGCAGCATGGGGAACCGGTCCAGTTGAGCCGTACCTGCCTACCACGACGCTTGGTCCCCTCGACGCGCGGCAATCCATGAAACAACCGCCGCGTGCGTGATTGTCGGGTGGTGCGGCGTGGGGGTCACACCGTCACAGGGGCCGCCCCCGGCTCACGCTGCGCGCCACCAGACCACGCCCATGATGATCACGATGGCGATGAACTGCAGCAGCACGCGCAGACGCATCAGCTTCTGCGAGAGGTTGGCGCTGCCGCCGCGCAGCATGTTGACGAGGCCGAGCAGCAAAACGACGGCGACGGCGCCGCAGGCGATCAGGACCAGGGTGTTGGCGGACATGTGAGGTGATCCGGTTCGTGCGCAAGCGCCTCCCATAGACGCTCGCGGCGGTCCCGTCAGTTGCGGCGCAGCAGCCGCTCGAAATAGTCCAGCTCTTCCCGGGATCGGGTCGGGTCACCGAGCTTGCGCCGCAGCTCTTCCATGATCCGCCGCGCCCGCTGGACCGCCGACTCGTCGGCGCCCGGCACGCGCACGCGTCCATCGGACATGTCGCGGCCCTTGGTCGGGCGGCCGAGCGGGTCGTCCTCGCGGGAGCCCGCCTTACCCTGCTGGCCCGGCTGCTGGCCCTCGGGCTGCTCGCCCTGGCCCTGGCCCTCCGCCTCGGCCATCTCCTGCATCTGCTGCTGCATGCCCTCGGCGCCGCGCTTCAGCCCGTCGAGAGCGCGCCCCTGCGCGTCCACGGCGTCGCCCTCGCGGCCTTGGCGCAGGGCGTTCTCGGCCTCGCGCATGGCCTCCTCGGCATCGGCGAGCCCGTCCTCGCCCTTCATGCCGTTCTCCTTCATGCGGCGCTGCACGTCCTCCAGGCGCTGGCGCAGCGCCTGCTGGCGGTCGCCCGCGCTGCCACCCTGCTGGCCCTGGCCGCGCTCGCCCTGCTGTCCCTGCTGGCCGGGGCTGCGCTGGCCTTGCTGCCCCTGTTGCCCGCCCGGTTGACCCTGTTGCTGCCCCTGCTGGCCGCGGTCGCGCGGGCGCTGGCCCTGCTGCTTGTCCTGGCCGTCGCGAAACGTCTCGTCGCGCAGCTGCTGCTGGTCGCGCGACATCTGGTCGAGCTCCTGCATCTGCTTGCGCATCTCGCGGCCGGCTTGATCGGACTTGCCCCCCTGCTCCGCCGTCTGGAGGTTTTCCAGGATGTTGCGCAGCTGCTCCATCAGGCGTTGGGCCTCGGCGGTGTCGCCGCGCTTCATCGCCTCGGCCATGTCCTTCAGCATCTTGTCGAGGTCGTCGGGCGTCACGCTCTTCTGCTGGCCGTTGCGCTCGCCCTGCTGCTGCTGGCGCGGTTCCTTGCTCTGGCGCTGGGCCATCTCCTTCAGGAACTTGTCTAACGCCTGCTTCAGGTCCTGGGTCAGGCGCTGGATCTCCTCGTCCGGCGCGCTGCGCTCCACCGCCTCCTTCAGGCGGTCCTGGGCCTGGCGCAGCTGCTTCTCGGCGTCCGAGAGGTCGCCGTCCTCGATCTTCAGGGCCATCTCCCAGAGAAGGTCGGCGACCTCCGTGAGACCGGGCTCGTCCCGCGCGGCGCGCAGGCGCCCGGCGGCGGTCTTCAGCCCGAGGAAGATCGCGGGCCGGACCCCGAAAGTGTCCGGCGCGATCAGCAGGGCGTCCAGCGCCGTCTGCACCCGGGGCCGGCCCTCGTCCGGACCGGTGACGAGGCGGCGGCGCTCCTCGGCGAACGAGCGGGCGAGCGGGTCGCGGAAGGGGCGGGCCGGCAGCACCATCTCGACCGGGACGGAGCGCGCCTCCTGGCCGGCCTCGTCCCTGACCACGAGGGTGAAGCGCACCCGCGCCCCGGACCAGGGATTGTCGGTGAGATCGACCAGCGTCTTCGCCTCGCTCTCGCCGCTGGCGTCCGGCGGCAGGGCCAGCGCGATCCGCGGCGGCGGCACGAGCGCGCGGCCGGGCTTCAGCGGCTCGACGATCCCGTCCGCGGAGGCGAGGCCGTAATCGTCGCGCGCCCGGTAGCCGAGGTTGAACGTGCCGCGCCCGTTCACCTCCGGCGTGCCGACGTCGCGGATCTCCGGCGGGTTGTCGGGAATGGTCTCGATCACGAGGCGGCGCTCGCCCGCGGGCGTGGCGAGGGTGAGGGCGGCGCGCGGCCCGACGAGCTGGAAGCGGTCCTCGCGCAGGTCCGGGCGCGCCTCCTTGCCGGGCACGGGTTTCAGGCCGGCATCGGGCGTCAGGACGGTCTCGGCGGCGGCGCGGTTCTCGCCCGCGATGCGCACCACGAGCTGGGAATTGAACGGCGCGCGCAGGCGCTGCTCGGCCTCGGACAGGGCGACGAGGAGCGGCGGGGTGCGGGTGTAGAGCGGCGGGTCGATCCAGCCGTCGATGCGGTAGTTCGGCGCCGCGGCCGGCGGCCGGCGCCAGTCGAAGGCGGAGCCCAGCCGTTCGCGCCACTCGGGCCCCGCGACGAACAGGCTCGCAACCGCCGCGACCGCGAGGGCGGCCCGGAGCGCGTAAGGATCTTGGCGCGGCATCATCGGCCGCGGCAGGCCGACGCGCAGGCGCGCGACCGCCTCCGCCGCGCGGCGCTGGTGCAACTCCCAGAGGGCGCGGGTGGCGGGATCCGCGGCGCCGACCGCCAGCCTGTCCTCGGCCGCCGAGGCCGGACCGTGGCGCAAAGCCGGATCGCGCCGGGCCGCCTCGCGGTCGAGCCGGGCCAGGGCCTCGGCGCGGCTCAGGCGCGCGAGGCGCAGAAGAGGGAGGAGCGCGGCGATCAGGGCGAGCGCGAAGAGCGCGACGCCCGCCATCCGGCCGACCGGCCCGAGATCGAGCCAGAACCCGAGCCACGACACAACCGCGAAGGCGAGAAGGACGCCGAGGCCGCGCCAGAGCACGGGCCAGGCCCGTTCCCAGAGGCCCGCCGCGCGCGCTCGGGCAACGAGCCGGTCGAGACGCGCCGCGATGGTCAGGCCGGCATCGTGCTGGGATCTTGGTTCCACGCCGTCGTCGTCCCGCCGCTCCGATGGGTCAGCACCCGCACGCCCGGATCCGGGCGGACCGGAAGGCTAGCATGGTGGCGGGGCGCGGCCAGCGGGTCAAATCCGCCCAGGGCCGGTGCCCCACATGGCGCCAGCCCTTCGCCGGGGACGGCGGCGCCCTCAGGCGTGCGCGGCGATGAAGTTGCGCACCTGCGGGTAGATCTGCTGCTCCCACTTCTTGCCCGAGAACACGCCGTAATGGCCGACGCCCGCCTGGAGGTGGTGGGCCTTCATGTGGGGCGGCAGGCCCGTGCACAGGTCGTGCGCCGCCATGGTCTGGCCGACCGAGCAGATGTCGTCGCGCTCGCCCTCGACGGTCATCAGGGCGGTGCGCCGCACGGAGCGCATGTCGATGGGCTCGCCGCGGAAGGTGAGCTGGTTCTTCGCCAGCGTGTAGTCCTGGAACACGGTCTCGACCGTCTGGAGGTAGAACTCCGCCGGCAGGTCGAGCACGGCGAAGTACTCGTCGTAGAAATTCTCGATCACGGCGGCCTTCTCGGCATCGCCGTTGACCTTGTGCCAGAACAGGTCCGTGTGCCCGTCGACGTGGCGCTTCATGTTCATCGACATGAAGGCCGAGAGCTGGATGAAGCCCGGATAGACGCGCCGGCCCGCGCCCTTGTGCCGCCGCGGCACCGTCGCGATCAGGTTCTGCTCGAACCACCCAATCGGCTTCGAGGTGGCGAGCTCGTTGACGACGGTCGGGTTGATCCGGCAGTCCACCGGGCCGGCCATCACGGTGAGCGAGCGGGGAGCGGCCGGGTCGCGGGTCTGCGCCATCACGGCGGCGGCGGCCAGCGCCTGCACGGCGGGCTGGCAGACGGCGAGCATGTGCGCCCCCTCGCCCAGTACGCCCATGAAGCGCACGAGATGCTCGACGTAGTCGTCGAAGGCGAAGGGACCGGCCGAGAGCGGCACGTCGCGGGCGTTGTGCCAGTCCGTGATGTAGACGTCGTGATCGGGCAGGAGGGCGCGGACCGTGCCGCGCAGCAGCGTCGCGAAATGGCCCGAGAGCGGCGCGACGACGAGGAGCTTCGGTTGCGGGGTGTCCACGTCCTTGCGGAAGTGCAGGAGCGTGCCGAAGGGCGTGGCGAAGGTCGCCTCCTCGATCACCGGGACGTCGCGGTTGCCGACGCGCACGCTGTCGAGGCCGAAGCTCGGGCGTGCGAAGCGCATGCCCGTCCGCATCATCATCTGAGCGCCGGCCGACCACCAACTCATCGGGCCGCCGAAGGCTGCCCAGGGCGACACCGCGTCGTGCAGGATTTGGCCCCAGGCGCGCGTCTGCTGGGCGAGATCCGCCTGAACCTGGAACGCGTCGTACAGCATGGGACGAGCACCCGTCGGCGGGCCGCCGGCCGCGAGGGCCGGAACGGTTTGAGGATTCGGCGCGAACGCCGTGGTCGGCAGCATCAGCATGGGAGAGTCAGGTTAAGGCCGTGCTGACGGACCGCAACCACAAAAAACTGGAATGCCCATTCAATGTGGTTTTGCTGCATCAGCCATGAGTCCAATGTCGGATTCCACGAAAGCCCCCCACTGCCCTCGAAAACTTCTGCGAGAGAGTGGGGATCCGGCGCGAAATTGCGCGTTCGTCCCGCGGGCAAGCCACGTAGGACCCACTCCAGACAATACCGCACTTTCGAAAACGCGCATCCTGCCGGCTCAGTTTCACGCGATCGTGCCCGCCTTGCCGGCCGGGTCGCGCCGTGCTCAACCCGGGCGATGACGGACAGGGCCGCCCCGGTGCCGCGCGTGACCAAGCGCTACGCCGCCAAACGACAGATGATTCTCGACGCGGCGGTGGGGCATTTCAACGCCCGCGGCGTGCGCGGGACCGCCCTGACTGACGTGGCGGCGAGCGTCGGCCTCGTCACCAACAGCATCACCTACTATTACCGGCGCAAGGAGGATCTGGCGGCCGCCTGCTACCTGCGCAGCCTGGACTGGCACGGCGCCCTGCTCGACGAGGCGGCGCGTGCGGAGGATCCGGCCGCGCGTCTGCGCGTCTTCTTGGCCTCCTATTTCCGCGGCCTCGCGGCGATCGAGACGGGGGCGGAGCGGCCACAGGTCCGCCTCGCCGAGCTGATGGCGCTGCCGAGCCCGCAGAGCGAGGCGGTGTTCGCGGCCTACAACGGGTTGTTCCGGCGCGCCCGCGGGCTGTTCGTCCCCGAGAGCGTCGATCTCGGCCGGCCGGAGCGCAACGCGCGGACCCACCTCGTGCTCTCGGTCGTGCACACGGTCCGCCTCTGGATCGACCGCTACGAGCCCCAGGATTACGGGCGCGTGGCCGAGCGCGTGGCCGACATCCTGCTCGGTGGCCTCGCCGGGCCGGGCAGCCGCTGGCCCGAGACCGAGCCACCGCTGGCGGCCGCCGGCGAGGGCCCGACCGAGCCCTTCCTGCGCGCGGCGACCGCCCTCATCAACGAGGAGGGCTATCGTGGTGCCTCGGTCGAGAAGATCTCGGCCCGGCTCAGCGTGACCAAGGGCTCATTCTACCACCACAACGACAACAAGGACGACCTCGTCGCCAGCTGCTTCGAGCGCACCTTCGATGTGCTGCGCGCCGAGCAGGCGGCGGCCGAGGCACGTGGGGGCCCCGGCTGGGACCGGCTCACCGCCTGCGCCAGGGCGCTGATCCGGCACCAGTTCGAGGCGGGTGGTCCGCTGCTCCGCTGCGCGGCCGTGGGCGCGCTGCCGGAGGGCCTGCGGGCGGAGGTTCCGGCGCGGCTGCGGCGCCTGTGGGAGCGGCTCGCCTTCCCGATCTGCGACGGCGTGGCGGACGGCTCCATCCGGCCCGTCGACCCGACGATCGCCGCCCAGGTGGTGAGCAGCGTGATCGACGCAGCCTCCGACCTGCGGCGCTGGTGCCCCGCGGCCGAGGCGGAGAACGCGGCCGACCTGTTCGCGCGTCCGCTTTTCCTCGGCCTCCTGACCGAGGGGTGAGAGCCGCCCGTCTTCAGTACCCCTTCGCGGCGATCGCCTCCGACCACGTCACCGCGCGCTTGGCCATGCTGATGTGCTGGCGCTCGTACATGCGGCCCTCGACCTTGATCGCGCCGCGCCGGGCGTTCTCCGGCTTGTCGAAGGCCTCGATCACGAGGCGGGCGCGGCGGACCTCCTCGTCCGTTGGGGCGAACGAGGTGTTGGCGGGCTCCAGCTGGTTCGGGTGGATCAGCGTCTTGCCGTCGAAGCCGAGGTCGCGCGACTGGCGGCACTCGACGCGGCAGCCCTCGATGTCGGCGATATCGTTCCAGACGCCGTCGAGGATGGTCAGGCCTTCGGCGCGCGCGGCGGCCAGGGCGAACATGATCCAGGGCAGCATCGGCACGCGGCCCGCAACCAGCTGTGCCCAGGTGTCCTTCGCCAGATCGTTCGTGCCCAGCACGAAGCAGGTGAGCCGGGTGCGCCGGTCGCGCCGAGCCTGCGCGATGTCCTTGATGTTGAGGATCGCGGCCGGCGTCTCGATCATCGCCCAGACGGCGATGTCCTCGGGCGCGTCGAGGGCCTCCAAGTGGTTGGCGATGCTCTCAAGCACCGCCGGCGAGGACACCTTCGGCATCAGGATCGCGTCCGGTCGCGCCTCGATCGCGGCGCGCAGATCCGCCTCGCCCCAGGGGGTCTGGGGCGCGTTGACGCGGATCACAAGCTCCCGGTCGCCGTAACCGCCGTTCTTCACCGCGGCGCAGACCTGCTCGCGGGCGAGCTCCTTCTCCTCTGGCCCGACCGCGTCCTCGAGGTCGAGGATCAGGCTGTCGGCGGGCAGCGTCTTCGCCTTCTCCAGGGCGCGGGCGTTCGAGCCCGGCATGTAGAGGACGCTGCGGCGGAGGCGAAGGTCGGTCATGGCTCGTGCCTGGATGGGCCCGGAAGGGCGCGCTGTTCTGTGCGCTGCACCATAGTGCAATGCTCCGCCGACGCCACCGGTCGAAGGTCCAGGGCGCAAGAATCGCGCGCCGTTGATACCGACGGGTCGGATACGGGTCCCGGTTGCGGCCACGTTCCGGCCACCTTCGACCCGCAAGGGCGCTCCCATCCACAGGGGGATCTTTCCATGAGGACGCTTCTGGGCAGCTTCGCGCGCGCCGCGTTTGTTGCCGCCCTCCTTGCCGCGCCGCTGGCCCGGCCCGCGGCGGCTGCGAGCAATACCACGGTCGGCGTTGGCTCAGGCGCCGTCGCGGGTGCTCTCGTCGGCGGCCCGATCGGTGCCGTGGCCGGCGCGATCGTCGGCGGCGTGGTCGGCGCCTCGACGGAGCGCCCGCGCCGCTATCGCCGGGCCCGCGCCCGCCGCAGCGCCCTCCCCGTCCGTCCGGTGGCGCGGCGAATGGCGCCGGCGCCCCGTGGCGCGCTGACCCCGACGGTGTCGGCCGAGCCCGTGCCGGCCAGCACCGGTTCGACCGGGCGGCGCTGGACCGACCCGCGCTGAAGGATCAGGCCGGGAAGGTCCGGCGGGCGAGGCCCGGATAGGCGAGCGCCTGCCCGATCCCGCGTGCGGCGAGAAAGCTCAGGAAGGCGAGCCAGAGGCCGGTATTGCCCAGGCCGAGCCCCTGCACGAGGGCGAGCGTCGCGCAGTAGGCCGCCAGCGCGCCGAGCATCAGGTTGCGCATCGCCCGCGTCCAGGTCGCGCCGATATAGATGCCGTCATAGGCGAAGGGTAGCGCCGCCACGAAGGGGGCGAGCGCGGCCAGCGGCAGGTAGCGGTAGGCGACCGCGCGCACCTCGGGGCTCGTCGACACGAAGTCGATGAAGGCGTGCCCGAGCCCCAGCGCGATCAGGCTGACGCCGATCCCGAAGCCGAGGCACCAGCGCAGGCTCAGCGCGGACGCTTTCCGGAAATCCGCCTCGTCCCGGGAGCCGATCGCCTGCCCGCACAGGGCCTCGGCGGCGGTGGCGAAGCCGTCGAGGAAGAAGCCCCCGATCAGGAAGAGATTCCACAGGACGGCGTTGGCGGCGAGCACCGAGTCGCCCTGCCGGGCGCCCAGCGCCGAGAACAGCACGATGCCGGCCACCAGCGCGAGCGTGCGGATCACCACGTCGAGATTCACCGCGAGCGTGCGGCGGAGCGCGGTGGGATCGCGGATCTCGGCGAACGGCACCCGCAACGGACGTGCGCCGAGCCTCCGCAGCACCAGAAGGCCCAGTGCCAGCCCGCAGGCCTCCGCGGCAAGCGTCGCCAGCGCGGCGCCCGCGATGCCGAGCCCGAAGCCGAGCACGAGGACCAGGGTCAGCACGATGTTGGCGGCGTTGATCGCCAGCTGCAGCAGCAGTCCGAGATCGGTGCGTCCTCGCCCGAGCACCGAGCCCAGCACGGCGAAGTTTGCCAGCACGAAGGGCGCCGAGAAGATCCGGATGTGGAAATAGGTCGCGAGGCCCGACCGCACCGCGTCGCTCGCCCCGCTGATGGCGAAGGCGAGAGCCCCCAGCGGCAGCTGAAGCAGCACCAGGGCGAGACCGGCGAGGAGCCCGGCCACGAGCGACCGGGCGAGCGCGCGGTCGACCTCGGCGGCATCCCGCGCGCCCACCGCCTGCGCGGTCAGCCCGGCGGTTGCCATGCGCAGCGCGCCGAACGACCAGAAGATCGCGTCGAAGATCACTGCGCCCAGTGCGATGGCGCCGAGCGCAGCCGCGTCGCCGAGCCTCCCGATCACGGTCGCGCCGACGAGGCCGAGCATCGGGGTCGTGATGTTGGCGAGCGTCATCGGCAGCGCGAGCGCGAGAACGCGCCGGCCGCTGACGGGCATGGGTTTGGTCACTGGTGCGGACACGGGTCTGGTCCCGGTGAATGGGCGTCGAGGTTAGCGGAACGGTGCCGATTCGGGCGTGCGCGGCGAGGACGGCAGCCTTGCGCCGCCGATGACCCGCTGCCACAAGCCGGCCTTGCACGACCGGCCTTGCACGACTGGCCTTGCACGATTGGCCGATCGGACGACCAGCGGAGCGCCGCGCGATGACCTCTGCAATTACCTCCGCACCCATGAGCTCCGAGGACGTCCTCGCCGAGTTCCGCGACGCGGGTGCCCTCCTCGAGGGCCACTTTATCCTCAGCTCCGGGCTGCGCTCGCCCGTCTTCCTGCAGAAGATGGCGATCTTCTCCGAGCCGCCGCGCACCGAGCGCCTGTGCCGGGCGCTGGCCGAGGCGATCCGGGCACGCTTCGGGCAGATCGACATCGTCGTCTCGCCCGCCATCGGCGGCATCGTGCCGGGCTACGAGACCGCCCGCCATCTCGGCGCTCGGGCGATCTTCGTCGAGCGCGAGCCCGGCGGCCCCTTCACGCTGCGGCGCGGCTTCCAGATCCCGGCCGGCCAGCGCGCGGTGATCGTGGAGGACATCGTCACCACAGGCCTCTCGGCCCGCGAGTGCCTCGCGGCGATCCAGGGCGAACCGGGCGAGATCGTCGGCGCCGCCTGCCTGATCGACCGCTCGGGCGGGCGCGGTGAGATCGGCGTCCCGCTCCTCTCGCTCGTCGCCCTCGACATCCCGGCCTATCCGGCCGACGCCCTGCCACCGGAACTCGCCGCGATCCCGCCGGTCAAGCCCGGCAGCCGGGCGATGCCCAAGCCCTGAACCGGACCGCACCGACGCCTCCGGAAATCGACCGCGCTTGACTTCGCATCGGAGCGGTCGTCATGCTCAGCACACGTTTTCGTCGTGCATCTCGACGTCTGCGAAGTGACGACATCGTCCGTGCGACTCGTCGGGCACGTTGCTCAATCCTCCCTTCACGGAGGATCATCTATGATTGCGAAGAAAATCCTCAAGTTTATTTCGATCACCTGACATCTTTTCAGCGGAAAGCGATTCCCATGACCGCGACGCAGCGCAGCGCGCTCTTCATCGATGGCGCCAACCTCTACGCCACCACCAAGGCCCTCGGCTTCGATATCGACTACAAGCGACTGCTGAAGGAATTCCAGGGCCGCGACAACCTCCTGCGGGCCTTCTACTACACGGCCATGGTCGAGGATCAGGAATACTCCTCGATCCGTCCGCTGATCGACTGGCTCGACTACAACGGTTACCGCGTCGTCACGAAGCCCGCGCGCGAATTCACGGACTCAATGGGCCGGCGCCGGTTCAAGGGCAACATGGATATCGAGCTGGCGATCGATGCGCTCGAACTCAGCCCGCACATCGACCACATGGTGCTGTTCTCGGGCGATGGCGACTTCCGCTCTCTGGTCGAGGCGATGCAGCGCCGCGGCGTGCGGGTGACGGTCGTCTCTACCATCCAGACCCAGCCAGCGATGATCGCCGACGAGCTGCGCCGTCAGGCCGACGAGTTCCTCGACCTCGCCTCGCTGATGCCGAAGATCGGCCGCGACCCGGGCGAGCGCCCGGCCCGCGCACCGGTGGACCGCGGCCCGCGCGCCAATCCGGGCCTGGAGAGCCGCTACGGCATCCGTCAGGCCGGCGACCCGGCGGACGGGGAGTAGGCGGTACGCACTTCGCGTTCTCCCTCCCCCTCTGTGAGGGAGGGAGAGCGTCGCAGGTGTGGATTCGGCCTGGACGCGCCTCAGCCCTTGTCGCGCATCAGCCGCGCCTTGTCGCGCTGCCAGTCGCGCTCCTTCACGGCCTCGCGCTTGTCGTGGGCCTGCTTGCCCTTGCCGAGGCCCAGCTCGACCTTCGCCCGGCCGCTCTCGTTGAAGTAGATCTTCAGCGGAACCACCGTGTAGCCCTGGCGCTGGGTCGCGCCGAGGAGCTTGTCGATCTGGCGGCGGTGCAGCAGGAGCCGGCGCGGGCGCTTGGTGTCGTGGTTGAAGCGGTTCGCCTCGAGATATTCGGGGATGTAGGCGTTGAACAGCATCAGGTCGGTACCGGAGGGGCCCGCATAGGCCTCCCCGATCGTCGCCTTGCCGTTGCGCAGGGATTTCACCTCGGTGCCGGTCAGCGAGATGCCGGCCTCGAGCGTATCCTCGATCGCGTAATGGTAGCGCGCGGAGCGGTTGTCCGCGACCACGCGCCGTTTCGGTTCGGGCTTCGGGGCCATCGGCGTCCTTGTCTCAGCCCTCGATCAGCCCGGCATGGCGGAGCGCCGCGTCGACGATCCGGCGCGTGCCCTCGGAGACGGGCACGAGCGGCAGGCGCACATCCTCGCCCATCAGGCCGAGCCGCGCGAGCGCGTACTTCACGGGCGAGGGGTTCGACTCGACGAAGAGCCCGGTCTGGAGCGGGAAGAGCCGGTCCTGGAGCTGGAGCGCGCGGGCGTAGTCGCCCGACAGCGTCGCCTCCTGCAGGTCGGCGCAGAGGCGCGGCGCCACGTTGGCCACCACCGAGATGCAGCCGTGGCCGCCCTGCGCGTTGTAGCCGAGCGCCGTCGCATCTTCGCCCGAAAGCTGGATGAAGCTCTCGCCCATCGCCTGGCGCTGGGCGCTGACGCGGTCGATCTTGGCCGTGGCGTCCTTCACGCCGGCGATGTTCTTGAGCTCGTAGAGGCGCGCCATGGTCTCGACGCTCATGTCGATCACCGAGCGCGGCGGGATGTTGTAGATGATGATCGGGATGCCGACCGCGTCGTTGACCGCCTTGAAGTGGGCGTAGAGGCCGTCTTGGGTCGGCTTGTTGTAGTAGGGCGTGACGACGAGCACCGCGTCGGCGCCGGCCCGCTCCGCGTGCCGGGCCCGCGCGACCGCCTCGGCCGTGGAGTTCGAGCCCGCGCCCGCGATCACCGGCACCCGGCCCCGCGCCTCGTCGATGCAGGCCTCGACCACCCGGTCGTGCTCGGCATGGGTCAGGGTCGGGCTCTCGCCGGTGGTCCCGGTCGGCACCAGGGCGTGGGTGCCCTGCTCGACCTGCCAGTTCACGAACTTTCGGAAGGCCGCCTCGTCGAAGGCCCCCTCGCGGAAGGGGGTGACCAGGGCGGTCATCGAGCCCCGGAGGCGGCGCGCTGTCTCGGTCATCGTGTCGTGTCCCGGACGGTCCCGCCGTCCCTCCCGTGCGGCACCGCGACCGCGGCGCCGGCCGGCAGACATAGGGCTTCCGCAATCGCCGCGCAAACATCCACCGGGCCACGGTTAAGCACGTGTTAACGAGCTTGGCCGGAACCTGTGGCATGACAACTCCCGCAAGCTTGAGTGGAAGGGAGTGATCCGATCCATGAGCCGCTTCTTGGCGTCCCCGATGTCCCTCGCGCGCACGACCGCCGCGCTCCTCGGCCTCGCTCTGACGGGCGGCACCACCCTCGGGGCCCCGCCGGACCTGCGCGGCACCGACACGCCGGCCGCCTCGCAGCCGACGCCGCCCGCAACGGACGCGGCGGCCCCCTCGGCCCTGCTCCCGGACACCAAGGTCATCGATCCCGCCGCGGCCGATGCCCTGAAGATCGAGCCGAAGACCGCCGAGGACGAATCCGTCAGGCCCGCGCAGAAGCTGCCGGCCGGCACGACGGCTTACGCCTCGGCGGACCCCGACGCGCCGGTTGTCTTCCCGCTGCCCGATGCCGGCGTCTCGCCGCCCGCGCCCCTCCCCGAGGTGCCGGACCCGGCCGCCGCCGCGAAGGCCGGCGGCACCGACGTGACCCTGCTCAGGCAGGCGATCGAGTTCTACCGCAAGGGCAAGGTCGCGGACGGCGACCGCCTGCGCGACCAGTTCGAGAACCCGGCCGCGAAGGCGCTCCTCGAATGGATCGCGATCCGCGCGGGCGCCGGGATCGGCTTCGAGCGCACCGTCGCCTTCACGCGGCAGAACCCCGACTGGCCGGCGGGCCCGCTACTGCGCCGCCGGGCCGAGGAGGCCCTGCTCTCCGAGCGCAAGAGCCCGGCCACCGTGCGGGCTTATTTCGGCGCGGCGCGTCCGGCGAGCGCGCCCGGCAAGTTCGCCCTGGCGCTGGCCTTCCGTGCGGACGGCCTGGAGGCGGACGCCGCCGACCTCGTGCGCGACCTCTGGCGCTCCGAGACCTTCGGCAAGAGCCTGGAAGCGCGGGTGCTCGACGCCTTTCCCGGCGCGCTCACGCGGGTCGATCACCGCTACCGCATGGAGCGGGCGCTCCTGAAGGAGGATTGGGAGAGCGCAGGCCGCGCCGCCGCCTACGCGGGCGGCTCCTACGCCAGCCTCGTGCGGGCGCGCCGCGCGGTCGAGGACAAGAGTTCGGGCGCGGCCGCGGCGCTCGCCGCCGTGCCACACTCCCTGCGCAACGACGCCTCCTACATCCTCTCCAAGGCCCAGTACCACCGGCGCGCCGACAAGCCGGCCGAGGCCGCCGCGGTGCTCGCCACGGCGCCGGCCAACCCCGAGGTGCTGGTGGACGGCGACGAGTGGTGGGTGGAGCGCCGCATCGTCGCCCGCAAGCTCCTCGATCTTGGGGACGCGAAAACCGCCTACGCGGTGGCCGGCGGCCACGCGGCACGCACGCCCGAGAAGCGCATCGAGGCCGAGTTCCACGCGGGCTGGATCGCGCTGCGCTTCGCGGGCGACCCGGCCTCCGCCGCGCAGCACTTCGCCGAGGCCGCCCGGGCCGCCGAGACGCCGATCTCGCTCGCCCGCTCCGCCTACTGGCAGGGCCGGGCCGCCGAGGCACTCGGGCAGGCGGAGACCGCCAAGGACTTCTTCGCCAAGGCCGCGCAGCAGCCGATCGCCTATTACGGGCAGCTCGCCCGGGCCAAGCTCGGCCAGACACGGCTGGCGCTGCGCGCGCCCGCCGACCTCGACGGCGCCGCCCGCGCGGCCTTCGACGACCGGCTCTGCGTGCGGGCGCTGAAGCTGCTGGGCGCCGCCTCGCTGAAGGAGCTGGCGCTGCCGCTCTACATCGACACGGCCCAGCGCCTGACAGACCCGGCCGAGTTGCAGGCGCTCGGTGACCTCGCGGTCGAGATGAAGGATCCGCGCGCGCTGGTCGCCATCGGCAAGCTCGCGGTGCAGCGCGGCCTGCCGCTCGACGCCCACGCCTACCCGGTGATCGGTATCCCGACCTACGAGACCTACACGGCGGTGCCGCAGGTGGAGCGCGCCATGGTCTTCGCCATCGCCCGGCAGGAGAGCCAGTTCGATCCGCGCGCCCAGTCGGGGGTCGGCGCGCGCGGCCTGATGCAGATGATGCCGGCGACCGCGCAGCGCACGGCGCGCCGCGTCTCGGCCGCCTACGACCAGGATCGCCTGACCAGCGACCCGACCTACAACGCGCGCCTGGGCCAGGCCCATCTCGGCGAGCTGATGGAGGATTGGCGCGGCTCCTACGTGCTCGCCTTCGCGGCCTACAATGCGGGAGGCGGCAACGTGAAGAAGTGGATCGACGCCTACGGCGACCCACGCCGAGGCGAGGTGGACGTGGTCGATTGGGTGGAGCGCATCCCCTTCACCGAGACGCGCAACTACGTGCAGCGCGTAATGGAGAACCTGCAGGTCTACCGCACGCGCCTCGACGGCAAGAGCGCGCTCCTGATCGACGGGGACCTGAAGCGCGGGGCGCGATAGGGCCGGCGCTCGCACCGGCCCGCGAGAAGCGTCTACTTCTCGACGAAGGCCTTCTCGATGACGTAGTGGCCGGCCTCGCCGTGGTTGCCCTCTTCCTGCCCGCGGCCGGAGAGCAGCTCGCGGGTGTCGCGGATCATCTCGGGGCTCCCGCACAGCATGAACCGGTCGTCCTCGTTGGACAGCGGCGGCAGGCCGATATCCTCGAACAGCTTGCCCGAGGTGATCAGGTCGGTGATCCGGCCGCGGTTGCGGAAGGGCTCGCGCGTCACGGTGGGATAGTAGATCAGCTGGTTGGCGATCATCTCGCCCAGGAACTCGTGCTTGGGCAGCGTCTCGGTGATGGTCTCACCGTAGGCCAGTTCCTGCACCTGCCGGCAGCCGTGGACGAGCACGACCTTCTCGAAGCGGTCGTAGGTCTCCGGATCCTTGATGATCGACAGGAAGGGCGCGAGCCCGGTGCCGGTACCGAGCAGGTAGAGGTGACGGCCCGGCAGCAGGTTGTCGAGAACCAGCGTGCCAGTGGGCTTCTTGCCGACGATGATCGGGTCGCCGACCTTGAGGTGCTGGAGCTTGCTGGTCAGCGGGCCGTTCGGGACCTTGATCGAGAAGAACTCCAGCTCCTCCTCGTAGTTGGCCGAGACCACCGAGTAGGCGCGCAGCAGCGGCTTGCCCTCGACCTCGATGCCGATCATCGTGAACTCGCCGTTGCGGAAGCGGAAGCCCGGATCGCGCGTGGTGCGGAACGAGAACAGCGTGTCGGTCCAGTGGTGCACCGACACCACCCGCTCCTCGAAGAACTTGCTCATGGACGGATCTGTCCCCGAATCTCTCTCATACCCTTTGTGGCGGGCTATCTCGCACCTGCGGCAGCCGCGTCAAGGCATAGCTGGCACGCTGGCCCGTCCGGGCTCAGCCAGTTGGAATCACTCTTAAAACCTGGCCGGCGCGGCGCGCTTCAGAGCGGCGTCAGACCCGCCTCGATCTCGGCACGCCGCGGCTCCAAGAAGGGCGGCAGCGCGAGCCTCTCGCCCAGGCGCTCCAGCGGCTCGTCCGCCGTGAAGCCGGGCCCGTCGGTGGCGATCTCGAACAGGATGCCGTTCGGCTCGCGGAAATAGAGGCTGCGGAAGTAGTAGCGGTCCACGGGCCCGCTCGAAGGCATCCGGCGCTGGCGCAGCCGGTCGGCCCAGGCCCCGTAGTCCGCATCGGGGATGCGGAAGGCGACGTGATGGACGGCGCCCGCGCCCTGCCGGGCGGGTGCTGCGGGATCGTGCAGGAGCTGGATCTCGGCGGCGGGGCCGCCCGCCCCCATCCGGAACACCCGCACCGGCCCCTCGGGCAGCTCGAAGCTGCGGTCGTGCGTCATGCCGAGGATCTCGGTGAGCACCGCCTCGGTGCGTTCCGGCGCCGGAACGGAGAGGCGGATCGGCCCGAGCCCGCGGACCTGGTGCTCGGCCGGCACGGGGCTCTCCGCCCAAGGATGGCCGGGATCGGCATCGTCCGACACCAGCGCAAGGCGCTGGCCCTCCGGGTCCTGGAAGTCGAGGGTGAGGCGGCCGTCCCGCTCGAGCGGGGCCGCATGGTCGACGCCCTGGCGCCCGAGATGCGCGCGCCACCAGTCGATGGAGGCGGCGGGCACCCGCAGATGCGTGCGGCTGATGCTGTTGCTGCCGCGGCGCTCAGGGGCCGCCGGCCAGTCGAAGAATGTGATGTCGGTGCCGGGCGAGGCCAGTCCGTCCGCGTAGAACAGATGGTAGGCCGAGACGTCGTCCTGGTTGACCGTCTTCTTCACGAGACGCAGGCCGAGCACCCGCGTGTAGAAGGCGAAGTTGTCGGCCGCCCGCGCGGTGATCGCGGTGAGGTGGTGGATGCCGGTGAGCTGCATGGGATCGGCTCCAGGAGAGTTCGGTCGCGGTGCCTATCCCTTGTGCGCCCGTTGGGATCCCGAAGGGTGGAAACCCTTCGGCGGAGCCTCGGGGCAGAGCCCCGAGATCGGCTTCGCCGAACCACGAGGGCTCAGCCCCCGACCCGCCAAAGGTCGTGGACCTTTGGGATCCGCTCTCAGAAGCCGGTGGGACGGCCGGCCGCGACGACCAGCATCTTGCCGTCCGCGAAGGTGCGGGCGGCGGCGCGGCGGATGTCGGCCTGGGTCACGCCCGACACCATGTCGTTGCGGCGCGCGAAGTAGTCCATGCCGAGATCCTCGAAGGCGATCTGCACGAGCTGGTGCGCGATCTTGGTCGAGGTGTCGAAGCCGAGCGCGTAGGAGCCGGTGAGGTAGTCCTTCGCCTTCTGCAGCTCCTCGTCCGAGGGGCCGTTGGTGACGAGGCGGTCGATCTCCTCGGAGATCACCGCCAGCGCTTCGCCGACGCGCTCGTTCTTGGTGGCGGTGTAGCCCCAGATCATCGCGGTGGCGCGGTGGCTGACGAGCGAGGTGCCCACCGAGTAGGCGAGGCCGCGCTTCTCGCGCACCTCTTGGAACAGGCGCGAGGTGAAGGCGCCGCCGCCCAGGATGTGGTTGAGCACGTAGGCCGGGATGAAGTCCGGGTCGCGCCAGGGCACGCCGGCGAGCCCGAAGCGGATCACCGACTGGGGCACGTCGAGATCGACCACCTCGCGCCGGCCGAGGCCCTGCACCACGGTCTTCGGCACGGCGCGGAGCGTGCCGGCCTCCGGTAGGGCGCCGAAGGCCCGGTTCAGCCCCTCGGCGAGCTGGGCGCTCGTGATCGCGCCGACCGCCGCGACCTTCACGGCGCCGCGCCCGATGATCAGCGCGTGCATCGCCAGGAGGTCGTCGCGGGTGATCGCCGCGACGCTCTCCAGGGTGCCGGAAGAGGGCCGGCCGTAGGGATGGCCGTCAAAGCCCTCTCGGAAGAAGCGGCGGGAGGCCAGAACACCCGGATCGTTCTGCTGGTAGCGCAGGCCGGCGATCATCTGGGCGCGCACGCGCTCGATCGCGTCGGGGTCGAGCCGCGGCTTGGCGAGCGCCAGGGCCAGGAGGTCGATCGCCTCATCGGCGTGCTTCGTCAGCATCTTCAGCGAGCCGCCGATCGCGTCGGGGCCGGCATGGAAGGACAGCTCGATCGCGCGCGCGGCGAGGCGCTCTTGGAAGGCGTCGGAGGAGAGGTCGCCGGCGCCCTCGTCGAGCAGGCGCGCCAGCATCTGCGCGCAGCCGGCCTTGCCGTCCGGATCCTGCGCCGCGCCGCCCTCGAAGGTGAAGGCGAGCGCGATCATCGGCACGACCGGAGACTCGACGTGCCACGCCTCCACGCCGGCACCGCCGGGGACGGGCAGCGCCTTGGTCGGCGCGTTGGCAGTGCGGGCGTCGGTCTCGGCCAAGTTCATGGGAACCTCGTTGTTCTTGTTCGGCCGCGGGAGCGCCCGCGGCCGTCTCGGATGCGCTACGGGCCGCGCCGCTACTCGGCGGCGATCGCGACCGGCGCCTCGGCGTCCTTCGTCTTGGTGAGGTAGCCGGTGACCGAGCGGGCCGGAGTCAGCCAGCGCTCGGCGGCGGCCGCGAGGCGGTCCTTGGTGACGGCCTCGATGTCGGTGGGCCAGCGGCGCACCTCCTCGACGGTCTCGCCGATGGCGAGCGCCGAGCCGTAGATGCGGGCGAGCGAGGACTGGCTGTCGGAGGAGTAGACCGTCTCGGCCACGAGCCGCGTCTTGGCCCGCTCGATCGCTTCGGCGCCGAGCGCCTCGGCCGGGGCGCGGCGCAGCACACGGTCGACGGCGTCCTCCAGCTGCTCCAGGCCGACGCCCTCGGCGGGCACGGCGTAGACGGAGAAGCGGGTGTCGTCGATCGCCGAGCCCATGTACCAGGCGCCCGCATTTACCGCGAGGCCCTGCTCCAGCACGAGCTTGCGGTAGAGGTAGGAGGTCGAGCCCCCGCCCAGCACCTCGGCCAGCAGTTCGAGGTCGTGGCAGCCGCCGTCGCGGGCGGTGATGCAGGAGGGCGTGAGGTAGAGGCGCTGCAGCGTCGGCTGCTCGACCTTCGGGTCGGCCACCGCGAGGCGGCGCATCGCCCGGGGCTCGGGCTCGCGCGGGCGCCGGCGCTCGGGGCGCGCGCCCTGCGGCACGACCTGCCCATAGGTCGCCTCGGCCTGCCGGCGCACCTCGTCGGGCGTCACGTCGCCGGCCACCACCAGGATGGCGTTCTCGGGCGTGTAGAAGCGCTTGTAGTAGGCCAGCGCGTGCTCGCGGTTCAGCCCCTCGATCTCGTGCATCCAGCCGATGATCGGGATGCCGTAGGGGTGGTGCACGAAGAGCGAGGCCGCCATCGCCTCGGAGAGCTGGGCGGAGGGGTCGGTCTCGACCCGCATCCGGCGCTCCTCCAGGACAACGTCGCGCTCGGGCGCCACCACGGCGTCGTCGAGGACGAGGCCCGACATCCGGTCGGCCTCGAAAGCCATCATCGTGCCGAGATGGTCGCGGGCGACGCGCTGGAAATAGGCGGTGTAGTCGTAGCTGGTGAAGGCGTTCTCCTGGCCGCCGAGGCCCGAGACCGCCTTGGAGAAGGCACCCACGGGGTGCTTCTCGGTGCCCTTGAACATCAGGTGTTCGAGGAAGTGGGCAATGCCCGATTGGCCGATCGGGTCGTCGGCCGAGCCGTTGCGGTACCAGATCATGTGGGTGACCACCGGCGCGCGGTGGTCCGGCACCACGATCACGTCGAGGCCGTTGTCCAGGGTGAAGCCGGTGACGGCCGGGCCGCCCGCCTCGGAGCGCCCGTGCGGCGCGGCATCCGCGCGGCCTGCGCTGACACGCAGGTCCTGCGGGAAGAGGGTGGGCGTCCGGTGCCTGAACAGATGCATGCCAGTGTCCCTGTGGCGGTCGGCCCTCCCCGCGCCTCCCATGAGGCGCGGAACCTGCCCGACCGTATCCGGCCCAACCGACCCGCAAGTTCCGGACCGGTAGCCGTCTCTCATGTTGCGTCTCCGGGCCCGCGTCGCAACCGGGCCACGGCGCGGCGAATTACTGCCGGCGCTGCTGCTCGCGCTGGTAGAAGCCCGGATCGGACTCCTCGCGCTCGCGGCTGGCGTTGTTGATCGGCTCGCTGTTCGCGCGGGTGTTCGGCCGCGGCGACTTGCGGTAGCCGGTCGGCGGCTCGGTGAGGGTGTAGCGCGAGGGCTCCGTGGCGGAGGGCTCCGCCCGGTCCTCGGTCTTGTCCTTCATCAGGTCGAACGGATTGACCCAGAAGGAGTCGCGGTTGTTGTCGCCCGGCTTGTACTCGTTCGTGCGCGGGATCTGCGCATCGGCGCGGCGGCCGCCCCGGATCTCGTCGGGCGAGAGCGTGGCGTTGTTGTCGTCGTAGCGCCCCTGCACCTGGTTGCCGCGGGGCACGCGCCGCTCCTCCGCTTCACGCTGGCGGGCGACGATCTCGGGATCCTTGGGCCATTGCGGGTTGGCCGCACGCTGGCGCGGCGCGGGCAGCGCCTTGCCGTCGATCTTGGGCGGCATCACCAGCGGTGCGCGCTCGCGGTAGTCGATCGGCGCCTGGTCCTTCTCGACGAGCCCGAGCGTGCTCAGCGTGTCGCGCATCAGCGAGCCGCTCTCCTGCGCGCCTGCGGCCGTGGCGCCGAGGGAGGCCGCCAGCGCGGCCACGGTGACGAGAGTCCTGCGATACCCGGTCATGCTGCCCCACAGATTGGCCGGGCGCCCCGAACCACGCCTCGACGGCGGGCCTCACGCGGCCGCGCTCCCGGCGGCCTGATCCGACCTCCTCGGCCTGATCCCGGTTTCCGGCGATCGTATGGCGCCTTGACCGGGCTGTGCCAGAGCGGTGGTACACACAACCTGCAATGTGCTGTGGGTCGTGTTGCGCCGATCACACGGGCGGGGCGGAATCAGACGACTTGGCCGGTCCGCGCTCCGGCATCAGGCTGTCGAGGATCAGCCCGACGACGCCCGCCACGATCGCCGCGTCGGCAACGTTGAAGACGTACCAGGACCACTGGCCCGCGTGCAGGTGCACGAAATCGAACACCGCGCCGTAGGCGGCCCGGTCCACGGCGTTGCCCAGCGCGCCCCCCGCGATCAACCCCAGCGCGAGCCCGAGGAGCCGCGAGCCGGCCCGGTGCATCCAGACGACGAGGCCGGCCGCGGCCACGAGCGAGAGCACTACGAGGAGCCAGCGGCCGAGCCCGCCCTCCTGCTGGAACATCCCGTAGGAGACGCCGCGATTCCACACGACGACGAAGTCGAGATAGGGCCCGAAGCGCCACGGCTGCGTCAGCACGAGGTCGGTGCCGAAGTAGAGCCAGAGCTTGGAGGCCTGATCGAGCGCGAAGGTGAGGAGGAGCGCGAGGAGGCCGAGGCGGAAGGGGATCATGGGCGCGCCCGACCCGCGATGCCGAAGGGATGCTTCCGGCGGCCCAGCGCTTCAACGGCTGGGGCACACCCCTCTCCCCGCTTGCGGGGAGAGGTCCGCAGGCACCCTGTCGTGCCTGCGGATAGCGCAGGTGAAGACGGAGCGGCGGTGAGGGGGCGGCTCCGGAAGAGCCTCTTCCAGCGAAGCCCCCTCACCGTCGGCTGCCGCCTCGCCACGCTCCCCGACAAGGGGGAGACGCGGCCCTCTCCCCGCGCGCGGGGAGAGGGGATGCGCGTGAGGTCGTCGTGCCGGCCTGGAGACCGTATCACGCCGCGCTCGCTTCCGGGTGGGCGGCGTCCCACTCGCGCAGGGCCTGCGCGTCGCGGGGCGTGACGTCGGGATATTCCGCGTCCTGGCCGACCTCCGGCGTCACGCGCCAGGAGCGGGCGCATTTGCGGCCCTCGGCCGGGCGCGGCTCGACGGCGACGCCCCGGACCTCGTCGAGGCGGAAGGCCTCGGCCGGCCCCTCCCCCGCCACCACGGTGATGTCGGAGGTGATGCAGATGTCGGCGAAATCGACGCCCTCGACCGCCGCCAGCAGATCCGGGTCGGCGACGTGGACCACGGGGGCCGCCTCCAGGCTCGCGCCGATGCGCTTGGCCGCGCGCTCGATCTCCAGGGCGCCGGTCACGACGCGGCGCACGCGGCGGATCTTCTGCCAGCGCTCGGCCAGCGCGTCGTCGCGCCACTCGACCGGGGTGTGCGGCAGCGTCTGGAGGTGGACCGAGCCGGTCTCGGAGCGGTAGCGGTCGAGCCAAGCCTCCTCGGCCGTGAAGGCCAGCACCGGGGCGAGCCAGATCGCGGCCCGCCGGAAGGCCTCGTCGATCACCTGCAGCGAAGCCCGGCGACGCACCGAGGAGACCGGGTCGCAGTAGAGCGCGTCCTTGCGCACGTCGAAGTAGAAGGACGACAGGTCGCCCGTCATGAAGCCGTTGAGCAGCGCCACCACCCGCTTGGTGTCGAAGGCCGCGTAGGCCTCACGGATCTCGGCGTCGAGCTCGGCCAGCCGGTGCAGGATCAGCCGCTCCAGCTCGGGCATCTCGGAGAGCGGCACGTCGTCCCCCTCGACGCGGTGGGCGAGCGAGCCCAGCATCCAGCGGAGCGAGTTGCGCAGCTTCCGGTAGGTCTCCGCGAAGGTCTTGATGATCTCCGGGCCGATGCGCAGGTCGTCGGTGTAGTCGGAGGCCGCGACCCAGAGGCGCAGGATGTCGGCGCCCGAATCCTTGATCACGCTCTGGGGGGCTACGACGTTGCCCTTCGACTTCGACATCTTCAGCCCCTTGCCGTCGAGCACGAAGCCGTGGGTCAGGACGATGTCATAGGGGGCGCGGCCCCGCGTGCCGGCGGATTCGAGCAGCGAGGACTGGAACCAGCCGCGGTGCTGGTCGGAGCCCTCCAGGTACATCACCCGGTCCTCGCCGCCGTCGCGGCGGCGCGTGACGCCCGATAGTCCCGGGAAGGCCTCCGGATCGTCGAGCACGAAGGCGTGGGTCGAGCCTGAATCGAACCAGACGTCGAGCACGTCCGTCACCCGCTCGTAGGCGGCCGGATCGTGCTCGGGCGCGAGGAAGCGGGCGCCGTCCGCGTCCGTGAACCACGCGTCGGCCCCCTCCTGCCGGAAGGCCTCGACGATGCGGGCGTTGACGCGCTCGTCGCGCAGGATCTCGCCGGTCTCGCGATTGACGAAGACCGTGATGGGCACGCCCCAGGCGCGCTGGCGCGAGACCACCCAGTCGGGGCGGTTGGCCACCATGCCGTTGATGCGGTTCTTGCCCTGCGGCGGCACCCACTGGGTGTCGTCGATCGCCTGCAGCGCGACCTCGCGCAGCGTGCGGTTGCCGAGGCTGTCCACCGGCCGGTCCATGGCGATGAACCATTGCGGCGTGTTGCGGAAGATCACCGGCTTCTTCGAGCGCCAGGAATGCGGGTACTGGTGGCGCAGCACGCCCCGGGCGATCAGCGCGCCGGCCTCGGTGAGTGCGGCCATCACGGCCTTGTTGGCGTCGCCCTTCTCGCCCTTCTGGGTGAGCACGCGAGTGCCGGTGAAGCCGGGTGCGGCCTCGGTGAGTACGCTGTCGGCATCGACCGTGTAGGGAATCGTCGTGTCGATGCCGCGCTCGCGAAGCAGGCGGCCGCTCGCCATCCAGAGTTCGAAATCCTCGCGGCCGTGGCTCGGCGCGGTGTGGACGAAGCCGGTGCCCGACTCGTCGGTGACGTGGTCGCCGTCGAGGACGGGCACGTCGAAGCCGTAGCCGAGCCCGTGCAGCGGGTGCGCGAGGGTCAGGGCGGCAAGATCGGCGGCCGAGACGTCGGCCACGCGCTCGAAGCTCTCGACCCGCGCCGCCTTGAACACGCCAGCGGCCAGCGCGTCGGCCAGGATGTAGCTCTCGCCGGTCTTGGCCCAGTTGTCCTCGGGCGCGGCCGTGACGCGATAGAGCCCGTAGGCGATCTTCTTCGAGTAGGCGACGGCGCGGTTGCCGGGAATCGTCCAGGGGGTCGTGGTCCAGATCACCACGCGCGCGCCGGCCAGAGCGCCCTCCCCGCCCTTGCGGATCGGGAAGGCGACGAAGATCGTGTCGCTGATGTGCTCCTCGTACTCGACCTCGGCCTCGGCGAGGGCGGTCTTCTCGACGACCGACCACATCACCGGCTTCGAGCCGCGGTAGAGTTGGCCGGACATCGCGAACTTCATCAGCTCGTCGGCGATGGCGGCTTCCGCCGGGAACGCCATGGTGGCGTAGGGATGGGCCCAGTCGCCGGTGACGCCGAGGCGCTGGAACTCCGCCCGCTGCACGTCGAGCCACTGGGCCGCGAAGGCGCGGCATTCCTGGCGGAACTCGATCACCGGCACCGCGTCCTTGTTGCGGCCCTTGGCGCGGTACTGCTCCTCGATCTTCCACTCGATCGGCAGGCCGTGGCAGTCCCAGCCCGGCACGTAGTTCGCCTCGTAGCCGAGCGCGCCCATCGAGCGGACGATCACGTCCTTCAGGATCTTGTTGAGCGCCGTGCCGATGTGGATGTTGCCGTTGGCGTAAGGAGGGCCGTCGTGCAGCACGAATTTCGGCCGGCCCTGCCCGCGCGCGCGCAGCTGCCCGTAGAGGTCCGTCTTCTCCCAGCGCTCGAGGAGCAGCGGCTCGCGGGTCGGCAGGCCGGCGCGCATCGGGAAGTCGGTGCGGGGCAGGAACAGGGTCTTGGAATAGTCGCGGGTGGCCGCGGTGTCGGCGGGGGTCGCGTCGCTCATCGGTTCGGGCGTCCTGGGGAAGGCGTCGGGCCCGGTCGGGGCCGTGCGGCTGAGGTCTCGGCGGGTCCGGCGCCGCTAGCGCCGGCGGGGGTGCGGAGGATCCCGCGTCCCGGCATCCGCGATGCCGCGTCTCCCGCGGCACTCAGGCGGAGGCCGGGCCCGTAATTCGCGTCGCCGGACGGCCGCGGAAGAGAACTGCGCCTACTCGCATGGGGCGGCTTCTATCAGCGGGCGCCCGCCCGCGCCAGAGCGGGCAACTCGGTCGTGCTCCACAGAAATCGAGCTCCGGCCGATGCCACAAACCGCGGGCGCGACCGTTGACCAAGACCTGCTCCCGCACGCGCCGGACCGGCACGGGGCACGCCATCAACGAGAGGACACCGCCATGAAGCACCTCCTCGTCGCCGCGACGCTCGCGGTCTCCACCCTGACACTCGGCGGAATCGCCGAGGCGCAGGGCCTCGTCGGCGGCGTGAACCGCGGCGCGGCCGAGGGCAACCGGGTCGGCGGCCCGATCGGCGGCGTGGTGGGCGGCGCCGTCGGCGGTGCGGTCGGCACGGTGAACGGCGCGCTCGGGATCGATCCGGGCCGGCGCGCCTACCGCACCGACCTGCCCGGCCGGCGCCACCATCGCCGTCACCATCGCCGCCACCGCTGAGCGGCTGCCGGCGCGAAGCCTCCTCGGGTGGAGGGGCCGCCGGAACCTGTCCAAATCGTCATGTTCGGCCGGCTTCCAACAGGGCGCGAGCCGCCTAGATCGGCACACGGTCAAGGTGTCGCCTCCCGCGACACCGCTCCGACCCGGGAACAGGAGGACAACCGCTCATGGCCAAACGGACGATTCTCGGCCTCGCCGCCGCCCTGACGCTCGGCGGCCTCGGCGCCGCCTCCACCGCACAGGCCGCGCCCCTCGGCGTCGGCACGCCGCTCGCGGGTCAGTCTCCGATCGAGACGGTGGCCCAGGGCTGCGGCCCGGGCTGGGCGCGCGGGCCCTACGGCCGCTGCCGTCCCTTCGCCGGCCCGCCACGCGGCTTCTACGGCCGCCGCTGCTTCCTGCGCCCGACGCCCTACGGGCCGCGCCGCGTCTGCCGCTGGTAAGGGGTCAGATCGAACGATCGCCGGGGCCGGGCTTGGCCGCCAAGCCCCACGCCTCGGCGATCAGCGCGTAGGATCGCCGTCGCGCCGCCTGATCGTGGATGCTCGACACGATCATGATCTCGTCGGCCTCCGCCTCCGCGGCGAGCGCCGCGAGCCTCGCCCGCAGGGTCTCGGGCGAGCCCACATGCAGGCGCTCGCGGCCGCGCTCCATCCGAATTTTCTCAGAGCCCGAGTAGGCGTAGCCCTCGGCCTCCGCGAGGCTCGGGATCGGGCCGTACACGCCGCGCTCGCGCCGCAGCGTCGCGAGACGCGGGCTCATGGCGAGCCGCTCGGCCTCCTCGTCGGTCTCCGCGCAGACCGCCGCCAGCGCCAGGATGGCGTGGGGCCGCTCGCCGAGCCGCGAGGACTGGAACTGCCGCCGATAGGCCCGCAGCACCTCCGCCGCGTCGGAGCTTCCGAAATGCTGCGCGAAGGCGAAGCCGCAGCCGATCCGGGCCGCGAGCGCCCCGCTATAGTCGGAGGAGCCGAGCAGGAAGAGCGGGGGCAGCGGTACGCCCGCGGGCATGACCTCGATCTCCGCGAACGGGTGCCCGGCCGGAAATCCTCCCGCGCCGAAGAACAGCAGTTCCTGCAGCCGTTCGAGGAAGGGATCGCCCTCGCGTGGATCCTCCCGGCGGCGGAGCGCTCGTGCCGTGATGCCGTCCGTGCCCGGCGCGCGGCCGAGCCCGAGATCGATCCGTCCGGGAAAGAGGGCTTCAAGCAGCTTGAACCGCTCGGCCACCATCAGGGGCGCGTGGTTCGGCAGCATGATGCCGCCCGATCCGACCCTGAGATGGTGCGTCGCCGCCGCGACCTGACCGATCATGATCTCGGGCGCGGGGCTGGCGACCGAGGCCAGGGCGTGGTGCTCGGCGAGCCAGTAGCGATGGTAGCCGAGCGTGTCGACGTGCCGGGCCAGCGCGAGGCTGTCCTGCAACGCGTCGGCGGGCGTCGCGCCGGCATTCACGAAGGAGAGGTCGAGGACGGAGAGCGGCAGCATGCCGGAAAGATGAGGCCGCGCCGGCCCGTTCGCGAGGGCGGGCGGGGCACGGGAGCCCTGCCCGGCACGCGTGGCATGTGGTGTCCCGCAGGCTCGGCAGCATCTTGCCGGCTCAGGCCCCCGCCCCTAGGGTCCCGCCGCCGCAGCCCCGCGGGGCCGCGCAGATTCCCGATCCCCGATCCAAGACCCCGGAGCACTCCCCATGGGCTTTCTGGCCGACGCCCTCTCCCGCGTGAAGCCGTCCGCGACGATCGCGATGACGCAGAAGGCGCGCGAGCTGAAAGCCTCCGGCATGGACGTGATCAGCCTCTCGGTCGGCGAGCCCGACTTCGACACGCCCGACCACATCAAGGATGCGGCGATTGAGGCGATCCGCCGCGGCGAGACCAAGTACCCGCCGGTCTCCGGCATCGTGCCGCTGCGCGAGGCCATCGCCCGCAAGTTCAAGCGCGAGAACGGGCTCGACTACAAGCCCAGCCAAACCATCGTCGGCACCGGCGGCAAGCACGTGATCTACAACGCGCTCCTCGCCACGCTGAACCCTGGCGACGAGGTGGTGATCCCCCGCCCCTACTGGGTCTCGTACCCGGAGATCGTGGTTCTTTGCGGCGGCACACCGGTCTTCGCCGAGACCGACATGGCACACGACTTCAAGCTTCAGCCGGAGGAGCTTGAGCGGGTCATCACTCCGAAGACCAAGTGGATCATCCTCAACTCGCCCTCGAACCCCTCGGGCGCGGCCTACGCGCACGACGAGCTGAAGGCGATCACCGACGTGCTGATGCGCCACCCCCACGTCTGGGTGCTCACCGACGACATGTACGAGCACCTGACCTACGGCGACTTCGCGTACGTGACGCCCGCGCAGGTCGAGCCCGGCCTCTACGAGCGCACGCTGACCATGAACGGCGTCTCGAAGGCCTATGCCATGACCGGCTGGCGCATCGGCTACGCGGCGGGCCCCGAGCACCTGATCAAGGCCATGGACTTCATCCAGGGCCAGCAGACCTCGGGGGCCACAACGATCTCGCAATGGGCGGCGGTGGCCGCGCTCGACGGCACGCAGGAGCATCTCGCCCGCTTCCGCGCGGCCTTCCAGGAGCGGCGCGACCTCGTGGTCTCGATGCTGAATCAGGCCTCGGGCCTCAAGTGCCCGCTGCCGGAGGGCGCCTTCTACGTCTACCCGTCCTGCGCCGAGCTGATCGGCAAGCGCACGGAAGGCGGCAAGGTGATCGAGACCGACCAGGACTTCGTCACCGAGCTCCTGCAGAGCGAGGGCGTTGCGGCGGTGCACGGCTCGGCCTTCGGCCTCGGCCCGAACCTGCGCATCTCCTACGCCACCTCGAACACGGCGCTGGAGGAGGCCTGCACCCGCATCCAGCGCTTCTGCGCCTCGCTGCGCTGATGCTGCCGAGCCCCGGCCGATCCTATGATCGGGCCGGGGCGCTCAATCGGCGAGGCCGAGCATGAGCGAGAGCATGTGGTTCAGCGCCAGCAGCTCGGTCCCGGCCAGCCGGCCCAGGACGGGGCCGCATTTGGCCCGCGGCAGCGCTGCGGCCTTGTCGACCATCACCTGCGACACCGTCCGCGACCCGGTATCCGCGTCGGCCGGCATGGTCAGTCGATAGATCGGCGCCTTGCGCAGGGTGCTCGTCAGAAGGCAGACCAGGACGCTGTCGGTGTCCGACAGCCAATCCGATTGCACGACGACCGCGGGGCGCGGCTTCCTGTAAGCGCCGGGGGCGGAGACCGTGATCAGATCGCCGCGCCTCGCGCGTCGGGCCACTCGACCGTTGCGGCGATGAAGCGCATCGCTTCCTCCTCCTCGGCGGCTCCGCGCATAAGGGCCGCCTGCCGCTTGGCCTCGACCTGAAAGCCTGGTGCCGCAGGGTCGGGCACCCAGACGCGGAGCAGCTTCATGCCGCGCGGCTCGCTGCCCGGCTGGTCGGGGTCTGTCCGGCGCGGGTCGTCGGGCTTGGTCAGGGCCATGATCGCACTCCGCAGGCGCATCGCCACGCTATTCCAGAGGGGCGGCGTCCGCCAGCCATCGTTCGAACGCCGGCAGGTGTGGGCGTACTCCGCGGAACGCCACCCCGGCACCGCCGTTTCTCCCGGGCAATTTCTCAGGGAGAACACCATGCGGATCGCCGTGAAGGCATCGGCCATCGCCGTCATGACGCTGATGAGCGTCGGCGCGGCCGAGGCCAAGGGTTGCATCAAGGGCGCCATCATCGGCGGCGTGGCCGGACATTACCTTGCCGAGCGCGGCGTGGTCGGTGCCGTGGCGGGCTGCCTCGCCGGCCGGGCGCTCGCCAACCGACAGGCGCGTCGCGACGTCGATTACGGCTCGCGCGTGCGCGATCCCGGTTACGGGGGCCGCGGCTATCCCAGGCGCGACTACAGCTACTGAGGCGCGCTCCGCCTCAGCGTGGGCCGAGGGAGCCGGTGACCGCCGGTTCCGTCGGCACTTGTCTCGCGACATCGACAGGGCGCGCGCCGTCCCGCCGGCCGTGATCGAGCTTGTTGGCGGAGATCAGCGCCGCGGCGATCATCGCCAGCAACGCCAGCGTGACCTTCGTGCCTTCCCAGATCCGTCCGAGCATCGCCGCCACTCAACAGTCGAACCGGCGCGCCGCCGCCTCGGCGCGACGGCTCGATTGTGCACCGCACGCTTCATAAATGGTTTAAGCACCGGCGCCGTCCCCAGTTCATTCCGGCCGTGTCACCTTCCGGCCTCGGCTTCCGCTGCGAGCGCCTGGAAGACGAGGGCGTGGCGGCCCGCCAGGGCGTCGACGTCGTGGGTGTAGCCCCCGCCGATCACCGCCACGAGTGGGATGCCCCGCGCCCGCGCCTCTCCCACCACGTAGCGGTCGCGGGCGTAGAGACCGTCGTCGCTGAGCGCGAGGCGGCCGAGCCGGTCGTCCCGGTGCGGATCGACGCCCGCATTGTAGAACACGAGGTCCGGCCGCAGCGCGTCGAGGAGCGGCGGCAGGCGCGCGGCGAGCACGTCCAGATAGGCCGCGTCCTCCATTCCGTCCGGCAGGCCGATGTCGAGGTCGCCCGGGATCTTCTGGGTGGGGTAGTTCCGCTCGCAATGAACCGACAGGGTGAAGAGGTCCGGCGCGTAGGCGAGGCAGTCGGCGGTGCCGTCGCCCTGGTGCACGTCGAGATCGACGACGAGCGCCCGGCGGATGGCGCCCTCGTGCTGGAGCGCGCGGGCGGCGACCGCCACGTCGTTGAATACGCAGAACCCCGCACCCTGCTCGCGCCGGGCATGGTGGCTGCCGCCCGCGGTGCTGCCGGCAAGGCCCTCCGCCAGCGCGAGGCGCGCGGCGAGCAGGGTGCCGCCGACCGAGGCGCGGGAACGGCGCACCACCGTCTCGGTCACCGGCAGGCCGATCGCCCGCTCGATCGCCCGCGGCACGTCGTGGGCGAGCACCGCGTCGATGTAGCCGGGCGCGTGCGCGTGGGCCAGCAGCGCCGCGGAGGCCGGCTCCGGCTGGACGAAGCCGAGCGGCGCGAGACCCCGCTCCGCCACGACCTCCGCCAGCCGCCCGTACTTCCGCATGGGGAAGCGGTGGCCGTCCGGCAGGCTGGCCTCGTAGGCCGGGTGGAACACGATCGGCGGGATCATCCGGGCGCGGGCGATGCGGGGAGAGGCCCCGTCATAAGACTGATACGGCGGGACTGTTAGGGGGCTGCGGAACGGCGCGGCGGCAGGTCGCGGCCGGGACGGGGACGACGGCCGCATGATCGAGGCGAACGCAACCGCGCTGGCCCTGGCGCTCTGCGGCCTGCTCACCCTGATCAACCTCGCGAGCCTCGGAATCGCGGCCCGGCGCATCGGCCGGGTACGTGGGCCCTCCGCCTTCCCGGTCGGCGCCCCGGTCTCGCTGGTGCGGCCCGTCTGCGGCCTGGAGACCTTCAGCGAGGAGACGCTGACGCGCGGCTTCCGCCTCGACTATCCGGACTACGAGATCGTCTTCTGCGTCGCCGATCCGGCCGATCCGGTCCTGCCGCTCGTTAATCGGCTGGTCGCCGCGCACCCGGCCGTGCCGGCCCGGGTGCTGGTGGGCGACGAGCGCGTCAGCGACAACCCGAAGCTCAACAACTGCGTGCGCGGCTGGGAGGCGGCGCGCCACGACTGGATCGTGCTGGCCGATTCCAACGTGCTGATGCCGCCGGACTACCTTCAGCAGATGCAGGCGGCTTGGCGAGACGACACCGGCCTCGTCTGCTCGACCCCGGTGGGCGCGCGGCCCGGCAACCTCTGGGCCGAGGTGGAGTGCGCGTTCCTCAACACCCTGCAGGCGCGCTGGCAATATACCGGCGAGGCGCTCGGCCTCGGCTTCGCGCAGGGCAAGAGCATGCTCTGGCACCGGCCCTTCCTCGAGCGCCAGGGCGGCATCCGGGCGCTCGCCGCCGAGATCGCCGAGGACGCGGCCGCGACGAAGCTGGTCCGGGCGGCCGGGCGCCGGGTGCACCTCGTGCCGGCCCCGTTCGAGCAGCCGCTGGGCCTGCGCCGCCGCCGCGAGGTCTGGTCGCGCCAGCTGCGCTGGGCGCGGCTGCGCCGGGTGACGTTCCCGCTCTTCTTCGCGCCGGAGATCGCCAGCGGCGTGCTGGTGCCCTTCCTCCTGGCGGGCCTGCTCGCCGGGACTCCGGAGACCTGGGTCGGCCTCGCCGGGCTTGCGGCCCTGTCCTACGGTGCCGAGTACGCGCTCGCCGCCCGCGCCGGCTGGCAGCGCTCGCGGCGCCTCCTCCTCTGCCTTCTCGTGCGCGACGCGATGATTACGCTGCTCTGGGTCCGCGCCTGGATGCGCAACGCCGTGGTCTGGCGCGGCAACCCGATGGACATCCGCCCGAAGCCCGCGCGCCGCTTGCGCGCGGGGGCGAGCACGGCCTAACCCGGAGGCCACCCGGTCGCGCGGCCGGACCGCCACGGACGACGACCCCTTGCGCATCGCCATCCTCGAGACCGGCCGCCCGCCCGCGAGACTCTCGCACTTTCCGTCCTACGCCGCGATGTCGGCCGATCTCCTGGGGCCCGGCTACGCCTGCGCGGCCTTCGACGTGCGGGCGGGCGAATGGCCGGACCCGGCCGCGCACGAGGCCTTCCTGATCACCGGTTCGCCGGCCGGCGTCTACGATCCCCTGCCGTGGATCGCCGACCTCGTCGCCTTCCTGCGGGCGCTGCCCCCGGATCGGAAGCTCGTCGGCATCTGCTTCGGCCACCAGGTCATGGCCGAGGCCTTCGGGGGACGGGCCGAGAAGGCGTCGTGCGGCTGGGGGCTCGGGCTTCACGCCTACGACATCACGGCGCGCGCGCCCTTCATGGACGCGGCGGCCCATATCGCCGTGCCGGTGAGCCACCAGGATCAGGTCACGGTGCCGCCTCCGGGGGCGCGCGTGCTGGCGGGCAGCGCCTTCACACCCTACGGCGTGCTGGAATACGCCGACCGTGCCGCCCTCTCCTGCCAGTGCCACCCGGAATTTCGCCCCGACTATGCCCGCGCCCTCACCCGGAACCACGGCGCCGCGCTTCGGGATCCGGCCCTGATGGAACGGGCGCTCGCCAGCCTCGAGGCCCCGCACGACAGCGCGCGACTCGGCGGCTGGATCCGCCGCTTCCTCGCGGCCTGAGCGGCGCCTGCGGCCTTGCTTCGATACTCTCGGCATCGGAGAGGGGCGCGTCCGGTTCGGGTGCGATCCAAAGGTTCCTATGCGGTCGCCCTGCGCCCGCTCGGAAGAAGGACCCAGAGGAACCATTGTGCTGACGCTCTCCCCATACGGCCGAGCCGGTGCTATGCACGGGCGCTCTTCCGGCGTACGGGCCTGTCCCGACGCCCCTTTCCCGCTCGACGCGAGTGCCGACATGAATCCGCTGGTTCCGCTCTTCATCCTCGTCAGCCTGCCGATCGCCGCGATCAGCCTCGTGCTCTACACCGATACCGGCATCGAGCCGGCTCTGGTCTGGGCGACGGTGAAGACCTTCGTGATCCTGGGCATCGTCGCGGGCGCGCTCTCGTTCGGCGCGAGCCGGCTCGCCGAGCGCACCAAGGCCTGATGCGAGGACGCGGCGCGGGGCCCTCGCGCCGCCACTGCACCGCACCGAGAGGGCGTCATGCTCCAGATCGTTCCGGCCTTCGGCCGTATCGGGGAGGAGAACGCCTTCGCGGTGCTCGCCCGCGCAGGTGCCCTCGCCGCGCAGGGGCGCGATGTCATCAATCTCGGCATCGGCCAGCCCGACATGCCGACGCCGCCCCACATCGTGGAGGCGGGCATACGGGCGCTGCGCGACGGCCACCACGGCTACACGCCGGCGACCGGGATCCTGGGCCTGCGCGAGGCGGTGGCCCGAGACATCCTGCGGCGTCACCGCGTCGAGGTCTCTCCTGAATCCGTTCTGATCGTGCCGGGCGGCAAGGTCACCATGTTCATGGCGATCCTGATGTTCGGCGAGCCCGGTGCCGAGGTCCTCTACCCGGATCCTGGATTTCCGATCTACCGCTCGATGATCGAGTTCACCGGCGCCACGCCCGTGCCGGTGCCGATTCGCGAACGGAACGGCTTCGCCTTCTCGGCGGCGGAGGTGCTGAGCCTCGTCACCGACCGGACGCGGCTCCTCATCCTCAACTCGCCCGCCAACCCCACCGGCGGCGTGACGCCCAAGGCCGAGATCGACGCCCTGGTGGCGGGGCTCGCCGCGCATCCGGACGTAGCCGTACTGTCGGACGAGATCTACGGCACGATGACCTATGACGGCGAGGCGCACCACTCGCTCCTGGCCTATCCGGAGATCCGCGACCGGCTGATCTACCTCGACGGCGCCTCGAAGACCTACGCGATGACGGGCTGGCGCCTCGGCTGGTCGGTCTGGCCGCAGCCGCTCTACGATGCGGCGCGCAAGCTCGCGGTCAATTCCCATTCCTGCGTCAACGCGGCGACGCAGTACGCCGGCATCGCGGCACTCGACGGGCCGCAGGATTGCGTGGCCGCGATGCTGGCCGAGTTCGACCGGCGGCGCGCGATCGTCGTCGCGGGCCTGAACGACCTGCCAGGGGTGGGTTGCGTCACGCCGAAAGGGGCGTTCTACGCCTTCCCGAACATATCCGGGACGGGCTGGCGAGCCAAGGCGCTGGCCTCCGCCTTGCTGGACGAGACCGGCGTCGCGACGATCGGCGGCCCGGATTTCGGCATGCACGGCGAGGGCTACATCCGCCTCTCCTACGCGAACTCGGCGGAAAACATCCGCCGGGCGCTGGAGCGGATGCGGGCGTTCCTGGAGCAGCGGGCGCCGGATTCCGGCCAGCGCGGCTGAACGGCCGATCGCCTGCTTGGGGTATCACGCGGGAAAGCGGACACTGGGCAAGTCCGCCCGATCCAGTCAGGTCCCGGCGCAGCGCTCCAGCGGGCAGAGCGCTCCGCAGGAGGGGATTCCCGGCAGGCGGCTGCGCAGGCAGCAGGTGCGGCGGCGGGAGCCGGCGGCGCCCGGGCAGAGCGCTTGGGCGAGCGGCGTGCCGGCGCAGACGGGAGCACCGCAGCGGCCGAGGCAGGAAGCGACCTCCGCGCAGGCCGGAGCGTCGCCGCCCCCGAGTTCGCCCGCGACGTAGTCGAGGATCACGGCGGCGTTGCCCCAGATCACCCGCGGCGCCGGGCCACCCTGGGCGCAGCACAGAGCCACGAAGGGGCGCAGGTGATCCTCGACAAGGCCGGCCAGCCCGGGGCGCGGCCCGGCGACGCAGACACGGCCGCATCCCGGCTCGCCCGGCTCGACCAGCAGGCGCGCGGGCCGGCCGGCGGCGTCGAGTTCCAGGCTGGTCCTGTCGAAGGCGAGCGGCAGGGGCCGCCCGAGGCGGATCAGGGCGGTCAGGGCGGGCGTCGCGAGCGCGGCGAGGTAGAACTGGCTCCAGTAGGAGACGAGCGCCCGCCGGTCGACCGGATCGCGACGGGCGCCGTCGAAGAGGCCGCCGCAGAAGGCCGCGAGCGTCGCGTCGAACACGGCCGGGTCGCGCAGCGCCGCGAGCGGGCGCGCGTCCGCTGCCCCCGGTCCAGCCGCGACGCCGCTCCGGTAGGCCGTGAGCGAGTCGGGCACGCGGGCTGCGACCTCGTCGATCATCGTGCCTCCGGATCGGTCCGCGGGGTGCGGGCCACCGCGAGGGCGAGCCACGCCACGGCAGCCGCATAGAACGGCATCGCGCCCGCGAAGTAGCCCGGCCAGCCGACCCATCCGGCGAGCGCCGGGGAGGCCACCCGCAGGGGCATCGCCGCGAAGAAGGCCGCGCCGAACAGGAGTGCGTAATCGGTTGCCGGCCGCGGTCCCTGGGCCCAGCGATAGATCATGTTGAACACTGGCACGCCGAGGATCCCGCCGCAGACGAAGTTCAGGACCGTGGCCGCGACCGCGAGCCCGGTCGCGCCCGTCGCGCAGGCGGCCGCCATGAGCCCGCCGGTGGCGAGCACGCCGAGACCGCCCGCCGCGATCAGCCGCACGGTGCCGAAGCGCGTGACAAGACCGGCCGCCAGCACCGCCATGACGAGGTTGACGACGGGCAGGACGGTGCCGGTGAGGAACCCGACGCGGGCGAGCGGCACGCCGAGATCGAGCAGGGCCAAGGTGTTCGGGCCCGACAGCAGGTAGGACGCCGCGAAGTAGGCGCCGAGTGCCAGGATCGGTCCGAGGAGGGTGCGCAGGCGCGCGAAGGAGCCCGACCAGCGATGCGGCGTGCCCCCGGCCCCGCGCAGGCGCGCTTCCGGGTATGCGAGGATCGGCAGCAGGCAGAGTGCGTCCATGGCCGCGCAGGCCAGAACGGCGCCGCGCCAGCCGAGAGCGTCGTAGGATCCGAGCAGTACGCCGACGCCGAGGATGCCGCCGAGCGAGGCGCCGCAGAGCTTCGCCGAGGCCACATAGGTCCGCCGCTGCGCAGGCACCGTCTCGACGACGAGTGCCTCCAGCGCGATATCCATCGTGGCGATGCAGGCGGAAGCCAGGACCGCCAGCGCCAGCAGCAGACCGAGCGGCCAGCTCTCGCCGAGGCTGAGGACGACGAGCAGTGCGACGGTGAGCCCGAGGGTCGCGGCGATCCAGCCGATCCGGTGCGCGAGAAACGGCAGGCGGACCCGGTCGAGCAGCGAGGCCCAGAGGAAGGTCAGGCCGACCGGCAGGTTGATCAGTTGCAGCAGGCCGACTTCGGCGAGATCCATGCCACGGCTGCGCAGGATCAGCGGCGCGCCGCCCGACAGGAAGCCGAGCGTGGCGCCGAAGCTGACGTAGAGGCAGAAGAAGGGCGCCAGCGGGCTCAGCTCGGCCCGCAGGCCTGCGGCCCGAACGGCGACGGTCGCGCTCACCGCGCGGGGCACCCGGCGCAGTGGGTGCTCCCTCTGCGATGGGCGACGTGGCGCGGAGAGCCTGTGCGGCGACAGTTTATAATCACACTAATCTATTGTTTTGCCTCGTGAATTCGGATTATGCGAGCCGTCGCGTTGTTTCAAGGCGGAGACGCGCGATCGCGCCGCGACCGCCGGGCGCAGGGCATTCCGCAGCCGGAGACGGGAGTTCAGTTCCTGTCGGGCTCGCGCACGGGCGCGGCCGCGGCGGCGAGACCTGGCTGAGCCGGACTCGTCGGCAGGCCCTCGGGCAGGAGCGGGATGGCGGACGGGCCGTCGCTGCCGCGGATCTCCTGCGCGATCACCTGTGCCAGGACGTGATAGTGGAACGGCTTCCACACGATCCGCACGCCCGTCGGGATCTGGCTCGTCAGGTCGCTCGCGGAACCGGACGTGATCAGGAGTGCGAGGCCGGGCCAGCCAACCCGCGCGCGCTGAATGAGACCGATACCGTCGCCGAGAGCCGTCAGCGTGCGGCCGGTGATAAGCGCGCGGATCTCAGCGCGTGTCTCCAGCACGGCGAGCGCCCCGGCGGCGTCGGCGACCGCGACGACCGTGAAGCCGGCATCGCTCAGCATGTCGACCATGACCATGCGGATCAGCGCGTCGCCCTCTGCGATGAGGATGGCGTCGGGCTCGCTGGGGAAACTCACCGGATTGTCTCGGCCCCTGCCGCACCGCGCCGTGAGCGGCCGGTCCGTGCTTGGCTCGCCCAATAAGGTGTGAAACCATACTGACTTCTGGTTGAGGTAGCAATCGGGGTCGAGCCACAGAAGCCGACGGATCGCTGGATACCTCCACTAGCGGTTGTAGCCATCTGGTCTTCCCAAGAGCAGCGGGAAGACCTGTGACCGCTCAGATCCGTGCCAGAAGGAAGAGACTGAGCCCGATGGCCAGCAAGCTGCCGGCGATACGCGCGCAGGCGCTCGCTCCGACGCCGTCTTCCCGCCGACGCAGATGCGCGAGTTCTGCGAAGATCGCGGCCCAGTAGGCTGCCCAGAGGCTCAGCGCGGAGGTCAGCCAGATCTGCATCCTCCAAGATGGGGAGCCGCGAACGGAAAAGGCCAGCCTATCGCCGCCGCGTCGAGCCGCGCAGCACCGTTCGACCGCACAGCACCACCTTACGCACGGGTTGATCGGGGTGCGCAATCCGGTCGAAGAGGAGGCGCATCGCCTGCGCTCCGATCTCGTCAACGGGCTGCTCGACGACGGTAAGACCGGGCTCGACGAGGTCGGTCCAGAGCTCGTTGTCGAAGCCCGCCAGCGCGAGGTCGCCAGGCACGTGCAGCCCCAAGCCCCGGGCGGCGCGCAGGGCGCCCATCAGGATCAGGCCGTTCGAGAGCACCAAGGCCTCGGGACGGTCGGGCCCGGCGAGCCAGCCCGCGGCTGCGGCTTCCGCGGCGGCGGCGTTGGGGGCGACGGTGCGGGCAGCGGGGTCCAGGCCGTGCCGGATCATCGCCGCCTCGTAGCCCGCCCGGCGCTCGCGCGCGGCCGAACTCGTGGAGCCGAACAGCCCGCCGATCCGCGAGAATCCTTGATCGACCAAGTGGTCCACGAGGCCGGCGCCCGCCGCCGGATTGTCGAGCACCACGCAGTCATGGATGCCGGGCGGCCCGACTCGGTCGATCAGCACGACCGGGAAGGCAGCGGTCCGCTCTCGCAGCAGCTCGGCACCGTCGCCCGTGGGCGCGAAGATCACCCCTGTGACGCGCTCCTCCTCCATCAGCCTCAGATACATCGACTCGCGGGCCCGATCCTCGTCGGTGTTGCAGAGGATCACCCGCATGTCCCGGGCGAAGGCAGCATCCTCGACCGCGCGGCTGACCGCCGTGAAGAACGGGTTGCGGATGTCGGCGACGATCAGGCCGATGGTCCGGGCCGCCTGGGAGCGCAGGCGCCGCGCCGACAGGTTCGGCCGGTAGCCAGTCGCGCGCACCGCCGCCTCAACCTGCTCGCGCAGGGCGTCCGAGACCGGGCCGCGGCCCAGCGCCCGCGAGACCGTCGCAGTCGAGACACCGGCCGCGCGGGCCACGTCGCGGATGCCGACCGTCATCGTTCGCGCGCACCTTCAGAAAACGTTTTCACGGGTTTGGCGAAGTTCTGCCAACTCGACCGAGGCTCGGCAAGCCGCGTCGATCGCGCGTTCATAGTTCGCGCCCCACGCGGATGCGAAGACATTCAGCGCGCGACATCGCGATGCCAGGGATCAGCGCCGTCTGCCCGGTGGCCGTTGCAGACGCCCCCGAGTCCGGATCTGATAGGAATCAGGTTCGTCTCGGGCTGAAGTCGAGGATGGGCGAAGGCTTTCCCGCTGACCCTTAACTTTGCTCCACCCCGCCGATCGCCAGTGGCAACGCGCTCGGCCCACGCAGAGAGGCACCCTGGCGATAGGGCGGCGGGTCGGCGAGCAGGCGCGGCTCCCGTAGCCGGCGGCTCAGGGCCACCAGGGCGATCTCCGCCTCGATCCGGGCGAGCGGCGCGCCGACGCAGTAGTGAAGGCCGCCGCCGAAACCGAGATGGCGGTTATCGCGCCGGTCCGGGTCGAAGCGATCGGGATCGGTGAACCGCGCCGGGTCGCGGTTGCCGGAGGCGATCAGCAGGACCACCGGCGCGCCCTCCGGGATCGTGGTGCCGGCGATTGGGATGTCGGCGAGCGCGAGGCGCGTCCTGTACTGCACCGGCGGCTCGTAGCGCAGCAGCTCCTCGATGAGGCGCGGGGCGATTTCCGGCTCGCGGCGCAGCCGCTCCAGCTGTTCGGGGAAGCGCAGCAGCGTCAGCACCCCGTTGGTGATCAGATTCACGGTGGTCTCGTGACCGGCCACCAGCAGCAGCACCGCCGTGGCGATCAGGTCGTAGTCGTTCATCCGCTGGGACTCGTCGCCGGCCGCGAGGTCGGAGAGGATGTCGTCCTGCGGCTCCCGGCGCTTGGCCTTCACGAGGTCCTGGATGTAGTCGGCGATCTCCCCGAACGTCTCCTCGTTCTTGGCCTGCGTCTCCTCGTCGCCGCGCTGGTTCGGCTCCAGCGCCGTGGCGAGCTGCGTCGCCCAGCCGTGGAAGCGTGCCTCGTCCTCCGGCGGCACGCCGAGCAGGTGGCAGATCACCGTGACGGGCAGCGGGTAGGAGACCGCGGCGACGAGGTCGATCCGCGTCTGGCCCGAGAGCTTGTCGATGAGCTCGCCGGTGAGCCGCTCGGTCGTCGCCCGCATGCCGCGCACGCGCTCGACACTCAAGGCGCGCATCACCCGGCTCCGCAGGGCGTCGTGGTCGGGCGGGTCGCGGAATATGAAGGGGCGGTGCCGCTTGCGGATCTCGGCGCGCACCGGCCGGATGATCAGGTCGGTGATCGGGCGGCCGGTCCAGCGGAAATGCTGCGGGTCGGGCAGGTCGTCAGAGCTGATGCGCGGGTCGTGCATCAGGCGGTCGATCTCCGCGTGGGTGCCGACGACGTAGGTGCCGTCCGCCTGCGGGCAGACGGGCTGGCGCCGCAGTTCCGCGAAGAGGCTGTAGGGGTCGGCGCGGTTGGTCGGGTCGAGGAAGCGCTCGAACAGGGTGCTCACCGAGTCGGTTCCTCCAGGGACTGCATCGCGACACGGGCCGGCGCGTCCACCCCGCCCGGCAGCGGCGGGAACGGCGCGCCCTCCAGGATCGCCGCCCGGTATGCCGGGAGCCAGCGGGCGGAATCGACCGAGGCCGAGGCGACCGTGCGCCCCGCCTTGCCGAACACCGCCAGGAAGCGCCGCTCCTCCATCGAGCCCCGTACCACCGCGAAGGCGTCAGACCCGGCGGCGAGGCCGACGAGCTTGATCGTCAACCCGAATTGCTGCGACCAGAAATCCGGGAGGTGGTCGTGCGGCACCAGTGCGGCGGCGTCCCCGGCCAGCATATTGCGGGCGGCCGTCCGCGCCTGGGCCACCGCGTTGCCCCAGTGCTCCACGGCCACCAGCGCACCGCCGTCGTGCGGATTCGGCCAGTGCGCCACGTCGCCGGCCGCGAAGATCCCGTCGGCTGGGGTGCCGTCGGCCCCCAGAGCCCGGCAGAACCGATCGCAGCGCAGGCCGTTGCGGTCGGTCGCGAGCCCGGCCCCATCGAGCCACGCGGTGTTGCGCTCCGCGCCGATCGCCACGACCAGGCAGGCGGTTTCGATTCGGTCTCCATCCTCCAGCACCAGGCCGGCGAGGCGCCCCCGCGCGTCGCCCTGCATCCGGGCGATGGCCGCATCGAGGCGCAGGTCGACGCCCGCACCCCGGGCGACCTCGGCCACGAAGCTGCCGAGCGGGGCGCCGACCGCCCCGGCGAGCGGTAGCGAGTCGCGCACCAGCACGGTGACGGGGATGTCCATCTCCCGGCAGACCGAGGCCACCTCGAAGCTGATGAAGCCGCCGCCGACCAGCACGACGCGACCCGGACGGTCCCTCAGCCGCGCGGCGATCCGCTCGGCATCGTCACGGGTACGCAGGGTGAAGACGCCGTCGAGGGCGGCCTCGGCCGAGTTCGGCCAGGGCCGAGCCCGGGCTCCGGTCGCAACGAGGCAGCGGTCGAAGGCGAGGCGAGAGCCATCGGCGAGGATCACGGTGCGCTCCGCCCGGTCGAGCCCGGTGGCGGGCACGCCAAGCCGAAACTCGAGATCCAGATCCGCCGGCTGCGGCAGAGTGGTGTCGGCGGAGGTAAGCCCGCGTAGCGCCTGCTTCGAGAGTGGGGGCCGGTCGTAGGGCAGGTGCGGCTCGTCGCCCGCGAGGACGAGCGAGCCGGAGAACCCCTCGGTCCGCAGGGCCTTGGCAGCACTGAGGCCTGCCAGGGAAGCGCCCACGATCACGACCCGCCCGGGCGCCTCGCTCACCGACCCGCCTCGTCCAGGGCCGCCAAATCGTCGGCGCAGGCAGTGATCGCCCGGACCGGGCAGGCCAGCGCGGCGCGCTCGATCTCGGCTCGGTCGGCATCGTCGGGGGCGGTGTCGTAGACCAGCGCCTCGCGGCCGTGCAGGGCGAAGTGGCGCGGCGCCGCGTAGACGCATTGCGCGTAGGCCTGACACCGGTTGAGATCGACCACGACCCTCAAAGCACGCTCCCGTCCTGCCGGCGGGCGCCGCCGCGGTGCCCCGCGGCCTAGATCGGCCCTGCGCGCCCGGGATCAAGCGTCGCGGCGGACAGGGTCAGTTCATCCGTTGTCGCAGCGCCTGCCGGTCCTCGCGGGCGAGGCGCTTGCCGACGGCGAGGAGCAGCATCTCCGAGAGGCGGTGGAGATCCGGATCGTCCAGATCTCGTACCGCCTCGTAGGCAGCGATGCAGCGGTCGGCCGCGAGCGCGAGCGGCGCACCGACCTGCGCGCTAGCTCCGCCGGCACGGAAATCCGTCGGTCGACGCCCGTCCCTGGGTTTGGGCATGATCGGTGTGTCCCCTTCGCCGAACGGGCTCAACGTTCGACACGCGCGCCGCGCCTGCCAAAGGATCGGGACAATAACGGGCAGGCAAGTGCCTGTAAGCTGCCAATCACGTCGCTCGACCCATCATCGAGCGGGGCCATGAATGAAGTCAAGCCGCGCCGCCCTGGAGAGGACGGCGCGACGTCGGTCATGCCTCAGAGGCAGCGGCGGCTGCGCACGACCGTTACGCGGCCGAAGGGGCCGCGGCGCTTGGTGACCACGGTGCGGCAGCGGGGCCCGCGGATGACGGTGCGGCGCACCACGCGGGCCTGCTCCACGCCGCTGCCGGGGGCGACGAGCGGTCCGGGGCCGAGCGGGAGGGCGGAAGCTGGCGCGGAGAGACCGGCCAGGGTCAGGGCGGCAAGTCCGACGAAGATCGCTTTCAAGGTTCGAGCTCCTGCTTCGGTTGCGGGGCAGGCCGTGTGCCGCGCGAGTCGTGAACGAGCCCTTAACCGCCGGCTGCGCTTGCAAGGCGCGTCCGATTGTGGGTTGAAGCGGTGGAGGCCTGCGGGCACGCGCGTTGCGCGCGTCCCGGCGCTCGTCTAAGCGCGGGTTCATGGCGACTTCCATGACGACCGACCACGACAAGATCCTCATCGTCGATTTCGGCAGCCAGGTGACGCAGCTCATCGCGCGCCGCGTGCGCGAGGAGGGCGTCTACTGCGAGATCGTGCCCTTCACGAAGGCGGCCGAAGCCTTCGCGGAGACGCGGCCCAAGGGCGTGATCCTCTCCGGGGGCCCGGAATCGGTGACGACCGAGGCCTCGCCCCGCACCCCGCAGGTGGTGTTCGATTCGGGGGTCCCGGTCTTCGGCATCTGCTACGGCCAGCAGACCATGGCGGCCCAGCTCGGCGGCGAGGTCGAGGGCGGGCACCACGCCGAGTTCGGCCGGGCCGAAATCGAGATCCTCAGCGACTGCGCGTTGTTCAAGGGTGTCTGGCACGTCGGCGAGCACTATCCGGTCTGGATGAGCCACGGCGACCGCGTCACCAAGCTTCCGGACGGCTTCACCACGGTGGCGATCTCGAAGAACGCGCCCTTCGCGGCGGTGGCCGACGAGGCGCGCAAGTTCTACGCGGTGCAGTTCCACCCCGAGGTGGCGCACACGCCCCACGGCGCGCTGCTCATCCGTAACTTCGTGCGCGACATCGCCGGCTGCTCCGGCGACTGGACCATGGGTGCCTACCGCGAGGAGGCGATCGCGAAGATCCGCGAGCAGGTCGGTGGCGAGCGCGTGATCTGCGGGCTCTCCGGCGGCGTCGATTCGGCGGTCGCCGCGGTGCTGATCCACGAGGCGATCGGCAGCCAGCTCACCTGCGTCTTCGTCGATCACGGCCTGCTGCGCCAGGGCGAGGCCGAGGAGGTCGTGCGGCTGTTTCGCGACCACTACAACATCCCGCTGGTCCACGTCGAAGCGCAGGAGATGTTCCTCTCCGCGCTCGAGGGCGTCAGCGACCCTGAGGTGAAGCGCAAGACGATCGGGCGGCTCTTCATCGACGTGTTCGAGGCCGAATCGAAGAAGATCGGCGGAGCGGCCCTCCTGGCGCAGGGCACGCTGTACCCGGACGTGATCGAGAGCGTCTCGTTCACGGGCGGCCCGTCCGTGACGATCAAGAGCCACCACAACGTTGGCGGTCTCCCCGAGCGCATGAACATGAAGCTCGTGGAGCCGCTGCGCGAGCTGTTCAAGGACGAGGTGCGGGTCCTCGGGCGCGAGCTTGGTCTGCCCGAGGGCTTCGTCGGCCGCCACCCCTTCCCGGGCCCCGGCCTCGCCATCCGCTGCCCCGGCACGATCACGGGGGAGAAGCTCGACGCCCTGCGCAAGGCCGACGCGATCTATCTCGAGGAGATCCGGAGGGCCGGCCTCTACGACACGATCTGGCAGGCCTTCGCGGTGATCCTGCCGGTCAAGACGGTGGGCGTGATGGGCGACGGGCGCACTTACGACCACGTCTGCGCCCTGCGCGCCGTCACCTCCGTCGATGGCATGACGGCAGACTTTTACCCCTTCGACATGGCCTTCCTGGGCCGGGTCGCGACCCGGATCATCAACGAGGTCAAGGGCATCAACCGGGTGACCTACGACATCACCTCGAAGCCCCCCGGTACGATCGAGTGGGAGTAGCGGGGCCGCGCGCCCCGCGGGCGGGGCCTCAGCCCCGCCGCTCCAGGCTCGCCACGTAGAAGCCGTCCGTGCCGGTACGCGCCGGGCTCATCTGCAAGCCGTGGCGGGTGAAACGCACGGCCTGGGCCAGTTCGGGCAGCACCCGCGCCACCACGTCCCGCGCCGGCAGCACCGCGAACCCGCTCGTGCGGCCCAGGAAGGCGTCGAGCGCGCCGTCATTCTCCTGCGGCAGCAACGAACAGGTGATGTAGGTGACGCGCCCGCCCGGCCGCACCAGACGCGCCGCACGGTCGAGCACCGCCGCCTGCTCGGCGATGCGGGTCGCGAGGCTGCCGGGCCGCAGGCGCCACTTGGCGTCGGGGTTGCGCCGCCACGTGCCCGCACCCGTGCAGGGCGCATCGACCACGACGCGGTCCACCGTGCCGTCGAGATCCGCCAGCACGTCCGTCCGCGCCCGGCCGCCCCGGGGTGTCCGCACCTCGGCCTCGGCGCCGGAGCGGCGCAGGCGCTCGTGGATCGGCGCGAGGCGGCGCGGGTCGTCGTCGCTGGCGATCAGCCGGGCGCCGTTGCGGGTCTGGCTCGCGAGCGCCAACGTCTTGCCGCCCCCGCCCGCGCAGAGGTCGACCGCCGTTTCACCGGCCTGCGCCTCGCTCAGCAAGGCGGCGAGCTGAGAGCCCTCGTCCTGGATCTCGTACCAGCCCTCCAGGAATTCCGGCTCGACGTGGAGCGCGGGCCCACGGCCGTCCGCGCCGATCGGGATGCGCAGGCCCTGGGGCGCGAAGGGCGTCGGCTCTGCGTTCAGATGTGCGAGCGCCGGCAGTGCGGCCGCGCGATCCTGCCGGAGCAGGTTCAGGCGGATGTCGAGGGGGGCGCGGCGCGCAAGCGCCTTCAGCTCGGGCAGGAGATCGTCCCCGAGCAGGCTCACCAGATCGGGCAGTACCCAGTCGGGCACGTCACCCGCGACGTGCGGCGGCGCCTCCGCGAGGCTGCCCTGGTCGAGCCGCGCACGCTCCTCGGCGCTCAAGGGGTCGGGCGCGAAGCGCTCGCCGGTGAAGAGCTGCGCGATTGAGGGCGCGGCCAGTCCCTGCTGCAGGCGCAGCGAGCCGAGCAGCACGGCGCGCGGCGCCTCGTCCTGCATGATCCAGGCGGCCGAGGCGCGGCGCCGCAGCGCGTCGTAGACGAGGCTCGCGATCGCGGCGCGGTCGCCCGAGCCGGCAAAGCGGTGGGCAAGGCCCCAATCCTTGAGCGCGTCGGCGGCTGGACGACGGCGCGTTGCGATGTCGGCGAGCACCTCGATGGCAGCGGAGCAGCGGGCGGAGGGTGTCAGGTCGGTCTCCTGTAATCTTCTGTTCACGCTGCCGTGAAACGGCCACGCTTCCTGCGCCGGGCCGCCACGATACGGCCGAGCTTACGGCCCGATCCGAGCCGAGAACGGCCCTTGCTTCAACGAAGGCCGGAGAGCCCGATGTCCCCCCTCCCCCGTCTCGCCCTGGCGGCGCTCGTCGCCGCGGCGCTCGCCGCCTGCTCGCAGGCCCCGGCCGCACCGGGTCCGGAACTCAGCCCGCCGCCGCCGCGCGTCGATGCCAAGACGCAGCTCGAATACGGTGGCCCGCCGCCCCGCGGCCCGCGCTACTGAGCGCGCCTCGCCGTTCCCACTACCGGGCCTCGCGAGCTCGGTGCGCCTCGTATGCCTTGAGGCCCGTATAGACGATCCCGAGGAGCGGGTGCGCGACACCCGCCGCGCGCGCCCGCGCGATCAGGTCGCCGACGATGTGGTCGGCCTCGATGCGGCCGCAGCCTAGGATGTCGCGCAGCATCGAGGCCGTCATCGGCGAGCCCTCGGCCGTCAGGGTGGCGCGGGCCTGGGCGGTGACCTTCTCGCGCGGCGCATGCCCGGCTGCGGCCGCGATGGCTAGGCACTCCGCGTGGAGACCTTCGATGAATTCGCGTCCGCCCGGCGCGGCGACGATGTCGCCGATGGAGGCCCGCATCAGGGTGGTGGCGCCCGCGAGCGTCGCCAGGAACACCCACTTCTCCCACATCTCCAGCAGGATCTTGTCGCTCAGCCGGGCCTGGAACTTGGCCCCCTGCATCAGCGCGTCGATCGCCTGCACCCGGTCCGATCGGCCGCCGTCGCGCTCGCCGTAGGTGATCGTGCAGAGCTCGCTCATGTGGCGGATCTCGCCCTCGGCCCCGACCGTCGAGATGATGGCGCAGGAGCCGCCGAGCACGCGCGCCGGCCCGAAGGCGGCGTCGAGCGCGTCGAGATGGGCGAAGCCGTTGAGGATCGGCAGGACGACCGTGCCCTCGGTCACGGCGGGCGCCACGTCCCTCAGCGCCGCGTCGAGATCGTAGGCCTTGCAGGAGAGGATGACGAGATCGAAGGCGTGCTCGGCCAGCCGGTCGGCGGTCACGGTCCGGGGCTCGGGCAGGTGCAGGTCGCCGAACGGGCTCTTCAGGTTCAGGCCGCGGGCGGCGAGCGCCTCGGCCCGGGCCGGGCGGACCAGAAAGGTCACGTCGCGGCCGATCTCGGCGAGGCGCGCCCCGTAATAGCCGCCGGTCGCCCCGGCCCCGACCACCAGCACGCGCATCCGTCTCTCCCGCTGCCGCGATTGCCCGACCTCCATGCGCGCGGCCGGTCGCGGATGCAACCACCGGAGCGGCCACACGATCGCGTGGCGGGGAGGTCGGAGTGAGAAGAGGCCACGCGGTAGCGAGCCGCGCCAAAACGCAGCGATGCGCGGCCCTACGAAGCCCGACGCCGGACGATACGTCCGAGACTTCGCGACCGGAGCCGTTCAGCTCCCGATCGTTCGGATCGATCCGGCGGATCGAAGCTGCCGGACGAGTCGGGTGTCGGCGGTCGCGAAGACCGCACCCCAACGCTCCGCGGCGGCAAGGTACAGCGCATCGTAGTTCGTGCAGCCGACCCGCACGGCGATCTCGAGGGCCGCAGGCGCGATCTCGTGGATCGTCTGCAATTGTACCAGTCGCGTCAACGCGGCGATGACCTCGCGCGCATGGTCGAGCGTGATCGTCTCTGCCCGATATGCCCTCAGAAGCGTGTTGCCGACTTCGACGAGAATGTGCCCGGGCGCGATGCGGACGTCGCCTTGGGCCAGAATCGCCTCCGCCACATCGCTGTGCGGCTCGGGCAGGAACCATTTCACCGCGACGCAAGCATCGATGACGATCATCCCGCGTCGCGCTCGGCCCGGATCGACGGCGCGCTGTCCGGCAACAGGCGACGTAAGGCCCGCACCCGGATGCTGCACGCCAGGGCTACGGCTTCGTCTGCCGTCAGGGCGTTCACCTCCCGGATGCCGTCGGCGCGCCGCCGCAACGCGGCTGGCGCGGCTGCGCCCTCCTCGCGTGCGCGCTCGTAGGCCGGTCCCCGGCCTAGCTGTGAGAACCAGGGCGCGATCGTCTTGGTCGAAGCCTCCGAACAGGATTCTGCCACGAAACGACCGGATGCCCTAGATCCGTTGGCTGGTGGGGCTGGTCCAGCCCTCCTCAGGTCCGCGACGGATAGTTCGGGCTCTCGCGGGTGATGGTGACGTCGTGGACGTGGCTCTCTCGCAGGCCCGCATTGGTGATGCGGATGAACTGCGCCCGCTCCTGGAACTCGGGGATCGTGGCGGCGCCCACGTAGCCCATCGCGGCGCGCAGGCCGCCTGCGAGCTGGTGCAGCACCGCGCCGACCGGGCCCTTGTAGGGCACCTGCCCCTCGATGCCCTCCGGCACGAGCTTGTGGGTGTCGCTGACCTCGGCCTGGAAGTAGCGGTCGGCCGAGCCGCGGGCCATCGCGCCGACGGAACCCATGCCGCGGTAGCTCTTGTAGGAGCGGCCCTGGTACAGGAACACGTCGCCCGGCGCCTCGTCGGTGCCGGCCAAGAGCGAGCCGAGCATCGCCACCGAGGCGCCGGCCGCGATCGCCTTGGCGAGATCACCCGAGTACTTGATGCCGCCGTCGGCGATCACCGGCACGTCGGCCTCGTAGGCCGCCTCGACCGCCTCCATCAGGGCGGTGAGCTGGGGCACGCCGACACCCGCCACGATGCGGGTGGTGCAGATCGAGCCCGGCCCGATGCCGACCTTGATGGCGTCCGCGCCCGCGTCGATCAGGGCCTGGGCGCCGTCGCGCGTCGCGACGTTGCCCGCCACCACCTGCACGGCGTTGGAGAGCTGCTTCACCCGGCGCACGGCGTCGAGCACCTTGATCGAGTGGCCGTGGGCGGTATCGACCACGATCACGTCGCAGCCCGCATCGATCAGGCGCTCGGCTCGCTCGAAGCCGCCGTCCCCGGTCGTCGTGGCGGCGGCCACCCGCAGGCGGCCGTGCTCGTCCTTCACGGCGGTCGGGTAGGCGACCTGCTTCTCGATGTCCTTCACCGTGATCAGGCCGATGCAGCGGTAGTGGTCGTCGACGACGAGCAGCTTCTCGATTCGGAACTGGTGGAGCAGGCGCTTGGCCTCGTCCTGGGTCACGCCCTCGCGCACGGTGATCAGCCGGTCGCGGGTCATCAGCTCGGCCACCGGCTGGCTGGCGTTCGTGGCGAAGCGCACGTCGCGGTTGGTGAGGATGCCGACAAGCTTGCCGCGCGAGCCGTTGGGGCCCCGCTCCACCACCGGAATGCCGGAGATGCGGTTCTGCTTCATCACCTCGAACGCCTCGGCGAGGCTCGCGTCCGGGTGGATGGTGATGGGGTTGAGCACCATGCCCGACTCGTATTTCTTGACGAGGCGGACCTGCTCGGCCTGCTCCGGCGGCTCCAGGTTGCGGTGGATCACGCCGAGGCCGCCGAGCTGGGCCATGGCGATCGCCATCGGCGCCTCGGTGACGGTGTCCATCGCCGAGGAGAGGATCGGCAGGTTGAGCTTAATCGAGCGGGTCAGGCGGGAGCCGACATTCACCTCGGTCGGCATCACCGAGGAGGCAGCGGGCCGCAGGAGGACGTCGTCGAAGGTCAGGCCCTCGATGATCGAGGCGGCGCTGATGGGGGCCATGTGCCAACTTCCCTGCAGGTGCGCGGCGCCTGATTCAGGGCCACCGGCGTGATTGGGTTGGCACGGGCCGATATCACGGGGGAACCGGCCTCGCCAAGGCGACGAAACCGCCCCGTCCCAGCTTATTCGCGCCGGGCCCGCCTGCGCGGGCCGCATGGCGCTTGCCGCACGTCAGGGCAGCGGCCGGCCGTTGGTCGGTCCCTTGTCGGTCCAGTCCGGCGGCAGGCCGATATAGTCGCCCGCGATGCCGTTGACGCCCGGCGCCCGGCCGAAGGCCTCGCAATCGGGGTCGAGCGGCGCCTCGCCCAAGGACGTGATGCGCACGCGGTCCCAGGTTGGGAGCGTGAGCGGCGCCTTGAACGGGTCGTCGCCGGTGGCGATGAGGTAACCGAGATCCTGGCCGAAATCGCCCGCGAGGTCGTAGGCATCGCTGGCCGGGGAGAAGCGCGGCTGGCTCGTGAAGGAGTTCGCCGCCCCGCCCCAGACCATCGCGACCCGCTGCTGGCGGCGGCGGTCGAGCGCCTCGGCCTCGACGGTCAGGCTGCCGAGGCCGATCGGCACGCGGGGTATCGGCACGCGGCCGATGCCCTGGGCAAAGCCGACGCCGACCTGGGAGGCCACCGTGACGGCCGCCGACAGGCCGATGGTCGGGCCCGCGCCGCCGAGGTTGGTCGCCTCCACGCGGGTGACCTGGGCGCGCACCGTAAGGTCGGCGTCGCGGGTCGAGACCACGTCGTACTTCAGGGACAGCTCGTAGCAGAGCGCCCGGTCGGCGTTGTTGGCCACCACCCGGCGCTCGACCTCGTTGAGCCCCGCGGCGCCCGCTGCGTTGGCCGGGAAGCTCGTCGGGACGATGCGCACCGTGCGCGTTCGGGCGAGCGCGGCCCGGTCGACGTAGAGCTTCGCCGAGGTCGAGGCCTCGGTGCTCGGGCGCAGCAGGTCGTAGCGGGTGAGCGAGCCGTTGTCGTTGAGCAGCACGGTGCCGCAGGCGGCGAGCGAGGCCAGCAGGACGGAGGCCACAGCGAGCCGCGGCAGGGATCGGGGCGATAGCGATCGGAGCGTCTTCGGCCTCGTTATCATCCGGTCACTTTCTCGAGGAGCGGCCTCGTCTTCCCGCCACCCGACCGGGCGCGGGCAGCCGCGAACATTACCGCCCAGCTTAAGGCCGCCGGTCGCCCCCCGGAAGGCCCGGCCCAGGACCGCAAAGCGTTCGGAAACAATCCGTGGCGGATCCGCCACGGATTCGGTCGGATCCGTCGCGGGATCGGTCACATTCCGGGCAGGGCCGCCGCGCATGCAACCGCCCGTTCACCAAAACGCTTGTCGAGACCGATGTCCCCGACCCGGATCGTACCCCTCGTCGTCGCCACCGCCCTGTTCATGGAGAACACGGACGCGACCGTGATCGCCACCGCACTGCCGACGATCGCGGCGAGCCTCGGCGAGGATCCGATCGTCCTCAAGCTCGCGCTCACCGCCTACCTCGTCAGCCTCGCGATCTTCATCCCCGTGAGCGGCTGGATGGCCGACCGATTCGGGGCGCGCACCGTGTTCCGCGCGGCGCTCGGCGTCTTCATGGCGGGCTCCCTCGCCTGCGCGGCGGCCGACGGGCTCTTGAGCTTCGTCGCGGCCCGCTTCCTCCAGGGCGTCGGCGGGGCCATGATGGTGCCGGTCGGGCGCCTCGTGATCCTGCGCAGCGTGCCGAAATCGGAACTCGTCACGGCGCTCGCCTACCTGACGATCCCCGCGCTGATCGGTCCGATCCTCGGTCCCCCGCTCGGCGGCCTGATCACCACCTGGCTCGACTGGCGCTGGATCTTCCTGATCAACATCCCGATCGGGATCGCCGGAATCGTGCTGGCGAGCATCTATTTCGAGGACCTGCGCGAGGCCGAGCGGCCGCCGCTCGACGTCGCCGGATTTGTGCTGCTCGGGCCGGGCCTGGCCAGCCTGATGCTCGGCCTCGCCTCGCTCGGGCGCCACCTGCTGCCGGCCTGGCTCACTTGGGGCTGCCTCGGCGGGGGCGCGGCGCTGCTGGGCCTCTACATCCGCCACTCCCGCCGCGTGCCGCACCCGGTCCTGCGGCTCGGGCTGCTCGGCTACCCGACCTTCCGGGCGGCCGTGACCGGCGGCTCGCTGTTCCGCATCGGCACCGGGGCGATTCCCTTCCTGCTGCCGCTGATGCTGCAGATCGGCTTCGGCCTCGACGCGCTGCAATCGGGCCTGATCACGTTCGCGGCGGCGGCCGGCGCGATGCTGGTGAAGACGGTGGGGCCGCGCATCCTGCGCACGTTCGGCTTCCGCGCCGTGATGGTGACGAACGCGGTGCTGGCCGCCTGCTTCCTGGCGGTGAACGGGCTCTTCACCGCCCAGACGCCCCACGCTCTGATCGTCGGTCTCCTCTTCCTCGGCGGCTGCCTGCGCTCGCTGCAATTCACCTGCATCAACGCCATCGCCTACGCCGATCTGGAGCAGCGGGAGATGAGCGCGGGCACGAGCTTGGCGAGTGTCGCGCAGCAGCTCTCGCTGAGCCTCGGTGTGACCCTGGGCGCGCTGGCGCTGGAAGCCGCCGCCGCCTGGCACGGGCGCGCCGAGATCCGGGCGGAGGATTTCGGCCCGGCCTTCCTGGCGGTGGCGCTGATCTCCGGCGCCTCCGTGTTCCCGTTCCGACGGCTCAGCCCGGATGCCGGCGCGGAGATCTCGGGCCGGCGCGCGACCGAGGCGGCGCCGGCCGGGGCGCCGGGACGGAACTAGAGCCTGGAAAGCCCGTCGTTCGGATCTTGGACCTAAACGCCAAGCCAGATGCGTTTGAAGACCGCGTGGACCAGGCGGCCCGAGCCGTCCGGCATCTCAACGCGCATGGTGATGTGCAGCCGTTCAACGACGCGAAGGACCGTGATGTCGAAAGCTCGGCCGGCAACCCACCCCTTCGTCGTCGCCTGCCAGGAACCAGTCCCCCGCGCGTCGAACCGATTCCTGTCGCCGGTGTCATCGACCAGAGCCGACCAGCCGTTGTTGGCGACGATCCTGAGCGCCCCTGCCTCTCTCGTGATCTCGATCCGGCAACTTCTGCAGGAGCCGGCATTCGTCTCGACCTGCTGCCACGTTCCCTCGATGGGAGCCGGCTGGGCGGAGACAGCGCCGACAAGAGCCGGTCCCACGCAGAGGGCCGCGCACAGCGAGGAGAGGAATCTCGCCATCTAGGCCGCGGCGCGAGCCGGCCGCCCGCCGCGCTTCGGGCCGTTGCTGTTGGCGGGCTTGCGGGCGGGCGCCTTCTTCGGGGCGGAGCGCACTCCGGCGCGCCAGCCCTGCCAGCTCCAGGCGCCAGGGCCCTGGAGGGTGTAGAGCAGGAAGCCGCCCGCCAGTCCGAGATCGGCGAGCAGCAGCGTGCGCTCCGAGATCGCCGCCGCGCCGCCGAATTGCCAGAACGGATGCAGCACCACGGCCATGCCGGCGGCGAAGAGCGCGAGCGCGAGGCCGGTGAGCCGCGGCAGCACGCCCAGGATCAGCGCCAGCGGTCCGAAGACCTGCACCACCACCATCGCGGTCGCGACCGCGTTCGGGGCCGGCACGCCGGCGCCCGCCAGGGTCACCGCGAAGCCCGAGACGTTGAGCGCGCGCGCGATCCCGGTCGGCAGGAGCGCGGCAGCGAGCAGCAGGCGCGCGGCGAGGCTTAGGGCGTCGGGGGCTCTGGCGATCACGGCGGGCTCCTTCGGGCAGGCCGGAGGAGCCTTGAGGCGGGTGCGTGTAGGCCGGGTTAAGGACGCAAGGCCATCAACCGGAGACGCCGCCGCGGAACAGTCGTCCGTGCTCGGTCCAGGCCACGACGAGGAGCGCGAGGCCGCCGAGCGTCGCGTAGCCGATGCCGATCGGCAGCACCGTGCCGTCGAAGGCCTGCCCGATCAGGAAGCCGCAGAAGGCGCCGAGAATCGTGGTGTAGAAGCCCAGGAAGGACGAGGCGGTGCCGGCGATGGCGCCCAGCGGCTCCAGCGCCAGCGCGTTGAAGTTCGGCATCGCGAAGCTGATCAGGAACTGGTTCATCGCCAGCACTCCGAGGAACAGGGCGAGCGGCGGATGGCCGTGATAGGCGAGGCCGACTCCGACCTGCGCCAGCCCCACCATCACGAAGGCCGAGAGGCCCGCATGCGAGAGCGGACGCATGCCGAGGAGCCGTACCACGCGGGCGTTGACCAGCGTCGCCGCGCCCATCGCTCCCGCCACCGCCCCGAAGGCCAGCGGGAACAGGGCGCCCAGATGGTAGAGCCCGGTATCGAAGATCTGCTGGGACGAGCCGACATAGCCCATGATGCAACCCGTGAGCAGGCCGAGCGCCGTGGCGTAGCCGACCGCGACCCGGCAGCGCAGCGTCGTCAGCACGGCCTGGACCGTGGCGCCGAAGGAGAGCGGCCGGCGGTATTCCGGGTGCAGCGTCTCGGGCATGCGCCAGGTGAACCAGAGGGTGCAGATCGCGGCCAGCACCAGCATCGAGACGAAGACCCAGACCCAGGAGCCGAGCGCCAGCATCATGCCGCCGACGGCCGGCGCGATCATCGGCACGATCAGGAACACCATCATGATCAGCGACATTACGCTCGCCATCTCGCGGCCGGCGAAGCGGTCGCGCACGATCGCGGTCGAGAGTACGCGCCCGCTCGCCGCGCCGACGCCCTGGATGATGCGGGCGGCAAGCAGCCAGCCGAAGGAGGGCGCGATCATCGCCAGTGCCGTGCCGGCCGCGTAGATCGCGAGCCCGGCGAGCAGGACCGGCCGGCGCCCGAGCGCGTCCGAGACCGGTCCGTAGACGATCTGCGCCAGCCCGAAGCCGATCATGTAGACGTAGACGAGAAGCTGGAGATGGTTCGGGTCGGCGACCGCGAAGCGCGCCTGGATCGCCGGGAAGGCCGGCAGCAGGTTGTCGATCGAGATCGCGGTGACCGCCATCATCAGGGCGACGATGGCGACGAACTCGGCGAAGCCGGGGCCGACCCACGCGAGAGGCATCGGCGCGGTGGCGCGGGCGCCCTCGGGCGGGTTCGGCCGGATCGGTGCGGTCACGGATGCCTCGGATCGGAGCGGCGGGAGAGCCCCCTCCCGGGCTCCCCGTCCCCCGACAACGCGGCGGCGGTGTGACGGTGCGCATGTCCGCAGCACAGCCGTGACCAGCCGACGGGTAAAGGGCCGGAACGGAAACGGTTCAGCTTCGTTGGGCGCCCGAACCCAATCCTCTGGAGAGACCGATGTCCAGCCTCGTCCGCATCCTTCTCGCGATCTTCCTGCCGCCCGTCGCCGTGCTGCTGACCACCGGCTTTGGCCTGCAGTTCCTGCTCAACATCGTGCTGTGGATCCTGGGCTGGCTGCCGGGCACCGTCCACGCGCTCTGGCTGATGAACCGCGAGCGCCCGCTACTCTGAGCGGGCGGACCGTCCACGAACTCCCCCTCCCCCGCAGCGGTACGAAGGGGAGCCGGCAGCGCCTCAGCGCGCCGCCTCGGCCTTCGCGGCCGGCTTCTTCACCTCGGCGACCTTCGCGGCCGGGGCCTTCTTGGCCTCGGCCAGCGCGCCGGTCGCGACCGGAGGCTTGGCCAGATGCGCCTGGATCCGGGCGCGGGCGGCATGGACCTGCTTGGCAGGCTCTGCGGTCGCTGCGTCAGTCGCGGGCGTTGCCGGCGCCGCAGCGGTGGCTTCCTCCTTGCGGGCCAGTCCGCCGAACACCTTCTGGAAGGCCGAGACGTCGCCCTCCGCGTCCGCGACCGTGACGCGGGCGGGCTTGGCCTCGGCCGGCTCCGCCTGCTTGGCCATCATCATGGGCGCCGGGGCCGGCTTGGCACCGCCGGTGAGCGCGGCCGCGGCGGCCTTCGTGGGGATCGGCGCGGCGGCGAGCTGCGTGCGGCCCTTCGGTCCCGTCGCGGGGCCGGCCTTCGGCTCGATCGCGACTTCCTCGGGCGCGGCCGCGAGCGTCTCGGGGCGGCTCACCTCACCGAGGTGGTGACGGCCGAACTCCTTGGCGTTGTAGGGAAGCTCCTCCTCCTTCGTGCCGAGGCTCGCGAAGGCGGTGACGTTCTGCGGCCGGAAGACCGGGTTCTGACCCCCATCTTGGTAGACGACACGGGTGGCCGGCGTGCCCTTGGCGACGAGCTCGGCGATCTGCTGGTCGTCGCGGGCGCGCTTCTCGGCGACCTGCGGTTCGACCCGCGGGCTGCAGGAGCCGGCCGCCGCGTCGGCGCCCCCGAACACGTACTTGGCTCCGCACAGGCCGACCTTGGGCTCCTGTTTCAGGGCCTCGAAATAATCATAGCCTTCCTTCAGGTTGTTCCAGAACGGCGCGTTCGCGTCGTTGCGGAACTTGGCCATGTTCTGGGCCGTCATCCGGAACGGGTAGGACTGGAACTGGAAGGCGCGCTGGCCGCCCGCGAAGGCCTCGCGGGCGATGGCGTAGATCTCGGCCATCGAGGCGTCGGTCATCGCGAAGCAGCCGGCCGACGAGCAGGTGCCGTGCACCATGATGTAGTTGCCGGTGCGGCCGTTCGCCCGGTCGAAGGCGTTCGGGTAGCCGGTGTCGAACGACAGATAGTAGGCCGAGTTCGGGTTCATCTGGCCCGGGGTGATCGTGTAGAACCCCTCGGGCGCCTGCCGGTCGCCCTGCTTGGTCTTGGGTCCAAGCTGGCCCGACCAGCGGCAGATCGGGAAGGTCTTCAGCAGCGCGTACTGGCCGGTGCCGTCGCGCTTCCAGACCTCCAGCTCCGACTCCTTCTTGTAGGCGCGGATCAGGATCGGGTCCGTCTGGCTCATCCCCTTGGTCTGCATCAGCGACAGGGTCTGAGCCGGGACGGGAGTCAGGTGGCGGGTCGAGGCGCCGTTCACGAGCCCGTCCTGGCAGGCGCCGAGGCCGAGCGTGACGGCGATGAGACCAGCAGCCGCGAGCGGGCGCACAGCCATGGGGAACCTCGTATCGATACTCCACCCGCGGGCACGTTCGGCCGGCGTCGGGCGTCACTCCCCAAACCCGTAGATCGGTTAAACTTGACCCTCCGTTACCGCAATGACGCGGAGGACACAGTTCACGGCGAAGACTCAGCCGAGATGTGCGGGATTGCACGCGGCCTCGGCGCGAATCAGATCGAGGAGGCGCGCGTCGTCGGCCGGGTCGGCGAGGCGCAGGCCCACCGGCGCGGAGGGGGTCTCCAGCGTGATGTGCAGGAGGTCCGGCCGCGGCTCGGCCCGCTCCGCAACGCGCGGGGCCGGCGCGCCCGGCAGTAGTTGGATTACCGTTAAATGGCTGCGGGCGGCATCCCCCGCCAGCACGTCGCAGAGGCTGCTCACGTCCGCTGGCGCGACGTGCAGGTGGCTGAGCAGCCAGTAGCGGTTGCGCGCGCCGGCCAGGGCGCGCGCGGCGCGCAGGCGCCGCACCCCGGCCTGCAGGAAGGCGAAATCCGCGTCGTCCGCGGCCGGGTCGTGGTGGTTGAAGATGCAGTCGAGACCGTAGTGCTCGCGGTAGAGCCGGTGCCGGCCGCGGGTGATGTCCGGCCCCTCGCGCTCCGGCAGCGGGATCGTCTCCAACTGCGCCCGGTCGGCAAGCGTTCGGCAGTCATCGGCGAGGCAGTCGCGCACCATCGGTGGCAGGGTGAAGACCCAGTCGAACGGGCCGGACCATGTGCGCAGGCCCAGTGTTTTCAGGGCATGCGCCATCTGACAGTTGCTGCCCAGCGAGACGTGGTTGAAATCGCCTGGCTCGCGCCCGTCCGGGCGGCGCAGCCTGAGTCTGCGCCGCAATATCCCGAGAAGGCCGCCGCCCTCCCCGCCTCGTCTCACAGCCGCCGGCCGATCTCGAGGAACTTCCGCGCGCGCAGGTCCCGGATCTCGTCAGGTTTCAGACCCTCGAAGCTGCGCAGCGCCTCGTCGAGGGCGGCGCCCGCCGCCGCCACGGCGCCGTCGCGGTCGCGGTGCGCGCCGCCGGTCGCCTCCGGCACGATGCCGTCGATGACGCCGAGCCGGAGCAGGTCCTGCGCGGTGATCTTCATGGCGGTGGCAGCGTCGTGCGCCCGGCCCTGGTCGCGCCAGAGGATCGAGGCTGCGCCCTCCGGCGAGATGACCCCGTAGATCGCGTGCTCCAGCATCAGGACGCGGTTGGCTGTCGCGAGCGCGATGGCGCCGCCCGAGCCGCCCTCGCCGATGACGAGCGCGACGTTGGGCACGCCGAGCGCGAGGCAAGCCTCGGTCGAGCGGGCGATGGCCTCGGCCTGGCCACGCTCCTCCGCGTCGATCCCCGGAAAGGCGCCGGCCGTGTCGACGAAGGCCAGCACCGGCAGGCCGAAGCGGTCGGCGAGCTCCATCAGACGCACGGCCTTGCGGTAGCCCTCAGGGCGGGCCATCCCGAAATTGTGGCGCAGGCGCGCCTCGGTGGTCGCGCCCTTCTCCTGGCCGATCACGCAGACCGGCCGGCCGCGGAAGCGCCCGAAGCCGCCGACCACGGCCTCGTCCTCGCCGAAGCTGCGGTCGCCGGCCATCGGCGTGAACTCGTCGATCAGCCCGGCGCAGTAATCGAGGAAGTGTGGGCGCTGCGGGTGGCGGGCCACCTGCGTCTTCTGCCAGGGCGTGAGGTTGGCGTAGATCTCGGCCAGCGCCTGGGCGGCCTTGGCCTCAAGCCGGCCGACCTCCTCGCTGATCGAGACGGCGCCGTCGCGGGCACCGACCGCCTTCAGCTCTTCGAGCTTGGCTTCCAGTTCCGCCACGGGCTTCTCGAAATCGAGATAGGAGCGCGTCACCGCCATCGGTTCACAAATGTCCTGCGCGTCGATCGAGAGCCCACGGGCGCGAACAGCGCCGCCGGGCGGGGCGTGGTGTTGGCGATGCGGGAAGGCCTGTCAACAGCGGGGCCGGCCGGACAGACATGACGGCCGGCGCTCCGACTGGCTTAGATCGAGGGCCGGAAGGCCGAATCGGCGCGTGCCGCCGAGGCCAGGATGACGGCGGTCCAGCAGACAGCAGACGCCGAAATCCGGCTTGCCACACGCAGCACCTGCGAGGGCTGCGGCGCGGGCAGCCCCGCGCCGCTTCGGCGGCCCCGCGGGACGAAGCGTCGGAGCCCCTGCCCGGCCTGGCCGATCCCGCCCAGGCGCCGCTGGACCGACGCTCAGGCGGCCTCGGCCTCGACGCGGTTCCGGCCGCTCTTCTTGGCGCGGTAGAGCGCGAGGTCGGCGCGCTTCATCATGTCTCCCGCCACCGCGTCGTCGCCCTGCCGGGCCGCCACGCCGATCGAGACCGTGACGGGGACGGTGCGGGTGGCGCGCTGGACCGCGAAGGGCAGAGCCTCGATTCGGGCGCGAATGCGCTCGGCAATCGTCTGCGCCTCGGCGAGGCCGACATCGGGCAGGATGATCACCACCTCCTCGCCGCCGTAGCGGGCGACGATGTCGACGGTGCGGGTATGCAGCCGGATGCGCTCGGCGAAGGTCCGCAGAACCTCGTCGCCCGCCTCGTGCCCGTAGGTGTCGTTGATGGACTTGAAGCGGTCGATGTCGAGGATCAGCGCCGCGACCGGGCGCTGGCGCAGACTCGCCTCGGCGAAGAGGGCGCCGAGATGGCTGTCGAGGTAGCGCCGGTTGTGCAGCCCGGTCAGGCCGTCGGTGACAGCTAGCTGCATCGAGGCCTGGACCGCGCCGCGCAGCACCTCGGAGAAGCGCTTGCGCCGGACCTGAGTCCGCACCCGCGCCGCCAGCTCGTTCCGGTCGACTGGCCGCAGCAGGTAGTCGTGCACGCCGAAATCGAGGCCGCGCACGATTCGCTCGCGCTCGTGCGCCTCGCCCAGCATCACGAGCGGCACCGTCCGCGTGCGCTCCAGCGAGCGGAGCTGGCTGCACAGGCGCAGGCCGTCCGTGCCCTGAAGGTCGAGGCTGACCAGAATGCAGTCGAAGGCGCCTTCGGCGGCTCGCACCAGCGCGCGCTGCGGGTCGGGCTCGACGCTCACCCGGTGGTGCTGGCCGAGCGCCGCCGCCATCCGGTCGGCCGAGCCCTCGCGGTCCTCCACCAGCAGGATCTCGGCATCGAGGCCCGTCTCGGCGGCTGCGCGGGCCAGCGGGTCGCCGAGGCCGGCCTCGCGGGAGGCGAGCGCGCGGCTGAGCAGCTCATCCGTCACCATCTTCAGGCGCACGAGGCTGCGCACCCGCGCGAACAGCGCGACGTCGTCCACGGGCTTGGTCAGGAAGTCGTCGGCCCCGGCCTCCAGACCTCTGAGCCGGTCGGCGGGCTGATCGAGGGCCGTGACCATGATCACCGGAAGATGGGCGGTGACGGGGTTGCTCTTCAGGTGACGACAGACCTCGAACCCGTCCATCCCGGGCATCATCACGTCGAGCAGAACGACGTCGCAGAGACCCTGCTCGCAGATGGCGATCGCGTCGAGCCCGTTCATGGCGGCGATGGTGGTGAAATACTCGAGCGCGAGCTTCGTTTCGAGAAGCTTCACGTTTGGAAACAGATCATCGACGATCAGGACGCGCGCCGACATCTTTCCTCGCGGGCAATCGGAGACGACGCCCGCGCGGATGCACCGGCTCAGGCGTCAGGATTTGGATTCAAGATAAGTCCGAACCGTTGCCAAAAACTTCGCGACCGAGATCGGCTTGGACAGATACGCCTCGCACCCGCCCTCGCGGATTCGCTCCTCATCGCCCTTCATGGCAAACGCCGTGATGGCGATCACGGGAATGTGCTTGAGGTCGTCATCCTCCTTCAGCCATTTGGTGACCTCGAGGCCGGAGACCTCCGGGAGCTGGATGTCCATGAGGATGAGGTCGGGATGGTGGGCACGCGCGAGCTCGATCGCCTCGATGCCGTGCGCGGTCTTGAGGGTGGCGTAGCCCTGCGCCTCGAGGAGGTCGTTAAAGAGCTTCATATTGAGCTCGTTGTCCTCGACGATCAGCACCGTTTTCTTCATGAGCGTACATCCCGGTGCGCGCGACGCTTGGTGGTTAACGGTCCGTCACCCTGTCGGAGTCCATTCTAGGGTTTACATGTTGATGAAACGCAAATCCCTTCAAGAGGATGAAGCTTCGGATTCGCTGGCTCTGGATGTTCTTCTGTGGATGGTCCAAGATCCGGATCGGCTTCTCCCCTTTCTCAACGCGACCGGACTGTCGCCCGAGGCGCTGCGCGGCGCGGCGGACGATCCGGCCGTGCGCGACGCCGTCCTCGACCACATCATGGCGGACGAGCCGGTGCTGCTGGCCTGCGCCCGCGCGCTCGAGATTTCGCCCGAGCGGATCGCCGCGGCCTGGGCGCGCCGCAGGCCGCCCGAGTTCGAGGCGCCCTGACCACCGGACCAGCGCTCTGGATCAGGGACGGCAGGGTTTGTCCGGCCCCTTGTCCAGTTCCAGGCGCGAGAGGTCCCCCAGGATCGCGAAGTCGCCGTAATCGAGCTTCAGCGCGCCGCTGACCCCGTTGTCGTAGAGATCGAAGCTCAGGGTGTAGATCGGCGTGCGCTCGCCGCGTCCCTGCGTGAAGTAGCTCAGCGTCACGGGCCAGCGCTGCACCGAGGCCAGCGCGCCCTCGCGCAGAGGTCGGTCGCGCTCGGACCCCGTGGCCTGGGTCGGCCCGGTGCTCGGCCGGCCGATGACGGCGAGGGTGTCGTAGACCTTGCGGCCGTCGTCGGATCCGTCGAAGACCTTGGCGGCGAGCGTGGTCTCGCCAGCCCGCGCCGCCTCGATCAGGCGGCGCATGTGCAGGCTCGGGAACAGGACCGGTCCGGCCTCGCCGAACTGGTCGCGCTTGGGCTCCTTCAGGCGAACCTTGAACGTCTCGCCCTCCAAGGTGGCGCTGCCGTCGACCGTCGGGCTCGGGTTGCCGTTGGTCGTACTCGCGGTCCGGAAGCGGAATTCGTGCCCGTTGCCGCCCTCGAAGGTCGTGTTGCGCAGGTCCGAGGTCCGGCTTCCCGTCTCCGAGGATTCGAGCACTGTCACCTGCCGGGTCTGCATGGTGTAGCCTTGGCAGGCATCGCCCTTGAAATCGACGGCGATCCGCCCGCGGGCGCTGTCGACGGAACGGGTCCCCCCGCTGGAAGCGAGCGACAAGTCATAGACGGCCCGGTGGTTGGCCAGCACCACGGGAGACGCGGATTTTGCGAGGGCCTCGGCCGCCGGTGTAGGTCCGCCAGGGGCGGCCTTGAGTGCGCCGGCCTGGGCGAGCCCACCGACGAGAAGGAGTGCGAGAGCGGGACGCAGCCGCATGGAGGATCCTCCGGTCACCATGCGGGGCAGATAGGGGGCGTGGCCAAGCCGGGCAATGCGCCGGCAATGCGCTGCCCCGGATGGCGAGCCCGGCTCAGCCCGGCCCGGGGAAGCGCCGGGCGAACCAGTCCCGCACGAGGGCGCGCTCGTAGGCGAGGCCGCCGCTCGCCAGACGCGCGCTGCCGGTGAGCAGGAAATTGATGTCGGTCAGAGTCTCCTCGCTGCGCGCCGCCACCCGGCCGCCCCGGCGCAGCTCGTAGGCGAGGCGGATGCGCGGGGGCGCGGCATCGGTGACAACCCGCACGCCCTGTGGTGCGCCGATGCCCGGCCGCTCGAAGCCCGCGAGATCGATGTCGAGGACCGTGATCGCGAGACCGTCGCCGGGGGCGAGGCGTCGGCGGCCCGCCTCCTCGAAGATCCGAGTCATCTCGGCGAGCGTCGCCCGCAGGGACTGGCCCGAGCCGTAGCGGTTCTCCGCGTCGGTGAAGCGCTCGGGCGCGACGTAGCGCACCGTGACCTCTTGGGCCGCGGCCGGCACCGCGGCGAGGGCGACGGCCAGGAAGCCTGCGCCCGCGCCGGTCCGACTCATTGCTGGGAGCGTGTGATGACCGCCAGCAAAGCCCTCGCGACCGGCTCCGTCACGGTGCGGCGATACTTGCGGTGAACGAGCTGCCCGTTGTGGTAGACGTCTTGCTCGACGTAGAGGCGCTCGCCGTCCCAGCGGACGATGTTGTCGCTCTCCGTCGTCTCCTCGACGCCGAGATCGGATCTCAGGATCGTGCTCCCGGTGTGCGTCAGCATCCGCAATAACCCTGACTCTGTGGCCCCGCAGGCCGAAGGAGGGGAAGCATAGGCGGCGGCGGCGGCGCGCGCCAGACGCGACGCGCGACCACGCCGCCCTACTGTACGGTGACCTGGTCCTTGATCCGCTCGTAGGTGGCCCGGCTCAGCACGCGCTTGGCCAGGAGTTGATCGACGGAGCCGTAGGGCCGCTTCTGGATGATCGCGCGCCCGATATTGCCGCCGCCCCGCAGCCCGTTGAGCTGGGTCAGGGTGGCGGTGTTGAGATCGACGAGCGCCACCGCGCGTGGATCCGCGCTTTCCTGAGCGGCGGCGGCCGGATCCGGAGCGGGCGGCGATGCGGGAATGGTGGCCTGGGCGGAGGGCGCCGCCTCCCGGATGGCCGGGGCCGCCTGCACCGGCGGCACGGAGGGGCGCACCGAGAAGTCCGCCTCTGGCGGGAGCGCGCGAGCTGGCGGCTCAGGCTCGGGCGAGGGCTCCTTCCGGGGTGCCGCGACCGTCGGCACCTCGGCGACGGGCTGGGGCGCGGAGCGGATCCACAGGAACTGGGCGAGTGCCGCGAGCACACCCGCCACCACGAGCAACACGGACACGCGCACGATGGCCGAACCGCTGAGCATGGCGCCTCCCCCTCGCTGCCGCGTTTTCTCTCATTCTCCGGGAAGGAGAGGCAAGTTTCCGGAGGGGGGCGGGCGAGCATCCCGGGTACGAATCCACTGCAAACGCCGTCACAGGAGGCATGGCGGGCTGTCGCGGCAGTCCGGGTAAGATCTCAAGGGGCGGCCTTCAGGATTCCGGTCTGTTCCTGGCCCGCGGCACGGAACTGCGCAAAGTCGATGATATCGTGGCCCCAGATGAAGCGCGGCGGCGTCGCGGCAGGAAAGGTGTAGAGGTTCCGGTCGAAGCCGTTCCGGCCGGTTTGGATCACCCGGAAGTTGGGCGAATCGGGCTCGGCATCGGAGACGCCGCCCGCGCTGCCGGCGCCCTGGAACACGAAACGGTTGTCGTGGACCCGGTTCCCGGCAGTCCGGTACAGGCCGCCCTGAGCCCGTGCCCGGGCCTGATCGACCAGCACGACCGCGTGGCCGCCGGGACGGACCGTGATGTCGTTGTCGCTGACCTCGACGTCCTCGGATGCAGCCACCTGGATGTCCGCGTCCCAGAACCAGGTCGCGGCCGGGTCGCCGTTGAGGCGCAGCGTGTTGCGGCGGATCACGGCGGCGTAGGAGATCTCGTAGAAGATGCCGGGCCCGAGATTGCCCTCGGCATGGTTGCCTTCGAAGAGAACGTCCCGGCAGTCGATGTCGCACCAGAGCCCGGGGCCGCCGTTGCGCTCGACGCGGTTGCCCCGCAGGACGACCGCGCGGCTCGCGGTGATCTTGACCCCGCCCGCCTCCCAGGCCGGATCGAAGCCGGCTGTGTTGTTGGCGAAGATCCGGTTGTTCTCGAACAGGATGTCGGTGCCGCCAGCGGTCGCGCCGAGCTGGCCGTTGTGGTGGATCGCGCAGTCCCGCACTGCGCCACCCGATATGACGCCGACGCCCGCACCCGAATTGTACCTCAGCTCGCTCCTCTCCACTCGCCAGCCAGGCCCCTGCCCCTCGATCGCACCCTCCTGGGCGGGCGAATCGTACTTCTCGACAAGGAGGCCACGGATCCGCACGTTCGGCGCCCGCCCGCGGAAGGCGAAGCGGGCGCTCGCCGCCTCGATGACGTGCCCGGCCGGGTCGTCGGCGAGGATCACGCGGCCCTGTGCCGCCTCGACGAGGTAGCGGCCGGGCCCGAGGTCGGTCCGCGCCGCGACTCGTCGCAGGGGCGTGCCATCGCGGAACAGGGCCAGCGGCTGCAGGCAGAGGGTGCCGGAGCGGCACTGGCCGGGACCCCCGCCCCGCGGCCACAGGCCGTCCGCCTGCCAGTACGGACCCGCCCGCGTGAAGCCGCCGAGCACCCGGGCGCCGTCGAGGACGGCGCCCGGCTCGCCCAGGAAGGTCTGGTCGGCCAGGGGCGTCACCTCCTGCAACCGGTAGAGGCCGGCGGCGAGGCAGACCGTGCCGCGGGGCCCGGCCCGCAGGGCGGCCCGCTGGATCGAGTCGCCGGGTGTGATCCGCACGGCCCCGGCCGGGCAGTCCGAGGGCTCCGAACCGGCCGCGCCGTCACTCGCCGCCGGGGCCGGCACCGGCGCGCAGACCCCGGCGAGCGCCGCGAGGATGCCCGCGAGCCGACGGCGGCTCACCGGAGATAGGCGGGCTCGGCGCGCCAAGTCGTGCGCGGCGCCGGCAGGTCGTCCTCCTCCAGCCCATCGCCGGGCGCTGCCGAGGCCGGATCCGGGCGCGCCGCACCGCCCGCCAGCTCGGTGCCGACGAGGTGCTTCATGCCCCAGATCGCCGCCTGGGTCCGATTCTTCACCTGGATCTTGCGCAGGATCGCCTTGACGTGGCCCTTCACCCGACCCTCCGCGATCGAGAGGCGGTCGGCGATCACGCGGTTCGACTCGCCCTTCACCAGGCAGGCGATGATCTTGATCTCGCGGGCGCTGGGGCGGAAGCCCTCGCCGCCCTCCGGACGATCCGGCCCCTCGCAGGACGCGGCGTCCGCGGAGGGCGGCACCTCCGTGGCACGCTCGCGCGGCGCCGGTATGGCGAGATGCGGCACGACCCTCTGCCCGAGAAGCGCGAGTTCGAGGGTCTCGACCAGGGTCTCGGCCGCGACCGTGCGCAGCAGGATCGCGGCGACGCCCGCCTCGAGCATCGGCAGCACCTGCGCCTCCCCGCAGGCCGCACAGAGGCAGACGATCGCCGCCTCCGGATAGAGCATCCGGGCCTCCGCGACCCGCTCCAGTTCCTCCTGCCGCGCCGGATCCATCGCGAGCAGGATGACCAGTGCGTCGGCGTGGAGCGCGACCGGCTCGATGGCGTCCAGATGATCGGCCAGGGCCACGACGTCGAACGGAGATCCGACGAAGATGTGCCGCAATCCCTCGCGGAATAGCGCCGTGTCTCCGACGATCGCGACTGCGGCAGCGCCCTCGATCAGGACAGCCTTCTCGATCCGCTCATTCGAGACGAGACAGTTCATATCGCAACCCTCTCAGTGCGGGGTTTCCCCATGCGAAGGAGCGTATGCTCTAATACGTTCCGACGATGACTATGTATGTGAGCGGACGAGAAGAGAAACAACAAAAGATAAAGACCTCTCCCTTTGGTGACTGACAAATTTGCCAGTAAGGCGAGGATCCGACCCTGATGAGGACCGCCAGTGCTCACAAAGGTCCCATTGATGCCTGAAGGATTCTCTGGATGCGTTGAGTCTGTGCAGGTCTGACCGACCTTTCTGCGCGATCGGGGTAGACAAAGACGGATTCTCGCCGCCCCGCTCGGCACATCGGAGGTGGTCTACGCCGTTCGGAGTAGTCCCGCAGCGAACCCGCCGAAATTCGCTTGCACTGTAGGATCCCTCAGATCGAATGCAGTCCAGGCGGGTTCCGGCATGCTCGACGAACGCTCCCGCGCAAGTCATTCCAGCGCACATCATCTTGGTCCGACCCTCGGAGTGTCCGCACGCACGGCACCGGCCGATTCGCGCGACTGGGTGACGGAGTTCCGGCGCGAACAGGCTCACCTGATCCGGGCAGCGCCCCGCCGCGGCCCGCCCCGCCTTCTCTCCTACGGTGCTGGCGCGGCACTCGCGGCGGCACTGACCATTGGGCTCGCCACGCTGCTGCCCGTCCATTTCCGCGGTTCGCCGGTCTCGCCGGATTCCGCGGTGCCCGCCCCCGTCGCGACCGGTCCGGCGGTGGCCGAGCTGGCCGATGCCCGCGAGGAGGCGTTGCGCTTCGATCTCGCCCGCACGCAACAGGAACTCGCCCGCTCACGGCAGCAGGCGGAGGCGGCGCGCCTTGCCCATCTGGACGAGGTCGAGTCGCTCCGCTCGGCGGTGGCGCGATCCGAGGCCGACGGCGCCCGCGCGAAGGAGGCGCAGACCGCCGCCGAGGCCAGAGGCGGAGGCCTCGCCCGCGATCTCGAAGCCGCTCAGGCCGACCTCTCGGCGGCGCGGCGGGACGCGGAGGGGGCGCGGGCCGAGGCTGCGGCGGAGCGAGACCGGTTCGAGCAGCTCGATCGACACCGCTTCGAGGCGGATGCGCGGGCGCTGGCTCAGCGCGCCGATAGCGAGGCCGCGCTCGCGCGGGCGGTCCGTGAGCGGGACGAGGCTCGAACCCGCCTCGCCGAGGTCGCGCAGGCCGCCACTATCCGGGGGCAGGCCGCGGCATCGCGGCCCAACCCGCAGCCCGTCGACTGGACCGCGTTCGACCTGAGGCTCTCCACGGACGAGGCGAGCCTGCCGGCTGCGCAGCCTCCTCCGCGGGCTGGACCCGATCGCCAGGGGACCGGACCTGAACGGAAGACGAGCCGCCGGCCACGCGAGGCCACCGGCGACCGCGCCGGGCCGGCTCCGCGAGTCGGAAGCGGTGGCCGGCCGAGGGTGGGTGCGGAGCGCGCCCCGGCCGCTTCACAGGGGAGCCGTCCGGCCCCGGATTCGCACCTGCGAGGGCCGGTCGCGGCCGATCCCGACGCCTGAGCCACCCGAACCCCTTGCTCCGGCACCGCACCCGCGCCGGACGAAACCCGCCAGGAGAGATCCGTGACAAATCCGGGCCGGCGCGCCGACCTCGAATGGCTGAAGGCGCTGGCCGCGCTCGAAGTGGTGATCTGCCATTCCGACCTCGCGGTGAAGCACTTCTCCGGGTCGCTCCTCGCGCAGTCCTGGTATCTGCCGGTGAGCGGGATCGGGGTGGAGGTGTTCTTCGTCGTCTCCGGCTACCTCATCTGCCTGCGGGCGCCGGCCTACCCGACCGCGCCGGCCTTCCTACGCTCCCGAATCCTGCGTCTCATGCCGCTCTACGCGCTGTTCACGGGCCTCGCGGTCGCTGCGCGTCTCGTCAACCCGGCCTGGGTCTGGAACGGCTGGGACTTCTCGGCCGGCACGATCGTCAGCTCTTTCCTGATGCTGCCGCAGTCGCACTACCCCATCGTGGGCGTCGGCTGGTCGCTGGAGCACGAGGTCATCTTCTACGCTCTCGTCGCCCTGCTGATCCTGGCGACGCGGCTCGCCGGGACGGCGCCGGTCCGGTTCGGCGTCGCGCTGTTCGGGCTGGGCTGGTGCGGGGCGCTCCTCGGCATTTCCCCGAGCGATCCCGCCTGGTACCTGCACCCGCTCAGCGTGCTGATGACGGGATTTGCCGCCGGCTGGCTCTACCGCTGCCACGAGGCGGCGGGACGGGGCGGCATACCCTGGCTCCTCGTCGCCTGCCTGGGCGCGACCGCCGCGCTGAGCCTCGTCGCCGACGCGGCGAATGCCGAGCGCCTTCTGCGGCTCACGGGCGCCTCCGTTCTGGTCGTCCTCGTCATCGCGTTCCGGGGGGCGCTTCTGCGAATACCGATCGCGGACCGTGTGCTGTTCCCGCTGGGGCTTGCGACCTACAGCATCTACCTCTCGCACTGGTTCACCATGTCGGCGCTGGGGAAGGTCGCCGGTCGCCTCGGGCTGCCCGAATCGGCGCAGGTGCCGGTGCGCCTCGCCGTCATCGCGCTCAGCATCGCGACGGGCTTCGCGGTCTACCATCTGCTCGAACGTCCCCTCGACCGCTGGCTGCGGGCCGGCGTGCCGATACGGGAAGCCTTCCGCCCGCCCTTCCGGGGCCGTCAGGAGAGCGGAATCGCTCATCCCATCGGCGTCCTCAAGTAATCCTGAAGGTCGCGCCAGTGGATCGGCTCCCTCTGGCAAGGTCAGGTCGCACTCGCTTGAAGCGGAGACCAGGGATGGCCGAGATCATCGCCGGCGGCGCGGCGACCGCCGGGGCCGGGACGGAGGTCGGGGAGACCAGCTTGCGCCCCCTGGTGATCGATCTGGATGGGACGCTCCTGCGCACCAACATCCTGGTCGAGTGCGCGCTGGCCTACCTGCGGCGGGAGCCGCTGGCGCTCCTGCACATCTTGGTCTGGCTGTTCCAGGGCCGGGCGCGGCTGAAGCAGGAACTGGCCTGCCGCGCCCTCGTCGATCCGAAGCTCCTGCCCTTCAACGACGAACTGCACGCCTACATCGCCGCGGAGCGGGCACGCGGCCGCAAGGTCTACGTGGCGACCGCGGCGGACGCGCGCATCGCCCGCGCGGTTGCCGCCTGCCACGGCCCCTTCGAGGACGTTCTGGCAAGCGACGGCGTGATCAATCTTAAGGGCCGGCACAAGGCCGAGGCGCTGGCGCGCCTGTTCCCGCAAGGCTTCGCCTACGCGGGCGACAGCCGGGCCGACATCCCGGTCTGGTCGCGGGCCGACGAGATCATCGCGGTCGGCCGCCCGCGCTTCACGGCCCATGCCGCCGGCAGCCTCGGCGCCGGCCTCGGCAAGCCCTCGCTCGTCTTTCCGACGCCCGCGATGCTGCCGGCCCTCCTCGCCTGCGCTCGGCCGCACCAGTGGGCCAAGAACCTGCTGGTCGTCGCCCCGGCGATCCTCGGCGGCGTGGCGCTCGATGCCGGGCGGATGCTCGACGTTGCGCTCGCGCTCGCGGCGCTCTGCATCGTCGCCTCGGCGACCTACATCCTGAACGACCTCTGGGACGTCGCCGACGACCGCCGGCACTGGTCGAAATGCCGCCGGCCGATCGCGAGCGGGCGCTTGCCGATGGCGGCGGCCGCGGGCGCGGTGCCAGCTGGGCTCGCCGCGGGCTTCGCGCTCGGGGCCCTGGTGGGACCGAGCACCGTGGCGGCGCTGATGGCCTACACGACGCTCACGATCGCCTACTCCCTGGCGCTCAAGCGCGTGCCGATCCTCGACGTGGTGGTGCTGGCGGGCCTCTTCACGATTCGACTCGTGCTGGGCGCCCAGGCGGCGGCGGTGGCGCCCTCGCCCTGGCTCCTCGTCTTCTCGATGTTCCTGTTCGGCTCGCTCTGCTTCGCCAAGCGCTACGTCGAGGTGGAGCGCTGGAAGGAGCGCGGCACCGGCACAACAACGAGCCGCGGCTACGAGACGAGCGATGCGCCGATTCTGCTGGTCCTCGGGGCGGGCACAGGCGTCGCGAGCATCGTCACCCTCGTCCTCTACGTGATCTTCGACGCCTTTCGGCACGACCTCTATACGAGCGCTGGCTGGCTCTGGGCCTTCCCTCTCATCCTGTTCCTGTGGCTGGCGCGGATCTGGCTCGTGGCGGGACGCGGTCGGCTCGACGACGATCCGGTCGCCTTCGCGCTGAACGACGGGCCGAGTCTGATGCTCGGCGGGGCGCTGGTCGGCGCCTTCGTGCTCGCTTGGTCGGGGGTGCTGGCGTGATCGACTTTCATATGACCCGCCTCCGCGACCTGCCGCAGCCGGCGCGGTTCCTGCTGGCCGGCGGGCTCGCCGCCCTGGTCAATTGGCTGGCGCGCTTTCCCCTGTCCTGGCTCGTGCCCTACGGCCTCGCCGTGGTCGGGGCCGCCTGCATCGGGATGGCCTTCGGGTTCGTCGCGTATCGGGCCTACGTCTTCCGGGATGCCGGCCCAGGCGGGTTGCGGCAGGTGCCGGATTTCCTGCTCGTCAACGCCGTCACGACCGTCCTCGTGACGCTGGTGGCGCTCTCTGGCCGCGATCTGCTCACGCTCGTCGGCACGCCCTGCGGCCGGGCCGAGGCGATCGCCCACGCCTCCGGAATCGCGGCTGGCGCCGTGGGCAACTATTTCGGCCACGCCGCCATCACCTTCCGCACCCGACGGCCCGTCGCCGCCGAGGGTTAGTGCCTCTCAGGCCAGGCTCGCATCGAGGCCCGCGTGGCGCCACGCGATGGCGCCGGAGCCCTGGCCCAGATGGATCGTGCCGGCAACCAGGTTGCCGGCCCGGCTCGCGAGCGCGACGGCGAGTTCCTGACGGCGGGCGAAGAGCCGGGTTACCACGCGCACCATCGCGGCTTCCTGCGGCTCGGCGATGATCGGCTGCCGGGCGGTGCGCGCGTCGAGGGCCAGGAAGGCCTCGACCGCATCGCGGACGCGCTCCGGATCGCGGATCATCTCGACGGTCGCGGACGGCGGGACGTAGCCTTCCGGCCGGATGCCGACCACGCTCTCGGCAGGGATGACTCGCCGCCGTCCGGAAAGAGTGTTCGCGCGCGGCGTCGGATCGTAGGCGACCGGCCTGGGAAGCGCCCTGAGATGGGCCGCTACGGCGGCGTGGATCGCCGTCCCGCGGCCCGGATCGACCAGCGAGCGCGCGGCGAGCCCGGGGGGCCACCAGGGACGGGCGCGCGAGGCGCGGAACAGCGGCTCGGCGATGGCCAGCGGCACCACGCCCCGCAGTTCCGGCACCGCGCCCAACTCCCAGGCCAGCGCGAAGGCGATCTGCTCGCCGCCCGCAAGATGGCGGGCGGCCGTCAGCAGGTAATCCGGGTCGGTCCGCGGATCGAGCACCGCGTTGCGGGCGATGAGCGCCCGCCACGCCGCGACCATCTCGGCATCGACGCCCTGCACCCCCTTGAGATCGATGCGCCAGGCGGCCCCGTCCGTGGTCTGGGGGCCGTAGCCGCCCTGGATCAGCGTGAAGCGCCGCATCGTCCCCTCCGACCGATTTCCGACAGATCTGTCCCGCTTCGGGACCGGCGCGGCCCGCGACCGCTCACTCCGTGGAAACCGTTCAAGGATGGTGCCGTCAGCCCCCCGGGATGGCGAGCGGATTATCGGTGAGCGCGGCGGCGTCGGGCGTGTCGGGCCGCGGACGGCCGAGGAACGCATCCCAGAGCCGCGTGACGAAACCGGGATCGAGGTCGCGCACGATGAGGACGAGGCGCGAGGTCCGATCCGCGTCGGGCCAGGCCGGCAGGGTGACGGGGGCATGCACCACGTGCTGGACCCCGTGCACGACGACCGGCCGCTCCGGGGCATCGGCGAGCGCTACCAGACCTTTGAGGCGCAGCAGGTTCGGGCCGTGGCCGGAGCGCAACAGGTCGAGGAACATCTCGAAGGCGGCGCGCGGCACCGGCACGTCGCTCGTCAGGGAGAAGGCGCGAATCGACGCGTCGTGCCGGTTGGGGTCATGCGCGTGGGCGTGCTCGTACGTCGCGACCGCGCCGAGCCAGTCGCGCACGTCCGCGGCCTTTCCGTCGAGGCCGAACAAGCCGCCGAGCAGGGTCGCGGCCGGCACGTCCGGCAGGACGATCGGGGCGGCCGGGTTGAGGGCGACGAGACGCGCCCGCAACGGCGCGGTATCGCCGGCCATATCCTGCTTGGCCAGCACGATCCGGTCGGCCACCGCGACCTGCCGCAGCGCCTCCGGATGCGCGTCGAGGGTCGCCGCACCGTTGACCGCGTCGACCACCGTGACGACCGCCTGCATCCGGTACCGCAGGACGAGGTAGGGATGGTAGATCAGCGCGTGCAGGATCGGCGCCGGGTCGGCGAGGCCGGTGGTCTCGATCACGACGCGGCGGAAGGGCGCGATGCGGCCGTTGTCGCGCTTGCGCAGCAGATCTTCCAGCGTCGCGATCAAGTCGCCCCGCACCGTGCAGCAGAGGCAGCCGGCGCCGAGCAGCACCATGTCCTCGTCCACCCGCTCGATCAGCAGGTGGTCGAGGCCGATCTCGCCGAACTCGTTGACGATCACCACCGTGTCGGCGAGCGCCGGGTCGGCGAGCAGGCGGTTGAGCAGCGTTGTCTTGCCGGCCCCGAGGAAACCAGTGAGCACGGTGAGCGGGATCGGCTCAGGACGGCCGGGAGGTTGGGTCTCGGGAGAGGTGGACATGGGGTTGGCCTAGCGCGGGCCCTGCGCGGGCTCAACCGTCACGCGATCCCCCTCCCCCTCTACGGGGAAGGGAGACCGGCGGCGATCAGAACGCTCCGACCAGCAGCGTCAGCCCCGACAGAGCGACGGCAGCGCCCATGGCGGGCGCGGCGCGGCGGCGCTCGGTGCTGACAAGGAAGCCGATTCCGAGACCCGCCGCGTGGAGGAGCGCGGTCGCGGCGAGGAAGCCGAGCCCGTAGGCGAGGCCTGAGGCGGTCTCCGGCATCTCGGCGCCGTGGGCGTAGCCGTGGAACACCGCGAAGACGCCGACGAGGCCGATCAGCGCGGGCAGCGCCAACCGGCTCGCGAAGACGATGGCGAGGCCGAAGGCGACGAGCGAGAGCGCAATGCCGGCCTCGGCCAAGGGCAGCGCGACGCCGAAGACGCCGAGTGCGGCGCCCACCGCCATCATCGCCATGAAGGCGACCGGCAGGCCCCAGCGGGCCGCGCCGCCGCGAAGCGCCGCGAGCAGGCCCACCGCCACCATCGCGAGCACGTGATCAAGTCCGCCGACCGGGTGCGCGAAGCCGTGCGCGAAGCCCACCGCCTCGCCGTGTCCCGGATGGGCCAGCGCCGCCCCGGGGACGAGAAGCAGCAGGGCAGGCAGGAGCGGCAGGACGCGACGGGTCATCAGGGGCCTCAAGGTCGATGATATGATGAACATGGAAGCCTCATTCCATCGTGGGCGCAAGCTTCTGCACGCCCGGCACGTCCTCGCCGAGCCAGGCGGCGTTCTTGGCCGTGCCGTCGAAGGTCGCGCTCGTCTTGAACAGCTCGTACTTGCCCTCCAGGGCGTAGGGCCTGCTGCGGCCAAGGAGTTCGGCGACACGCGCCTTGTCCATCGGCCGGAAGGTCTTCACCGCCTCGAAGGCCTGGTCGAGGTCCCGCTGGTTCTGAATCCCGGTGATCACCACCGCGACCGGCAGATTGAGCGAGAAGTGCAGGTACTCCAGCGGCTTGATCGGCGCGTCGCTCTTCAGGATGACGCCGTCGCCGAAGGTCTTCATCGCCAGCGGCGCGATCCCGTTCTGGACGAGGTAAGGCAGGACGAGATGCCCGAACGACCGGAAATGCGCGTCCATCACATTGAGCGGCATCTGCACCGAGTCGAACTGGAAGCCGCGCTCGGCCGCCACCTCCAGCATCTGCAGGTGGATGCGCGGGTCCTTGTGCCCGGTGAAGCCGATGTAGCGGAGCTTCCCCTGCTTTTTCGCCTCGACGAAGGCCTCCATCGCCCCGCCCTCGGCGAAGACGCGGTCGGGATCGTCGTAGCGCAGAATCTCGTGGTGCTGGACGAGGTCGATCCGGTCGGTGCGCAGCCGCTTCAACGAGGTATCGATCTGCTTCATCGCCTCGTCCTTGGTCCGCCCGTCCATCTTGGACATCAGGAAGACCTTGTCGCGGTAGCCGCCCTGGGACAGGGCCTCGCCCATGCGCAGCTCCGAGCGCCCCTCGTTGTAGTCCCAGCAATTGTCCATGAAGGTGATGCCGCGATCGATCCCGGCATGGATCAGGCGCGTCGCCTCGTCGTCCGAGACGGCGTTCTTGCCGAGATGGAAGCCGCCCATCCCGATGGCCGAGATCTTCTCCGCGTGGCGGCCGAAGGGCCGGTAGAGCATCTCGCCCCGCATCTCGCCGGGATCCGTGACGAAGGGGAGGTCCGCGGGATCCTGCGGGCGGGTCTGAGGCAGGCCGGGCGCGTTCACGGCCGCACCCGCCGGGCCCGTGGCCGCGAGACCGGCGCCGAGGACGGCGCCCTGGAGAAAGCTTCGGCGTTCCATGCGGGTTCTCCCGACTGCGAGCCCAGGTGCGGGGTGGAATGGATCGATCTCATGGGGACAACTCCCGGAGCGCGCGGGCGGCGTGGAGCACGCGCATCGCCGCGCAGGCCGCGCCGTAGCCGTTGTCGATGTTGCAGACCGTGATGCCGGGCGCGCAGCTCGCCAGCACCGCGTCGAGCGCCGCGCGCCCGCCCTCGGCGACGCCGTAGCCGACCGAGGTCGGCACCGCGATCAGCGCGCCGGGCACGAGGCCGCCGACGACGCTGGGCAGCGCCGCGTCCATGCCGGCCGCCACGATGACGACCGGGTGCGCCCGGATCTCGTCGAGGCGTCGCTGCAGCCGCCACAGGCCCGCCACGCCCACATCGGCGATCAGCGTGGCGCGGATCCCCGCATAGGCGAGCGTCCGCTCGGCCTCGCGGGCGACAGGCACGTCCGAGGTGCCCGCCGCCACGATGGCGACGGGGGCCGCGCCCGACACCGCATTCGGCCGCCCGAACACGGCGGTGCGCGAGACCGGGCAGTAATCGAGGTCGTGCCGGAGCGCCGCACGCTTCTCCGGGTCGAGCCGCGTCAGGAACAGGCGGGCGCCGCGCTCGCCCGCAGCCGCGAGGATCGCGTCGATCTGCTCCGCCGACTTGCCGGCCGCGTAGATCGTCTCCTCGAGCCCGATGCGCTCGGGCCGGGCGAAATCGAGGGTGAACTCGTCCGCGACGCTCACCGGGCCACTCCGTTGCGCAGGAAGGCGCTGCCGTTCCTGTACGGCTCGAACCGCACCGGGCCGGCGAGCGCGGGTGCGGGCGCGCGCTCGCGGATCGCGGCGCCGAGATCCGCCCGCAGGTCCGTATCGAGGAGAGCGAGGCCGCGCGCGTCGAGTTCCACGACGACGCCCTCCGCTCGGACCCGGCAGCGCACGCGCGCCTCGGACCCCTCGGCGGAGAGCGCCCCGCCGACGAGGCGCTCGACCGCGTGGATGAAGGCCAGGGTCTCCGGCTCGATGCGGATGCCGGTCTCGACCCGGCTCGACAGGCAGGGCGAGGCGGGAAGCTCGGCGACGTCGCCGAGGCCGAGCTCGCGCGCCAGCACCCGCACCGCCGCCTTGCCCAGCCCCGCGGCCACGAAGGGATGACGCACGCCGTGCTCTCGCGCCGCGTCGAGGCCGGGCCGGTACTCGCCGAGGTCGTCGAGATTGGCGCCCGACACGATCTGCCGGTCGGTGGCCTCGCGGATCGCGCCGTACAGGTTGGTCTTGCAGAAGAAGCAGCGGTTGACCGGGTTCGCCCGGTAGCGCGGGTCGGCGAACTCGCCGGCCTCGATCACCCGCAGCCGCCAGCCCTGGCGCCCGGCCTCGTCGCGCACCCGCGCGGTGGCCTCCCCCGGCACCGCGGGCGAGGCGGCGTGGACCGCCAGCATCCCGGCCCGCCCGAGGCTCCGGTGGGCAAGGGTCGCGAGCGTCATGCTGTCGACGCCGCCGCTGACCGCCACCGCGAGCGGGCCCATCCCGGCGAGCAGATTCTCGAGGGTGGCGCTCATGACCGGCCCTCCTCCGCCTGTTCGGCGAGCGCGATCCGCTCGGCCGCGCGGCGCAGGCTCTCGCGGGCGGCGTGGCCCTCCTGCGAGAGGGCGTCGTCGGCCTCGGCCTTGGCGGTCGGGCCGCCGGGGCGCATCACCGTCTTCACCCGCAGATCGCGGCCGCCGACCGCAACCGTGCGGCTCGTCCGCTCCAGCACGCGGCCGGAGACGATCTGGTGGCGCAGGCCGATCGTGGTGGTCTCGCGGAAGCAGGCCTCGGCGGCGGCGTCCAGCGCCTCCGCGCGGGCGAGCACGCGCACATGGACCATCATTCGTCCCTTCTTGCCGAAGACCGGCATCTGCACGACGTCGAGCACGTCCGGGTGCGCACGCAGCCGGTCGAGACCCATCGCGAGATCCTCCCCCGACTGGTCATCCACCTCGAACTCGATCACCGCGAGGCTGCGCTGGCGCCCATCCCCACGCGGGCCGACCTCGCCGAAGACGAGGGCGCGCACGCAGTTGCTCAGGCCCGGCAGGGTGCGGGTGCCGAAGCCGATGCCGCTGCGGGCGAGCCTGCGGGGCTCGCGCAGCCGCGTTCCGTCCCCGCAGAGATGACGCAGGATGGCGGCGCCTGTCGGCGTCACCCGCTCGCCCGGCACGCCGTCGTCGATCGTGTCGAAGCCTTCGAGCAGCAGGGCCGTGGCGGGCGCGGGCACCGGCAGGAAGCCGTGCTGGGTGCGGACCCGCCCCGAGCCGAGGGGCAGCGCCGACACGCTCCAGCGGGTCGCGCCGGTCGCGGCCGCCAGATGGGCCGCCGCCACAATGTCGGCGATCGAATCGACAGCTCCCACCTCGTGGAAGGCCACGTCCGCGACCGGGATGCCGTGCACCCGCGCCTCCGCCTCGGCAAGATGGCCGAAGATCGCGAGGGCATGGTCGCGCACCGCCGGGTCGAGATCGGCCGCGATCAGCCCGGCGCGGATCTCCGACCAGTGCCGGTGATCGTGCGCGCCGTGGGGGTGGCTGTGGGGGGCGTGGTGATGGGTGTGGGTGTGCGCGACCGGCTCACCCGGCTCCGCCACGGTGAAGCGGCGGCCCTGGAGCACGCCATCGTTGTGGGCCATCAGCTCGCAGGCTGCGCCTCGCGCCGCCGCCCGCACGCTGGCGAGCACGCCGGCCTCGTGCTCCGGGAAGGCGTCGAGCAGGGCCGCTGCGAACATGTCGCCGGCCATCCCGCCGATGGCGTCGAGATGAATCTGCATCCGGGGGCGAGAGCCTGGTGAGCCGCGTCGGTCGGTGATGCAGCCACATCGTTCGCGCGGGCCGGGGGACAACTGCTCGCGGCGCGGGGCGGAAGGCCGCAGCCGGGCGGGGCCGGGCCTTGACAGCCCCGCGACAGATCCGGCGATCCGTCCCCGCTTCACCCTGGCATACCATCTTGGCATGCCGAATGCCCTGTGCATCCTGCGGCGGGCGCGCCTGTGTCCGGGCCGCACTCGAGGATGGGCCATGCCGTCCGAGGATCAGTCGGGAGTCGCGTCGTGAGAGATTTCAGCAGGCCAGGGCGCTCGCCCGTCTACGCCGGCAACGGGGCAGTCGCGACCTCGCACCCGCTCTCGACCCTGGCGGCGATCGAGGTGCTGCGCGCGGGCGGCAACGCGGTCGATGCCGGGATCGCGGCGGTGGCGGTGCAATGCGTGGTCGATCCGCTGATGACCGGCATCGGCGGCGACTGCTTCGCTCTCTACGCCCCGCGGGGCGCGAGCGTGCCCGACGCGCTCAACGGCTCCGGCCGCAGCCCGGCGGCGGCCTCCGACGCGTGGTACCTTGAGAACGGGGTCGCGATCACGCCGACCTCGCCGCACGCGGTCACAGTGCCGGGCGCCGTCGCGGCCTGGGCGACGCTCCTGGAGAAGCACGGCACCCGGTCGCTCGGCGAGCTGCTGCAGCCCGCGATCCGCTACGCCGAGGACGGCTTCCCGGTGCAGCCGCGGGTCGGCTGGGACTGGGCGCGCAGCGTCGAGCGCGTCTCGCACGATTCCGGCGCCGCCGCGACCTACCTGTTCGATGGCCGTGCGCCGGCCATCGGCGCGACCGTGCGCCTGCCGCGTCTGGCCGCCACGCTCCGCCGGATCGCCGAAGAGGGTCCGCGCGGCTTCTACGAAGGGCCGGTCGCCCGCGACATGGTCGCTCGTCTGCGAGCGCTCGGCGGCCTGCACACCGAGCAGGACTTCGCCGAGGCCGGGCCCGACTGGGTCACGCCGATCACCACGCGCTATCGCGGCTACGACGTCTACGAGTGCCCCCCCTCCGGCCAGGGGCTGGCGGTGCTGATGATGCTGAACGTGCTCGCGCCCTTCGACGTCGCCGCCCTCTCCGACCTCGACCGGGCGCACCTGCTCGCCGAGGTGTGCAAGCAGGGCTACCACCACCGCGACGCGCTCTTCGCGGACCCGAGCCTGCACAGGGTGCCGGTCGAACACCTGCTCTCGGACGCGTGGCAGGCCTCGGCCAGGGGCGCGATAGACATGACCCGCGCCCGCGTGCCGGAGGTCTACCCTGAGATCGCCAACGAGGTCGCGCACCGGGACACGGTCTATCTCAGCGTGGTCGACCGGGACGGCAACGCGCTCTCGCTGATCAACTCGATCTTCCAGGGCTTCGGCAGCGGCATCCTGGCGCCCGAGAGCGGCGTGCTCCTGCACAACCGCGGCCTCAGCTTCCGGGTGGAGCCCGGCCACCCGAACACGATCGCGCCGAAGAAGCGCCCGATGCACACGATCATCCCCGGCATGCTGATGCGCGATGGCCGGGCGGTGGCGCCCTTCGGCGTGATGGGCGGCCACTATCAGGCGATGGGTCACGTCCAGCTGCTCACCAACGTCATCGACCTCGGCCTCGACGTGCAGGAGGCCCTCGATGCGCCGCGCAGCTTCGCCTACGACGGCGTGGTCGAGATGGAGAACGGGTTCCCGGAGGCCATCCTGGCCGGGATGCGCGACCGGGGTCATAAAGCGGTAACGGCGCCGCTGCCGATCGGGGGCGGTCAGATCATCTGGATCGACCAGGCTTCCGGCACGCTGGTGGCGGGCTCCGACCCACGCAAGGACGGCAGCGCGCTGGGGTATTGAGGGGCTGGCGGTTCGCGAAAGAAGCTCCCCCCTCTCCCCGTACGGCGGGGAGAGGGGATCCCTCCTCCGCTCTCGTGGCTACTTGGGAGCGCGTTCGGCCGTGTCTGCGGCGGGACCGCTCACCACCCGCCTCAGCACGAAATCCGGGCAGTCGAGCCAGCCGTTCGAGAGCCGCTCCGTGAGATGTGTGACGCCGTAGCGGGTGCCCAGCTCGCCCTCGAACAGCACGTCGATCTCGCGCAGGCGCTGGAAGACCACGAAGGCGTCGATATCGGCGACCGGGATCTCGGAACCGCGCAAGCTGCCGTCCGCGGTGAGCCGCGCCTCCACGAAGTCCGCCATCGAGCGGGGCGTGACCGTCGTGCGCCGGCGGAACTCGGCCTTGGCGCTGACGAAGGCCTCGATGCGCGGATCGACGAAGATCTCGGGCAGAGGGTCGTTGTCGATCGGCGGGCGGGTCCGGCGGGGGGTCGAGAGATGCGCCTCGCCGATCGGCGGGCGCAGCAAGGAGATTGCTGCCGGCATGTCCGGCGCCGAGCCCGCCGCGCCGACTGCGCGAAGCGCAGCCGCGGTGCGCTCGACACCGCCCGCATCCGGCCGGTCCATGTAGCGCACGGCCGCCGCGATGCGCCGCTCCATGCGGGCCACCACTTCGTCCACCGCGTCGAGGTGTCGGTCGATGCCCTCGAACACCCCCAGGATCTCGGCGAGGTCTGCGCGCACCGCGCGCTCGCCCGCGTCGAGGTCGGCGGCGCGGCCCTCGCGCACCAAGCCCTCGGCCAGCGCCCGGATCAGCAGCGCGTCGCGCAGGGCGCGCCCCGCCTCGCGCACGATGGCCGAGCGGAAGCGGAACGGGTTGAAGCGGGTATGCAGCGTCCGGTAATCGCTGATCAGGTGCCGCTCGACGAAATCCTCGAAGTAGAGGCGGAAAGCGGCGCGGCGGTCCTCCTCGCGCAGGATCCGGTCCTCGATCTTGCGCATCGAGCCGGCGAGGCTGCGCAGGTGGGACAGGAAGGCCTCGGCCTCGCGGGCGGCGTTCGCCAGCGCTTCCGAGCGCTCGCCCGGGTTGGCGAGCGCGCTCTCCAGGCTTCCCAGAACCTCCAGCACGGCGCCGCCGTAGGAGCGGGTCTCGCCGCGCTCGATCCGGGACAGCTCCTCGAGAAGGAGACGCGCCTCGGGGTCGAACTCGACCACCGGCACGTAGCGCTCGCGCCGCTCGATCAGCCAGCCGGATTCGAGGAAGCGCCGGTAGAGCACCGAGCGGCGCTCGATCGCGTCGGGCGGAAAGCTCGCGTCGTCGGCAAGCTCCCGCGTCTCGCGGCCGGCCGCGAACTCGCCAATCTCCGCCAGCAGATCGGCCTTGCGCATCGGCTCCGAGCCGATGACGCGCCGGTGCAGGTGCAGCAGCAGGGACGCGTTGAAGGCGCGGCTCGGTGAGGCGAGCGGCCGGAACAGGTCGTCGGGAAGCTGCGCGAACAGCACGTTGTCTGACCCGTCCCGGCTCGGTCGAACTTACTTCGAGCCGATCAGCTCGACGTCGAAGATCAGCGTGGCGCCCGGCGGGATCACGCCGCCCGCGCCACGGGCGCCGTAGCCGAGTTCCGGCGGGATCACGAGGGTGCGGCGGCCACCAGCCTTCATGGTGGCAACGCCCTCATCCCAGCCGCGGATGACCTGACCGGCACCGATCTGGAAGCTGAAGGGCTGGCCGCGGTCGCGCGAGGAATCGAACTTCTTGCCCGGCTTGCCGCCCTGATCGAGCCAGCCGGTGTAGTGCACGGTGACCTGCTGGCCGGTCTTCGGCTCGGGGCCGGTGCCGACCACCTCGTCCTTGTACTTCAGGCCCGAGGGCAGCGTGGTGTAGGCGTCGGCGTTGGCGGCAGCGGTCATGGCGATCAGCGCAGCTCCTGCGAGCGGGAACAGACGAGACATTGGGCCTCCTCTCGGGTCGGCGTCGCGTGCCGCCCGTCGGCGCGCCTCTTAACAGCCTCGGCACCCAAGAGGCCAGACGGCACCCAAGAGGCCAGACGCCGAAGCGGAGCCCTTCGGGGGCCCGCGCGTTGGACGGTGATGGAGACCCGCACTCTGCACCCCGAGACCGTCCGGCCCGAGGATTGGGACGCGCGCGTCGACCGCCTCACCGCGAAGCTGCCCGACGCCTTGCGCCGGGCGATCGACTGGCTGCGCGAGCCCTCGCGGCTCTGGGTGCGGGTCATCGCCGCGATCCTGTTCATCCTCGGCGGGGTCTTCGCGATTCTGCCGGTGCTCGGCCTGTGGATGCTGCCGGTCGGCCTCGCCCTGCTGGCGCAGGACGTGCCCGGGCTCAAGGTGCCGCTGGAGAAATCGGCCCGCTGGATCGAGGCGACCTGGGAGCGGCTCAAGGCACGCTGGCGGAACCGCTAGGTCTCCGCGCGGGCATCCTCGAGGAGCTGCGAGAGGCCCGAATCGACCTCCTGCGCCAGCATGGCGCGCTCGGCCTCGCTGAGGTCGCCGGCCCAGCCCTTGGTCCCGAACCCTGCGGCGCAGCGCGCCCGCTCGGAACCGATGAAGGCCTCGGTCTCCTCGGGGCGCGTCCGTATGGCGTGGACGAGCCCGAACCAAGCGGCGCGCTCCACGACGGCGAGGCGGGCGCGCAGGCGGATCATCACCGCCCGATCGGGGGATACCGTCTCGCTCATCAGCGGCGCTGCTCGCAACGGGTCTTCACGTAGCTGTCCTTCGCGATCTCGATGCCCGAATTGGCCGCAATCACTGGGCCCTGAACGAGGCATTCCTGAAGCGTGTGGGCCGGGCCCGTCACCACGTCGATGGCGGTCTCGCGGGTGCAGTCGGGCGCCGATATCGATTTCGCGCATATCAGGGCGACGACGATGATCTGGTTCATGACACCTCCCGCGGACGCAGCCTCTTCAGGGCTGCTCCGGGAAGTTGTCAGCCGGCAAGAGGGTTCCGGTCGAGCGGACGTGGTGACGCGGCCGTGAACCGCGCCTCAGACCCGCGTGCGCGGATCAACCCCCGCATCGATCTCGGTGGAGCTCGGGGCCCGGCCCTCGCCCAGGAGGTGCAGGAAGGCCGTGAACTCGGGGCTGCGGCCGATGCTGCAGGCCGCCGTCACGCGCTCGCCGCGGATATAGTAGGCGATGAAGTCGAGTTCGTTCGCGCTGCCGCGCAGGACGATGCGGTCGAAGCCCGGGGCGTAGCCGCCGTAGTCGAGCCGCTTGTCGCCCTGGTTCGACCAGAAGAACGGTGCGCCGGCGAACGGCCCCGATTCCTCGAGGATCTGGCGGGCGATGTGCGTGCCATGCTGCTGGGCGAGGCGCCAGTGCTCGATCCGCGCGGTCTCACCGCTCGCTCGCTCGGGGAAGGCTGCGATGTCGCCCGCGAGCCAGACGTTCTCGGTCAGGCTCAGGTCCGGACCGACGGCAACGCCCCCGTCCTCTCGCGCCGCGATGCCCGCGATCGCGCCCGTCTCGGGTGCCGCGCCCGCGCCGATCAGCACGATGTCGGCGAGCAGGCGCTCGCCCGCCTCCGTCTCGACCGCCTCGACGCGGCCGGTGCCGGCAATCCGCGCGACCTTGCCTTGCTTGAAGTGCACCCCGTTGCCCGCGTGGTAGCGCTTCAGCGCGGCACCCACCGCCTCGCCGAACCGCTTGGCGAAGGGCACCACCTCGCGGGCCAGCACGGTGACGTCGAGGCCCCGCTTCGTCAGGAAGGCCGCAGCCTCCAGGCCGATGAAACCCGCGCCGATCACCACGACGCGCTTCGCGTTCTCGGCCGCCGCGCTGAGATGCACGGCATCGTCCAGGCTGCGCAGGGTGTGGACCCCGTCAAGATCGGCGCCGGGAAAGTCCGGCACAGCCGCGCGGCTGCCGGTGGCGATCACCAGCGCGTCGCCCGTGAGCGCACGTCCGTCCTCGAGAACGACGCGGCGCGCTTCCGGCTCGATCCGCGCCACCGTCCCGTGCACCGCCTCGATCCGGTGGGCGGCGTAGAAGTCGGGTTCGAGCAGCGTCTTCTCGGCCGGCGTGGGCTTGGCCAAAAACTGCTTCGAGAGCTTGGTGCGGTCGTAGGGCGGGTGCGCCTCGCGGCCGACCATGGTGATCGGGCCCGCGAAGCCGAGGCGGCGCAGGCTCGTCGCGCAGGAGACCGCGGCAGCGCCGGTGCCGACCACGAGGACATGCGTCCCGGGATCCCGCGGGGGCGGAGTGGGATGGGCGAGCGGCTCCAGCGTCGCCACCACCTCGTCTCCCTCGACGCGGACGGGATAGCGCGTCAGCGCCTCGAGCGCGGGCGGCTCCTCCAGCCCGCCGTCGGCCAGCGCGAAGGCGGCCTTGTGCCAGGGGCAGTAGAGCCGTCCGCCGCAGATCTCGCCCTTGGCGAGCGGCGCGCCGAGATGCGGGCACTTGGCCTGAAAGGCGCGCACGCCGGAGGCGTCGCGCACGAGGAGCACCTTGGCCTCGCCCGCGGCCGCCTCGACCATGCCGCCGAGCGGGATCTTCTCCAGCGGGTGACGAATCTCGGTCGCCTCGGCCATGCTCGTCACCCGCTCGCACCATCGCGGGACACGCCCCGCACACGGCGACACAAGTCGCGAGCGGCGCGAAGGCTCCGGCGAACGATGCAGGACGCGGTGCCGCGTCAGCCGCCCGCGCCGGAGGCCGTTGCGAGGACGATCTCGGCGGCGCGCTCGCTTGGGGCGGCGCCGTCGGGCAGCCGCATCAGATCGTCGAGGCGGGCGAGCGCCGCGCCCTGCGCGTCCCGCGCCGGACCGCCGACGAGCAGGGATGCGAGCGCGCCCGCGAGGTTCTCCGCCGTGCAATCGGCCTGGATGAATTCTGGCATCGCGTTCTCGCCGAGGATCAGGTTCGGCAGCACGATGGTCGGAACCTGGATCAGGCGCCGGCCGATGAACTCCTCCACGCGTGAGACCCGGTAGGCCACCACCATCGGCACGCCGGCCAGCGCCAATTCGAGGGTCACGGTGCCGGAGGCCGCGAGCGCCGCGCGGGCACGCCGGAAGAGTGCGTGCTTCGCCTCCTCGCCGGAGACGATCCGCACCGGCACGGCCCAGGCGGAGGCGAGCGCCTCGATCCGGGCGCGGTGGCGCGTGACGGCCGGCAGCACCGCCTCGAAGGCCGGCCCGCCTTTCAGCCGCGCCAGCGTCTCGCCGAAGACCGGCATCAGCCGATCAATCTCGGAGCGGCGCGAGCCCGGCAGCACCGCGAGGGTGTAGGGCGTGCTCTCCCGCGCCCTCGCCTCCTCTGGCCCCGGCCGGAAGGCGTCGAGGCGCTCGATCAGCGGATGGCCGACATAGGAGCAGGCGGGGCCGCCGAGGCGCCGATGGGCGTCTGGCTCGAAGGGCAGCAGCGCCAGCACGTGATCGATGAAGGCGCGCATGCTCTTCGCCCGCCAGGGCCGCCAGGCCCAGACGCTCGGCGAGACGTAGTCCACGATCGGCAGGCTCGGCAGGCGCTTGCGCACGCGCGAGGCGACCGCGTGGGTGAAGCCGGGGCTGTCGATGATCACGAGCACGTCCGGCTGAGCTGCGACCACGTCGTCCACGGTCTCCCGGATCCGGCGCAGCAGCGTGCGGGCGCGGGCGAGCACCGGCAGGTAGCCCATCACCGCCACGTCATCGAGGGGGAAGAGCGAGGCGAAGCCTTGCGCCGCCATCGCCTCGCCGCCGACGCCCCCGAGGGTGAGCGGGCCGGACACCCGCGCCCGCAGGGCCGGGATCAGCTTGGCGCCGAGCTGGTCGCCCGAATCCTCGCCCGCCACGAGCCAGATCTTCACGGGGCGCCCTCCAGCCCGACGAGGAAGAGGCCGGCCCGGTCGGCCTCGGCGACGGTCGCGGCCCGGTCGATGATCAGCGTGCGCCCGGCCTCGACGGCGATCCCGGCGCAGCCCGCGGCGGCGGCGTTCCGCACCGTGCGGGGCCCGACCGCCGGCAGGTCGATGCGCAGGTCCTGGCCGTGCTTGGAGACCTTTACCAGCACGGTGCCGGGAGCGGACCGGCCGTATCCGAAGGGCTTGCGCCCGAGCGCGCGGGCGCGGGCGAGCATCCGGTCGGTGCCCTCGGGCCCCTCCACAGCGAGGATGCGCTCGGCCGCGGCCACCGCCGCCTGCCCCACGTCGAAGGGGGATAGGGCGGCGAGCAGCGCCCGGCCCGCCCGGACCGAGGCCTCGGCCTCGGCGTCCGGCGCGTGGCGGCCGAGGGTCCCGGCCGGGCTCAGGAGATCGGGCGCGGCCTCGTGCACGCCGAGCACCCGGTGGCCGTTCTCCTCCAGGAGCGCCAGCACGGCCCGGAGCAGCCGGTCGTCGCCCCCGCCCGCGATGGCGCGCAGCGCCTCCCGGTTGCGGAGCGCCGCGCCGGCATTGAGCAGGGCGGCCGGGCTCGGGCGCGAGACGCCGCCGGCCGGGATCACCACGGCCGGGCCCCACGCCTTCAGGATGGCGAGCGTGGCACCGACATCGAGCAGGTCCACCGTGGCGTCGGCGCGCGCGCGCAAGGTGCGCTCGGTAAAGCCGCGCACGGCCAGCACCTTGTGGGCACGGCCGGCCCGCTCCAGCGAGCCGGCGACGAGATCGGGCAGGCGCCCCGCCCCGGCGACGAGGACCAGGGTGCCGCTCTCGGGCATGTGCGTCAGGCCGCGCTCGTCGGCGTCGGCACCTCGCGCGGCGTGCAGATCGAGCGCTTGCCGCCGGCGCGGATGAAGGCGAGGATCTCGCTGACCGCCGCGTGGGACTCGAACTCGGCCGCCACGTCCTCGACCCGCTCCATCAAGGTGCCCTCGGGGGCGAAAAGCAGACGGTAGGCCCGGCGCAGCGTGTGGATGTCCTCGCGGGCGAAGCCCCGGCGCTGCAGGCCGATGATGTTGAGCCCCGAGAGGTAGGCCCGGTTGCCCAGCACCATGCCGTAGGGGATGCAGTCGTTCTCCAGCCCCGAGAGGCCGCCCACGAAGGCGTGTGCGCCGACCCGCGCGAATTGGATCACCGCCGCGCCTCCCCCCAGGATGGCGAAATCGCCGACCGAGCAATGACCGGCCAGCATCACGTTGTTGGAGAAGACGACGTTCGAGCCGACCCGGCAATCGTGCCCGACATGGGAGTTCGCCAGGAAGGTGCAGCGGTCGCCCACCACCGTCTCCGAGCCGCCGCCCGCGGTGCCCGGGTTCATGGTGACGCCCTCGCGGATCGTGCACTCGGCGCCGATCGTCAGCGTCGTCTCCTCGCCGCGGTATTTCAGGTCCTGCGGCGGGTGACCGATCGAGGCGAAGGGATAGATCCGGGTGCGCGCGCCGATGCGGGTGTTGCCCGCGAGCACGACGTGGCTGACGAGCTCGGCGCCCTCGCCCAGCACCACCTTCGGGCCGACATGGCAGAAGGGGCCGATGCGGGCGCCCTCGCCGATCTCGGCGCCGTCCTCGACGACCGCGCTCGGATGGATCAGGGCGGCGCTCACGCGGTCACCAGCATGGCGCCGATCTCGGCCTCGGCCACCAGCGCGCCGTCGACCCGGGCCTCGCCGCGGAACCACCACATGGTCTTGCGCTGGTTGAGCTTCTTCATGTGGAACCGCACCTGGTCGCCCGGCACCACGGGCTTGCGGAACTTGCACTTGTCGATGGTCATGAAGAAGACCTGCTTGGTCTGGACCGTCTCCGACATGATGTGCCGGCAGCAGATCGCGCCCGCCGTCTGGGCCATGCCCTCGATCAGCAGCACGCCGGGGAAGACAGGCATGTTGGGGAAGTGGCCGGTGAACTGGGGCTCGTTCACCGTGACGTTCTTGATGCCGATGCAGCTCTCGTCGCGATCGATCTCGATGATCCGGTCGATCATCAGGAACGGGTAGCGGTGGGGCAAGAGCTCCAGCACCTTCTGGATGTCCGCCGCTCCGAGTTCCTGCACCGTCTCCGTCATCGCCTCTGAAGCCTTGTGTCCTGCCCGGGAGCGGCCCGGTTCATGCGTCGATCGTTGCGGGTGTTTCGTCCGAAACGCCGCGCGAAGGCAAGACGTCCGGGCTTTTCGGGGAATCAGGCGATGCCGATCCTCAGTCCTGCGCCTCGTCCCGGCCGGAGCGCTCGGCGAGCTTTGCCAGCGTCGTCAGCTCGCGGAACCACGCGCGCACGGGCTTGGCGGGCGTGCCGCCCCAGCGGCTGCCGGGGGGCACGTCGCGGTTGACGTTCGAGGAGCCGGCAATCTGCGAGCCGCGGCCGATGGTGAGGTGGCCGACGACGCCGACCTGTCCGCCGAGGACGACGTAATCCTCCAGCGTGGTCGAGCCCGAGATGCCGACGCCTGAGACGATCACGCAGTGCCGACCGATCACCACGTTGTGGGCGATCTGCACAAGGTTGTCGATCTTGGTTCCCTCGCCCACCACGGTGTCGCGGCTGGCGCCGCGGTCGATCGTGGTGTTGGCGCCGATCTCGACGTCGTCCTGCACGATGACGCGACCGATCTGCGGCACCTTGAGGTGGCTCGCGCCCATGGCGAAGCCGAAGCCGTCCTGACCGATGCGCGCGCCCGGATGCACGATGACGCGGTTGCCCATCAGGGTGTGAGTCAGGCTCGCCGAGGCGCCGATGGAGCAGTCGCGCCCGACCCGGCAGCCGGGTCCTACCAGGGCGCCCGGCCCGATCACGCTGCCGGCCCCGATCTCGGCGTCCGGCCCAATCACCGCGCCGGGATCGACTGTGACGCCCTCCTCCAGCCGCGCGTCCGGATGGACATGGGCGCCCGGTGCGATCCCGCGGGCGCCGAACTGCGAGCCGGGTCGCAGCGCGTCCGGATGAAGGCGCCCGAGGAGGGCGGCGTAGGCGCGGTAGGGATCGCGCAGCACCAGGGCGACGGTGCCGTCCGGCACCCGGGCGGCGAAGCGCGGGGAGACGAGGCAGGCCCCGGCCCGGGTCGCCGCCAGCGCGTCGCCGTAGCGGGCATTATCCATGTAGGCGAGGTCGTCGGGACCCGCCCGGTCAAGGGGCGCGGCACCCGTCAGAGTCCGGTCCGGATCGGCGCCCGCGGGGAGCGCGACGCCCGCCGCGTCGGCGACGGCGCCGAGTGTGAGGGCGGATCTCGGAACGAAAAAGTTCGGGTCGGACATGCTCTGAACCGTCGCGCGGGCCGAACGCGATTCGGCGCGCAAGGTCCCGTCCAGGGCGCCGCCGGGGCCGGCGCCTTCTCCGGCTCCTGAGGCGGATCGAAAGGGGCACCAATATGACGAAAGGGCCGTCCCGGTTGACCGGGACGGCCCTTCCTCAGGTCCGTTCGAGGGCTCAGAAGCGCGAGCCGCCCGAGAAGCGGAAGGCTTGGATCTGATCCTTGCCGATGCGGCCGGCATAGGCGCCGTTGACGAAGACCTTCTCGCCCTCGTCCTTCGACAACGCGTAGGCGTAGTCGAAGCGGATCGGGCCGAGCGGCGAGTTCCAGAGGATCGAGGCACCGATCGAGGAACGGATCACCGTCTTGTCGCGGACGTTCAGGCACTCCGGCTCAACGCCGATCGTGAAGGTGTTGAAGTTGCAGCCCGAGGGGCCGAAGCCGTTGATCAGGCGGTCGCCGTTGACGTCGAAGTTGCGGCGTCCGTTATAGCCGAACAGCGTACCGGCATCGGCGAAGACCGCACCCTTCAGGCCGAGATCCTTCGGGATGCCCCAGATCGGGAACTGGACCTCGACCGTGCCGCCCACATAGGTCGAGCCGCCGACCGCGTTGGAGCGGGCGTCCGTCGTGCCGATGTCGCGCGGGCCGATGCCGTTCGGCGCGAAGCCGCGCACCAGCGACGGGCCGAGGAAGAACTGATCGGTCAGGCGCAGCGGCTGGTTGTCGAGGGCCGAGATGTGACCGCCCTGGATGCGGACGAAGCCGACGACGTCCTCCCAAAGCTCCTTGTAGTAGCGGGCGTCGCCCGTCACACGGAAGAACTTAGAGTCGCCGCCCAGGCCCGCGACGTCGGGCTTCAGCTCGGCGTAGAAGCCGTTGCGCGGCGCGCCGATCACGTCGAGGGTCGAGTAGGCGAGCGTGACGCCCGCCAGCGAGGTGAGCGTGTTGCCCTGCGAGCCTTTGAGCGCGATCGAGGCCTCGCCGTTGTAGGCGCAGTCCGGGTAGCGCGCGAAGCCGGCAACGTTCTGGCCGTTGATGACGGTGCCCGCCGGATAGGTATCGGTGAGACCGGGGATCGGCACCGAGCAGTCGTTGTAGGGCCGGCGCAGCGTGTTCGGCACCTTCAGCTCGGTATTGTAGAGCGAGTAGCGCAGCGTGACGCCGAACGATTCGGTGATCGGTAGGCCGAGGCGGAGCTGACCACCGTAGACCGTGGTCTCGTAGCGCGAGTACCGGGTCAGGTCGCTGTACTTGTAGAAGGCGTCGAAGCCGGCGGCGAGCCGGTAGCCGAGGAAGTACGGCTCGGTGAACGAGAAGTCGACGCCGCGGGAGTACTGGCCGCCGGTGCCGGCCACGCGCACGTACTGGCCGCGGCCGAGGAAGTTCGACTCGGAGACCGAGACCTCGCCGATGATGCCGTCCTGGGTGGAGTAGCCGCCCGCGACGGAGAACGAGCCGGTGGGCTGATCCTCGACGTCGATGTTCACGATGACGCGGTCGGGCGAGGAGCCCGGCTCGTTCGAGAAGCGGACCTTCTTGAAGAAGCCCAGGCCGTTCAGGCGGCGCTCGGCCCGGTCGGTCAGCACGCGGTTGTAGGCGTCGCCCTCGCCGAAATCGAGCTCGCGGCGGATGACGTAGTCGCGGGTACGGGTGTTGCCGCGGACGTTGATGCGCTCGACGTAGACACGCGGGCCGTCCTCGACCACGAAGCCGAGCGAGACCTGATGCGTGGCGCGGTCGCGCTGGCCGGTCGGGCGGACCTGCGCGAAGGGGTAACCCTGGCGGTTGACGTCGTTGGTCACGCCCGAGAGCGTCTTCTCGACATCCTCGGCGTTGTAGACGTCGCCGACCTGGGCACGGACCTCGTCCTGCAGGCGGCCCGTGTCGACGCCGGGCAGGCGCGAGTCGATCGCCACCGCGCCGACGCGGTACTGCTCGCCCTCGGCGACCGTGACGGTGATGACCCAGCCGCTCTTCTCCTCGCCCTCGACGTAGCGGGCGTCGGCGTTGACGATCTGGAAGTCGGCGTAGCCGTTGCGCAGGTAGTAGCGCCGCACGAGGTCGAGGTCGTTGGCGATGCGGTCCGGATCGTAGACGTCCGAGGTCTTGACGAAGCTCAGGAAGTTCATCTCGGACGAGGTCATCAGACCCTTAAGCGTCCGCTCGGAATAGGCGTTGTTGCCGACGAAGTTGATCGAGACGATGCCGGTCTTATCGCCCTCGTCGATCTGGTAGATCACGTCGACGGTGCCGTTGGGCAGGTCGACCGTGCGGTAGGTGACCTTGGCGGTGCCGCGGCCGGCGCGGCGGTAGACTTCCTTGATGCGCTGCAGGTCGGCGTTCACGACGGCCGGGCTGAAGGCGCCACGGGACTTCGCCTCGATCTGCCCTTCGAGGGTGGCCTTCTCGACCTTCTTGTTCCCCTCGAACACCACCCGGTTGATGATGTTGTTCTCGCGCACCGTCACGACCGTGCGGCCGCCGCTCTGGGCGACTTTCACGTCCTGGAACATGCCGCTGGCGAGCAGGTTGCGCCGGGCTTCCTCGGCTGAGCCGGAGGCGGTGCCGGTGACGTAGGAGCGGATGGTGTCAGCGTCGACCCGACGGTTGCCCTGAACGACGATCTGCTGCGCCTGCGCGGCGGTGCCCGCGAGCACGCCGGCCGTCGCGGCGACTAGGACGATGGTCCGCTTCACCGACTCGCGCCGGCGCTTCCCCGTCATCGACATCATGTAATCGCCCGTCCGCGTTGTTCTTTCGAGAGCGTGCTCTCGCCTGCCGACGGGCAGCCGTTGTCCGGCCATCCCGTCACCTGGTCCAAGCGTAGCTCTTACCGGGATTCCCCGAGCAAGCAAACGTTACCGGGACCTCTCGCCTGGGGAATTTGCCGGGTCGTGGCCTTCGCGCCACTTAACGCAGCGTGGGTCCGTGCCGAGATCGATGGACAGGGTAAACCGCACGTAAACGCCGGCCGCGGAAGGGATTTCCGAGCCGGCGCGGGACTTTCTTAACGATTCGCAAACCCTGCGGGAGAGGCCTTCGGCAGCCTCGCGCCCGTCGGTTCCGGTGGGCGGATCGCGGCGCTACCGTGGCGCTACCGCGGTGCCGCGATGGCGGACCTGGGCCTCAGGTGTTGCGCCCCCAGGAGGCGCCGAGGTTCAGGATGTCGTTCCAGGCCGCGAACAGCATCAGCATCAACACCAGAGCGAGGCCGATGCGGAAACCAATCTCCTGCGCCCGCTCGCTCAGGGGGCGGCCGCGCACCACCTCGAAGGCGTAGAACAGCAGGTGGCCGCCATCGAGGAGCGGGACGGGAAAGAGGTTCAGCAGGCCGATCGAGACGGAGAGGAGCGCGATCAGTCCGACGAGGCCGCCGACGCCGCCGGTCTTAGCCACCTCGCCGGAGACGCGCGCGATTCCGATCGGACCAGAGAGCTGGTCGGCCGACTCGCGGCCCGTCACCAGCTTGCCGAGATACGAGAAGGTGCGCTCGACCACGAAATAGGTCTCGTGCACGCCGAGGTTCAGGGAGGCCAGCGGGCCGTACTCGACGAGGCGCGCCTCCGAGCCGTTCGGCGAGCGTATGCCGAGCCGCCCGACCCGGTGGCGGCCGAAGGGGGTGCGGTCCTCGTGCACCCGCGGGGTCGCCGTGATGGTGCGCTCCGCGCCGTCGCGCTCGACCGTGAACCGGAGGGTGTTGCCGGCGCTGCCCGTGACCGTGCGGTACATCGCGTTGAAGTCGCGCACCGGCTGGCCGTCGATCGCCTTGATCAGGTCGCCGGGCTCGAAACCGGCCTCGGCCGCGGCGCTGTTCGGCTCGACAGAGGCGACGCGGGCGGGCAGTTCGTAGCGCCCGCCGAGCCAGATCGCGCCGGCAAACAGCAGTATGGCGAGCAGGAAGTTGGCGATCGGGCCCGCCGCGACGATCGCGGCGCGCTTGGCGACCGGCTGCGTCGGGAAGCTCGTCGCCCGCTCCTGCGGGCTCATTCGGGCCAGCGCCCCGGGGTCCGGCACGCTGGCGCCGTTCACGTCGCCGTGGAACTTCACGTAGCCGCCGAGCGGGATGGCGCAGAGCTTCCAGCGGGTGCCGTGGCGGTCGTTGAAGCCGAAGAGTTCCGGCCCGAAGCCGATCGAGAAGGCGTGGACGCCGACCCCGCACCAGCGCCCGACCAGGAAGTGGCCCATCTCGTGGACGAAGACCACGATGGTCAGCACGAACAGGAACGGGATCACCGCGCCGAAGAAACCGGTGGCGGTTCCGCCCATCGCGTTCAGGAAGTCCATCTCGTCGATCCTCAAGACCTCGACCGGGCACCGCGGCGACCGGACGGCCGTGTCGGCCGCTTGCGCTCTAGCAGATCGTGACGCGCGGGGGCCAACGCAAACCTGCGCGAGGGGAACCGAGCGTCGCACGCCGCGCGGGACTTGGCGAGCCCCGACCTCCGTCTCTGCCCGCTATTCCCAGGCCGGTGCCCCGGACCCGGCGTCAGGCATGGCCCAGCAGGGTCAGCCACGCGATGGTGGTGGCCGGCGCGATCAGCGTCGAGACCAGCACGGAGGCGGCGATCAGCCCGGTCTCGGTCTTGTAGCGCATCGCCAGCAGGTAGGAGTTGATCCCGACGGGCATGGCGGCGAACAGCGTCGCCACGCCCGCATAGGCCGGCGGCATCGCGAAGACGTGGAAGGCCAGAACCCAGACCGCGAGCGGGTGCAGCACGCATTTCAGCAGCGCCACGACGAGGGCGCCCGGCAGGTCGAACATCACCCGGTAGCGGCGCAGGCCGGCGCCGAGGGCCACAAGCGCGCAGGTCGAGGCGGTGGCCGCGAAGGCGTCGAGGATCGCCTTCACGGGGCCGCCGGGCGTGAGGTGGAGCACCTTCAGCGCCATGCCGATGAGGAGCGAGACGAAGATCGGGTTCTTCAGGAGCACCAGCGCGAGGCTGCGCAGGCGCAGCAGCAGCGGCTTGTCGCCCTCGGCCTCGAGCAGGAAGGTCGCGAAGCCCATCATGATCGGCAGGTGGACGGCGAGCAGCAGGAAGAGCGGGAAGGCGCCCTCGTCGCCGTAGGCCTGTAGGATCATCGGCACGCCGACGAAGATCGTGTTGGACTGGCTCGCCGCGAAGCCGTGGAGGATCGCCCCCTGTCGGCCGATGCCCTTGCGCCTCAGTGCGATGAGCGAGCCGACGAGCCAGGACAGGCCGGCACCACCGAAATACGAGATCCAGTAGGACCACGCGATCTCGCCATCGAGCCCCGGCCGGGTCAGGGTGACGATGATGAGCGCGGGCACCGCGACGGCGAAGACGTACTCGGACAGGCCGTCGCTGACCCGCTCGGAGAGGAGCCCCACGACGGCCGCGGCCCAGCCGATCAGGATGATCCCGAAGATCGGGACGATGATCGTGATCGCGTTCACGGGCGGGACGGGCTTCCGGGATCTGGGGGCGGGACCTGTGGATTGGCCGGGCGCATACCATGTTCCGCCGGCAGCGCACGGGGGGCACGGCGCATGGCGCATCTGCGGGCTGACAGAACCGGCGGCCTGACCCCATTTCGGCCGGGATCCTGCGGGAGAGCCCGAAACCCCGCTATGATCCTCCGATGACCACGATCGCGATCGATTTCGAGACGGCCAACGAGCGGCGCGACAGCGCCTGCGCGGTCGGCCTCGCCTGGATCGAGGGGGGCCGCGTGGTGCGACGGGAATCGCGGCTGATCCGGCCGCCTGAGCTGCGCTTCGCGCCGGGCAACATCCGGGTCCACGGCATCCTGCCGGCTGACGTGCGCGACCGGCCTAGCTTCGCGGCGGTGATGGCGGAGTTCATGCCCGACCTCGCGACCGGCACGATCCTGGCCCACAACGCCAGCTTCGACATCGGCGTGCTGCGGGCCTCGCTCCATGCATGCGGGCAGGCCGCGCCGCCGCTCGCCTATCTGTGCACCGTGCAGGTGGCCCGGCGGGTCTTCCCGGATCCGGCCGGCTGTGGGCTCGCCAAAGTCGCCGGGCGGCTTGGCATCCGGTTCAGCCACCACGACGCGGGCGACGACGCCTATGCCTGCGCCGAGATCGCGCTCGCGGCGATGCGCGAGACGGAGACGGGGGACGTCGCGGGTCTCGCCCAAGCCATCGCCCTGCCGCTCACCCGGATCGACGGCAGTCCGCCCCCGCCGCCGCGGCCCGCCCGCGGGGCGATCGCCGAACGGGCGCTGCGGACGTTCCGCCCACCCGCCTCCCCTGCCACACCGCGTTTCACCGTCCGGGGCAGCACCGGCAACCGCTACGAGGTCACGCTGGACGAGCGCGCCGGCGCTCCGAGCCTGCGCTGCACCTGCATGGCGGGCCGCCACGGGATGCGCTGCCGCCACGTCAAGGCGCTCGCGGTGGGCGATGTGACCGACCTGCTCTCGGACAACGCGGTCGATCTGGTGCGGGTGTTGGGGTTGCTCGCAACGGCGCCTTAGGGCGCAGGCTCAGATCGGGAAGGCTGTGATCAGCCGCGGCGGGCTCATGCGTTCATGAGCCTGCATCCAGCTCGTACGGGTCTTCGGAGCCCGACCATCGGGCGTGAGTAGAGGTCCCTCCACTTCGAAGTGGAGACCCCATTCGTCAGACCAGATCTCGCGAATCGAATTCTCGGTCGCAGGCCGCTGAAGGGCAACGATCAAGTCCTCCGGCCGACGAGGATCGAATCCGAAGCGGACGAAGAACGCAGCCTTCGCGGCGGCTTCCGGACCGTTATCGAGGCAGGGGAGATAGCGCGTGACCTTGGCGAGGGGAACGTAAGCCCGGCGCCGCTCCCCATCGGAGAACACCGGCGTCTACCGGAGAGCCGTCAAATCCTCAGCCCGCACCGTCAGCACCGCCTGCACCGGATGCGTGAATTCCACGATGCAGGCCCGTCCGTCACCTAAGATCGCGACCACGGTTCCGGCCGCGCCGGCCGGAACGCGCGTGCCATCTCGTGCCTGCCGATCGGCCCGCAGCCGGGCGCGGTCGAGAAAGGATGGAGCGGCTTCGGTCAGGATGCCCGGGGCGTTCGTCATGCTCGCAAGATGAGCCGACCAACGCACCCGGGCACGGGCGCCTGGGCAACGGGAGCGCCCTCAGGCCGCCTGCTTCTCCGCCGAGCCGTAGAAGGTGCCGCCGTCCCGGGCCATCGCCAGGACGTTCTCCGGCACGCTGAAGCGGGCGCCGTGCTTCGCCTCCAGGGATTGCGCGAGGTCCACGAAGGCCCGTGCGCCCATGAAGTCGATGTAGGAGAGCGCGCCCCCGGTGAACGGCGCGAAGCCGAAGCCGAGGATCGAGCCGACATCGGCCTCGCGGGGATCGACCACCACGCCCTCGCCGACCGTTCGGGCGGCCTCAAGGGCCTGGACCACGAGCAGGCGGTGCTTCAGCTCGGTGAAATCGACCGCGTCGGGATCGAGATGGGTCGGCTGGAGTTCCTTCAGGCCCGGCCAGAGGCGTTTCGGGGCACCCTCCGGATAGTCGTAGAAGCCCTTGCGGTTCTTGCGCCCGAGCCGGCCCTGGTTCTCCACCAGCTCGACGAGAAGCTGCTTCTGGCCCGGATCGACCGCGTCCGGACCGAGCTGGGCTTCCGTGGCCTTGGCGATCTTCAGGCCGAGATCGAGCGCCACCTCGTCGTTGAGCGAGAGCGGGCCCACCGGCATGCCGGCCTGACGGCCCGCGCTCTCGATCATCGCGGGCGGCACGCCCTCCAGCAGCATCTTGTGGCCTTCGAGCAGGTAGGCCGTGACGCAGCGATTGGCGAAGAAGCCGCGGGAATCGTTGACCACGATCGGCGTCTTCCTGACCGCGCGGACGTAGTCGAGCGCGGTCGCCACCGCCCGGTCGCCCGTGGCGCGGCCGCGGATGATCTCGACCAGCATCATCTTCTCGACGGGCGAGAAGAAGTGGATGCCCACGAACTGCTCGGGCCGCCGCGATGCCTCGGCGAGGCCGCTGATCGGCAGTGTCGAGGTATTGGAGGCGAAGATCGCGTCGGGGCCGATCGCGGCCTCGACGCGGCCGATCACCTCGGCCTTCACCTTCGGGTCCTCGAACACCGCCTCGATGACAAGTTCGCAATCCTTCAGGTCGGCGTAGTCGGCGGAGGTCTGGATGCGGGCGAGCAGCGCCTCGCGATCGGCTGTCTTGGCGCGGCCCTTATTGATCTGGTCGGTGACGAGCTTGTGGGCGTAGGCCTTGCCCTTCTCGGCCGCCTCGATCGACTGGTCGATCAGCACCACGTCGAGCCCGGCATTGGCCGTGACGTAGGCGACGCCGGCGCCCATGAAGCCGGCGCCGACCACGCCGATCCGCTTGAGGGTGGTGGGGGGAACGTCCTTGGGCCGGCGCGCGCCCTTGTTCAGCTCGCCCATCGAGATGAACAGGGTGCGGATCATCGCCTGCGCCTCGGTGGTGCGCAGGATCATCGCGAAGTAGCGGCTCTCGACCTTGAGGGCGAGATCCATAGGCAGCTGCAGGCCCTCATAGACGGAGGCCAGGATCGCCTTGGCGGCCGGGTAGTTGTCGTGCGTCTCGCGGCGGTAGATCGCGTTGGCGGGCGGCCAGATCATCATGCCGGCCGGCGAGTAGACCTTGCCGGATGGCGCCTTGAACTTCGGCACGTCCCAGGGCGCGACCGCCGATCCCCCGCTGAGGATCCAGGCCCTGGCCTGGGCGACGATGTCGTCCTTGGGCGCCACCGCGTGGACGAGCCCCATGCCCTTGGCCATCTGCGGGCGGATCTGCTCACCCTTGAACAGCATCTGCAGGGCGTCGCCCGTCTGCATCAGGCGCGCGACGCGCTGCGTGCCGCCGCCGCCCGGGAACAGACCGACCTTGATCTCCGGCAGGCCGACGCGCGTCTTCGGATCGTCCGAGGCGACCCGGTGGTGGCAGGCCAGCGCCAGCTCGAAGGCCCCGCCCAGACAGATGCCGCTGATCGCCGCCGCGAAGGGCTTGCCGCAGGTTTCGAGCCGCCGGAACAGCAGAGAGAGGCGGCGCGATTCCTCGAAGAGGCGGACCATGGCGGCTTCCTCGCCGGCGGTCGCCTTCAGCTCCTCGTAGGCGCGGCCGAGGCCCTGCAGCATGGTGAGGTCGGCACCGCCGGAGAAGTTGTCCTTGCCGGAGGTGATCACGCAGCCCTTGATCGCCGCATCGCCCGCGACCGTCTCGACGATCTGCTGGAGCTCGTCCATCACCGCCTCGGTGATGACGTTCATCGAGCGGCCCGGCATGTCCCAGGTGGCGAGGGCGACGCCGTCGGCGTCGGTCTCGAAGCGGAAATTCGTCAGGTTCATCTCACGTCCTCGCGTCTATGGGAGGGGCGGGTCTTAAGGCTTCGGTGAGGTTGCGCGGTCATGGTCTCGCCCGGGGGCACGACAGAAGTACAGGTGCTATGAAGACTGCCCATGCCTGCCGTGCCTGCCGGGACGGCGCGGAGCTCGACTTCGCCTTCACCATGGCGTTCCAGCCGATCGTCGACTTCCGGACCAGCACGATCTGGGGCTACGAGGCGCTGGTGCGCGGACCCGAGGGCCAGGGCGCCGGCACCATCCTCGACCGCGTGACCGACGAGACCCGCTACCGCTTCGACCAGGCGGCGCGGGTGAAGGCGATCGAACTCGCCGGCCGCCTGTTTCCGCCGGGCGGCAGCGAACGCCTGTCCATCAACTTCATGCCGAACGCGGTCTACGAGCCGAACGCCTGCATCCGCGCCTCGCTGGAGGCGGCCCGGCGCGTCGGCTTCGCGCACGAGCGCATCATGTTCGAGTTCACCGAGAACGAGCGGTTCCGCGACACCGCGCACGTGAAGAACATCGTGGCCGCCTATCGCCGCCAGGGCTTCCTCACCGCGCTCGACGATTTCGGTGCGGGCTTCGCGGGCCTCTCCCTGCTCGCGAACTTCCGGACCGACCTGATCAAGATCGACATGGATCTCCTGCGCGGCATCGACGCGGATGAGGGCAGGCAGGCCATCGTCGCGGGCCTGATCGCGATCGCGCGGTCGCTCGGCGTCACCGTGCTGGCCGAGGGTATCGAGACCGCGGCGGAGTGCGAGACCCTGCGCGGGCTCGGCGTCGACCTGTTCCAGGGCTATCATTTCGCCAAGCCCCTCCTCGAGGGCCTGCCGGCGGTGGCGGGCTTCCCCCTCGTCCAGGCCGTCGCCCTGGTCGCCTGAGATCCGCACCCGCCGGCTCCCCACGGTCTACTTGGCCGGCGCGGGGGCCGGCGCCGGCGCGGGCGCCGCGGCGGGCGGGCTTCCGGGCTGCGGGCCCTCGCCGCCGGCGGAGGCCACCGCCAGCATGTTGAGGAGCTTGGTCACCGAGCCCTGCGAGATCGCCGTCACGCTGGAGGACGGGTCGGCGTTCATGCCCTGGAACTTCTGGTAGGTCTTGTCGTCGTAGATCTCGTTGAGGTGCTTCAGCTCGGCGAGGCTGAACTTGCCGGCGTATTCCTTCGAGAGGCCCTCGACCATCACCTCGCGCTGGCGGTCGAACTCGGCGTTGAGCTCCTTGCGCACCGCGTCGGCCTTCTGGTCGGGCATCGTCGCCACGGTCTTCTCCAGGGCCGCGCCGAAGCCGGTCTGCAGGTTCTTGATCAGGGTCTTCGAGACGAGGGTCTTGGCCTCCGCGACCTTGTCGGCGGCCTCGTCGGCGTGGGAGCCGAGCGGCAGCGCGAGGGCGGTCGTCAGGCAGAGGGTGGCGATGAGGCGCGTCATCTGAAGCGTTTCTCCCATGAGGCTTCGGTTCCGCCTCGCGGCGGTCGGGTCGGCCTCTAGCAGCGTTTGGCACGCGAGGGGAGCGGCCGGCCCGGCCGCTCCCGCGAACGTCAGCCCGCGCGTCAGACCCGCTCGATGATGGTGGCGGTGCCCATTCCGGCGCCGATGCAGAGCGTGACCAGCGCCCGCTCCTTGCCGGTGCGCTCCAGCTCGTCCAGCACCGTGCCCAGGATCATCGCGCCGGTGGCGCCGAGCGGGTGGCCAAGCGCGATGGCGCCGCCGTTGACGTTGACCTTGGCCGGGTCGAGGTCGAAGGCCTGCTGGAAGCGCAGCACCACCGAGGCGAAGGCCTCGTTGATCTCGAACAGGTCGATGTCCTCCAGGCCCATGCCGGCCTTGGCCAGCACCTTGCGGGTCACGTCCACGGGGCCGGTCAGCATCAGGGCGGGGTCGGAGCCGATATTGGCGAAGGCCCGGATGCGCGCGCGGGGGCGCAGGCCCGCCGCGTCGCCGGCCTCGCGCGAGCCGATCAGCACGGCCGCGGCGCCGTCCACGATGCCCGACGAGTTGCCCGCGTGGTGGACATGGTCCACCGCCTCGACGTCCGGATGGGCATCGGTCGCCACCGCGTCGAAGCCGCCCATCTGGCCCATCTGCACGAAGGATGCCTTGAGCGACGCCAGCGACTGCATGTCGGTGCCCGGCCGCATGTGCTCGTCGCGGTCCAGCAGCGTGATGCCGTTGACGTCGCGCACCGGCACAACGGAGTTGCGGAACAGCCCCTCCTCCCAGGACTTGGCCGAGCGCTTCTGCGACTCGACCGCGTAGGCGTCGCAATCGGTGCGGGTGAAGCCGTACTTCGTGGCAATGAGGTCGGCCGAGACGCCCTGGGGCATGAAGTAGGACTTCACGGCGATCGCCGGATCGACCGGCCAGGCGCCGCCGGAGGCGCCGAGCCCGACGCGGCTCATCGACTCGACGCCGCCGCCGACCGTCATGTCGTGCTGGCCGGCCATCACCTGGGCGGCGGCGAAGTTCACTGCGTCGAGGCCCGAGGCGCAGAAGCGGTTGATCTGCACGCCCGGCACGTGGGTGCCGTAATCGGCCACCAAGGCGGCCGCGCGCGCGATGTCGCCGCCGGCCTCGCCGACCGGATCGACGCAGCCCAGCACCACGTCGTCGACGCGGCGCGTGTCGAGGTCGTTGCGCTCCTTCAGCGCGCGGAGCGCCGTCTCGGCGAGGCGGAGCGCCGTCACCTCGTGCAGCGCGCCGTCCGGCTTGCCGCGCCCGCGGGGCGTACGGACGTGGTCGAAGATGTAGGCCTCGGGCATCTCAGCGCTTCCTCGTGTCTCGTTGCCGCGGCTCTCGCGGAGCGGATCAGAACGCCTCGGCGGCCAGCGCCATCGTCGTGTCGGACCCGGCCTTGATCCGCGCGAAGCGCAGGGACGTCTCGGGCAGCATCCGCTCCATGAAGAAGCGGCCGGTGACGAGCTTGGCCTCCATGCGGGCATCCCCCGGCTTCGCGGCGGCCGCCTTGGCGATCTTCGCCCACATGTAGCCCATCGCCACGAGGCCGAGGAGGTGCATGTAGTCGGTCGCGCCCGCGCCGGCATTGTCGGGCTTGGCCATCGCGTTCTGCATGAACCACATGGTGGCGCCCTGAAGGTCGTTGAGCGCCGCCTGAAGCGGCGTGCAGAAGGGCTTCAGCGCCTCCGTCTCGTTGTTGTCCTTGATGAAGGTCTGGACCTCGCCGAGGAAGGTCATCATCGCCCGGCCGCCGTCGCGCGGCAGCTTGCGGCCGATCAGGTCCATGGCCTGGATGCCGTTGGCGCCCTCGTAGATCATGGCGATGCGGGCGTCGCGCACGAACTGCGACATGCCCCACTCCTCGACGTAGCCGTGCCCGCCGAACATCTGCTGCGCCTCGACCGCGTTGGCGAAGCCCCGGTCGGTCAGCACGCCCTTCACCACCGGGGTCATCAGGCCCATGTGGTCGTCCGCCGCCTGGCGCTGCTTGGCGTCCTCGGAGCGGTGGACAATGTCGGATTGCAGCGCGGTCCAGAGCACGAGCGCCCGGGCGGCCTCGTTGAAGGCGCGGATGCCCATCAGCGTCCGGCGCACGTCGGGGTGGACGATGATCGGGTCGGCAGCCTTCTCGGGCACCTTGGCGCCGGTGAGCGCGCGGCCCTGCACCCGGTCCTTCGCGTAGGCCACAGCGTTCTGGTAGGCGACCTCGGACTGGCCGAGCCCCTGCACGCCGACCGCGAGGCGAGCCTCGTTCATCATCACGAACATCGCGTTGAGACCGCGATTGGCCTCGCCGACGAGCCAGCCCTTGGCCCCGTCGTAGTTCATCACGCAGGTGGCGTTCCCGTGGATGCCCATCTTGTGCTCGAGCGAGCCGCAGGCGACGCCGTTGCGCTCGCCGAGGCTGCCGTCCTGGTTCACCAGGAACTTCGGCACCACGAACAGCGAGATGCCCTTCGTGCCGGCGGGCGCGCCCTCGATCCGGGCGATGACGAGGTGGACGATGTTCTCGGACAGGTCGTGCTCGCCCGCCGAGATGAAGATCTTGGTGCCGGTGAGGCTGTAGGAGCCGTCGCCGTTCGGCACCGCCTTTGTCTTGAGGAGGCCCAGATCCGTGCCGCAATGCGGCTCGGTGAGGTTCATGGTGCCAGTCCAAGTGCCCGCCACCATGTTGGGGATGTAGGTCTGCTTCTGCTCCTCGGTGCCGTGCACGAGGAGCGCGGCGATCGCCCCCTGCGTCAGGCCCGGATACATGCCGAGCGCGAGATTCGCGCCCGAGACGAATTCCTGCATCGCGGTGTTGAGCGTGTGGGGCAGGCCCTGGCCGCCATACGCCTCCGGCACCGAGAGACCCATCCAGCCGCCCTGCGCGTAGGCGTCGTAGGCGGCCTTGAAGCCCTTCGGCGTCGTCACCGACCCGTCCGGGTTGCGGGTGCAGCCCTCCAGGTCGCCCGCCCGGTTGACCGGCGCGAACACCGTGTCGGCGAGCTTTCCGCCCTCGCCCAGCACCGCCTCGACCACGTCCGGCGAGGCTTCGGAAAAGCCCGCGAGATTCGCGTGGTTCTGGAAGCCGAGCACGTCGTTGAGGAGGAACAGGGTGTCCTCGACCGGGGCGCGATAGCTCGGCATGTGCTCTCCTCCGATGGGCTTCTTGGGCGGCTTGGACGATCCGCAGGACCGTACCGCTCGATAGTTCATATCTAAACTATCTCACTGCCGAGCCGCAAGGGGCGGCAGCTCACAACCAGCAGGATCCTGTCACCAGCATCAAGAATCTGGAACGTCGACCAGGAAGCGCTCGACGGTCTGGCAGACCACGATGTCGGGCCTCAGACGCTGCACCAGCCCGTCAGGCAGGCGCGCCTTCCAGGCAAAATGGTAGGTTCGGAACCAGCGGGCGAACCACCAGGATAGGCGGGCCTGGTATTCGTCGGCGGGGCCGCAATAGGAGTTGCCCAGCACGAGAACGCTGGCGTCGATCGGCGCCACGGGGTTCCGCCAGGACTGTGCGAAGCCGACATGCCCGCCAGGTGCAGTCCGCTGGAAGGTCAGCTCCGCGTGGCCGAAGACCTCGTCATAGGGGCGAGGGTCGAGCTCCCGGCGCAGGTCGAGGAACGGCACGCCGAAGAAGCGTGACGCCAGATCGCCCGTGCCGGCCCGCAGGATGTCGTAGACCGGCTCCGGCCCGGCCGGCAGGCCGAGATGCGCCAGCACGGCCCGGAAGACCGCGCAGGTCCCGTAGGACGAGAGATGCGAGTCGGTCCGCAGCACCGTGGCGCCGGGATCGGGCACGGCGGCGAGCGCGTGGCGGGCCGAGACGTAGCAGGCGGCCGGACGGGTTGATCGCGCCAGACCCGCCTCGATCCCTCGCAGGATCGCGCCGGGCGTGCGGATCGGCAGCGGGAACAGCTCCGGCGCCAGCGTCATCGTCTCGGGAAGGATCAGCTGCACGTAGCGCGCGCCCGCCGCCTCCAGACGGTCGCGCCGCCGCTCCATCAGGGCGAGCCAGTCCTCGGCCAGCACCACGGGGCGCGGGTCATCGTCGGCGCGGATATACTCCTCCAGCGCGCGGTTTCGGCCGCCGACGATGAAGAGTTGGCCGTCGTGCCCAAGCATGGCGACCCCGTCAGCCGAGCGCAGGCCAACGGGCACGCGAAGCGGCGTCAGCGCGCGTGCCGGGTCGCGCACCGGCTCCATCATGGCGCACTGGAAGGCGCTTCGGGCTCCGCGCAGCGTACCCGCTGCTGCCAAACCCGAATGGTCGGCTGCAGCCTCGCCCAGCAGGACGCGCAGCCGCTCCCGCGTGGCCGCCTGCGCCTCGTCGGAGAGCGTCCCCAGGTGGTCGAGATAGTCGATCGCCGCCCGCGCCCGAACTGCCTCGGCGAGGTCCTCGGTCAGCGGGATGCGCGCGACCGGGCGCCCGTCGCGCAGGAGGTGGACGGTCAGCGCGCCCGAGGCGAGGTCACGCATCACGTGGCCGCCTGCCACATGGACGGCGAAGCGCGGGCGCTCCCCCTCCGCGGGCTCGATCGCGACGGTGAGCCCGACCCGCTCGTTCTCCCGGTAGACGCCGACCACCGGCGTTGCGCCGTCGGCCCAGACATCGCCTCGGACCCAGCCCGTCAGGTCGTCGCCCGCCCAGGCCCCCTCGACGGCACCGATCCCATCCAGCCGGATGCCACGCCGGAGCCAGGCCCGGTACAGCCTTCGCCCCTCCTCCGCGACCGCGATCAGCAGTCTTCGCGGCCGGACGACATGCGGGAGACGGGGCGGCATCTGGAGGATCGTCCGGCGCGAGCGGCGTTTCGTCGTGCGGCGTACAGACCGCGTGAGCTTTAACGGGGTGTTTACCAAGAAAGTTAATGGTCCGTGCCTGAAGAACCGCATGCACCACCGGTCCACGCCCGAGGCACGGATCCGGCGGACCAGCTGCCGCACGCCGTCCGAGGCAGGCCAGGATGACACGAACCGCGAAGCCGAACTTCGACAGCTTCGATCCCGACGTGCTCGAAGCGGCCCGCGATGTCGCGCGCCGGGCCGGCATCCCGCTGGAGGAGTGGATCGCTCAGAACGTGCCGCAGGCCGGCCAGCGCCGCAGGCGTCCGGGCGAGATGCCGCGACAGGCGGAGCGGCCGGTCGGGGAGAGCGGCCGTGCGCGTGCGGGTCGCGCGCCGCAACGCCCTGCCGACCAGCACCGGCTGTCCATGCCGGAATCCACAGACGACGATGCCCTCGCCGCGGTTCTTGCCCGCCTCGACGGACTGAACCGGGATCTCGCGGACGAGCGGCGCGCTGCCGAGACGGCGACGAGCCGCCACTTGGAGGAGATCGAGTCCCGCTTGGCCCGCGCGCTCGATGCCGGCGCCGCCCCGGTCGAGAAGGTGACCGAGCGCCTCGTCGATATCGAGCGCCGCATGTCCGAGCTCGGCGACAAGGTCGCGGCCGCGCGCCCTTATCCGCGCCGCGGTCGTGGACCCGCGGAAATGCGCGAGGCGGTCGAGGAGATCCGCCAGCGCCAGCGCGCATTGGCCGAGGAGCCGGGCCCGGCCCGCCGTCCCGCAGGCGGGACCAGCGTCGTGGCGGGCATGCGCCGCGACCTCGCGAGACGCCTCGATGCCGGCCTGCACGAGGACCTGATGATCGACACCGCCGAGGCGGTCTCCGCACTGCAGCGCGAGAGCCTGCGCCTGCGCGAGTCGATCGGCGTCCTCGCCACCAGCCGCGACGTGGGCGCGCTGGAACAGGCGATGATCTCGCTCGCGACGAATGTCGAGCGGGCCCGGCCCTCAGCGGATCTCGCCGCGATCGCGGAGCCGATCGAGACGATCCGCCAGCAGGTCGAGCGCCTGGCCGGCGAGGTCGCCGACGACGTCCACGGCCGCGTGGCCGCGGAGGTGCAGCGCCTCGCCGCCCGCCTCGACAGCGTCGCGGCCGTGGGCAGCGGCGGCGACGGGCGCGCGCTCGAAACGCTGTTCCAGGAACTCGACGAACTGCGCCGGCTCGTCGGCACGCTGGCCGGTCCGGAGCGGATCCAGAGCCTCGCCCAGGGCATGCAGGCGATCAGCGCCCAACTCTCGGAGCTTCAGGAGGCCGCGAGAGCCGAGGGCGGCGCGACGCTGCGCCCGCTCCTCGAGGAGATCCGCAGCGGCCTCGCCGCGCCCGCACCCGCCGCACTCGTCGAGCAGATGCGAGCGATGGCGGCGAAGCTCGACGACCTGCACGAGCGGGCCGACCGACAGGACCCCGCCGAGCAGCGAGCAATCCTCGGGCGCATCGATGCCCTGGCGGACAAGATGGAGCGGGCGAGCGCTCAGCCGGTCGACGATCTGATCGGTCGCCTCGAAGGCCTGGGCGAGAGCCTGCGCGGGCCCGCGCTGGCGAGCGGCGACGTCGCCTCGATCCACGCCATGCTGAGCAACCTCGCCGAAAAGGTCGACCGCGCGGGCGATCGGGCCGGCTCCGAAGGCCTCGACGCCCTCGAAAAGCAGGTTCTCACGCTCGCCAAGCGCCTCGATTCCCGCAGCGCGGACCCCGCGCTGGCGAGCCTGGAGCGCACCATGGGCGACCTGCTCGCCCAGGTGGCCGCCCTGCGCGAGCAGGCGCCGGATGCCGAGACGATCGAGCGCGCCGCCCGCGAGGCGGTGGCGGCGAGCTTCCCCGACCGCGCGGGTCCGCAGGACCGCAGCGAGATCGGCCTGCTGCGGGCCGGCCTCGCCGACCTCCAGGCACGACAGGCCGCCTCCGACCAGCGCCTCGGCACGATGCTCGACGGAGTCCAGTCGGCCCTCGACCGCCTGATGAGCCGCCTCGACCCGACCGGCGAGCCCGATGCGGCGTCGCGGGCCGGCTCACGCCAGCCGAGCCTGGAGGCGCAGCTGATGGCCTCCACGGCCGCCGAGATCGCTCGCCCCCGCGGCGAGACCGAGCGCCGCCGCCGCCCGGAGATGCCCCGGGCCGGCACCGCGCCTCAGATCGGGGATGAGCTGCTGGAGCCGGGCGCGGCCCGGCCGCACCGCGAGCCGCGTGGCCCAGTCCGGCCGAAGGCCGACAAGGCCGATCCGGATGTTGATCTGACGGACGCGCCGGGGCGTGGCCTGCGCGACGAGGCCGCAGGCGACATCAAGACGAACTTCATCGCTGCCGCCCGCCGCGCCGCTCAGGCGGCGCAGGCGGAGCTGGCCAACGAGGCGGCGAGCGAGCGGCGCGACCTGCGCCTAGGCGCCCGCCTGGAGAAGGTCGCGGCGCCGGCCGGCGGCCGGCTCGCACGGCTGCGCGCCGAGATCGACCGACGCCGCCGCCCGATCCTCCTCGGCCTCGCGGCGATCGTCCTGGCGCTGGGGGCTCTGCAGGCGATCAGCACGCATGTGGCCGAGCCCGACCCCTCCACGCCGATGACCGCGCGCGTGGCCGCAGCCAAGCCGGAGAGTGCCAAGCCTGATGCCGCCGGGCCCGCGGCCGAGGCGATGAAGGCCGATGCCGCCAAAACCGACGCCTCGAAGGCGGACGGCACCAAGTCCGAGAGGTCGGCCGAGGCACCGAGGGCGGCGCTCGCCGACCCGCAGACCACCCAGTCGATCGCGGCCGAGCCTGCTCCCCCCGCTCAGGCCCGCGCCCGCACCGGGCCGCCCCGGATCTCCGGTGCGGCAAGCCTCTCGGGCGATCTGGCCGGCCTGCCGGCCAGCCTTGCCAAGACGCGGCAGGCGGCACTCGACGGTGACGGCGTAGCGGCCTGGGAACTTGCCATGCGCGCCGCGGACGGGCGCGGCACGAGCCGCGACCTCGCACTCGCCGCCAAGCTCTTCGAGAAGCTGGCTTCGGCCGGCTACGCCCCGGCCCAGTACAAGCTCGGCGGCCAGTACGAGAAGGGCTCTGGCGTGGGCCGCGACCTCACCCAGGCGAAGCTCTGGTACGGCCGCGCGGCCGAGCAGGGCCATGCCCGCTCCATGCACAACCTCGCGGTGATCTACGCCGAGAGCGCGGGCGCCAACGGCAAGCCGGACTACGCCTCCGCGGCCTCCTGGTTCAGGCAGGGCGCCGAGTGCGGGCTGCGCGACAGCCAGTACAATCTCGGCGTGCTCTACGCCCGCGGTCTCGGTCTCGGCCAGGACCTCGTGCAATCCTACGTCTGGTTCTCGGCCGCCGCCGCGCAGGGAGACGACGATGCCGGCCGTAAGCGCGACGACGTGGCCAACAAGCTCGGGCCGGCCGACCTCGCCACCGCCAAGGCGCTGGCAGCGAACGTCAAGCCGCGCAGGCTCGACCCGGCGGTGAACGAGCCGCCCGCAATGCAGGAGGGCGGCAGCGCGATGACGCTGCTCGGCGCTCCGGCACCGATGGCGAGTTCCCTCGCTCCACCGGCGCGGGGCCGCGGAGTCTGAGGCGATCCCCGTCCGCCCGGAACCGAGGCCACACCCTTTTCGGCGGGGCGGCTCGCCGCATGCCGGGAACCGTGCCGGGCGGGACCCGTATAACGCTCGATCGCGCGTGTCCCGCGCGATCCCGCCGCGGGATCGCGTGCGGAGACGACAGCGCGGAGGCTGAATGGCGCGCCTGAAACCGGCCCCGATCGGAGCCGTCGTGCTCGGCGTGGCGGGGCTGATCCCGTTCCTCGGCTTCGCCGCGCTGGCGGTCGCGGGCAACGACGGCGGGCTCGGCACGCTGGGCTTGAGCCCGCGCACGATCCTGTCGGCCTACGGCGCGGTCATCGCCTCCTTTCTCGGCGGGATCCGCTGGGGTGCGGCCGCCGCGCGGGACGCCGGCAGCGGCGACTACCTGCTGGCGATCGTGCCCTCGCTGATCGCCTGGGCGGCGCTCGCCGCGCCCGCGCCCTGGGACCTGCGCATCCTCGGCGTCCTCGTGCTGGCCTGGGGACTGATCGATCAGGACCTGCCCCGGCGCGGCCTCGTCCCCCGCTGGCTCGGCCGCCTGCGCCTCGTCCTCTCCGGCGTCGCGGGCGCCGCGCTCCTCGTCGCCGCCTGACCGGACCTCGTCTCCGGCGGCCCGCCCGTTGATTTCGCGGGCCCGCGACAGCATATCGCCCCCGCGTTTTTCGGGCCCCGTCCGGCCCGACGTCACGGGAGGCGATGCGGTGAGCGACTCGGTGGAGCGACACGAATTCGGTGCCGAGGTCGGGCGCCTTCTCGACCTCGTGGTGCACGCTCTCTATTCCGACCGCGAGATCTTCCTGCGCGAGTTGGTTGCCAACGCCGCCGACGCGATGGACCGGCGCCGCTTTGAGGCGTTGACCGTGCCGGCCAGCGCCCTGGCGCCGGACGCCAAGGTGCGCATCGCGCCCGACAAGGCGGCGCGCACGCTCACCGTGTCGGATGCCGGCATCGGCATGACCAAGGAGGATCTGGCGCAGAACCTCGGCACCATCGCGCGCTCGGGCACCCGGGCCTTCGCGCAAGGCCTGGAGGGCGCCAAGGCCGAGGAGCGCCCGAGCCTGATCGGCCAGTTCGGTGTTGGCTTCTACGCCGCCTTCATGGTGGCCGACCGGGTCACCGTCACCTCCCGCCGCGCGGGCGCCGAGGAGGCCTGGACCTGGGCCTCGGACGGCCAGGGCAGCTACACGCTGGAGCCCGCGGCGAGGTCCGAGCCCGGCACCGACATCGTGCTCCACCTGAAGGCGGACGCAGACGAGTACCTGGAGCCCTACCGGCTCGACCATCTCGTGCGCAAATGGGCCGACTTCATCACCGTGCCGATCGCGATCGTGCAGGAGGGCCGCGAGGAGGCCGCCAACCAGGGCACCGCGCTCTGGCGCAAGCCGAAGAGCGAGGTCACGCCGGAGCAGTACGAGGAGTTCTACCGCTCGGTCGGCATGAACTTCGACAAGCCGTGGGCGACGCTGCACTGGCGGGCCGAGGGCCAGCTCGACTTCTCGGCGCTCCTTTTCGTGCCCGGCATGAAGCCGTTCCAGGCGCTGGAGAACGAGCGGCAGAGCAAGGTGCGTCTGCACGTGCGCCGGATGTTCATCACCGACGAGGCCGAGTTGCTGCCGCCCTGGCTGCGCTTCGTCCAGGGCGTCGTCGACACCGAGGACCTGCCCCTCAACGTCTCGCGCGAGATGCTGCAATCGACGCCGGCGCTGGCACGGATCCGGCGCGCCGTCACCGGCCGCGTCCTCTCCGAGCTGGCGAGCCGCGCCAAGGACGCGGAGGACTACCGGGCGTTCTGGGAGAATTTCGGTCCGGTCCTGAAGGAGGGCATCTACGAGGACCACGAGCGCCGCGACGAGATCGCCCCGCTGCTGCGCTTCCGCTCCTCCGCCGTCGAGGGCTGGACCAGCCTGCCTGACTACGTCGCCCGCATGAGGGACGGGCAGGAGGCGATCTACTACCTCGTCGCCGACGATTCCGGGGCGCTGGCATCCTCCCCGCAGCTCGAGGGCTTCCGGGCCCGTGGCCTCGAGGTGCTGCTCCTGTCCGATCACGTCGACGCCTTCTGGCCCGACGCGCTCGCGCGCTTCGCGGACAAGCCGCTGCGTTCGGTCACCCAGGGCAGCCTCGATCTCTCGAAGTTCCCCGCGGAGACCGCGCCCGCGGATCTCCCGGCCGGCATCGACGCGCTCGTCGCGGCCTTCAAGACGGCCCTCGGCGACGACGTCTCGGACGTGCGCACCACAGACCGGCTCGTCGAGAGCGCGGTGGTGCTGTCGGCCGGCACGGGCCCGGATCTGCAGATGCAGCGCCTTCTGCGGCGTGCCGGCCGCGGCGGCGGCCAGGCCGTGCTGGAGATCAACCCGCGCCACCCGCTGATCCGCGCGCTGGCCGAGGGACCGGCCGAGGCGGTTCAGGCGGCGGCAGGCACGCTCCTCGACCTCGCCCGCATCCAGGACGGCGACGTCCCGCGCGACCCGGTCGCCTTCGCCCGCACGGTCACGGCGGCCCTCGCGGCGGACCGCCGCGCCTGACCTCCCATCCAGGCCGGCCTCGCCGCGTCGCCGGCCGGGCCTTGTCTGCGCTGAAGCGAAGACGCGCGGGACCGTCTTGCCACGCCCTCACCGCTTCGCTATAGCCCCTCCATCGGCCGTCCGGCCAAAGCGCGTCATCGCGCCGATCCTTGAGGTCGCCGGGCCGTCGATGGAGAGGTGGCAGAGCGGTTGAATGCACCGCACTCGAAATGCGGCATGGGTGCAAGCCCATCGGGGGTTCGAATCCCCCCCTCTCCGCCAAGTCGCCTTCAAACCCCTGCGATAACGGTATCTTTTTGACCTGACCGGTATTTTGGACCGAGCCGCGTGAGAGGCTACTGCATGGCCGCTGCCATGGGTAGGCGGAAGGCCGGATCGGGGAAGCTCACGGGCGCGGGTGGTCGGTAGCCCAAGGACGCGTGTGGCCGGACGCGGTTGTAGGTGTTCTGCCAGAGACTGATCACGATCTGCGCTTGTCTCAGTGAGTAGACGATCTCTTGGCGCAGGCACTCGGCGCGCAGCTTGCCGTTGAAGCTCTCACAGTACCCGTTCTCCCACGGTGAGCCCGGGGCGATGTACTGGATCTGCGAGCCTGTCTTGGCGGCCCGCTTGCGCAGCGTCTTCGCGATCATCTCAGGGCCATTGTCGCAGCGGATGTGCTCGGGGATGCCGTGCAGGCACATGGCGTCGGCCAGTGCCTCGGTCACACCGAGGCTGTTGATGCGCCGCGCCACCTTCAGCGCGAGGCAAGCCCGGCTGTGCTCGTCGATCAGCGTCAGGATGTGCAGGCTTCGCCCGTCGTGAGTCTGCCCCTGCACGAAGTCGAAGCTCCAGACCTGGTTGCGGTGGAGCGGACGCAGCCGCACGCAGGAACCGTCGTTCAGCCAGAGGCGGCTGCGCGGGCGGTGCTTCTGCGGGACCTTGAGCCCCTCGCGACGCTTGGATCGCGCTGGACCCGATCCTTGCCCACCTGCCAGCCGCCTGCCTGCAGCAGCGCGGTGACGCGGCGGTAGTTATAGCGCCCATACTCGGACGCCAGAGCAATGACGGCGCGGGTCAGTTCATCCTCGTCGGCCAGCACGGTCGGCACGTAGCGCTGCGTGCCCCGGTGCTGGCCGACGATCCAGCAGGCGTGACGTTCCAAGAGGCCGTACTTCTCCCGAATGCCGGCCACCGCCTGCCGGCGTCGCTCGGGGGCGAACCAAGGTTCCCGAGGCGACGTCCGCCAGCACCTGCTTCTCCAGGGATAGATCGGCCACGAGGCGGCGCAACCGAGCGTTCTCGCGCTCCAGATCCCTTCATCTTCCTGGCCTGATCGAACTGGAGGCCGCCGTACTCCTTGCGCCAGCGGTCATAGCTTTGCTCAGAGATCTCCGCCTCCTGAGCTGAGCCAGCGCCAAACTCTTGCCCTGGGCGGTCTGCACCTCGATCTGGCGCAGCGTCAGCACGACCTGCTCCGCGCGCGTCTTCTGTCCTCGTCGCATGTCCGACGCCTTCGGTCCCAGCTGATCCTCTCAATCAGCCAGGTCCAACATCAGCCGGTCAGGTTAAGAGCAGGCGCGTCCGTGCGGCACGGCGCGCGCGAACTTGGTCTCGCCTGCTGCGCCAAGGTGGCGCAGGCACATCTTGGCACAGAACCAGCCGCCCAACCCCTGGTTGGTGCCGAGCTTATTAGCTCTATCATATGTTTATGACTCGGACGCGCGGAGCGCCCGGTGCCCCGTACCATGCCCATGCCGCCTCCGGCCAAGGCCGTCTCCTCTGCCTGAGCGGCGGCCGGTCCGGTTGCTGATGAGATCACGCGTCGCGTTTGCGCCTGCGGCGGCCCAGCCGGACATCCCGGAGGAGCGGTCGCAATCAGTCCCCACCGGCCGGAGAACCGGGATGATCGCGGCAACAGCAGTGTAAGGAAAGGAAGGCGCTTGGATCAGAGGGCCCCGCTCAACATCGCCTACGACGCCGTCGCGGCCGCACGGGAGGCCTGCGCGCTCGCGACCGGTCGCGCCAGCGCGCAGGATCGTGACGACGGCTTCCCGCTTGAGGACGTCGGCGATCTTGCTCGCCTTGGCTTGCTTGCCGCGCCGATCTCCGCCTCGGAGGGTGGCGCGGGCCTCGGCGAGGAAGCGGGCGCCGGCAAGCTCATGGAGGTGCTGCGTCTTGTCGGGTACGGCAGCCTCGCCCTCGGGCGGCTCTACGAGGGCCACGTCAACGCACTTCAGCTGATCGCCCGCTACGGCGAGGTCGGGCAACGCGCACGCCTCTTCGCCGACGCCCGGGCCGGTCATCTCTTCGGGGTCTGGAACACTGAGTCGCCCGAGGGGGGGCTGACCCTCAGCGTTCGGCCCGGCGGCCTTCACCTCGCCGGCGCGAAGACCTTCGCCTCGGGCGCCGGCCACGTCACGCGCGCGCTCGTCACCGGCCGCCATCCGGAGGCAGGTGCAACTCTGATGCTGGTGGTGCCGCTGGAGCCCGGTACCCGCGCCGATCTCTCCGCCTGGCGGGCGCACGGCATGCGCGCCTCGGCCACCGGCACCCTCGACTTCGACGGCCTGGTCGTCCCCGAGGACGCCGTCCTGGGAAGTCCTGACGACTACCACCGCCAGCCGGACTTCTCCGGCGGTGCGTGGCGCTTCACCGCGGTGCAGCTTGGCGGCATTGAGGCGGTGTTCGATGCCTGGCGCGCCCATCTCGTGCGGCATGGGCGCGGCAGCGACCTCCATCAGCTCGCGCGGCTCGGCGAGGGTGCGATCGCGGTCGAGACCGCACGGCTCTGGGTGGAAGGCGCCGCGAAGGCCATGTCCGCGTCAACCCTGCCGCCGGGGCGCGTCGTCGCCTACGTCAACCTGACCCGGCTCGCCGTCGAGCGGGCAGGCCTCGACGTCCTCCGGCTCGCCCAGCGCTCGGTCGGGCTGCAGGGCTTCCTGCGCGGCCATCCCCTTGAACGCCTCTCGCGCGACCTCGCGACCTACCTGCGCCAGCCCGCGCCGGATGGAGCGCTGACGGGCGCCGCGGACGCGATCATCCGGGCAGGCGGAATGGCCGGTGACCTGTGGATGGGAGGCCGTGCATGACGCGATACACGACCACACTGCCGCCGAGCTACTTCGACGATTGCTACGCGCATGATCCGGACCCCTGGCGGTTCACCACGAGCCCGTACGAGCAGGCAAAGTACGCGGCCACGCTCGATGCCCTGCCTCGGGACCGCTACGCGTCCGCCCTGGAGGTCGGCTGCTCCATCGGTGTCCTGACGCGGATGCTGGCCGAGCGCTGCGATGCCCTTGTCGGCCTCGACTTGGCCGAGCGCGCCCTGGCCCAGGCCCGCGCGCGCTGCGGAAGCCTGTCCCATGTCCGCTTCGAGCATGCGCAGGTGCCCGAGCGATGGCCTGAGGGCTCGTTCGACCTGATCCTGCTGTCCGAGGTCGTTTACTTCCTTGATCGCGAGGACGTGGAGCGCTTGGCCGCGCGGGTGCTCAGCTGCCTGCGGAGCGGCGGCGACGTCGTGCTGGTGCATTGGACAGGCGAGACTCACTACCCGCTGAGCGGCGACGAGGCGGCCGAACGCTTCATCGCGGCCGCACGAACCTTCCTGCGCCGCGTGTGCGGGACCAAGACCGACGCGTACCGGCTCGATATCCTGGCTCGGGTGGAGAGGCAGGCCGCGGTGGATGACCTATGACCGGATGGCTCGACACGCCGCAGCGCTACGGCCGCATCAGCCGCGCGTTCCACTGGCTCATGGCACTGCTCTTCGCCTGGCAGTTCGCTGGGGCGCTGCTCTATGTCGGGATCGGTGACACGGCCCTGACCCGCTTCGTGGGTGGAAGCCACTTCACCCTGGGCTTCACGCTCTTCGTGCTCGTGTGGCTGCGCGGGGCCTGGGGGATGGCGAACCTGAAGCGACGCCCTGCGCATGCGGGCCGCTCCGGTCGGACCGTCAAACTCGGACACGGCCTCATCTACGCCCTGATGATCGCGGTGCCGAGTTTGGCTCTGCTGCGCCAGTACGGATCGGGCAAGCCATTCTCGCCCTACGGCATCCCGCTCATGCCAGGGCGCGAGACCAAGATCGAGTGGATGATGGTTCCCGCCGACCTGTTGCATTACTGGCTGGGCTTCACGCTTCTCGCCGTGGTTCTCGGCCACACGGCCATGGCATTCGTCCATCGGAGGCTGCAGAAGGAGGATGTGCTCGCTCGGATGACATGAGGCGTTCAAGTGGGCGGCGCCCTCAGCAGAGGGCCATTTCAGCCTCAGCGGGCTTGCCTTTGCTTGATCCGCCGGAGGTCAGGGGTTTGGGCCCCTCCCGGTCATCTATGTTCCATCGGCGGTCTCCAGGCAGGCGCTGAACCGCCGCTTTCGAGCGCTGTGCGGTCCGTTGTATCTGCTCGGCTGAATGCCGGTTTCCCACCGAGGCTGTTTGAGAACGCAGCTCATCGAGAGTTTGGAGGCACAGGCGCCGTAGCGCGGCAGCTCGAACTGGTGGGCCTCGGGTCCGGATGGCCGCCATCAGCGGACCGACCCCGACGATCTGGATCATCCGCTTCATGGTGTAGGCCAGAACCTGCAAGCTCATCTCGGTCCTGACCTTCGCCAAGGTTCGGGTCTGGAAGTGGGTGGCGCCCATCCAAGCCTTCAGCGTGCCGAACGGGTGCTCCACGGTCTGGCGACGGATCTTCATCGCATCCGGCATCCGGTCGAGTCGCGCCTGCATCGCATCGAGCACGCCCTCGTGCACCCAGCGCTTGACCCGCCGCGTCTCCGTCGGCGTGCAGCGGGGCTGTAGCGCGCAGCGGAGGCAAGCTGTCAGGTTGCGGTAGTGATCCGTCGCGTCGTCCTCGGTCCGACGATCGGACCGGGCGGCCCCCTTGGTCAGGTGCGGGCCGGCGGGACAGGTGTAGGGGGCCTGTTCGGCGTCGTAGACAAAGTCCTGTCCCGTGAAGAGGCCACGCTTGGCGTGGCCCGAGGTCAGGGTCTTGGGCACACAGGGCAGCACGCCGGTGCCCTCGCAAGTCAGTACCGGCTCCCCGCTGAGGTAGCCCTGGTCGGCCAGCACCGTCAGCGTGGTGCATCCCGTCGCCGCCTGCGCCAAGAGCCCCATCGGCGCGAGTTGCGCCCGGTCGCTGCCGACGTTGGTCAGCGCGTGGGCCACGATCAGGTGATGCTCGGCATCGACCGCGGCCTGGACGGTGTCGCCGACCAGGCCGGTGCCCTTGCCGCGGGTCGCAATGGAGCGCGCGTCCGGATCGGTGAGCAAGACCTGGCCGTCGGGGGCGGCCTCGACCTGCCGACCCATCGCCTGGAGGCCCTGCATCTACTCGCGTAGGCCCGCGATCTTCTCGTTGAGCCGCGTTGTGCGCGCCTCGGCGATGTCGCTCGGCTCGCGGTCAGCCCGATGCCACCCGGACAGGTCGGCTTCGCCGTCCACCCACGCCGCTGGGGGTCGAGCGCTTCTTCGCCTGGATCCGCCGCGACCGCCGCCTCTGGAAGGACCCAGAGACCACTCTCGCCTCGGCACAGGCCTTCCTCTACGCCGCCGCTGTCATAATCCTTGTTCGACGTATCGGACGGGGATCACGACTTATCGGACGGACTCTGAGCGGTCTGCTCGGCCCCGGGGATCGCAAGAGCCTGCAGCCGATGGCCGCCCGTCTCGGGCTGGCTGGCCACGACCTGTCGCAGCACCTCATCGCCTGCTCGGTCCAAGACGACGGCCCGCTCTGGACGGCGTTGGCCGGGCACGGCGGATCAGCTGGCGGGCGGATCCGACGCCTGCCGAATTGGGCGTCGGTGTGCTGGTGGCTGACGCCGGTTATGGCATCAGCGCTGCGTTCCGGCACGGCCTCGATGCGAGCGAACTCGTCTGGGCAGCGGGCATCGCCAAGAACCAAGCGTCTACGATCCCGGTATGAGGCTCGTGCCGCCATCCAGTACGACGCTCTATCGCGGCAGTCCGGCAAAAGGAAAAGGCTTCGCCTCGCGATAGGACCGTGTCGCATTTCCGGCGAAGACGTTGGCCTGATCGACGCCGAGATCGAGTTTCAGCACTTTCCCCGTTTCCTTGGAGAAATCGATCTGGTTCAGGTCGGTCCAGAATGTGTTGGGTGAAAGCGCCGATTCGAAGAAATAGAGGCGGCGCTTGTGATCGAAGACCGTGCGCCAACGTGTGGAGGATATTTCCGGTTGGTCCGACGTCGAAAGCCCGAGCGGCACGGAAACATTGCGTATGATGCCGTAGACGCTGGCCAAGAGGTGATTCGAGTCTCCATCCGGCGGGATCGATTTGACGTAGAAGGAGGCGCGGGCGAAGCGATCGGACGCACGGTTCGTACCGGGCAGCATGACCGTTCCGCCGATCTGCGACCAGTAGGATGCAAGGGCAAGCTGCTGTTCGTAGGTCGGAGAGTTCGTCATAACTTGGTATTGGCGTCCATGATGGATGACCTGCTTGCCGTCGATATATTCGATGATTGCACTGTCTCCGCTGGAATCGGACAGGGACATATGGACGTTTGCTATGACCTGGGTGCCAGGAATCGTGCTCGTCACGAGCGTGAAGGGGTGCTTCTCAAAGGCGGCAACGGCTTCATCGACAGTCGCGAAGTTGTCGAGAGCGTATTGCGCCCAGACTGAGATCGCCAACCCAGGCGGCCCCTTGCCATCGAAAGGCGGGTACTGCGACTCTTCAAGCCAGAGCACATTGGCCGTAAGGCCCTCTTCGTTGGCGCCGTCCGAGGTTGAGTTGTCGAACGCTGTCGCGACCAGGGATCCATATTTCGACGTCCACTGGATCGAGTTGGGCCCGACTTCACCATTGCGCGCCATCCCGCGCGGCAGGATGTAAAGATCGGTTCCGATCGGTGTTTCCCAGTCCATCGATCGGGCCGTGAAAATCTTTCCGTCTCGTCCGAGGTATACGAAGCGGGAGCAGGCGCCTGCGGGTTCAACAACGCCTTGAAGCGTGGCCCAGAATGCCACCACCGACACGAAAACCCTGATTGAAAGAATCCGTGTCATCGCGACATATCCTCATCAGGTTATGATACTGTAGTGCATATTTGAAAAATTATATTTCATTAATGGGTTATTTTAGTGATTTATTTTGGGCCTGCTCTCAGGCAGCCGGTCGATCCCTGAAATGATAGGAGCATGCCAGCGCAGACAATCATCCCGCAATTTCCTGCAATAACTTAAATCAAAATGCGGGAGATCTTGAACGCGATCTTCTACGTGCTGCGCAGCGGGATCGCGTGGCGTCTGATCCCTAAGGACTTGCCGCCCCGCTCGACCACCTACGGCTACTTCAGTCGGTGGCGCGACGATGGCCTGTTCGGCCGAATCAACCACCACCTCGTCATGGCCGACCGTGAACGGGTCGGCCGTGAAGCTTCGCCATCCGCGGCGGTTCTGGACAGCCAGAGCATCAAGACCACCGAGAGTGGCGGGCCGCGCGGCTACGATGCCGGCAAGACGGTGAAGGGTCGTAAGCGCCAAGCTCTGGTCGACACGGACGGGCGCGCCCTCGTCCTCGATCCGCAGCCCGCCGACGTGCAGGATCGCGACGGAGCGGTGCCGGTGCTGCGCCTGTCGCGCCGAACTTTTCCATTCATCACCAAGGCGTTCGCCGATGCGGGTTACACTGGCGATCAGCCGGCGAACGCCACGAGCATCAATGTCGAGATCGTACGCAAGCCACCCGGACAGGTCGGCTTCGCCGTCCACCCACGCCGCTGGGGCGTCGAGCGCTTCTTCGCCTGGATCAGCCGCAACCGCCGCCTCTGGAAGGACCCAGAGACCACTCTCGCCTCAGCACAGGCCTTCCGCTACGCCGCCGCTGTCATAATCCTTGTTCGACGTATCGGACGGGGATCATGACTTGTCGGACGGACTCTCAGAGAAAACGAGGTAGCTATCCTTATCACCGCTTCCCGTTGTAACCTGAACAGGCTGTAGGCGAAGGTTCATCAGGCTACTTGGGGTTCAAGCTGTAGGTATGCAGGATCAAACTCCGCGATCCGCAAAAGTTCATCCAAAGCTTCAATCACCAGTGTCTGCTCGCACAGCGTGATCAAAGCCAGGCTGCGCATCTCCCTCAGCACGCGATTGATGTGCACGCTGGTGAGACCCAACACATCGGCCAGATCGACCTGCGTGATCGGCAGCGGACAGCGGTAGTGATCGGCTAGCCCCACCGCCTGGAGCTTCAGGGACAGCTCACAGAAGAGGTGTGCGACCTGTGACCTGACCGGCTGGTTTTGGACCGGGCTGATTGAGAGGATCAGCCAGGACCGAAGGAGTCGGACATGCGGCGAGGACAGAAGGCACTGCGCAAGCGGGTCGCCAAGACAGGCTCGCAGATCAAGTACGTCGCCCCGGGCTCACCGTGGGAGGACGGGTACTGTGAGAGCTTCAACGGCAAGCTGCGCGACGAGTGCCTGCGCCAAGAGATCGTCTACGCGCTCCAGGAAGCCCAGGCTGCAATCGCCCTGTGGCAGAACACCTACAACCGCGTCCGGCCGCACGCGTCCCTAGGCTATCGGCCGCCCGCGCCTGTCAGCTTCCCCGAGCTGGCCTTCCGCCTACCCCAGGTCAAAGGCCACAACGTGCGTACCCTGACACGCTGCGGCCTCGGATCGACAACGCACCAGAACCGGCTCCGGATCAGGTCGCGACGGCGGTCGATGACGTCGGAGTGGTCCTGACGCCGCCGCAGAGCGCGGACCGCGATGCGGCCACCGAGGAGCCGGATAGTCCCGACCTCTTCCGGCCAGCCGGTCCAGGCTTCTCAGTCTTGTCATGGAAGCCTGATCCTATCGCCAATCCTCCTTGCACCTTCGAAGTGGCGACGATGATGCCTGACGAACGCACACCTCACGAGGCCGACATAGAGGCGATCCGCCGCGAGCTCGCCGACAGCTACGACGAGGAGTTCGAGCTGGAGCTCGAAGACGAGCGCCTGGAGCGCCTCGAGGCGCGGTCCGGCGAGGCACGACCCGATGCGCTGAGCCGCAAACTATACTTCCGCGAGCTGCTCCGCCTGCAGCACGAGCTGGTCCAGCTCCAGGACTGGGTGCAGGACAGGAAGCTCCGGGTGGTGGTCCTGTTCGAGGGCCGCGACTCGGCCGGCAAGGGCGGCGTGATCAAGCGGATCACCCAGCGCCTCAACCCGCGCGTCTGCCGCGTCGCGGCGCTGCCCGCGCCGAGCGAGCGCGAGCGCACGCAATGGTACTTCCAGCGCTACGTCGCGCATCTGCCGGCCGCTGGCGAGATCGTGCTGTTCGACCGCTCGTGGTACAACCGTGCCGGTGTCGAGCGGGTGATGGGCTTCTGCAGCGAGGCCGAGGTCGAGGAGTTCTTTCGCTCGGTGCCGGAGTTCGAGCGCATGCTGGTGCGCTCAGGGATCGTCCTGCTCAAGTACTGGTTCTCGATCACCGACGCGGAGCAGGAACTCCGCTTCCGGATGCGGATCGAGGACCCGCTCAAGCAGTGGAAGCTCTCGCCGATGGACGTCGAATCGCGCCGCCGCTGGGAGGACTACACCCGGGCCAAGGAGGACATGCTGGCGCGCACCCACATTCCCGAAGCACCCTGGCGGGTGGTCGAGGCGGTGGATAAGAAGCGGGCGCGCCTCAACTGCATCAGCCACATCCTGGAGCAGATCCCCTACGGTGAGGTCGAGCGTCCCCCGGTACGGCTGCCGCCGCGCGAGCGCCACGCGGATTACGTGCGCGGACCGATCCCGGCCGAGATGTACGTGGCGGCGCGGTATTGAGCAGTGGGGGGAGCAGCGGCCTCGGATCCATCCCGGGCTGCTGCGGTGATGGTTGGCGGGCGCGAGGGTCGGCTTTTCCTCCCTCGGGTCGAGACATCGCCTGCCCTGCACGAGCGTCCTGAGCGCTCGTGGTTTGGCGGGCAGAACCGACGGAGGGGCGCGGGGTACACGATGTTTCGCGGCCTCTGCACACCGCAGGTGCGGTCCCTCGCACTTGCAAGCTCGCTGATGTCGGGCTCCGCGGCGGTCGCGCAGCCACCCCTCGACGTTCTGAGCGAGGCCGCCCGCGTGGCCACCGAGGGCTTCGCCATCGGGTCCGATGCGGGCGCGGGCGGCGATCCCCAGACCTCCGTCGCCCAGCCGGTCTTCTCGGCGCAGCGCTCGGCGGAGGTGACGAGCACGATCCAGGATCTGCTCGGCCCGGCCGGAGACCCGGGCGGGTACCGCGCCTTCCTGCGCGCGCGCGGCATCACCTACGACCTGATCTACTTCACTGAAGCCGTCCACACGGCCCGCGGCGGCATGCGGCGGGGCACTGCGACGCTCGGGCTGGTGGATGTCGACGTCGATGTCGACCTCGATACCCTGGCGGGTTGGAAGGGCGGCGCCCTCCACACGACCTTCTACCAGGTCCACGGACGCGGTGCGTCGCGCTCCTATGTCGGCAACCTGCTGACCGTGAGCGACATCGAGGCTCTCTCGGCCTCGCGCCTCAACGAGGTTTGGTTCGAGCAGAGCTTGTTCGACGGCCGGCTCGCGGTGCGCGTGGGGCAGCTCGCCACCGATACCGAGTACATGGTCAGCCAGACCGGCATCCTGTTCACCAACGGCTCCCTCGGCTGGGCCGCAATCCTGGCGAGCAACCTCAGGGGCGGGGGCCCGTCCTACCCATTGGCCTCTCCGGGCGTTCGCGTAAAAGTCGTGCCCAACGCCAACCTGTCCTTCCAGGCCGGTCTCTACGACGGCGATCCGGGCGGGCCCGACCGCCTCGGCCGCGAGCCCGACCCGCAGCGGCGCAACCGCACCGGCACCCGCTTCCCGCTCACCGACCCGGCGCTCGCCATCGCGGAGGTCTCCTACGCCTACAACATCGCGCCGGGCTCCGTGGGCGAGCCCGGCACGGTCACGCTCGGCGGCTGGTACCAGTTCGGCCGCTTCAACGCGCTCGGCCGCGACGCGGAGGGCCGGTCGCTGGCCGACCCGGCGAGTTCGGGGATCGGGCGGCGGCTCGGCGGCGACGGCGGGATCTACGGGCTCGTCGACCAGACGATCTACCGGGAGCCGAACGACCCCAACGACGGCGCCAGCGTGTTCCTGCGCGCCGCGGGCTCGCCCGGCGACCGCAACCTGATCGACCTCTACCTGGATGCCGGCATCGCCTACCGAGGGCTGTTCCGCGGCCGGTCCGACGACACGATGGGGCTCGCGGTCGGCCACGCCCGTATCTCCGGCGCCGCCCGCCGGCTCGACGTCGAGACCGCGGCGTTCGGCGGCGTCCCGGGCCCGCGCCGCAGCGCGGAGACCGTGGTGGAGGCGACCTACCAGGCGGTGCTCGGTCCAGGCGTCGCCGTGCAGCCCAGCATCCAGTACGTGTTCAAGCCCGGCGGCGGCGTCGGCAACCCGCGCGATCCCGACGGCGCGCGGATCCGCAACGCCGCCGTGTTCGGCCTGCGCGCCACGATCCGCTACTGAAGCGCTCAGTCGCGGGGCGGGCGGATGCCGAGGCCGCGGATCAGCGCGAAGGCCGCGAGCGCCGAGGCGACGGCGACCGCGATGGCGACCGAGGAGCCGCTCTCGTTGTCCGCGAGCGGCAGCCCCTTGGTGTTCATGCCGAACAGGCCGGTCACCAGCGTCGGCGGCAGGAACAGGGCGGTGAGCACCGACAGGGTGTAGAGCTGCCGGTTCGAGGCCTGGGCGAGGTAGGAGGCCAGCTCCTCCTGCATCAGGCGCGAGCGGTCGGCGAGCATCACCATGTCCCGGTCGAGGGCGTCGAGCCGCTGCGCGATCCGGACGGCGGCGGCGACGGCCGCGGCCGGGATCTGCTCGTCGGCGGCGGCCGTCTCCAAGCGGTGGAAGACCGCGCGCAGGCCCAGCAGCTGCCTGTGCAGCCGGACCGCGTCGCGGCGGATCGGGCCGAGCCGCCGCCTCTCGCCGCGGACGCGCTCGTCGAGGATGTGGTCCTCGATCTCGTCGAGCTCGTCGGCGAGGCGGCCGCCGGTCTCCGCCATCGCGGCGACGACCTGCTCGACGATGATCTCCAGGAGCTGGACGGGCGCGAGGATGCACTGCCCCTCGCTCGCAGCATCGCGGGCCACGTCGGGTCCGACGACGGGGTGGCGCCGGCCGCTCGCGAGGAGGCGCGGCCCCATCACGAAATGCAGTCGCCCGCCCGCATCGACCTTGGCGGGCGCGCCGGCCTCGCGCACGAGATCGGCCACGACGCCGCCGATATGGCCGTCCTCGACCAGGAGGCGCTGGTGCGGATCGCTGGCGAAGGCGGCCCCGGTGAGGCGCCGTGGACCGAGCCGGCCCTCGGCGACGAGGTCGGCCAGCCGCGCGTCGTTCAGGTTGAAGTGCAGCCAGGTGAAGCCCTCGCCGAAGCTCCCCGGACTAAGCAGCACCTCCGCGTGGCCGACGAGGTGGCCGCGGCCACCCTCGTCGAAGCGCATGGCCCAGAGAAGGCCCGGAAGCGCCGGCTCGTCGCAGAGGAGGCGAGCCGGCATCGGCGATGCAGCGGTCATCCCGGTTCAGAACAGGCGCGAAAAGATCACGTAGAGCGTGCCGGACAGGAGCATCGCGACCGGCAGGGTGAGCACCCAGGCCATGGCCAGGTTGCGCAGGGTCGCGACCTGAAGGCCGGATCGGTTGGCGGCCATGGTGCCCGCGACACCCGACGAGAGCACGTGCGTGGTCGAGACCGGCAGGCCGAACATGTCGGCCGCGCCGATCGTGCCCGCGGCCACCAGCTCCGCGGAGGCACCCTGGGCGTAGGTCAGGTGGGTCTTGCCGATCCTCTCGCCCACCGTGATCACGATGCGCTTCCAGCCCACCATCGTGCCGAGGCCCAGCGCGATCGCCACGGCGACCTTCACCCAGGTCGGGATGAAGCGCGTCGCCTCGTCGAGGCTCTTCTTGTAGGCGTCGAGCGCGCCGACCTCGGCGGGCGAGAGCTCGCTCTCCTTGTCCTTCATCAGGAAGCGGACGGCCTCGGAGGCGAGGTACATGTCGTTGCGGGTGTTGCCCACCGCCTCGGCCGGGACCTTCGCCAGGGTGCCGTACCGGTCGACCTGCTCACCGATCTGCCCGATCAGGATCGAGAGCGACGGGTAGGTGCCGCCCTCGATCTTGCGGGCGGCGACGTAGGCCGTCACCGCCGGGCGAGGATCGCCGATGATGCCGTAGCCGGCAGCCTTCCTCGCCACCACCGCGGAGGCTGCCTGCGAGACCAGCCGGAACTGCGCCACCGAGGAATCCGGCAGGGCGCGGTTGAGGGCGTAGGCAGTCGGTACGGTGCCGATCAGGATGAGCATGATCAGGCCCATGCCCTTCTGCCCGTCGTTCGAGCCGTGCGCGAAGGAGACGCCCGTGCAGGTCGCGATCAGGAGGCCGCGGATCCACCAGGGCGGCGGCTACTTGCCCTTGGGCTCGGCGTAGAGGGCGGGATTGCGCACCAGGAAGCGCAGGACGAGCAGCAGCCCACCGGCTGCCAGGAAGCCGAAGACGGGCGAGAGCAGCAGCGACCAGCCGATCTCGGTGGCCTTCGTCCAGTCGACGCCGGACGTGCCCGAGCGGCCGTGCATGAGGGCGTTGGCGACGCCGACGCCGATGATCGAGCCGATCAGGGTGTGCGACGAGGAGGCCGGCAGGCCGAAGTACCAGGTCCCGAGGTTCCAGATGATGGCGGCGATCAGAAGGGCGAAGACCATCGCGAAGCCCGCCCCCGACCCGACCTGCAGGATCAGCTCGACCGGCAGCAGGCTGACGATGCCGAAGGCGACAGCGCCCGAGGACAGGAGCACGCCGAGGAAGTTGAAGAATCCGGACCAGACGACGGCGACGTTGGCCGGCAGCGAGTGCGTGTAGATGACGGTCGCGACGGCGTTGGCGGTGTCGTGGAAGCCGTTCACGAACTCGAAGCCGAGCGCGATGACGAGCGCCACGAAGAGCAGGATGTAGGGCAGGTAGGTGGTGACCTGGACGCCGGTGGCGTCGACGTCGAGGTAGATGCTGTAGGCGACGTAGAGGAGGGCGGCGGCGATGGCGCCCGTGAAGACGACGGCCGCGAGGATGGAGCGATGGCCATCGAGATTCGGGCGACCGTGGTGGGGCTCCGGCGCCGCTCGATCTCGGCCCGGCGCGTAGCCGCCGATCGCTGACCCTGCCATGCCGACCTCTCCGACGATGCGTGCGGTCCTGTACCGCTGAAAACCTCCTGAGCACGGGGTCGGCGAAATTTTTATGACAGCCTACGGATTAAAACTGACCTAGAGGGTCAGCCGCGCATGCTCCTGGGATAGAAGCGGAATGCGATCTGCCATCAGACGTCTGAATAGCACGTGCGACCGGACCTCTCCCAGATGCACCGTTGGGATCCGCTGAGGGTCAGGAGTACGGGTGGGGCATAGCCAACGTTTTTTGAGAGGTCTGCACGTTTCAACACACGTGCTGAGTGCCAGCGAACGGCCTCACCCCTGCGGTGGACCTACAGTGTCAGCCGCGAATGCACGCCGTGATCCGAGGGGCTTGGGTCGCCCCGAGGCGGCACGCCGCGAGGCGGAGCACCGGCTGCAACTTGAGGCCGAGCGGCAGCGCCTGAGCCTGCAGCAGATGCCGGGCTTCGCCTGCATTCTCACCGGGCCGGAGCACCGCTATTTGTACGTCAACGACGCCTACGTCAGGGTCGCAGGAGCGCGCCTGTTTGTCGGTCGGAGCGTGCGCGAGGTGTTCCCGGAGCTTGAGGGCCAGGGCTTCTACGAGCTGCTCGACAGGGTCTACGCGACCGGCGAGCCGTTCCTCGCGCGGGGCATGCCGATCCGCCTCGCGGGCGAAGGCGAGGAGCGGTACCTCGACTTCATCTACCAGCCGGTCCGCGACGACGCCGGCCTCGTCACCGGCATCTTCGTCGGCGGCTACGATGTCACCGATTGGAAGCGCGCCGAGCGGGAGTTGGCCGAGCTCAACGCCTCCCTTCAGGGCGAGGTGGCGGCCCGCACAGCCGAGCGCGACCAGGTCTGGCAAGCAAGCTCCGATCTCCTGTCGGTGGCGAACTTCGAAGGCCGCTTCGTCAGCCTGAACCCAGCCTGGGCCGGGACGCTCGGCTGGAGCGAGGCCGAGATGAAGGGCCGGCCCTTCCTCGACTACGTGCACCCGGACGATCGTGAGGTCACTTTGGGCTCCGTCGCTGCGCTGGTGCGCGGCGAGCCGGCGCTCGGGTTCGAGAATCGTTACCGCGCCAAGGACGGCACCTACCGCTGGTTTTCCTGGAACGCGGTCCCACGCGACGGGCTCATCTACGCCTCGGTCCGCGACGTGACCGTGATCAAGGCGCAGGCCGAGGCGCTCGCTCGGACCGAGGAGGCATTGCGCCAAGCTCAGAAGATGGAAGCGGTCGGGCAACTGACCGGCGGCCTCGCCCACGACTTCAACAACCTGCTGGCCGGCATCTCCGGCTCGCTGGAGCTCATGCGGACAAGGTTGAGCCAGGGCCGCCTGACGGACCTCGACCGCTACATGACAGCAGCTCAGGGCGCCTCGAAGCGGGCAGCGGCGCTCACCCACCGCCTGCTCGCCTTCTCGCGGCAGCAGACGCTCGACCCGAAGCCGACCGACGTGAACGCCCTCGTCCACGGCATGGAGGAGCTGATCCAGCGCACGGTTGGCCCCGCCAACACGGTCGAGGTGGTCGGCGCCTCAGGCTTGTGGCCCGCGCTGGTCGACCCGCACCAGCTCGAGAACGCGTTGCTCAACCTGTGCATCAACGCCCGCGACGCCATGCCGGACGGGGGCCGCATCACGGTCGAGACCGCCAACAAATGGCTCGACGAGCACGCGGCGAGGCAGCACGACATTCCGCCCGGACAGTACCTGTCGCTGTGCGTCACCGACTCCGGCACCGGCATGACACCCGACGTCATCGCCAAGGCGTTCGACCCGTTCTTCACGACCAAGCCCCTCGGTCAAGGCACCGGCCTGGGCCTGTCGATGATCTACGGGTTCGCCAAGCAGTCGGGGGGGGCAGGTGCGGATCTACTCCGAGGTCGAGCAGGGCACGACCGTGTGCATCTACCTGCCCCGCCACCACGGCCCCGCGGATGAGACGGGCACGCTAACGTCGCTCGCGGAAGCGCCGCGGGCCGAGCTGGGCGAGACGGTCCTCGTGGTCGACGATGAACCGACCGTGCGGATGCTGGTGACCGAAGTGCTGGAAGACCTCGGCTACGCCGCCATCGAGGCTGGCGACAGCGCGTCGGGCCTGAAGGTGCTGCAATCGGACGTGCGCATCGATCTGCTCGTCACCGACGTCGGCCTACCAGGCGGCATGAATGGGCGCCAGATGGCGGATGCGGGCCGGGTGAAGCGCCCGAGCCTGAAGGTGCTGTTCATCACCGGCTACGCCGAGAACGCGGCCGTCGGGAACGGCCACCTAGAGCCCGGCATGGCGGTGCTGACCAAGCCCTTTGTGGTCGAGACCCTAGGCGTACGCATCCGGGAGATGCTCGGCCGCGCCTAGTGGCGCCCCCGGTCGGACACGGGTATCAATTCTGTGGCGGCCGCGTAACAGCGAGCGTCACCCGCTACGCGTCACGCCGTCCGGCAGCTCCACAATGCGGCGCCGCGAGCGCTGGCAAGGGCTTGGCCGACCACGACAACGCAATGTGCGAGAGCTTCTTCGCGACGCTGGAGTGCGAGTTGCTCGACCGCCGGCGCTTCGCCTCTCAAGCACAGGCCCGCATGGCCGTGTTCACCTTCATCGAGGGCTTCTACAATCCCGTGCGCCTGCACTCCGCGCCCGGTTATCGCTCACCCATCCGCTACGAACAGGAGATGCTCGCTAACCCCTGATCCGCAAGCGTTCCACCGATCCACCAAAACGGGTCAACTCCACCTCAGGGCGAACCACTTCGTTGGAGGCGAATCGGTCGGCCGGGCTCAGTTGCTTCAGGTCGAACCCGCTTCACCAAATGCCGGACCAAACATCGAGCGGTAGCTCAGCACCCATCTTGGACCCTACCTCGACGCAAGCTGGCGGACCTTTGGATTTGCGCCCATCTCTGCCGCTCGTCAGCCGTCGCTCGCGTCTCCGAAGCAGACAGTGGGTCAAAACAGGTAACGATCTGACCACACCAAGCCAGACAGAAACGTTTCTGTGCGACCTGCGTGTCAAGACTAGTCTTCTCAGGATGCGACCTGAGCGAGATAGGGCTGAAGTCCTGCAGGGTAACTTTCATAATATATGTTATGAACAAACATATTTATTCTTTGGTAACGAGATGCCGAATAAGTAAGATGTGATTATTTTTCGCCGGTGCGCTTTGACATGCTTAAGGTTGTTGGCTGCTTCGTGGAAGCGCACGACTTATGGCTGGTTAGCCTGGCTGCCGTGATCTGTACCCTCGCGGCGATCACCTGTGTCGAACTCCTTCGTCATGCCAGCAAGGCCAGAGGGCGACTGCACGCCACATGGCTGTGCGTGGCAGCGGTCGCGGGCGGCTCAGGCATTTGGGCGACCCATTTCGTCGCGATGCTCGCCTTCGAGCCCAGCGTACCGAACGGTTACGACCTCGGTCTCACAGCGCTCTCACTTCTCTATGCGGTCCTGCTGACCGGCGCCGGGCTCACGCTCGCGCAGGTGCGGCCGGTGCCATTCGCGCCCCTGCTAGGCGGTGGGGTACTCGGAGGCGGGATCGCCGCCATGCATTACACCGGCATGGCCGCCTACGAGATCGCCGGCCATATCCGGTGGGATCCGATACTGGTCACCGCCTCGCTTGTGCTCGCTACGTCGCTCGGCGGCGCCGCCCTGCAGGTTACCTTGTCGGGCAGTGGCGCGCGTGCGCATATCATCGGCGCGCTGCTTCTGCTGCTGGCAATCGTCAGCCACCATTTCACCGCGATGGGTTCGGTCACGATCGTTCCCGATCCCAGCATCCTTATCTCGGAGGCCGCCTTGCCATCGCGCTGGCTGGCCGCCGGCGTCGCCCTGGCCAGCCTGACGATCCTGTTCCTCGCCTGCGCCGTGCTGGCCCTCGACATCCGGGACCGGCGTCACGCCGCCCTGGAGCGTGAGCGGCTTCAAAGTCTGGCCAACGCCGCTGTCGAGGGACTCGTGGTCTGCCGGGGCGACACGATCGTCAATGCCAACGAGAGCTTCGCGCGGCTGGTCGGCATCGGAGCAGCCGACCTGGCAGGCACTGCGCTGTCGCGGTTCATGCCCGATGCGGCAGCCCGCTTGGCGACCGCCGGACAGCCCGACCAGGCGGTGGAGACCGAGTTGAGGGTGTCGGACGTCAATGCGATCCCGGTCGAGCTGATCATGCGGCCGATCGCCTACGGGAACCGGCCCCACTTCGCCGTGGCCGTGCGGGATCTGCGCGCCCGCCGCAAAGCCGAGGGTCAGATCCAATTCCTCGCCCACCACGACCCGCTCACGGGTCTGGCCAACCGGACGAGCTTCAACCAAAGGCTTGACCAAGAGCTGAAGCGGGCCGACGCGACCGGCCGGAAGCTCGCCGTGCTCTGCCTCGACCTGGACCGGTTCAAGGAGGTCAACGACCTGTTCGGACACGCTGCGGGCGACACCCTGTTGGTGAACGTCGCCCGCGCGATCACGGCATTGCTCGATGAGCCACAGTTGATGGCTCGTCTCGGCGGCGATGAGTTCGCGATCCTGATACCTTGCGAACATGCCATGGCTGCCGGCCGCCTCGCTGAGCAGATCCTGGAAGCGCTGCGCACCGGCAGCATGGATGCCGCCGGACCAGCCGTCGCGACCAGCGTCGGCATTGCCCTCTATCCGGATGACGCGGACGACCGGGCACTGCTGCTGAGCTACGCCGATACCGCGCTCTACAAGGCCAAGTCCGAAGGGCGAGGCACCTATCGCTTCTTCGAGGCGAAGCTCGGCACCCAGGTGCGCGAGCGCCGCATCCTGGAGCATGATTTGCGTCACGCCATCGCCCGCGGCGAGATGCACTTGGTCTACCAGCCCCAGACCGACGTGCAGTCGGGTGCCATCTTCGGCTTCGAGGTGCTGCTGCGCTGGCAGCACTCCGAGCGCGGCCCGATTTCGCCGGCGCTGTTCATCCCGATCGCTGAGGAGAGCGGCGCCATCCTGCAGATCGGCGAGTGGGTTCTTCGCGCGGCCTGCCGGGAGGCGGCGAGCTGGCCCAACCCCCTCTCGGTGGCGGTCAATGTCTCAGCGGTGCAGCTGCTCGCCCCCCACTTCGCCCAGATGGTGCACGAGGTCTTGTTCCAGACCGAATTGCGCCCCGAGCGGCTGGAGATCGAGATCACGGAGACGGCGCTGATCCGGGACCCGAGCCGGGCCCAGTCGACCCTGCGCCAGCTCAAAGCACTCGGCCTGCGGATCGCCATGGACGATTTCGGCACGGGCTATTCCTCGCTCTCAAACCTGCGCGCCTACCCATTCGACAAGATCAAGATCGACGGCTCGTTCATCCGGGCGGTCGACGAGAACGAGCAGACCCAGGCCATCGTGCGCTCCGTGCTCGGCCTCGGCCGTGGCCTCGGCCTGCCCGTGCTGGCCGAGGGCGTCGAGACCGCGGAGGAGCTGCGCTTCCTCATCGAGGAGAACTGCCAGTCGGCTCAGGGCTACCTGATGGGCAGGCCGGCTGCGATCGAGCAATTTGCAGAGCACACGCATAACACCACCGTGCCAGCGCTGACCGACAAAGTGGCTTGATCGTCGGGTATGAGGAACCTCAGGTCATAGGCCGAGTGTTGCAAGTGACCGTATCGGTGCACCCCCGCCGGATCAGTGGCCAGACGCTGTGCAGGTTGCGGTGCGTGAGCGTGAAATGCTGCGAGCTTGAACGTGGGCCGACTGATGCCCGTGTTCCGATAGCCGAGGCGGTCGCCAGCGCGTCCGTGATGGCCGGCCCGGTCCCCTCCGCTTATGCAGAGACTCTTCCTCGAAGCAGGTATCCCGCTTCTGAGCGATGGTTCAGAACAGCAAACAGAGCGTCATTGCGGGAATGCCTCGCCGCTCAGGCCGTGCGCGTCCGCAGTTGTGAGAGGCTCTGCCACGCTGGTGCGAGAACATGGCTCGTCAGCGGGATCAGAATGCCGCCGACGACCAGACCAACGAGCCCGGATGCCGTTGCCGTCACGAGCCACCCTACGAGACCTTGAGCTGCGGGAAGCAGAGCGCCCACCCACTCGGCCGTGGCGTGGATCAACCGGGCCGGCGCCGATAGGCCGTAGCTCTCAAGGCCGTGCACGAGAATCCCGCCCCCGACCCAGATCATCGCGGCCGTTCCGACGATTGCGAGAAGTTTCAGCAAACCCGGCATGCCTCGGACGACGGCGCGCCCGATCCCGCGGCTCAAGCTACCGAGGGGGGGCGCCGCTGTACTCCTGGCCAGAGCCAACCCAGCATCGTCCGCCTTTACGATCAGCGCCACCGCACCGTAGACGGCGACAGTGATTCCCAAACCGACGACGGCGAGGATCGCCGCACGTGTCCAGAAGCTTCCCTCCGGGATGGCCGCCAGGGTGATCGCCATGATCTCGGCGGAGAGGATGAAGTCAGTCTTGATCGCGCTTGCAACCCGACGGTCTTCCAGCACCCGCGTGTTCTGTGAGCCGACAAGCGCGTCCTCATGCTTGTGAGCCTTGCCAGGGAACAAGACCTCGTAGACCTTCTCGGTGCCCTCGTAACAGAGATAGGCGCCACCCAGCATAAGGAGCGGCGTGATTGCCCAAGGGGCGAGCGCGCTGAGCGCGAGCGCCCCGGGAAGCAGGAACAAGAGCTTGTTGCGCAGCGAGCCCAGCGCGATCCGACCGACGATCGGCAATTCGCGCTCGGGCGCGAAGCCCACCACGTAGCGCGGCGTCACCGCGGCATCGTCGATGACGACGCCCGCCGCCTTCGCTCCGGCTTTGGCGGCTTGCCCGGCTACGTCGTCGAGCGAGGCTGCTGCCGTTTTCGCGATGACCACTACATCGTCCAGGAGCGCGATCAGTCCGACACTCATGACGTCCCCTCGGAGCAACAGCTTCGCTTAAAGACGTGCGAGCGGAGCGTTTGATCCGTGACCTGTAAAATCATCGCGAAGGATCGGCGGCCATGCACCGCTCGCTGCCGAAGGCATGCTTATCCGTCCCGGTGTGACGTGACGGCTGCCGGCTCCGCGAGCGATGGCCGCTGGAAGTTCGGACGACTGCCTCAACCACCGCGCAATCTGCCGGCCTCTCGACTTGCGAGCTTGGCAGCACGACTTCCGCGCTTAGCTCATCGCTTCGCCTGCTCGCTCGCGCGATGCGGCGGCTGGGCTTTTCTCGAGCGCGGACGCACGGCTCGGCCGCAGGACGCCGGATCAGCGGTCCGAGGCGAGCAGTCGGTGGCTCTCGGCCGAGCCTGTCACGCGGCCTGCGCGATTGTGAATTCCATGCCGCGACCGGGTCCCTGATCAGCGTAGTCGGCAAGCGCCAGCCCACGCTCAGCCAACGTGCCCTCTAGGATCGCGCGCTGCTTGCGCACCATCTGCCCCACCGCGAGCGGCGTCAGGCGCGGGCTGGCTTGTCGCAGCCGATCCACACCGATTGCGGCGGGTGTGCCGTCCCCCTCAGCGATACGCGCCAGAGCGAGGCCCAGATCCCGGGCCTTCGTCTCGGCAGCCGTCAGTTTCCTATATGCCATCTCGGTTCTAACCTTCAGTCTCAGGCGCCCTGCAGGCTCTCGACGAAGTGTCGAAGGTCTGCACCACGGAGCTAACCTTCAGGGCTATGCCCGGATCTCTTCTCAGGCCATTCGCAGGGTCGGCGCAGTTCCGTCGTTGAAGGGCCGGGTAAGGATGCAGCGACCTGCGGCGTCGTGCGCGTGGACAATCCAGGCCGCCCCTTCGAGACGGCCGGCAACCTGGCCGTCGATCGCGCGCGTGCAGATACCGGCCGCGGTGATCGAGCACCGTGTGCTCGCCGCCCGTGCCGTGGAAACGGTGAGTGCCTGCCCGCATACGTTCTTTGCCTCGGCGTCCACAACCCACACGCAAACCTCCGCACCCGAATCGTGCCGCACCGATCCGCCGCGCTTGTTCTCCCTGTGTTCTAGCAGGTGAGGGGCGCGAATGCACGCGCAGGCTGGGGATGCGTGGTCACCTGCGGGCGAGCGGATCGCCGCGATCCGCGCATCGGCGGAGATGCCTGGATAGTCCTCGTCCACGCACATGGGCGAGGCGCCGGAGGGCGCCTACGCGCCCATCACACCAGAGATCCGGAACCTGGAGATTGCCGGCCGCTCCTTTGAGATCGCAGACGAACTGTGACCTGACCGGAAGCGGCTTCTGCGCCGCCGGGCGCGGGTGAGCCGCAAAAACCCGCCGAACGGGTCGGTTTGACGATTCATCGGCAGGCTCGAACATTCAGGCCGCGCCCGATGTGCTCCACTCGCGCCTCACCGCGTCGGCAGACCTGCTCAGGCGGACCCGATTGCGCTCGACAGACTGGACAAAGTCGATCGAGATGGAGTGGTGCAGGCCGCCAGCCTCCGCGTCGTTCTTCGTCAGCTTGATGTTGCCGTTCTTCAGGTGAGCGACCGTACCGACGTGCGTCCCGTCCGAACCGACGACGATGGCGTGCTCGCGGATCTGACTGGCATCTGCCCTGGCATGCCTCCGAGCGCGAACGGGCGAAACCGCGATTGGGAAGCGATGTTCCGATCGCCTCGGCAACGACCCCTGCCGAGGGCCGCCCGTCGTCGGCATCATTGCGGCCCGCAAGGAGCCGATCACGCAGACGGAGCAGTTCATCGGCCGCATCGAGGCGACGCAGCGTGTCGACATCCTCGCTCGGGTGACGGTGTTCATCGAGAAGCGGCTCTTCGTCGAGGGTGCCGACGTCGAGGAAGGCACGCTCCTCTACCTGCTCGAGCAGGGTCCGTTCCGGGCAACGATGGCCGCCCAGCAGGCGCAGATCGCGCAGGTCGAAGCCCAGCTGGTAAACGCGCGGCTGACGACGCAGCGCGCCAGAACCCTGCTCGGCGGACCGGCGGGGCAGCAATCGATCTACGACGCGGCCCTGGCAAACGAGCGCGCCCTGGAGGCCCAGCTGCAAGCCGCGCAGGCCCAGCTCGACACAGCGCAGATCAATCTCGGCTACACGGAGATCCGCGCCGATCGGCGGCCAGATCGGGCGCACCGCGCTGACGATCGGCAACGTCGTCGGGCCGGGTTCCGGGGTGCTGACGACGATCATCAGGCAGGACCCGATGTACGCCACCTTGCCGGCGGCAGTCCGTGAGGCGATCAATCTGAGGGCGCGTTACGCGCCGAAGGGCGGCTTCGGGGCCGTCCGGATCCGGGCCCAGCTGCCGGACGGCCGCTTCTACGACCACACCGGGACGCTCGTTTTCATCAACAACACCAGCGCGACGAGTACGGACACGATCCTGCTAAGCGGCGTGCTGCCGAACCCGCCGATCTTCGCTCAGACCCGCACCTCGGCCATCCTGCGTGAGCTTACGGAAGGCGAGTTCGTGACCGTGTTCCTTGAGGGCGTCGAGCCGGTCGAGGCGGTCGCGATCCCTCGCGCCACCGTCCTGTCCGACCAGCAGGGCAGCTACGTCTACGTGATCGGACCGGAAAATCGGGCGGAGGAGCGCCGAATCCGGCTCGGCCAGCCGAGCACGACGCTTGCGGCTGTGACGAGCGGCCTCGAAGTCGGAGAGCAGGTCGTCGCCGAAGGCCTGCAACAGGTCCGCACCGGCGAAACAGTCTCGCCCGAACCCGCCGACGCCGTTCTGCAGAGGATGATGCGGAATTCGACCGTGGACGAGGACCGCGCGGGGCCCGCTGGCCGCAGGGCCCCCGCCGCACCCGTCTCGCCGCTGACTGGGCAAGCTCCGACCGGAGCGGCCAGCGGCGCCGGCCCGAATACGGGCGACGGCCCGAGCGGCCGGCGCTAGCGCAGCGTGGGACGCCTCATGGGACGCCGCCCCCACCCCCTCCCCTGTCTCGCTCCGCGGCGACTCATGGCGGATCGAACGTCGTCTGCACCAGGCGGCCGAGCTCGGGGCGCGCCATGATCTCATCGATCTTCGTGGATCGCCCTCGGCTCGCGATCGTCATCGCGCTGATCATCACGATCGCGGGGGGCTGGCGCTGCTCCGGATCCCGGTCGCGCAGTTTCCGGAGATCGTACCGCCGCAGGTGAGTGTGACAGGGACCTATCCGGGGGCCTCCGTCGAGGTCGTCGAGGCGAGCGTCGCTCAGCCGCTCGAGGCGCAGGTCATCGGCGTTGACCGCATGATCTACATGAAGTCCACGAGCGCCAATGACGGCAGCCACAGCCTGTCGGTGAGTTTCGACCTCGGCACCGACCCGGACATCAACACCGTCACCGTCAACAACCGCGTCCAGTCGGCCCTGTCGCAGCTGACCTGACCGGTATTTTGGACCGAGCCGCGTGAGAGGCTACTGCATGGCCGCTGCCATGGGTAGGCGGAAGGCCAGATCGGGGAAGCTGACAGGCGCGGGCGGCCGATAGCCGAGGGACGCGTGCGGCCAGACGCGGTTGTAGGTGTTCTGTCACAGGGCGATTACAGCCTGGGCTTCCTGGAGCGAGTAGAGGATCTCTTGGCGCAGGTACTCGTCGCGCAGCTTGCCGTTGAAGCTCTCACAGTACCCGTTCTCCCACGGTGAGCCCGGGGCGATGTACTGGATCTGCGAGCCTGTCTTGGCGACCCGCTTGCGCAGGGCCTTCGCGATCATCTCAGGGCCATTGTCGCAGCGGATGTGCTCGGGGATGCCGTGCAGGCACATGGCGTCGGCCAGCGCCTCTCAGCCAGAGGCGGCTGCGCGGGCGGTGCTTCTGCGGGACCTTGAGCCCCTCGCGACGCTTGGATCGCGCTGAACCCGATCCTTGCCCACCTGCCAGCCGTCAGCCAGCCGCCTGCCTGCAGCAGCGCGGTGACGCGGCGGTAGCCATAGCGCCCGTACTCGGACGCCAGAGCAATGACGGCGCGGGTCAGTTCATCCTCGTCGGCCAGCACGGTCGGCACGTAGCGCTGCGTGCCCCGGTGCTGGCCGACGATCCGGCAGGCGTGACGTTCCGAGAGGCCATACTTCTCCCGAATGCCGGCCACCGCCTGCCGGCGTCGCTCGGGGCGAACCAAGGTTCCCGAGGCGACGTCCGCCAGCACCTGCTTCTCCAGGGATAGATCGGCCACGAGGCGCCGCAACCGAGCGTTCTCGCGCTCCAGATCCTTCATCTTCCGGGCCTGATCGACCTAGAGGCCGCCGTACTCCTTGCGCCATCGGTCATAGCTTTGCTCGGAGATCTACGCCTCCTGAGCTGAGCCAAAGCCAAACTCTTGCCCTGGGCGGTCTGGACCTCGATCTGGCGCAGCTTCAGCACGACCTGCTCCGCGCGCGTCTTCTGTCCTCGTCGCATGTCCGACGCCTTCGGTCCTGGCTGATCCTCTCAATCAGCCCGGTCCAAAACCAGCCGGTCAGGTCAGCGCTCTAAAGCGCACGGGTTCGATCCAGTGCGCGGGCTTCACTCGGTTGCCGACCTGACGCCAATTCTCCGTCGCGCAATCCAGGGTGCGAAGGCACGGCGCAGCTGATATTCCCGCGGGGCGAACGCGACCATTCCCGTCCGACAGGGGCTGACCACGAAGCGGCCGGCATCATGAGAGTAAGAGACGTGCCCGGCGCACCCCTGACCAGCCTGACCCGCGCCGAGTTGGAAGCGGAAGTCCTGCGCCTGCGCGCAGCCCTTGACACCACCGGCGTGGAAGCCGGACGCGATGTCCGGATTAACCTCGCGAACTCGCAGGAACTGGCCGTCGCGCTCGACGCCAGCCGCACGGTCCGCCCCCATAGCGAGGCACGCCAACGGGCCGCGTTCGACAGCGCGCTCGATTTCGCCATGGTCGTCATGGCTTCGGACGGCACGGTGACCGATTGGAACGGCGGCGCCGAGCGGGTGATGGGCTGGACCGCCGCGGAGATGCTCGGTCGAAGCGCCGCCGAGTTCTTCACGCTGGAGGACCGGGCCGACGGGCGGCCAGCCATCGAGATGGCCGAGGCCCTGCGCGTCGGTCGCGTGCCGGACGAGCGCTGGCACTTGCGCAAGGACGGTCGACGGTTCTGGGCATCCGGCGAGATGTTGCCGCTTCGAGACAGCGATGGGAGCCATCTCGGCTTCGTGAAGATCCTGCGCGACGTGACCGTCGAGCACACGACGGGCCTCGCGTTGCGCGAGGCCCAGGAACGCTACAGGCTGGCCGCCAAGGCCACCAACGACGCGATCTGGGATTGGGACCTCGCGACCGACGCCGTCCTTTGGAACGAGGCGCTGGAGACCGCGTACGGACATGCGCCACACGCCGTCGTGCAGACGGCGGACTGGCGGAGGGCCCAGATCCACCCGGACGACAGAGCGCGGGTCGCGGATTCGATCCGCAGGGTGGCTGTCGGCACGGGCAGCTCCTGGACGGAGGAGTATCGCTTCCGGCGCGCGGATGGCACCTACGTCGAGGTGCTCGATCGCGGACACGTGCTCCGAGATGCGGGTGGGCAGGCTGTGCGCATGATTGGCGCGATGCTCGATGTCAGCCGCACGCGCACTGCCGAGGCCGCCCTGCGCGCCAGCGAGGAGCGCTTCCGGACGATTCTGGAGACGGTCGAGGCCGCCTTCGCCATCGTCGAGGTGAAATTCGACGCCGACGACCGGCCGGTGAATTACCGCTTCCTGGAGGCAAATCCTGCCTTCGAGCGCGAGGCGGGGGTCAACCTGCGCGGCAAGTGGGTGACTGAGTATGCCCCGGACTTGGAGCCATTCTGGTTCGAGACCTACGGGCGCGTCGCCAGGACCCGCGAACCGACGAACTTCGAGAGCTACGCCGAGGCGTTCTCACGCTGGTTCGACGTCCGGGCGGTTCCCGTCGGCGACCCGCGGGACCGACAGATCGCCATCATCTTCAATGACGTGACCGCTCGCCGCGAAGCCGAGGAGCGCCTGCGTGCCAGCGAGGCCCTCGCGCGCGCCAATATCGAGCGCGTGCAACTCGCTCTGGCAGCCGGCGCCATCATCGGAACATGGCACTGGGACCTGCCGACTGACCGCTTCACGGTCGACGAGGGCTTCGCCCGCAACTTCGGGCTCGACCCATCGCTCGGCCGCGAAGGTATCCCGCTCGCTCAGATCGTCGCTACCGTCCATCCGGACGACCAGGCCGGGCTCGCCGCGGCCATCGACGAGGTCATTGCCCGTGGCGGCGCCTACGCGCACCAGTACCGGGTGCGGCGCGCCGACGGGCGCTACTACTGGATCGAGGCGAACGGCCGCGTCGAGCTCGGGCCGGACGGGACGCCGTTGCGATTTCCCGGCGTGCTCCTCGACGTCGATGAACGCCGTGCCGTCGAGCAGGAACGTGACCGCGCCATCGCACAGTTGCGCAGCCTCACCGAGACCCTGGAGCAGCGTGTCGAGGAGCGGACTGCCGAGTTGATGCGCGCCGAGGAGCAGCTTCGCCAGTCTCAGAAGATGGAGGCGGTCGGCCAGTTGACCGGAGGCCTCGCACACGACTTCAACAACCTGCTGGCGGGCATCTCCGGCAGCCTGGAGCTGATGGGCAACCGCATCGACCAAGGACGCCTCAAGGACGTCGACAAGTACATGGCCGCCGCACAGGGGGCGACGAAGCGCGCCGCGGCGCTGACCCACCGGTTGCTGGCCTTCTCGCGCCGTCAGACCCTGGCGCCGAAGGGAACGGATGTGAACGCCCTGGTCGAGGGCATTCTCGACCTCATCCGGCGCACCGTCGGACCGGCCGTGCACGTAGAGGCGGTGGGCCTGCCCGACCTATGGCCCGCGCTCGTCGACCCGTCCCAGTTGGAGAACGCACTGCTCAACCTCTGCATCAACGCGCGGGACGCGATGCCGGATGGGGGCCGGATCGTCATCGAGACCGACAACCGCTGGATCGACGCGCCAGCGGCACTGCGGCAGGACATTCCCGAAGGTCAGTACCTGTCGCTCAGCGTCTCGGATACCGGCACCGGCATGCCGCCCGATGTCATCGCCAAGGCGTTCGACCCGTTCTTCACCACGAAGCCGCTCGGGCAAGGCACGGGCCTCGGCCTGTCGATGATCTACGGCTTTGCCAAGCAATCCGGCGGGCAGGTACGCATCCACTCCGAGGAGGGGCGGGGCACGACGGTCAGCATCTACCTGCCCCGCCATCTGGGTAAGGCCGAGCGTGATGAGACGACGGCGGAAAGAAGCCTCGCGCCGGTCGCCGAGGCCGGCGAGACTGTGCTGATCGTCGATGACGAGCCCAGCGTGCGCATGATGGTGACCGACGTTCTGGACGATCTCGGCTATATCGCGGTCGAGGCGGCCGATGGGACCGGCGGTCTCAAGGTCCTGCAATCGGACGCCCGGATCGACCTCCTGATCACCGACGTCGGCTTGCCGGGCGGTCTGAACGGCCGACAGTTGGCGGACGCGGCACGGGTCACTCGGCCCGACCTGAAGGTGCTGTTCATTACCGGCTTCGCCGAAAACGCCTTGCTCGCCAGCGGCGACCTTGAACCCCGGATGTCTGTCCTGACCAAGCCATTCGCCATCGACGCCTTGGCCGCCCGCATCCGCGAGTTGACGGCGGCCTGAGCCGCCCGGCCTCAGCGAGCGCGGAGGCCGCCGACGTCGACCCCGCCTACCTCCATCTCCCGCGCGACGACACGGCCGGAGATGCTCCCCCGCCCCCCATCGCGGGACCGCCGGGGTTTCGGCGCCGAGGCCGGTGCGGCCGACCACCGCAGGCTGCACTTGGCGGCCGCCTCCGAGGTTTGCACCTGGAAGACAAGGTTCTCATGCCGTGATAGGCGCGATTCCGACGAAGGCCCCGAGGGGAGGTGGCGATCCGGGGCGCTGCGGCTGCGGACCGGGTGGACCCGCGGGGCCGCCCCGGGCAATCGTCGGAGCGGGTTCATGGACAGCGTCAGCGCGCAAGACATCGTCGACACGGTGCCGTCGAGCCTCCTCGTGCTCGACATGGATCTTTGCGTCCGTTCGGCCAACCGCGCCTTCTACCGAACCTTCGCGGTCGAGCCGGAGTCCACGCTCGGGCGTCCCCTGTTCGAGCTCGGGAACGGCCAGTGGGACATCCCCGACCTGCGCCGCCTGCTCGTCGAGGTCGTGCCGCGCGACGGGACGGTCGAGGGCTACGAGGTCGGGCACGATTTCCCCGACATCGGGCTCAAGTGCATGCGCCTCAACGCCCGCAAGGTCTTCCGGCCCGGCAACAACGTGCCGTTCCTGCTGCTCGCCATCGACGACATCACCGGCGAGCACGAAGCCCACGACGAGGCCGAGCGTCAGGGTCGGCTCGCGCGCAGCATCGTCGACACAGTGCGCGACCCCATGGTCGTGCTCGAGGGCGACATGACCGTCGCGGCGGCGAGCCGGGCATTCCTGCGCCTGTTCGGCGACGAGGGCGGGGACCTGATCGGGCGCTCGCTCTACGACCTCGCCCAGGGTCAGTGGAATGTCGGCCGGTTGCAGGAACTGCTTGCGCGCGTGGTGCCGAACGATGCCGCCTTGGATGGCTTCGAGATCGAGGACGAGTTCCCGGGGTTGGGCCGACGCATCTTCAAGCTCAACGCGCGCAAGGTCCATCGCCCCGGCAACCACGTCACCCGGTTGCTGCTGGTGTTCGAGGATGTGACCGAGGCGCGCCTGCTGGAGCGGCATCGCGACCTGCTCGCCGCCGAACTCGCCCACCGCATCAAGAACAGCCTGCAGATCATCACCTCGTTTGTGTCCTACGAGATCCGCCGGGCAGCGGAGCCGTGCATTGCGGGCTATCAGGCGATGCAGGCCAGGATCGGCGCGGTGGCAGGCCTCTACGACGTGATCTCGCGCTCGGCCTCGCTCGGGCCGGTGCCAGTGATGCCCTACCTGGAGGGCATCGCCGGGAGCCTGCGATCCAGCCTGCTCGGCACCGAGAGCGGCGTCCGGATCGAGGTCCAGGCGGAACCTCTGGCCATCGTGGCCGACCACGCGGTGACCATCGGGCTGATCGTCAACGAACTCGCCACGAACGCGGTGAAGTACGCCTTTCCAGGCGGACGCGGGCGCATCGCCCTCGGCGTCGGGCGGCGAGACGGCGAGGTCGTGCTGACCGTCGCCGACGATGGGGTGGGTCTCGCGGCGACCGCCGGGAGCGGACCAGCCTCGGGCAAGGGCTCGCGCTTTGTCGAGGCGTTCGTGCGCCAAGTCGGCGGCATCCTCGCCACGGCCTCGTGCAAAGCGGGTACGACCTACACAATCAGGCTGCCCACCACCATCCTCGCCGAGAGCTGACGCTCCTGGGCTGTTCTTGCTGGCCCGAGGCTTGTCCGCCCGCGGGACGTCGGGGGCTTGCGGGCGAACGAGAGAACGGCCGAGCGCGGTGAGGCTGCTTTTCAGGTCGGTATCCTGCGCGTCCCGTCGCCTGATAACAAACGGCATCGCGGGACAATAATCCGGGAGGCGTTTCGGGTGCCGCGTCCAGACGAGAGCGGTCCCGGCGTCGTCAACCTTCATCGAAGGGTTGAACGGTATGGGATGCTCCCACCTGCGCCCGTGCTCCGAGCCTTTTCCACCGAGCGCTACCAACTCAGACCATCAATGAGTACGATCCAGCGCAGGTGACACGAATTCGTATTCATGTCGATTATCACCGTCGTGTGGCGCGCTAATTTTTCATAAATAGACCATCTGTTAGCGGAATATCAATGGAGCAACGCAACTCTGATTCATTCAGCGCGTAGCAAGTCCTGGCTTTCAACGCATAGGGCAAAGCCTTCTCGATCAGCTCCCGCCCGTACCCGCGCCGGACAGGCTCTCTGCTCTCGCTCAATCTCACAATGCCTGCCTCGAACCACTCCAAGAGAAGCCGGCTGCCGCCCTGCTCGTCTTGGTAGGTGCACCACGTGATCTCGAGCCGACCCCGCTCATTTGTCAGTGCGCCATACTTGCGCGCGTTCGTCGCAAGCTCGTGCAGGGCGAGCGCGAAGGTCTGCACCGTAGCCTTGCGCAGGGCGACCGTGGGTCCCACCAAATTGATGCGATCTTGCATCGCCGCAGCACCGAGCGCGTCAAGCTCGGACTGGATCAGCGTTCGGAGAGTAATCGGCGCTTGCTCAGAGCGGGATAATAAGCTCTGCACACGGGAGAGAGCTGACAGACGATCGTTGAATTGCACTCTGAATACATCGAGCGAGCGTGCATTCTTCAGGGTCTGTTGCGCGACAGAGCGCACGACCCCGATGAGGTTGCGGGTGCGATGCTGCAACTCGGCAACCATCACCGATTGCCGCTCTTGGAGCTGGCGCAAGGCATCGATGTCGGTTGAGGTGCCAAACCACTCGGTGATCTCGCCGGAGATCACGTCGCGCACCGGCACAGCGCGAGTGGAGAACCAGCGGTAGCACGCGGCCTGTACGTCGTGCAGGCGGTGCTCGACCATCAGAGCCTCCAGTTGCTCCGTCGCGCGCCACGCCGCCATCACCCCTCCACGGTCCTGCGGGTGGACGGCTTCGAGCCAACCGAGCCCGCGGCTGGCCAGCTCGCTGAGGCCCGTATAGGCGCACCATTGCGGACTGGACCAAGTCCGATCGCCCCAAGCCGTCGCGCGCCAGACCAGATGCGGGACGCCCTCCACCAGTGTCCGCAGCCTCGCCTTGCTCGCGCGGAGCGCCAGTTCCGCCGCGCGCTGCTCAGAGATGTCGAGCAGTGTGCCCAGCACGCGGGCGCCCGGTTGTCTCTGGCCGTCCGCGTGGACGATCTGCGCGCGCGCCTGGATCCAGCGAACCGCACCATCGGGATGGATGAAGCGGCCCTCGGCCTGGCTCCAACCGCTCCCACCGGGATCGAGGACCTCGGCGAGGCGCGCCTGCAGCAGGGCACGATCCTCGGGATGAACCGCGGCCCAGATCGTGTTGGCGTCGAGTTGGCCGACCGGCGCGAGCCCGCTGATCTCGGCCGTCCGCGCATCAAACACGAAACGGTCGCTCTCCACCTCGAACGACCATACGCCGAGTCGCGACGCGTCCAGGGCAAGGCGCAGCCGCGCCTCGCTCGCACCAAGTCGCTCCTCGGCTTCGCGGCGCTCGGTGATGTCGATGGCGATGATGCAGCCACCCACGATCTGGCCGCCCGCCTCGCGCAGCGCGCTCACGGCGTTGCGCACCCATACCGGCGTGGCATCAGGGCGTAAGTAGCGCTTCTCGATGGTAAACGGGATACCCTCGGCCAGCGTCCGCCGCAGCAGACGCGCGTTGGCCGGCCAGTCCTCCGGATGCGTGAGTTCACGCATGGAGCGACCGACGAGTTCGGTCCGCGCCCGCCCCAGGATCTCGCAGTAGCGATCGTTGGCGAAGGTGACGCGGTCGTCCGCGTCTACGAGGACGATGCCCGCCTCGGCCTGCTCGGCTAAAGACCGGAACCGCTCCTCGCTCGCGCGCAGAGCGCGCTCGGCCTCCGCGCGCTCGACCGCGTCCCAGGTGCGGGCTGCCACCTGCTCGATCAGGCTGATCTCGTCCGGCGTCCACGTTCGGGGAACGCGGTGCGCGGCGTACAAGACGGTCACCAAGCGCCCGCCACGCACGAGCGGCACCGATACGAAGGCGCGAGCGTCCAGGGTCTGCCAGAGTTCGGGGTTGGCAGCGGCCAGATGACCGACATCCGCTAGCGCGATCGTATGCCCCGCGCGCTGCCGCGCGAGAAGCTCGGATCCAAGCAACTCCATATCGCGCGAGCGGGGCTGCGGGCTTTCCCGGTCGGCATAGCGAACCTGCGCCCGGATGGTGCGGCCATCGGGCTGAACGGAGGCGTAGCCGACTTGACTCACGTCGAGTTGTCCGGCGAGCGCGCCCACGGCGATCTCCATGATCGCCCGCGGCTCAGCGAGCGGCTGCAACTCGTCACTGAGCCGCAGCAGGAAGGCTTGGCGGACCTCGCTCGCGTCGAGGGCATGGAGCTTGTGCAGGCGGTCGATCAGCGGCCCGAGGATGATGGTGTAGGTGCGAAGGAACTCCGTGTCCTCCGGCGTGAAGTCGCGCGGCTCGGTCGCGTCCACCTGGAGCAGACCGTAAGCCTTTCGGCCGGGCAGGAAGATCGGCGCGTTGGCAAGCGCGATCACCCCGGCCGCACGCATGAAAGCGGAGCCCGTGAAGCGCGTTTCGGCGCGTATGTCCTGTGTTACTACGGGCCTTCCGATGGCGATGGAGTAGCTCTCCAGAGAGTGCTCGCTCACGGGCAGGCGAACGTGGCCGACGACGTCGGCGGCCCAGCCGACGCCGGCGCGCACGAGGAAGACCGTGCCATCGTGCTGGATCTCCAAGATCTTGGCACGACCGGTGCCGAGCACGTCGGCCACGAGGCGGCAGGCCTCTGTCAGAATCGCGTCGAGATCCTGGCTTTCCAGGGCGAACTCGCCGAAGTCCGCGAGCACCTTCTGGCGCTGCAGCATCTGCTCGCAATTTGGCATCACGATCGTCCCGGCTCGAGCAACGTCGTGCTTCCAGTGCATAACGCTATCTGTGCGCGCGCGCCAACGGGTGAGCCTGTTCCAAGACAGGTGTCTTCGCGCTCTGGAACGCCTCGATCATTCTGTGCCGAGATGAATTATGACATGATAATTCATCTCTCATGACCGAAACTCATCGACAGATTTACCGCGACTTCATGTCGACCATACTGATGCGAGCTCAAATGTCAGCCGCGCATCTCGGTGCTCCGGTGCCGTCCCCTCAATGCACGCTCGATCTAACATCAACGGCTTGTTCCATGCCGCGCGATCACGAAGGTCAAGTGGAACCGGGGACTGAAGTTGATCTCTCGCCGGGAAGCAGACATGGCGCTTGGCGCCCCACACAGCCCTATAGCAGCTCGCAACCTTGTCCCGGACGCGGACGCTGAGCTGACAAAAGGCCCGGATCCGGATCGCACCAAGTGTGGTTCGCCGCCGTTCACGGGTCCGACCGGAACCGGCCTGTCCAAATCAGGTGATCAAACCGGGATTGCCTTCACGGCCGGCGGATGGCTTGGAGCCGCTCCGGTCCTGCATGAGATCGGGAGTGAAAGAGGCAGCCGACAAGTTACATCTGCATAGCCCGTTGAATTTACCGTCTGCCTTCCCCGATCGAGCTGCAACCACCGGAGCGGTGACCTCCGCCTCAAACAGCACCAGGGCAATTGCCGGCGTGAGCATCCGGCGCTGACTGCCCGTAGCCTCACGATCGACCGAGGTTGAGATGCCTTGACCGTGAAGCTGCACACCGAAAGGCAGCCTGACCCGATCTCACGGATCGCTGCAAATTTTGACGTCGTTGAGCGATTGTCGCCCACGGCTCAGACGATTGCCGACAATATGCGCAATATCGTGGCTGCTTTGCAGCGCCTTTCGTCTTTGCGTCTGCTTGCACTCGCTCGACAATTGCCGCGTCTTTCCGTGGGAGTTGGAGAACGATGGCGCATCTTACGCGGCGCGGCTTCGTCGGATCTGCGGCGCTGCTGGCAGCACCCGCGATCGTGCGGCCTGCCTTCGCGGCCGACACCGTGAAGCTCGGCTGCCTGTTCTCGTCGTCGGGCACGATGGCGAACATCGAGGGCCGCCTGAACCACGTCGTCCGCATGGCCGCCGACGAGATCAACGGCCGCGGCGGCGTCAACGGGCGCCGCATCGAGGTGCTGACCTCGGATCCGGCCTCCGACTGGCCGCTCTACGCGCAGATCGGCCGGCAGATGCTGCAGCAGGAGAAAGTGGCGGCCCTGTTCGGCTGCTGGACCTCCGTGTCGCGCAAGTCGGTCCTGCCGGTGGTCGAGCAGAACGACGGGCTGCTGTTCTACCCGCTGCATTTCGAGGGCGACGAGAATTCGAAGAACGTCGTCTACGTGAACTCGCCGCCCGCCAGTTCCGTGCTGCCGGCGGTCGACTACCTGATGGGCCCGGACGGGGTCGGCGCCAAGCGCTTCTTCATGATCGGCTCGGACTACGTCTGGCCGCGCACGATCAACAAGCAGCTGAAAGGTTACTGGAAGAGCAAGGGCATCCCGGAGAGCGCGTGGCGCGAGGAATACGTGCCCTTCGGCTTCTCGAACTTCCAGACGCTCGTGAACCAGGTGCGCAGCTTCGCCAGCCAGCCCGGCGGCCAGCCCATCGTCGTGCTCACCGTCGTCGGCTCGTCCATCCCCGACTTCCTGCGCGAGTTCGCCAACCAGGGGATCGCCGCCACCGACGTGCCGATCCTCGGCCTCGACATGGTGGAGGCCGACCTCGAAGGGCTCGATACGGCCAAGCTCGTCGGACACCTCAATTGCTGGGCCTATCTGCAGGCTGCCAAGGGCGAGAAGAACAAGGCTTTCCTGGCCGATTGGGCCGCCTACGTGAAGACGAAGAGCGTGCCCTTCAGCGCCGACACCGTGATCGACCCGATGGTGTCGGCCTACGACAGCGTCCATCTCTGGGCGCTGGCGGCCGCCAAAGCCGGCTCCTTCGCAGTGCCAGAGGTGCGCAAGGCCTTTGCGGGGCTCAGTTTCGCCGACCCTTCCGGCTACACGCTGACGATGACGGGGGAGAACAACTACGTCTCCCGTGGCGTCTTCATCGGCTCGGTCAACGAGCGGCGCGGCTTCGACGTGCTCTGGCAATCGCCCGATGCCCCGAAGCCGGTCCCGTTCAGCCCCTACGGTTGAATGCGGGACCCTGCGATGAACCGTGTCCGCGCCGCGCTCGCGGCGCTCGCGATGCTGGCGATTCCGGCCTCCGCCGCGCCCCTCGACCGGGGTGCGCTTGCGGTGGACCTCTGCGGCGACCCGGCCGCTCAGGCGCGCGGGGCGGAGGGCGTAGTGCGCGCCGCCGCCGACGCCTCGGTCGAGGATCTGAGAGCGGCCGGCCACCTGCTGTCGGCGCTTGCCGAACGGCGCCTCGCCTGCGGGAGCGCCGGCGCCCTGCTGCTCGACGGAGCGGGCGCTTCGGAAGGCCGTGACGCGCTCACGGGCGCGATGCGGCCCGCCGCCGAAGCGCGCGCGCCGGTGCTCGGCCTGCGCCAGCGTGCCCTCGTGGAGACCGCGCGCGCCGCCGTCGCGCTTCTCACGGCCGAGAGCGTCGCCGCGCGCGCCGCCGGGCTCGCCACCCTGGAGCGGCGCGCCGGCGCAGTGCCGGACGCGGTTCTGGAGCGAGCGCGGGATGCCGAGCGCGACCCCGCCCTCAGGACCGCGATCACGGGCGCGGCCCAGGCCGCCGCCCTTTCCTCGCCCGATCCGGAAAAGCGCCGCGCGGCGGTCGCCGCGGTGGCGGCGGCCCCCTCGGGGGCCGCCCTCGCCCGGCTCCAGGCCCTTCGGAACGAGCCCGCCGCAGCCGACCCGGCCTTCACCCGGGCGCTCGATGCCGGCATCGCCTCCGTGGAGCGGGCGGTGCGGATCGGAGACGGCCTCGCGATTCTCTACAACGGGCTGAGCTTTGCCAGCATCCTTTTCATGGCCGCGGTGGGCCTCGCGATCATCTTCGGCCTGATGGGGGTGATCAACCTCGCGCAGGGCGAGTTCATCATGCTGGGGGCCTACGCCACCTTCGGCGTGCAGGAGGCTTTCCGGCGCCTCGCGCCCGGTCTCCTCGATCTCTACCTCATCGCGGCGATCCCCGTGGCGTTCGGGGCGACGGCGCTCGTCGGCATCGCGGTGGAGACCCTCGTCCTGCGCCACCTCTACCGGCGCCCGCTGATGAGCCTGCTCGCCACCTGGGCGGTCAGCCTCTTCCTAGTGAACCTCGTGCGGGTCGCGGTCGGGACCCAGAACCTGCAATTCGCGATGCCGCCCTACGTCAGCGGCGGCGTGCCGCTCTACGCCGACTTCGTCGTCACCTGGAACCGCCTCTTCGCCATCCTGTTCGCGGCGGCGACCCTCGCCCTGACCCTTCTCGTCCTGCGCTGGACGCCGCTCGGCCTCGACATTCGCGCCGTGACGCAGAATCGGGAGATGGCGGCCTGCCTCGGCCTGCCGACCCGCCGGATCGACCGTCTCGCCTTCGGCCTGGGCTCCGGGCTCGCCGGCCTCGCGGGCGTGGCCCTCTGCCCGATCTACAGCGTGAATCCCGGCATGGGCTCAGGCTTCGTCATCGATGCCTTCATGGTGGTGGTGCTCGGCGGCGTCGGCAGTCTCGCGGGCACGCTGGTGGCCGCCCTCGGGATCGGCGGCGCCAACGTGCTGATCGAGCCGCTCTCGGGCGCGGTCGCCGCGAAGGTCATCGTGCTCGTCGGCATCATCCTGTTCCTGCAGCGTCGGCCGGAAGGCCTTTTCGCGGCGAGGCGGCGGCGATGAGCGGCGCGGTGCAGGCCGGCCTCGCAACCACCGCCCGGAAGCGGCGCGCGCCGCGCGATACGCTGGTCGCGCTCCTCGTCGGCCTGTGTCTCGCCGCGGCGCTGGGCCTCGTGCTCGGCAGGCCCGCTCCGTACCTCGTCAACGCGGTGGGCCAGCTCGCCGCCTTCGCGATCCTGGCGGTCTCCCTCGATCTGATCTGGGGCTACCTCGGCATCCTCAGCCTCGGTCACGGGCTGTTCTTCGCGATCGGCGGCTACGTCTGCGCCATGCATCTCCTGGCGCACGGGACCAGCGTGACGGGCCAGCTTCCGGATTTCGTGCAGTTCATGGGCTGGAAGGGCCTGCCGGCCTACTGGGCCGGCCTCGAACATGCGCCCTACGCCCTTCTGCTGGCCCTCGGGCTCGCCGGGCTCGTCGCCTTCCTGTTCGGGCTCGTCGCATTCCGCTCGCGCGTCAACGGGGTCTACTTCTCGATCATCAGCCAGGCGCTCGTCTACGTCGCGATGCTGCTGATGTACCGCAACGATACCGGGCTCGGCGGCAACAACGGTATGACGGGATTTCCGCTGCTCTTCGGCTGGCCGATGGGCTCGCCCGGTGTCGTCACCGGCCTCGCGGTCGCGACACTCCTGGCCCTGGCGGCGGTGCTCGCCGGCACGCGCTTCCTCGTCGGCAGCGCGATCGGGCGCCGGACGCTCGCCTGCCGCGACGACGAGACCCGCCTTCGCACGCTGGGCTACGCCACCACGCGGCTGAAGCTCCAGGTCTGGTGCCTCTCGGCGATGATCGCGGCGCTTGCCGGTATCCTCTACGTGCCGCAGGTCGGCATCATCAACCCGCGGGTGCTCGCGCCCGACCTCTCCATCGAGATCGCCGTCTGGGTGGCGATCGGCGGCATGGGACGTCTCGGCGGCGCAGTGATCGGCGCCGTCCTCGTCAACGCCCTGAAGTTCTGGCTCAGCGCCGCGATGCCTGAGGCGTGGCCCTTCATCCTCTCGGGCCTCGTCCTCGTCGTCGTGCTGGTCCTGCCGAACGGGCTCCTCGACCTCGCGGGCCTGCGCCTGCGGCCGACCTGGGCGCGGGGCACCCGATGAGCGCGCTCGTCGTCGATGGGCTGACCGTCGCGTTCGGCCGCTTCCGGGCGCTCGACGCGCTCTCGCTCGCCGTCGATCCCGGCGAGGTCCGCGCCGTGATCGGCCCGAACGGGGCCGGCAAGACCACGCTGCTCGACGTGATCTCCGGCATCACCAAGCCGATGTCCGGCCGGGTGATGCTGGGCGACCGGCTCGACCTCACGCGGATCTCCGAGGCCGCGATCGCCCGGGCCGGAGTGCGGCGCAAATTCCAGAAGCCCAGCGTCTTCCCCGCGCTCACCGTGCGCGAGAACCTCGCGATCGGCTGCGGGCCGGATCTCGGCCCGGGGCCGCGCGCGGCGCGGATCGCGGCTGTGCTCGGCGAGATCGGCCTCGGCGCCCGTGCCGCGGTGCCGGCGGGCTCGCTCGCGCACGGCGAGAAGCAGTGGCTGGAGATCGGCATGGTGCTGGCCGCCGAACCCAGGCTCCTGCTCCTCGACGAGCCCGTGGCCGGGCTCTCCGACGCCGAGACCCAGCGCACCGCCGAGTTGATCGGACGCCTGCGCCGGCCCGACCGCGCGATCCTGGTGATCGAGCACGACATGGGCTTCGTGGAGGCCATCGCCGACAAGGTGACGGTGCTGCACGAGGGCCGCACCCTGTACGAGGGCGGGATGCGGGGCGCCCGCGAGGATGCCCGCGTGATCGAGGTCTTCCTCGGCCGATGACCCGCGCGACCGCACCCGCCGCCCTCACCGTCGAGGGGCTCGACCAGCATTACGGCAGCGCGCAGGTGCTGCGCGGCGTCGGGCTCGCGATCGAACCCGGCGCCTGCCTCGCGGTGCTCGGCCGCAACGGCGCCGGCAAGACCACGCTGCTGCGCTGCCTCACCGGCATGATCCCGGCGAGCCGCGGCTCGGTTCGCCTCGACGGGGCCGACCTGACGCGCTTGGCCCCCGACCGGCGCGCGCGCGCGGGCCTCGCCTATGTTCCGCAGGGGCGCGAGATCTTCCCCGACCTCTCGGTTGCCGAGAACCTGCGGGTCGCAGCCCGCGCGCACGGACTGGAGCGGACCGACGCGGTTGACGAGGCCGCCGCCTTGTTCCCGGCGCTCCGCGGCCTCTGGGGGCGGCCGGGCGGCAACCTCTCGGGCGGGCAGCAGCAGCAACTCGCCATCGCCCGCGCGCTCGCGACCCGCCCCCGCGCGCTCCTCCTCGACGAGCCGACCGAGGGCATCCAGCCCTCGATTGTCGCGGCGATCGAGACCGTGCTCGCCGGGCTGAAGGGCCGGATCACCGTGCTCCTGGTCGAGCAGTACCTCGATTTCGCGCTCTCGGTCGCCGACGCCGTGGTGGTCCTCTCCCGCGGCAGCGTCGTCGAGCGCGGCGAGCGCGGGGCACTGAGCCGCGCCGACCTCTCGCTCCACATCGCCGTCTAGCTTTCCCTCAGGAGACCCCCGTGTCCACGCATCACGAGATTCCCGCCACCCCCGAGACAATGGTGCTCGGCTATTTCGACGCCGCGCTCGCGCCCATTCTCACCGTCGAGTCCGGCGACACCGTCACCCTGCACTCGCACCCGGCAGGCGGCCGAGAATCGCTCCACCCCGACTCGTCGCGGCTCCCGGCCGACCTTACGGCGGCGCTCGATACGCTGAAGCCCGGACCCGGCCCCCACTTCGTCACCGGACCTGTCCACGTGCGCGGCGCCGAGCCCGGCGACATGCTGCAAGTCGACATCCTCGATCTGAAGTTCCGGCTCGACTGGGGGTTCGTGGCGATCCTGCCGCTGCTCGGCACGCTGCCCGACGAATTCACCGACTACGAGACCGTTCACGCCGACATCGACGTCGCGCGCGGCGTCTGCCGCCTGCCCTGGGGCACGGAACTCCCGCTCGACCCCTTCTTCGGCATCCTCGGCACCGCCCCACCGGCTGCCTGGGGCCGGGTCGGCACGCCGGTACCGCGAGCCTTCGGCGGAAACATGGACAACAAGGAGATGCGGGTCGGCACCACGCTCTACCTGCCGGTGTTCAACCCCGGGGCCGGCTTCTACGCGGGCGACGGGCACGGCGTGCAGGGCGACGGCGAGGTCTGCATCACCGCGCTGGAGACCGGGCTGACCGGCACCTTCCGGCTCACCGTGCGCAAGGATCTCCGGGGCGTTTGGCCCTTCGCCGAGACACCCACCGACCTGATGTCGATCGGCCTGCACGAGACCCTCGACGAGGCGATGCGCCAGGCCGTGCGCGAGATGGTGCGCCTCGTCTGCGCGCGCACGGACCTCACCCGCAACCAAGCCTACATGCTCTGCTCGCTCGCCGGGAACCTGCGCATCACGCAGACTGTGGATGGCAACAAGGGCGTGCACATGCTGATGCCGAAGGCGGCTCTCGCCCAGAAGGGGTGAGCCGCGGACGGTGCCTCCCAACGGAGAGGAGGCCCGCGCCGCATCCGGCGGCGCAGGTGGCTCTCCTGCTCAATTCGCCGTCCGGACGAATGCGAAGCGGCCCACGCTGGCCTCCGCACCGCGATGGCGCGGACCCGGCCGCGGCGGCAGCGCCCGGTCGGCCGGGACGGAGCGCGCCGCCAGCGCCGCGCGCAGGCGCTGCACCTCCGCCCGCAGGACCGCGTTCTCCTGCTCCGCCCGGTCGAGGCGGACGACGCCCGCGGGCTTGAGGCCGCCGAGGCGGCGGCGCCAGCGATAGAAGGTGCCGAGCGAGACGTGGGCGCTCGCGCAGATCTCGGCGATCGGTATACCGCGCGCGGCCTCGCCCAGCAGGAAGGCGATCTCCTCGTCCGTGTGCAGGGATCGACGCATACAGGATCTCCCGGTTCGGCAGTCGCGAGTGCACCCCTCGGTTGCGAGGCGAGCAAGAAGCGGACCGATCCGGCAATTTTGACGTTTGGCGGCGGAAGCGCCTTCCGGGCGGGCCGAAGGGCGCCGATTTGCGCAAGGGCCGGCCGGTCCTGCAGCCCATTTCACCTTGGGATTCCACACACCGCGCCGGACAATCCTCGTGCGAGCGATGCAGCCTGAGGAGTTCCGATGGACCCCACGCCGACACCCGACAGCTCCGCCGACCCAAAGACCGCCCCCGTGCAGCTCGCGCTGCGCGGCATCCGCAAGAGCTTCCATGCCCGGTCCGGCCCGGTCCCAGTCCTCGACGGCCTGAGCTTCGACATCCACGAGCGCGACTTCGTCAGCATCATCGGGCCGTCGGGCTGCGGCAAGACCACGGTCTTCAACGTCATCGCGGGGCTGCTCGAACCGGATGCCGGCACGATGCTGTTCCGCGGACGGCCGGTGGCGGGCCTGCGGGGCCGGATCGGCTACATGATGCAGAAGGACCTGCTGTTTCCCTGGCGCACGGTGCTGCAGAACGTGATGCTGGGCCTGGAGATGCGGGGCACGGACCCGCGCGAGGCCACCGACACGGCCCGCCGCTACCTCGCCCAGTTCGGTCTCGGCGGCTTCGAGAACGCCTATCCGAAGACCCTCTCGGGCGGCATGCGCCAGCGCGCGGCGCTGATCCGGACGCTCATCATGGATCCAGACATCCTGCTCCTCGACGAGCCGTTCTCGGCCCTCGACTACCAGACCCGCCTCTACCTGGAAGGCGTGCTGCTCGACGCGGTGGAGCGCTTCGGCAAGACCGTGGTGCTGGTCACCCACGACATCGACGAGGCGGTGGCCCTGTCGAAGCGCGTCGTGGTGCTGGGCGGCCGGCCCTCGCGGGTGAAGAACGTGCACGCGATCGAACTCGGCGACCGCTCGCCGATCGGCGCGCGCAGCGACCCGCACTTCTCCGACTACTTCCACACCCTGTGCGGCGAGCTGGACATTCAGACCCGCGCCGGGACCGCCTCCACCGCCCGCGCCGAGGCCGCCTGATGACGACGCACGCTCTGAAATCCGCCGCACCGCCCGAGGCCGAGCGCCCCGCCGCGATCCGCCGCGGCCCGGGCCCGCTCGCCCGCGCGGTCGACACCGCCCTCGGCCGAGGCCTGATCCAGGTCGTCGCGGTGGCCGTGTTCTTCGCCGCCTGGGAGATCGCGGTCGATGCCGGCTGGCTCACCGAGTTCCTGGTCGGCGCGCCGTCCGGCATCTGGCGCGTCTTCCGGGCGAGCCTGATGGACGGCAGCCTCGCGGTCGACACCTGGTACACGCTGATCGAGGCCATCCTGGGCTTCGTCATCGGCACGGCGCTCGGCTCGCTGGCGGGCCTCGCGCTCTGGTACTCGGTCCTCGTCGCCCGGGTGGTCGAGCCCTTCATCGTGGCGATCAACTCGGTGCCCAAGATCGCGCTCGCGCCGATCGTGATCCTGTGGTTCGGCACCGGCTTCGTCTCGAAGGTGGCGCTCGCGGTCTCGCTCACCGCGCTGGTCGCGCTCATCGCCGCCTATCAGGCCGCGCGCGACGCCGACCCGGACCTCCAGGCGCTGATGGCCTCGATGGGGGCCTCCAAGAACCGGATCTTCCGCTCGGTCATCGTGCCCTCCACGCTGCCGGCGATCATCGGGATGTTCCGGATCAATATCGGCTTCGCGCTGGTCGGTGCGGTCGTGGGCGAGTTCATCTCGTCCCAGCGCGGCCTCGGCCACCTGATCTACAACGCCTCGTCCCTGTACGACCTGAATACGGTCTGGGTCGGGCTGTTCGTGCTGATGTTCGTCGGCTTCGTCCTCTACCACGTCATCGACGTCGTCGAGCGCCGCATCCTGCCCTGGCGCCAGGTCTCGACGGCCGGCGGCATCCAGGTCTGACGCCTCTCTTCCCCTCCCGCCCCTCCCGCCCAGGATCCGTCCCGATGAAGCCGCTGCGTCCCGCCCTGCTCGCCGCACTCCTCGCCTGCGCGAGCCCGCTCCCCGCGCTCGCCGCCGAGCTGAAGGCCACGGTCTCCCAGGCCTTTCAGTCGATGCTCTACCTGCCGCTCTACGTCGCCATGGACGAGGGCCTGTTCGAGAAGGCCGGCATCGACGTCACGAAGGAGACGGCAGGCGCGCCGAGCGTCGCGCTCTCCGCCGTGATCTCGAAGAGCGCGCAGTTCTCGATCCACGGGCCCGAATGGACCGCGGTGGCGGCCTCCAAGGGCGCACCCGTCAACGTGGTGGCCAACGTCGTCAACGGTGCCGCGGTCTGGATCGCCACGGCGCCGGACTTCCCCTGGACGGACGTGAAGAGCCTGAAAGGCCAGACCATCGTCACCGGCCTGATGCCGACCACCAGCACCTCGCTCTTCCTGAAGCTCCTGAAGGAGAACGGGATGAGCAAGGACGACGTGACGCTCACGCAGGTCGCGCTCGGCACCGAGCCGGGGCCCTTCCTCGCCGGCCAGGCCAAGGTCGCGGTGATGTACGAGCCCGGCCTCGATCAGGTCGTCGCCAAGGGCATGAAGGTGGTGCTCGGCTTCCCCGAGAAGTACGGCCCCTACGCCTTCTCGGCCGTGAGCGCCCGCAAGGACGTCGACCCGGCCGTCGCCCAGGCCTTCGTGAACGGCATGCAGGCGGCGATCCGGCTGATGCACGCCGAACCCGCGCGAGCCGTGGCGGTTGCCAAGAAGCAGTTCCCGACTCTGGACCCCGCCGTGGTCGAGGCGGCGGTGAAGCGCATGACGACCGAGAAGGTGTATCCGGACAGCGTGGACATCACCAAGGAGGCGATGACCCTGGGTCTGGACACGCAGATCGCGCTCGGCAACCTCGCGGCCCAGCCCGATTACGCGACGTTCGTGCGGCGCGACTTCATCACGAAGGCGACGGCCGGCAACTGAGGAGCTGACGCAACCGTGTCGATGCACGAACGCGGCCTCGTCGAGGCGGTCCTGGCGATCCGCGCCGGCCGCCTCGACCCCGAGGCCTACGCCGCCGCCCTCCACGCGCGGGCACGGCAGCTCGATCCCACCGTGCGCGCCTTCACGGTCCTGGCCGAGCCGATGGAGCCGGCGGACGGCCCACTCGGGGGCATCCCGGTCGCCGTGAAGGATATCGTGGCGACCCGCGACCTGCCGACCGCGAACGGCTCGCCGATCTACGCGGATCACGTGCCTGCGGCGGATGCCTGGGTGGTGGCGCGCCTGCGCGACCTCGGCGCCTCGGTGCTCGGCAAGACCGTCACCACGGAGTTCGCCTGGCGCCATCCCGGCCCGACCCACAATCCCTGGCGCCTCGGGCACACGCCCGGCGGCTCGTCCAGCGGCTCCGCCGCTGCGGTCGCGGCCGGGCTCGCTCCGCTGGCGCTCGGCAGCCAGACCTTCGGCTCGGTGATCCGCCCGGCCGCCTTCTGCGGCGTGGTGGGGCTGAAGCCGAGCTACGGCGCGATTCCCCGCACCGGCGTGCATCCGCTGGCCGGCTCCCTCGACCATATCGGCCTGTTCACCCGCTCGGTCACGGACGCGGCCTTCGCCCTTGGATTGCTCGCGGGCGCGAGCGATGCGGACCCGCACGGACAGCCCCTGCCGCCGTTCCGGATCGACCCGGAACAGGGCGTCGAGCCCCTCGCGGGCCCGCGCCTCGCCCTGGTCCGGATCGGACCCTGGGACGAGGCGGAGCCGGCGGCGCTCGCCTGCCTGGAGGCCTCCGCAGCGCGGTTCCGAGTGGCCGGCGCCCGCGTCGAGAGCCTCGCCCTGCCCGAGGCCTTCGCCGGGACGGCGGAGGCGGCGCGCACCATCCTGGCCTGCGAGGCCTCGGCGATCTATGCGCCGCTGATCGCGGCCCATCCGGACAAGGTCAGCGCCCCGCTGCGCGATCTCGTGCAGGAGGGCGCCGGCATCCCGGCGGTCCGCTACATCGCTGCGCGGCAGTTCCAGGCGGAGCTGCGCGCCGAGTTCGGCGCGGCGCTCGACGGCTTCGACGCGCTGCTCACGCTGCCGTCGCCCGGTGCCGCGCCGCAGGGCCTAGCCTACACGGGCGACCCCTCCTTCTGCGTGCCCTTCACGTATCTCGGTGTGCCCTGCCTCACCCTCCCGGCGGGCGGTATCGACGGCCTGCCGCTCGGCATCCAGCTCGTCGCGGCCTACCGCAACGATCTGCGCCTGCTGCGGATCGCGCGCTGGTGCGAGACGATCCTCGATCGCCCCCGGCGCTTCCCCGCACTCTGACGAGCCCCTGTCCGACACTCGGCGGCCGCGCAGTCGCGCCGCCAGAAGGCTGTTCCATGCTCTCGCTCATGTCCCTTCGCGCCCGCATCGAGGCGGGCACCCTCACGCCTGCGGGTGCATTGGCGCTCGTCCGAGAGGCGATCGCGGCACGCGAACCGGAGGTGGGTGCCCTCGTCAGTCTCGACCCGGACCCGGTCGTGCCGCAGGCCGGCCCGCTCGCCGGCATCGCCTTTGGGGTGAAGGACGTCATCGATACCGCCGACCTGCCGACCCAGATAGGCTCGTCGATCTACGAGGGCTGGCGCCCGAAGGCCGACGCGCCGGCGGTGGCGCGGTTCCGCGCGCTCGGCGGCGTCGCGCTTGCCAAGACCACCACGACCGCCTTCGCCTTCATGGACCCGACGCGGACGCGAAACCCCAATGCGCCGGGGCGCACGCCGGGCGGCTCCTCGGCGGGCTCGGCCGCCGCGGTCGCCGCCGGGATGCTGCCGCTGGCGCTCGGCACCCAGACCGGCGGTTCGGTGATCCGGCCGGCCGCCTTCTGCGGGGTCGTGGGCATCAAGCCCTCGTTCCGGCTCCTGCCGACCGTCGGGATGAAGTGCTTCTCCTGGACCCTCGACACGCTCGGCCTGTTCACCGCGAGCGTCGCGGACGCCGCTCACGCGCTGGCGCTCCTCACTGACCGGGCTGAGATCGAGCGCCTCGACGACGCACCACTCCGCATCGGAGTTCTTGTGCCGGATTTCTGCGCGGACCCGGAGCCGGAGGGCCTCGCCGCGCTCCGGCGCGCTGCGCGGGCCGCAGAGGCGTCCGGCGCGTCAATGTGCGATCTCGCCCTGCCGGGTCTCTACCGGGAGGCCTTCGAACTGCACGGCACGATCCAGGATTTCGAGGGGATCCGCGCGCTCGCTTGGGAATACACCCACCACCGCGCGGCGCTGCCCCCGCTGCTGCGGGCGCAGCTGGATGCGGCGGGCGCGATCCCGGCCGCGGCCTACGACGCGGCGCGGCGGGTGGCCCGCGCGGGCCGGCGAGATTTTCGCGACATGCTGAAGGGTGAGGGCGTCGACGTCGTGCTTACCCTGCCGGCGCCGGGCACGGCGCCTCACGGCTACGCCTCGACGGGCGACTCGCGCTTCAACCGGCTCTGGACGCTGCTGGGCGTCCCCTGCGTGACAGTCCCGGTCCCCGGTGACGGACCGCCGCTCGGCGTGCAGGTGGTCGCACCGTTCGGGGAGGATGCCCGCGCGCTCGCCGCCGCAAGCTTCGTCGAGCGGGCCTTGGCACGCTGACTGCCGCGCTGAAAGTGCAGTCCGCCGAGCGGTTCGTCAGAGCGGACGTTCGACCGTCGGGAGGTCTTCTGACCGGCAGGATGACTGGCCCCGAACAACTCATTCCGGCCGCGGACGAGCCTCGCAACCGAAACCCGCGTCTCATATTTTCACGCCCTGGAACCGGTGCGCGTGGGGGGTCGCGACGGTGCTTCCGATCTCGGCGCGACGGCGGCATCGTGCTGGCCGCTGCGGGCCAGGGCGGTCGCTACGAATCCGGACGCCTTCATCTCCTCGATGTAGCGAGCCAGATAGGCCAAGGCCGTGTCGCGTCCTCTCGGTGCCGCCATGGCCTGCTCGATCACCATGAATCGCCCGGGAAGGACGCGCACATCCGCATGGTCGCGTGCGTAGATCTCCAGCGGCTGCCTGACGGAGGCGACCGCGTCCAGCCGTTCCTGGCGGAACAGGTCCAGGGCCACCTGTGAGGTCGGAGCGAAAACGCGCTCGGCCGACGTGAGGGCGCGCGCCAGATACAGGTCGTAGGCCGTGTTTCGGCCGACCGCGATCCTGACCCCGGGCCGGTCGACTTGGTCGTTCTCCAGGATCGGAGAGGCTTTCGGGACCATGTAGGCCCCCTCGATGATCACCTAGGGCGGGGTGAAGGCGATCGTCTGGGCTCGCTTCGGATCGACGGCCAGAAAGGCCACGTCCCAGCTCCCGGGGCCGTTCAACGCATCGACGACCTTGCCGGCCGTGTCGAAGGTCGTGAACGACACTGGAACCTTGAGCCGGCGTCCAAGCTCACGGGCCAGATCGGCCGAGATCCCGGCCGGCTCCCCGTCCGGCCCCCGCTGGGCCAGGACGATGTTGCCGTAGTTGATCGCGGCCCGCAGCGTCCCTGTCGGCGCGATGTGACGCGCGATGTCGTCATCGTCAGCTCTCGCCATCCTGCTATCTCCGGCGTTGATGAGCATGAGGACTGCACAAATCGTGGCCTGCACCGCCACGTAACGGAAGCGCGTCATCGGTGGCTCGCTCTCTCGGCCCTTCGCCGTTCAGTTCCCGCAGATGAAGGCGCCGCCGAGCCGAATGTTCAACAGGGCGGCGACGGCCGTCATCGTCGGGGCGGTAGCCGGTACCAACGGCCTTGAAGCGCCCGTCCGAGCCGTAAGCGTCCGTCAGCGTCCAGCCCGAGCCGCGTCATGCCCGTGCGACCGCGCTGGTGGCGCCGACCTCGCCCGTCCGGGATCGCCGGCGACCAAGCCAGAAGACCAGGGCGCATCCCGTGCCCGTGAGGGCGCAGAGCGGCAGGAGGGCAAGCGGGAAGCTCCCCGTCTGCTCGCGCAGCACGCCGATCAGCGAAGTGATCGCGCCGGTTCCAAGATGCGCCAGGGTGTTGATGGCCGCGATGCCCGCCGCCGCCTGGGCCGGCGGCAAGGTCTCGGTGGCGAGGGCGAAGAACGGACCCTTGATGGCGTAGTTGCCGAGCAGGACCAGCGACAGCAGGACCAGCGTGATCCAGAGCGAGCCCGTCAGCAGCGTCAGGGCGAAGCTGAGGGAGGTCAGCGCGAGTGGCAGGGCCGTACTCCAGATGCGCTCGCCGCTGCGGTCCGCCCGCAGGCCCCAGACGATCATGAACACCGAGGCGATGCCGAACGGGATCATGTTCAGCAATCCGGTCTCCAGGTTGCTGAGGCCGAACCCCTTCAGGATCTGCGGCATCCAGAGGGACAGCGTGTTGCTGGTTGCCGAGCTGCCCGCGTAGATCACGGCGAGGATCCAGACCTTACCGTTCGTGAGCACCGCCCGGACCGCGGCGAGACCGTGCGCGTGCGATTGTCCGGCCTCGGCGGCCCGGCGCTCGGTGTCGAGGCGGTCCGTCAGCCAAGCCCGCTCCTCGGCGGTGAGGAACGTCGCCTCCGCGGGGCGGCTCGGGAGCAGGGCGAGGGCGGCGAGACCGAGGAGGACCGCCGGCACGGCCTCCAGGATCAGCAACCACTGCCAGCCGCGCAGGCCGCCCGAGCCGTCGAGGGTCAGCAGCGCGGCGGAGAGCGGCGAGCCGAAGAAGCTGGAGAGCGGGATCGCCACCATGAACATCGCTACGATGCGCGCCCGGTAGGCCTTCGGGAACCAGTAGGTCAGGTAGAGGATGACGCCGGGAAAGAACCCGGCCTCGGCCGCGCCGAGCAGGAAGCGGGCGACCGAGAAGCTGACCGGGCCGGTCACGAAGGCCGAGCCGATGCCGACGAGCCCCCAGGTGATCATGATGCGGGCGATCCAGATCCGCGCGCCCACCCGCTCCATCGCGAGGTTGCTCGGCACCTCGAACAGCACGTAGGCCACGAAGAACAGGCCCCCGCCCAGGCCAAAGGCCGCGGTGGAGAGGCCGAGGTCGCGGTTCATCGTCAGCGCCGCGAAGCCGACATTCACCCGGTCGACGTAGGCGATGAAGTAGCACAGCACCAGAAAGGGGATCAGGCGGAGCCCGACCTTGCGCATCGTCCGGCTCTCGAAGGTGCCGCCGGCCTCGGTTGGGGATACGGTCGTCCGTGACATGGGTCAGTCCTCGTCGTCTGGTCCGGAGCGCCGGGCTCGCGGGGGCTATCGGTCGAAGCGAAAGAGCTTTGCGGGGGTGTCTCCGAGGACGATCCGGCGCTCGGCCGCGTCCGGTATCCAGGCTTCGAGGTCGCGCAGCGCCTCGGCGGGGCTCGCCTGCGTCTCGAACTGCGTGTGCGGCCAGTCGCTGCCCCAGAGCAGCCGTCCCGCTCCGAAGGACGCCCGCAGGCGCTCGGCGGCCGCCCGCGCCGTCTCTCTTCCCGCCTCACCGCTGCCGATGCGGTAGGCGCCCGACAGCTTCACCCAGACGCCGCTGCCGGCACCGAAGCCCAGGAGCTGCGCGAAGCCGGGATCGGCGATGCCGAGGGCGGGATCGATGCGGCCGAAATGATCGACCACCACGGGGATTCCCGCCGCGATCAGCGGCGGGAGAAGGCCACCGAGGCGGCGGGCCTCGGCCTGGACCTCGATCTGCCAGCCGAGATCCTTCACCCGCGCCAGATGGCTCTGCCAGACGGGCGTGCCGAAATCCGGGTCCGGCCGCCCGATCAGGTTGAGGCGCAGGCCGACGACTCCCGCCTCCGCCAAGTCGCGCATCGTCCCGGCATCCACCTCAGGCGACAGGACCGCGATGCCGCGCAACCGCTCCGGCGCCTGGCGCAGGGCCGAGACCATGTAGCCGTTGTCGGTGCCGAGGAAGCTCGGCTGGATCAGCACGCCGCGGGCCATGCCGTTCCGGTCCAGCATCGTCAGGTAATCGGCGGTGCTCGCGTCGTAGTCGGGGGCGTAGCGCCGCTCGCCGGCCAGGGTGAGGGCGCGGGTGAAGACGTGGGCGTGGGTGTCCACCGCGGCGGTGCCCTGGGCGAGGCCCGGCGCAATACGCGAGGCCGTCGCCTCCGCTGCGCGGCCAAGCCCGGGAAGGGCGAGAGCGAGGCTGCCCGCGAGCAGGTCGCGGCAGAAGGTGCGCCGGTTCATCGGATCATCTCGGGGTTTGGGGGAGGAGCGCGCCGCCGCTCCGCGCGTCCGGCAGGAGGCCGACGGCGAGGAGGACCAGCCCGTAGGCGGCCAGGGCGAACAGGCCGATAGCCGGACCGAGGCCGCAGATCTCGCTGAGCAGGCCGACGCCGAGGGGAAGCGCAGCGGAGGCGAGACGCCCGGCATTGTAGCAGAAGCCCATCCCGGTCCCCCTCAGGCCGGAGGGGAAGAGCTCGCTGAACAGGGCCGCGAGGCTCGCCGGGATCCCGGCCGCGCAGAAGCCGAGGGGGGCGCCGAGGAGCAGCAGGACCGTGCCGTCGATGGGGACCAAGAGGTAGAGGACGACCAGGGCCATGCAGCCCCCGGCGAAGAGCGCCACCGTCCGCCGCCGGCCGAGGCGGTCCACCAGTCCGCCCGCGACGAGGCAGCCCAGGCCGAAGGACGCGATGATGATCGCGAGGTAGAGGCCGGTGCCGAGGACCGAGGTGCCGCGCTCGGCGCTCAGATAGGTGGGCAGCCATGTGAATAGGGCGTGGAAGCCGCCGTGGGCGCCCAGCCCGAGGAGCGCCCCGATCACCGTAGCCCGGCGCAGGCCGGGCGAGAAGATCGCGAGGGGACCGGCGTGCGCAGGAACGGCCGCGGCGGTGCGGGGCCTCGCCGGTTCGGGCACGGAGCGGCGGAGGTAGAGGATGAAGAGCGCCGGCGCGAGGCCGCAGGCGAACAGCGCGCGCCAGGCGACCTCCGGTTCAAGACACGAGAATGCGAGGGTCGAGAGGAGCACGGCGGCGCCCCAGCCGATCGCCCAGCCACCCTGAACGGCGCCGAGAGCCTTCCCGCGATGCTCCGGCCGGATCGCCTCGGCCATCAGGACGGCCCCGGCCGCCCACTCGGCACCGAAGCCGATTCCCTGCAGCAGCTTCAGCGCCAGGAGCTGCGTGAAGCTCTGCGCGAAGGCGGCCAGGAAGGTGGAAACCGCGAACCAGAGGACCGTGATCTGCAGGGCCCGAACCCGGCCGAGCCGGTCCGACAGGAAGCCGCCGATCCATCCCCCGAAGGCCGCCGCGACCAGGGTGACGGCACCAATGAGGCCGGCATCCGAGCGGCTGAGCCCGAAGGTGGCGATCAGGGCCGGGATCGCCAGGCTGAACATCTGCACGTCCAGGGCGTCGAGCGACCATCCCCCGAGGCAGGCCCAGAAGGTGCGACGCTCGGCCGGACCGGTCTCACGGTACCAGCGGAACACGGGGTTTCCTCCGTCCTCGCAAGAGGACTAGTCATTTATATGACTAGAGGAACACGGTTCGTTGCGAGCGTCAAGGCACCCGAGAACGGTCAGCGGATGTCGATACGGTAGCGAAAGTCCGCGGCCGCACCCCGGGTGAGGCGCCACTCGATCGGGCGGCCATCGAAGCCGAAGGCGAGGCGCTCGACGACGACGACGGGTGCGCCCTCGGCGATATCCAGGCATTCCCCGTCCGCCGCGGTTGCTGAGGCGACGGTCAGCGTCTCCTCGGCGCGGGCGACGATCTCGTTGCAGAGCCGCTCGTAGGCCGGATAGAGGAGATCGCCGATCTCCGGAAGCGGCGCCGTGAGCAGGGGGGCGAAGCGCCCGGCCGGCAGCCAGATCTCCTCGGACAGGATCGGGCGCCCCTGCAGCAGTCGGAGGCGGACCAGCTGGATCGTCTCGGCGCGCGCATCGACGGCGAGAGCCGCGCGCACGGTTTCGGGTGCCGGGCGAAGCGCGCGCGACAGGATCCTGCCTTCCGGCACGACTTGGCTTCCGTCCGGTCCGAGGTGCCGGAAGAAGCGGAACAGCGAGCGGTCGAAGCGCGGACGACGGACGAAGGTGCCGCGGCCCTGCTGGCGCTCGACCAAACCGTCGGCGACAAGGACGTCGATCGCCTTCCGCACGGTGCCTATGGCGACACCATGCGTGGCGGCGAGTTCGGCCTCGGTCGGGATCGGCTCGCCGGACCGCCAAGTGTTGCGCGCGATCTGGTGCGCGATCTCGTCGCGCAGGCGCTGGTAGAGAGGCAGGCGAAGGTCAGGTTGGGTCGTCGGGCTCGAAATCATGTGTATGACTGTATGACCCGCCTGCCCGCTAGCCAATGGGGTCGGAGCGAGAAGTCCGGCCCAACCGATTCTATCCGCTGTCAGCGCTCTCGCACCGCATCACGCGGCGCCATTGTCGGAGGCGATCGAGGCGACGGTGCGTTTCGGTCCACCAAAGCATCAGCTGGCGGCCGGTCAGCTCCATGTCCGGCGCGCCGGCCTCGCTGCGGCGCTACAGGGACACGATCGTGCTGGCGGCCAGATAGAGGCCGAGCACGAGCATCGCGATCAGGAACCACCGGCGGAACCCATCCGGATCCATCCGCTGGCGGATCGCCTGGCCCGCGAACATGCCGGCGAAGGCGGCCCCCATCGCGAGAAGCCCCGGCAGAGCGGTCGAGGCGTTGAGGAGGCCCACGCTCGTGAGATTGAACGCCTGCGCCAACGTCGCCACCGTGAAGAAGACGCCGAGCGCCTGGACCAGTTCGTCCTTCTCCAGGCCAATCGACTGCAGGTATGGCATCGACGGTATGACCTGAACGCCCGTGGCAGCCGAGATCACGCCCGTCAGGAGGCCGACGATGCCGCCGATCCATTTCTCGTTCCGGGGCGCCGTCCGGAACTGCAGACGCGTCAGCCCGAGCCCCGCGTAGATCACCAGCAGGATCCCGAGCACGATTGTGGCGTAGCGCGCGTAGGGGCCCGCTATCAGCGCGCCGGATGCCCAGATCGCGACGCCGGTGACGAGGAGCAGCGGCCACAGCCTGCGCAGGATGCTGGGCAGGTAAGGCCCGGCGAAGGTCTGCCAGATGTTGGTGACGATGGCGGGCACGATGACGATGGTCAGGGCCTGCAGCGGCGTCATCGCCACGGCGAGCAGGCCCATCGAGACGGTCGGCAGCCCGAGGCCGATCACCCCCTTCACGAAGCCGGCGATGCCGAAGACGACGGCGATGAGGACGAGCATGCTGGGGAGCCTGACTGGAGGATCGGCCCGATCGTGCGAGCGGCGGTTGCGCCTTAGGTTCCCTTCCGCCGCGACGCCAGCCCTGGCAGCCGGCAGCATGACGCAGACTGGGCGCCCGCGGACGGCAGGGCCTGGGCGGCGCGCGCGATTGGCCGCTCCTCGGGCGGTGTGATATCCGGGCCGGATGTCCGAAGCTCTCGAGATTGCCCACGGCGACTTCGGCCGGGTGGCCCTGCTCGACATGGACCGCGGCCTGGTCCGGCACGCGCATCATCACTGCCACGTCCTGCTGAAGGTCGAGGGCGACGACACACAGTTCCTGGTCGGCGAGCGCGTCGTCCGCCTCACGGACGAGCAAGCCGTCCTCGTCAACGCCTGGGAGACGCACGCCTACTTGCACGATCCGGCGCGCGACAAGGCGATGATCCTCGCGCTCTACATCGAGCCCGCCTGGCTCGGATCGTTCCGCAACAACTGGGCGGCGAGCGGCGCTCCGGGCTTCTTCGAGCAGCCGGTCGGGCTGATCACGGCCCGGATCCGTCAGCTCGCCCGGGATCTCGCGGCCGAGATGGTCTACGCACCGGACGCGCGCCACATCCGTGAGACCCTGCTGCCCGGGCTGATGATCGCCCTGATCGAGCGGTTCACCGCGTGGCGCGAGGCCGGGTTCTCCCTGCGGGGCGCCAGCCGCGGCCGGGACTGGCGCGTGCAGCGGGCCATCGTCCGGCTCCGGGCCGAGCCGGGGAGCGAGACCGGCATCGACGCGCTCGCGCGCGAGGTCGGGCTCTCGCGGGCCCATTTCTACCGCCTGTTCGAGCAGACGACCGGCGCCTCGCCGAACGTCTTCAAGAACGCCATCCGGGTCGAGCGCGCGGTCCGGACCATCGTCGGCACCGACCAGGGACTGACGGAGCTCTCGCTCGGTCTCGGCTTCTCCACGCCCGCGCATTTCTCACGCTTCTTCCGCGACCATGTCGGCGTCCCGCCGAGCGTCTTCCGCAGCATCGTGCGCCGCGGCGCGCCCCCGCTCGCCTGAGCACCACCGGCTTCTTGCCGCGGCGCTTTTTGAGACGTTTCGGTAAGTCGTGAGACGCGGCGGGATCCTCCGTCGCGTTCAACGCGATGCATCCTCCTCGCACCGGGCCGGCAAGAGCCCCGGACGAGGACGCGAACGTTGGGCATCGAGCACATCCCGTTCGTCGGACGGTCGGTCGCGCGCGTCGAGGACGCGGGCCTTCTGTCGGGGCGCGGGCGCTACATCGACGATCTGGGCACGAAGCCGGGCACGCTGCACGCGGCGATCCTGCGCTCGCCCCACGCGCACGCGGACATCCTGGCGATCGACGCCGCCGCCGCGCTGGCTCTGCCGGGCATCGCGGCCGTGTTCACCGGGCGCGACCTCCTCGACATCACCGCGGGCCTCGTCCCCGCCCTGCGCGCGGCCTTGGATGCCCGCGCCGTCGCGGTCGATCGCGTCCGCTACGTCGGCGAGCCGGTCGCCGTCGTCCTAGCGATCGACCGCTACGTCGCCGAGGACGGCTGCGACCTCGTCGAGGTCGCGTACCGGCCGCGTCCGGCCGTGGTCGATCCGCTCGCGGCCCTGGCGCCCGACGCGCCCGTCCTCCACGAAGGCGTCGGCGCGAACCAGGTCAGCGACCGCTCCTTCCGCTACGGCGACCCGGAAGCGGCTTTCGGGCGGGCGAAGCACACCCTCTCGGTGACGGTGCGCTACCCTCGCAACACCGGCTCCCCGATGGAGACCTACGGGGTCGTCGCCGAGTACGACGCCGCCGACGACAGCTACGACGTGCTCGCCAACTTCCAGGGCCCGTTCAGCATCCACGCCGTGGTCGCCCGGGCGCTCAAGGTGCCGGGCAACCGCCTGCGCCTGCGCACGCCCCCCGATTCCGGCGGCAGCTTCGGCGTGAAGCAGGGGGTCGCGCCCTACGCGGTCGTGATCGCGGCGGCCGCCCGCAAGGTCGGCCGTCCGGTGAAATGGGTCGAGGACCGGCTGGAGCATCTCGCCGCCTCGGTCTCGGCCACCAACCGGGTGACCACGCTCACGGCCGCCTTCGACGACGAGGGCCGCGTCGAGGCCCTCGACTGGGATCAGGTCGAGGATTGCGGGGCGTATCTGCGCGCGCCCGAGCCCGCCACCCTCTACCGGATGCACGGCAACATGACCGGCGCCTACGCGATCCGGAACGTGCGGATGCGCAACCGCGTAGTGCTGACCAACAAGACGCCGACCGGGCTGGTGCGCGGCTTCGGCGGCCCGCAGGTCTACTATCCCCTGGAGCGGCTGATGCAGCGCATCGCCGTGACGCTCGGCCTCGACCCGCTGGAGGTGATCCGCCGCAACCTGATCCCGGCCGACGCCTTCCCCTACCGCACGGCGACCGGCGCGCTCTACGATTCCGGGAACTACCAGCACGCCCTCGACGTGGCCGCGCGCGACGGCGGGCTCGACGCCCTCGTCCGCCGCCGCGCCGAGGCCCGCGCCACGGGCCGCCTCTACGGCATCGGCTACACCGCGGCGGTCGAGCCCAGCGTCTCGAACATGGGCTACATCACCACCGTCCTCACCGCGGCCGAGCGCGCCAAGGCCGGGCCGAAGAACGGGGCGCAGGCCACCGCGACCATCACGCTCGATCCGGTCGGCGCGGTGACCGTGCAGGTCGCCTCCGTGCCGCAGGGCCAGGGCCACCGCACCGTGCTGGCGCAGGTGGTGGCCGACGTGTTCGGGATCGGCCTCGACCAGATCCGGGTCACCGCCGACCTCGACACCGCGAAGGACGCGTGGTCGATCGCCTCGGGCAACTATTCGAGCCGCTTCGCCGCTGCGGTGGCCGGCGTGGCGCACCAAGCGGCCGTGCGGCTGCGTGAGAAACTCGCGGCGGTGGCGGCGACCCAGCTCAACCTGCGCGCGGACGACCTCGTCTTCGCCGGGGGCCGCGTCGGATCGCGCACGAACCCGGACGCCTCGCTTCCCTTCGCCCGCGTCGCGGCGACGGCCCACTGGTCGCCGGGCCTCCTGCCCGACATGGACGGCGCGCCGATCCGCGAGACCGCCTTCTGGACGCCCCCGCAGCTCACGGCGCCGGACGAGGCGGACGCGATCAACTCCTCGCTCTGCCACGGCTTCATCTTCGATTTCTGCGCGGTCGAGGTCGATCCGGTCACCGGCAAGATCGCGATCGACCGCTACGTCACCATGCACGATTGCGGGCGGATCCTGCATCCCGGCATGGTCGAGGGGCAGGTGCGCGGCGGCTTCGCGCAGGCGCTCGGCGCGGCGGTCTACGAGGAACTCGCCTACGGCGAGGACGGCGCCTTCCTGTCGGGGACGCTGGCCGACTACCTCCTCCCCACCGCGACCGAGATGCCGGACCTCACGGTCCTGCACGTCGAGAGCCCGTCGCCCTTCACGCCGCTCGGCGCCAAGGGCGTCGGCGAGGGCAATTGCATGTCGACCCCGGTCTGCCTCGCCAACGCGGTGGCGGACGCGCTCGGCCTCGCGGCGATCGACCTGCCGCTGACCCCGGCCAAGCTCGCCGCGCTCGCCGCCGGCCGCGACGAGCCGGCGCCGCCCGCCGGGCAGCGCCCGTCAGCCGCCAAGCCCGGCGACCGCACGATGCGGGGCGAGGGCTCGGCGCTCGTCGCGGCGGCGCCCGAGGCCGTCTGGGCGATGCTGCTCGATCCCGATGTGCTGGCCTCGGTAATCCCGGGGGCGCACGGCGTGCGCAAGTGTTCGGACACGCATTTCACCGCCGAGGTCACCCTCGGCGTCGGACCGGTGAAGGGCCGCTACAAGGCCGACATCCGGCTCTCCGACCTCGACGCCCCGCGCGCGGCGACGCTCGCCGGCACGGTGACCGGCGCGCTCGGCAACGGCGGCGGCTCCGGCCGCATCACCCTGACGCCCGAGGGGCCGGGCACGCGGATCGGCTACGCCTACGAGGCCGCGGTCGGCGGCAAGGTCGCGGCGGTGGGCGGGCGCCTGCTCGACGGCGCCGCCCGCGTGATCATCGGCGGCTTTTTCGCGGCGCTGGCCCGCAGGGCCGGTGGATCCGCGGGCGCACGCGCGAACGCCCCGGGCCTGCTGCGCCGCCTCCTCGCCCGCCTGGGGATCACGCGATGAAGCCCGCCCCCTTCGGCTACCTGCGCGCGGAAAGCCTCGACCAGGCGCTCGACGCGCTCGCGCGGCACGGCGACGAGGCCCGCGTTATGGCGGGCGGCCAGTCCCTCCTGCCCATGCTGAACATGCGGCTGACGAAGCCTGCCCTGCTCGTCGACGTGATGCGGATCGCGGCGCTGCGCGAGCCCGTGCCGGAGCGGGGCGCGCTCGTGATCCCGGCCGGCGTGCGCCAGGCGATCCTGCTCGACCGGCCGGGGCTCGCCGCCGACCTGCCGCTGCTCGCCGCGGCGCTCCCCTGGGTCGGGCATGTCCAGACCCGGGCGCGGGGCACGCTGTGCGGCTCGGTCGCCCATGCCGACCCGAGCGCCGAGATCCCGCTCTGCCTCGTAGCCCTCGAAGGTGAGGTGCGGCTGCGCGCGCGCAAGCGTCGGCGGAGCGTGCGCGCCGAGGACTTCTTCACCGGCATGATGGTCACGGAGCGTGCCGACGATGAGCTGATCGAGGCGGTCAGTTACCCGACCCGGGCGGCGGGGACCGGCTACGCCTTCGCCGAGGTCGGACGCCGCCACGGCGACTTCGCCATCGTAGCCTGCGCGGCGGTCGTGGACGCCCGGCGCATGCGCCTCGCGGTGGGCGGCGTCGCCGACCGGCCAACCGCGCGGGACTTCCCTCTCCTCGACGGCTCCGCCCTCGACGACGCCCTCAACGCCTTCGCCTGGGATCTCGGCGCGGGCGAGGATCTCCACGCCACCGCCCGCTACCGCCGCGACCTCGTGCGCCAGCTCGGTCGCCGCGTGCTGAGCGAGGCGCGACAGGACAGCCTCCGATGCAGCTAGACGCGCATCAGCGCCACCGCGTGCGCTTCACCCTGAACGGCGCGCCCGCCGAGGTCGAGGTCGAGCCGCGCACGCTGCTCACCGACGCCCTCCGCCACGGGCTCGGGCTCACCGGCACCCATGTCGGCTGCGAGCACGGCGTCTGCGGGGCCTGCACGGTCGCGATCGACGGCGTGCCGGCGCGCGCCTGCCTGACGCTGGCGGTCGGGGTCGAGGGCTGCAACCTGCGCACGGTCGAGGGACTGGCCCCCGAGCCCGGACGCCTCGGCGTGCTCCAGGCGGCCTTCCGGCGCCACCACGCCCTGCAATGCGGCTTCTGCACCGCCGGGATCCTGATGTCGCTCGACGCCTACCTGCGCCTGCGTCCGCGGGCCGGGCGCGCGGAGCTCACGGAAGTCGTCGGCGGCCATCTCTGCCGCTGCACCGGCTACGCCTCGATCCTCGCGGCGGCGCTTGAGGCCGCCGCCATCCTGCGCGGCGAGGACCCGTCCGACCCCGCGACCCGAGAGGCGACCGACGCGGAGAAGCCCCATGCTTGACCTCGGCACCAGCTTTCTCGCGAGCGTCTCGCGGGACCCGCACGCGCTCGCCATGGTGGACGGCGAGACCCGCCTGACCTACGCGGCCTGGTACGCGCGGATCTCCGACACGGTGGCCGGGCTCGACCGCCTCGGCCTCAAGCCCGGCGACCACCTTGTCACCGTGCTGCAGAACCGCCTGGAGGCGGCGACGCTGCACTGGGCCTGCCAGTTCGCCGGCCTCGTGCTGACGCCGATCAACTGGCGCGCCAAGCCCGACGAGATCGACTTCGCGATCGAGAATTCCGACGCCCGGGCACTCGCCTACGAGGAGGTCTCGGCAGCCGCCGTGCGGGCGAGCGCCGCCGCCAGGAGCCTGCCGCGCATCGCTGTCGGCCACGGCACGGGCTCGGGGACAATTCCTTTCGCGGATCTCGCGCGGCCCGGGGCGCCGCCGGTCCGGCCCCGCGTCGGCGCGGAGGCCACCTCGCTGATGCTCTACACCTCGGGCACCACGGCCAAGCCGAAGGGCGTGCCCCGCCGCCACCGCGCGGAGCGCGCCGCCGCGCTCGCCCATGTGGCGCAGAACCTCTACGCGCGCGGCGAGCGGACGCTCGGCGTCATGCCGCTCTACCACACGATGGGCGTGCGCTCGCTCATCGCCATGTCGCTGATCGGCGGAGCCTTCGTCTGCCTGCCGCGCTTCGACGTGGCCGGGGCGCTCCGCCTGATCGCGGCCGAGCGGGTCACGAACCTCTACCTCGTGCCGACCCTCTACCACGACCTCGTGCACCATCCGGATTTCGCCCGGACCGACACCGCCTCGGTGCGCAAGCTCGGCTTCGCCGGCGCGCCGATGACCGACGGCCTGCTCGCGAGACTTACCGAGGCGTTCCGGCCCGACCTCTTCGTCAACCATTACGGCTCGTCGGAGGTCTACACCTTCACGATCAACCAGGACGCCGCGAAGAAGCCCGGATCCGCGGGCCGCGCCGGCCTCAATACCCTGGTGCGCGTGGTGCCGCTCGGCGCCGCCGATCCGGAGGCGACCGCCGCCCCCGGCGAGGAGGGCGAGATCGCGGTGATCGCCAGCGGCGACGAGGCCTTCGAGGGTTACTGGCGCCGCCCCGAGGCGGACGCGAAGGCGTTCCGCGGCGGCTGGTACTTCACCGGCGACACGGGCTTCGCGGATGCCGACGGCGACATCTTCGTCACGGGCCGGGTCGACGACATGATCATCACCGGCGGCGAGAACGTCTCGCCGGTCGAGATCGAGAGTTGCCTCTCACTGCACCCCGCGGTCTCCGAGGTGGCGGTGGTCGGCCTGCCCGACGAGCGCTGGGGCAAGCGCGTCACCGCCTTCGTCAAGCGCCGCGACGGCACCGACGGCCCCGCCCTCGACGCCCATTGCCGCGCGGCCGGCCTGCCGAGTCACAAGCTGCCCCGCGCCTACGTCTTCGTGGGCGACATCCCGAAATCACCCGTGGGCAAGCTGCTCCGCCGCCAGCTCGTGGCCGGCGAGTACCAGCCCGAGGCCGCGGGCGAGCCGGCCGCCGCCTGACGAGGCCCGCCCTCCCCTATCCCCTTCCGAGCAGAGAGCGCCGATGACCGACGATCCCCGCCTGACGAACCTCGACGGATTTCGCGTCGAGATCGACCCCGCCCGCGAGCGCGCCGACGTGATCCTGAACCGGCCGCCGATGAACGTGATTGCGATGCCCCAGCGCGACGAGATCCGGAAGGTCTTCGAGGCGCTCGACGAGGATCCGCGCGTGCGCGTGATCGTGCTGCGGGCCGAAGGCGAGCACTTCTCTTCGGGCGGCTACATCAAGGGCTTCCTGGAGGCCTCGCCCGAGCACGTCTCGAAGCTCGCCTGGAACATCGCCGCGCCCGCGCGCTGCACCAAGCCGGTGATCGCGGCCAACCGCGGCTACACCTTCGGGGTCGGCTTCGAGATCTCGCTCGCCTGCGATTTCCGCATCGTCTCCGAGACCTGCCGCTACGCGCTCCCCGAGCAGAAGCTCGGCCAGATCCCGGGATCGGGCGGCTCAGCCCGCCTGCAGAAGATCGTCGGCATCACCCGCACCAAGGACATCGTGATGCGCTCGAAGCGCATCCCGGGCCGGCAGGCGCTCGACTGGGGCATCGCCACCGAGTGCGTGGCCGACGCGGACCTCGAGACGGCGGTCGACGCGCTGGTGGAGGAACTGCGCGCCTTCTCGCCGATCGCCCAGCGCACCGCCAAGAAGCTCCTCAACGACACCGAGGATTCGAGCCTCGCGATCGCCATCGAGCTCGAGGGCCACTGCTACAGCCGCCTGCGCCAGGCGGACGACTTCCGCGAGGGCGTCGAGGCCTTCCACGAGAAGCGCCAGCCGAAGTTCAGCGGCCGCTAGAGCCGCCCGCCGAGGGACGCCGGGGAACGACCGCCGCGCCGGCATCAAGACCGGCGGGCGGCATAGGGGCGGGCTCGCGCGGGCCAAGAGGGAGAAGAGACATGGACGCCACCACGACGCTGGCCGCCCCCGCGGCCCTGCCCAAGCCGACCACGCGCCAGACGGCGACCGCCGCGCTCGCCTCGCTGTTCGGCTGGGGCCTCGACCTGTTCGACCTGTTCATCCTGCTCTACGTGGCGCCGGTCGTCGGGACCCTGTTCTTCCCGGCCGACAAGCCGATGCTGTCGCTGGCCGGCGCCTACGCCTCCTTCGCGGTGACGCTGCTGATCCGGCCGCTGGGCTCGGCGCTGTTCGGCACCTATGCGGATCGCTTCGGGCGCCGCCGCGCCCTGATGGTGGCGGTCATGGGCGTCGGCCTCTCGACGGCCGCCTTCGGCCTCCTGCCGACCGTCGGCCAGATCGGCTGGGCCGCCACCGCGATCTTCCTCGTCTTCCGGCTGATCCAGGGCATCTTCGTGGGCGGCGTGGTCGCGGCCTCGCACACGATCGGCACCGAGTCGGTGCCCGAGCGCTGGCGCGGCCTGATGTCGGGCTCCGTCGGCGGCGGCGGCGCGGCGATCGGCAGCCTGCTCGCCTCGCTCGTCTTCTCCGTGGTCTCTCTGCTGGCGCCCGGCGAGGCCTTCGCGGCCTGGGGCTGGCGGGTGATGTTCTTCTCCGGCCTCATCACCTCGGTGGTCGGACTTATCCTGTTCCGCAATCTCGAGGAATCACCGATCTTCCGGCAGCTCCAGGCCGCGAAGGCGGCCCGCCGGGCCGACGCCATGGCGCCCGTCTCGCCGGTGCGGGCCCTGTTCTCCGCCGAGCACGGCCGCAGCTTCCTGCTCGCCTCGCTGCTCTCCTTCGGCGGCGGCGCGGCCTACTACCTGACCTTGGGCTATCTCCCGACCGTACTGAAGCTCGTGAACGGCCTGCCCAACGCCACCGCCTCGATGATGCTGATCGGCGCGAGCCTCGCCGCCGCGGTCGGCGCATGCGGCCTGGGCGAGCTGAGTCAGCATATCGGCCGCAAGCGATGCTTCCTTCTGATGGGCGCGGTGCGGCTCGTCGCCTTCCCGGTGCTGTTCCTGGCGCTCGGACGCGCCACGGACGTCCTCGAGATCGGGCTCTACGCCATGCTCCTCGCCTTCGTGGCGAACGGCAGCTACGGCCCGCTGCTGATCTTCCTCAACGAGACCTTCCCGACGGCCCTGCGGGCCACCGGCACTGGCTTGAGCTGGAATATCGGCTTCGCGCTGGGCGGCATGCTGCCCACGCTCGTCTCGCTCACAGCCGACGGGCCGGGGCAGATCACGCTGGTGCTGGCGATCTTCTCGACCCTGGTGACGGTCGCCTACCTGATCGGCGCGATGCTGATGCCGGAGACGCGGGGCAACCTCGATCGCGGGTGAAGGCGAGATGGCGGGCGCGATGTCGGACAACGCGTTCTGGGACTCCGCCCTCGATCTCGACGGATGGGCGGGCGCGGCACCTGCCGGATGGGCGCCTCCGGCGATCCCGGGGCAATGGTCGGCCCGGCCGGCCTCATCGTCGGAATCGAAGGATTGACGGTGGCGGACGCCTCCGTCATGCCGCGGCTGCCGAGCGCCAACACCAATGTCCCGACCCAGATGATCGCCGAGAAGATCGCCGATGACCTTCGAGCCGCCTGAGGCCGAAGGATCCGCCTCGGGCTTTCTCCACCTCGGTGCGCAGCGTCTCGAGTATCGGCGCACCCTGCTGCGCTCCGTGCACTCGTGCACGATCGTGCTCCTCCACGAGGGCCTTGGTTCTGCCGCGGGCTGGTGGCCGTTCGCCGACGCGCTCGCCGAGGCTGCAGGATGCCCGGTCTTCGCCTATTCCCGCGCGGGCTATGGGCGATCGAGCCCGGCCGCTCTGCCCCGCTCCATCCACTACCTGGAGCGCGAGGCGGAGCTTCTCCCGCGCGTGCTCGACGCGGCCGGAATCCGTGACTGCGTTCTCGTCGGCCACTCGGACGGTGCGACGATCGCCGCCCTCGCGGCGGCCGCCGGAGAGCCACGCATCCGGGGAGCGACCCTGATCGCGCCGCACGTCGTTGTGGAGGCCCTCACGCTCGCCGGCGTCCGACGCGCCGTGACGGCCTTCGAGACGGGCGACCTCAGGCGACGCCTGGCCGCGCAGCATCTGGATGTGGACGGCGCCTTCCGCGGATGGAGCGATGCGTGGCTCGATCCCCAGCGGGGCGCCTGGGATGTTCGGGCGGCCCTGCGGGACCTGACCGTGCCTCTCCTGCTCATACAGGGCGCGAAGGATCGCTACGGCACGGCGTTGCAGATCAATGCCGTGGCCCAGTCCTGCCCTCATGTGGAGGTTCATTACCTGGGCGAGCTGAGTCATGCTCCCCAGGAACAGGATCCCGCAGGCACTCTGGCTATGATTTTAGATTTCTTCCTCAAGCACAAAATACTGTAACTGCGTTTAATTGATCGAGCTGCGCGGCTGCTCCGGCCTCGGAAACCGCGGCAGCGCGCGCGTGCGCCGATACAGCTCGTTGCGCACAGAAGGGCAGAGATCTGAATGAAATCGACGTCGGCTCTCAGAATCGACCCTGACAAGCACACTGGTCCGCGCCGAGCGCACGTTTCTCGGCCTCCTGAACATTGAGGAAAAATGGGTGCAACACCTCGCGTGTGTTTCACGGACGGATAATCGGCGCGGACGAGTTCGGTGAGCAGGGTCCGCGCGCCCTATTCATCGTAGCCATTCGTCAAGGCTCTGCGATCAGCCGAAGATTATAGCCTGGCGGCTTCGTCCGCTCGATCGCCGCAGCCACCCGCACCACGTCGAACTCACCGAGGCTGCGACCGACAATCTGCAGCCCGACCGGCATTCCGTCAGAGGCGATTCCCGCGCAGACGGAGGCAGCGGGCTGGCCGGTGAGGTTGAAGGGGTAGGTGTAGAAGGCCCAGGAGACGAGGCTGCGGTCCTCCAGCCCGTCCGGGATGTTCCGGCCTGCCTCCAGGGACGAGATCGGCAATGTCGGCGATAGAAGGACATCGTACCCGGTGAAGAAGCGGGCCATCCGGTCCCGCAGCGCGTAGCGCGCGAAGACGGTCTCGTAATAGGCGCGCATCTCCTGGCCGAGGGCGGCATCCAGCACGTCGGCGACGGCCGGATCCAGGAGATCGCGGCGGCCTTCGAGGACGCCGCGCAGGCGTGTGCCGATCCCCGCGTAGAACTCGGCGGTCCAGAGGTCGGCCGGATCGGACTCGAAGACGGTCTCAACCTCTTCCACGACCGCACCCTGGTCTGCCAGAGCCATCGCGGCGGCGCGCGCGATGGCGGCGACGTCCGCGCTCGGCCGCGCGTAGCCGAGCGTCGCGCTCCAGGCGACACGCAGGCCGGCGATAGAGGCCCGTGCCGCCCCCAGAAGGTCGGGCATGGGGCCGGCCACCGCGAAGGGATCGCGCGGGTCGTGGCCGGCGACCGCGATCGTCAGCAGAGCGGCGTCGGCCACGTTGCGCGCGAGCGCGCCGACATGGGCGAGCGTCGGCGTCGCCGAGGTCGGCCAGACCGGCACGCGGCCGAACTGCGCCTTGAGGCCGACGAGGCCGGTGAGCGCGGCCGGGATGCGAAGCGAACCGCCGCCGTCGGTGCCCAGCCCGAAGGGCGTGATGCCGGCCGCAACCGACGCGGCCGCGCCGGCGCTCGATCCGCCCGGTGTCTTCGTCGGGTCCCAGGGGTGGCGGGTGATGCCGGTGAGCGGCGAGTCGCCCACGGGCTTGGCCCCGAACTCGCTCGTCGTGGTCTTGCCGATGATGACGGCGCCCGCGGCGCGCAGGCGCTCGACGGACGGGGCGTCTGCGGCGGCGACGGTGCCCGCCATGGCCCGCGAGCCCGAGGCGTAGGGCTGACCGCCCACCGCGATCAGGTCCTTCACCGAGACCGGCAGGCCGTGGAGCAGGCCGAGCGGCGCGCCCCGCATCACCGCCTCCTCGGCGCGCCGGGCGGCCGCCAGGGCTTCCTCCGGCATCAGGTGGCAGAAGGCGTTGAGCGTGGCCTGGCTCGCCTCGGCCCGCGCGAGCGCGCGCTCGGTCAGCTCCACCGGCGACACCGCGCGCGTCGCGATCAGGCGCCGCAAGTCGAGCGCGGTCATGAAGTCGAGGTCGCGCGTCATCGCTCCGCTCTTCCTGAATCGGGGTGCGGCGCCCCACGGGACGCCGCGGTCGCGTCAGTCGTTGACGATGGCGAAGGCGCGCACCGGCGAGCCGGAGCCGCCCTTGAACTTCAGCGGTGCGCCGAAGAACTGCACCTCGCCCTTGCCGAGCAGCTCCTCGAGGTTCACCAGCCACTCCCAGTGGCTCATGCCGAGGTCGCGGCAGAGACGGTGCTGGGCGAAGATGTTGTCGCTCGGCTTGTCGGTCGAGGGGCCCTCGACGCCGTGCATCCGCGAGCCGCGCGCGTGCAGCCACTGCGTCGCCTCGGCGGTGAGCAGCGGATTCTTCCAAACCGAGTCGAGGCCCGGATAGTTGCGGGCGTGGAAGCCGGTGCAGAGCAGGACGATGTGCCCGTCGACCTTGACTCCGCTCTGGGCCTCGGCCGCTTCCATGTCGGCGACGGTGATGTCACCGAGGTCGGGGATGTGGCGCAGGTCGAAGCAGACGGCCTTGCCCATGAACAGGTCCAGCGGCATCTCGTCGACGGGCTGGCCGTTCGGGTTCACGTGCAGGAAGGCGTCCACGTGGGTGCCGACATGGTCGAGCATCGCGATGAAGTTCGTCTGGAAGGTCATCGCATCGCCCGGCACGCCGAGGTTCAGGGCGGCCGAACTCTCGTGGCTGAGATGCGTGGTGATCACCGGCCGCTGAAAGAGCTTGTGGGCCGGCATGTTGTCCTCGATCAGGAGGCTCAGGTCGACGACGCGCTGGGGCATGGCGGGTCCTTATCGGGCGTGGGAGACCGTTCGCGGCACTGGAGGGTGCCGCGCCGGATCGGGTCTTCGGGGATGCCGCTCTCAGGCGGCTTTCTTCTTGCCGAGGAAGGCCTCCATGACCTCCGGGTCGCGGGCGATGAGCCCGCTCGGGCCGTCCCGCACCACGCGCCCCTGCGCCACCACGTAGGCGTGGTCGGCGATGGCGAGCGCGTAGGCCGCGAGCTGCTCGACGAGAAGAATGGTGAGGCCCTGGCGGTTGAGGTCGCGCAGGACGCCGATCAACTGCTCGACCACGCGGGGCGCGAGGCCGAGGGAGAGTTCGTCGATCACGAGGAGGTCGGGCTCGGCCATCAGGCCGCGGGCGATGGCGAGCATCTGCTGCTCGCCGCCCGACAGGCTGCCGGCGGGCTGGCGCACCCGCTCGCGCAGGCGCGGGAACAGGGCGAGCGCCCGCTCCAGGGTGGCCTGCGCCCGCGCGGTCTTCAGGCCGCCATGCGCGTAGGCCCCGAGGATCAGGTTGTCCTCGACGGTCTGGTCGGGGAAGATCAGGCGGCCCTCGGGCACCATGGCGAGGCCGCGGGCCACCTTGGCGTGTGCCGGCAGCCGCGTGACCTCCTCGCCCTTGAACAGGACACGGCCGCCGCTCGGCCGCACGAGGCCGGTGAGGCCGCGCATCAGCGAGGTCTTGCCGGCCCCGTTGTTGCCGATCACGGCGACGAGCTGACCGCGCGGGACGGTGAGGCTCGCGCCGCGGAGCGCCGTCGCCGCGCCGTAGCGGACTTCCAGGTTCTCGACCGCAAGAAGGATATCGCTCATCACGCGGCCTCCGCATCGAGGATGGCGGAGGGGCCGCCGAAATAGGCCTCGATTACCCGCGGATCCGCCTGCACCACCTCCGGACGGTCGCTCGCGATGATCTGGCCGTAATCGAGAACCGTCACGGTGTCGGCGACCGCCATGATCAGGTCGACATGGTGCTCGATGAGCAGCACCGAGACCCCGAGCCCGGCGATCTTCCGAATCATCGCCTCCAGCTCGTCGATCTCCTGCGTGGTCAGGCCTGCGGCGGGCTCGTCGAGGAGCAGCAGGCGCGGACGCGTGGCGAGCGCGCGGGCGATCTCCAGACGGCGCTGGTGGCCGAAGGGCAGGAAGCGCGCCTGCTCGTTGGCCGCGTCCGTGAGGCCCACGAAGTCGAGCAGACCGATCGCGGCGGCGCGGCAGGCGGCCTCCTCGCGCCGGAAGCGGGGCGTGCGCAGAATCGTGCCGGGCAAGCCGTAGCGGAGATGGCTGAAGCCGCCCACCATGACGTTCTCCAGCACGCTCATCTGCCCGAACAGCTCGGTGTTCTGGAAGGTGCGGGCGAGGCCGAGCCGCGAGACGGCGTGGACCTTCAGGCCGGCGAGGTCGGTCCCGTCGAAGTGCACGCCCCCCTCGCTCGGCCGGTAGAAGCCCGAGATCGTGTTGACGAAGGTCGACTTGCCGGCCCCGTTCGGGCCGATCAGGGCATGGATCTCGCCCGGGGCGACCCGAACGCTCGCGGCGGAGAGTGCCGTCAGCCCACCGAAGCGCACGGTGAGACCGTCGGTCTCCAGGCCGGCCGGCGCGCGGCCCGCCAGGATCTCGGCGGCGGGCGTGCCCTCGGCCGGGGGAACACCGCGCGGACCGGGGCGCAGGCGGGCGTAGAGCTGGCCCAATGTGCCGAGGATGCCGCCCGGCAGGCCGAACATCACGGCGAGCAGCAGGGCGCCGTAGGCGAATTTCTGCCATTCGGCGAAGCTCTGCAGCACCTCCGGCAGGTAGGTCAGGATGAAGGCGCCGACGACCGGCCCGAAGGTCGAGGCCGCGCCGCCCAGGATCACCATCAGCAGGAAGCGGACGGAATCCGAGAAGGTGAAGATGTCGGGCGAGATGTAGGCGTTGAGGAAGGCGTAGAAGCTGCCTGCGATCCCCGCCGTCAACGCCGCAACCGCGAAGGCGAGCGTGCGGATTCCCGTGGCGCCGATGCCCAGGCTGCGCGCGGCCGTCTCGCTCTGGGCGACCGCCAGCATCGCGCGGCCGTAGCCCGAGTGCTTCAGGTTGTGCGCCGCCAGCGTGGCGAGAAAGAGGGTGATCGCGAGCACCGCGTAGAAGGCGTAGCCCGAGAGCGGGTAGCCGAGGATGTTCGGGCCCGGGATGCCGGTGAGCCCCGTGGTGCCGCCGGTGAGGCCCTGCCACTCGATGGCGACGTTCTCGACGATCAGGCCGAAGGCGATCGTCACCACCGCGAGGTAGACGCCCCGCACCCGCACGCTCGGATAGGCGAGCGCGGCGCCGAACAGCCCGGCGACGAGGGCCGCGCCGAGGCTGGCGAGCACGAGGTCGAGGCCGAGCCGGATCGCCAGGATCGCCCCCGTATAGGCGCCGAGCGCGAAGAGGCCGGCCTGACCGAGGGAGACGAGGCCGGTGAGCCCGACCAGGACGTTCAGGCCGACCGCGATCACGCCGTAGATCAGGAACAGCATGAACAGGCGCAGCTCGTACTCGTTGCCGGAGGTCATCGGCACGACGAGGAGGACGGTCGCGAGCAGCGCGAAGCCGAGGATGTGGAGGGTCCTCATACCTTGAAGATCTCCCGGCGGCCGAACAGGCCCTGAGGAAAGGCGAGGAGCACGAGGATCATCGCGCTGAAGCCGACGATCTCGCGCGCCGCGGTCGAGACGTAGCCCTCGACGAACTTTTCCATGACGCCGAAGGCGAGGCCGGCGAGCACCACGCCGGGCCCGCTGGTGATGCCGCCTATGATGGCGACCGCGAACCCCTTCAGCCCGAGCAGCACGCCCATGCTGGCGGAGGCCTGGATCACGGGCGCGACGAGGACGCCCGCGCCCGCGCCGAGCAGGGCCGCGAGACCGAAGGAGAACATCACGATCCGATCGACATCGATGCCCATCAGGGCCGCCGCCTGCCGGCTGTGGGCGACCGCCTGCATCGCCCGCCCGACGAGCGTATGCCGCTGCATCAGGTGGAGGCCCGTCATCGCCAGCACGGCGACCGCCGGGATGATCAGTTCCTGCAGATAGACGCCCGCGCCCAGGATCGAGATCGCCCCGCCAACGCCCGGCGAGGGCAAGGGTCGCGAGAAGCCGCCGAACTGCATTGTGGCGAGCGATTCCGCCATGATCCCGACCGCGATCGTGGTGAGCATCCAGCCGATCGAGGCGTTCGCGCCGATAAACGGCCGGACCGCGAAGCGCTCCAGGAGGACGCCGAACAGGGCGCCTGCCAGGATCGCCAGCAGGCAGGCGAGCGGCAGCGGCAGGCCGGCGTCGAGGCCCATCACGGCGAGCACGGCGCCGATCATCAGCGTGTCGCCGTGGGCGAAGTTCACGGCCTTGGCGGCCGACCACATGATGTAGAAGCCGAGCGCGACGAGGGCGTAGATGCCCCCGATCGCGAGGCCCGAGAGAGTGTATTGCAGGGCGGTCGTCATGGCTGCCGCGGCGGGGCTCCCAGTGCGAAGCGGGCGGGTCGTTCAGCGGAGGCAGGGCGCGGTCCGGCCCGGTGAGGGGAGGATTCGGGCGAACCGCGCCCTGCCCCTCCCCGCTGGGGAGGGCGTGAGAGGCGCGTGCGCGCCTCCAATTCGCGTTCTCAGTTCGACTTGCCGTAGGGCGTCTGGGCGATCGGCAGGAGCTTGCCGTCGGACCAGACGGTCAGCTTGTAGTCGCGCGGCAGAATCGCGTCCTGACGCTCGGGATCGGCGGCGTCGAAGGCCGGGTCGTACTTGGCGACCAACCCGTCGTGGCGGACCTGGTAGAGCGCCTCGCGGACCTTCTTCCAATCGTAGGCGCCGGCCTTCTCGATCGCCTGGGCCACGATGTGGACGGCGTCGTAGGCGTTGGCGATGCCCGAACCCATCTTGATCTGCGACGGGTCCTTCAGGCCGTACTTCGCCTGGATCTTCTGCCAGAGCGCCTGACCCTTGGGATCGAGGTCGCCCATGAAACTGTAGGTCTGCACGACCTCGACGCCGTTGGCGAGCGGGCCGGCGAGCTCGCCGAGATTGCCGGCGATGCCCCAGGCGCCGATGATGGTGGGCTTGTAGCCGACCTTGTCCATCGAGCGGACGAGCTGGTTACCCTCGCGGTCGAGAGCCCAGAACAGGGCGACGTCGGCGCCGGCATCGCGCGCGCGGATCGCCTGCGCGGTCATGTCCTGGTCGTTCCAGTTGAAGGTCTCGGTGGCGACCAGCTCCTTGCCCGCCTTGGCGACGGCGGCCTTGACGTCCGGCACCGCGCCGTTGCCCCAGCCGGTATTCTCGTAGAAGAACGCGATCTTGCCGGTCTTCGAGACCTTGGCGGCCTGCTCGACCAGGAAGCGGGCGACCCATTTGTCCTTGGCCGAGACCCGGAACATATAGTTCGGGCTGCGGCCGTTCTCGATCGCCTGGGTATTGGCGGCGAGCACGCCGACGAAGGGGATCCCGATGGCGTGCACCGGCTCGACCTGCGCCACCGAGACGGTCGAGTGATAGCCGCCCAGAATCACCACGCACTTGTCGGCGAGCGCGATGCGGCGGGTGTTGTCGACGCCGCGCGGCGGCGCGCCCGCATCGTCGTACTGGACGAAGCGCAGCGTCTTGCCGAGCACACCGCCCCGGGCGTTGATTTCCTCGATGGCGATCTCGGCCCCCATCTTGATCGCCTGACCGCCGAAGGCCGCAGGACCCGTGATCGCGGCCGAATTGCCGATGCAGGGTTCCTGCTGCGCCAGTGCGGAACCGGGCACGGTGAAAGCCAGGGGCGCGGCCAGGACGAGGCGGCGCAAATACTTGTGCGCTTCCATGCGATGGGCTCCAATATCCCGATGATGGCCCGGGTTAGGTCCCGATGCTCGATCGACGAGCCTCAGGCTACGCAGCCAATACAGGGGCCCGCAAAGACCAATTTCCGATACGAGACATCGGAAAATCCTATGCGCCTAGATCATAGGCGGGATCCGACGCGGTGTTCAGGCGTCAACACACTGCGATACAATCACAATTATTGACGCAATGCACATAGCTTGCGCAGATTGCCCAGGCCTAGAGCAGTTTGACATGCTCGTAGCGTTGCAACGATCCTGGTGTGCGCCTTGAGTAGGATCGCCATGGATCTTCGTCAGCTTCGATATTTCGCGCAGATCGCGGAGAGCGGAAACGTGTCGCGGGCCGCCGAGGTGCTGCGGATCGCCCAGCCCTCACTCAGCCAGCAGATGCGCAACCTCGAGGACGAACTCGGCGTGGCCCTGCTGTTCCGGCACGCCCGAGGGGTGACGCCCACGGAACTCGGGCTCAAGTTCTACGAGCACGCGCGGCGCATCCTGCAGGAGGTCGAGCGCGCCAAGGAGGTCGTGCGCTCGCAGGCGACGAGCCCGAGCGGGCGCATCTCGGTCGGACTGCCGACCTCGGCCTGCCGCGGCCTGTCCCTGCCGCTCCACCGAACGATGGCGGAGGCGCTGCCCAACATCGGCCTGCACATCGTCGAGGCGATGAGCGGAACGCTGGACGAGTGGATCCAGTCCGGACGTCTCGACGTCGCGCTGCTCTACGACCACAAGGCGTTCGAGCACGTGGCCTGGACCGAGATGATGGTCGAGGACCTGATGTTCGTCGTACCCGCCTCGCACTCGCTGGCCGCGCGGCACGAGATCGCGTTCGGCGAGGTCTTCCGGCAGGCGCTTCCCGTGGTGCTACCCGGGCGGCCGAACGTCCTGCGCACCGTGATCGAGCAGCTCGCGGCGCGCCACGACATCACGCCGCTGGCCTCCGACTGCGAGAGCCTGCCAGCGATCGCGGAACTCGTGCGCGCCCAAGCCTTCGCGGCGATCATGCCGCATTTCGCCCTCGCCGCGGAGATCGAGCGCGGCGAGATGGTCGCCATACCGATCGTCGATCCGACGCCCTCTTGGCGGCTCTCGGTCGTTGTCTCGCAGCGGACCCTGAATGCCCGAGGCAGCGAGGCTGTCGCGGAAGTTCTGGCGGGCGTGATCGGAGACCTCGTCGAGCGCTCGATCTGGCGCGCCCGCCTCAAGCCGACGGAGCGCCCCGCCCCCGTGCGGGTGCGCGCATAAGAGACTGAGACCGCATGACCGATTTCGACCTCGCCATCCGGGGCGGCACGCTGGTGACCGCCACCGATACGCTCCGCGCCGATCTCGGCATCCGCGACGGGCGCATCGCGGCCGTGGCCGAGCGGATCACCGACGCCGCGCGCACGCTCGACGCGTCGGGCCTCCTCGTGCTCCCCGGCGGCATCGACAGCCACGTCCACATCGCGCAGGCCTCGGGGCCCGGCATCGTCATGGCGGACGATTTCGCCTCGGCGACGCGTGCCGCGGCCGCCGGCGGAAACACCTGCGTGATGCCCTTCGCCCTGCAGCCGCGCGGCGCGTCCCTGCGGGAGGCCACCCACGCCTACCGGGCGCTAGCCGAGGGGCAGTGCCACATCGACGTGGCCATCCACCTCATCGTCTCGGACCCGACGCCCGCCGTGCTCGGCCAGGAGCTGCCCGCGCTGATCTCCGAGGGCTACACCTCGTTCAAGGTCTTCATGACCTACGACGACCTCGTCCTGAACGACCGCCAGATCCTCGACGTGTTCGATCTCGCCCGCCGCGAGGGCGCGCGCGTGATGGTCCATGCGGAGGGCTACGACACCATCCGGTACATGACCGAGAAGCTGGAGCGCGCCGGCCAGACCGCGCCCTACGGCCACGCCCTGTCGCGGCCCGAGCTGGTGGAGCGTGAGGCGGCACACCGGGCGATCGCCCACGCGGAGCTGGTGGATCTCCCCATCGTCATCGTGCACGTCTCGGGCGAGCAGGCCATGGAGCAGATCGCCTGGGCCCGCGCCCGCGGCCTGAAGATCCACGCCGAGACCTGCCCGCAATACCTCACGCTGACGGCCGAGGACCTGAAGGGCCGCGGCAATTCCGATCCGATGGCGGGCGCGAAATACGTCTGCTCGCCCCCGCCCCGCGACGGCGCGAGCCAGGCCGCGATCTGGCGCGGGCTGGAGACAGGGGTGTTCGAGATCGTTTCCTCGGACCATTGCCCGTTCCGCTACGACGACCCGAGCGGCAAGCTGAACCCGCGGGCAAAGGAGTCCTTCCGCTACGTGCCCAACGGCATCCCGGGCATCGAGACGCGTCTGCCAATCCTGTTCTCGGAAGGCGTCTCGACCGGGCGGATCTCCCTGAACCGTTTCGTGGAACTCACCGCCACGAACCACGCCAAGCTCTACGGCCTCTACCCGCGCAAGGGTTCCATCGGCGTGGGGTTCGACGCAGATCTTACGCTCTGGGACCCCAACCGCCGCGAGACGATCACCCAGGCGAGGCTGCACCACGGCGCGGACTACACGCCCTGGGAGGGATTTTCGGTGACGGGCTGGCCGATCATGACAATCGCGCGCGGCACGGTGGTTGCCGAAGACGGCCGGGTCACGGGGGACTTGGCTCGGGGCCGGGTGATCGACCGAACGGTGCAGGCCGATCCGCCCCTCACTTGGCGCGTCTGACTGGGCATCTGCATCAAGAGAAGCATGGGCATTGTAATGATCTGTCAGACTGCAAACGAATGCTGAAGTAAGCGCTGTATCTCACCCCCGTTCGAGCGATGAGTAAGCTTTGATCGCCAATTCGGCACTATGGGGTCAGAGTGCAGCTGGAAGCGCCGCTGGCGGGTGGGGCATAGCAGGGCAGGATGAGGCTGGCAGGCAGCTGGCCGTCGATGGCCCGCCCCACGGCAGGCATGCTCGGGGATGACGGCCGACTGCCGTCACGACGGCGCACACCAAGGCACCTACGCCACCGCTCTCGACGCCTGTCAGGGCCGCGTGCAGGCCAGCTTCGCCAGCTCGTGGGCGGACTTCCTCGGCCCGGAAGTCGCGGGGATGGGCGACGACTTCGACCGGAAGCCGCGCGCTGGCGTGCATCTGAGCGAGATGCAGCTCGGTTTGGTTCAACTCGCGGTCCGTGCCGACACCGCGCGGCTCACGCGCGGTGCTCGCTCGGTTCCGGAGGGCGGGCCGAAGCCGTCAACCGGCCGCGCGAAGCGGCTGCCGGGCGAGCCTGATCGCCTCGGGGATCCGCTCGATCAATCCGCCCACCTCCTGCGCCGGGCGCGCCGGGCTGTACAGGAAACCCTGGACGGAGTCGCAGCGCCGCGCCCTGAGAAGCTCCGCCTGCTGCTCCGTCTCGACGCCCTCGACCGTCACGTCGATGCCGAGATCGCGCGCGATGATCATGATCGCCTTGACCACGCTGAGACATTCCGGACGGCTGCTCAGCTCGCGCACGAAGGCGCGATCGATCTTGATCTTGTCGACGGGGAACTGCGTCAGGTAGCTCAGCGACGAGTAGCCGGTTCCGAAATCGTCGAGCACGATGCGCACGCCGAGCGCCCGAAGAGCGCTGAGGTTCTCGAGGACGTGCGGGGTGCTGGCGAGGAAGATCGACTCCGTGATCTCGATCTCAAGGCGCCCGGGGGCGAGCCCGGTCTCGGCGAGAGCCTGCTCGACCTCCCGGAAGAAGCCGGCGAGCCGGAAGTGTATCGACGATATGTTGACGGCGACGCGCAGGGGCGGCGGCCAAGTGAGCGCCTCGGCGCAGGCCTGCCGCAGGGCCCAGCGCCCGATCGTGATGATGAACCCGGTGCTCTCGGCGATCGGGATCATCTCGGCGGGCGAGACGGGACCGTGACCGGGCCGCATCCAGCGCAGGAGCGCCTCACAGCCGACCACCTGACCGTCCTCCAGTCGCACGAGGGGCTGGTAGTGCAGCTCCATCTCGCCGTCCGCGAGCCCGGCACGCATGGCGCCGTCGAGCTCGCGCCAGCGCTGGACGCGCTGCTCCAATTGGTGATCGAAGCATTGCCAACGACCTTTGCCGGCCTCCTTGGCACTGTAGAGCGCGAGATCGGCCTTGCGCAGCAGATCCTCCGGGCTCGTCGCGTCGCGCGGTGCGCGCGCGATACCGATGCTGACGCCGATCTCCGCCCGGACCCCGTCGATGAGGTAGGGCTCGCGCAGGGCCGCGACGATCGCGTCGGCCGCCACTTCCGCCTGCGCCGAGTCCCTGCCGCGATGCAGGACGGCGAACTCGTCTCCACCGAGGCGGAACACCTGCGCGTCTGCGACGATCACGGCCTGCAACCGCGCGGCAACCTCGGATAGAAGCGCGTCGCCCGCGGCGTGACCGGCCGTGTCGTTGACTTTCTTGAATCCGTCGAGATCGAGATAGAGGAGGCTGACGAGCGCGCCTTCCGTGTCCAGGGCCGCGCAGGCCTTCGAGGCGGTCTCGTGGAACGCGACCCGGTTCGAGAGGCCCGTGACGGGATCGCGGGTCGCCAGGAAGGCGATGCGGGCCTGGGCCTCGCGGCTCTGCGTGACGTCCGAGCCGACGCCGCGGAAACCCGCGAAGTGGCCGCGCTGATCGAGGAACGGTTTCCCGCTCAGCTGGAGCCAGCGCATGCCGGTCGCGGTCTCGATCTCTACCAACTGCTCACGGAAGGGCCTGCCCGCGCGGAGCTGTTCGAGCAGTTCGACGTTCCGGCCCGCCTCCCTGCGCAGGCCCACCTGCTGCGCGAGCAGTGCCGGGAACGATCTGCGTTGCAGCAGCTCGATCGGACAGCCTAAAGCCTCCGCCATCCGCGCCGAGACGTGCTGGAAGCCGCCCGCGGCGTCGGTCTCCCAGAGCCAGTCGCTGGCGTTCTCCTCGAACTCGTTGAGCAGCAGGCCGATAGTCTCGCTCTGATCCTCGACGCGCACCCGGTCCAGGATGCGCTGGCGGGACAGGCGGCTCATCCGGCTCACGCTCAGCACCACGAAGGTCGCGTAGACGAGGAGCAGCACCGCGATGCTCATCGCGATCGGCTCGCCGCTTCGTGCCAGCCCGGCGAAGCTGCCGACGATGACCGGCACAACGAAGAGGTAGGAGACAGACAGGAGCGGACCGACGACGTAGGCGTCCGAGATCAGGCCCGCCGCGATGGCGACGACGAGCAGCCGCTCGTCGCTGCTGGCTGGCGCGAACAGCACGATCGGCATGGTCGCCCAGGCGAGGCCGAGGGCGTAGGCGAGCGCGCCGGACACCCGGTAGCCGCGCGCGACGCCAACCTCCGACACCGCCGCCGTATAGGTGCGCCGGTAGAGGCGGTTCGTGTAGATCGTCGCCACGATCACCACGGCCACGACGGCGAGCAGACAGAGCAGATAGGAGCGCGGCGCCGAATCCCAGAAGAAATACGCCACCGCGACAGCGATGATCAGGTGCGTCACAGCGGAGTAGTTCGCGAGCTTCAAGGTCTCGTCGAGAAGGCCCGCCCTGACCTGCAGACGGTAGCGATCGGGCAGATCCTCAACGGTGTCGATGCCGCGAGCGCGATCGACCAGAGAGGTCGACGCGCCACCGGGCAGCGGCGCGGGCTCGAGCATGCCGCGGGGTCCGGATGCAAGGTCAGCGGACATGACGCGGGACGACCTTCATCTTGATGCCGCCCTTCGGCCGAAGCGTCACGCGGAACTGAGCGGCCGGCATTTCGGCCCGGACCGGAACGAAGCGGAATGCGGGCAGCAGGGTCGCCAGGATGACCAGGCACTCGGTCAGCGCGAGGCCCATGCCGATGCAGATGCGCGGCCCCGCCCCGAAGGGAAGATAGGCGTAGCGGTCGCGGCCGGCGGCACGCTCCGGCGCGAACCGGTCCGGATCGAAGACATCCGGCGTGTCCCAGAGGAGCCGGTGCCTGTGCAGGGCGTAGACGGGCACGTGAACCGACTCGCCGGCCGGCACCGTGATATCGCCGAAGCGCAGATCGGCCGCCGCGCGCCGCACGATCAGCGGGGCCGGCGGGTAGAGGCGCATCACCTCGAGCAGGACCTGCCGCGTATAGGTGAGCCTCTCGACGGCAGCCGGGTCGGCGGCCGGATCCACGCCGAGGCCGGAGGCCTCCTCGATCACGCGTCGCTCGATCTCCGGGTGTTCCGCCAGGATTCGCAGGGTCCAGGCCAGGACCAAAGCCGTCGTCTCGTGGCCGGCCGCGACGAAGGTCAGCAGGTTGTCGACGAGGCTCGTGTCGCCAAGCGGTTGGTCCGTCTCCGGATCCCGTGCCTGCAGGAGCAGGCCCAGAAGGTCGTCCCCGGGCTCGCCGCGCGCACGGCGCCGGGCAATTGTCCGGGAAACTTCGCCGCGCAGGTAGGTGGCCGCCCGCGCGCCCGCCCGTGCGCCGGGATGGGGGACCCAGTCCGGCGCGTCCAGCATCGAGAGCGCGACCTTCCAGCTCGTCTGGCCGAGATAGGTCTCGACCGCGCGTCCGAACGGCTCGACCGCCAATTGGTCGTCGCCCGAGATCATGGTCGCGATGATGACGTCGAAGGTCGTGCGCATCATCTCGGCGGAGATGTCCCGCACAGTTCCCGCAGGACTGCCGGCCTCCCACCGCCTGCGGGTGGCCTGGGCGGCGCGCGCCATCGCGGGCACGAAGCCCTGCACGCGGTCGGGGCGGAACATCGGAGCGGCCGTGCGGCGCTGCGCGCGCCAGTGCGGACCGTCCGCGGTGAGGATACCGGACCCGAGCGCCGGCACGAGCGCCCGCATCATGAAGGTCTCGCGCGCGAGCGATGCCGCCTGATCGACCATCAGGCTGCGGATATGCGCGGGGTCGCACACAAAGGTCGTGCGCTGGCCGAGGAAGCGCGTGGTCACGAGCGGCTGCCTGTAGACCTGCTCGGGCCACGCCTCGATCAGGCTCCGCAGCATCGTGGCGAGCAGGGCGGGCAGCGCGACAGCCTCGGCGAGCGCGTCACGGTAGGAGAGCCCGCCCGGTTGGCAGACCCGAAATGTTCCCGCATACGGCATACCAAAGGCCTCCCAGGCAGACGATCCGAGCAACCGGTTAACGTTTTTCACACTTGGCCGGTGAACTCGTCAGCAAGTGTGCAGGATACGCGCCCAGGTCGTTAGGTTATCTGACGAAATATTGCCGTCCTGCTAAGCGAATCGAACACCGAGCGGGGATTCGCCACGACCGCTCCTGAACGCGCGCTGTGACACACTTTGTCACGAAAGGGCGACCGCTGAGCCAAACGACCCGGCTACGGAAAACCGGACGCCGTGGCCGACGATCGGTCGAGCGGCAACGCAATGCCCACGCTGGGGATGACCCGATGAAGAGCCCGCTCGCCGCGATCCCGGGTGCGGCGATCCTGACGCTGTTCCTCGCGCTGGTTCTGGCGCTCGGAAGCGGGTTCGCCCGCGCCCACGAGGGACACAGCCACGGGGACGAGGCCCCGGCAGCGCCTGTCGCGACGGCGCCGCGGGGCGCGTCGAGCAGCAGCGCGCTCGAACTGGTGGCGGTGGCTCGGAACGGAGCCCTCACGGTCTTCATCGACCGGCACGACACGAACGAGCCAGTGACCGACGCGGTGGTGCGGGCCGAGATGCCGGACGGCGCCGCCACGGCGGAGGCGATGCCGGACGGCAGCTACCGGCTCGACGCGCACTGGAGCGAGCGCCCGGGCGAGCACGAGGTTCTGTTCGAGGTGGCGCGCGGGGGTGAATCCGAGATTTTTCCGGTCACGCTCACCGTCGAGGCCGGCGCCGCGCCCGGGCCCGCAGGCGGATTCGCGGCCTGGTCGGCCGGCCTCGCGGTCGCCCACGATTTCCGCCGCCACATCGCGGAGGCCGACCCCCTGCCCTTGCTGATCGGCGGCTCCGGCTTCGTGCTCGGCATCGCCGCGACGCTGCTGATGCGCGGGCGGGGCCGAGGACCGGCGCTCGCCGTGCTCGTGACAGCGACGGTGCTGCTCGCCGGGAACGCCGCGCTCGGCGCCGAGACGCCTACCCCACCGGGCGCATTCCTGGCCGCGGCGCCGGCCCCGAGCCAGGATCTCGCCCGACGCATGGCGGACGGGTCGGTCTTCGTGCCGAAGCCCACCCAGCGCGTCCTTACGGTGCGCACCCTGGTCACCGCCTCCGACATGCTCGGGCGCACGAGCGAGCTGCCCGGCCGCATCATCGCCGACCCGAACGGCAGCGGCGTCGTGCAGTCCTCGGTCGGCGGCCGACTGTCGCCGCCGCCCTCCGGCCTGTTCCCGCGGCTCGGCTCTCGGGTCGAGAAGGGCGAGGTGCTGGCCTACGTCACGCCGCCCGTCCAGGCGGTCGACATGTCCGACATGCGCCAGCGCCAGGGCGAACTCGACCAGCAGATCGCCATCGTGGAGCGCCGGGTCGAGCGCTTCCGCAAGCTCGCCCCCGGCGGCGCGGTCTCGTTGGTCCAGCTCGACGAGGCCCAGGCCGAGCTGAAAGGGCTGACTGACCGCCGCACCGCCCTCGACAACATCCGGCTTCAGCCCGAGGCCCTGACGGCGCCGGTCTCGGGCGTGATCGCCGAGGCGAACGCGGTCGCCGGCCAGATGGCGAGCCCGGGCGTGCAGGTCTTCCAGATTGTCGATCCGGCCCGGCTCTGGGTCGAGGCCCTGAGCTTCAACGCGCGGGTCGGCACCCGGGACGCCACGGCGCGCCTAGCGGACGGGCAGGTCCTGCGCCTGCGCTACATGGGCGCGGGGCTGGCCGACCGCAGCCAGGCGGTGCCGATCCAGTTCGCCGTCGAGAACCCGCCGTCGGAGCTGCGCACGGGCCAGTTCGTCACCGTGCTGGCCACGACGGAAGCCAGCCAGCAGGGCCTCGCCCTGCCGCGCACCAGCGTCGTGCGCGGCTCGAACGGCCAGAGCATCGTCTACGAGCACACGGCGCCCGAGCAGTTCCAGCCGCGCCAGGTCCAAGTCGAACCCCTCGACGCCGCCCGCGTCCTCGTGGTCTTCGGCATCGGTCCCGGCAAGCGGGTGGTGACGCAAGGGGCCGAACTCCTCAACCAGATCCGCTGAGGGGCCGACCCGTGTTCACGCTCCTCGTCACGCAGTCGCTGCGCAACCGCCTGCTGGTGCTGGCGCTGGCCGCCGTGCTGGTCGCCTACGGTGCCTTCACGCTGACCCGGCTCCCGGTCGACGTCTTCCCCGATCTCAACCGCCCGACCGTCACGGTGATGACGGAGGCGGAAGGGCTCGCGCCCCAGGAGGTGGAGCAGCTCGTCAGCTTCCCGCTGGAGACGCAGATGAACGGCCTGCCCGGCGTCGCCCGGGTGCGCTCGGTCTCGGGCGTCGGGCTCTCGGTGGTCTATGTCGAGTTCGACTGGGGCACCGACATCTACCGCAACCGGCAGCAGGTCGCCGAGCGACTCGCGATGGTGCGGCCGCAGCTACCGCCGAATGTGACGCCCATGATGGGCCCGATCTCCTCGATCATGGGCCAGATCGTGATGGTGGCGCTCACCGGCGATACGGTGAGCCCGATGCAGCTGCGCGAGATCGCCGATTTCACCATCCGGCCGCGCCTGCTCTCGATACCCGGTGTCGCCCAGGTGATCCCGATGGGCGGCGAGGTGCGCCAGTTCCGGGTGGCGCCCCAGCCGACCGCGCTGCGGGCGCTCGGCGTGACGCATGCCCAGCTGGAGACGGCGCTGGCCCAGTTCGGAACAAACACCGGCGGCGGCTTCACCGACCAGTACGCCCGCGAGTACCTGATCCGGAATCTCGGCCGGACCATGAACCTCGACGACCTGCGCAACATGGTCGTGGCGACCGTCGGCAACCGACCGGTCTACCTGCGGCAGGTGGCCGACGTCTCGTTCGCGGCCCGCGTCAAGCGGGGCGATGCGGGCTACATGGGCGCGCCCGCCGTCGTGGTCTCGGTGGAGAAGCAGCCGGGCGTCGATACGGTGCGGCTCACCCGCACCATCGAGGCGGCACTGCAGGAGATCGGCGCCGGCCTGCCTGCGGGCGTGCGCGCCGACCGGCTGATCTTCCGGCAGGCGAACTTCATCGAGACCTCGATACGCAACGTCGAGACGGTGCTCGTAGAAGCCATCGTCGTGGTGGCGATCGTGCTGTTCGCCTTCCTCCTAAACCTGCGCACCACCGCGATCTCGCTCACCGCGATCCCGGTCTCGATCCTGACCACCGCGATCATCTTCCACGCGGCCGGGCTATCCATCAACACGATGACGCTGGGCGGGCTCGCCATCGCGATCGGCGAGCTGGTGGACGACGCGGTGGTGGACGTCGAGAACATCTACCGGCGGCTGCGCGAGAACCGACAGGCGGGCAACCCGCTCTCCGTCTTCGACGTGGTGGTCTCCGCCTCGCAGGAGGTACGCTCAGGCATCGTCTATGCCACGATGGTGATCGTCCTGGTCTTCGTGCCGCTCTTCGCGCTCACCGGCATCGAGGGTCGGCTTTTCGCGCCGCTCGGCCAAGCCTACATCGTCTCGATCCTGGCAAGCCTCATCGTCTCGATCACCCTGACGCCGGTCCTGGCCTACTACCTGCTGCCGGGCCTCAAGCGCCTCGACGCGCACGAGCCGGGCCTCGTCCGCACCCTCAAGCGCCTCAATGCGGCAATCCTGCGCGCCACCCTCGGCCGCCCGCGCCCGATCTTGGCGGCCGCCGCCCTCGGCGTCGCGCTCGCAGCATTCGGGGCGCTGGCCCTGCCGCGGGCCTTCCTGCCGCCCTTCAACGAGGGCAGCTTCACCGTCACCATGGCGTTCAACCCCGGCATCTCGCTCGCCGAGAGCAACCGGGTCGGTCTGATCGCCGAGAAGCTGGTGTTGGAGATGCCCGACGTGCGCTCGGTTGGCCGCCGCACCGGCCGGGCCGAGCTCGACGAGCATGCCGAGGGCGTCCACTCCTCCGACCTCGAGATCGACCTCAAGCCCGGCGCGCGGCCGAAGGCCGAGCTCGTCGCCGACATCCGCGGTCGCCTCGCCGTGCTCCCGGTCAGCGTCAATGTCGGCCAGCCGATCTCGCACCGGCTCGACCACATGCTCTCGGGCGTGCGCGCCGAGATCGCCCTGAAGATCTTCGGCGAGGATCTCGACACCCTGCGGGGGCTGGCCGAGGATCTGCGCGGGCGCCTCTCCGACATCCCGGGCCTCGCCGATCTCCAGGTCGAGAAGCAGGTCTTGATCCCGCAGCTGGAGATCCGCGTCGATTACGCCCGCGCCGCCCTCTACGGGGTACAGCCGGCCGCGCTCGTCGAGCAGCTGAGCCGCCTCTCGAACGGGCAGGTCGTCTCCCGGGTGGTCGACGGCTACCGCCGCTTCGACGTGGTGATGCGCCTTTCCGACACGATGCGCACCACCCAGCGCCTCGGCGACCTTCTGATCGAGACGCCCTCCGGCTGGGTCCCGGCTCGGCAGATCGCCGACATCCGCGAGACGGACGGACCGAATCAAATCCTGCGTGAGAATGCCCGCCGCCGCATCGTGGTGCTCGCCAACACCGCGAGCGGCGCCGACATGGGGGCGATCGTCGAGGCGATCCGCCAGCGGATCGCCGCCGCGAAGCTGCCGGAGGGCTACGCGGCCTCTCTCGAGGGCTCGTTCCAGGCGCAGGCGGAGGCGAGCCGCACCATCGGGCTCCTGTCCCTGCTCTCGCTCGCCCTCGTCTTCGCGCTCCTCTACAGCCGCTACCGCTCGGTCGTGTTCACGCTGATCATTCTCGGCAGCATCCCGCTGGCGCTGATCGGCTCGGTCGCAGCCCTCTGGCTCGCCGGCCAGCCGCTCTCGGTCGCCTCGATGATCGGCTTCATCACGCTCACCGGCATCGCGACGCGCAACGGCATCCTCAAGATCAGCCACTACCTCAACCTCGCGATCCACGAGGGGATGCCCTTCGGGCGCGACCTCGTGATCCGCGGCAGCCTGGAACGTCTGACACCCGTGCTGATGACGGCGCTCTCGGCGGGCGTCGCCCTGGTGCCGCTGCTCGTCGGCGCGGACGCGCCCGGCAAGGAGATCCTGCACCCGGTCGCCGTGACGATCTTCGGCGGGCTCGTGAGCGCCACCCTGCTCGACACGGTGGTGACCCCGCTCCTGTTCCTGACCTTCGGCGCCAAACCCCTGGCGCGCCTGCGCGCGGAGGCCGACCCGCGCCCCGAGACGGCGCAGGGCGCGCCGGCCGAAGCCTTCTGACGACGCTCGATAAGGACACGGCCATGCGCATCCTCCGAACCATCACCCTCTTGGCCGCTCTCCACGGAGGCCTCATGGCGGGCCCCGCGCTCGCCGCCGGCCCCAACGGAGGCCGCACAACGGTCGCCGATGGGCACCCGGTCGAGATGGTCAGCTCCGGGACGGGGTTGACCTTCTTCGTGGTCGAAGAGGACGGAAAGCCGCTGAATACGGCGGGCCTGAGCGCCAAGGCCTTCGTCCAGAGCGGCGGCAGGACCGAGACCGTGCCGCTCGTCGGCGCGGCGCCGAACCGGTTCGTCGGCGCGCTGAAGGCGCCGCTCCCGGCCGGCGCGAAAGTCGTGTTCTCAACCAAGGTCCACGGCCACAACCTCCAGGCCCGGTTCGAGTGAGCCCTGCGGCATTGCTGGACTCGGCGCCCCGCATGTTTAAGCCGGTGGTCGCTCCAGGGGTGGCCGGGGACGGTTCGGGATGGTGAGCACGGAATCCGGCGAGGCGCGCATCCTGCTGGTCGAGGACGACGACGGGATGCGCCTTCTCGTGGCGCGGGCCCTGCGCGAGAGCGGATTCAGCGTCACCGGCTGCCGCAGCGGGGCCGAGATGTGGTCGCTCCTGCCCGGGACGGGCGTCGACCTCGTGCTCCTCGACGTGATGCTGCCCGGCGCCTCCGGGCTCAACCTGCTGAAGGCCCTGCGCGCGAAGAGCACGGTCCCGATCATCATGCTCAGCGCGCGGAGCGAGGAGGCGGACCGGGTGCTCGGCCTCGAACTCGGCGCCGACGACTACATCGCCAAGCCCTTCGGCCGCCCCGAACTGCTGGCCCGGATTCGGGCCGTGCTGCGCCGCGCCGCGATCGCGCCGGCTCCGGCCGCGGCGGCGCGGGCGGAGCGGGTAAGCTTCGACGGCTGGCAGCTCGACCTGCGCAGCCGGGCGCTCACCGATCCGGAGGGCGCGGCGGTCGATCTTTCGGGAGCGGAGTTCGACCTGCTGCAGGTCTTCCTCGACCGGCCGGGCCGCGTGCTCACCCGCGAGCAGATCCTGGAACTGAGCCGCGGGCGCCTCGCCGCGCCGTCCGACCGCAGCGTCGATACCCTCGTCAGCCGCCTCCGGCGGAAGCTCGAACCGCCCGAGGGAAGCCCGCCTGTGATCAAGACCGTGCGGGGCTCGGGCTACATGCTAGCCGCGCAGGTCGAGCGCGCGTGACGGAGAACCACCTCGGCCGGCTGGCGCGCCTCGTGCGCAGCCTGGAAGGGCGCACCGTCGCGGTGCTGCTGGTGGCCGTCCTCGTCGTTCATGGCGGGGCGCTCGCCCTCTACCGCCTCTCGGCCACGGCCGCGGCGGACGAGGCCTTCGCGACCGAGATCGCGCGCCAGCTTGTCCTGGCGCGGGAGGCGGTGCTGCGGCGCCCGGCCGACCAGCGCGGGGCGGAGGCCGGCGCGCTCTCCTCCCACCATTTCGAGATCGGCTGGGAGCCGAGGTCGGCCGAGGGCGCGCGCACGACCGATCCGATCCTGCGGGACCTGCGCGCCCGCATCCTCGCGCGCGAGCCGGTTCTGGGAGCCGACATCGTCCTGACGCTCGACGCGAGCGACGACCCCCTCCACCAGCAGGATCTGCACGGGATCGTCCCGCTGCCGGACGGCAGCGTTCTGACCTTCCGCTCGGCCCACGCGCCGAGCCTCGTCCGCCTCGCGCCCTGGACGTTCCTGGCCACCGCGATGGCGATCCTGGTCGGCGGTGCCGCCGTCGTGCTGATGCACCGCATCGCCGGTCCCCTGCGGGACCTCACCCGGGCCACAGGGCGGATCGGGCACGGGCCGATCGTGCGCGTCCCCGAGATCGGACCCGACGAGATCCGCGGGATCGGCCGGGCGCTGAACGCGGCGCAGGACCGCATCCACCGCCTCGTCGCGGAGCGGACGCAGGCGCTCGCCGCCGTCTCGCACGACCTGCGCACGCCGATCGCCCGGCTGCGCCTGCGCCTCGACCGCGTCGAGGACGAGGGCGAGCGGCAGGCGATGGCGGCCGACCTCGCCGACATGCAGGCAATGATCGACGCGACGCTCGCCTATCTGCGCGGCGAGGCCGATCCCGAGCCGCGGCAGGTCACGAACGTCGCCAGCATCCTGATGGGCGTCGCTGACGCCTCGGCGGATGCGGGACGGGACGTGGTCTACGCGGGTCCGGGCCGGGCACTGGCGACGGTGCGGCCGGTGGCCTTCCGGCGCGCGCTGGAGAACCTCGTGGACAACGGTGTGCGCTACGGCGCGCGCGTCCGCATCGGCCTGGAAATCGAGCCGGACGCCCTCGTGCTGCGGCTCGACGACGAGGGCCCGGGGATCCCGCCGGACATGGTGTCCCGGGCCTTCGAGCCGTTCACCCGGCTCGAAGGCTCGCGCAACCGCAACACCGGCGGGACCGGGCTGGGGCTGACCATCGCCAAGCGGGCGGTGGAGGCGGAGGGCGGGACGCTCGGGCTGGCGAACCGGCCGGAGGGCGGATTGCGGGCCGAGATCCGCCTGCCGCGCAGCGGTACCGGGAGTTGAGAGCGGTGCGTCAGCCCGCAAGTTCCCGCTCGATGCGCTCGGCTGCCTCGGGGGGTACGTCGAGCGCCTCGCCCAGCATCTTGAGGAACTGCCGCTCCTGCACCGTGTCGAGGTCGATCGCGAGGCGGGCGGCGGCGTAGATCCGAGCCGCGGCCTCGGGCGCGTCCACGGCGTCGGCGATCTCGTCGATGTCGGCGGGGCTCTCCAGTTCGCGCTCCAGCCAAGCCCGCCCGTCCGGATCGATGCTGGCCTCCGCGACGGCGCTGTGGAGGCGCTCGCGCTCGCCCGCGTCGATCAACCCGTCCGCGAGGGTGGCGGCGACCATCGCGCGCAGCATCAGGCGCGCCTCGTCCTCGGCGACGTCCCGGAAATCCGGGGTCGCGCTCTCCGGCGCGGCACCGCCCCGCAGGGCGTGCCAGGCGATGCTGCCGACCAGGGCGAGGCCACCGAGCGCGGCACCGGCGGCCAAGCCGCCGCGGCGGGCGCGCACGAGTGCGTCGACGATCCGTTTGCTGTCGGCCATGGGCGAGAACTCCGTTGGAACACGGAGCGGCAACGGCCAAAAGGCCGCCCGGGTTCAAGACGGACCCCGGGCGGCGGAGGCGTCAGGCGTCGAGCTTCTGCCCGTCCTCGTCCTCCTCGTCCTCCTCGTCGATGTCGACCAGGAAGACGATGTCGGCCTCGTCCTCGTCCTCCTCGGAATCGGCGTGGGCCTCGACCGGCTCGAAGTCGCCCGTGCCGTCGTCGTCGGCGAGCGCGTCCTCGAACATCTCGACCTCGTCCTCCGTCGCCGGGCGGACCTTCAGCTCGGAGGTGCCGTTCCAGAGCGGCTTACCGGCGCTGGTCAGCTCGCGGATGTCGGACTTGAAGCCGTCGCAGGTGAACAGGTCGCGCGCGGTCTCCTCGTCTCCGTTGATCACCGCCACGGCGGTGCCGTCGATCTCGAGGGTGAACATGGCCGGCATCCTTCTGTCAGGCGCGTCGCGGGAGCGCGTCGCGATTCTTGCGCGCTCCCGCCGCGCCGCCTCAGTAGGCGGGCCAGCCCCGCGCGCCAACCCCGCCGCACGCGCCTATCCCATTCGGCGCGACGCCGCGGCGATCGGACGCCTTCCTCAGACGCCGCCGCCCGCCCGGGCGACCGCCCGCTTGACCACGCCCTGCACCTCCTTGTTCGACAGGAACAGGTCATGGTTGATCAGGCCGCCGCCGTAATCGGAGGCGTCGGCCACGCGCACGCCGAGTTCCTCCAGCCGGGCGCGGTCGGCGGCGCCCGCCCGCACGACGCCGCCCGCGATGGTGCTCGACAGTTCCAGCGCCCGGTCGTTGGTGGAGGAGATCACCGTGATCTTGTTCACGTCGGGCCCGAGCCGCCGCACGCCGTTGGCGAACAGATCGAAGTCGATGTCGGGCGCGGCCAGCACCACGGCGCCGATGCGCGCCATCGCGGCCTCGCCGGCCTCCGCGCGCAGCATGCGCAGGGTCTCGAGTGTCAGCAGCGTGCCCATCGAGTGGGCCACGATGTTGATGCGGCCGCCGCTGGGCGATGAGGCCAGCGTCTTCAGGAGGTCCTCGAAGGCGTCGCGGGAGTAGAGCGCGCTCTCGCGGTCGTAGCCGTAATCGAAGGTCGCGGCGGCGGACGGCCAAGTGAACAGGCCCGAGACGCCGCGGAAGCGGATGCCGTCCGAGAGCCGCGCGGCGCTGACGGTGGCCGATTCGAAGGATTCACGATACCCGTGCACGTAGATCAGCACGTCGCGGCCGAGCGCGGCCTGCGCGAAGGCGTCCGCGGCGCCCGCACCCGTCTCGATCTTGGGCACCTCGCCGATGGTCCAGTCGCCGGTGACGACGGAGGAGACCTTGCCGATCAGCGAGCGGTCGGGAGGCGAGAGCCGCACCTCGGCGAAGCTCAGCCCCTTGCCGCGCTCCGAGCCGAAATAGGGCGCGCGCGGCCCGTTCGCGACGGGCTTGCGGGTGGTGGCCACGAGGAGCACCGGCATAACGTCCAGCGCCGACTGCTTCTCGGGGATCGCGGTACCGGTGGTGAGGCCGTCCGTGATGCAGCCGCCGAGGGTGGGGCTGAGCGCGGCGACGCCCGCGAGCCCGCCGAGGCGGACGAGGGAGCGTCGGGTAAGGGACTGGCGCAGCATGATCCGGGGTCGCATCCGTGGCGCTGGAGGCTCGGGACCTCCGCCGACCTCCTAGCCTCTGGCCGAGGATCGTGACCATGGCGCGGCACAAGCGTGGCCGTGCCGCGTGTGAATTGCGGGCAGCCCGCTCTCTGTTGTGCCGGAGGCACAGGCCGTGGGCAGCACGCCCCTCGACGAACGCGCGCGCTCCCGGCATGAAGGAAGCATGGCCGCTCCCGCCCTCGACCTCGACGACCTCCGAGACCGGCTGCTCGCCGGCGAGCGCGCGGCGCTCGCGCGCGCGATCACGCTGGCGGAATCGAAGCGGGCCGACCACCGGGCGGCGGCGCGCGACCTGATCGACGCCGTGCTGCCCCACACGGGCAAGGCGATCCGCGTCGGAATCACCGGCGTGCCGGGCGTCGGCAAGTCGACCACGATCGACGCGCTGGGCTCGAACCTCACGGCCGCCGGCCACAAGGTGGCGGTGCTGGCCGTCGATCCCTCCTCGACCCGCACCGGCGGCTCTATCCTCGGCGACAAGACCCGGATGGCGCGCCTCGCGCTCGATCCGAACGCCTTCATCCGGCCCTCACCCTCCTCCGGCACGCTCGGCGGCGTCGCGGCCAAGACCCGCGAGACCATGCTGCTCTGCGAGGCGGCGGGCTTCGACGTGATCCTGGTCGAGACGGTCGGCGTCGGCCAGTCCGAGACGGCGGTGGCGGACCTCACCGACTTCTTCCTCGTGCTGATGCTGCCCGGCGCGGGCGACGAGTTGCAGGGCATCAAGAAGGGCATCCTCGAACTCGCCGACATGATCGCGGTCAACAAGGCCGATGAAGGCGAGGCCGAGCGCCGGGCGAACGCCGCGGCCTCCGAGTACCGGGCCGCGCTCCACATCCTGACGCCGGCCTCCGCCACCTGGACGCCGCCCGTGGTGACGATCTCAGGGTTCCACAACCTGCGGCTCGACGCGCTCTGGGAGAAGGTGGTCGATCACCGGGAGCGCCTCACCGCGACCGGCGAGATCGCGCGGAAGCGCCGCGAACAGGACGTGAAGTGGATGTGGGCGCTGGTGCACGAGCGCCTGCACCAGCGCCTCGTCGGCACCGCGGAGGTGCGCGAGCGGACGGCCGAGGCCGAAGCGTCGGTGTCCCGCGGCGAGCACTCCCCTGCAGCAGGCGCCGCGCGGATCGCCGAACTGATCGGGCTATGAGCCCGATCCTCGTCACGGCGTTCGGGCCCTTTCCGGGCATGCCCGCAAACCCGAGCGCCGCGCTGGCAGGGGCGGTCGGGCAGCGTTTGCGGCGCGAGCCCGGCGGGCCGGCCCGGGTCCTGGTGTTGCGCACCGCCTACAGCGCGATCCCAGGCGCGCTGCTGCCCGCCCTGGCGGAGCGGCCCGCCGCGGTGCTGATGCTCGGCGTCGCCTCGCGGGCGCGTCGGATCCGGGTGGAGATCCGCGCCCGCAATCGGGCGAGCCGGCTCTATCCGGATTCCTCGGGACGGGCCGCCTCCCGGCTCGTCCTCGACCCGGAGGGCCCGGCCGCGCGAAGCGGCACGGCGGCGGCCCAGGCGCTCGCAGCCCTGCGCCGCCGCGGCATCGACGCCCGGCTCTCGAACGATGCCGGGCGCTACCTCTGCAACGCGAGCTACTTCGCGGCGCTCGGAACCGGCCTGCCGGTTCTGTTCGTCCACATCCCTCCGGTCCCGCGCACCCGCCGGCCGCGCCGGCCGGGCAGATCCTCGCCTCCCCGGCAGGCGGCGGCGCTTGCCGAGATCGCACGGCTCCTCGCGCGTGGCTCCCGCGGCGCAACGACGGGCGCGTGAAAAGTCACGGTCGGACGGGGCGAATCCGGATCTCGCACGTTCAGTGCTCGACGGACGGCGCCCGGGTCTTCCCGGATCCAAGCGGTGCCCCGCAACCGAATGGGAGAGACCACCATGGTTGATACGGATCGGATCGTCGGCGGCGCGAAGGAGTTCGTGGGCCGCGCGCAGGGTGCCGCCGGCGACTTCGTCGGCTCGAACCGGGACTCGGTCGAGGGCCGCTACCGCGAGGCCCAGGGCACCGCGCAGAATCTCTACGGCCAAGCCAAGGACACGGTCCGGGACGTGGCCGACAACGCCGGCAGCTACGCCCGCGACGCCTACGACCGCAGCGGGTCGTACCTGCGCGAGGGGCGCGAGGCAGTGGGCTCGCGCGTCGAGGAGAATCCGCTGATCGCGCTCGTGCTGGCGGGCGCCGTGGGCTACGGCCTCGCGCTGCTGCTGCACGGCCGCCGCTGAGCTGCCGAGGTCGGCAGGTCGAGCTCCCCTCTCCCCGCATGCGGGGAGAGGGGATGCATCGCGACCGGCGCGCTACTGCGCCGTCCAGCCCCCGTCCATCGTCAGGTTCGCGCCCGTGATCTGGCTCGCTCCGTCCGAGCACAGGAACACCGCCAGCGCCGCGACCTGATCGACCGTGACGAACTCCTTGGTCGGCTGAGCCTTCAGGAGCACGTCCTCGATCACTTGCTCCTTCGTCAGTCCGCGGGCCTTCATCGTGTCGGGGATCTGCGCCTCGACCAGCGGCGTCCAGACGTAGCCCGGCGAGATGCAGTTCACCGTGACCTTGTGGGGCGCGAGTTCGAGGGCCGCCGTCTTGGTCAGCCCCGCGATGCCATGCTTGGCCGCGACGTAGGCCGATTTATAGGGCGAGGCGACGAGGGAGTGCGCCGAGGCCGTGTTGATGATGCGGCCCCATGCCCGACGCTTCATGCCGGGGATTGCGGCCTGCATGGCGTAGAAGGCCGAGGAGAGGTTGATCGCGATGATCTGCTCCCACTTCTCGCCGGGGAACTCCTCGATCGCCGAGACGTACTGGATGCCGGCATTGTTCACGAGCACGTCGACCGAGCCGAAGCGCTCCTCTGCGTCGCGCACCATCGCGGCGATCTGATCGGGCTTCGTCATGTCGGCGTCGGAATAGTGCGCCCGGACGCCGAACTCGGACTCGATGCCGGCACGCGCCCGCTCGATCTCCTCCGGCTTGCCGAACCCGTTGATCACCACGTTGGCGCCCGCCCGCGCGAAACCGCGGGCGACCGCGAGGCCGATGCCGCTGGTCGAGCCGGTGACGAGGGCGGTCTTCGAGCTGAGCGAGGCTGTGGACGACATGGGTTCTCCGGGGCTCGCGCGGGCCGCGCTTCTTCGAGGGGCAACCTGTCGCCGCGCGGGCCCGAGGACAAGGCCGCCCGCGCGACGGCCCGCTCAGGGCGTCACGTCCGCCGCCGCGGCGTCGGCGTCGAAGGCGCTGGCGAGATATGCCCGCACGAAGGGCGGCATCCGGCCGGCGTCGATCGCGTCCTGCCCTCGCACCGTGACGACGCGCTCCAGCTCGGGCTCGCGCTCGGCCAGCCGGTGCCGCTCCATCCGGGCGGCGAGCGCCTCCGCGCTCTCGGGGAAGCGGGCCGGGTACAGGAAGGCGAGCTGTCCGTCGCCGCGCAGCAGCGCCCACTCGCCCGCCATCGCGTCCGCGACATCACCCGGCAGGGCGAGGCCGGTCTCCTCGCGCAGCTCGCGTACGGCGCTGCCGGCGAGATCGACCACAGTGCCGCGCACGTCGTCCCGGTCCGGCGTGCCGCATGGGAAATAGATCTGCCCGGCATTGGCGGTGTGCCCGCCCATCTGCCCGAGCAGCACCGCGCCGTCCGCGCTCCAGGGTACGACCGCCGCGAAGGCGTTGGCGACGTGCCCGTCCGGCGAGCCGCCGTCGCGGTAGGCGATGAAGGCGGCGTAGCGGGTCTCGAAGAAGTCGACCTGGCAGGTGCCGTCCGCGATGGCGCAGCCGCAGGCGAGCAGCACCGGGCCGTCGAACAGGCCGGGCTGGAGCGCGAGGCGGCGGCGCCAGTTCTCGGCGATCCGCTCCGCGTTGTCCCGCACCCAGGCCCAGTCGTAGGCCACGAGCCGCGCCTCGATATGGGCGAGGCGCACGACCTCGAAGCCGTAGGGCCGTCCCTCAGACATGAAGCGTGCCCTCGGAGACGAGGACCGCCCCGCCGCCGATCTCGACCGAGCGCAGCCCGCCCGCCTCGACCACCACTTGGAGATCGATCGCGCTCGGGCGGCCCATCGCCTCGCCCTGGCGGATCGCCACGTCGTGCGTGCCGTCGCCGAGCGCCTCGAACTGCATCAGCACGCCCGCGAAGGCCGCCGCGGCGGAGCCGGTGGCCGGATCCTCCGGCATGCCGAGGCGCGGGGCGAACATGCGGGAGCGGTAGCGCTGCCCGAGCCCTTCCGGGTCGGGCGCGTAGACGTAGAGCCCTTCGGCGAAGCCCTGCGGGACGCCCATCGGGCTCAGCGCGTCGAGCCGCTCCGCGGAGGCGACGGGCAGGAAGGTGAAGCTCGGGCCCGCGCCGTGCCGGCTCGGCCGATGCCGGCCAAAGCCGATCTCGTTGGCCGCGAGGCCGAGCGCCGCGCCGAGCGCCGCGGCCTCATCCGCCTCGCCGAGATAGGTCGGCAGGACCGGCAGCTTGAAGCGCGCCCGACCTCGGGCCCCGTCGGCCTCGACCACGCAGGGCACCACGCCGATCTCCTCCTCCAGGCCGAAGGCGACCGCGTCGGCGATCTCCGCCTTGGCGTCCCGCAGCGCCAGTAGGACGGCGGTGCCGACCGTGGGATGCCCGGCGAAGGGAAGTTCCCGCGCCGGCGTGAAGATGCGCAGCCGCGCCCGGTGCCGCGCCTCGGTCGGCGGCAGGACGAAGACCGTCTCCGACAGGTTGAACTCGCGGGCGATCGCCTGCATCGCCGCCGCGTCGAGCCCCTCCGCGTCGAGCACCACGGCGAGCGGGTTGCCCGCGAGCGGCGCGTCGGTGAACACGTCGAGGGTGGCGAAGCGGCGGGTCATGGGCGGGATCCCTGCTGTATGGGGGCGGCGGGCTCAGACGGGTGCGACCGGGAAGGTCTCGCTCGGGGCGACGAACTCCTCCTGCGCGGCGACCGTGAGGATCTCGCGCGAGCCCGCCTCCGCGGTGCGCTTCAGAAGACCGTAGACCGAGGCGCCGGCCATGCCGAGGGCGAGGGCCGCCGAGCCGGTGCGGGCATAGTGCACGTAGAACAGAGCGGCGATGCAGTCGCCCGCGCCGTTGACGTCGAGGCTGAGGCGCGGCGTGCGCAGGCCCCAGAACTGGCCGCCCTCGCCGGCCAGCAGGTCGATCGAACCGCCCGGCGTCGCCTCGGTCATCAGCGAGGTGACAAGCACCACCCGCGGGCCCAGCGCCTGGAGCGCCCGCACGCCCGCCTTGGCGCCGTCGAGCGTGGCCGTCGCCAGCCCGGTCAGCGCCTCCAGCTCGAACTGGTTCGGCGTCACGATGTCGGCCCCGGGTACGGCGCGCTCACGCATGAATTCGGGGATGCCGGGCCGGACGTAGACGCCGCGGCCGGCATCGCCCATCACCGGGTCGCAGCAGTAGAGCGCCGCCGGGTTGGCGGCGCGCACCGCCGCGACGGCGCGCAGGATCGCCGTGCCGATATCGGCCGAGCCCATGTAGCCGGAGAGCACCCCGTCGCAGGTTCCGAGCACGCCGCGCTCACTGATTCCCGCGACCAGCTCCTCGATGGAGGGCCCGTCGAAGACCCGGCCGCGCCACGCGCCGTAGCCGGTGTGGTTGGAGAACTGCACGGTGTGGATCGGCCAGACCTCGACGCCGAGCCGCTGCATCGGGAACACCGCCGAGGCGTTGCCGACATGGCCGTAGGCGACGTGGGACTGGATCGACAGGACCTTCACGGACCGCACACCCTCTCTCGCGACGGGACCCCGCCTGTTAGCGCCTTTGCGCCGCGGCCGCACCCACGCGGCACGGCAGAGCTTGCCCCGCGGCGCTGGCCGCACCAGATCGCGGCTGAGCTTTCCCCTGACGGATGCCCGATGGATCTCGAAGCCCTGCGGACCACGGCGCTCGGCTTCGTGGAGACCCACAAGGCGTGGGCGCCGCTGTTTGCCGGTGTCTGCGCCTTCTGCGAATCGATCGCCTTCCTGTCGCTTCTCGTGCCGGCGACGGTGATCCTCATCGGCATCGGAGCGATCGTCGGCGCGGCCGATGTCGCGCTCTGGCCGGTTGTCCTGGCGGCAGGCACGGGCGCCGGCCTCGGCGACTGGCTCTCCTACGCGTTCGGCCGCCACTACGGCGACAGCGTCCGCCGGATGTGGCCGATGCGCAACCATCCGGAGATGGTGGCCCGGGGCGAAGCCTTCCTGGCGCGCTGGGGCGCCCACTCGATCGTGCTCGCACGCTTCGTCGGCCCGGCCCGCGCCGTGGTGCCGCTGATCGCCGGGATGTTCGGCGTGCGCCCCCTGCCCTTCCAGGTTGCGAACTGGGTCTCGGGCTACGCCTGGGCCTTCGTGCTGCTCGCGCCGGGGGCCGGGCTGCTCGCGTGGTTCCGGGGCTGAGGCGCCCACGCGCCGCAGGTGACAGAGGGGCTTCCGTCTTGGCAGAGTGTTCCGAAACGGAACAGTGCCGATGCCCACCCTCGCCTCCCGCAATCCTGACCACCTCCCCGAGCTCGTGTTGCCGGCCGACGGCCGCCAATCGCCGACCGCGCTTCGGCTCCAGCGCGGCGTGCGGCGCCTGTTCTCCGAGATGGGCTGCGTGACGCTGCCCGAGTTCTCGCTGGTGAACGGCCGGCGCGCCGACGTCATCGCGCTGTGCGGAGCGGGCAAGCTCACCATCGTGGAGATCAAGTCGAGCGTGGCCGACTTCCGGGCCGACCGGAAATGGCCGGACTACCGCGACTTCTGCGACCGCTTCTTCTTCGCGATCCCCGAGACCGTGCCAGAATCCCTGATCCCGGAGGAATGCGGCCTCATCGTCGCCGACGCCTTCGGGGCCGGCATCGTGCGCGAGGCGCCGGAGCACGCGCTCAGCGGCGCGCGCCGCAAGGCGGTGACGCTGCGCTTCGCCCACAGCGCCGCCCGCCTGCTGCACGCGCTGGCCGATCCCGGCGCGGTACGGGAGGGCGCTCTCTAGCTCTTCAGGCGTCTGCTGCGCCGGGCCGAGACCCGGGCGAGCGCCGACCAATCCTTGTCGCCGTCGCCGTGGGCGATCGCTTCGATCAGGCCGTCGCGGACCGCGCTGGCGAAGGGCATCGGTACGCCGGCGGTCTCCGCCGCCTGGAGGGCGAGGCGCACGTCCTTGGCACCGAGTTTCAAAGCAAAGCCCGCCGGTTCGTAGCGCTGCTCGGCGATCATCGCGCCGTAATTCTTGTAGGCGGGCGCGGCGAACAGGGTGTTTGTCAGCAGGTCGAGCAGGTCCGCGCCCGCGACCCCGTGCGCTTCCGTGAAGGCGCAGGCCTCGCCCATCGCCTCGATCGCCGAGATCAGCATGAAGTTGCCGGCGAGCTTCACGGCGTTGGCGCGCGCCGCCTCGGTGCCGAAGCGCCAGGTCTTCGCGCCCATCGCGTCGAGGAGCGGCGTAGCCCGCACGATCTCGGCCTCGGGTCCGGCGGCCACGATGTTGAGCGCGCCGCGCTCGGCCGCGTCCGGGCGGCCGAAGACCGGGGCGGCGATATAGGGCACGCCCGCGCGCTCGTGGATCGCCGCGAGGTCGCGGGCAAGCGCCACCGAGATCGTGCTCATGCTGAGATGCAGCCCCGGCCGCTCGGCCCTGTCGAGCAGGCCGCCCTCGACGATCACGGCACGGAGCGCCGCGTCGTCGGCCAGCATCGTGACGGCGGCATCGCCCCGGAAAGCCTCGGCCGCGCTCGCGACCGGGATCACGCCGTCCAGCCCATCGGCGGCGCCGGGCGAGCGGTTCCAGACCCGGACCGTGTGTCCCGCCGCGACGAGCCTGCCCACCATCGCGCGGCCCATGCGCCCGAGCCCGATGAAGCCGACATCCATCCCGCTGTCCTCCTGTGCCTGACGCCCCGACAACGCTGCGGAGCTGGAAAAGCTCAGGCGGCGCGGCTGACGGGCTCGGACGCGGGCACGGTCTCGGACGGCTGACGGCCGGCGAGCGGCAGCTCGATCATCGCCGCGAGACCGCCCTGCGGCCTGTTCTCCAGAACGAGTCGTCCGCCATGTGCCTCCACGATCGCCTGGACGATCGAGAGGCCGAGACCGAAGCCGGTGGCATCGTTGAGATTGCGCGCACGGTCGCCGCGCACGAAGGGCTGCAGCATGGCCTCCCGCTCGGCCTCGGCGATGCCGGGTCCGGAATCGTGCACCGCGACTCGGATCCCGCGGGGCGTCGCCTCCATGATGACGCGGGCCTCGCCCCCGTACTTCACCGCGTTGTCGACGAGGTTGGTCAGGGCGCGCTGCAGGTCGTCGGTGCGGCCCCGCACCAGGACGTGGCGGCTGCGCTCCACGACGACATGCGCGCCCACATCCGTGAAGCCATCGCAGACCGTCTGCACCACCGAGGCGAGGTCGACCAGGGTGTGGCTTCCGGTGTCGCGCGCCTGCCCATCGCGCACGAAGGAGAGCGCCGCCTCGACGAGGCCGTTCATCTGGTCGAGGTCGCGCAACGTCGCGGCGCGGGCGTGCTCGTCCTCGATGAACTCCGCGCGCAGGCGCAGGCGCGTGATCGGGGTCCGCAGGTCGTGGCTGATCGCCGCCAGCATCTGGGTCCGGTCGTCGATCAGGCGGCGCACACGGGCGCGCATCCGGTCGAGGGCGCGGGACATCGCCAGCACTTCGCGCGGGCCCGCCTGTGGAAGGGCGGCGTGGTCGTCGCGGGTGCCGAATGCCTCCGCCGCGGCCTCCAGCCGGGCGAGCGGCGCGGTGAGCGCCCGCGTCGCCCAGACCGAGAGCAGCGCCAGCGTCAGGCCCAGGAACACGAAGGTGAAGATGATGGCGCCCTGGCGCGGCGGGGTCAGCGGATCGTCCGGCACGACGATCTGAAGGCGGGCGCCCGCGGGTGTCTCGAGGCCGAGGCGCAGCGCGGGCTCGCCGCGGCGCGTCTCGGCGCCGAGATCGGCGATGGTGAGCGGGCGGCCGAAGCCGTCGCGCAGCCGGCGGATCACCGCGTGGTCCGGCTCGGGCCGGCCGCCCTGCCCGTCCCAGGGCGCGATCTCAAGAGTAGGCAGGCTCCGGGCCGACGCAGCGATCAGCGCGTCGCGGCTCCCGGGCTCGGAGGCGTCGAGCAGGCGCGCCACGGTGGCGGCGCGCCCGACCATCACGCCTGGCCGGTCGTCCGGCCGCCAAGGCTCGCGCAGAATGACGAAGGCCAGCGTCGCGACAACATGCGCCACAGCGATCGCCGCGACGATCAGCAGGGCGATCTGCCCGGCGATGCTGCGCGGGCGCAGCCGCGCGCGGAGCGCCGAGAATCTGCCTGCGAGCCTCATGACCGGGTGACCTCCGGCGTGAACAGGTAGCCGCCCGAGCGGATTGTGCGGATGATCTCGGGATTGCGCGTGTCGCGCTCGATCTTCTGGCGGATCCGGCTGATCAGTACGTCGATGCTGCGCTCGAAGGGCCCGGCGGCGCGCCCCTGCGTCAGGTCGAGGAGCTGATCGCGGGAGAGGACGCGGCCGGGGCGCAGGCAGAGCGCGTGCAGGAGGTCGAACTCGGCGGCGGTCACGGCAACGCGCGCGCCTTCCGGGCTCAGCACCTGCCGGAGTGCCACGTCCAGCGTCCACCCGGCGAAGTGGAGCTTGCGCACGCCGTCGTCATCCGGAGCGCTCGCCGCGCTGCGCCGCAGGATCGCGCGGATCCGGGCCAGCAGCTCGCGCGGGTTGAAGGGCTTGGCCAGGTAGTCGTCGGCGCCGAGTTCGAGGCCGATGATGCGGTCGATCTCCTCGGTCTTGGCGGTGAGCATCAGGATCGGGATCGACGACGCGGCGCGCAGGCGTCGGCATAGGGCGAGCCCGTCCTCGCCCGGCAGCATGATGTCGAGCACGATGAGATCGACCCGGGCGTCGCTGAGCGCCCGGTCCATCTCGCGCCCGTCCCCGGCGACTGTCACGCGGCACTCGTTGCCGCGCAAGTAGCGCGCAACGAGGGCGGAGATCTCCCGGTCGTCCTCGACGACGAGGATGTGGGGCGTGGCGGCTGCAGACATGGTCGGGTGTTCGACGGCGAGCATGCCGCTGTTATGCCGGGAGTTTTCTGGTTATCGGAACGCCCGGGCGGGCGCAAATTTGTAACCAGGCGTTTCCGGGCGGACGCCCGATACGTTCGGCAACAGTTTCGGGAGCTTTCCCGAGCACCGCGCTTCCGCTCCCCGCGCAGGGGGAGCGCGGCGCGCCCTACCCGTTCACCCGCTCCACGCGGCTCACCGCCCGCTTGCCGCGCAGCTCCGCCACGATCGCGTTGAGGTGCTGGAGATCCCAGACCGACAGATCGATGGTGATGTCCGTGAAATCCTGCGTGCGGCGCTTCATCGAGATGTTGTCGATGTTGCCGTCGTGGTCGGCGATGACCTGGGCGATCTGCGCGAAGGTGCCGGGCTCGTTGATCGATTGCAGGGCGATCCGGGCCGGGAAGCGCTCGGTCGCCGGGCCCTCGATATCCCAGCGCACGTCGATCCAGCGGTCTGGCTCGTTGTCGAAGGCGGCGAGCGCCGCCGACTGGATCGGGTAGATCGTCACCCCCTGCCCCGGCGTCAGGATGCCGACGATGCGGTCGCCCGGCACGGCGCCTCCGTTGGGCGCGAAGCTCACCGGCAGGTCTCCGTCGAGGCCGCGGATCGGGATGGCGCCTGCATCGGCGCGGCCGTCGCCGCCCGGCAGGGTCAGGCGGATGGTCTGGTCCTTCGAGCGGGTGAGCCGGCCCGCCCCGTTGACCGGCAGTTGCGGCGCGCTCGACGCTGCGGCGCGCCGTTCGTCCTTGTAGTCCGGGTAGACCGCCCGCACGACGTCGCCCGAGAACATCTCGCCCCGGCCTACCGCCGCGAACACGTCCTCGGTCGAGCCGCGTGCGAGGCGCGGCAGCGCCCCGCGCAGCTTGTCCTCGGAGAAGCTCTTGCCCGCCCGCTCGAAGGCGCGGTCGAGGATCTGGCGTCCGAGGCCCGCATATTGCCGCCGCACGGCCGAGCGCGTCGCCCGGCGGATCGCAGCGCGCGCCTTGCCGGTGACGACGAGCGATTCCCAGGCGGCGGGCGGCGCGGCCCCGTCCGAGCGCGCGATCTCGACCTCGTCTCCGTTGGTTAGTTCGTGCAGCAGCGGCACGATCCGGCCGTTGATCTTGGCGCCGACCGCCGAGTTGCCGACGTCGGTGTGCACCGCGTACGCGAAATCGATCGGCGTGGCGCCGCGCGGCAGAGCGATCAGCCGGCCCTTCGGGGTGAAGCAGAAGACCTGGTCCTGGAAGAGTTCGAGCTTGGTGTGCTCCAGGAACTCCTCCGGCGAGTCGCCCTCGGCCAGGAGCTCGATCGTGCGGCGCAGCCACTGGTAGGCGCCGCTCTCGGTGGCGAGCCGCGGGTGCACGCCGCCCTCCCCGCGCGCCGACGCCTCCTTGTAGTGCGCGTGGGCGGCGATGCCGTACTCGGCGATCTCGTCCATCGCCTGCGTGCGGATCTGCAATTCGACGCGCTGAGACTTCGGCCCGATCACCGTGGTGTGGATCGAGCGGTAATCGTTCTGCTTCGGAGTCGAGATGTAGTCCTTGTAGCGGCCCGGCACCATCGGCCAGGCCGTGTGCACCACGCCGAGCGCTGCGTAGCACTCGGGCAGCGTGTCCACGACCACCCGGAAGCCGAAGATGTCCGAGAGCTGCTCGAAGGCGACCGACTTGCGCTCCATCTTCGACCAGATCGAGAACGGCTTCTTCAGCCGCCCGGTGACCTGGGACCGGATGCCCTGCGCGGCGAGCTTGGCGGTCAGATCCTGCTCGATTGTCTCTACCATCCGCTCGGACTTTTGCGAGAGCGCGGTCAGCCGCTGCGTGATCGTCTCGTAGACGTCGGGCTTGAGGTTGCGCAGCGAGAGGTCTTCCAGCTCGTCGCGCAGCTCCTGCATGCCCATGCGGCCGGCGAGCGGCGCGTAGATGTCGAGCGTTTCCTGGGCGATGCGGGCCCGCTTCTCGGCCGGCATGTGGCCGAGGGTCCGCATGTTGTGCAGCCGGTCGGCGAGCTTGACGAGGAGCACCCGCACGTCCGCCGCCACCGCTAGCAGCAGCTTGCGGAAGTTCTCGCCCTGCGCCGCCTGCTTCGAGACGAGATCGAGCCGCTTCAGCTTGGTCAGCCCGTCGACCAAGGACCCGATCTCCGGCGAGAACAGCTCGCGGATCTCGTCGAGGGTCGCCGCCGTATCCTCCACGGTGTCGTGCAGGACGGCGGCCACGATGGTGGCGTCGTCGAGCCGGAGGTCGGTGAGGATCGCCGCGACTTCGAGCGGGTGGGCGAAGAACGGGTCGCCGGAGGCGCGCTTCTGCGTGCCGTGGGCGCGCATCGCGTAGACGTAGGCACGGTTCAGCAGGGCTTCGTTCGCGGCCGGGTTGTAGCGCTTCACCCGCTCCACGAGTTCGTACTGGCGCATCATAACGCGGTGAAAGCCCTCAACCCTCGTTCCGGCGGCTGGTCCCGGCCCGGGGGAATGTCGTCCATCGCGGCGCGGCGCGCCAGATACCCCGCGTCGCAGCAGGGATGATTCCGGCATCGCGGCAAAGAAAAAGCCCGGCGTCGCCGCCGGGCTCTGACATCGTCGCGGTCGAGGCGCGGCTCACTCGCCGGTGTCTTCCTCGGTCTCGACCGGGGGCGCGAGGTTCTCGAGGCCGCGCAGGAGGTCGTCCTCGCTCATGCGATCGAACTGCACGGCGCTGTCGTCCGAGGACGACTGGGGCGCGACCGCGGCGGCGGCGGGCGAGCTGGAGAGCAGCGGCACCGTCTCGGCCTCAGGCTCGTCGACCTCGACGTACTTCTGCAGCGAGTGGATCAGCTGCTCCTTGAGGTCGTCGGCGGTGATCGTCTCATCGCCGATCTCGCGGAGCGCCACGACCGGGTTCTTGTCGCGGTCGCGGTCGATGGTCAGCGGCGCGCCCGCGGCGATCAGGCGGGCCCGGTGGCTCGCCAGCAGAACCAGCTCGAAGCGGTTCTCGACCTTCTCGATGCAGTCTTCAACGGTGACGCGAGCCATGCGGGGCGGCTCCTTTATACGCGTGCGGGATGTCGGATTGTTCCGGGCTCATACACCCGATGCGGTCCGCCAACAAGCGCAACGGCTTGGGCGGGGCTTGACGGGCGGTGGTTTTCCCGTCCGGGCGCTGACAGAGCCTCCGGCGTCGCACCGATTTGCGCACCGCACGATTGACTTGGCGGAGGCACGGTGCGACTGCGCCGCCCCACCCAAGGCGTTGATTCGACAAGCGGAGCCGCAATCTCAACCATGGCGCGCGCACTCATCTTTCCCGGACAGGGCAGCCAGGCCGTCGGCATGGGCAAGGCGCTCGCCGAGGCCTATCCGCAGGCCCGCGCGGTCTTCGATGAGGTCGACGCGGCGCTCGGTGAGAGGCTCTCCGCGCTGATGTTCGAGGGCCCGGCCGACGAGCTGACGCTCACCGCCAACGCCCAGCCGGCCCTGATGGCCGCGAGCCTCGCGGCTCTGCGCGTGCTGGAGGCCGAGCGCGGGCTCGACCTCGCCCGGGACGTTGCGTGCGTCGCCGGCCACTCGCTCGGCGAGTACGCCGCGCTCGCTGCCGCCGGCAGCCTCTCGGTGACGGATGCTGCCCGCCTCCTGCGCATCCGCGGCGAGGCGATGCAGCGGGCCGTCGCCCCGGGCGCGGGCGCCATGGCGGCGCTGATCGGCACCGACCCGGAGACGGCCTCTTCGATCGCCGCGGAGGCCGCGGGCGACGAGGCCTGCGACGTGGCCAACGACAACGGCGGCGGTCAGGTCGTGCTCTCCGGCCACCGCGCCGCGGTCGAGCGCGCGGTGGCGGTGGCGCAGGCCCGCGGCATCAAGCGGGCGGTGCTGCTCAACGTCTCGGCACCCTTCCACTGCCGGCTGATGGCGCCCGCCGCCGAGGCCATGCGGGCGGCGCTCGCCGAGGTCGCGCTCGCCGCGCCCAAGGTCCCGCTCTACGCCAACGTGACGGCCGCGCCCGAATCCGACCCCGACGCGATCCGCCGCAACCTCGTGGCCCAGGTCACCGGCACCGTGCGCTGGCGCGAGAGCGTCGCGGCGATGGCGGAATCAGGCGTCACGCAGTTCCACGAGGTCGGCTCCGGCAAGGTGCTCTCCGGCCTCGTCAAGCGCATCGCGGCCGGCGCCACGGCCTCCGCCATCGGCACGCCCGACGACGTCGCGGCCTTCAGCCTCTGAGGAACACGAGCATGTTCGATCTCACCGGCCGCAAGGCCCTCGTCACCGGCGCCACGGGCGGCCTCGGCAACGCGATCGCGCGGGCGCTCCACGCGCAGGGCGCGAGCGTCGCGCTCTCCGGCACCCGGGCGGAGGCCCTGGAGGCGCTGGCGGCCGAACTCGGCGAGCGCGCCCACATCGTCCCGGCGAACCTCGCCGACGCCGCCTCGGTCGAGGCGCTGGTGCCGGCGGCGGAGGCCGCGCTCGGCGGGCTCGATATCCTGGTCAACAACGCGGGCATCACCCGCGACAACCTCTCGATGCGGATGAAGGACGAGGAGTGGGAGCAGGTCCTCGGCGTGAACCTGACGGCCGCCTTCCGCCTCTCGCGCGCGGCCCTGAAGGGCATGATGCGCCGCAGAGCCGGCCGCATCGTCAATATCGGGTCGGTCGTCGGCACCACGGGCAATCCGGGCCAGGCGAACTACGCGGCGGCCAAGGCGGGCCTCGTCGGCCTCACCAAGGCGCTGGCCGCCGAGGTCGCCTCCCGCAACGTCACGGTGAACTGCGTCAGCCCCGGCTTCATCACCTCGCCGATGACCGACGTGCTCAACGACAAGCAGCGCGAGGGGATCCTCGGCCGCGTGCCGGCGGGCCGGCTCGGCACCGGGCAGGAGATCGGCGCGGCGGTGGTCTACCTCGCCTCCGACGAGGCGGCCTACGTCACGGGGCACAACCTGCACGTCAACGGCGGCATGGCGATGGTGTGACGGCGCGGCGGTGATGCACCGGCGCAACGCCTTGACGCCCTTGTGGATATTCAGGAGATGAACCCCCGCTGAACCGCCCCTCGCCAGGGCGGGAACGCTGTGTTAACACCCCGTCCGCCGGGCATGGGGGGTTGACGGCTCCGCGGGTTAACAGTCCAAGACACAGCCCGTGAGCGACGGGACGGCGCGCGACCGGCTTGGGGCGGTTCGCGCAACGCTCGACCGGTTCGGTAGGGTCGGCAACGGCCCGAAACGCCTTCACCAGCAACACGACGATCAGATCAAGAAGACGAGGACCGGAAACGATGAGCGATATCGCTGAGCGCGTGAAGAAGATCGTCGTCGAGCACCTGGGCGTCGAGCCCGAGAAGGTGGTCGAGGGTGCCAACTTCATCGACGACCTCGGCGCCGACAGCCTCGACACCGTCGAGCTGGTCATGGCCTTCGAGGAAGAGTTCAACGTCGAGATCCCGGACGACGCCGCCGAGACCATCCAGACGGTCGGCGACGCGGTGAAGTTCCTGGAGAAGAACTCGGCCGCCTGAGGCGCCGGGCTCGGCCCAAAAAACGCGGCGCGGACGGGGCCAAACGCCCCGCGCGCCGTTATTCGTTTCTGAGTGTGGCAAACGGGATAGTGCGATGCGGCGGGTGGTCGTCACGGGTCTGGGCATGGTCACGCCGCTCGGCAGCGGTGTCGAGCACGTCTGGAGCCGTCTGATCGCGGGCGACAGCGGGGCGGCCAAGGTCACCTCCTTCGAGACGGACGATCTCGCCTGCCGGATCGCCTGCCAGATCCCGCTCGGCGACGGCAGCGACGGCACCTTCAACCCCGACGCCTACATGGAGGCGAAGGAGCAGCGGAAGGTCGACCCGTTCATCGTCTACGCGATCGCCGCCGCCCACCAGGCGCTCGACGACGCCGACTGGCACCCGACCTCCCACGAGGACCAGTGCGCCACGGGCGTGCTCGTCGGCTCCGGCATCGGCGGCATCGGCGGCATCTACGACGCCTCGATCACGCTGCACGAGAAGGGCCCGCGCCGGGTCTCGCCCTTCTTCATCCCGGGCCGCATCATCAACCTCGCCTCCGGCCAGATCTCGATCGCCCACGGCCTCAAGGGCCCGAACCACGCGGTCGTCACCGCCTGCTCCACGGGCGCGCACGCCATCGGCGACGCGGCCCGGCTGATCGCCTTCGGCGACGCCGACGTGATGGTGGCGGGCGGCGCCGAATCGCCGGTCAACCGCCTCTCGCTCGCGGGCTTCGCGGCCTGCCGGGCGCTCTCGACCGGCTACAACGACCAGCCGACCAAGGCCTCGCGCCCTTACGACAGCGGCCGCGACGGCTTCGTGATGGGCGAGGGCGCGGGCGTGGTGGTGCTGGAGGAGTACGAGCACGCGAAGGCCCGCGGCGCGAAGATCTACGCCGAGATCATCGGCTACGGCCTCTCGGGCGACGCCTACCACATCACCTCGCCCTCGCCGGACGGCGACGGCGCCTTCCGCTGCATGACGGCCGCGGTGAAGCGGGCCGGCATCGACCCCTCGCAGATCGACTACATCAACGCCCACGGCACCTCGACGCCGATGGGCGACGAGCTGGAGCTGAAGGCCGTCGAGCGCCTGCTGGGCGATGCCGCCGCCAAGGCCTCGATGTCCTCCACCAAGTCGGCCATCGGCCACCTGCTCGGCGCCGCCGGCGCCGTCGAGGCGATCTTCTCGATCCTCACCATCCGCGACGGCGTGCTACCGCCGACGCTCAACCTCGACAACCCGAGCGTCGAGACGCAGATCGACCTCGTGCCGCACGAGGCGAAGCGCAAGCGGGTGGACGTGGCGCTGTCGAACTCGTTCGGGTTTGGTGGGACGAATGCGTCGCTGGTGATGCGGCGGGTTTAACCCGCCTCCCTAAAGCACGGATTAAATATAGGACGTCTCGGATTTTCTGATTTCCACTCCAGTAAGGCCAATAGTATTCAGGTAAACACTGACTCCGCTGGGGAGGGCCTTATTTTTTGGCCCTAAATATACAATCTTAATTGGATTCTCTTGCTTATCATTTGAAAAGTCAAGGTCGAGATACGAAACTGGGATCTCTCCCTTCATTCGAAATTGAACTGGCAGACCAGAAACTTTTCGACCCCAGGCAGTTCCACCGCGGTCTACCAATTTACTGCTCGGCCCATAGTCTGAAAAAGTCAATATATGCGCTAATCTAATCTCCAGCTCTTCCTTGAAACCAGGATTTTTTAATCCGCAAAGATCTAGCGCTCTCATGGCGACATGGCTTTTAAAATCGTCCCCATAAGTGAAGCCATTATTCTTTTCCACTTCATATATGGCTTTGAGCCAAGTGCTTACTTCTTCAATCTGTTGATCTTTATTATAAAGTACCTCTACAGGTTTCGCTGGCATGTTGTCCAACATTTTAGCAGAAAATCCAATCGCATAACCAGATCCATCTTGTCCATATGCCCTCCATTGACTTAGAACGTCTCCATCTAACGAAAAGCAGCAGACCAAAGGTAGCATTCCAGTTTTTGCCCCTGAAACTATCCCATCTATCTCATCAAAATATGTCTTAGGAATTTTCTCTTGAAGCATAGAGGCTGATTGCTCGAATATGTCGTAACCCCAATGCATCTCATTAAAATCATTCATGGAAAATATATCACTAAATCTCAACGTCCTGTGTTTTGTGATGTTCAAAAACGTTTCAGCAGAGCAGTAATGATATATAATATCACCTTCTTTCGGAAAGTACCATCTCGGATGAATAACCTTTATTTTCTCAGGTGATAACTTTACTTCATTCTCGTTAACTGATTCAATCTCCTCAGGTTTGCTGGAAAATCGCTCCTTCAAACGTTCAAATACATTTAACTTAAAAAATATTCCGCCCATTTTCCCTCTCTTTCGAGAACTTTTTTACTTGCCACCTTACCACCCCCGCCGCTCCCCCTCTCCCGGCACCCGCCCCTGCGGCGTGAGGCCGTTGATCACCTCCGGGAGGACCTGGGCGAGCTGGGTGAGCAGCGTGTCGCGGCTCATCCCCGTGGCGCGCTCCAGGGTGCCGAGCGTGTCGGGGCCGAGCGCGTCGGCGAGCTGGTTGGGCTGGACGGGGCGGTTCTGGCCGTGGCCGATCCACGACTCGATCACGTCGCCGAGGCCGCCGCGGCGGAAGCCCTCGATCAGGCCGTCGAGGCCGCCGAGATCGGGCAGGTCGCCGGGCTCGCGGTCGAGATGGGCGTAGGGGCCGGCGCCGGGCGCGCGATCGGGGGACCCGCCGGGGCCGTCCAGCATGCCGGAGAGGTCGCTGAAATCGCCGGGCGGCAGCGGCGCGTCGCGGCGCCCGCCCTCCTGGTCCCAGCCGCCGGAGCCGCCGGCGCCCTCGTCACGGCCGTAGGGCCCGGCGCCACCGCTGCGGTCGGCCTCCGGTCCCGGCTCGCCGCGGCGCCCACCCCCGAAGATGTCGCCGAAGCCGCCGCTCGCGCCCTTGGCCAGCAGCAGCATCAGCAGCGCCTTCACGAGCGGTGACATCGCGGAGCCCATGGCGGAACCCCCGCCCTGATGCCCGCCCCGGCCGCCGCCGAGCACCTGACCCAGCACCCCGCCGATCACCGTATCGAGCAGACCCATGGCGTTCTCCTGCGGTCGTCCGCGTCCGGGGCTGGGCGCCGCCGGGCTTCGGGCTGGTTAACGGCGCGGTCGGGCGCGGGGTTGCGTGACACCCCGCGCGACTCCCCCTCCCCCCTCTGCGGGGGAGAATGGCCCCTGCGTCAGCAGGGGTCGGGAGAGGGGAGCCCGGCTTCAGTCAGAGGCGTGAGCTTCATGCAGGGCGCAGCCCAATCCCGAAGCGTCGCTCCCCTCTCCCGACCCGCTTCGCGGGCCACCCTCCCCCGCAGAGGGGGGAGGGAAAACGCGTGCGGGCCTCAGCCCTCGCCGTCTTCCACCTCGATCCCGTGCTCGGCCAGAATCCAGAAAATCGCCTCGAGGTCCTCCGCCGAGACGTCGCGGGCGGGCAGCGCCTCCTCCAGATCCTCGTAGGTCAGGGCGCGGCTGCGCTGGCGCTCGGCCTTGGCGAGCAGGGTGTCCACCGCCCGGCGGATGTCGGCCGGCAGCGCGTCGAGGCTCGGCAGGCGGTAGGTGAAGGCGGGGCGCAGGGCCGATTCGAGCATGCCGTCGATGATCGCCTGGCGACGCGCGTGCGCGTCGTCCCGATCCGGCTGGTCCTTCTTGGTCGGCCTCTTGCCCATGCGGCCTGATCTAGACCGCCACCGCCCGGCGTCGAGTCCCACGCGCGACGCCGGCTACCCGACGCCGACCGGCCGCTTCGTCACCGCCGGCACCCGCATGGTGACGAGTTCCTCGGCCGCCGTCGGGTGGACCGCGACGGTGCGGTCGAAATCGGCCTTGGTCGCCCCCATGGTGACGGCGATGCCGACCGCCTGGATGATCTCGCCCGCATCGTGCCCGACGATGTGGACGCCGACCACCCGGTCGCTCTCGGGCTCGACCAGCACCTTCATCAGCACCCGCTCCTGGCGGCCCGAGAGCGTGGCCATCATCGGCCGGAAGGCGGCGCGGTAGACGTCGATCTCGCCGTAGCAGGCCCGCGCCGTGTCCTCGTTGTGGCCCACCACCCCGATCTCGGGCGTGGAGAACACCGCGGTCGGGATCAGGCGGTGATCGACCTGCGCGGGCTTGCCCCCGAAGACCGTGTCGGCAAAGGCGTGGCCCTCGCGGATCGCGATCGGCGTGAGGTTCGCCCGGTTGGTGACATCGCCCACCGCATAGATCGAGGGCACGCGGGTCTGCGACCACGCATCGACCGGGATCGCGCCCGCGCTGTCCAGTTCGATGCCGACCCGCTCCAGCCCGAGCCCGGCGACGTTCGGGCGCCGGCCGGTCGCGACCAGCACCTGATCGACCACGAGGCTCGTGCCGTCGTCGAGGGTGGCGCGGATCGCGCCGTCCGCCCGCTCGAGCCGCTGGAGCGTGCGGCCGAGGCGCAGGTCCATGCGCTGGGCGTAGGCCTCGCCCAGCGCGTCGCGCACCTCGTCGTCGAAGCCGCGCAGCAGCTTCTCGCCTCGGTGCAGCAGCGTGGTCCGGGAGCCGAGCGCGGCGAAGACGCCCGCGAACTCCACCGCGATGTAGCCGCCGCCGACGATCAGGATCCGCTCGGGCAGCGAGTCCAGCTCGAACACCTCGTTCGAGGTGATGCCGAGCTCGCCCCCGGGGATCGCCGGCTCCTTCACCGGATGGGCGCCCACCGCCACGAGGATGTGAGCCGCCGTGATGCGGCGGTCCGAGCCGACGAGCCGGACCGTGTGCGGGTCCTCGATCACCGCGCGCTCCGGGTGGATCTCGACCCCGGCGCGGATCAGGTTGGCGTCGTAGATGCCCTCCAGCCGCGTCACCTCGGCGTCGCGGCGCTGCTTGAGCACCGACCAGTCGAAGCGGGGCTTCTCCACGCTCCAGCCGAAGCCCGCCGCGTCCTCGAAGGCGTCCGCGAACCGGCCCGCATAGACCATCAGCTTCTTGGGCACGCAGCCGCGGATCACGCAGGTGCCGCCGACCCGGTACTCCTCGGCGAGCCGCACCCGGGCGCCGTAGCCAGCGGCGATCCGCGCCGCCCGCACCCCGCCCGAGCCGCCGCCGATGACGAAGAGGTCGCAGTCGAAGTCGCTCATGCGGGTCCGTTCCCGGGTTTGGTCGCCTCGCGGAGCCACGTGATGGCAGCGCCGAGCGACGCCGTCCACCACGCCGCCCAGGCGTTGTGCTCCACGAAGGCGATCGCCGCCGCCGCCGCGGCGAGCCCGAGCGCCGCTGCCGCCGCGGGGCGAGCGAGAGCCGCGACCGGCCGCAGGGCGAGGAAGAGCGCCAGCGCCAGCAGCACCGCGCCGACGAGGCCGAGTTCCGCCCAGACCTGCAGGAACGTGTTGTGCGGGTGGCCGACCGCCAGCATCGGCCGCAGGTCCGGCTCGATGCGGGCCGCGGCCGGGGTCTCGGCAAAGCCCGGCGCCACGCCGAAGCCCGCCCCGCGCCACGGGTCGGCGGCGACCGCCGCGCCGAAGCTCCGCGCGATGGCGACGCGGGCGCGGGAGGAGGATTGCACCAGCCGGGCGTGGGCGGCCTCCGGCATCAGGCGCTCCAGCAGGTCGCCCTCCACGGGCGCCAGCGCCACCGCGAGCCCGAGGCCGAGCCCGGCGATGCCGACGGCGACGCGCCGGGGCAGGATCGCGGCGAGCGCCGCCATGGCGAAGCCGGCCCCGAGCCCCATCGCGGCGGCGCCACTGATCGAGCGCAGCGCGCCCACGCTCGCGAAGGCCAGCGCAGCGGCGCCGAGCCAGGGCCGGCCCTGCCGCCACAGCACCAGCGCGACCGGCGCGCCGAGAAGCACCAGGGTCATGGCCGGGCGGTTAAACACGAAGGCGGCGTCGCGCTGCCCGAGCCAGGCCTGGAGCCGCAGATCGGTGGCGAGGCTCGCCACGATGATCGCGGCCGCCAGCGCGAGCGCGGCGCAGGCGAGCGGTCCGGCGAAGGCCGGAATCCGCCCGGGCGCGAGCCGGGCGAGCAGGAAGGCGGCGAGCAGCGTCGGCGCGAACTCGGAGAGCGCCCGCAGCGAGACCGCCGGGAACGGCGTCCAGGCGAAGGAGGCGAGCGTCCAGGCCAGCAGCGCCAGCACCGCGAGCCCCAGCGGCGCGACGAGCGCGCCCACGAGGTCGCGCAACGTGCCGGCCGCGTCCTCGGCGAGGCGCCCGGCCAGGACGAGGAGCGCGGCGACCGCGACGAGGGCGGGGCTGGAGCGGTTGGCCAGCGCCATCGCCAGCGGCACCAGCGCGAGCGCGACGGCGCCCGCGCCGCAGAGGCGCGCGCCGAGCGGACCGGACGGCGGCACCGGCTACTGGAGCTGGTGGCCGCGCTTGCCGAGTTCGGCGCGCACCCGCACCATCACGTATTCGGAGACTTCCTGGGTCCAGTTCTGCATGGCCTGGACCATCTCGTCCAGCACCGCCGGCTGGGACTCGACGTAGCGCTTGCCGGCGGGCGAGCGGAAGAAGGCCGCGATGTCCTTCAGTTCCGCCTCGGTGAGCTTGTCGGCGTAGATCCTGGCCGCCGTATCGACCATGCGCTGCTTCTGCAGCTCCATCTCGGGGCCGAGCGCGGTCAGAACCTCGTTGAGGTCCTTGGCCAGCTCCGGACGGGTCACGGCCTGCTGGCGAATCTGGTCCGCGAAAGCCGGGATGATCGAGTCGAACGACCGGGCGATGCCGGACGACAGCATCACCTCACGGGCGAGCGCGAGGTGGTTCGCGTTCGGTGCGGCGGGGGCGGGCTGCGCCGCGGCCGGCTTGGCGGCCGGCGCGGCGGGCTTCTGCGCCTGGGCGCTGGCGAGGCCCGGCAGGGCGGCGGCGAGGATCGCCAGGGCGGCGGCGAGGCGGCGGGTCATGGAAGCCTATCCGTAGAGGGTCGAATGCTTTGCCGGGGGAGCGCTCAGTCGATCCGGCCCAGCACGGTGACGTGCGCCTGCCCCGCGCGGTCCTCGGCCAGGATCGCGGCGGTGGCGAGGCCGAGGAAGAGGCCGTGCTCGACCACGCCCGGCACCGCCCAGAGGGCCGCCGAGAGCGCCTCGGGATCGTGGATCGCGCCGAGATGGGCGTCGAGGATGTGGTGGCCGCCATCGGTGACGAGGGGCGCGCCGTCGGGGGCGAGACGGAGCCGAACCTCGCCTGTGCAGCCGGCCCGGGCGATCGCCGCCTCGACGGCGATGCGGGTGGCGGTGCGGCCGAAGGGGTTCACCTCGATCGGCAGCGGGAAGGCACCGAGCGTGCCGACCCGCTTGGCCGCGTCGGCGATCACCACCATGCGGGTGCTGGCGAAGGCCACGATCTTCTCGCGCAGCAGCGCCGCGCCGCCGCCCTTGATCAGGCGGAGCTGGCCGTCCACCTCGTCGGCGCCGTCGATCGTGAGGTCGAGCTGCGGGATCTCGTCGAGGGTGGCGAGCCGGATGCCCTCGGCCTCGGCCTGGGCCCGGGTCGCCTCCGAGGTCGGCACGCCGACGACGTCGAGCCCGTCGCGCACCCGCGCGCCGAGCAGCGTCACGAAGGCCGCCGCCGTCGAGCCGGTGCCGAGCCCGAGCTTCATACCCGGCTCGACGAGGTCGAGGGCGCGCGCGGCGGCGGCACGGCGCAGGTCCGGCCCGCTCAACGCTGGGCTCCGGCGGGGCTGGGGCGGGTCATCGGCGACAATCCCTGGCGCGATCCAATTCGGCGGCCCCTAGCACGGTCGCGCCGGGATCGGAACGCCCGTCCGGTGAGAGTGGCGTGGCTTCGTCAGGACAAGCCTCAGGGACGGCCGCCCTGCGGCGGCGTGGCGCCCGCGCCCGAGCGGCCCGGAGCCGGCGGCGCCGCATCCGCGGCGGCCTCGGCCGGCGGGTTGGCCTGCTGGGTGCAGACTACCTGCTCCTTCTTCACCAGCACGAAGCAGATGCTCATCTCGCCGGTGCGGTAATTGACCCGGAACACGCCGGCCTCGCGGGTGTGGCGGGTGGCGACCAGCCCGTACTCAGAGGGCGTCTGCGCACCGGCGCCCTCGCCGGCCGCGAAGCAGACGGTCAGCCCGATGCCGCCGCCGCTCTCCTGCAACCCGTACTGGCAGGAGGTGACTTCCCCCGTCACCTTGTCGACCCGGTACATCCGGTTGAGGTCGGCCTGGGGCGCCGGCACGAACTCGTAGGAGGCGGCGGAGGCCCCCGTGGCGGCAAGGCCCAGGGCAAGGCCGGCGAGGAGGGCGAGCGGGACGCGACGGGTCATGGCGGCGGATCTCGAAACGGGAGACCCCGTGTCGAGGGAATTTCGGGCACGAGTGGGGCGCGCCGCGGCCGGCGCGCCCTCCGTGACGCGGGAGCGCGCTCAGCGCTCCACGACGAAGTTCAGCTCGCGCTGGCGCTCGGTCACCACGTTGAACGGGAACTTGTAGCGCGTGTCGACGCCCGGCAGCGTGCCGGGACAGGCGATGTAGGAGAGCTTCACCTGCGTGAAGCAGACCGCCTGCTGCCGGGCGAGGAAAGCGAGCCGCGGGTTCACGCAGCTGCCGTCCACGAGCCGGCCCTCCGGGCAGGCGACAGGCCGGACCTGGGCCGCGGCGGGCGCCGCGGTGGCCGCGAGCGTGGCCCCCGCAACGACGAGGGTGAGGATCTGGCGCATCGTCGGGCTCCTCAGAACTTGATCGTGGCGCCGCCGCTGATCGACCAGCCGGCGTAGGAGAGACGGGGCTGCCCGGTTCCCGGGACGATGCCGCCGGGAAAGAACTCCTTATCGGGATTCGCCGCCTCGTGCACGAAGATGCGTTCGCCGCGCAGGCTCAGCGAGACCGCGTCGGTGATCGCGTACGTGAAGGTGCCGCCCCGTAGCGCTCGCGCGCGGGCAGGAATTGGAATGTGAGCGGATCGTAGGAGTTCACATCGCGGTAGAGGAAGCTGAGCGTCGGGCCCAGCGCAAGCGCTCCGGTACGGTAGAGCGTGTCGAGCCCCACCCGGTAGAGGTTACTGTTCGAGTTGCGCGGCTCCGCGATGAGCCCCGGAAGGGGCGCGTCCGGCACGAAGTTGCGCTCCGAGTGGTTGAACGAGGCGCTGAGCGTCGTGCCCCAGGCCTCGGACCAGGCGTAGCCGACCTGCCCCGACAGGCCGACGCGCGCACCCGAGCGAATGGCGGCCACCCGATTGATGAAGGTGGTGCCGTCCTGGGAATAGACCACGGCTATGTTGCCGCTCCAGGGGCCGGCCTCGTAGACCAGCGAGCCGTTGACCGAGAAGGTGTCGCCTGAGCGCGTGTCGACGAAGACGTCGATGCCCGTGATCGGATCCGGCGCGCCCTCGCGGAAGTACTGGCCGCGGGCCGTGTAGCCGAGGGTTCAGGTTGAACAGCATCGTCTGGCCGATCGGCACGTTCACGCCGACGCTCGGACCGATGTTCAGGCCCTCGCCGAAGGTCGGCACGTCCACGAGATCGGAATCGAAGCGGGCGAGGTAGCGCGTGCCGGCGAGATACGACGTGCCGGTCGACAGGTTGAAGTTCAGCGAGGCGAAGGGCTGCACGCCGTCGAGGCCCAGATAGGTCGCGGTCGCCGAGAGCTGCGTGTCGAGGATGCTGTCGCCGGGCCGAGCGCGGAGTTGCTCCCGCAGCTCTTCGGGCTCAGCCCTGCCCAGGCGGCGCTCTGCGTGCAGCTCGCCCGCGGCCTAACCTTCGAGGCGGCGGCCGACGAGCGCGGCGTCGCGCTCAGCACCGCGCGCACCCACTTCCTCGGCATCCTGCAGAAGACCGGGGCGGCGAACCTGCGCGACCTGCTGCGCCTGCTCGGCACGCTTCCCCAGGTCCGGTGAGGCGCAGGGCCGGGTTGCGGCGGCCCCGCCGCGCGGCTAGCGAGGGCCGATCTCCGAGAAGCTCCGGGAGCGCCGATGTCCCTTCCCCCGATCGCCGTGTTCGACCTCGACGGAACGCTCGCCGAGACGGCCGGCGACCTCATCGGCACGCTGAACGCGCTGCTGACCCGCGAGGGCCTGCCGGAACTGCCGCTCGCCGGCGCGCGCGACCTGATCGGCGCGGGCGCCAAGGCGCTGATCGCCCGCGGCTTCCAGGCGGCCGGCGCGACGCTGACGCCGGAGCGGCACGATCAGCTCTTCCTCGACTTCATCGAGCATTACGGCCGGCACATCTGCGAGAAGTCCTACCTCTATCCCGGCCTCGTCAAGGCGCTCGACCGGCTGGAGGCGGATGGCTTCCGGCTGGCGGTCTGCACCAACAAGGTCGAGGGTCTGGCGGTCGATCTCCTGGAGAAGCTCGGCATCGCGGGGCGCTTCGCGGCGATCTGCGGGCGCGAAACCTTCCCGTTCCACAAGCCCGATCCGCGCCACATTACCGAGACGATCGCGCGCGCCGGGGGCGACCCGGCCCGCGCCGTGATGGTGGGCGATTCGCGCGCCGACATCGATGCCGCGAAGGCCGCGGGCGTGCCGGTGGTGGCAGTGACCTTCGGCTACACCGACACGCCGGTCGATCAGCTCGGGCCTGACCGGATCATCTCCGACTTCGCCGACCTCGTCGGCGCCGTCGAGGCGCTGGTGCCGCGCAAGGCCGCCTGAGCGCCGCGCAACCCGCCTTCAGCCTCGGGATGATCCTTTTTTAAGGGTCGGTCCGGTGCAATGCGCGCCCGACCGGCCCCAAGGACACCTCCCGATGTCGCTCGATCCGAGCCCCGGCGCGCGCAACGGGGCCCTCGACGCCCTGCGGGGGCTCGCCGCCCTCGCGGTCGTGCTGCATCATTACGGCTTCGGCTACGCGGACCGCGTCGCGCCCCACAACGCCGCCGTCCCGCTGTTCTCCGCCGGGCATTTCGGCGTCGAGCTGTTCTTCATCCTCAGCGGCTTCGTGATCACCGACACGTTGGAGCGCGCGGCGTCGCTCCGGCAGTTCGCCGTCTACCGCGTCGCGCGCCTGTATCCGGCCTTCCTGGTCTGCTCCGGCCTGACGCTCGCCGTCCTCGCGCTCGGCGGGCCGAATCCGCTGGCGGTCTCCCCGCTCACGGCCCTGGCCGGCCTGACGATGCTGGCGCCCCTGGCCCAGATCCCGCCGATCGACCCCTCGCACTGGACGCTCAGCTTCGAGGTCGCCTTCTACGCGCTGGCCGGGCTCTGCCTGAGACGCGATCTGGAGACGGGCTGCGCGGTCTGGCTCGCCGCGGCGCTCCTGGCGACGGCCTTCCTGCCGGCCGCGGTCTGGCAGGTCCTCGTCCTGCTCTACCTGCCGCTGGCCCTGCTCTTCGTCATCGGCGCTCTGCTCTCCCGGCTCGTCGCGGGCCGCCTCTCGGTCCTCGGCCGCGGCACGCTCCTCGCCGCGCTCGGCCTGACGAGCGTCGGGCCGTTCGCCGACCACGGCAATCTCGGGACGCCAGCCTACGTCGCCCTCATCGCGGCCTTCACCGCCGCGGTCTGGGCAGCCGCGACGGGCCGGCTAGCCTGGCTCGGCCGGACGCCGCTGGTGTTTCTCGGTGCGGTCTCCTACCCGCTCTACCTCGTCCACCAGATCCTCGGCTACGCGATCATCCGGGACCTCGAGGCGCACGGATGGTCCGCGGCGGTCGCGATCCCGGCCGCCCTCCTCGCCGCCGCCGCGCTCGCCGCGCTCATCCGCGTCGGCGTGGAGGTTCCGGCCCAGCGCGCGATCAGGAGGGCCTGGGCGAGGGGTTGGGCCCCGACCGCTCGGCCCGCACGACTGGGCGCCGAAACCTAGGTTCCGGCACCGACCTGCGGCGGCCTATTCGAGCGCGTGGTCGTCCCCCGCGAGCGCGAGGCGGCGCAGGTCTCCGAGGGCGCGGGCCAGGGCGTCGCGGGTCGGGGCCGCGAGGGCGAGGCGGACGGCGTTCGGGGCGTGGCCCGGATTCACCGCGAAGGAGGCGGCCGAGATCAGCGCGATGCCGCGGCGGAGCGCGGCCGCCGCGAAGGCCTCGGCGCGCCAGGTCTCGGGCAGTTCCAGCCAGAGGTGGTAGGCGCGCGGGTCCCCCGCGACCGCGAGGCCCGCCAGGCTCTCGCGGGCGATGATCTGGCGGGCCGCAGCGTCCGCGCGCTTGGCCGCCACGAGTCGAGCGGCCGAGCCGTCGCTCATCCACTGCACGCCCGCCGCGAGCGGCAGGCCGGTCGCCGACCAGCCACCCTGGCGGACGGAGGCCGCGAGGCGGTCCACGAGGTCGGGCGGGCTCGCGAGGAGACCGATCGTCAGCCCCGGCATCACCCGCTTCGACAGGCTGTCGACCAAGATCGTCCGGCCCGGTGCGAGCGCCGCCAGCGGCACGGCGTCGGAGAGGAAGCCGTAGACCGTGTCCTCGATCGCCGTGAGACCGGTCCGCGCCAGGATCTCGGCGATCTCGGCCCGCCGACCCGGCCCCATCGAGGCCCCGAGGGGGTTCTGCAGCGTCGGCTGCAGGTAGAGGCCGGAGAGCGGCGTGGCACGGTGGGCCTGCAGGATCGCCTCGGGCCGCACGCCCTCCGCGTCCATCGCCAGCGGCACCAGCGCGATGCCGAGGCGGGCCGCGATGCCCTTCGCGACCGGGTATGTCAGCGGCTCGCAGCCGATCCGCTCGCCGGGCGGCGCCAGCGCGGCGAGCGCGGCCGCGAGCGCCTGACGCCCGTTGCCGGTGAAGAGCAGACCCGCGGGATCGGGCGCGTAGCCGTCCCGCGCCAGGAAGTTCGCCGCGACCCGGCGCGCCGCGGGCGTGCCGGCCGGGCCGAACTGGTTCAGCGCCGCCTCCGCCGCGCCCCCGCGGGCCAGCGCCGCCAGCGTCTCGGCGAGCACCGTCTCCTGCTCGGGCAGGTGCGAGTGCGTGCGCTGGAGATCGACCGCCGCGGGCGGCGGCTCGGACTGGATCGGCCCCGGGCCGTTCAGGTCGGAGCGCACGTAGGTGCCGCGCCCGACCTCGCCCGTCACGAGCCCGCGCCGGGCGAGTTCCGCGTAGACCCGGCTCGCCGTCGAGACCGCGATGCCGCGCCTGTAGGCGAAGTCCCGTTGGGGCGGCAGGCGGTCGCCGGGCCGGAGGGCTCCAGAGGCGATCTCGCTGGCCACCGCGTCGGCCACGTCCCGGAAGTCAGCCAGCGGCATAATTGCTCCGAGGTCAATGTTTCGATTGATCCGAGATGCGTATCGGATCAATTCTCACTGGGCAATCCCGGCCGGACTGCGCTGACCACGAATTGGAGTATCGGCCATGGCCGCCACAATCCTCACCCAAGCCGGAGCGGAATCGCTCGCAGCGCGCGCGAGCGTGCACCTCGCCCTGCCCCGCCTCTGGCTGCGCCGCATCAGCGCCCGGCGGGCGCTCGCCGCCCTCCACCCGGAGCAGATCCGCGAGGCCGGCCTCGACCTGTCTCGCCTGCGTGTCGAGATCGCCAAGCCGTTCTGGCGGGCGTGAGGGAGCCCGGCAGCGCCTCGAGGACACCGCCGTCCTTGTCCGGACGCCAGGAGCGTCCGCGGAGGGTGATACGGGAAACAGGGCGGTGGCTCGTCCCCGGCGGGCTCGGCCCCGATCCCCTCAGAACAGGCTACCCTGCACGTCCTCGTCGGAAGAGCGCGGCCGTTCCGCGGGAGACCCGCCCGGATCCGGCGTCCCCGCCCGCGGGCGCACCACCAGCTCGATCAGTCCCGCATCATCGTTGCGCGCATCGTTGACCCGAGGACTCACGGGGTCCATCCGCAGCCACGCATCCGGGCAGGGCCGGCAGAGCGCGGCGGCTTCCATCGCGTCGGTGGCGCGGGCGTCGAGCCAGGGCTCGACCTGCTCGGGGGCCAGGATCGCCGGCATTCGGTCGTGGATCGCGGCCAGCGTCCCGTTCGCCCCCGTCGTGACAATGGCGGCGGTGTCGATCTCCGATCCGTCCGCGCCCATCCAGGCCTCCCAGAGGCCGGCGAGCGCCATCGGCGCCCCGTCGGCGCGCCGGATCATGAAGGGCGTCCTGGTCGCCCCGCGCCCCGTGCCCTCGCGGCGCCACTCGTAGAACCCGTCCGCCAGGAAGACGCAGCGCCGGTGCCGGATGGCGCCGCGAAAGGTCGCCTTCTCCAGCACGGTCTCGACCCGGGCGTTGATGACGAGCGGGAAATCCTTCGGGTCCTTCAGCCAGCCGGGCCAGAAACCCCAGCGGACCAGCCGAAAGTGGCGTCCGCCCTGCTCGTGCAGCACCACCGGCACGGGCTGGGTCGGCGCCACGTTGTAGCGGGGCGGGAAGTTCGGGCGCTCCGGGTAGCCGTAGAAGGCCGCGAAGACCTCCGGCGCCTGCGCGATGAAGAAGCGCCCGCACATGGCGCTAGAGCCAGCGCTTCCAGCGGAAGAAGGCGTAGGGCAGCACGGCCGCCACGATCATCATCACCACCGCCATGGGATAGCCGAAGGGCAGGTCCAGCTCCGGCATGGTCTTGAAGTTCATGCCGTAGATCGAGGCGATGAGCGTCGGCGGCATGAACACCACCGCCATGACCGAGAACAGCTTGATGATGTTGTTCTGCTCGAGGTTCACGAGGCCGAGGGTCGCGTCGAGCAGGAAGTTGATCTTGGTCGACAGGAAGGTCGCGTGCTCCTCGAGCGATTGCAGATCGCGCAGCGTCGAGCGGACGTCCTCGCGCAGCTCCCGCGGCGCCTTGTTGGTGCGGTAGGTCGCCGAGAGCGAGAGCAGGATGCGCTCCATCGAGACGAGGCTCTCGCGCTGCTTCGAGATCAGGTCGTTGTGGCGCCCGAGCGCCCGCAGGGTCTCCTGCAGGGCGGTGTTGCGGGCGGACGGGTCGTCCTGCTCCTCGAAGATCTTGGCCGAGAGCCGGTCGATGCGTTCGCCCTGGAGCTGGAGCACGTCCGCCGCCCGGTCGATCACCGCCTCGATCAGCCCGGCGAGGATCGACTCGCCCGAGACGAGGCTCGTCGGCCCGTTCCCGGTCGTCCGGCCGGCGCGCTGCGCGTACATCCGGAAGGCCTGCGGCTCCTCGTAGCGCACCGTGACCAGCCGGTTCCCGCGCAGGATGAAGGTGATGCCGGCGAGCCCCGGCTCCTCCGAATCGCTGACCTTCGAGAGCACGCGGCCCGTCATGTAGCGCGCGCCGTCCTCGACGTAGAGGAGTTCCGAGGGCTCGATGTCCTTCATCTCCTCCCGGGTCGGGACCTCGATCCCGGAGAAGCCTTCGACCTTCAGCTCCTCCTCGCGGCTCGGCCGGACGAGATCGAGCCAGACGGTGTCATCGGGGATCGGATCCTGGAGTTCGAGGGCGCGGCGCTCGAGCTGCGTCTGGCCGGAACCGGTCACCGGCTGATGGATGAAGATCACGCGGGGCTCAAGGGTTCGGGCGGCTCAGGCGAGCGCGCCGGGAGGAGGTTGGCTCGCATCCGGCACGAAGAAGTCCGGCGCAAGAGGGACGCCGGGTGTGACGCGGTATTTTGAAAAGTCCGTGACGCCCTCGTCGGACAGGAAGCTGTCGTCGATCAGGAACCGGCCGGTCACGGCGCGGGCCTCCTTGAGGAACAGGGCGTGGGCGGCGTCGGCCATGATCTCGGGCGTGCGGCTCGCCTGCACGATCGCCTCGCCGCCGAGCAGGTTCTCGATCGCGGCGGTCGCGATGGTGGTGCGGGGCCAGAGCGCGTTGACCGCGATGCCCCGGCGGCGCAGCTCGCCCGCGAGGCCCAGGACGCACATCGACATGCCGAATTTCGCCATCGTGTAGGCGAGGTGGGGCGCGAACCACTTCTCGGCCATGTCGAGAGGCGGCGAGAGCATCAGGATGTGCGGGTTCTCCGCCTTCTCCAGATAGGGAATCGCGTATTTGGAGACCATGTAGGTCCCGCGGGTGTTGATCTGATGCATCAGGTCGAAGCGCTTCATCTCCGTCTGCGGCGTCGGCGTCAGGGAGATCGCGCTGGCGTTGTTCACCACGATGTCGAGGCCGCCGAAATGCTCGGCCGTCCGGCCGACGGCGTCGCGCACCGCCGCCTCGTCGCGCACGTCCACGACGAGGGGCAGCGCCCGGCCGCCCGCCTGCTCGATCGCCTCGGCAGCGGTGTAGATCGTGCCCGCGAGCTTCGGATGCGGCTCGGCGGTCTTGGCGGCGATCGCCACGTTCGCCCCATCCTTGGCGGCGCGTAGGCCGATCGCGAGACCGATGCCCCGCGACGCGCCGGTGATGAAGAGGGTCTTGCCGGCGAGGGTGCCGCTCATCGTGTCCTCCGGATCAGGTGTTCTCGTTGGCCAGGACCGCCACAGCGTACATGCGGCCGTAGGGATCCTGCTCGCTCACTTCAGAGCCCGCGGGCCCCCCTCTCCCCGCGCGCGGGGAGAGGGGAAGTTGCGGCTCCGCAGTCGATCGTCCGGACACGCCATCACTCCGCCTCCCCGATCCGGAACCGTTCGGGCTGCGTGCCGTCGGCGTCGGTGAAGCCGTAGCGGCGGGCGAGGTCGGCGGCGTGGAGCACCGCGCCGGCATTGCGGGAGACCTCCGGGTCGGCCGCCAGCGCGGCGAGCGCCCGGCCGGCGTAGAGCGGGCTCTCGGTCGCCATCTCCGCCTGTCCCAGGTCGCGCACGCGCTCCGTCGCTACGAAGCCGGGTGAGAGCGCGAGCGCCGTGACGCCGTGAGGCGCCAGTTCCGCCGCGAAGGCCAGCGCCAGCCGGTTGGTGGCGGCCTTGGCCGAATCGTAGAAGACGTCGCCGAGATAGCCGTCCGCGGTGTCGAACGAGACGAGCGCGATCAGTCCGGACCGGGCCGAGACCATCGCGGGCGCGACGGCACGGGCGAGCAGCAGCGAGGCCAGCGGGCCGCCCTGCAGGAAGCCCAGATAGGGCTCGGCGGAGCGGCGCCAGAACGGCGTGCCCCAGCCGGCCCCGTCGGGATAGCGCGTCCCATCATAGCCCTCGTTGCCGCCCCAGACGCTCGACACCGCCACGTCGATCCGGCCGAAACGGCGCAGCGTCCAGCGCACCAGCTCGTCCACGGCGCGCTCGCTGCGGTGGTCGCAGAGGTAGTGGTGCCCCTCGCCCCCCGCCGCATCGACCTCGCGGGCGGTGTCCTCGACCGCCTCCGGGCGCATCTCGGTGCGCGGCCCGGTCTCGCTGGAGCGCGCCGTGACGATCACGGTCGCGCCGGCCTCGCCGAGGCCGCGGGCGATGCCCCGCCCGACGCCGCGGGAGGCACCCGCGACGAGGCAGACCCGCCCCAAGAGATCGCGCCCGCTCACGCGCCCGTTCACGCGGAGGCGGGCTTGGCGCGGTTGAGGAAGGCCCGGAAGATCGCCTGCGTCTCCTCGGTCCGCAGCTGACGGTCGAAGGCTCGGGCCTCGGCCTCGACGACCGCCTCGACCTGCTCCTGATCGCCCCGGATCAGCGCCCGCGAGGCCTGGAGCGCCCCGCGCGGCAGGGCGGCGAGGCGGGCGGCCTGGGCCACCGCGTGCTCGACGAGCATGTCGGAGGGCATCACCGCGTTGACGAGGCCCAGCGCCTCGGCCTGATCGGCCCCGAACATCTCCGAGAGCAGCAGCAGCTCGGTCGCCTTCAGGCGCCCGACGCGGCGCGGCAGCAGGTAGCTGGAGGCCGCCTCCGGCACGAGGCCGAGCTCGACGAAGGGTGTGCGGAAACGGGCCGAGGGACTCGCGTAGACGAGGTCGCAGTGCAGCGTCAGCGTGGTGCCGACACCGACCGCGACGCCGTCCACCGCCGCGACCATCGGCGTGCGGGTGCGGGCGAGCTGCCGGATGAAGCGCAGGGAGGGCGCCTCGCCGAAGGGCTTGTCGGCCCGGGTCACGAAATCGGCGATGTCGTTGCCGGCGCTGAAGGCCCCCGGCACACCGGCGAAGACCACCGCGCCGACCGCCTCGGAGGCGTCCGCATCCTCCAACGCGCCGCGCATCGCGTCGTACATCGCGCCGGTGAGGGCGTTCTTCTTCTCGGGCCGATTCAGGCTGACGAGGCGGACGCCGCCCTCAAGGTCCTCGACGCGGACATGCTCGCTCATCGCACTCTCCCTCACGGCGCCAGAACCTTACTGAGCCAGGACCAGGGCGGCCTCGTCCACGAAGGCGCCGCCATCGATGACCTCGACTTCGAGGCCGGAGGCTGCCGGCAGCAGGTTGTGGGCGAAGAAGCGGGCGAGCGCGATGCGCGCCCGATGCGCCGGATCGGTCTCGCCGGCGGCGAGCGCCGCGCGCGCCGCGAGGGCCGCCGTGCCGAGGCAGGCGGCGCCCTGGACGAGGCCGAACAGGCGCAGGTACGGCGTCGCCCCGGCGAGCGCGATCTCGGGCCGGTTCGAGCCGAGCACGGCGAGCTGGTGGCTCGTCGCCCGGTCGAGGCACTCGATGCCCGCCCGCAGCCGGGCCGCGGCGTGGCCGAAGGCCGGGTCGGCGCTCTTCAGCAAACCCTCGGCCGTCCGCCGCATGGCCGCGATCTGCGCCCGCACGGTCGCGCCGCCGTTGAGCGGGAGCTTGCGGCTGGTGAGGTCGATCGCCTGGATGCCGTTGGTGCCCTCGTAGATCGCCAGGATGCGCGCGTCCCGCATCAGCTGGGCGGCCCCCGTCTCCTCGACGAAGCCCATGCCGCCGTGCACCTGCACGCCGAGCGAGGTCACCTCGTTGGCGATGTCGGTGGAGAAGGCCTTCGCGACGGGCGTGAGCAGCGAGGCGCGGTCGCCGGCCGCCTGCCCCTCGGGTCCGCGCGCCGCGTCGAGGGCCGCCGCGGTCAGGTAGCAGATGCTGCGGGCCGCCGCCGTGTAGGCCTTCATGGTCAGGAGCATGCGCTGCACGTCGGCGTGCTGCACGATCGGGCTCGCCTCGGCCGAACCCGGCGCGCGGCCCTGGCGGCGCTCGTGGGCGTAGGCCAGCGCCCGCTGGGTGGCGGCCTCTGCCACGCCGACGCCCTGCAGGCCGACATTGAGCCGGGCCGAGTTCATCATCGTGAACATGCAGGCCAGGCCACGGTTCTCCTCGCCGATGAGCCAGCCGGTGGCGCCCCCGCGGTCACCGAAAGCCATCGAGCAGGTCGGCGAGGCGTGGATGCCGAGCTTGTGCTCCAGCCCCGAGCAGCGCAGGTCGTTGGCCGACCCGTCCGGCAGCACCTTCGGCACGAGGAAGAGCGAGATGCCGCGGGTGCCGGCGGGCGCGTCCTTCAGCCGGGCCAGCACGAGGTGGACGATGTTGTCCGCCATGTCGTGCTCGCCGTAGGTGATGTAGATCTTGGCGCCGGTGATCCGGTAGGTGCCGTCGCCCGCGGGCTCGGCGCGGGTCCGCAGGCCTGAGAGGTCCGAGCCCGCCTGCGGCTCGGTGAGGTTCATGGTGGCGGTCCAGGTGCCCGAGACGAGCTTCTCGAGATAGCGGGCCTTGAGGTCGTCCGAGCCGTGCGCGACCAGCGCCTCGATGCCCCCCGCGGTCAGAAGCGGGCAGAGGCTGAACGAGAGATTCGCGCCGTTCCAGATCTCGGTCGCGGCGGCGCCCAGAAGCTGGGGCAGGCCCTGGCCGCCGTGGTCCGGGTCGGCCGCGAGCCCGTTCCAGCCCCCTTCCACGAAGGCGCGATAGGCCTCAGCGAAGCCCGGCGCGGTCGTCACCCGTCCCTCGCTCAGGGTCGCGCCGTGGCGGTCGCCGGTGCGGTTGAGGGGGGCGATCACCTCGGCGGCGAGCCGGCCGGCCTCGGAGAGGATCGCCTCGGCGTCGGCTCGGCCGATCGCCTCCTCGGGCAGGCCCGCGACGTGGGCCAGCGTGAACACCATCTCGGATACGGGCGCGCGGTAGCTCACGGATGTCCCTCCCCGGCCGGCTTGTGCCGGTCCGCTCGTTTGACGGGCGCCCGGCCCAGGGGCTAGGCGGACGCGCTCGCGCCGACATAAGCCTAAGGCGCGGCCTCCGTCACGACCGGAGATAGTTTATATATGAACGATCTCGCGTCAACGCCGCCCGAACCGACCGCGCGCCTGTCTGGCGACCAGGAGGGGATCGCTGAAGCGGCCGGGCTCCTGCGGTCCGGGCAACTCGTCGCTTTCCCGACCGAAACGGTCTACGGCCTCGGCGCCGACGCCACCGATCCGGCAGCCGTCACGCGCATCTTCGCCGCCAAGGAGCGCCCGCGCTTCAACCCCTTGATCGCGCACCTGCCCGATCTCGCCGCGGCGCGGCGGCAGGGCCGGTTCGACGCCTTCGCGGAGGCCCTGGCCTCGGCGTTCTGGCCGGGGCCGCTGACGCTGGTCGTGCCGGCGACGGAGGCGACCGAGGTCTGCGACCTTGCCCGAGCCGGCCTGCCGAGCGTCGCCCTGCGGGTGCCGGGCCATCCGGTTGCGCGGGATCTTCTCCAGGCCTTCGGGCGGCCGCTCGCCGGCCCCTCCGCCAACCGCTCCGGTCGGGTCAGCCCGACCTGCGCGGAGCACGTGCTGGCCGACCTCGACGGCCGGATCGCGGCCGTGCTCGACGGAGGATCCACGCGGGTCGGGATCGAATCGACCGTGGTGGCCTGCCTCGGCGGCACGCCGCGCCTGCTGCGGCCCGGCGGGATCACCCGCGCAGCGCTCGCCGCCGTGCTCGGCCAGGAACCTGAGACGGCGGGGGACGCCGATGCTGCGAGGCCCGCGGGGCCGGGCCTCCTCGCCTCTCACTACGCGCCACGGGCGCGGGTGCGCCTCGACGCCACCGCCCTCGAGCCGGGCGAGGCGGCCCTGCTCTTCGGCGGGGCACGGCCGGAGGGTCTGGCGGAGGCGGCCGCCGTGCTGGATCTCAGCCCCGACGGCGATCTCGGGGAGGCTGCCGCGCGCCTGTTCGGGGCGCTGCGAGACCTCGACGCCTCGAAGGCGCCCTGCATCGCCGTCTCGCCAATCCCAAAGACCGGGCTCGGCGAGGCGATCCGCGACCGCCTGAACCGGGCCGCCGCACCGCGCTGAAATTTTTTTCGCGACGCCGCGGAACCAGGGCCCGGCCGGGCCGTTCAATCATCACGAAGGCCAGTTCAGCCCCCAATGGCCTTTTCCCTTCAGAGGCTCGGAGTGATCCGAGCCTTTTTTCTTGGGCACTGTCCTCCCGGTCTCTCCCCGGGCTACGCCAGCTTGCTGGCGATCGTCGCGACATGCCGGCCCTGGAAGCGGGCGCCGTCGAGTTCGACCGCGCTCGGCCGGCGCGAGCCGTCGCCGTCCGCGATCGTGGTGGCGCCGTAGGGCGAGCCGCCCTTCACGGCCTCCACCCCGTTCTGGCCCTGGAAGCTGTAGGGCAGGCCGACGACCACCATGCCATGGTGGAGCAGCACGGTGTGGAAGCTCGTCAGCGTGGTCTCCTGGCCGCCGTGTTGCGAGGCCGTGGAGGTGAAGACCGAGCCGACCTTGCCGACCAGGGCGCCCTTCGCCCACAGGCCGCCGGTCTGGTCGAGGAACTGCTTCATCTGCGCGGCCATGTTGCCGAACCGGGTCGGCGTGCCGAAGATGATCGCGTCGTACCCGGCGAGCTCGTCGGGGCTGGCGACGGGCGCCGCTTGGTCGAGCTTGTAGTGGAACTGGCGCGCGACCTCCTCGGGCACGAGTTCCGGCACACGCTTGATCGTGACCTCGGCCCCCGCCTCGCGGGCGCCCTCGGCAGCGGCCTGCGCCATCTGCTCGACGTGGCCCCAGGACGAGTAGTAGAGCACCAGAACCTTCGCCATCGCGGCCTTCTCCTCGTGACGCGCTGCCTGCGGGCCTTGCGCCCGCGAGGCGCCTGTATCCTCCGCTTCGCCGCTTGCCGGAATGCCCTCGCTTGCAAGATCATGCTTGCATGATCGCAAAGAGCCCGCTCGCCTGGGACGATTTCCGCATGGTCAAGGCGATCGCCGACCGCGGGGCCCTCACCCAGGCCGCCGCCCATCTCGGCATCAACCACTCGACCGCGTTCCGGCGCCTGCAGCAGATCGAGGCCGCTCTCGGCACGACGCTGTTCGAGCGCCACCGGACCGGATACGTGGCGACGCCGGCGGGCGAGGCCATGGTGGCGGCGGCCGCGCGGATGGAGGCGGACGTGGCCGGCTTCGGCCGCGAGGTCGCGGACCGCGCGGACACGCCGGCCGGCACCCTGCGCATCACAGCGGCGGCCGGCTTCGTGGCCGAACTGCTCGTCCCGCTCGTCGGCCGGTTCCTGGCGCGCTACCCGGCCGTGCGCGCCGATCTCGTTGTGGCGGAAGAGGCCCTGAACCTCTCCCGACGCGACGCCGACGTGGCGCTTCGCGCCGGCATCGACCCACCGCCGACCCTGGTGGGGCGCCGCCTGTCCGGGATCGCCTGGGCGATCTACGGGCGCGCCGACGACGGCGCCGCCCTGTCCGGCCGCTGGGTCGGCCTCTCGGACTCGGTCGCGGGTGGGCGCTTCGCCCGCTTCGTGAGAGCGCGGGCCGGCGCGGACCGGATCGTCCTGCAGCTCAACACGGTGATGGGGCTGCGCGAGGCGATCGCGGCGGGGATCGGCGTCGGGCCGCTGCCCTGCTACGCCGGAGACGCCGATCCGACGCTGCGCCGCCTCGGCGAGCCCGAGCCGGACTTGGCAGCCGACCTCTGGCTCCTCACCCATCCGGGCCTACGGCACGCTCCCCGGGTGCGCGCCTTCATGGACTTCGCGGCCGAGGCCATCGCCGCGATGCGGCCCGCCTTCGAGGGAGCGCCGCCGACAGGGGGGCGGGAAAAATGCAACCTCGCGTAGATTTCTCTTCAATCACAATTTTCGCTGGTCGAATTGTCGCACGACTACAGGGCGGACCTGGGAAATTGACCTTTGTTAAGATCACGAATCCTTGACGCACAGCAATATTAGCGATTTGATAACCGGAATCCTCCAGAACAGTGCTTGTAGGTTCCCAAAAGGAAAACCTATCCCGAGATCTAGCGGACGCGTCTCGACGTCCATGATGTCGGCCGCAGTTCGGGAGGGAGGCCAACGATGTTCGAAGGTATTCGCGGACGATCCCGCAGCTCGGCTCGGCTCGCGGCTCTGGACGACGCAACGTTGACGGCCGAACTGGCGCTGGACGGCACGGTTCGGGCGGCCGGCGACCGCCTGTGCAGCCTCCTCGGCTACGATGCGCGCGAGATCGTCGGCCGGAACCACCGCGGATTCGTTGCCGGCGATGCGGTGGACGAGGCCCTCTGGACTGCCCTCGCCCGCGGTGAGCACCGGGAGGCGCTCGCGCAGGGCACGACGAAGGACGGGCGCACGGTCTGGCTGCAGGCCCTCTACCTTCCGGTGCGGAACCGGGGCGGCAAGGTGGAGCAGGTGATGCTCCAGGCGAGCGACGTCACGGACAGGGTCCGCGAGCGCCTCGACCTGAGAGGACAGATTCGTGCGATCGACAAGACGCAGGCCGTGATCCAGTTCGACCTCGACGGTCGGATCCTCGATGCGAACGCGAACTTCCTCGACGCCGTGGGCTACCGGATCGAGGAGCTGCGCGGGCAGCATCACAGGATCTTCATGGCGCCCGGCACGACGGGCCCGGATTACGAGGCGTTCTGGGCGCGCCTGAACCGGGGCGAGCCCCTGGCCGGCATGTTCATGCGCCACGGCAAGGGCGGCCGGGAGGTGTGGCTCCAGGCGAGCTACAACCCGATCCTCGACGCCGCCGGGCGCCCGTCCAAGATCGTGAAGTACGGCGTCGACATCACCGCCGAGCGCCAGCGGGACGCGGAGTTCCGCGGGCAGATGGAGGCCATCAGCCGCTCGCAGGCGGTCATCGCCTTCGCCGTCGACGGGACGATCCTGGAGGCGAACCGCAACTTCCTCGACGCGGTGGGCTATCAGTCCGGCGAGATCGTCGGTCAGCACCACCGGATGTTCGTCGACCCGGCCTATGCGGCAGGACCGGAATACGCGGCCTTCTGGGCCGATCTGCGCCGCGGAAACTTTCGCAGCGGCGTCTTCCAGCGACGGGCACGGAACGGCCGGGATATCTGGATCCAGGCGAGCTACAACCCGATCCTCGACGCCGCCGGCCGACCCTACAAGGTGTTGAAGTTCGCCGCCGACATCACCGCCGCGACCCAGGCCCGGCTCGAGGCCACCGACGCCACGCGCTACACCCTGAGCAACGTGCAGGCGGTGGCCGCCGCGGCCGAGGAGCTGAGCGCCTCCGTCACCGAGATCAGCGCCAACATGGCTCGCTCGAAGCGGGCGGTCGACGCGATCAGCCAACGGTCGCATGCGGCCGACGCCTTCACCCGGCAGCTGCGGGACGCGGCGCGCGCGATGGACGGGGTCGTGCAGACGATCACAAAGGTCGCCGAGCAGACCAACCTGCTGGCGCTCAACGCCACGATCGAGGCCGCCCGGGCCGGCGCGGCCGGCAAGGGCTTCGCGGTGGTCGCCACCGAGGTGAAGGCGCTGGCAAGCCAGACGACGGCCGCGACGGCGGAGATCTCCAGCCAGATCGCCCGGATGCAGACGGTCTCCGATGAGGTGGCCGAGATGCTGAACGCGATCGGCCTGACGGTGGGCGAGGTGCAGGACTACGTCACAGGCGTCGCCAGCGCGATCGAGGAGCAGAGCGCGGTCACCCAGGAGATCTCCGGCAGCATGCACGCGGCGGCGGGCGACCTCGGCCGGATCAGCAGCAGCCTCGATCAGCTGAGCAGCAACGCCGCCTGAGTGCCGCGCGATCGCGCCGCGACGGCGGCGTCGGGGTCGCGCTCAGCGGATCTCCGCCACCTCGACCTCCTGCCCGTTCACCTCGACCACATCGCCGACGCTCTTGCCGGTGATCGCGCGAGCGAGCGGGGCGACGTAGGAGATCGAGCCCCTGGCCGGATCGGCCTCGTCCTCGCCGACGATGCGGAACGTCTGGCGGCTGTCGTCCTCGCGCCGGACCGTCACGGTCGAGCCGAAATGCACGGTCTCGCCCTCGACCCGCTCTACGGGCTGGGCCGTGCCCTGGCGGGCGGTCCAGTAGCGCAGGTCACGCGCCACGCGGGCCTGTCCGGCCTTGTCGGCGGGATCGAGCCGGCCAACCTCGGCCTGGAGGCGCGCGACCTCGGCCTCGATCTGCGCGAGGCCCTCGGGCGTCACGAAGTTGGTGTGCGGGGAGATGGGGCGGTCGGGAAGATCCTCGAAGGCCTCCCCGCCCTCCTTCTCACGGACGAATGCGATGCTCATGAAGGCGGCAATGCCGCTGCCGGCTCCCCGGTTCCGGCGGCCGTGTCAGCCGATCGTCAGCACCGTGCGGCCCCGCACCTTGCCGGAGAGGATCTCTTCCCCGAGCCGCCCGATCTCCTGAAAGCCGACGCGGTTCGACATCGCGCCGAGCTTGCCGAGGTCGAGCTCGGCCGCGAGCCGCGACCAGGCCTCGCGGCGCTTCGGCTGTGGAGTGGTCACGCTGTTGATGCCGAGGAGCGCGACGCCGCGCAGGATGAACGGCGCGACCGAGGCCGGCAGGTCCATGCCCTGCGCGAGCCCGCAGGCCGCCACCGCGCCGTCCGCCCGTGTCCCCGCCAGGACGTTGGCCAGCGTGGTGGAACCGACCGCGTCGACGGCCGCCGCCCAGCGCTCCTTCGCCAGCGGCTTGCCCGGCACCGACAGCTCGGCCCGGTCGATGATCTCGGCGGCACCGAGCCCGCGCAGGTAATCGGCCTCCGCGTCCCGTCCCGTCGAGGCGATGACGTGCCAGCCGGCGCGGGCCAGCAGCGCGACCGCGACCGAGCCGACGCCGCCCGAGGCACCGGTGACGAGGGCCGGGCCGTGCTCGGGCTTGAGCCCGTGCGCCTCGAGCGCCATCAGCGACAGCATCGCGGTGAAGCCCGCCGTTCCGATCGCCATGGCCTGCTCGGGGGTCAGGCCCTCCGGCAGCGGCACCAGCCACGCGCCCCTGACCCGAGCCTTCTCGGCGTAGGCGCCGAGATGGGTCTCGCCGACGCCCCAGCCCGTCAGCACGACCGCGTCGCCGGGCCGGTAGGCGGGATCGTCCGAGGCCTCGACCACGCCCGCGAAGTCGATGCCGGGGATCATCGGAAACCGGCGCACCACCGGCGAGCGGCCGGTGAGCGCCAATCCGTCCTTGTAGTTGAGACCCGAATGCGTGACCCGGACGGTCACGTCGCCCTCCATCAGGTCGGCCTCTTCGAAGTCGCGGAACGTCAGGCTCTGACCGCTCTCGCCCCGCTCGACCACCCACGCCTTGAACGTCGCCATCTGCACCTCCCCAGGTTGCAGGTGACCTGTGGCGAGCACGCCTCGAATCAAGATCGCCGGGGACTGGCCCCGGCGATGCGAACGGGCCGGAGGAGCCGTGACTCAGTACCCGTCGTAGACGCTGCCGCGCGAGAGCCCGAGGCCGACGCCGATATCCGCGGCGCTCGCGCCCGCGATGCCCAGCGCGTCGGGGATCGAGCCGACCAGCGGGCCGGGACCGCCGACCGGACCGACCGGACCCGCTCCGTAGCCGGGGCCGTAGCCGCCGCCCGACGGCACCCAGCCGGCGCGCGCCGGAGCGACGAGGACGCGGCGGCTCACGGTGGCGTATTCGGGCGGGATCGTCTCGGGGATGGACTGGGCGGGTTGCACGAGCACCTGGCGGTGGCGCACGGCGAAGCGCGGGGGCGTCGAGACCCAGCAGCCCTCCAGCTCGCCGTACGGGCCGCGGCGGGTCGTCCAGACGCGCCCGCCGGGAGACACCATCACCTTCTCGGCGACCGTGTCGTAGACCGGCGGCGTGGTGCGATAGACGGTGCGTGGCGGGCGCACCAGCACGTTCTCCTGCACGGTGTCGAACACCGGCGGGGTCGAGACGTAGCGGTAGCAGGCGGTGCCGGCGCAGCCGCCGGCCTGGGCCGGAGCGGCGATGAGGACGGCGCCGGCGAGCGCGGCGATCGTGAGGGCTGTACGGGTGACCGGCGCGGTCATGGGTGGGCTTCCTCGGACGCTTGAGAAGGACGAAACGGATGCGGCGCTGCTTGGCGCTCATCTCGACGTCCAGAAGGCGTCCCGGTTGCCGTTCACGCAAGCTTAATTGCGACTCACGGTAAAATTAACCCTTGGTCGCGACTGCGGATTCGCACTTACGTAAGTATATCGACTTCACGAAAAGCTGTGCACATCAGGTCTGGCCGGGCTTGAGAGTGTAGAAGATGTGCCGGCCGATCACGTCCATCCGGCGCAGCCGGCGCGACCAGCCGGGCCTGACGTAGTCGGCGTGGTAGTGCGTCGCGGCGCCGACCTCGGCGAGATAAGTCCGCCCCTCGATCACCGACTGGGCGATGCGGGTCGCCGTCTGCCAGGAGCCGGAATCCGTGATCCGCAGCGACTTGCCCTCGCAGGCGAAGGAGAACTGGCAGCCCATGTAACGGTGCCGGTTCTGGTAGACGACGCCGCAGACATTCGTCGGGTAGAGCCCGCTCTTCACCCGGTTCAGCACGACCTGCGCCACGGCGGCCTGCCCGGCCTCGGGCTCGCTGCGCGCCTCGAAATAGACCGCCTCGGCGAGGCAGCGCTGCTCCTTGTCGAGCGCCTCGGGCGCGATCAGGTCGGCGTAGCGGGAGCGGGCGCCCTCCGGCGTGACGGGCGCGGCGCGCTCGGAGCGCAGGGGCGCCTCCGGCATCAGCAGACTCGCGGCAGCCACCTCGACAGGCGTCGCGTCGGCCGGTGCGGGCGTCGTGGAGGAGAGCGCGACGGCCCGGGGAACGGGGGGCGTCGAGCCGTCGTGGCGCAGCACGTCGCCGGCCGTGACGTCGGCGCTGCCCGCACCCGTCGAGGCGGCGCTGCCGGCGCCCGTGGTCAGCCCAAGGTCGGCCACCGGCACGAAGCCCTGGTCGGGATCGAGATCCGGGCTCCACGTGGCAGAGCCCGGCGTCAGCAGACCGCTCACATTGGCGGTGAGTTCGAGGTCGAGGAGCGAGGCCGGCCGCCGGCCGGAGCCGCTCGCGGGCCGCTCGAAGGACGGCAGGGCCGAGCGGCGCAAGGCTCCGAGCGTCATGAGGTCGGCCGGCAGGGCGCGGATCAGGTCCCGGTCCGGCCCCAGGATGCCGGGGCCGCCGGTGCCGGCATCGGCCGTGAAGGAGACCAGGAAGGCGGTGCCGGCGATCCAGGGAGCGACGGCGGCCCCGATCCAGCGCAGGCCGGTGGGGCGGCGCGCGCCCGCGTTGCGTCCACGTCTCGTCATCACGGCGCGAGCCATCCGTTACGCCACTGCTGCCGCGCGCCCGTGAGCACCGCCGGCCCGACGATTTATTCCGCCCGATGGTTTCGGGACGGTTAAGCCTGCCCGAGCGGACGTCGCGACCCGCCATGCCGCAGATTGTGGCGTCCGCGGCCCGACCATCCCAACCAACCCACTTGCACAAATGTCAATTTCATGTTGCCTTTCTAAACCTCAAGGAGATTATCGAGATGCCCACTAAGACTGTCGGTGGAAAAGTCAGCGCGAAAGGTACCTCGATTGGCACGGCAACCGGATATCGCAGTACGCGCGTGGAAACGGGTCGATACATCGTCGTCTTCGATCCACCTTTCAAAGATATCCACGGCTTCTCTGCGACGCAGATCTACAGCGAAGAGCAAGGATCGACTCTCGACAACGTCGTCGTTCAATCGATCGAGAACGGGCAGGTGCAGGTGAAGACCGGCGACAGCAGCGGCCATATGAGAGACAGGGAGTTCACTTTCGTCGCTTACGGCGAGGTCGCCTGACAGGACGACTCGAGCGATCCCTCTCGAACCTCGATCAGGCGAGGCGTGCATTCCCACGCCCTAGAAGCAAGCGCCGAATATCCTGTCGTTCCCGGACATGATCACCCAGTTGATCCTCCGGGCACCCGACGGATTCGAGAGGGGCGCCGTACGCCGTGATGCCGCCGGCCGCACGGCTCGCATGATGTCCCGAGCGCGCAGCTTCGGGATGCGGGTCCGCTTCGGCTATGGCAGAACGCCGCCGCATGACGCCCTACGTTTCCTGCGCGCCTGACAGACTCTACCCGCCCGCCGGCTCGATCGACGCACCGGAAGCAGTCGCGGACCTGAGAGCGGCAGGCGCTGCCGCCGCAGTTCTGGAGGAACTCTACCCGGCTTGGCGCTACGACTGGCCCATGCCCGAGACGCTGCACCTGCACGACGTGCCGGCGCCCCCTGCGATGCGGCTCAGATTTTCCCGTTCAGGCACCGGCCATGCGCCCGCCGTGCTGCTGGTGCGGCTCGACCAAGCGGTGCTCCTGCGCAACGTCCTGTATATTGGGGAGCTCGGGCGACGGCGCGTGATCTACGAGAGCCACCGCCCCGAGGAGCGCGCGCTCTCGGGCGCGCTCGAGCCGGAGGTGGCCGCCGAGGATTTCCCGACCGGGACCGGACCCTGCCTCTATGTCGGCAACCAGGGCTCGTTCAATTACGGCCACTGGCTCTGCGAGGACCTGCCGCGGCTCTCCGCTCTCGACGTCCTGCGGGCCCGATACCCGGGCGAGAGAATCACCCTGCTGCTGCCGCGCCAGGACTGGCACAACAACCGGATGCGCGAGCGCTCGGTGCGGCTCTGGCTGGGAGACGCGCGCGACGTGGTGCTCCGCTTCATCGACCCGGAGACGGCCTACGGCTTCCCGCAACTCCACTGGGTCACACCGATCCGCCACCTGGGCCTCGCCAAGTCGCCGGACGCGCTGGCACGGCTTGACGCGGTGTTGCGGAGCCGTGTGGGCGGCCTGCGGTCGGCCGCGCTCGGTCCCCGCCTCGCCGCGCTGCTGCATGGACGGCGGCGGCTGCGCCTGTTCGTCGACCGCAACCGGCTGCGCCAGCGCGAACTGCTGAACCGAGCGGCAATCCTTCCCCTCCTGCGTACCCGCGGCTTCACGATCGTCGATACGGAGCGGATGGAGGTCGCCGATCAGGTCGCGCTGTTCGCGGCGGCCGAGGCGGTCGTCGGCATCAAGGGCGCGGGCCTCGTCAACACGGTGTTCAGCCCGCCCGGCACCCCGGTGGTCCACCTCGCGCCCGAGACCTTCCAAGACCCCTATTACCGCGACATCGCGGCCGCCCGCGCCCAGCCCTACCACGTGCTCTACGGGACCGCCGCGCCGGGCGAGCGGCGCGACCACCTCAGGGATTTCACAATCGCGCCGGACGATCTGGCAGCGGTGCTGGACCAGCTGAGGCTACGCTAGAGCATCGTCTTTTCCCGAAAGCCGGCAACCACCTTTCGGGACGATGCTCTAGCGCAACCTTGGCCGGCCGCGCGGGGTGCCGGTCACTCCGTGGCGGAGCCTCGGAGCGCGCTCGACGCCCTCCGGATGCCGTAGGACTTCATGCGGGAGGCCAGCGTCGTGGGCGGCAGGCCGAGCAGTTCGGCGGCGCCGCCCGGGCCGAAGACCTTGCCGCCGCACAGGGCGAGCGCCTCGGCGATCTCGGCCCGGTCGCGGGCGCGCCGCTCCGTCTCGCTCCGGGGGCGGTGTTCGGGCGCCGCGGTCACCCCGCCATGCCGGACGAGCGCGACGGGAGCGGGTTCCTCCGCATCCGGCAGGTCAAGGCGCAGGCGGCCGCGCTGGGCCAGGATGACGCCGCGCTCGACGACGTTCTCCAACTCGCGCACGTTGCCGGGCCAGTCGTAACGGATGAGGCGGCGCACATCGCCCTCCGTCAGACGGGGCTCCGGCACGCCGAGACGCTGCGCAGCCCCGGTGAGCATGTGCTGGGCGATCAGCGGGATGTCCTCCGGACGCTCGCGCAACGGTGTCGCGCCGATGGGGAAGACGTTGAGGCGGAAGTAGAGGTCCCCGCGGAAGCGCCCGCGGCGCACCTCCTCCTTCAGATCGCGGTTCGTCGCCGCCACGAGGCGAATGTCGACCGCGCGGGTGCGCTCCTCGCCGACACGCTCAAAGGAGCGCTCCTGCAGCACCCGCAGGAGCTTGCCCTGCAGGTCGAGGGGGATCTCGCCGACCTCGTCGAGGAACAGCGTGCCGCCGTCGGCGAGCTCGAAGCGCCCGACCCGGTCGCGCAGCGCGCCCGTAAAGGCGCCGCGGGCATGGCCGAAGAACTCGCTCTCGAACAGCTCGCGCGGCACGGCGGCGCAATTGACCCGGATCAGCGGGCGCTCGCGGCGGCGGCTCGCCTCGTGGATCGCGCGGGCGATCAGCTCCTTGCCGGTGCCGGATTCGCCGGTGACCAGCACCGTGGCGTCGGTGCCCGCCACGAGGTCGATCTGGCGCCGGATCGCCTCAATGGCCGGGCTCTTCCCGATGATGCCCTGGTGGTGGCTGCCGGCCCGGATCTCTTCCTTCAGGTAGGCGTTCTCGAGTTCCAGCCGCTCGCGCAGGGAGACAACCTCGGCCAGCGCCTGCCGCAGACGCTCGTCCGCCTCGCGACGCTGGCTGACGTCGCGGAACACGATGACGGCGCCGACGAGCGCGCCGCGGTCGCGGATCGGCGTCGAGGTGTACTCGACCGGAAAGGAGGTGCCGTCGCGGCGCCAGAACACCTCGTCGTCGACCTGATGCACCGCCCCGTCGCGGAAGGCGGCGTAGATCGGGCAGTCCTGGTGGGGATAGTGGCACCCGTCCGGGTGGGTGTGGTGCACGGCGCTGTGCATGTCCCGCCCGACGAGATCGGCCGCCGACCAGCCCAGCATCCGCTCGGCGGCCGGATTGACGAAGGTCGTCACCCCCTCGGCGTTGACACCGTAGATGCCCTCGCCCGCCGCGCGCAGGATCAGCTGGTTCTCCCGCTCGATGTCGCGAAAGATCCGCTCCATGCGCTGCCACTCGGAGAGGCCGGCGCGCATGTGCCGGTCGGCCTCGGAATCGACCTGGCGCTGGCGACGCTCCTCAAGGTCGAACAGGGTGACGAGGACGAGCCCGTCCGGCAGGACAGTGCCGGCGGCCTCGATGCTGAGTGCGCGGCCGGCCCCATGGCGCGGCGTCAGCGCGCGGGTCCACCAGCGCCCCTTGGCCAGGACGCCCTGCGTGAACACGATCAGCGCCGGAAGCTGTCCCGGATGCAGGGCGCTCGCCGCCATGCCGCGCAACGCGGACCGCTCGTAGCCGAGCAGGCGCGCCGCAGCGTCGTTGGCATCGAAAATCCGGTCGGCATCCGGATCGAGCACCAGCATGGCCTCGACACCCGCCTCGAAGACGGGCCCGAAGCCGGGATCCGGCGGATTGCCGAAGGACACGTCAGGCATCACGAGATCTCGTCGTCGAACTACGAAAATTCGTATTACACGAGATTTCGTAGCTTTGCAGGATTACCCCAACTCATTCGTGCAGAAGGATGTTTTCGATCTTCTCCGCTTGGCACACGCCTTGCCAAACCCTTCGCGTCCCGAACCGCGAGGCGCAGATGGCTCTGTTCGACAATCCCTTCGATGCCAAACGACGCCTCGCCCGCGGAGGCTGCTCCTGCGGCGCCCATGCGAGCCAGGCCGCCCACGATGCGGCCGAAGCCACACCGACGGGCGAGGCCGCGCTGGAGCGGGCGGTCGAGGGTGCGGTGATGCGCGCGCTCTTCCCGCACGACGCCGAGCGCCGCGCCTTCCTGCGCAGCGTCGGGGCCGCCACGGCGCTCGCGGCGGTGAGCCATTTCTTCCCGACGAGGTTCGCCGCCGAGGCCTTCGCGCAAGGGGCCAAGCCAGAGAAGACCGACCTCAAGGTCGGCTTCATCCCGATCACCTGCGCCACGCCGATCATCATGGGCAAGCCCATGGGCTTCTACGAGAAGCAGGGTTTGAACGTGGAGGTGGTGAAGACCGCGGGCTGGGCGGTGATCCGCGACAAGACCCTGAACAAGGAATACGACGCCGCCCACATGCTGGCGCCGATGCCGATCGCGATCTCGCTCGGCCTGGGCTCCAACCCGCAGGCCTACACCATGCCGGCGGTGGAGAACGTCAACGGCCAGGCCATCACCCTGGCGATGAAGCACAAGGACCGGCGTGATCCGAAAGACTGGAAGGGCTTCAAGCTCGCCGTGCCCTTCGATTACTCGATGCACAACTACCTGCTGCGCTACTACCTGGCGGAAGCGGGCATCGACCCCGACACTGACGTGCAGATCCGCGCCGTTCCGCCGCCCGAGATGGTCGCGAACCTGCGCGCCGACAACATCGACGGCTTCCTCGCCCCCGATCCGGTGAACCAGCGCGCGGTCTACGACGGCGTCGGCTTCATCCACATCCTGTCGAAGGAGATCTGGGACCGGCACCCGTGCTGCGCCTTCGCAGCCTCGGAGGCCTTCATCCGGGAGACGCCGAACACCTACGCGGCGCTCCTGCGGGCGATCATTCAGGCGACCGCCTACGCCTCGAAGACCGAGAACCGCAAGGAGATCGCCGCGGCGATCGCGCCGGCGAACTACCTCAACCAGCCGCTGACCGTCGTGGAGCAGGTGCTGACCGGCACCTTCGCGGACGGCCTGGGCCAAGTGCGCAAGGTGCCCGACCGCGTCGACTTCGATGCCTTCCCCTGGCAATCCTTCGCGGTCTGGATCCTGACCCAGATGAAGCGCTGGGGTCAGCTCAAGGGCGACGTCGACTACGCGGCCGTGGCCAAGCAGGTCTACCTCGCTACCGACGCCGCGAAGCTGATGAAGCAGGACGGCTTCACCCCGCCCGAGGCGACCACCAAGACCTTCGCGGTGATGGGCAAGACCTTCGACCCGGCCAAGCCGCAGGAGTACCTGGACTCCTTCAAGATCAAGCGGGCGAGCTAGAGCCATGGCGCGCAGCCTCAACCTCCGCGCCGGCGTGCTCGCGCTGGCGCTGCTCGCCGCGCTCCTGCTCGTCTGGCAGATCGCGGTGAGCGGGACCGCCAAGACCGAGGCGATGGATCCCGAATACGCCGCCCTGATGGGCGCCACCGCCACCACCGGCAAATCCGCCATGCCGGGGCCGCTCGATGTCGGCGCGACGATCTGGAAGCACCTGAAGGACCCGTTCTACGACCGCGGCCCGAACGACAAGGGCATCGGCATCCAGCTCGCCTACTCGGTCGGGCGCGTCGCGCTCGGCTACGGGCTCGCGGTGCTGGTGGCGATCCCGGTCGGCTTCCTCATCGGCATGTCGCCGCTGATGAGCCGGGCCCTCGACCCCTACATCCAGATCCTGAAACCGGTCTCGCCGCTCGCCTGGATGCCGCTCGCCCTCTACACGATCAAGGATTCGAGCCTCTCGGCAATCTTCGTGATCTTCATCTGCTCGCTCTGGCCGATGCTGATCAACACGGTGTTCGGCGTGTCGAGCACCCGCAAGGAGTGGCTTAACGTCGCCCGGACGCTGGAGGTCGGGTCGATCCGCCGGGCCTTCACGGTGATCCTGCCGGCGGCGGCGCCCACCATCCTCACCGGCATGCGGATCTCGATCGGCATCGCCTGGCTCGTTATCGTGGCGGCCGAGATGTTGGTCGGTGGAACCGGTATCGGATACTTCGTCTGGAACGAGTGGAACAACCTCTCGATCACCAACGTGATCACCTCGATCCTGGTGATCGGCCTCGTCGGCATGGTCCTCGACCAGCTGCTCGCCCGCGCGCAAGCCCTCGTCACCTTCCCGGAGTGAGGCATCGGATGAGCACGCTTCTTCCGTTCGTGCGGCGCGCGTCCGGCGCCGCTCCCGACCCCAATGCCGGGACCGGCCGCATGTCGAATTCCGAAAAATTCATCTCGATCGAGGGGATCGCCCGGCGCTACCCGGCGCCCGGGGGCAAGAAGGGTGGGAAGACCACCACGATCTTCGAGGACCTCTGGCTGCCCATGCGGCGCGGCGAGTTCGTCTGCATGATCGGCCATTCGGGCTGCGGCAAGACCACGGTGCTGAACATCCTGGCGGGGTTGGAGGCGCCCTCCGACGGCGCGGTGATCGTCGACGGGCAGGCCATCGCGGGCACCAGCCTCGACCGCGCCGTGATCTTCCAGGGCCACGCCCTGCTGCCCTGGCGTAGCGTGCTGGGCAACGTCGCCTACGCGGTCTCGTCGCGCTGGCGGAAGGCGCCGCGGGCCGAGATCGAGGCGCGGGCCAAGCGCGCTATCGCGACGGTTGGGCTCGCGGGCTCCGAGCACAAGCGGCCATCCGAGCTGTCGGGCGGCATGAAGCAGCGCGTCGGCATCGCCCGCGCGCTGTCGATCGAGCCCAAGATCCTGCTGATGGACGAGCCCTTCTCTGCGCTCGACGCGCTGACTCGCGGCACGCTCCAAGACGAGGTGCGCCGGATCTGCGTCGAGACAGGCCAGACCGTGTTCATGATCACCCACGACGTGGACGAGGCGATCTACCTCGCCGACCGGATCGTTCTGATGACGAACGGGCCGGAGGCTAAGGTCGCCGAGATCGTCGAGAACCCGCTACCGAAGGACCGCGACCGCACGCAGCTCCACCACGCCCCGGGCTACTACGCGTTGCGCAACCACCTGATCGACTTCCTCGTGACGCGATCGAAGACCCTGCGGGACACGATGCCCGCGGACTACGACCCCCGCCACCCGCCGGTCGTCCGCCCCGCGCTCAGCGAGGCCGACGCCGCCGCGATCGCGGCCGAGCCGCCCGCCCGCCGGGCCTGAGCCGGCCGCACCGTTCCGGTCTCCGGGCACTACACCGCGCCGCCCCTCGACGGCCGGTGTCCGGGACCGCGCCCCGCGAGGGGTGGGACGGCGGGGGGTGCGACACGAGCCGCCCGTCGCCGTCCGATGCCGAACCCCGACACGCGCCGCCCCGCCGGGGCAGGCCCCATCCGGAGAGAACCGATGAAGCGCGAAGACCTCACCGAGAAGCTGCTCGACATCAAGCGGGAGAAGGGCTGGACCTGGAAGTACATCCAGGACGAGATCGGCGGGATCTCGCCGATCCTGATCACCGCCGCCTGCATGGGCCAGATGAAGCTGCCCAAGGCCCAGGCCAAGAAGGCGGCCGAGCTGTTCGGCCTCTCCCAGGCCGAGGAGCGGATGCTCAACGAGGCGCCCTACCGCGGCTCGATTCCCCAGATGCCGCCGACCGACCCGCTGATCTACCGCTTCTACGAGCTGGTCATGGTCTACGGCACGACCTGGAAGGAGCTGATCCAGGAAGAGTTCGGCGACGGCATCATGTCGGCGATCGACTTCAACATGACCATGGAGCGCGAGCCCAACAACAAGGGCGACCGGGTCAAGATGAACCTCTCGGGCAAGTTCCTGCCGTACAAGTACTACGGCAACGAGGAGGGCGTGCCCGAGTACGGCTTCAAGGAAGGCTGAGGCCGGGATGGCCGGCGCCGGTTCGGCGCCGGCCTCGTCGCATCGCTTCCGCGCGTGATCGAGCCCGCCGCTCGGGAGCGCGGTCGGCTGCCATCGAACCGACGATCGCAGGTCGAACCTGGGACGCCGGGCGTCCGGCTGGTCCGCCTAAAGGCAGGGATCCTCCGCCGCCTCCAGCCGGCCGCTGGCGATCGCGGCGCGGAACAGCGCGTGATCGGCCTCGTTGCGGTCGCCGTAGGCTTGGGCCCAGTCGGCGACGGCCTCGCGCAGATCCGTGTTGCCGTCGCGGCCGCAATAGCCGCAGATCGCGGCGGCGTCGCCGGTTCGGGCATGCGCGCGGGCGAGCAGCGCGCCGTAGGCCCAGGAGAAGGTGAGGAGCGGCTGGCCGCGCATGCAGGCGACCGGGATCTCGCCCTTCATGTTCTTCATCTGGCGCACGTAGTACGGCCGGTCCTCGATCGTGGTCCAGCCGAGGAGCGGATCGCCGACCGCCTGCAGCAGGCGCTGGCCGTGGATCACCCGCTCGCCCTCGTGGCCGGCATAGGGCTCCGGCATGCCCGGCAGATAGGGCGCGTGGGCGGGGCGCACGGCCTCCTTCACCTGAAGGAAGAGCACGTCCTGGTCCGAGTTGCCGCAGAGCAGCGCGAGGTAGGCGCGCGTGCCGACGCTGCCGACGCCGACCACCCGGTGGGCGACGTCCACCACATGGTAGCGGCTGAGCATGAACCGGCGCTCGCGCGGCAGGGTCTCGGCGTAGTGCTCTAGCCCGGTGATCACCGCCTCGCGCACGGAATCCGCGACGGGGGTGAGGATCGGCGGGTCGTCGCGCAGGCGCCACGCCCCGTCGATGCGGCGCTCGCCCACGCTGTCGAGCAGGCTGCGGTTGTGGCGCTTGCGCGCCTTGGCCACCGCCTTGCGCACGACCTCCTGCGAGTCCTCGTCGATATCGATGCCCGAGATCGCGAGCTGGTCGGCGCGGGTGACTTGATACCAGACGTCGAGCGAGCCCTGGGGCGCCAGTTCCGTCATGGTGTGCTGATAGCCCGAGACCGCCGCGATCACGGCGCGGCGGCGATGCTCGCCCGGCACGTCGTCGATCCGGGTCGCGACCTCGATGCTCGCCGCGAGCCGCTTCAGGTCCCATTCCCAGGGCCCGACCGTGACCTCGTCGAAATCGTTGAGGTCGAGCACCACGTCGCGCTGGGGCGTTCCGAACAGGCCGAAATTGGAGATGTGGGCATCGCCGTTCATCACGACGGAGATCCCGCTCGTCGGGGTGCGGGCGAGATCCCAGGCCATGACGTGCGCGGCGCCGCGCAGGAAGGCGAAGGGGGAACTCGCCATGCGGGCGACGCGCAGCGGGATCAGATCGGCCTGACGGCCCTCGTGCGCCCGCTCGATCAGCGCGACCGGGTCGGGCCGGTCGTCGGCCAGGTCGAGAGCGGCGTGCGCCTCGTGCGGGACGGCCTCGCGCAGGGCTTTGCCGGCAGCGCGCCGCTTCTCCCAGGGTTCACCGCTGCCGCGCAGATCGATTCGCGGGTAATCCGCCAGCGGCTCCAGCACGACATCCTCAGCCGGGCCGTCGCCGTCCTGCGCCTGCATGTCCTCAGGCCTGAGGCCGCTCTGCCGATCCATGAGATCCCGTTCCGTCCACGATCCGCATCTAGGGAGCCAAAATCACGCGCCCACAGGGATGACGTCGCACCATCACACGTGTCTACCCGCAAAGCGTTGCCGGAGAACCAATGGGGACGCCGCGCGTATCCCCGGTGTAGCGGCCGAACGATCCGGCCAGGGGGCGATACGAGGATGATGGACCGACCGCGTCGCGGCAGCGTTGACCATGCCGAGACCGATGACGCGACAGAGATCATTTACCGTGCGAGCGCGACGCCGCGCGACATGGACTGGCAGACGCCGACCGCCGACCGTGAAGCACTCTCCCTACCCTGTCCGTCGCTACGCCGCAGCGTGCCCTCCCGCCCGGAGGGAGGCCGCAGGCTGCGGGAACTGTTCGCCGCCATCGCCGCCCCGCACCCCCTGCTCTGGCTTGCAACGCTGGGGCTGATCATCGTCGATGCCGTCTGGCTCGCCGCCGCCGACATCCGGCTCGACTCGGCCGCGCCGCTCGCGCTTGCGGCGTTGGTCATCGCATTGCTGGGGGCGGCCGCCTGCCTCGGTCCGATCAAGTCCGAGCCCTCGCTGCGGGCGATGGCGCTGGCGAGCGCCGCCCTGATCGCCTTCACGGTGCCGGCCGCCATCCTGCACTACGCCGCCGCGACGCTCGGCCTGCCCCTCATCGACGGCGCGCTGGCGCGGGTGGAGCGGACCCTCGGCTTCGACTGGCCGGTCTACGTGGCGCTCCTCGCGGCCCATCCGGATCTGAACTGGTGGTTGTCCCTGGCCTACCACACGAGCGGTCCGCAGATCGCGGTGGTGGTGATCGTCCTCGCGGCAACCCGCCGCCTCGGGCGCCTCTGGGCCTTCGTTCGCCTATTCTGCGCCACGCTGCTCTGTGTGATCGCCGTCTCGGCCCTGCTGCCCGCCGCGGGCGCCTTCGCGCACTACGCGCCCGCCACGGTCCCGCCCGCCGGGATCGAGACGGTCGGCGCGCTCTGGCACCTCGACGCGCTGGAGCGGTTGCGCGCCGGCACCTTCGACAGGCTGGCGCTCGGCGACCTGCGAGGGCTCGTGACCTTCCCCTCCTTCCACGTCTGCCTCGCGATCCTCACCGCGTGGGCGCTGGGGCCCGTGCGGGTCGTCGGGCCGCTCGCCCTTCTGCTCAACGCGGCGGTGATCATTGCTACGCTCGGGTCCGGCGGACACTACCTGGCCGATCTCGCGGGCGGCGCGGCCGTGGCGCTCGCCGGCCTCTGGCTGCACGGCGGGCGGAGCGGGCCGCTCGCGCACGGGAAGGGTCGGGACGGCGCGCAGGCGCTCTTGGCCGCGAGCCCAATAGTATCAGGAACCTAGAAAGCAACGCTTGGTTGCACTTGCGACGACCCTGCCACCGCCGCGGTACCAGGGGATGCGTCCTTCAACCGGGAGTCCCCGATGCTGCGCCGCGAATTCCTCGTGCACATGATGACGGCCACCGCTGCCCTCGCGGTGACCCGGACGGCGATCGCCCAGCCGACGCCCGCGGGCGCACTGCCGACGCCGGCCTATCTGGAGATGGCCACCAAGGGCGGCCTGTTCCTCGAGAACACCGCTCGCGACGCATTCGCCAAGACCCGCAACCCCGCCGTGAAGCGCTTCGCGCGGGCCGAGGTGACCGAGCAGGTCAACCTCGCCAACCGGATCGACGGCTACATCGGCGGCGCGCCCGTCGCCGTGGGCCGGCCCGGCGTGGGCGGCGTAGTGGGCGGCCTCGTCGCAGCCCCGTTCGCGGTGGCGGGCGGCGCGGCCATCGCCGCGACGGGGATTGCCGGGGGCGTCGTGGGCGGCGTGCTGGGCATCCCGGGCGGTGCGGGCAGCGGACAGCCCGGCGGCATGACCACCGACGCGCAGAAGCAGCAGATCCTGGGTCAGCTCACGAGCATGGAGCCCGGACCGCAATACGACGCCGCCTTCGTGGCCGCCTCGCTGCAAGGCCATCGCGAGGCCCGCATGATCCACGGCAGCTACGCGCAGACGGGCGAGGATCCGGGCCTGCGCCGCATCGCCCGCGGGGCGCTCCCGCTGATCGACCTGCACATCGCACAGCTCTCGCGGATGCAGGGCGGGACGGGCGGCCGGGAGGGCTGAAGGCACCTCAAGGTTGCCGGCCGGCCCGACGGGGCCGGCCGGTATCGCGCGGTCAGTAGGGGTAGCCGTAGGCAGGGCGCCGGACGGGTGCGCGGCGATAGACGCGCGGCTCGTCCTCGTAGCCGTAGGTCTGGACGTAGGGGTCGAAGCGCGGGGGCCGGTAGTTGCCGTTATTCACGCCCGCCGAGCGGTCGTTGCCGTTGAGCGCGGCGTAGGGCGAGAGGCCGCTGCCGGCATCGCTGTTGCCGCCGAAGGCGAGGGCCGCCGCGGGCGTGCCGAGCACGAGGGCGGCGGCGAGGAGCGCGGTCTGCGCGCGGGCCATGAGAGAACTCCTGTTCCGATAGGCGTATCGTATCCGATCGAACGGCGCCGCGCGAAGGGAAGTTCCGGGGGCGCGGCGATGTCCCGCTGCAACCGCCACTGCCGCTCCGACTTGTCGCTGGGCGGGCCGGCGCTTCCCGGCCGCGGGCGCCGGACGGGCCATGCTGGAACTGACGCAGCTCCTGGCGAACGCGCTGGGCCACCACCTCGCCCACACCTACAACCGCATGTTCGGTAGCCGCGAGCCGCGCTACGCCGAGGTGATCGACGAGGCGGCACGCCTCACCATCGAGCGGCTGGTGGGCAGCGACGCGCTCTACCACGACGCCGACCACACCGCCCTCGTCACCCTGGTGATGCAGGACATCCTGCGCGGGCGCTTCGTCAGCCGCTCGGTCGCCCCGGAGGACTGGCTGCACGCGATCCTGGCCGCGCTCTACCACGACATCGGCTACGTGCGCGGGATCTGCTCGGGCGACCGCCACGGGCGCTACGTGGTGGACGCCGACGGCACCACGGTCGGCCTGCCGCGCGGCGCATCCGATGCGGCGCTGGCACCCTGGCACGTCGAGCGCTCGAAGATCGCCGTGCGCGAGCGCTTCGGCGGGCACGACCTCGTGGATGCCGAGCGCGTCGTTCGGGCGATCGAGCTGACGCGCTTTCCCGTGCCCCACGACGCCGATCACGCCGAGACCGCGAGCGAGGCGGGCCTGCTGCGCGCCGCCGACCTGATCGGGCAGCTCGGAGACCCGCTCTACCCGCGCAAGCTCAACGCCCTGTTCCGGGAATTCGCCGAGGTCGGCCTCGACAAGGAATTCGGCTACGCCGACCCGGCCGATCTCGCGGCGGGCTACCCGGCCTTCTTCTGGTCGAAGGTTGAGCCCGTGATCGGCGACGGTATCCGCGCCCTCGACGCGACCGTCGAGGGGCGGCGCTGGGTGGCGAACCTCTACGCCCACGTCTTCGCCATGGAGCACGACCGGCGCCGGATGGGACCCGATCCGGGCCGGGCGTGAAGCGCCTCAGGTCCGGTTGAACTTGCCCTCGTACTTGAACTCGGGCGCGGACTTGAGCTGATCCTTGCTGGCGCCGATGATGGCCTTCCACTTCTTGCCGTCGGCATCGTAGCCGAGGGCGATGGAGTCAGGCTTCACCGCGACGTAGCGCTCACCCATGCCGAGGAAGCCGCCGACCGACAGGATATAGCCGGCGAGCTGCCCGTTCTCGATCACGATGTCCTTGATCTCGCCGACGCTGTTCTGCTGCCCGTCGACCACGTTGAGGCCGATCAGGTTGTAGCTGAGCACCGCGTCCTTGGGCACGCTGGTGAATTCCGGGGCGCGGGTCGGAGTCTTCTGGTCGTTCTCGACTGCGAGAGCGGGACCGCTGAGGGCAACGACAGCGGCGAGCGCGAGAGCGATGCTGCGCATGGGGGACTCCAGGTTTGCGGACGGGCCTGTCCGGGCAATCACCCGCCCGTCCGCATCGTTCCCCGGCGTGCCCGGCTCAGGCCGGGGGCGTGGCGTCGTGCTCGCGCGCGAGGCGCAGGAGGTTCTGGCCGTAATTCGTCTTGGCGAAGAGCTCGCCCCGCGCGATCAGCTGCTCGCGGCCGATGAAGCCCTGCAGAAAGGCGATCTCCTCCAGGCAGGCCACCTGCAGGCCCTGCCGGTGCTGGAGCGTGCGCACGAACTCGGAGGCCTCAAGCAGGCTGTCGTGCGTGCCGGTGTCGAGCCATGCGTAGCCCCGGCTCATCCGCTCCACGTTGAGCTGGCCGCGCTCCAGATAGGCTTCGTTGACGCTGGTGATCTCCAGCTCACCGCGGCCCGAGGGCTTCACGTCGGCGGCGATGTCGAGCACTTGGTTGTCGTAGAAGTAGAGGCCCGTCACCGCCCAGGTGGATTCGGGCTCCTTCGGCTTCTCGACGAGACGCAAGGGACGGCCGGAGCGATCGAGGGTGACCACGCCGTAGGCCTGCGGGTTCTCGACATGGTAAGCAAAGACCGTCGCACCGTGTTTGCGGACGGCCGCGCGCTTCAACATCTCACCCATGCCGGCGCCGAAGAACAGGTTGTCGCCGAGGATCAGCGCAACGTCGTCGTCGCCCACGAAGTCGCGCCCGATGATGAAGGCCTGGGCGAGGCCCTCCGGCCGGGGCTGCACAGCGTAGCTGAAGCTCAGCCCGAACTGCTCGCCGGTGCCGAACAGGCGCTGATAGTTGCCGAGGTGCTCAGGGCTCGAGATGATCAGGATATCCCGGATGCCGGCGAGCATCAGCACCGACACGGGATAGTAGATCATCGGCTTGTCGTAGACCGGCAGGAGCTGCTTGTTGATCGACAGCGTCGCCGGGTGCAGCCGCGTGCCGGAGCCTCCGGCCAGGACGATCCCCTTCATGCTCAAACTCCGGTGCCGACCGGGCCCACGAGCCGGTCGAGAATGTCGTCGAGCGCCGCCTGCCAGGGGCGCATGGTGATGCCGTAGGTCTGGGTCAGCGTCTCGGTCGAGAGCACCGAGTTGGCGGGGCGGCGAGCCGGTGTCGGGTAGGCCGAGGTCGGGATGCCTGAGACCGGCACGCTCCGTCCGCCGCGCCGCGCCCCGCCCGCCACGATGGCCTCGGCGAAGCCGTGCCACGTGGTCTCGCCCGCGTTGACACAATGGAAGGTGCCGGTGGGCGCCTGCGCATCCGCGGCGAGCCGCAGGGCGACGGTCTTCAGCGCCCCGGCGAGATCCGCGGCCGAGGTCGGGCAGCCGTGCTGGTCGGCCACCACGTTGAGGCCGTCGCGCTCGGCGGCGAGCCGCAGCATGGTCTTGACGAAATTCGCCCGGTGCGGGCTCACCACCCAGGCCGTGCGCAGGATCGCGTGGCGCGGGTTGGCGGTGCGCACCGCCAACTCGCCCGCCGCCTTGCTGGCGCCGTAGACGCTCTGCGGGTCGATCGGGTCGTCGGGCCAGTAGGGGCCGGGGGTCTCACCGTCGAAGACGTAGTCGGTCGAGACGTGAACGAGCGCGATCCCGGCCCGGGCGGTCTCGGCCGCCAGATAGGCCGGCGCCAGCGCGTTGAGCTGCCAAGCCTCGGCCACCGCGCTCTCGGCCTTGTCCACCGCCGTATAGGCGGCGGTGTTGATCACGGCGGCGTAGGCGCGCTCCGCGAGAGCCCGCGCGACGGCGGCGGCGTCGGTGATGTCGAGGGTGTCGCGGCCGGGCGCGTGCACCCGCACGCCGTCGGGCCAGGTGAGCGCCCGGAGTTCCGTGCCGACCTGCCCGGCGCCGCCGAGGATGAGGATGTCCATGGGCGCGTCCCCCGGCTCAGCCCGCCTTGGCGAGGCCGAGGCGCTCACCGGTGTAGCGGCCCTCGCGGATCGGGCGCCACCAGGCCTCGTTGGCCAGATACCAGCCGATCGTCTCCTCCAGCGCCGCCTCGAACACCTTGGTGGGCCGCCAGCCGAGCTCGGCCTCCGCCTTGGTGCAGTCGATCGCGTAGCGCCGGTCGTGACCCGGACGATCGGTGACGAAGGTGATCAGCCGGGCGTGCGGGGCGCCGTCGGGCCGCAGCCGGTCGCAGGCCGCGCACAAAGCCTCCACCACCGCGAGGTTGTTCCGCACCGCCCGGCCCCCCAGCAGGTAGGTCTCGCCGATCCGGCCCCGCTCCAGAACCGCCACCAGGCCTCTGGCGTGGTCCTCCACGTGGATCCAGTCGCGCTCGTTCAGGCCGTCGCCGTAGACCGGTAGCGCCCGGCCCTCCAGCGCGTTCAGGATCATCAGCGGGATGAGCTTCTCGGGGAAGTGGCGCGGGCCGTAGTTGTTCGAGCAGTTCGTCACCAGCACCGGCAGGCCGTAGGTCTCGTGCCAGGCGCGGGCCAGGTGGTCGGAGGCCGCCTTGGACGCGGAGTAGGGCGAGCGCGGGTCGTAGCGGCTCTCCTCGGTGAAGAAGGCGCCGGGGGGCAGCGAGCCGTAGACCTCGTCGGTGGAGACGTGCAGGAAGCGGAAGCCCTCCTTGTCCGCCCCGCTGAGGGTCTCGTAGTAGCGCCGCGCGGCTTCCAGCAGGACCTGGGTGCCGACCACGTTGGTGCGGATGAAGGCGCCGGGCCCGGTGATCGAGCGGTCGACGTGGCTCTCGGCGGCCAGGTGCATCACGGCCTGGGGCCGGACCTCGGCGAAGGCGCGGGCGAGCGCGTCGGCGTCGCAGATGTCGGCCTGGATCAACCGGTGGCGCGGGTTGTCGGCCAGCGGCTGCAGCGAGATCGGGTTGGCCGCGTAGGTGAGTGCGTCCAGCGTGGCGATCTCGTGCCCCAGATCCTGCACCAGATGCAGCACGAGCGCCGAGCCGATGAAGCCGCAGCCACCCGTCACAAGTATCCGCATCCGTCGTCTCCGTGCACGAAGGGCCGCATGACTTCAGGCCGGCTGTCGCATCGGGCCGGCTTGTCCCGTCGAGGCTGGGCCTTCGCGCCCCAGACAGGAAGAAAGTAGCGAGCGCGGGACCCCGGCCCCTAGAAGGCCGGCCCGAGATCCGCGAGGCGCGGCGCGCGGCGGTCCTTGTCGGACAGGATCGCCTCGGCGTCGGAGACAGGCCAATCGATGCCAATCTCCGGATCATTCCAGACGATCGCCCGGTCATGGGCGGGACTATAGTAGGCATCGACCTTGTAGGCGACCATCACGTCCGGGGTGAGGGTGCAAAAACCATGCGCGAAGCCGTGCGGGATGAAGAGCTGCTCGCCGCCCTCGGCGTCGAGGGTCACGGCGACGTAGCGACCGAAGCTCGGCGAATCACGTCGGATATCGACCGCCACGTCGAGGATCGCGCCGGCCAGGACCCGTATCAGCTTGGCCTGAGGCTGCGGCGGGATCTGGAAGTGCAGGCCGCGGATGGTGCCCTTCGGCGCCGAGAAGGATTGGTTGTCCTGCACGAAGGCGCAGGCGATCCCGGCCTCCCCGAGGACGTCCGCCCGGAAGGTTTCCGAGAACCAGCCGCGGGCGTCGCCGTGGCGCTTGGGGCGAATGCGCTTCACAGCCGGGATCTCGGTCTCGATGACGTCCATGACCCCTCCGCCCGCCGTCCGGTGTGCCCGGGGCTTCCGGGCATTCCGCCCGGATGTCAAGCGAGCGGTCCCGCGCGCATGTTTGGCCGAGATCCTGGTATCCCGGCCCCGACACACCCGAGATCCTGAGCCTCGGGATCCGCCCCGATCCGGCTCAGCGCGCGGCGCCCGGGTCGATTGCGGGCAGCTCGTTCGGCGGCAGCCCCGGGACGGAGGCCTGCTGGGCGGGTGCGAGGCCGCGGGCACGGTTGGCCAGCGCCACGGTCAGGCGCTCGGCCGCCTCCGGCTGCATCACAGCCAGCACCTCGGCCATCTTGCGCGGGTTCATGGCCAGCACGATCGGCACCAGCACCTCGTGGCCGAGCCGGTCGAAGACGCGCGCGGCATCCTTCGGCTTCATCGTCTCGTACATCGTGACGATGTTCTTCATGCTGGCACGCTCCGCGTCGGCCCGCTCGCGGACGGCGCCCTCGGCCTTGTCCTCGGCCTGTCGCAGCTCGCCGACGCCGGTCTCCAACTTGCGCTCCGCCTCGCCGAGCATGCGCTCGCGCAGCTCCAGCTCCTCGCTCTTCAACCGCAGGGCCTCGCGGCGGGCGCCGAGCTTCTCGAGGAGCGCGCGCTCCGTGGCCGAGACCGGCTCGGGGAGCGGCGGCTGCGCGCGGGTCGGCTCCGCCGGCTTCTCGGCGGGCTTCTCCTGATCCTTCTGGCCGACCGAGCCGGTGGTGGCCGGGTCCTTCGGCTCGTAGCCGGTACGGGCCTGCGCGAGGGCGCGGGCAAAGCTCGGCAATTCACCCCCGGCAGGTTCCTCCGTATGGGACAGTGCGAGGAGCTTGAGCACCAGGAGACCGGCGGCGGCGAGCGTGACCGCATCGACGAGGCGCAGGCGCAGCGGCCTGGGCTGGCGCAGGCGCGACAGGCGAAGCGCCGAGGCGGCCTTGCCCACCGCCCGGCCGGTCGTCCGGCCGGCCGATCCGGCCTCCTGCCGCGCGGGTGGGCCCTTGCTCATGCGGCGCGGCTCCGCACGCGCTGCAGCGCCCGCTCGGTCATGGCGCGGGCGGCGGCGGCGGCGGCCCCGAGGCGCTCGCTGTGCTGGCCCTCGAACGGGTCGGGCGAGGCCGCAGGCAACACAGCGGGCGACGCCGCGGGCTGCGGGGCGGAGGGCGGGCGGCCCGAGCCGCGGGCCTCGCCCACGATGGCGCCGATGCGCGCGATCACGCCCTCCCCGGCCGCGACCTGATCGGCGATCGCGGCCGCGCAATGGCCGGCGGACTCGAGGCGCTCCGCCAGCGTCCGATCGCACTCGTCGATGGCCGCGCGCAGCCCCGCGATCGAGCGCTCGGCGGTCGTGCTCGCGGCCATGAGGTCGCCGATCGTCCGGCGGAAGGCCGCCTCGTCGGCCTTCATCTGCGCGATGCGCCGGGACAGGCGGACCGAGGTCACGATGGTGGCGACGAGCAGGACGGCGACGAGGCCGTCGGCGAGCAGCGTGACCAGGGTACTCATCGGACGCTACCCTTCGTTGCGGTTGTTCATCGAGGCCTCGTAGGCCTGGAGCGTGGTGCGCGAGCGCCGCAGCGGCCGGGTGACCTGGACCGCGATGCTGTCGTCGATGCGGCCGATCCGTCCTTGCGTGAGGTGCCACTCGCCGCAGCGGACGGTGATCAGGTCGGAGGGCTTGGCGTCGAACATCAGGGTGTCGCCGACCTTCAGCCCCATCACCCGCTTCAGCGGCAGCATCATCTCGTGCAGCACCGCCTGCATGGTGAGATCCGCCTGCCAAATCTCGGTCGCGAGGTGGCCTTCCCAGATCTGATCGCGGCCGAGCTTCTCGCCCATGAAGCTCTGCATGAGCAGTTCACGGATCGGCTCGATCGTGGCGTAGGGGAACAGGATCTGCAGGAGGCCGCCGCGGCCGTCCATGTCGAGGCGCAGGCCGATCAGGATCGCGGCGTTGCCGGGCCGGGTGATGGTGGCGAAGCGCGGGTTGGTCTCGATCCGGTCGATGGCGAAATGCACCGGCGAGAGCGGCTGGAACGACTGCTCCAGGTCGCCCAGGATGATCTCCACGAGGCGGCGCACGAGCTGCATCTCGATGCCCGTGAAGGGCCGCCCGTCGAGGCGCGTCGAGGAGCCGCCGCGCTTGCCTCCGAGCAGGAGGTCGAGCGTCGAGTAGGCGAGGTTCTGCTCGACCGTGACGAGGCCCGAATTCTCCCAGGTGTCGGCCCTGAACACGCCGAGCAGGGTGGGCAGCGGGATCGCGTTGACGTAGTCGCCGAAGCGGACCGAGGTGATGTTGTCGAGCGTGACCTCGACGTTGTCCTGGAAGAAGTTGCGCAGGCTCGTCGACAACAACCGGATCATCCGGTCGAAGACGATCTCCAGCATCGGCAGGCGCTCGTACTGGACGACGCCCGAATCGACGATGGCGCGCACGCCTCCGGCCCCTGAGGCCGAGAGCTCGCGCATTGAGAAGCCCAGGACGCCGTCGATCTCGTCCTGGTTGAGGATGCGGTCGTTGCCGGCGAGCTCGGGGAGGTCGTCGGCCTCCCCGTCCTCGATCATCGTCGCCCATTCGGCGGCGACGTCGCTGGCGTTGCGGGTGGTGCCCTGCTCGGCGAGCGCCGCGCCCCATTCCTCGGCGAGCGAGGCGTCGCCCCCCTCGCCGGCGTTGTTCTGCTCGATCAGGGCCGCGGCCCAGTCGTCCTCGAGGTTTGGATCGTCCGGTTCCATGTCGGGCCTACTGGATGATCACGTCCTTGAAGAGCACGGCCTCGACCTTGGCCGGGTAGATCGCCACGTTGACCCGGCGCAGCAATTCCTCGCGCAGCCGGTAGAGGCCCACGGAGCCCGAGAGGTCGCTCGGACGAAGCTCCCGCATGTAGACCTGCAGGGTGTCCTCCACGCGCGGCATCAGGGGCTTCACCTCGCCCTCGACCTTGGCGTCCTTCAATTCGAGCGTGATGCGGAGCTTGGCGTACTTCGCCCGCTCCTGGCCGGAGCCGGCCTCGGACGAGAGGTTCAGCATCATCTCGCGCATGTCGAGAAAGACGACGGGCTTCTGCTCGTCGGCGTGCGCCGCCTGCGCCTCGGCGCCGCGCTTCTTCATCACGAAGGCACCGCCCCCGCCCAGCACGAGGAGCGCCGCGGCGCCGGCCGCGATGAAGAGCTTCTTACGGCTCTTCGGGGCCTCGGCCGCGCCGGCCTCGCCCTCCGCGGCGGGCGCCTTCTTGGGCTTCTTGGCCATGCGAGTCGGATCCGGCGAAGAGTCGGGACTTAGCCGACGCATCCTGACGGTGGACGGCCGGTGTCCTCCGATATCCGGCGAACGCGGTTAACGCGCCGTTAAGGCGGCAAGAACTGCCGGGTCGCCTTTGCCGCCGGGCGCTTCGGGCCGGGCCGGCGACGGCGGGCGCCCCGCGCCAACCCACTGATTCAGAAAGCATCTTCTTCCTGGCCGCCGCTGGCACGAGCGATGCGCTGTGGACAGGGCCGCCCCCCGCGGCACGTCCCGGGTCCAAAGATGCAGAACGCTCTCTTCGTCGGTGTGTCGAGCCAGGCCGCGCTCCAGCGCCAGCTCGACGTCATCGCCAACAACATGGCGAACGTCTCGACCACGGGCTTCAAGTCCCGGGACACCCGCTTCCAGGAATACTTGATGCCGGTGGCGAGCGCCGACAGCTTCACGGGCTCGGACCGGCGCGTCTCCTACGTGATCGACCAGGGCACCGTGCTCAACCTCTCGCAGGGGGCGATCGAGCAGACGGGCAACCCGCTCAACGTGGCGATCCGCGGCGAGGCCTTCCTGGCGGTGCAGACGCCGCAGGGCGAGCGCTACACCCGCAACGGCGCGCTGGAGATCAATGCGCAGGGTCAGATCGTGACGAGCGACGGCAACCCGGTGCTCGGCGAGGGCGGTCCGATCGCGATCAACGCGCAGGAGACCGGCCTGACCATCGGCGCGGACGGCACCGTCTCCACGAATTTCGGCGTCCGGGGCAAGCTCCGGCTCGTCACCTTCGCCAATCCGCAGCGCCTGACGAGCGAGGGCGGCAATCTCTACGCCTCCATCGCGGCGCCCCGGCCCGCCGGCCTCGAGGCCCGACTTGAACCCGGCGCGCTAGAGCGCTCCAACGTCCGGCCTGTCGTCGAGATGACCCGGCTGATGGACCTGAACCGCACCTACGCGACGGTCTCCAGCATGATCACGCGTCTCGACGACCTCCGGGGCACGGCGATCCGCCGCCTCGCCGACGTCGCCTAAGGGAGTCTGAGCGATGCGCGCCCTCTACGCCGCCGCCACCGGCATGGCGGCCCAGGAACTCAACGTCCAGGTCATCTCGAACAACATCGCGAACCTGCGCACCACCGGTTACAAGCGCCAGCAACCGCATTTCCAGGACCTGCTCTACCAGAACCTGCGACGCGCCGGCTCCTCGACCTCGGAGCAGAACACCCAGCTGCCGGCCGGCCTCGCGGTGGGCTCCGGCGTGAAGACGAGCTCGACCGCCCGGGTGATGGCCCAGGGCACGCTGACCTCGACCGAGAAGGAATACGACGTCGCGGTGCGCGGCGAGGGCTTCTTCCGCGTCACCATGCCGGACGGCCGCACCGCCTATACCCGCGACGGCTCCTTCGACCTCTCGGCGCAGGGCCAGCTCGTCACCCGCGACGGCTACCTGGTGGATCCGGGCGTTACGGTGCCCAACACCGCGACCTCCGTGCAGATCAGCGCGACCGGCGCCGTGCAGGCGACCCTGCCTGGCCAGACCGCCCCGCAGCAGCTCGGTCAGTTCCAGCTCGCCCGCTTCGTCAACAAGGTCGGCCTCGAATCGATCGGCGACAACCTGTTCGTCGAGACCGCGGCCTCGGGCCCGGCGATCAACGGCGTGCCCGGCACGGAAGGCTTCGGCAACCTCCAGCAATCCTATCTCGAGGAGGCGAACGTCAACGCCGTCACCGAGATCTCGTCGCTGATCGCCGCGCAGCGCGCCTACGAGATGAACTCGAAGGTCGTCACCGCCGCCGACCAGATGCTCTCCACCACCTCGCAGATGTTCCGCAGCTGATCCCTGGACGCGCCATGACCGACCGTTCCGGAACCGCCTACGCGACCTCGGCCGAGGACCAGGCCGACTTCGCCGACCTGAGGCCGATCGTGCGCCGCCCTCCCTCGCGCGCCGTGCCGATGCGCTTCGCCGTGGTCCTGCGCGCCGGGCTCGCCTTCGCGGCCCTCGCGATGGTCGGGGTCTACGCGCTGCCGGCGCTCGCCGACGCGCCGATGCGCCTGCGTGGCGACGTGACCGCCCGCGGGGACGTGCTCACCCTCGGCGACCTCGTGGAGAACGCTCCCGAGGCGGCGGCGGCGCGCCCGCTCTTCCGCGCGCCAGCTCTGGGCGCCACCGGAACCATCCAGGCCCGGCGCATCATCGACGCCGCCGCCACGGCCGGGCTCGGGCCGGTGGAGACCGGCGGCCGGGTGCAGGTCAGCGTGCAGCGCGCCGCCCGTCGCGTGACGCCGGCCGAGATCGAGGCGGCGCTGAAGCGCGGCCTGGAGACCGGCTTCGCCCTCGACGCGAAGATGCTCAACGTGCGCCTCGACGGCGAGGCGCCGGTGCTGCTGGCGCCGACCGACCTCGACGGGCAGGTCGCGGCGCTGGACCTCACATACGAACCGCGCACCCGCCGGTTCGCGGCGCTGATCAGCCTCGGCGAGCGCCAGGCGAGCCTGCGGGTGACCGGTGTCGCCGTCGAGCTGCGCGAGGTCGCGATCCTCACCCGGGCGGTGACGCGCGGCGAGCGCCTCTCGGATACGGATTTCGCGCTGGAGCGCCGGCCGCGCGAGGGCGCGCCGCAGGACGCACTCGCCCAGCCGGCCATCGGCGAGGTGGCGCAGCGCGCGCTCGGCGCCGGCACGGTCCTGCGCACGGGCGACACGGCGCCGCCCGAACTCGTCGCCCGCGGCGAGATGGTGACGATCCTCTACGAGGCGCCCGGCATCACGCTCTCCATGCGCGGCATCGCGAGTGAGCCCGGCCGGCTCGGCGCCGTCGTCACCGTCGTCAACGCGGTCTCCAAGAAGGTGCTGCAGGCGATCGTCGTGGGCCAGGGGCGCGTCTCGGTCGGTCCGGCCGCGCCGCAGCGTCAGGCCAGCGCCGCCCTGCCCGGCCCCACCGCCCTCCGCTGATCCTGACACGCCGGTTCGAGCCCATGACCCGCCTGGTGACCCGCTCCGCCCTGCGCCTCCCGCTCCTCGCGCTCGCCTGCGCCGGGCTCGGCGCCTGCAACACCGCCGACCGACTCTCTCAGATCGGCGCGCAGCCGGCTCTGTCCGCGATCGAGGACCCGACGAGCCAGCCCGGTTACAAGCCGGTGCGGATGCCGATGCCCGACGTGCAGCCGGTCTCCTACGCGCCGAACTCCCTCTGGCGCACCGGCTCGCGCGCCTTCTTCAAGGACCAGCGCGCCGCCCGCATCGGCGACCTCGTCACCGTGAAGGTGAACGTCACCGACCGGGCGAATCTCAACAACGAGACCAAGCGCTCGCGCTCGAACAGCGAGGGCTTCGGCCTGCCGAACGCCTTCGGCTTGGAGAAGAACGCGGGCGTGGCCGCGGCCGGCATCGCAGCCGACAAGCTGCTCAACGCCACCTCCAACACGTCGAGCGACGGCGCCGGCTCAGTGCAGCGGGCCGAGACGGTCACCACCAACATCGCGGCGGTGGTCACGCAGGTGCTGCCGAACGGCAACCTCGTGGTCGAGGGCAAGCAGGAGATACGGGTCAATTTCGAGGTGCGCGAGCTGATCGTGGCGGGCGTGGTGCGGCCGGAGGACATCGAGTCCGACAACACCATCGACTCGGCCAAGATCGCCCAGGCCCGCATCGCCTATGGCGGCCGCGGCCAGATCACCGACGTGCAGCAGCCCCGCTACGGCCAGCAGGTGATCGACGTGCTGCTGCCGTTCTGAGGCGGGCCGCGCCCCCGCGCGGTAGCGCGGCGGCCGGAAAAGGTGCATCCCTCGTCCATCTTTCGATTCGACGAGGGACCAATGAGCGATCCGCGTCACGCGTTCTGTGAGCGCTTCGGCCTGGAGCACCCGGTGATCCAGGCTCCGATGATCGGGCCGAAGCCGGCGCTCGCCGTCGTGGTGAGCGCGGCCGGCGGGCTCGGCTCGATCGCCTGCGCGGCGATGAGCCCGGATCAGATCCGCGCCGAGGTCGCGGCTTTGCGGGCGCGGACCGACCGGCCGTTCAACCTCAACTTCTTCGCGCACCGCCGCGCCGCGCCGGATCCCGAGCGGGAAGCAGCGTGGGCTGCCCGCCTCGCCCCGGCCTACGCCGCGCTCGGGCTCGATCCGGCGGCGGTCGCGCCAGGGCCGGAGCGCGCGCCGTTCGATTCAGCCATGGCCGAGATCGTGACGGAGTTGCGCCCGCCGGTGGTCAGCTTCCATTTCGGGCTCCCCGAGCCGGACCTCCTGGCCCGGGTGCGGGCCGCGGGCTGCCGCGTCCTGGGCTGCGCCACCACGGTCGCCGAGGCGCGCTGGCTCGCCGAACACCGGGTCGATGCCGTCATCGCGCAGGGCGTGGAGGCCGGCGGTCACCGCGGCATGTTCCTGACGGACGACCTCGCCGGCCAAGTCGGCACGCTCGCCCTGGTGCCGCAGGTCGTGGACGCCGTGGACCTGCCGGTGATCGCGGCGGGCGGCATCGCGGATGCCCGTGGCTCGGCCGCCGCGTTCGCGCTCGGAGCATCCGCGGTGCAGGTCGGCACCGCCTACCTCGCCTGCGAGGCGGCCGGGCTGTCGCCGGTCCACGCCCGCGCGCTAGCGGAAGCGGGCGACGCCGACACGGCGCTCACCACGGTCTTCACAGGCCGTCCCGCCCGCGGCATCCGCAACCGGGCGATGCGGGAGCTCGGACCGATCGCACCCGATGCGCCTGCCTTCCCGCGGGCGGCCGTCGCGCTGCAGCCGCTGCGCGCGGCGGCCGAGGCCGGGGGCTCGGGCGACTTCACGCCGCTCTGGGCCGGCCAGGGCGCGGCGCTGGCCAGGATCCGGGACGCCGCCGCCCTCACCCGCGTGCTCGCCGAGGGCGCGAACCGGCTGCGCTGACGCTTCGCACAGCCCGTTTCATCCCGCGCTGAATGCGAAAAAATCCGGTTGGTGGGGACGTTTCTGTCTCGCCGCAGCGCGCGGCGCGCGATTGATCTCACGCGCCCGCTCGGGGAGAAAGGGCGCCAAGGCCGTCAGGACCAAGGGACGGGTGACGGCCACGGGAGAACACGGATGGACGGCAGCCGGCACGGCTCGGCCGGGACGGTGGACGCGACGGCGACGCCTCGGCAGGCGGCCGTGCGCCTCGACGACGTCACCATCGCGTTCACCCTGAAGGGCGGCAAGAAGGGCGCTCAGCGCTACGTCGCGGTGGAGGGCATCGACCTCGCGGTCGCGCCCGGCGCGTTCGTCGCCGTGGTCGGGCCCACGGGCTCGGGCAAGTCCACGATCCTCAACGCTGCCGCGGGGCTCCTGAAGCCCGCCGCCGGCCGGGTCGACATCTTCGGAGAGCCGCTCGCCGGGTTGAACGGCCGGGCCGGCTACCTCTTCCAGGCCGACGCGCTGATGCCCTGGAAGACGGCGCTCGACAACGTCGCGGTCGCCCTCGAACCGCAGGGCGTGCGCCGGGCCGAGGCGCTGGAGCGGGCGCGCGCCTGGCTCGGCCGGGTCGGGCTCGCGACCTTCACCGACCGCTACCCCCACATGCTCTCGGGCGGCCAGCGCAAGCGCGTGGCGCTCGCCCAGATGCTGATCCGCGATCCCGAGATCCTGCTGATGGACGAGCCATTTGGGCCGCTCGACGCGCAGACCCGCCAGATCATGGGCAACCTGCTCCTCGACCTCTGGGCGCAGAATCGCAAGGCGGTGATCTTCGTGACTCACGACCTCGAGGAGGCGATCGCCCTCTCCGACCGGGTGATCGTGCTCTCGGCCGGCCCCGCCGCGCGCATCGTCGGCGACTTCCCCGTGCCGCTCCCCCGGCCCCGCGACATCAGCGAGATCCGGCTGGAGCCCCGATTCCACGATCTCTATCGCGAGATCTGGTCCTGCCTGCGGGTCGAGGTCTCGCGCGCCTATGCCAGCGGCCCGGCCTGATGCGCCCCGGAGACAGCCGGTGAACCGCCTCGTGCTCCTCGCGCTCCAGATCGGCGTCGGCCTCGTCGGCCTCGGACTCTGGCACGTCTTCACCGCCTACCCGATCCTCGGCGAGACCCGGCAGATCCAGTTCTTCTTCTCGACGCCGGGGGCCGTGCTCTCGCGCGCCTGGGCCGAGATGCTCACCCCCGAGATCTGGGGCCATCTCTGGATCACCCTGCAGGAGACGGTTCTGGCCTTCGTGCTCGGGGCGGCGGGCGGCATCGCCTTCGGCTTCCTGTTCGCCCGCAACGCGCTGCTCGCGGCAGTGTTCGACCCCTACATCAAGGCGGCCAACGCCCTGCCCCGCGTGGTACTGGCGCCGATCTTCGCGCTCTGGTTCGGCCTCGGCATCTGGTCGAAGGTGGCGCTCGGCTTCACGCTGGTGTTCTTCATCGTGTTCTTCAACGTCTACCAGGGCGTGCGCGAGGTGAGCCCGGTAGTGCTGAACAACGCCCGGATGCTGGGCATGAGCGAGCGCGGCCTGCTGCGCCACGTCTACTGGCCCTCGGCGCTGACCTGGATGTTCTCCTCGCTCCACACGGCCGTGGGTTTCGCACTCGTCGGCGCGGTGGTGGGCGAGTATCTCGGCTCGTCGGCGGGGCTCGGCTACAAGATCCACGAGGCCGAGAGCGTGTTCGACGTCACCGGCGTCTTCGCCGGCATGCTGATCCTCACCGTCTTCGTCATCGTGATCGACGCACTCGTCACGCTGATCGAGAACCGTCTCCTCGTCTGGCGCCCGCAAGCCGGCGGCCAAGGCTGAAAGGATCTTATCCGATGCAACGCCGCAGCTTCCTCCTCGGCGCCGCAGCAGTGCTGGGCCTCGGTCACACCGCCCGCGCCGACGTGGTGAAGGTCCGCATCGGCGTCGGCGGCAAGCCCCTGCTCTACTACCTGCCGCTGACGATCGCCGAGCGGAAGGGCTTCTTCAAGGAAGAGGGGATCGACGCCGAGATCAACGATTTCGGCGGCGGCGCCCGCTCGCTCCAGGCGCTGATCGGCGGCTCGGTCGACGTGGTCACGGGCGCCTACGAGCACACGCTGCGCATGCAGGCCAAGGGGCAGGACGTGCGGGCCGTGTGCGAGCTCGGCCGGCTGCCCGCCATCGTCATCGGCGTGCGCAAGGACCTCGTCGACACGATCAAGAGCGTGGCCGACCTCAAGGGCCGCAAGATCGGCGTGACGGCGCCGGGCTCCTCGACCGCGCTCGCGGTGCAGTACGCCATGATCAAGGCCGGGCTGAAGGCCACCGACGCGCCCCTCATCGGCATCGGCGGCGGGGCCGGCGCCATCGCGGCGATGAAGAAGGGCGAGATCGACGCGGTCTCGCATCTCGATCCCGTCATCGCGAAGCTGGAGGCGGACGGCGACATCAAGGTTCTGGTCGATACCCGCACCGACGAGGGCACGCGCCTGCTCTTCGGCGGCCCGAACCCGGCCGCGGTCGTCTACACCAAGCAAGACTGGATCGAGCGCCACGCGATGGGCACCCAGAAGGTGGTGAACGCTTTCGGCAAGGCGTTGAAGTGGCTCGCCACCGCGAGCCCCGAGGAGATCGCCGACCTCGTGCCGCCGGCCTACCATTTCGGCGACCGGGCGCTCTATGTGCAGGCGGTGAAGAACTCTCTGGCGACCTACTCACGCACCGGCATCCCGAGCCGAGACGGCATGAGCAGCGTGCTGGAACTGGTCCGCACCCTCGACCCCGAATTGCAGGGCGCGCAGATCGACCTCGGCAAGACCTTCGAGGACCGTTTCGTCAAGCGCGCGATGGAGTAGGCGGGCTTGCGGCCGCTTGAGGGTGCGGCTCCCCCCTCTCCCCGCGTGCGGGGAGAGGCCCGCAGGAAGCCTGTCGTGCCTGCGGGAAGCGGAGGCTTAGCCGGAGCGGCGGTGAGAAGGGATCCGCGGCCCTCGCGCCGCCTGCTGCCTCAGCCCTTGGCGGCGAGCGCGTCCTTCACGAGGCCGCTGGCCTTGCCGAAATCCATCCGGCCGGCGAACTTGCCCTTCAGGGCGCCGATCACCTTGCCCATGTCCTTCGGACCGGCGGCGCCCGTCTCACTGATCGCTGCTTCGATCGCGGCCTTGGTCTCGGCCTCGTCCATCTGCTGGGGCAGGAACCCCTGGATCACGGCGATCTCGGCGCGCTCGTTCGCGGCGAGTTCCGGACGCCCGCCCTGCTCGTAGACGCCGGCCGATTCGGTGCGCTGCTTGATCATCTTCTGCAGGAGCGCCAGGATCTCCTCGTCGGAGACCGCCTCCTTGCCCAGGCCGCGCGCCGCGATGTCCTTGTCCTTGAGCGCCGCCTGGATCATCCGAATCGTGGCGAGCTTGTCCTTCTCGCCGGCCTTCATGGCCTCCTTCATCTCGGCGGTGAAGCGCGCGCGCAGCATCGAACTGTCTCCTGTGATACGAAAAACGGGCGTCGGCCCTGCGCGGCGCGGGTGTTGAGCGGGGAAGGCGGGCGCGCCACATTGACCCTGACGCGGGCCGCTCGCTAAGAGCGCCGCACGAGGGTTTTGGCCGCCCGCCGCGCCTCATCGCAGGCGCCGGATCCGGCACCGGACATAAGCGAGATCACGCCGATGCTGCAAGACGAAGGCGCCGCCGCGCACGCCAAAGCCACGCCCGAGCCCTGGGCCGAGCCCGTCGCCACCGCGCTCCTGGTGCTGGCGGACGGCACAGTGCTGGAGGGCTTCGGCATTGGACAGACCGGCGTGGCCGACGGCGAGGTCTGCTTCAACACCGCCATGACGGGCTACCAGGAGATCCTGACCGATCCTTCCTACGCGGGCCAGATCGTCACCTTCACCTTCCCGCACATCGGCAACGTCGGCACCAACGACGAGGATCTCGAGAGCCTCGACGCCGCCCCGGCCTCGGGCGTGCGCGGCGCGGTGATCGCCTCGGCCGTGACGCGGCCGTCGAGCTGGCGCTCGTCGAGCCATCTGGACGGCTGGCTGAAGGCCCGCGGCATCGTCGGCATCACCGGCATCGACACCCGCGCGCTCACCGCCCGCATCCGCGACCAGGGCATGCCGAACGCGGTGATCGCCAACGACCCGCAGGGCAATTTCGACCGCGAGGCCCTGAAGGCCCGCGCCGCCGCGCTCGCCCCGATGGAGGGCCTCGACCTCGTGCCACCGGTGACCAGCCGCGCGCACGCGGCCTGGACCGAGACCACCTGGGCGGTCAACGGCGGCTACGGCAGCCGCCAGCAGGGCGAGGGCCTGCGCGTCGTGGCGATCGATTACGGCGTGAAGCGCAACATCCTGCGGCTGCTGGCCGAGGCTGGCTGCGACGTCACGGTGGTGCCCGCCACCACGACCGCCGAGGAGATCATGGCGCTCCAGCCCGACGGCGTGTTCCTGTCGAACGGCCCGGGCGACCCGGCCGCGACCGGCGAGTACGCCGTACCGGTGATCCGGCAGCTGCTCGACGAGAAGGTGCCGACCTTCGGAATCTGCCTCGGCCACCAGCTGATGGGCCTCGCGCTCGGCGGGCGCACCGTGAAGATGGGCCAGGGCCATCACGGCGCGAACCATCCGGTGAAGGACAAGACCACCGGCAAGGTCGAGATCGTCTCGATGAACCACGGCTTCGCGGTCGATCCCGGCAGCCTGCCGGGGAATGCCGTCGAGACGCACGTCTCGCTCTTCGACGGCTCGAATTGCGGCCTCACGCTGACGGACCGGCCGGCATTCTCGGTGCAGCATCACCCGGAGGCCTCGCCGGGCCCGCGCGACAGCCACTACCTGTTCGAGCGCTTCGTCGCGCTGATGCGCTCGGGCAAGCCGGAGACCGCCAATAAGGCCGATCCGGCCTGAACAGGTCATAGAAACAGCCGATTCGGCCTTCATTCCGGGTTCAGCGCCCCGCGAATGGTGACGTCAGAGCACCGTCGCGGGGCATCCCACTGATCTCGGGGGCCGCCTTGACCACGATCGACGACGTCAGCGACGATTTCTCGCGCCTGCACCGCATCTTCACCTTCCATCTTGGTGTCGCGGTGTCGCTGGCCTGGATGACGGCCCTCTACGCCTCCGTGAGCGCCCCTTGGGTGCGCAATATCCGGGCGCTGATTGATCCGGCCGGCCTCGGCCGCGTCGAGAGCACGTGGTCCTTCCTGTTCGTGATGCCGGTGGTGCTCACCGTCGCGTGGCTCTCGGTCTATTTCGGCCGCGAGATCCTGCGCCGCTCGCAGACGCTCGGCAACGTCGCGATCGAGTTCGCGGCCGCCGCAATGGTCGCCTTCGGGCTGTTCTACCTGTCGATCGACCGGGCGGTCTCGGTCATCACCCTGGGCCTCTGAGGACGATGCGCCCCGCGGTTCATCCGCGGGGCGCCGGTTCGTGTCAGAAGCGAACGATGACCTGGGCGCGGATGGTGCGCGGTGCCCCCGGCGTGAGGTTGTTGTTGTTGTCGGCCGTGTAGATGTAGCGCCGGTCGAACAGGTTCTCGATATTGACCTGTGCCCGCGTCGCCTCGTTGATCTGATAGAACAATCCGAGGTCGAAGCGGGAATAGCCCGGCAGCCGCACGGTGTTGTCGGACGAAGCGAAGGTGTGCGTCTGGTAGATGTAGCCGACGCCGATCGAGAATTCCGGTGTGACCGCGAACTTGTTCCACAGCGAGACCGAGTTGAACGGCACAAGGCCGACCGTGTTGCCGGCCACGACCGTGGCCGAGGTCGCACTCTCGATGCGCGCATCCGTGAAGGCGTAGCCGCCCGCGATCTGCCACCAGTCGGTGACGTAGCCGTTCGCACCGACCTCGAAGCCCTGCGTGTTCGTCCGACCCGACAGGATGAAGAAGCCCGCGTTGTTCGGGTCCGGCAGGCGCTGATTCGTCCGGTCGAGGGTGTAGCCCGCCGCCGTCAGCTGAAAGGTCGGGGTGACGTCGTACTTTGCGCCGACCTCGAGGTTCTGGAAGCGCTCCGGCTGAGCGATGACGAGGCCCGGCGTGAAGTTGCCGATCTGGTCGCCGGAACTCGGCAGGTAGGACACGCTGTAGCTGCCGTAGAAGGCGAGGTTCGGCAGCGGCTTGATCACGAGACCGGCCCGCGGCGAGACGAGATCGTCGATCCGCGGATAGGTGACCCCGTTGTTCTGGTTTCGCGCCGCGAAGTCGAAATGGTCGTAGCGCAACCCGCCGACGACCTGCACGTAGGGGTTCAGGTCGATCTGGTCCTGGGCGTAGACCGCGGCGAGGCCGAGGTTGTAGCGCACGTTGGGGTCCGAGCCGCCGTTGTTGCGGAAGGTGAGCGGAACGCGCGTGATCGGGCTCAGCGGGTTCACCGTCACGCTGGTGACGAGGCTGTTGCCGACATAGGCCGTCTGCCGGAAGGCGAGGCCGTCCTGGTAGCCGAGCTCGAAGCCGGCGAGCAGCGTGTGCTTAATGTCGCCGGTGAGGAACCGGTAGGTGAAATCGTTCTGGTTGAAGTAGTTGGTTCGGTCCGTCTCGTTGCGGTAGCCGGTGATGGAGACCGCGGTGCCGGCCGCGTTGACGGCGCTGCCCGGCAGTGTGTTCGTGTAGTACCGGTTGTAGTCGGCAAAGCGCAGCTGGCTGTGCAGCTCGACGCCCGAATCGAAAAGGTGGTCGAGGGTGGCCGTCGCGATGTGGGCGTCGACCTTGGTGAAGTTCACGTCCGGATTGCCGAAGAACGTGCGGATATTGTTGCGGTAGTTGTAGGCCCGCCCGAACTGCGAGGGGATGCCGCGATCCGGGAAGCGGTCGTCGTGGAAGTATTCGTAGGAGAGCCGCAGCGTCGTCTGGGGGCCAAGCAGGAACGTCATGGTCGGGTTGACGCCGTAGCGCGTCAGCTCGCCGAACTGCCGGTAGGTGCCGGAATCCTCGAAGATCCCGTTCAGGCGGAAGAAGGCGCTGTCGCTGAAGCGGTCGCCGACATCGACCGTGAGGCGCTTGTCGCCGAACTGCCCGCCACCGGCGGTAATCTGTCGGACGCGGGCGCCGTCCGCCTCCTTCAGCACGCGGTTGATCACGCCGCCGCCGCCGCCGCGGCCGAAGATCAGGGAGTCGGGCCCCTTCAGCACCTCGACGCGCTCGATGTTGTAGAGGTCGCGGTAGTACTGCACGTCGTCGCGCACGCCGTTGACGAAGAAGTCCGCGCTCGTGCTCTGGCCGCGGATGATCGCCTGGTCGCGGTTGTTCTCGCCCTGCGCCGGGATGACGCCGGGCACGTAGCGGAGCTGGTCCGTCAGGTTCTGGAAGTTCTGGTCGGTGATCTGCTCGCGCGTCACGACGGTGATGGATTGCGGCGTGTCGAGCAGCGGTGTCGCGGTCTTCGTGGCCGTGCGCGTCTGCTTCGTCAGGTAGCCGACCGTGACGCCGCCCTGGGGCCCCACCTGCCCGAGCGCGTTCTCCACGCTGAGCTGGTCGAGGGTTACGGCCGTCTCCGCCTCGGGGACTGGCCCCGGTCGCACCTGCGCGTGCGCTCCGGTGGCGAGGGCGGTCCCGGCCAGAAGAGCCGTCGTCAGCGCGCAGATACCAGTCTTCACTCCCGAGCCCCCTTCAGAGCGAGTCGTCATGACTCCGACCGGGCGGATGTCTTCTTCCGGTCACTGGGGCGGCGGATATCGAATGCACACGGATGCGCAATTCTCTTCCGCAATACGAAACCGTGAACGCTTTTGAATCTATTCTAAGTCAGAATCAAATATCCAGGCTAAGCCATTCATAAGAGGGCTGGACGTCTGTTCTTCCGCGTGCCGATGCGCCCCCCGTCCAGTGCGGGACATTTCTGGGTGTTGCCGGTCGGCAACACCCTGGGCGCGACGCGGCCCGGCGTTCCGGTGCGTTGAGCCCGTCGGGCCCGCGTGCTAGGCGCCGCGCATCGGGCGGCACCCTCCGGGGCGCGGCCCCGCACGCACTGGACTTCGAGGCGCCCGCATGATCCCCCGCTATTCTCGCCCCGCGATGAGCGCGATCTGGACGCCGGAAACCCGCTTCCGGATCTGGTTCGAGATCGAGGCCCACGCCACCACCGCGCTCGCCGAGATCGGCGTGGTGCCGAAAGCCGCCGCCGAGACGATCTGGGCGAAGGGGAAGGACGCGCAGTTCGACGTCACCCGCATCGACGAGATCGAGGCGGTGACGAAGCACGACGTCATCGCGTTCCTGACGCATCTCGCCGAGATCGTCGGACCCGACGCCCGCTTCGTGCACCAGGGCATGACCTCCTCGGACGTGCTCGACACCTGCCTCAATGTGCAGCTGGTGCGCGCCGCCGACATCCTGATCGCGGACGTGGACGCGCTCCTCGAAGCGCTGAAGCGCCGCGCCTTCGAGCACAAGACGACGCCGACCATCGGCCGCTCGCACGGCATCCACGCCGAGCCCGTGACCTTCGGCCTGAAGCTCGCCCAGGCCTACGCGGAGTTCGCCCGCAATCGCGCCCGGCTCGTGGCCGCCCGCGAAGAGGTCGCCACCTGCGCGATCTCGGGCGCGGTGGGCACCTTCGCCAACATAGACCCGCGGGTCGAGGAATACGTCGCCGGGCAGATGGGCCTCAAGGCGGAGCCGGTCTCGACGCAGGTCATCCCGCGCGACCGCCACGCGATGTTCTTCGCGACGCTGGGCGTCGTCGCCTCGTCGCTGGAGCGGCTCGCGATCGAGGTGCGCCACCTGCAGCGCACCGAGGTGCTGGAGGCCGAAGAGTTCTTCTCCGAGGGCCAGAAGGGCTCCTCCGCCATGCCGCACAAGCGCAACCCCGTGCTCACCGAGAACATCACCGGCCTCGCCCGGATGGTGCGCGGCTACGCGATTCCCGCGATGGAGAACGTGGCGCTCTGGCACGAGCGGGACATCTCGCACTCCTCGGTCGAGCGCATGATCGGCCCGGACGCGACAGTGACCCTCGACTTCGCGCTCGCCCGCATGACCGGCGTGATCGACAAGCTCCTGGTCTACCCGGCCAACATGCAGAAGAACCTCGACCGGCTCGGCGGCCTCGTGCACTCGCAGCGGGTGCTGCTGGCGCTGACCCAGGCCGGCGTCTCCCGGGAGGATTCCTACCGGCTGGTCCAACGCAACGCGATGCCGGTCTGGCGCGGCGAGGGCGACTTCCTGACCCTGCTCAAGGCCGACCCCGAGGTCACCGCCGCGCTCACCCCTGAGCAGATCGAGGCATGCTTCGATCTCGGCTACCACTTGAAGCACGTCGACACGATCTTCCAGCGGGTGTTCGGCGAGGCGTGAGCGACGCCGCACTCCCGCCCTGCGGGGCGCGAATGCGTGCCCCCGCATGAATCCTGCTACGCAAGCGATCACCCCCAGCCAGAGGCCAGATCCGCCGTGACCAGCCCCCGCATCGTCTATCTCAACGGCGCGTTCCTCCCCTTCGAGGAGGCCAAGGTCCCGGTGATGGACCGTGGCTTCCTGTTCGCGGACGGGATCTACGAGGTCTCGGCGGTGCTGGACGGTCGGCTCGTCGACAACGCCGCGCATCTGGCCCGCCTCGACCGCTCGCTCGGCGAGATCGGCATCCGCAACCCGCATAGTCTGGAAGAGTGGGAGCGGCTGGAGATGGAGCTCGTGGCCCGCAACGGACTCGCCGAGGGCCTGGTCTACATGCAGGTGACCCGCGGCGTGTACGAGCGCGATTTCGGCTTCCCGCCCGTCGACACCGCCCCGACCGTCGTGATGTTCACGCAAGGAAAGACGGTGGCGGCCAACCCCTTGGCCGAGCGCGGCGCGAAGGTGATCACCGTCGAGGACATCCGCTGGAAGCGGCGCGACATCAAGTCGGTGGCGCTGCTCGCCCAGGTGCTCGCCAAGCAGGCGGCGGTCGCGGCCGGCGTCTCCGAGGCCTGGATGGTCGAGGACGGCGCCGTCACCGAGGGCTCGTCCTCCACCGCCTTCATCGTCACGCGGGACCGCCGGCTCGTGACGCGGCCGCTCTCGACGGCGCTCCTGCCCGGCATCACCCGGGCGGCAGTGCTGCGGCTCGCCGAGGAGGCGGAGCTGACGGTCGAGGAGCGGCTGTTCTCGGTAGAGGAGGCGCATGCCGCGCAAGAAGCCTTCTACACCAGCGCCTCGTCCTTCGTGATGCCGGTGGTCGAGATCGACGGCACCGCGATCGGCGACGGGCGGCCCGGCCCCCTCACCCGACGCCTGCGCGAACTCTACATCGGCATGGCCCGCGCGACCTGATTCCGGAACGGATCCTCTCAGCCCTCGTTCCCTCTGCCATACCGAGGCCTGAGAGAGATTCGAGATGCGCAAGATCCTGACCGGGCTCGCCGCCGCGGCGCTCGCCCTCGCGGCGACCGGCGCGCTCGCGCAGAACCCGGACGCGCCGCTCAAGAACCGCGACACCGATCCGGCCCTGCCGCCCCAGAGCCAGACGCCGCCGGACCGCGTGCGCCCCGAGGCCGACGCTCCGCCGCGCGACCAGAACCTCAGCGACAAGCTCCAGCGGAACGACGGCGTGATCAAGCCACCGGGCAACGCCGCCGAGGGCATGGTGGTGAAGCCGCCGGCGACGGGGGGCGGCACGATGCCGGTGATCAAGCCGAACGAGCTGCCCGGCCGCCAGCCCGGCACCGAGGCGAAGTGAGCCTCGGGCGCGGTGCGCCCGCTGGCGCGCGCGCGCCGCTGTGCTAGGGCTCGCCACCATGACGAATCATCTGTTCGCCCTCGTCCGGGAGGGCCTGCCCGCCGACACCGCCAAGACCTTCATCGAGACGCCCGAGGGGCGCACCTACAGCTACGCCGACCTCGTGGCGCGCTCGGGCGCCTACGCGGCCGCGCTGCAGGGGCTCGGCGTCCAGCCCGGCGACCGGGTCGCGGTGCAGGTCGAGAAGAGCGCCGAAGTGGTGTTTCTCTATCTCGGCGCGGTGCGGGCTGGCGCTGTCTTCCTGCCCCTCAACACGGCCTACACGGCGGCCGAGATCGGTTACTTCCTGGGCGACGCGGAGCCGGCCGTCTTTGTCTGCGATCCGGCCAAGCGCGAGGCGCTCACCGACGTCGCGGCGGCCGCCGGCGTGCGCCACATGCTCACCCTCGAAGCCTCCGGACGGGGGAGCGCCGCGGAGGCCGCGGACCAGGCCGGCGCCGAGGCCTTCAACGAGGTGGAGCGGGGCGCCGACGATCTCGCTGCGATCCTCTACACCTCGGGCACGACCGGGCGCTCGAAGGGCGCCATGCTCAGCCACGACAACCTCGCCTCGAACGCCCGGACGCTGCGGGAATACTGGCGCTTCACCCCCGACGACGTGCTGATCCACGCCCTGCCGGTGTTCCACACCCACGGCCTGTTCGTGGCGATCAATACGGTGTTGGCGTCGGGCTCCACGATGCTGTTCCTGCCGCGGCTCGACCCGAAGCTGATCCTCTCGCTGATGAAGCGGGCGACCAGCATGATGGGCGTGCCGACCTTCTACACCCGCCTCCTGAAGGAGCCGGGGCTCGACCGGGAGACCACCGGGCACATGCGCCTGTTCGTGTCCGGCTCGGCGCCGCTGCTCGCCGAGACGCACCGGGAATGGCAGGCCCGCACGGGCCACGCCATCCTGGAACGCTACGGCATGACCGAGACCAACATGAGCACCTCGAACCCCTACGAGGGCGCCCGGGTCGCCGGCACGGTCGGTTTCCCGCTGCCGGGCGTCTCGATCCGGGTGGTGGATCCGGAGACGGGGAAGGCGCTTCCCGCCGACACGGTCGGCATGATCGAGGTGAAGGGGCCGAATGTGTTCCAGGGCTACTGGCGCATGCCGGAGAAGACGGCCGCCGAGTTCCGGGCGGACAGGTTCTTCATCACGGGCGACCTCGGCAAGATCGACGCCGACGGCTACGTCCACATCGTCGGGCGCGGCAAGGACCTGATCATCACGGGCGGATTCAACGTCTACCCGAAGGAGGTCGAGACCGAGATCGACGCGCTGCCGGGCGTGGTGGAATCGGCGGTCATCGGGCTCGCCCATCCGGATTTCGGCGAGGGCGTCACGGCGGTGGTGGTGCCGGGCGAGAACCCACCCGACGAGGCCGCGATCCTCGCGCATCTCGAAGGGCGGCTCGCCAAGTTCAAATGCCCGAAGCGGGTGCTCTTCGCCGCGGAGCTGCCCCGCAACACCATGGGCAAGGTGCAGAAGAACCTCCTGCGCGAGCAGCATGCGGGGCTCTACGCGGGCTGAGGCGCGCGTCCACAGCCGCCAGCGGAACGCCCCGGCCTACGGCGACGTTTGCCACCTGTGCGCGCACACGCGCATGCCGGTACCCGACGCTCCATGCCAGCCCAAGACCCTCGCCCGTCCGCACCGCCGGAGGGCGCCCCCGCGTCGGTCCTGTGGACGATGCTTCTGGGCTCGGCCTTGATCGCCCTCGCGCTCGCACCGAAGCGCGGGTCAGAGGAGGATGCGCTGGAACCGCCCGCGCGGGGGGAGACGGGCGCACGTTCCTATACCGGCCGCTCCGCCGCGCTGGTCGCCGCGACGCAGCCCGAGCGCGGGCGCGGCGCCAGCCGCCCGGACGAGATCCCGCAGCACGGCTGGAAGGACATCGCCTACCGGGTCTACCTCGAGTTCAACAAGGACCGGGTGCTCTCGGTCGCGGCGGGCGTGACCTTCTACACGCTGCTCTCGCTGTTCCCCGCGATCGCCGCCCTGGTCTCCTGCTACGGCCTGTTCGCGGACGCCAACGTCATCAACGATCACCTCGCGACGCTGCAGGGCGTGCTGCCCTCCGGGGCGATCGACATCATCGGCGAGCAGGTCAAGCGCATCGCCTCGAAGGGCGGCGGCGCGCTGAGCTTCACCTTCCTGACCAGCCTCGCCCTCTCGCTCTGGAGCGCGAACGCCGCCATGAAGGCGATGTTCGACGCGCTCAACGTGGTCTACGAGGAGGAGGAGAAGCGCAGCTTCGTCGTGCTGAACCTGCGCTCGCTCACCTTCACGATCGGCGCCCTCGTCTTCACGATCCTGGCCATCACCTCGATCGTCGTGCTTCCGGTGGTGTTCACCTTCATCGGAATCAGCGACAGCGCGTGGCTCGTCGCGGCGCTGCGCTGGCCGGCCCTTCTCCTTGTGCTGCTCGGCGGCCTCTCGGTGCTCTACCGCTACGGCCCGAGCCGCGAGCACGCGCGCTGGCGCTGGGTCGGCGTCGGCAGCGTCGTAGCCTGCCTACTCTGGCTCGCGGCCTCACTCCTGTTCTCCTGGTACGTGACGAATTTCGGCAACTACAACGAGACCTACGGCTCGCTCGGCGCGGTCATCGGCTTCATGACCTGGATCTGGATCTCCTCCACGATCGTGCTGCTCGGCGGCGAGATCAATGCCGAGATCGAGCACCAGACCGCGATCGACACCACCACCGGCCCCGCTCTGCCGATGGGCCAGCGGGAAGCCCGCATGGCCGATTCCCTCGGCGCGGCGGCGTGACGACTCGCGCGAGCCTGCGGGAGACGCCATATCTGGCACACCAGACATGGAGGACCCGATGGCCGCGACCGACGCGACGACCGCACCCGAGACCCGCAGCGAGAGCGAGTGGCGCGACACGCTGACCCCGGACCAGTACCGGGTGCTGCGCGAGCACGGCACCGAGCGGGCCGGCACGAGCTGCCTGCTCGCCGAGAAGCGGGCCGGCACCTTCACCTGCGCCGGCTGCGGCGCGCCGCTGTTCGAGCAGGGGACCAAGTTCGAGTCGGGCACCGGCTGGCCGAGCTTCTTCGCGCCGCTGCCCGACGCCGTCGAGACCACGGTCGACCGCAGCCACTGGATGGTGCGCACCGAGGTGCACTGCGCCCGCTGCAAGGGCCACCTCGGCCACGTCTTCGACGACGGCCCGGCCCCGACCGGCCTGCGCTACTGCATGAACGGCGTGGCGATGAACTTCGAGCCAGCCGAGTAGACGGCCCGTATCGTGCGAATCCGTGGGGATGGCGCCAACGAACGGGCGCTATCTCCCGGTTTCGTCTTGATTTCGGCGGCTTTCTGCTTAGTCCCTGACGTTACGAGAGGTTGTAATCGCTCTGTCGACCGGCGATCGCGCGCCCCGCGCGCGCCCTGGCTGCCCAGGTCCGCTTACGGTCTTCCGACGACTAAGACCCGAACGGCGTTTGCCGGCCAGGAGCCGTCGGTCGCCGTACCGCCGGAAGGCCTAAGCGGAGGTAAAGAGTATGAGCGTCGTCCGCCGTTTCCTGATCGCGCCCGCGCTGGTCCGTCTCATCCGCAAGGAACGCGGCGGCTCGCGCATCACCGAGGGCTACTTCGCCCCCCAGGCCGGCCGCACCTCCTTCGTGCGCGTCGACGGCCAGAACTGTCACCTCGTCCTCACCGTGAAGGGCGCCGACGGCGTGCTCAACGAGGAGCGCACCGAGGTGCCGCGCGCCCACGGCGACGCGCTTCTCGACGTCTGCCCCGGCAAGGCCGCCTACGACCGCACCGCGCTGACCGTCGCGGGCCGCGAGGTGATGATCGACCGCTACAGCAGCCCCGGGAACCTCGACATCGTCAGCGTCGGTTTCGACAACGAGAACGATGCCCGCGGCTTCGCCGCCCCGGCCTGGTTCGGTCGCGAGGTGAGCGAGGACGCCGCCTACGAGCGTCAGGCCGTGGCGCTTCAGGGCGTGCCGCAGACCGGGGATATCTCGCTCAGCAACGCCGCGCTCGACGCGGTGCTCGACCTGCTCGAGCCCCGTTTCGGCTTCGGCCGCTACGGCAACAGCGCGCCGCGCCCGCCCGAATCCCGCTCCGAGGGCGACGAGGGCGTGGTGAACTCCCTGCGCCGAATCGCGGGCGGCGCCGGCGCTGCGGCACCGGCGGCCGCTCCGACCGCGGCGCCCGAGCCTGCCCCGGAGCCGCCGGCCGAGCAGCCGGCCCCGGCACAGGCCATTGCCGAACCGAGTCCGGCCCCGGCCCCCGAGGAGCAGCGCCCCACCGACGCGCGCATCGACGACGTGATCGAGAGCCTGTCCCAGGCGCTCGGCGCGGCGATCCAGCAGCCGCAGGAGCCGAGCCAGCCGGCGGCCAGCGAGGATCCGGCGGCCGGGTTCGAGCGCTGGACCGTGCGCCCGCGCCGGACGCAGCCGCAAACCTGAGACCAGTATCCGGCCTCGGCCGCGAAGAAACCCGATCGTCGCCCGGCAGCGCCTCGCACTGCCGGGCGAACCATTTCGATCATCCGCGCAAGACCGTTCACGATCGCACCAGCCGCCCGCCTTCCGCCGTGCTTGCGCGGAACGGCGCAGATCGCGCGAAGCCGGTCCGTCGAGATCCGAGATCACGACGTCAACAGTCTAGACCCGTAAATCATCGCACCCGATCCCGGCGCTGCGGCTGAAAAGCTGGTTTTGGTATCCGCCGGCTTTTGTCACGCGTTCCGCTGCGGCGAGGCCCGGGGCGGCGTTGAGGCCCCACGACAAAGCCGCTAGAGCAACCGAGTGCGCGATTTCATCCGCGCCGCGTGAAAAAAATCGCCTGTGTGTCCCCGATGCGGGACCGCGAGGAGGCACGGACTTTCCGTGCGCGGGGGGACCGGATGGCCCAGATGACCCAAGCTGCCACGACGAGCCATACGGGGACGGCGGGGGCCGCTCCGCGCGAGCCCTGGTACAAGGTGCTCTACATCCAGGTGCTGATCGCCATCGTGCTGGGCGTCGCGATCGGCTACCTCTACCCCGAGTTCGGCAAGTCGCTGAAATGGCTCGGCGACGCCTTCGTGGCGCTGATCAAGATGATGATCGCGCCGATCATCTTCTGCACCATCGTGCACGGCATCGCCTCGATCGGCGACCTGAAGAAGGTCGGCCGCGTCGGCCTCAAGGCGCTGATCTACTTCGAGGTGGTCTCAACCCTAGCGCTCCTCATCGGCATCGTCGTCGGCGAGGTGATCCAGCCGGGCGCCGGCTTCCACGCCGACCCGTCAAAGCTCGATGCCAGCAAGGTCGCGGGCTACGCCCAGAAGGCCGCGGCCGACTCGACCATCGCCCACATCATGGCGCTGATCCCGAAGAGCTTCTTCGACGCCTTCGCCACCGGCGACCTGCTGCAGGTGCTGCTGATCTCGATCCTCACGGGCGTCGTCGTCACCGGCATGGGCCAGAAGGCGGAGGGCATCGCCCACGCCATCGACACGGCGGGCCAGATCTTCTTCCGCATCATCGGCTTGATCGTGAAGCTCGCGCCCATCGGCGCCTTCGGCGCCATGGCCTTCACCATCGGCGAGTACGGCATCCAGAAGGTCGTGGACCTCGCCTGGCTGGTCGGCACCTTCTACGTGACCTCGGCCCTGTTCGTGATCGTGGTGCTCGGGGGCATCGCGCGCTTCGCCGGCTTCTCGATCTTCAAGTTCCTGGCCTACATCAAGGACGAGCTGCTGATCGTGCTCGGCACCTCCTCATCCGAGACGGTGCTGCCGCACATCATGACCAAGATGCGCCGCCTCGGCGCCTCCGACTCGGTCGTCGGCCTCGTCGTGCCGACCGGCTACTCGTTCAACCTCGACGGCACCAACATCTACATGACGCTGGCGACGCTGTTCCTGGCGCAGGCGGTCGGGGCCGACCTCTCGGTCGGGCAGTACGCCACCATCATCCTGGTCGCGATGCTGACCTCGAAGGGCGCCTCGGGCGTCACGGGCGCGGGCTTCATCACGCTGGCCGCCACGCTCGCCGCGATTCCGAACAACCCGGTTCCGGTCGCGGCCATGACCCTGGTGCTCGGCATCGACAAGTTCATGTCCGAGTGCCGCGCCATCACCAACCTCATCGGCAACGGTGTCGCCTGCGTCGTCGTCAGCCGCTGGGAAGGCGAGCTCGACGTGAAGAAGCTCAACGAGGTGATGGCCCATCCGATCGCCATCGGCACCGACATCTCTGACCACGCGCCCGCGCCGATCGACGCCGACACGAAGCCGACGCCCGCCCCGGGCACGAAGGTCGCCGCGGCCGAGTGAGCGCGAAGCTGCGCCTCGGCATCGATCTCGGCGGCACCAAGATCGCCGGGATCGTCCTCGACGAGGCCGGCGCCACCCGGGCGGAGGCCAGGGTGGCGACGCCGCGCGGCGACTACGCAGGGACGCTCGCCGCCATCTCCGGCCTCGTCGCCCGGCTGGAGGCCGAGGCCGGCGCGCCGTGCAGCGTCGGCATCGGCATGCCGGGCGCGGTCTCGGCCCGCAGCGGGCTCGTGAAGAACGCGAACTCCACGTGGCTCAACGGCCGTGCGTTTCGGGCCGATCTCGCGGAGCTCCTCGGGCGGCCGGTCCGCGTGGAGAACGACGCCAACTGCCTCGCCGTCTCGGAGGCGGTCGACGGCGCGGCCAAGGGGGCGGAGGTGGTCTGGGCGATCATCCTCGGCACCGGGGTCGGATCAGGCATCGCGCTTCGTGGCCGAGCGCTCTCCGGCCGCGACCGCATCGCGGGCGAGTGGGGCCACAATCCCCTACCCGCCCCGACCGACGACGAGCGGCCGGGGCCGCCCTGCTATTGCGGCCGCTCGGGCTGCATCGAGACCTGGCTCTCGGGTCCGGGGCTCGCCGCCGACCACGCCCGCCGCACCGGCGCGGCCGCGACCGGCGAGGCGGTGATCGCCGCCTTCCGGGCGGGGGATCCGGCGGCGCGAATGAGCGTCGCGGCCTATCGCGACCGGCTCGGGCGCGGGCTCGCCCACGTCGTCAACATCCTCGACCCGGACGTGATCGTGATCGGCGGCGGCCTCTCCCGGGTGCCGGAACTGATCGACGGCCTCGCCGAAGAGACCGCGCCGCACGTCTTCTCGGACGCCTTCGACACGCCGATCCGCCCGAGCCTGCACGGCGACGCCTCGGGCGTGCGCGGCGCGGCGTGGCTCTGGAACGGTGACGCCTGAGCCCTGCCGTCACCGCAATTCACAGGCGCGGCGCCTTAACCCCGCGATGGGCGAGCCTGCGCTACAATCACGGGTCCGCCGAAGGATTCGTCAGGCCGCCGAGACCCGTGCGCTACCCGCCCCACATCCTCGAAGAGATCCGCAGCCGCCTGCCGGCCTCCGACGTGGTCGGGCGGCGCGTGAAGCTGAAGAAGGCCGGTCGCGAGTGGCGCGGTCTGTCACCCTTCAACGCCGAGAAGACGCCCTCCTTCTACGTGAACGACCAGAAGCAGTTCTTTCACTGCTTCTCCTCGGGCAAGCACGGCGACGTCTTCACCTTCCTGATGGAGACCGAGGGGCTGACCTTCCCGGAGGCCGTCGAGCGCCTCGCCTCCGAGGCCGGAGTCGCGCTGCCCGCCCCCTCCGCCGACAGCGTGGCGATCGAGATCAAGCGCCGGGGCGCGATCGAGGTGATGGAGCTGGCAGCTACCTGGTTCGAGGAGCGCCTGCGCGCGCCCGCAGGCGCGGCGGCCCGCGACTACCTCGACCGGCGGGGCCTCGGCGGCGAGACGCTGAGGCGCTTCCGCATCGGCTACGCGCCGGGCGAACGCTACGGCCTGCGGGACTTCCTGGCGGGCAAGGACGTCGAGAAGGGCCTGATGGCCGAGCTCGGCCTCTTGGTCACGGGCGACGACATCGCCGTGCCCTACGATCGCTTCCGCGACAGGGTGATGTTCCCGATCTGCGACGCCCGCGGCCGGGTCATCGCCTTCGGCGGCCGGGCCATGCAGGCCGACGCCAAGGCGAAGTATCTGAACTCCCCTGAGACCCCGCTTTTCCACAAGGGTCAGGGCCTCTACAACCTGCATCAGGCCCGCCAGCCCGCCCACGAGCGCGGCACCATCCTGGCGGTCGAGGGCTATGTCGACGCCATCGCGATGACGCTCGCCGGCCACCCCAACACGGTGGCGCAGCTCGGCACCGCGGTCACGGAGGAGCAGCTCGCCCTGCTTTGGCGCCACGCCGACGAGCCGATCCTCTGCTTCGACGGCGACAAGGCCGGCCAGCGCGCCGCCCACCGAACGCTGGAGGTGGCGCTGCCGCTGCTCACCCCGGGCAAGTCGCTGCGCTTTGCCGTGATGCCGGAGGGGCAGGATCCGGACGACCTCCTGCGCGCGGAGGGGCCGGCTGCGATCGACCGGGTCCTCGCCGCGGCGCAGCCACTCGTCGAGGTGTTCTGGGCGCACGCGCTCGCCGCCGGCCCGACCGACACGCCCGAGCGCCGGGCGCGGCTCGCCGCGACGCTCCGCGAGACGGTCGGCGGCATCCGCGACGAGACGGTGAAGCGCTACTATCGCGACGAGATCGAGGAGCGTCTGCGCGGCCTCTCGCCCCGCAACGCTCCGCGCCAGCCCGGCGCCCCGCCGCGATCGGGCGGCTACGCGACCGGCTTCCAGCGCCGGCTCCGCCCCGGTGATCCGCCCCCCTCGCCCAGGATGCGGGCCGCCCCCAGCCCCTCGATGACGGCCTCGGCGGGCTTTGCGGGCGCCGCGCCCGTGCGCGAGGCGGTGATCGCGGCCCTGCTCCTCGTCCATCCGGACATGATCGGCGCCTTCGCCGACGAGTTGATGGTGCTGGAATTCGAGCACCCGGACGCCCGGGCGATCCTGTCGCTGCTCCTCGACTGCGCGGCGGAGGCCGGCGACCCGGACCGGGCCGTGATCGAGGCGCGGCTGGCGCGGGCCGGGCTCGGGGAATCGGCGGCCCGCCTCACCGCGATGGCCCGCTCGCGTGACTGGCGGACGCTTGAGCCGCACGCCGACCCTGCCCTGCGTGAAGACGCTCTGAGACAGGCCATGATCTTGCACCGCAAGGCCGGAGCGCTACATAGCGAACTCCGTCAAGCAGAGCGGGCCTTCGCCGAAGAGCCGACCGAAGCGAACTGGATGTGGCTCTGTCAGGCCAAGGAGGGGTTGGCGGTCGTGTTGGCGGCGGAGGCGGAGACGACACCGTCCGAGACGAGCGACTCGACTGTGGCCTGATCCTTGTGCCATTGGCAGGCACGCGCCGCATTCGTGCGGCATGGTTAACAATCGGTCAAGCGTCACGCTTGCATACGGGATGTGGAATAGGGCGCGGCCGGAAAGTCCGGGCGCGCGGCAGGCGCGGTGCGGCGCCGATGATGCGGAAGCGGCCGGAAGGCCCCGTCATCGGACCGCCGGACAAAACAATAGGCTGATCATGGCGACCAAGGCAACGGAACGGGACGAGGCGGATACCGCTCCGGAGCAGCAGACGGATGGACCGCTCCTCGACCTGACCGATGCGTCGGTCAAGCGGATGGTGAAGCTCGCCAAGAAGCGCGGCTACATCACCTACGAGGAGGTCAATGAGGTCCTGCCCGACGGGCAGTCCGACCCGGACCAGATCGAGGACGTGCTGTCCCAGCTCTCGGAGATGGGCATCAACGTCGTCGAGGCCGAGGAGACCGACGAGGCGGCGGCCGAGAAGCCGGCCAACGGCGAGGCCGCCGACGACGAGGAGCCCGAGGGCTCCGAGGTCGCGGAGGTCGCGCCCACCAGCCGTGCCGTCGCCACCACCACCACGACGCGCGAGCCGACCGACCGCACGGACGATCCCGTGCGCATGTACCTGCGCGAGATGGGCTCGGTGGAGCTCCTGTCGCGCGAGGGCGAGATCGCCATCGCCAAGCGCATCGAGGCGGGGCGCGAGGCGATGATTGCGGGCCTCTGCGAGAGCCCGCTGACCTTCCAGGCCATCATCATCTGGCGGGACGAGCTCGTCGAGGGCAAGGTCCTCCTGCGCGACATCATCGACCTCGAAGCCACCTACGCGGGCCCGGACGGGCGCGGCGGGCCGCAAATCGCCGAGGGCGAGGAGGCCGAGGGCGAGGACGGCGAGCAGGCCCCGCCCGAGGGTGGCGACGACGAAGACGACATGGAGAACAACGTCTCCCTCGCGGCGATGGAGGCGGAGATCAAGCCGAAGGTTCTCGAGACCTTCGACGCGATCGCCAACAACTACCGCAAGCTGCGCCGGGCGCAGAACGAGGGCTCGGAGCGCCGCGCCGCGGGCGAGCAGAACACCGACGCGCAGAACCTACGCCAAGTCGAGCTGAAGGACACCGTCGTCGCCGACGTGAAGTCGCTCTCGCTCAACAACAACCGCATCGAGGCGCTGGTCGAGCAGCTCTACGACATCAACAAGCGCCTGATCAGCCACGAGGGCCGGCTGATGCGCTACGCCGAGAGCCACGGCGTGGCGCGCGACGAGTTCCTGCGCCACTACCAGGGCTACGAGCTCGATCCGAACTGGATGGAGCGCGTCGGTACGCTGGGCGGTCGCGGCTGGAAGAACCTCGTCGAGAAAGGCGGCCGCCAGGTCGAGTCCTTGCGCGAGCAGATCCTGACGCTCGCCTCCGAGACGGGCCTGGAGATCGGCGAGTACCGCCGCATCGTCAACATGGTCCAGAAGGGTGAGCGCGAAGCCCGTCAGGCCAAGAAAGAGATGATTGAGGCGAACCTCCGCCTCGTGATCTCGATCGCCAAGAAGTACACCAATCGCGGCCTGCAGTTCCTGGACCTTATCCAGGAGGGCAACATCGGCCTCATGAAGGCGGTCGACAAGTTCGAGTACCGCCGCGGCTACAAGTTCTCGACCTACGCCACGTGGTGGATCCGGCAGGCGATCACCCGCTCGATCGCCGATCAGGCCCGCACCATCCGCATTCCGGTGCACATGATCGAGACGATCAACAAGATCGTCCGCACCTCGCGCCAGATGCTGCACGAGATCGGCCGTGAGCCGACCCCGGAGGAGCTGGCCGAGAAGCTGGCGATGCCGCTGGAGAAGGTGCGCAAGGTCCTCAAGATCGCCAAGGAGCCGATCTCGCTCGAGACGCCCATCGGCGACGAGGAGGACAGCCATCTCGGCGACTTCATCGAGGACAAGAACGTCGTCCTGCCGATCGACGCGGCGATCCAGTCGAACCTGCGCGAGACCACAACCCGCGTGCTCGCTTCGCTGACGCCGCGCGAGGAGCGCGTGCTGCGCATGCGCTTCGGCATCGGCATGAACACCGACCACACCCTCGAAGAGGTCGGCCAGCAATTCTCGGTGACCCGCGAGCGCATCCGCCAGATCGAGGCGAAGGCCCTCCGGAAGCTGAAGCACCCGAGCCGTTCGCGGAAGCTCCGGAGCTTCCTCGACAACTGAGCATTCCCGCCGCGCGTCTTTCGACTCGCGCGGCGGTTGCGCTAAGATCGCGCACATCGCCGCGAACGGGTGGGGCAGCCTGTCCCACACGTTGCCGGCATCGTGCCTTGCTTTGCATGGCCGACCCACCACCTTGGCCTTATGCTCGAACGCCGCCCGCCACAGCCCGTACCGCCCACGGCCCTGGCCGATGGGTCGGAGGCGGACGACGTCCCCTTCGGCGCGCTCCAGACCTGCGTGGCCATCCGCGACTGGCTCCTGAGCGAGGGCGCGCGACTGCCCCAGGCCGACGACCTGCTCTCAGGGTTGGCCGAGCGTCTAAACCAGATCGGCGTGCCGGTGGACCGCGCCTCGACGGCGATCGACACCCTGCACTCGGAGTATTCCGGCGTCGGCCGCGTCTGGACGCCCGAATCCGGCACGACCGTGCGGCTGTTCCCGCACGGTGAGGTTTCGGAGCGGGCCTATCACGAGAGCCCGTTCTATACCGTGCACGAATCGGGTGAGTGGCTGCTGCTCGACCTCACCGAGCCTGGCGACGTGCCCTACAGCATCCTGCCCGAGCTGCGGGCCGCGGGTTACACGCACTACGTCGTGGCACCGCTCTTCTTCACCAACGGCACCCGCAACGGCATCACATTCGCGACCCGCTCTCCGGAAGGTTTTCGCGACGACGACATCGCGATCCTGCGCTTCGTGATGCCGGCGCTCGCCGCCGTGATGGAGATGCGCCTCGTCAACAAGCAGCTCGATCACGTGCTGCGGATCTATGTCGGCGACGAGCCGCACCGGGCGATCCTGTCCGGGGACATCCGGCGCGGACAGGTCAAGCGCATTCGCTCGGCGATCCTGTTCGCCGACATGCGCGACTACACCCGCATCTCCGCCGACATGACCCCCGAGGAGGCGGTGGATCTCCTCAACGTGTTCTTCGACTGCCTCGTGCCGCCGATCGAGCGCGAGGGCGGCGAGGTGTTGAAATATCTGGGTGACGGCCTGCTGGCGATCTTCCGCGAGCCCGGCGACGATCTCGGCGGCGCCGCCAAGGGCGCGCTGACCGCGGCGGAGGCGGCGCTCGCCGCCCTCGACGAGGCGAACGCCCTGCACCTCTTCTCCGTACCGGTCACGGCCGGCATCGCGCTCCACCACGGCGAGGCGGCCTACGGCAATGTCGGCTCGGGCCAGCGGCTCGACTTTACGGTGATCGGCCGGGACGTGAACCTCGCGAGCCGCCTGTCGCGCCTCAACCGCTTGCTCGGCGAGCCGCTGCTGATGTCGAAGCCCTTCGTAGACTTCCTCTGGGGCGATCCGGAGCATTGCGGCGAGCACCAGCTCGACGGCTTCCCCGAGCCGATGGCCGTGTACAAGCCGAAGGCGAAGGCCGCGGTTCTGGAACGCCTGCGGGCGTGAGGGGCAGGATCGTTCACGAAAAAGGCGCTCTTTTTCCTCTCTCCGCGTGCGGGGAGAGGCCCGCAGGCACCCTGTCGTGCCTGCGGGAAGCGGAGGCGAAGCCGCAGCGGCGGTGAGGGGGCGGCTCCGGCAGAGACTTCTGCGGTGAGGCCCCCTCACCTTCGGCTGCCGCCTCGCTCCAGCGACGACAAGGTCGCCGGAGCCCTCTCCCCGCACGGCGGGGAGAGGGAAAGCCGCTCGGCCCGAATCGACCATCCGCCTCCCCTGTCATCCCGCCGTCTTGACCCCGCCCGCGGCCGGGTCCACATCACGCCTGTTCCAGGGAGATCCCCGGCAAGGGGCTGAGAAACCGCTGGCACGCTCACACCAGAGCCTGCGGCGCGGAAATCCTTCGAACCTGATCCGGCTCATACCGGCGTAGGGATTGGACCGGGGCCCCCTGACGGGCTCGCACGCTTCACCACGAAGCGGAAGGCCACCGATCCCTGCGGGCAGACGCGGAGATCTTGCGTGGCACAGTGGCCCGCCTCACCCATCGGACAGCGCCGCGGCCTCGGCGAGGCCGGCGATTCCGGCGCTCTCCCCGCCCGGGCCGACGTCGCGATCGTCGGCGGCGGCCTGATCGGGCTCGCGAGCGCGTGGCGCCTGGCCCAGGCTGGCAAGCAGGTCGTGGTGGTCGAGCGCGATCGGGTCGGCGCGGGCGCGAGCCTCGCGGCCACCGGCATGCTGGCACCGGCCGCCGAGCACGAGCCGGGCTCCGATCTCCTCCTGCCGCTCGCCATCGATTCGCTCGCCCGCTGGCCGGCCTTCCGCGACGCGCTCCAGGCGGCCGCCGGTCTCGACATCGACTATCGCCAGGAGGGCACGCTGGTGCTCGCCATCGGCCGCGACGAGGTCGAGCGCCTGCGCTTCCGCTACGACCTGCAGCGCCGCTCCGGCGTCGCCGCGGAGTGGCTCTCCGGCACCGAGGTGCGCCGCCGCGAACCGACCCTTCGCCCATCCGTCACCGCGGGCGTGTTCTGCCCGCTCGACCATCAGGTCGACCCGCGCAAGGTGATGCAGGCGCTGGTTCTCGCCTGCCGGGCGGCGGGCGTCACCGTCGTCGAGGGCTGCGCCGCGACCGGGCTCGACTGGACGGGATCGCGGGTCACCGGGCTCGTCACCGAGCGCGGCGCTGTGACAGCCGGCACCGTCGTGCTGGCGAGCGGCGCCTGGAGCGGCGCGGCAGGCCTGCTGCCCGACCATCTCGCCCTGCCCGTCCGCCCGCTGAAGGGTCAGTCGCTGGCTCTGCGCACAACGCGCCAGACCGGTACCCTCTCCCACATGGTCTGGACCGAGCAGGTCCACATGGCGCCGAAGGGCGACGGGCACCTGATCGTCGGTGCGACGGTCGAGGATTGCGGCTTCCGCGACGGCGTCACCGCGGGCGGGCTCTACGCCCTGCTGGAGGGAGCGCGCCGCGTGCTGCCGGGCATCGAAGAGATGGCAGTCGAGGCCGTGTGGAGCGGCTACCGCCCGACCTCGGACGACGATGCGCCGATCATCGACACGCTGGCCCCGGGCCTCGTCGCGGCGACGGGCCATCACCGCAACGGCTACCTGCTGGCGCCCGCGACCGCGGACGCGATGGCCGCCCTGCTCACCAGCGGCGCGCTCCCCGCAGTGGCGCGCCCCTTCACGCTCGCCCGTTTCCGGGCGGAGGCGCGAGCGATCGCGTGAGAGCCCAATGACCATTCTGATCAACGGCGAGCCGCGCGAGATCGCGGCCGAGACGGTCGAGGCCCTGTTCCGGGCCGAGGCCGAGGAGACCGGCATCGAGAGCCCGGAGGGCGTCGCCATCGCGCTCAACGGGCGCGTCGTGCGCCGCCGCGACTGGCAGGCGACGCCGGTTCGCGACGGCGACCGCGTCGAGATCGTCCGCGCCATGCAGGGAGGCTGAGCATGAGCGAGCAACAGAACACCGTCACGCCGCTGCGGACCGGGACTGACGACCCGCTGGTGATCGCCGGCGTGAACTTAGGCAGCCGCCTGTTCATCGGCACCGCCGGCTATCCGAGCCAGGCGATCATGCGCGACGCTGTGGAGGCGAGCGGGGCCGAGATCGTCACCGCCTCGATCCGCCGCGTCTCGCTGCAGGGCCACGGCTCGGACACGGTGAAGATCCTCAAGGGTAAGCGCTTCCTGCCGAATACCGCCGGCTGCGAGACGGCCCGCGACGCGATCATGACCGCCGAACTGGCCCGCGAGGCGCTCGACACGACCTGGATCAAGGTCGAGGTGATCGGCGACCGCGAGACGCTCTACCCCGACGTCGCCGAGCTGATCGAGGCCTGCCGCCACCTCGTGGATGAGGGCTTCACGGTCCTGCCCTACTGCAACGACGACCCGATCGTCTGCCAGCGCCTCGAGGACATCGGCTGCGCGGCCGTCATGCCGATGGGCTCGTTGATCGGCTCCGGCATGGGCGTGGCCAATCCGGCCAATCTCGAGCTGATCTGCCGCCGCGCCAAGGTGCCGGTGGTGGTCGATGCCGGCATCGGCACCGCCTCCGACGCGGTGATCGCGATGGAACTCGGCGCCGCCGCCTGCCTCATCAACACCGCGGTGGCGAAGGCGGACGACCCCGTGCGCATGGCGCGCGCCATGCGCCGCGCCGTCGAGGCGGGCCGCGACGCGCATCTCGCCGGCCGGATCCCGCGCCGGGGCCGGGCTGAGCCGTCGAGCCCGCAGCTCGGCCTTGTCGGCTCGTAGCCTTCCCTGGCCCCTCCTCGTCGTCACGGACCGGCATGGTTCGGAACGGCCGCTCGCCGACACGGTGACGGCCTGCCTGACGGGCGGGGCGCGCTGGATCTGGTTCCGCGACCGGGACATGGCGGAGGCCGAGCGCCGCCGCCTCGGTGCCCGGCTGCGCGACCTGACGCGGTCAGCGGGCGCGGTGCTCACGGTCGGCGGCGACGTCGATCTCGCCGCCGAACTCGAAGCCGACGGCGTCCACCTGTCCGGCGCTCGGCTCGACCGGATCGGCGCGGCGCGCGCCCGCCTGGGACCGGGCGCCCTGATCGGTCTCTCCGCCCATTCGGTCGCGGAGGTCGCGCGCGCCGGAGCGGAGGGCGCCGACTACGCGACCCTGAGCCCGATCTTCGCGAGCGCGAGCAAGCCGGGCTACGGCCCCGCGCTCGGGCCTGACACGATCCGGGCGGCTGCAGGCACGGGACTGCCGGTGGTGGCGCTCGGCGGCGTCTCGGCGGAGCAAGCGGCTGAGTGCCGCTCAGCGGGGGCGACGACTCTGGCCGTCATGGGCGGCCCGATGCGCGCTGCCGATCCGGAGGCGGAGATCCGCCGTCTGCTCAAGGCTTGGCGGGACGCCGCATGATCCGGGGCCGCCAGACACCGAGCACGACGTTGGCGGTGGCGACCGCGAGGATCACCCAGAGCGTGCCGCGCTCGGCACCGAGCGACTGGGCGAGCGTCGCGGGATCGACCTTGCCGGCGAGCGCGGCGGCGCTGCGCCGGGCCTCCTCCTGCATCGGCCCCAGGATGCCGACGAAGCCGGACTCGAAGACCAGGATGCCGGTAGCGAGCTTGAGGAGCGCCCAGCCCGCGTTGTGGAAGGCGCGGTTGAAGGCGATGGCGAGGAGCCCCGAGAGCAGCACCAGCGCGAGCGAGGGGAAGAAGATCCAGGTCGCGACCGCGCCCATCGCGCCGCGCATCAGCGCGTAGCCCTCCAGCGCCGAGGGCGAAGGCGCGTGGGCAAGCATCACCAGGAGCGCGGCCATCGCGCCCATGAGCCCGATCGCCCCCATCGTGTGAAGGAATTTGAGCAGGCGTCGCACGGCGTCCCCCCGGCACTCCGCGTCGGGAACGAAGCTTAACGCGGGACGGGGCCGTGCGGTAGCGGGCTACTTCGCCGCCGGGGCCGGCCCGTAGGGCGGGCGCGGGATCGCCCGGTGGGCGGCCCGCAGAGCCGCCGACCAGCGCTCGCGCAGGTCGTGGAAATAGGTCTCGCCCGCCTCGATCCGGTGGTTCACCTCCAGCGCCAGGGCGCCGCGGCGCGCGACCGCGATGTCGAGCGGCAGGCCGACGCCGAGATTCGAGCGCATGGTCGAATCCATCGAGACGAGCCCGACCTTCAGCGCGTCGTAGAGGTCCGTCTCGAACTTCACGGCCCGGTCGAGGATCGGCTTGCCGTATTTGTGCTCGCCGATCTGCAGGAAGGGCGCGTCGGTCGAGCACTCGATGAAATTGCCGGCCGAGTAGATCAGGAACAGCCGCATCGGCTCGTCGCCGATCTGGCCGCCGAAGAGGAGCGAGATCGAGAAACGGATCTGCGCCGCCTCGAAGCCCGCCTTCTCGATGGCGCGCACGCGGCGGATCGCCCGTCCGATCAGCTGCGCCGCCTGGAACATGGTCGGCGCCTCGACGAGCTTCGTCGCCGGCTCCCCGTCCTCGCCCGGCACGCCCTCGGAGAGCAGGCTCAGCACCGACTGCGTCACCGAGAGGTTGCCGGCCGAGGCCAGCATCATCACGCGCTCGCCCGGCACGTTGAAGTGGTGCAGCTTGCGGTAGGTCGAGATGTCGTCGAGCCCCGCATTGGTGCGGGTATCGGCCACCATCACGAGCCCGTCCTCGACGAGCAAACCGACACAGTAGGTCATGAGCGGGCACAGCTTCTCGCCCGCTGCCGGCGCGGGCGTTTCGAGAACGGGGCAGCAATCAGGATTGCCGGGCGGCCTGGGCTTGCTCCACCTTGAGCGTGACGTCCAGCGTCTCCGTGCCGCCGCCCGTGCGGCTGCCGCGGATCGGCGCGGCGCCGAGATAGTCGAGGCCGCTGGCGACGCGGATGTAGTGCTCCGAGGTGCCGGTGCCGTGGGCGGGATCGAAGGCGACCCAGCCGAGATCCGGGACGAGCGCCTCCGCCCAGCCGTGCGGCGTCTCGGCGCCCTCGTCCTCGTCCTCCCGCTTGCGGTAGCCCGAGACGTAGCGGGCCGGGATCTCCAGATGGCGCGCCGCCGTGATGAAGACGTGGGCGACGTCCTGGCAGACCCCCTGCTCCACCTCGAAGGCCTTCGCGGCGGTGACGGCCGCGCTCGCCGGGCCGCGCGCGAAGCGGACCCGCTCGTGCACCGCGGCGAGCAGGCGGTGCAGCATCGGCAGAGCGGCGCGCTCGCCCGCGTCCCGGACCTGCTCGGCGAAGTCCTGAATCGGCTGGCTGGCGACGCAGAGATCGGTCTCACGCAGGTAGAACAGGTCGGGCAGGCGCTCGACCGCGCCGCGCACGATGCCGTGTGTCTCCAGCGTGTCGACCTCGCCGGTCACCCGGACGGTGAGCGCGTCGGCGGCCTCGTCGGGCGTGAACCAGTGGACGACGTTGCCGAATCCGTCCTCGCGCTCGGTCAGCCGCCCGTCGACCGAGGTGTCGATGCGCCAGCGCCGGACATACTGCCCATCGTGGTCGCGCGGGGTCAGCCGCAGGACCTGGATCAGGCTCCGGGCCGGCTGCTCGTAGGTGTAGTGGGTCTCATGGACGACGCAGAGGCGCATGCGGGTCTTCTACGGTTGGCAGTTCGGTCAGACCAGATACTGCTCGGCGATTGCCTGGCCGACCCGGTTGTTCTCGGCGATGAAGGCGGTCACGAACTCGTGCAGCCCCGCGGTGAAGATCCGGTCGATGTCCTCGCCCTCCAGCCGCGCCAGCATGTTGCTGGCCAGCCGCTGGCTCGGGCCGCGTCGCCCGTAGGCGTCGGCGATCAGGTCGAGATGCTCCACCAGCATCGCGTAACAGTTGGCAAAGGAGCGCGGCATCTGCCGATTGAGGATGAGGAGGTCGGCCACCAGGAGCGGCTTGATGCTCTCCCGGTAGACCCAGTGGTAGGCGTTGAAGGCCGAGACCTCGCGCAGGATGGTGGTCCACTGGAAGTAGTCGAGGCTGCCACCGACCTTCTCGCTTGCCGGCAACAGGATCTGGTATTTCACGTCGAGGATGCGGGCGGTGTTGTCGGCCCGCTCGATGGCGGTGCCGAGCCGCGTGAACCAGTAGGCGTCGTTCCGGAGCATCGTGCGGTAGGCCGAGCCGTCGAAGGTCAGCGAGATGCCCTTCACCCAGTCGAGGAAGCGCGAGAACTCGTCGCGCGTGAGGTCGCGGCCCTCGTAGGAGCGCAGCTCCAGCCACGCCCCGTTGATCGCGTCCCACATCTCGGTGGTGAGCGCGGTGCGGACGGAGCGGGCGTTCTCGCGCGCCGTCTCGATGCAGGTGCGGATCGAGGACGGGTTCTTCGGGCTGAAGGCCAGGAAGTCGCAGACCGTGTGGCTGTTCACGGTGTCGTAATGGGCCTTGAAGGCCTCGGCATCGCCCGCGGAGGCGAGCGCGGAGGCCCACTCGTTGGTCTCGCCTCCGCCGTAGCTCGTCGGCAGCGAGGCGAGCCGGTGGGCCGCGTCGAGGATGCGGGCGACGAACTCGGCGCGCTCGACGTAGCGCGAGAGCCAGTACAGGTTGTCGGCGGTGCGGGACAGCATGGGCGCTTCGCTGGGTTCGGCCGGTGGGGCCTCGATCGCGTGGAAGGGTTCTCTTGGAAGGATTCTCTCGTCGCGCGGGGCGGCGCACTCAGCCGTCCAGCACCCAGGTGTCCTTCGTACCGCCGCCCTGGCTGGAATTCACCACCAGCGAGCCCTCCTTCAGGGCGACGCGGGTGAGGCCGCCCGGCACGATGCGGATCTCGTCGGCGCCGCAGAGCACGAAGGGCCTGAGATCCACGTGGCGCGGCGCCACGCCCGAGGCCACGAAGGTCGGGCAGGTCGAGAGCGAGAGCGTCGGCTGGGCGATGAAGCCGTCCGGCGCGTGGCGCAGGCGCCGGCCGAACTCCTCGATCTCGCGCTTCGTCGCGTGCGGGCCGACCAGCATGCCGTAGCCGCCCGAGCCGTTGACCTCCTTCACGACGAGGTCCTTGAGGTTGTCCATCACGTACGCGAAGGCGTCCTTCTCGCGGCAGCGGTAGGTCGGCACGTTGTGCAGGATCGGCTCCTCGCCGGTGAAGAACTTCACGATCTCCGGCATGTAGCTGTAGACCGCCTTGTCGTCGGCCACGCCCGTGCCGACCGCGTTGGCGAGGGTCACGGTTCCGCGCTCGTAGGCGTTCATCAGTCCGGGCACGCCGAGCACCGAATCCGGCCGGAACACCAGAGGGTCGAGGAAGTCGTCGTCGAGGCGGCGGTAGATGACGTCGACCCGGCGCGGCCCTTCGGTGGTGCGCATGTAGACGACGTCGTCCTTGGTGAAGAGGTCGGAGGCCTCCACCAGTTCGACGCCGAGCTTGTCCGCCAGGAAGGAGTGCTCGTAGAAGGCCGAGTTGTAGCGCCCCGGGGTCAGCAGCACGCAGGTGGGGTCGCGCGTGGCGGTAGCGGGCGCGAGGCTGCGCAGCGTCGCCAGCAGCGCGTCCGGGTAGTTCTCGACCGGCGCGACGCGGTGGCGCGAGAACAGGTCGGGGAAGAGCCTGAGCATCACCTCCCGGTTCTCCAGCATGTAGGAGACGCCGGACGGGATGCGGGCATTGTCCTCCAGCACGAAGAAATCGTTCTCGCCGGTGCGCACGATGTCGATGCCGGCGACGTGGACGTAGAGGTCGTGCGGCACCCGGAAGGCGCGCATCTCCATGCGGTAATGCGCGTTGCGGTAAACGAGGTCGGCCGGGATGATGCCGGCCTTGATGCATTCCTGCGGGCCGTAGACGTCCTTGAGGAAGGCGTTGATCGCGGTCACCCGCTGCTTCAGCCCGCGCTCGAGGAAGCCCCATTCGGGTTTGGTGAGCACCCGCGGGATGATGTCGAACGGAATCAGTCGCTCGGTCGACTCGTTGTCGCCGTAGACCGCGAAGGTGATGCCGATGCGGCGGAACAGCAGCTCGGCCTGGCTGCGCCGGGTGTTGAAATGGTCGGAGGGCGTGGTGTCGAGCCAGGTCTTCAGTTGTCCGTAGGCGTTCCGGATCTCCGCCTCAGTGGCGGCCGGTCCGCTCAATCCCGTCATCTCGTCGAACGCCACACCGGCCATCGCGCTGCCTCCCAGATACCGCACGCTAGAGGCAAGAGGCGCGCCACGCCAAGGATCCGCTGGGGCCCGCGGTCTCGAACGCGCTACAACCTCAGAACAGCTTCAGCCCTTTCAGACTGGCGTGCCCGGTGCGTCCGAGAATGATGTGGTCGTGCACGATGATTCCAAGTGGATCGAGCACATTCACCACCTCGCGTGTCATCCGCACGTCGGCCGCCGAGGGCGCCGAGTCGCCCGAGGGGTGGTTGTGGGCCAGGATGATGGCGGTGGCCGAGAGTTCGAGCGCCCGTCGCGCCACCTCGCGGGGATAGACCGGCGTGTGATCGACGGTGCCGCGCCCCTGCACCTCGTCGGCGATGAGGTGGTTGCGCTTGTCGAGGAACAGGATCCGGAACTCCTCACGGGCCGAGAAGGCCATGGTGGTGCGGCAATAGTCGAGCACCGCGCTCCAGGACGACAGGAGCGGGCGCTCCTGGATCGCGCCGCGGGCGAGGCGGCGCCCGGCCGCCTCCATCAGCTTGAGGTCCGTGATCACGCCCTGGCTGACGCCCTCGACCTCGGCGAGCCTGGCCGGCTCGGCGCTCACCACCTCGGCGAAGCTGCCGAAGCGCCGGATCAGGGCCTTGGCCAAGGGCTTCACGTCCCGCCGCGGGATCGCGCGGAACAGGACGAGTTCGAGCAGCTCGTAGTCCGGCAGGGCGTCGGCGCCGGCCTGCAGGAAGCGGGCACGCAGGCGCTCGCGGTGGCCGAGATAGTGCGGCGCCTCCCCGGCGCCCGCGGCCGGGGCTTCTGATTCAGGCTCGGTCCCGGGATCGGGCGGGCCGACCATATCGGGGCCGCGCCGCCGCACGGGATCAGGCGCCCGGGTTGACGGGCTGGTGCAGGCCCTTGGGCGAGACCGTGAAGATCTCGCAGCCCGCCTCGGTGACCGCGACGGTGTGCTCGAACTGGGCGGAGAGCGAGCGGTCGCGAGTCACCGCGGTCCAGCCGTCGGCAAGGACCTTCACGGCGGGGCGCCCGAGATTGATCATCGGCTCGATGGTGAAGAACTGACCGGGCTTCAGCGGCACGTCGTAGCTCGCCTCGACGTAGTGCAGGATGGTCGGCGCGTCGTGGTAGGTGCGCCCCAGGCCGTGGCCGCAGAAATCGCGCACCACGGAGCAGCGCTCGGCCTCGGCGAAGTCCTGGATCGCCCGGCCGATGTCGTTCGTGGTGCCGCCGGGCCTGACCGCCGCGATGCCGCGCATCAGTGCCTCGTAGGTGATCTCGCAGAGGCGCGCGGCCTTGCGGGGCACCTCGCCCACGAAGGCCATGCGGCTCGAATCGCCGTGCCAGCCGTCCAGGATCAGGCAGATGTCGAGGTTGACGATGTCGCCCTCGCGCAGCGGCTTGTCGTTCGGGATGCCGTGGCAGACCACGTGGTTGATCGAGGTGCAGATCGATTTCGGGTAGCCGCGGTAGAGGAGCGAGGCCGGGTAGGCGCCGTGGTCCATCGCGAACTCGTAGGCGAGCTTGTCGAGTGCCTCCGTGGTGACGCCCGGCTGGGTCGCTTCCATCAGGAGGTCGAGAGCCTCGGCGGTGAGGCGGCCCGCCCGGCGCATGCCCTCGAAACCCTCCGGCCCGTGGATCGGGGCCTCGGGCGAGCGGCGCGCACCCTGCGCGGTGGCTTGGTCTTGCTGGTTCATGGGGCGGGCTTTGCGGCGGGCTCGGCGACGGATGCGGGCGGGGGCGGCGTCCTGCACGCCGTGTCCTGCGCTATGTACGGTGCCGGGGGCCGTTCCGCCAAGCGGGGCGGCACCCGTGCGCGCCGCGGGGCCGGACCGGCGGCCCAGACTTGCGCGCGGCGCGGAGCTTACCCCATAAGCGGCGGCGGATCGGGCCGGCGGCCCTCACGAGCAGCAGGGCGGCAGATGGCTGACAAGGCGGTTCCGCACTTCCACAACGACCTCGGCGTCCCCGTCATCCATGTCGGCGCGCGGGAATTCATGTGCATCGGCGCGCGCCCGCCCTTCGACCACCCGCACGTGTTCCTCGACATGGGCGCGGACGACGAGATCATCTGCCAGTACTGCTCGACGCTCTACCGCTACCGCGCCGGCCTGAAGGCCACCGAATCGGACCCGCCGGCCTGCCTTTGGGACGACAAGGCCATCAACCCCAAGGCCAGCAGCCACAAGGCCGCCTGACCGCGACCGCGCCGGCCGTGGCCGCGCTCGACATCGCCGTCGTCGGCGCCGGCATCGGCGGGCTGACCGCCGCGCTCGCGCTCAACGATGCCGGCCACCGGGTGACCCTCGTGGAGCGCCGGACCGGCTTCAGCGAGGTCGGCGCCGGGCTCCAGCTCTCGCCGAACGCGAGCCGGGTGCTCTGCGATCTCGGGCTCGCCGCAGCGCTCCGCCGGGCGGCGAGCGAGCCGCCGGGCGTGGTGGTGCGCGCCCTCGACGGGGGGCGCTGGATCGGCGCGGTGGCGCTCGGCCGCGCCGCGCACGAGCGCTACGGCGCCCCCTACTACGTGATCCACCGGGCCGACCTGCAGACGCTGCTCCTCGACGCGGTGCGCGGGCGGCCGAACATCCGCCTGATGGTGGGGCGCGACGTCACCGCCATCGCGCAGACGCCGGAGGGCGTCGAACTCACCTGCGCGGGCGACGCGCGCACCGACGTGGTGGCGGCCGATCTCGCGATCGGCGCCGACGGGCTGCGCTCGCGCATCCGCGAGCAGCTCGACCCCGCGCCGCTGCGATTCGGCCAGATGGCGGCGTGGCGGGCCGTGCTGCCGCGCGAGGGGCTGCCCGAGGCGTTCGGCGGCGAGGAGACTGGGCTGTGGCTCGGCTCGGGCCGGCACGTGGTGCATTACCCGATCCGCGGCGGGCGCTTCCTCAACGTGGTGGCGATCGTGCCCGAGCGGCAGAGCGACGCCGACTGGGGCCGGATCGGCGATCCCGCCGTCCTGCGCACGCATTTCCGCGGCTGCGCTGCCCCCCTGCGCGAACTCCTGGCCCTGCCCGATTCGTGGCTCGTCTGGTCGCTCGCCGAGCGCGCGGTCGCGCGCCCGCTCGCCCGCGGCCGGGTCGCGCTCCTGGGGGACGCCGCCCACCCCGTCCTGCCCTTCCTGGCGCAGGGCGCGGCCCTCGCGATCGAGGACGCGGCGGTCCTCGCCCGCTGCCTCGCGGACCGGCCGGTGCCCGAGGCGCTGGCGGCCTACGCGGCGGCGCGGGCCGCCCGCGTCGCCCGCGTCCAGCGCGCGGCCCGCGGCAACGGCCGCACCTACCACGCGGGCGCGCTGACGGCCTTCGCCCGCGACCTCGTGATGCGCCGCCTCGGCCCAGACGGGATGCGCGAGCGCTACGCCTGGCTCTACGGCTGGAAGCCGGATCCTGCCTGATCGGCCCGCTTGATCTCGGCCCGGCGCCCGGCTACCGCTCGGACCGCGCGGACGTGGCGGAACCGGTAGACGCACGAGACTTAAAATCTTGCGGCCGTAAGGCCGTGCGGGTTCGAGTCCCGCCGTCCGCACCACGCGCCGCAGCGCCTCACAGCAGCGTCCCCCGCAGGATCACCAGCGCCACCGAAAAATAAATCACCAGCCCGGTGACATCGACCAGCGTCGCCACGAAGGGCGCCGAGGCGGTGGCCGGGTCGAAGCCGACGCGCTGGAGCAGGAAGGGCAGCATCGAGCCCGCGAGCGAGCCGAAGGTGACGATGCCGACGAGCGCCGCGCCCACGGTCGCCGCCACCAACACCCAGTGCGGGCCGTAATCGTAGAGCCCCGCCTCCTGCCAGATCGCGATGCGGGCGACCGCGATCGCCCCCAGGATCGCGCCGAGCACGAGGCCGGTCGGCAGTTCCCGCAGGGCCACCCGCCACCAGTCGCGCAGGCGGATCTGGTGCAGCGCGAGCGCCCGGATCAGCAGCGAGGTCGCCTGGGAGCCGGAATTGCCGCCCGAGCTCATGATGAGCGGGATGAACAGCGTCAGCACGAGGGCCCGCTCCAGCTCGCCCTCGAAGCCCTGCATGGCGGAGGCCGTCAGCATCTCGGAGAGGAATAGGGCGCAGAGCCAGCCGGCCCGCTTCCGGATCATCGTGAGGAAGCCGATCTCCATGTAGGGCTCGGGCAGCGCCTCCATGCCGCCGAAGCGCTGCACGTCCTGCGTCTGCTTGGCCACCATCGCGTCGATGATGTCGTCCACCGTGACGATGCCGATGACGTGGCCGACCGCGTCGACGACGGGCAGCGCCAGCAGGTCGTACTTGGAGATGAGGCGCGCGGCCTCCTCGCGGCTCGCCGTCGGCGTCACGCTCAGCGGGCGCCGCTCCGGCGCGACCGCGAGCACGCTGTCCCCGGGCTCGCCCGCGATCAGGCGGCGCAGGGGCACGGCCTTGGTCAGTGTCCGCGTGCGCGGGTCGAGCACGAAGATCGCGTAGACCGTCTCCCGGGTCCGCTCGACCTGCCGGATGTGGTCGAGAGTCTGCGCCACCGTCCAGCTCCCCGGCACGGCGACGAACTCGGTGGTCATCAGCGAGCCCACCGTCTCCTCGCCGTAGGCGCTGAGGCGATCGACCGCGCCGCGGGTCTCGGCATCGAGCCGGGCGCGCAGGTCCGAGCGGCCGGGCTCCTCGATCTCCCGGAACACGTCCGTCACCCGGTCGGCCGACATGCCGGTGAGATAGACCGCGACCCGGTCGCGGGGCAGGATCTCGATGATGTCGGCGGCGCAGGCGAGTTCGGGCTGGTCCAGCACCTCGACCGCCCGCTCGATGGACAGACCGAGCAGGATCGCGGCGGCGACCTCGGGCGCCTCGGCGTTCAGTGCCTCGACGATGTCCGGCGCCCGCTCGTCGGAGAGCAGCGCGGCCAGCACGGAGGGCTCGACCCGGACGGGGTCAACGATCTCGGTCATGGGACTCGCCTCGGGTGAGGCGACGATCCTGCGGGGGCGCCGGCCGAGCCCGGCCCTGCCCTCTCAGCCCCGAGCGCGCGGCCGGCGCGGCGGAGAGAGCGGCGTGCCCGGGTTCGGCACAGACGGTCGGTCGGGAACGTCGCCAGGCATCGCGCTCGGATGGATCGGGGAGCCGGCGGGCCGGCGCGCGCCTCCGTTGCGCCCGCCAGGCGTGGGCGTCAAGCAGCGCGGCGGGTCCGCGGCGCCGCCGGATCGTTGCGAACGGGCGGCCCGGCGCCCATATGATTGATGGTACTCGACAATCCGCCGCGGACCACCCTCTGGGGCGCGCCGCCGGCCGCACGATAGTGCAGCCTATGAGAAATATAAGCGTCGGGCCCGCTTGTATTGCGCCCAACACATTGCCTATCTTGGGTCCATCAACAGAGGAGAAGCGCGATGGCTTGGTCTGCCCCGGTCGTTCAGGAAGTCTGCGTCGGCATGGAAGTCACCAGCTACGAGTCGGCCGAGATCGACACCTTCAACTGAGGTGAGCCGGCCGGTTCATGCCGGCCATCCCTCGAACCCTCACGCAACGCATCAGGAGAAACGCCATGAAGTGGTCCGCCCCCATCGTCCAGGAAGTCTGCGTCGGCATGGAAGTCACCAGCTACGAGTCGGCTGAGATCGACACCTTCAACTGAGCCGACGACCGCTTCCGCGGTTCGTTTCGGGCGCTGCCTCCCCGGAGGCGGCGCCCTTTTTCGTTCAGCACAAACGCATCGGGCCCGAAACGCTTCGCGCGTCCCGGGCCCGATGCGTTTGCCAGAACCCGACCGATCAGAGGCGGTAGCGGATCTGGTCGGTCCAGAAGCGCTCCAGGCGGCCCAGCGCGACGTTGAGGCGCCCGAAATCGTCCTCCGAGATGCCGCCGATCGGCGCGATCGTGCGGGCGTGCTTGTCGTAGAGCCCCTGGATGATGTCGTGCACCATGCGGCCCTTGTCGGTGAGGCTGATGCGCACCGCGCGCCGGTCCGTCTTCGAGCGGGCGTGGTGGAGGAAGCCGAGCTCGACGAGCTTCTTCACGTTGTAGGAAACGTTGGAGCCGAGATAGTAGCCCTTCGTGCGCAGCTCGCTCGCGGTGAGTTCCTTGTCGCCGATGTTGTAGAGCAGCAGCGCCTGGACGCTGTTGACGTCCTCGCGGCCGCGGCGCTCGAACTCGTCCTTGATCACGTCGAGGAGCCGGCGGTGCAGCCGCTCCACCAGATGCAGCGCCTCGAGATAGGCGCCCGCAGCCGGGGCGGCCTCGTTGGCCGGGGTCTCGATCGCCTTGGTCGCCTGGGTCTTCATCCGCCTGCCTCGCCTGATCCGGTTGTGCCGGCCGCCGCTGTCCGGCGCCGCTTATGGGTTCAACCTATGGGCCGGGAATGAAAGGCGGTTTAAGCGACAGGATGAATTGGCGATTTACTTCTGTGGGTAAACGCAAGCTGAAGGATCCCGACAACTTTCCGTTTACCGCACCTCGCGGGCTGCCGACCAGGATAGGAGAAAGTAGATCAGCACAATACTGATCTGAGCGCCGATCAACGCCACGGGCATCGGCAACAGCAGCGGGGTGAGCAGGGCGAGCGTGACCGAGGAGGTCACGGCGAGCAGCCAGATCACGCCGCCCCAGGCGCTGGTGAGCCAGAGTCCGATCGCGGCGGTCGCGTCGATCACCGCGAAGTAGACGATCGCCGCCTGCCGGCCGAAGGGCTCGCCCTCGAAGGGGCGGCCATGCGGCCACGCGTCGAGGATCGCCGCCCAGGACCAGATGCTCTTGGCGAGCCAGACCAGGGCGGTCACGCGCATGAACCAGATCAGCGCCGTGTCCCAGTTGGACGTGCGGGTGGTCGCGCTCCGCTCGATGCGGTCGCCGCCGAGATCGGGCTCGCGCCCGCGCGCCTGCATGCGCATCACCGTCGTGCCTCGCCTCTCCGTCGCGCGCCGGTCCCGGTTAGAGGCCGCGGCCGGGCTCGCGTCAACCGCAGGGGAGGCCCCCGCCCGGAGGCTTCGACAGGCCCGGCGGATGTGCTAGGCCCCGGCCCAAGCCCGGCTCAAGCCTCTGGCATTTCACAGTTCCGGTGACCCGAGATGTCGCACGACACGCCCGAACCGCGCCCCCTGGCCGTCGAGGCCGCCCGGACCACGACCCGGCAGGGCCTCGCCATCACCCAGCGCCCGCGGCGCAATCGCAAGGCGGCGTGGTCGCGCCGGCTGATGCGCGAGAACACGCTGACCGTCGACGACCTGATCTGGCCGCTTTTCGTGATCGAGGGCGAGGGACGGCGCGAGCCGATCGCCTCGATGCCGGGCGTCGAGCGGTTGAGCGTGGACGAGATCGTGCGCGCGGCCGAGCGGGCGGCCCGCCTCGGCATCCCGGCCGTGTCGTTCTTCCCCTACACCGAGGCGAGCCTGCGCGACCCCACGGGCTCCGAGGCCCTCAACCGCGAGAACCTGGTCTGCCGGGCGGTACGGGCGGTCAAGCGCGCCGTGCCCGAGATCGGTGTGATGACCGATGTCGCGCTCGACCCCTACACCAGCCACGGCCACGACGGCCTGCTGGAAGAGGGCGCGATCCTCAACGACGAGACGGTGGCCCTCCTCGTGGAGCAGAGCCTGATCCAGGCCGAGGCCGGCACCGACATCATCGCGCCATCCGACATGATGGACGGGCGCGTCGGCGCGATCCGGGCGGCGCTCGACAAGGCGGGCTTCCTCGACGTGCAGATCATGGCCTATGCGGCGAAGTACGCGAGCGCCTTCTACGGGCCGTTCCGCGACGCGATCGGCACCAAGGCGGCGCTGGTGGGCGACAAGCGCACCTACCAGATGGATCCGGGCAATTCCGACGAGGCGCTGCGCGAGGTCGCGCTCGATCTGGCGGAGGGCGCGGATTCGGTGATGGTCAAGCCCGGCCTGCCCTATCTCGACATCATCCGGCGGGTGAAGGACGAATTCGGCGTGCCGACCTTCGCCTACCAGGTGTCGGGCGAGTACGCGATGCTGGAAGGGGCCGCCCGCAACGGCTGGCTCGACGGCGAGCGGGCCATGCTGGAGAGCCTGCTGTCCTTCAAGCGCGCGGGTGCGGACGGGGTGCTGACCTACTACGCCCCGCGCGTCGCAGAGCACCTGCGCGCCGGAGCGTGAGGCCGGGCCTGCGCGCCGGGCTCGTCGGCGCTGCGACGCTCGCGGGGCTTCTGGCCGGCCTGGCCACCTGCGAGGACAGGCTGCAGCGCGAGCGCGTCGCCCTCTGCCGGCGCGCCGTGCCGGCGCTCGTGCCCGCGGAGACGAACCTGCGCGTCCTGCGCGCGGGCACGGGTGCGACGCCCGACAGCGTGCGGATCGACTACGCGGTAGGGCCCCGGCCCCACTGGGCGCTCTGCCGCTTCGGCGCGGATACGGAGATCGTCGGGATCACCACGGACCGGCAGAACCTGAGCGGGGCGTCCCTGTACCTGCTCAAGCGGTTCTACCTCGATACCCCGGACGCGGCCGAGGCGGATCCGGGGGAGCGGTGAGGGTAGCCTCTCGGCAGGGCATGGCCGGCGCGGGCCAACATCCCCGTCGCTTCCCTCCCCCGCAGAGGGAGAGCCGCAGCGGGGATCTTGAGCGGGGCGCCTCCCCTCCCCACCTCATCCTCTGAAAAGAATCCCGCCGCGCGAGGATGCGACACCATGCAGAGCCCCCGCCCCGGTTACGCCCCCCGCTACGACGCGCCCGGCTACCTGCCGCCGATGCCGCTGCCGGCCGTCCGCGCGAGCCTCGGCGCGCGCTTCTGCGCCTACCTGCTCGACATCGTCTTCATCTTCGGCTTCTCGGTGCTGCTCTGGCTGGCGATCGCCCTGATCGGCCTCGTCACCTTCGGTCTGGGCTGGACGCTGTTCGCGGTGCTGCCGGCGAGCGGCATCATCTACAGCGCGATCACGGTCGGCGGGTCCCGCCAGAGCACGCTCGGCATGCGGATGATGGGCCTGCGCGTCGTCGCCCCCGAGAGCGGTCGCACCGTCGACATGCTGACGGCGGCGGTGCACGCCCTGCTGTTCTACGTGGCGATCACGACCTTCCTGCTCTGGTTCGTCGACGTGATGTTCGGGCTGGTGCGCAGCGACCGGCGTCTGGGCCACGACCTCCTGCTCGGCCTCGCGGTGGTGCGGGCCGGCTGAGCCCGCGACCGCGGGACCGCCGAGAAATGTGTTCGGCAACCCTCTCGCCCCATTGAGCGTCGGCGGACGGGCGTTACACTCAACCTCAGGCCCGGCACGGACGCCGGGTCGCCCGAGGCGACCTGACGCGTGACGAGCCACCCGCGCGATACCCCGCAATTCTACCTGACGGCGCCCTCGCCCTGCCCCTACCTGCCGGGGCAGGAGGAGCGGAAGGTCTTCACCCACCTCGTCGGGCGCCGCGCCCGCGACCTCAACGAGATCCTGACGCAGGGCGGTTTCCGCCGCTCGCAGACCATCGCCTACCGGCCGGCCTGCGAATCCTGCCGGGCCTGCATCTCGGTGCGGGTGGTCGTGGACGATTTCGCCCCATCGGGCAGCCAGCGCCGGATCCTCGCCCGCAACGAGGATCTGGTCGGCGCGGCCGAGCCGAACCGCCCGGCCTCGGAGCAGTACGCCCTCTTCCGGCGCTATCTCGACGCCCGCCACGGCGACGGCGGCATGATCGACATGACCGTGCTCGACTACGCCATGATGATCGAGGACAGCCACGTCGACACCCATCTGGTGGCCTACCGACGGCGCGGGCCGGACACCGCGATCAACGGCCGCGGCAGCGGCCCGCCGGTGGCCTACTGCCTGACCGACGTCCTCGCTGACGGCCTGTCGATGGTCTACTCGTTCTACGACCCCGCGGAGGCGTACCGGTCGCTCGGGACCTTCATGATCCTCGACCACATCGCCCGCGCGCGCGCTCTGGGGCTGCCCTACCTCTATCTCGGCTACTGGGTCGAGGGCTCCCGCAAGATGGACTACAAGGCCCGCTTCCGGCCGCAGGAGCGGTTGATGGGTCAGGGCTGGGTGCGGGTGCCGTAAGGATCGCGGTGCACGGCGCTTGCATGCGCCGCGCACAGGGGATGATCTCGGCGCCGCGCGGTCGCCCTTCCCAAACCCGCGATGCTGCGTGTAAACGCGAGCCTCAACGACATTCCGACCATCGCGCTCGCCCGCGGAACCCCATCGGGGGACCGTGCGGGATCGGGCGCGCGTCCGTGACAGAAGGCCGAGCATGCCCAAGCGCACCGATATCTCCTCGATCCTGATCGTCGGTGCGGGACCGATCATCATCGGGCAGGCCTGCGAGTTCGACTATTCGGGCACCCAGGCCTGCAAGGCGCTGCGCGAGGAAGGCTACCGGATCGTCCTCGTCAACTCGAATCCCGCGACCATCATGACCGACCCGGACATGGCGGACGCGACCTATGTCGAGCCGATCACTCCGGAGGTCGTCGCCAAGATCATCGAGAAGGAGCGTCCTGACGCGATCCTGCCGACCATGGGCGGCCAGACCGCGCTGAACTGCGCGCTCTCGCTGCAGAAGATGGGCGTGCTGGAGAAGTTCGGCGTGCAGATGATCGGCGCGACCGCCGAGGCCATCGACAAGGCCGAGGACCGCAGCCTCTTCCGCGACGCCATGACCAAGATTGGTCTGGAGACCCCGAAATCGGCGCTCGCCAACGCCTCCGCGGCCAAGAAGGCCGACCGCGAGAAGTACCTCGCCGAGGTGGCCCGCATCGAGGCGGCCAACAGCGATCCTGAGGCGCGCCGGGCCGCGCTCACCGCCTTCGAGAACAAGTGGGCGTCCGCCGAGTCCGAGCGGCGCAAGCGCTACGGCGAGCACGCGCTCGGTCAGGCGCTCATCGCGCTGGCCGAGGTCGGGCTCCCGGCGATCATCCGCCCCTCCTTCACGATGGGCGGCACGGGCGGCGGCATCGCCTACAACCGCGAGGAGTTCCTCGACATCGTGGAGCGCGGCATCGATGCCTCGCCCACGAACGAGGTGCTGATCGAGGAGAGCGTACTCGGCTGGAAGGAGTACGAGATGGAGGTCGTTCGCGACAAGAACGACAACTGCATCATCGTCTGCTCCATCGAGAACATCGACCCGATGGGTGTCCATACCGGCGACTCGATCACGGTCGCGCCCGCGCTGACGCTCACCGACAAGGAATACCAGGTGATGCGCGACGCCTCGCTCGCGGTGCTGCGCGAGATCGGCGTCGAGACCGGCGGCTCGAACGTGCAGTTCGCGATCAACCCCGAGAACGGGCGCATGATCGTGATCGAGATGAACCCGCGCGTCTCACGGTCCTCGGCGCTCGCCTCCAAGGCGACCGGCTTCCCGATCGCGAAGGTCGCCGCCAAGCTCGCGGTCGGCTACACGCTGGACGAGATCGCCAACGACATCACGGGCGGGGCGACGCCGGCCTCGTTCGAGCCCACGATCGACTACGTCGTCACCAAGATCCCGCGCTTCGCCTTCGAGAAGTTCCCGGGCGCCGAGCCGACGCTGACCACCGCCATGAAGTCGGTGGGCGAGGCCATGGCGATCGGGCGCTGCTTCGCCGAATCCCTGCAGAAGGCGCTCCGCTCCCTGGAGACGGGCCTCACCGGCCTCGACGACATCGAGATAGAGGGGCTGGGCAAGGGCGACGACCACAACGCCATCAAGGCCGCGCTCGGCACGCCGACCCCGGACCGCCTGCTGAAGGTCGGCCAGGCGCTGCGCCTCGGCGTCAGCCACGAGGAGGTGCACGCCTCCTGCAAGATCGATCCGTGGTTCCTGGAGCAGCTCCAGGGCATCATCGACTTGGAGAACCGGGTGAAGGCCCACGGCCTGCCCGGCACCGCGGGCGCCTTCCGCCAGCTCAAGGCGGCGGGCTTCTCCGACGCGCGCCTCGCGGTGCTGGCCGGCCTTGAGGAGGCGGAGGTGCGTGATAAGCGCCGCGCGCTCGGCGTGCGCCCGGTCTTCAAGCGCATCGACACCTGCGCGGCCGAGTTCAAGTCGCCGACCGCCTACATGTACTCGACCTACGTGGCGCCGTTCGCCGGAACGGTCGTGGACGAGGCGCTGCCCTCGGACAAGAAGAAGGTCATCATCCTGGGCGGCGGGCCGAACCGGATCGGCCAGGGCATCGAGTTCGACTATTGCTGCTGCCACGCCTGCTTCGCTCTGAGCGACGCCGGCTACGAGACCATCATGGTCAACTGCAACCCGGAGACGGTCTCGACCGACTACGACACCTCGGACCGGCTCTACTTCGAGCCGCTGACCGCCGAGGACGTGCTGGAGATCATCGAGACCGAGCGGCAGGCGGGCACGCTGCACGGCGTGATCGTGCAGTTCGGCGGCCAGACACCGCTCAAGCTCGCGCGCGCCCTGGAGGCGGCCGGCGTGCCGATCCTCGGCACCTCGCCGGACGCGATCGACCTCGCCGAGGACCGCGACCAGTTCAAGCGGCTCCTCGACAAGCTCGGCATGAAGCAGCCGAAGAACGGCATCGCCTACTCGGTCGAGCAGAGCCGGCTGGTCGCCGCCGACCTCGGCCTGCCCTTCGTGGTTCGCCCGAGCTACGTGCTCGGCGGGCGCGCCATGGCGATCATCCGCGACGAGACGCAGTTCGCCGACTACCTGCTCGACACGCTGCCGAGCCTGATTCCCTCCGAGGTCAAGGCCCGCTACCCGAACGACAAGACCGGCCAGATCAACACGGTGCTGGGCAAGAACCCGCTCCTGTTCGACCGCTACCTCTCGGACGCGGTCGAGGTTGACGTGGACGCGGTCTGCGACGGCCAGGACGTCTTCATCGCCGGCATCATGGAGCACATCGAGGAGGCGGGCATCCACTCCGGCGACTCGGCCTGCTCGCTGCCGCCGCGCTCGCTCTCGCCGGAGATCATGGCCGAGCTGGAGCGCCAGACCAAGGCGATGGCGCTGGCCCTGAAGGTCGGCGGCCTGATGAACGTGCAGTACGCGATCAAGGACGGCACGATCTACGTGCTGGAGGTGAACCCCCGCGCCTCCCGCACGGTGCCCTTCGTCGCCAAGGTGATCGGCGAGCCGATCGCCAAGATAGCCGCGCGCGTGATGGCGGGCGAACCGCTGGCCAGCTTCGGCCTCAAGCCGAAGGTGCTGCAGCACATCGCCGTGAAGGAGGCCGTGTTCCCCTTCGCGCGCTTCCCCGGCGTCGACGTGCTCCTCGGACCGGAGATGCGCTCGACCGGCGAGGTGATCGGTTTGGATGCCGGCTTCGGGGTCGCCTTCGCCAAGAGCCAGCTCGGCTCCGGCACGCAGGTGCCGAAGGCCGGCGCGGTCTTCGTCTCGGTGCGCGACGGCGACAAGGAGCGGATCCTGCCGGCCGTGCGCCTCCTGAAGGATCTCGGCTTCACCGTGCTGGCGACCAGCGGCACCCAGCGCTTCCTCGTCGAGAACGGCGTGCCGACCGAGCGCATCAACAAGGTGCTGGAAGGCCGCCCGCACGTGGTGGACGCCATCAAGAACGGCGAGATCCAGCTCGTGTTCAACACCACCGAAGGGGCCGGCGCGCTCTCCGACTCCCGGTCGCTGCGCCGGGCGGCCCTCTTGCATAAAGTGCCGTACTACACCACTCTAGCCGGCGCGATGGCCGCGGCCGAAGGGATCCGTGCCTACCTCGAAGGCGATCTCAAGGTCCGCGCCCTGCAGGAATATTTCGCGGCCTGAAGCTCCGGCTCGCCGGCCGCGAACAGCCGATCCGACCTCTGGCCCGGAGGGAGCGACACCGCTCCCGTCCGGGCCTATTCATTGTGGCGTGAGACGATGAGCATAGACAAGGTTCCGATCACGACCCGCGGCTACGCAGCCCTCGAGGAAGAGCTGAAGCACCGCCAGCAGGTCGAGCGCCAGCGCATCATCCAGGCGATCTCCGAGGCCCGTGCTCTCGGCGACCTGTCGGAGAACGCCGAATACCACGCCGCCAAGGAGGCGCAGTCCCACAACGAGGGGCGTGTGATGGAACTCGAGAGCATGATCGCGCGCGCCGAGATCATCGACGTGACGAAGCTCTCCGGCAGCAAGATCAAGTTCGGCGCCACCGTGCAGCTCGTGGACGAGGACACGGAGGAGAAGAAGACCTACCAGATCGTGGGCGAGCCGGAGGCCGACGTGCGCTCGGGCCGCGTCTCGATCACCTCGCCGATCGCCCGCGCGCTGATCGGCAAGGGCGTGGGCGACACCGTCGAGGTCACGACGCCCGGCGGCGGCAAGTCCTACGAGGTCGTCGCCGTCCGGTACGGCGGCTGAGCGGGCGATGGCGGGATCTACCCTGAGGCGATTCGCGGCGCTCGTCGCGGGCTCGGTCGCGCTCGGCCTGAGCCTGCTCGCGCCGGTCAACGCGCAGCCTGGCGCCGATGCGGGCCAGTGGACGCCCGCCTTCTCGGACGTGCAGGTCGACGTGCGCCCGCTTCTGGCCCAGGGCGGCGGCCTGCCGGCCGAGGCCCTTCGGGCGGATCTCACGGCTGCACTGCGGCGCAGCCTCGCCGACCGTATCGGCGGGCGCGGCCCGCGCCTCGTGGTGCGGATCACCGGCCTGTCGCAGCGCGCCTATGTGGGCGGCAATGTCGGGCGCGGCGGCCTCGGCGGCGGCAACCAGAGCGACTATCTCGACGGCGAAGCCCTCTTGGTCGATCGCGGGGGCACCGTGATCGCTCGCCACCCGCAGCTCACCGCAATGCCGTCGAGCTACGGCGGAGCGTGGTACGACCCGGCCAACGAGCGGCGCCGGATTGCGGTCATCGCCGACATCTACGCCCAGTGGCTGGGCCGCGAGCTGCCCGGCCGGTGACAGTTCAGCTGGAAACCGAGGCGGTGAGCGGCGCGCTCGCCGGCACGTACGCCTGGATCGTCACGGACGGCAAGGCCGGAGACGAGAACCAGTGCGTCGGCATCGCGGAGACGCTGGGCCTCGCCTACGAGCTGCGCCGCGTGCCCGCCAACGGTGTCTTCGGCTGGACCGCGCCCTGGGGGCCGATCGACCCGCGCCAGGGACCGCATCGCCGGAAAGGCGCGCTGGCCGGCCCCTTCCCGGACATCGTGATCGCCTCCGGGCGCAGGTCCGTGCCCTACATGCGGGCGGTGCGCCGCGCCACGGAGGGGCGCACCTTCACGGCCTTCCTGAAGGATCCGCGCACGGGCCAGGACAGCGCCGACTTCATCTGGGTGCCGGACTACGACGACCTGCGCGGCGAGAACGTCTTCACCACGCTGACCGCCCCCCACCTCGTCACCGCGGCGCGGATCGCGGCGGCGCGTGCCGAGCCCGACCCGCGGCTCGCCGGGTTGGAGCGCCCGCGCGCGGCCGTGCTGATCGGCGGCGACAGCCGGCACCTCAGCTACCGCAAGGCCGACATGCTGCGGCTGACGAACGACCTGCGCAAGCTCGCGGGGAGCGGCTGCCGCCTGATGGTCACGGTCTCGCGCCGGACGCCGAACCCGCTCCGGGATTCTGTGAAGGCGCTCGCCCACGAGACCGGCGGATTCCTCTGGGACGGCACGGGCCGCAACCCCTACGTCGCCATGCTGGCGCTCGCCGACGCGATTGTTGTGACCTCGGACTCGGCCAACATGGTGAGCGAGGCGGTGAGCACCGGCGCGCCGGTCCTGCTCTTCGACCTACCGCGCACCTATATCCGGCACAGGCGGATGTTCGCCGGCCTCGCGATCGCCGGGGCGCTGAAGCCCTTCACCGGGCGTTTGGAGGCGCTGAGCTACAAGCCGATCGACGCGACCCCGGTGATCGCGGCGGCGCTCGCGCGCCGCTACGCGGAGCATCGGTCGGCGCGACCGGCGGCATGAGGTAGGCTGGCGCGAACCGGCCCGCCGCAGACTTCGAGGACTCTCATGGCCCATACCCACGCCAAGCTCGTGATCATCGGCTCCGGCCCGGCCGGCTACACGGCGGCGATCTACGCGGCCCGCGCCATGGTGGAGCCGCTGCTGATCTCGGGCTTCCAGCCCGGCGGCCAGCTGATGATCACGACCGACGTCGAGAACTATCCGGGCTTCGCCGAGGCCATCCAGGGCCCCTGGCTGATGGAGCAGATGCGCGCCCAGGCCGAGCATGTCGGCACGCGGATCGTCTCGGAGTACATCACCGCGGTCGATCTCAAGACCCGGCCGTTCCGCCTCGTGGCCGATTCCGGCGAGACCTATTCCTGCGACGCGCTGATCATCGCGACCGGCGCCCAGGCGAAGTGGCTGGGGCTGCCCTCCGAGGCGAAGTACCAGGGCAGCGGCGTCTCGGCCTGCGCCACCTGCGACGGCTTCTTCTTCCGGGGCAAGGAGGTAACGGTCGTCGGCGGCGGCAACACCGCGGTCGAGGAGGCGCTGTACCTCGCCAACATCGCCAAGCGGGTGACGGTGGTCCACCGCCGCGACGGATTCCGCGCCGAGCGCATCCTGCAGGAGCGTCTGTTCAAGCACCCGAACGTCGAGGTGGTCTGGAACCACGCGGTCGAGGAGGTCTGCGGCACCGAGAAGCCTGCCCCCACCGTGACCCATCTGCGCCTGAAGGATGTCACCACGGGCGCGATCCGCGAGCACCGAACGGACGGCCTGTTCGTAGCGATCGGCCACCAGCCCGCCACCGCGATCTTCGAGGGCCAGCTCCCGATGCGGCAGGGGGGCTACCTCACGGTGCGGCCCGGCACGACCGAGACCGAGATTCCGGGCGTCTACGCGGCAGGTGATGTGACCGACGACGTCTACCGGCAGGCGATCACCGCGGCCGGCATGGGCTGCATGGCGGCCCTGGAGGCCGAGAAGTTCCTGGCGAACCTTGAGATCGGCGAGAAGCCGCAGCAGGCCGCGGCCGAGTGATGCGCGCCCGGCGGGACTCGCCCTGTCCCGCCGTCCACCGGATTTGTGCCGCAACCCACAAAAACCTGCCTGCACGCCTTGCGCGGATCCGCGTCCTGCACGCATGAGTTATGTGCTGGCGACAGGGCCGCACCGCGGCCCTGCGGCACCGGCATGGGCGCGGTCGGCCGACCGTGCCGCTCGCGTTGCTGGATTGGGACCGCGCCGTCGCGCGGGCGTTCTGGGCTGGTGGGGGCTGCTCGCCGTGGATTGGGACAAGATCCGGATCTTCCTCAACGTCGCCGAGGCGGGAAGCTTCACGAAGGCGGGCGACGATATCGGCCTCAGCCAGTCCGCGGTGAGCCGCCAGATCAGCGCCCTGGAGCGCGAGTTGAAGGCGCCGCTGTTCCACCGGCACGCCCGCGGACTGATCCTCACCGAGCAGGGCGACCTGCTGTTCCGCGCCGCGCGCGACATGAAGCTGAGGCTGGAGAACACGAAGGCCCGTCTCGTCGAGACGAGCGAGCGTCCCTCCGGCGACCTCAAGGTGACGACCACGGTCGGCCTCGGCTCGGCTTGGCTCTCACAGCGGGTCGCCGAGTTCCTCGACCTCTACCCGGACGTCCGCATCGAGCTGATCCTGACCAACGAGGAACTCGACCTCGCCATGCGCGAGGCCGACATCGCCATCCGCATGCGCCGGCCCGCCCAGCCCGACCTGATCCAGCGCCGGCTCTTCACGGTGCACTACCACGCCTTCGCGAGCCCGGATTACATCAAGCGCTTCGGCGAGCCGAAAACCTTCGAGGATCTCGACAACCATCGCCTTGTCTCGTTCGGCGGCAACGAGCCTTCCTACCTGCTGGCCGCCCACTACCTGGCCGATATCGGGCGCGAGGGCCGCGAGCGCCGTCCGGTGCACTTTACTGTCAACAACGTAGCGGCACTGCAGAAGGCGATGGAGACGGGCTGCGGGATCGGCATTCTGCCGGACTACGCGGTGGATGGCGGCGACGCCCTGACCCAGGTGCTGCGCGACAGCGAGATGCCGACGCTCGACAGCTACCTCGTCTACGCCGAGGAGATGCGGACCGTGGCGCGCGTGCAGGCATTCCGGGACTTCCTCGTCACGAAGGCCCAGCGCTGGACGTATTGATCCTGCGGCTCTCCCGCGCCCACTGGAGAGAAGCGGGAGAGCCCGCGCGTCACACGAACAGCCGCTCCTTCTCCAGCCCCTTGTAGAGGCCGGCGACCTGCTCGCCGTAGCCGTTGTAGATCAGCGTCGGCACGCGCTGGTCGGTGCCGAGCACGCGCTCACTCGCCTGACTCCAGCGCGGGTGCGGCACGGCCGGATTCACGTTCGCCCAGAAGCCGTACTCGGAGGATTGCAGGCCCTCCCAGAAGGTCTTGGGCCGTTCGGCCACGAACGAGACCTTGGTGATCGACTTGATCGACTTGAAACCGTACTTCCACGGCAGGGCGATCCGGATCGGCGCACCGAACTGCTTCGGCAGCGGCTTGCCGTATACGCCCGTGACCACGAAGGCGAGATCGTTGCCGGCCTCCGCCAGCGTCAGCCCCTCGACATAGGGCCAGGGGTAGAAGAACGCGCGCTGGCCCGGCGCCATCGCCTTGTCGAGGAAGGTCTCGAAGCGGACGTATTTCGCCCCGGAGGTCGGGTTCGCGAGCGCCAGGAGCTTCGCCAGCGGAAATCCTGTCCAGGGCACGGCCATCGACCACGCCTCGACGCAGCGGTGCCGGTAGAGCCGCTCCTCGAGACCCACCTTCCGGATCAGGTCATCGACACCGATCTCGAAGGGCTTCTCCACGAGGCCGTCGACCTTGACGGTCCAGGGGCTCGTCTTCAGGGCCTCGGCGGCCGGCATCACGGTCTTCGAGGTGCCGAACTCATAGAAGTTGTTGTAGTCGCCGCTGTAGCGCTCCGGCGTCACCGCACGGTCGAGCGTGTAGGCCCCGTTGCGCGGCGCCGGATAGGGGCCGCCCTCGGCCGCGACTCCGGGCCGGCCGGCGAGCATAGTGCCGGCCGCGAGGCCCGCGGCGCCGCCGAGCAGAGCGCGGCGGTTCAGGAAGACCGATTCGGGCGTGGCGCGGCTCTCGGGGATCTCCCAGCCGCGGCTCTGCTTGATCAACATGGGGCACGTCCTCCGCGATACCTCGCCCCGGGACATCGCGCCCCGGAGGGCGCGGGACAAGCCGGGGATCGGGGGCCCATTCGTCGCGGAGGACGCGCGGGTTACGCGGCCGGAACGTCGTCGCGCAGGGCCCGGCGCAGCACCTTGCCGACATTGGTCTTCGGAAGGGCCTGCCGGATCACCACCTGGCGCGGCACCTTGTAGCCGGTGAGCTGCGAGCGCGCGTAGGCGCGGATCGCCTCGACCGTCAGCGACGGGTCGCGCAGCACCACGTGGGCCACCACCATCTCACCCGCATCCGGGCAGGTCGCGCCGACCACCGCGCATTCGAGGATGCCGGGATGGAGCGCCAGGACGTCCTCCACCTCGTTCGGGTAGACGTTGAACCCGGAGACCAGGATCATGTCCTTCATCCGGTCCACGATCCGGACCTGCCCGTCCGGCTGCATCACCGCGACGTCGCCGGTGCGGAAGAAACCGTCCGGCGTCGTTACCTTGGCGGTCTCGTCCGGGCGGTTCCAGTAGCCCTTCATCACCTGGGGCCCGCGCACGCAGAGCTCACCGGGCACGCCGAAGGGCACCGGCATCCCGTCGGCGTCGCGGATCGAGACATCGGTCGAGGGTACGGGGAAGCCGATCGTGCCGCTCCACTCTGGCAGTCCGTAAGGATTCACGCAGACCACCGGCGAGGTCTCCGACAGGCCGTAGCCCTCCACGATCGTGGATCCGGTGATCTCCTTCCAGCGCGTGGCTACCGATTTCTGCACCGCCATACCGCCGCCTACGACGTAATCCAGCTGCGAGAAGTCGAGCAGTGGGAAGCGGGGGTGATTGTTCAGAAGGTTGAACAGAGTGTTCACGCCCGACATGTGCGTGAAGCGGTGCTTCGACAACGTTTTCACGAAGCCGTCCGCGTCGCGCGGATTCGGGATCAGCAGGCAGGTGCCCCCAGAACGGATGAAGAACAGGAAGCAGCAGGTCAGCGCGAAGATGTGGTAGAGCGGCAGCGCCGTCACCATCACGCGCACCGGGGCGTCCGGATCGGTCGCCCGCAGCCAAGTCTGGCTCTGCACCACGTTGGCCAGCACGTTCCGGTGGGTCAGCATCGCGGCCTTGGCGACCCCCGTGGTGCCGCCGGTATATTGCAGGAACGCGAGATCGCCCTGCGCCACAGATACCGACCGCAACGGCCGGCCGCGGCCGGCCTTCAGCGCCGCGGTGAAGCGGGTAGCGAGCCCCTGAGGCAGGGCATAGGCCGGCACCGCCTTCTTGATATGGCGCGCCGCGAGGTTGATCAGCGCGCCCTTGGGCCCCAGCCCGTCCCCGGGGCCTGCGATCACCACCCGATCGACGGAGAGGTTCGGCAGCGCCTGCGCGACCGTGTGGGCGAAGTTCTCCAGCACCACGAGGGTGCGGGCGCCCGAATCGTTGAGCTGAGCGGCGAGTTCCCGCGGCGTGTAGAGCGGGTTGACGTTGACGACCGTCGCGCCCGTCAGCAGCGTGCCGAACAACGCCACCGGGTAGGCCGGGACGTTCGGCATCATGATGGCGACCCGGTCGCCCTTGGCGATCCCCTGCCCTTGGAGCCACGTGGCGAACGCGCGGGCGAGCGCGCCGAGCTGGGCGTAGCTCAGCGAGATGCCGAAGCAGATCACCGCCGTGCGGTCGGCAAAACGCGCCGTGCTCGCCTCGAACATGTCGACGAGCGTGCCGAGCCCGTCCACCTCGATCTCCGCCGGCATGTCGGCCGGATATGATGCGAGCCACGGCTTGACGGCTCTCTGTTCCTCGATCACGGCGTACTCCCTGAACCGCGGCTTCGTGCCGGCCGCGCTGTCTTCAAGATCGCTCCCCTTGCTGGCGAAAGTGGGCGATATGCCGGCCGCGAACAAGCTGCGGCGCGGGGCGGCTTGGGACAGAGCGGGGGAAGCGTCGGCCGGCGCTCAGGGGGCCCGGACGGCGAGCACCGCGACGAGCGCCAGAGCCAGGACCAGCGAGACGAGCTTCCAGAACAGGACCGGGTTTCGCTCCAGCAGCGCCGCATTGCGGACGCCGGCGAGCGACGGATTCGGGTGTCGCAGGTCGTAGGTGAAGGCCGAGAGCGCCTCGTAGCGGAGCGCCGGGTTCGGGTGGACCGCCTTGCGCAGGGCCCCATCGACCCAGACGGGCAGGCCCGGCCGCGCGGCCGAGAGCGGGACGTAGCGCAGCCGGCGCGCCCGCGCCTCGGTGAGCGCGCGGGCGGCCTCTGCCCCATAGGGCAGCTGCCCGGTCAGCATCTGGTAGGCGACGACACCGAGCGAGAATACGTCGGAAGCCGGCGTTCCGGGCTGGCCCGCGAGGTATTCGGGGGCGCTGTACTGCTGGGTCCCGAGCACCTGCTCCTCGGGCGCGGTCTCGGCCACGCCCGCAACCCGGGTCGAGCCGAAATCGATGATCCGCACGGTGCCGTCGGCGTCGATCAGGACGTTCTGCGGACGTAGGTCCTGGTGCACCATCTCGCGCCGGTGAAAGGCCTGCAGCCCGCGGGCGATCTGCTCGACGAGGCCGCGCACCGTCTCGAGGTCGGGCGCCGAGTTGTCGCGCATCCACTGCGCCAGCGTGCATCCCTCCACGTAATCCATCGCCGCGTAGAGGTGGCTGCGCCGGCGGGCCTGGGGTTGCGCCTTCAGCACGTGCGGGCTGTCGATGCGCCGGGCGATCCACTCCTCCATCACGAGCCGGCGGAGCTGCGCGGGGTCGTCGCGCGCCTCGGTGGACGGAACCTTGAGGGCGATCGTCGCGCCGGTCTCCACATCCTCCGCGAGGTAGACGTGGCTGCGGTGGCTCGCGTGGAGCGCGCGCAGCACACGGTAGCCGTCGAAGGTCGTCGGCGGATCGAGCAGGGGCGCCGGTGTCAGATCCTCGACGCGCCCGGCGAGATCGAGCGGACCGGCCTCGGGTGCTGCCTCGATACGCACGATCTGCACGGTGAGGTTGTCGTCGCTGCCGGCCTCGTAGGCATGTCTGACGATTTCGCGCGCAGCCCTGTCCAGATCGGCGGCATGTCGCGCGATCAGGCCGGTCTGTGTCTCGGGCGAGACGTGCTCGTGCACGCCGTCCGTCGTCATCACGAAGACGTCGCCCGGCTCGGTCCGCACGCTGGCGTGGTCGATCTCGACATGGGCGCCCGCGCCGAGCGCCCGGCCGAGATAGGATTCGTGCTCGGAGAGGACGAGGCGATGGTCCTCGGTGAGCTGCTCCAGGGAGCGGCCCGCGACCCGGCAGATCCGCGCGTCGCCGACGTGGAAGACGTGGGCCGTGCGTCCCTTGAGGACGAGGGCGCTGAAGGTGGTGACGTAGCCGCGGTCGCGCTCGTGCCGGCTGCGCCGCGTCTCGGCGTGGAGCCAGGAATTGGCCGCCGCGATCACGCGCTGCGCGGCGCTCTTCACCGACCACGTGTCGGGCGTGTCGTAGTAGTCGGTGAGGAAGCTCTTGACCGCCGTCTCGCTGGCGACGTGGCTCACTGCGCTGCTGCCGATCCCGTCGGCGATGGCGAGGGCCGCGCCTTTGAGCGCCAGCGCCGGCTGCTCGGGGATGAGTGCCCCGTGAAAGTCCTGGTTGGCGTCCTTGCGGCCCGCCTCGCTGTACTGGCCGAGGGCGAGCCTGAGATCGTTCGGCATGCTGGCGGTCGCGCGCGAGGGTACCCGTGCCCTTGCGGCGCGGGCCCCCGTCGGGTCAAGCGCGGATCAGGCGGCGAGGCGGCGCGCCTCGCCCGGGACGGCGCGCTTGGGCGCGGTGCGGACGTGGGTGGTGTAGAGGGTCAGGCCCGTGAAGGCGAGGCCGCCCACGAGGTTGCCGAGCACGGTCGGGATCTCGTTCCAGAAGAAGTAGTCGCCGATCGAGAAGTTGCCGCCCATCATCAGACCGAAGGGGAACAGGAACATGTTCACCACCGAGTGCTCGAAGGTCATGTAGAAGAACACCATGATGGGCATCCACATGGCGATGACCTTGCCGCTCACCGTGGTCGAGATCATCGCGCCGACGACACCGGTCGAGACCATCCAGTTGCACAGCATGCCGCGCATGAAGATCGTGAACCAGCCGCCGACGCCGTGCGCCGCGTAGCCGACGGTGCGGCGCTCGCCGACATGGGCGATGAACTCGCCGACCTTGTCGGCCGGCGCGGTGAAGCCGAAGGTGAAGACGAAGGCCATCATGAAGGCGACCGTCAGCGCGCCCATGAAGTTGCCCAGGAAGACGAAGCCCCAGTTGCGCAGCACGCCGCCGACGGTCACGCCCGGCCGGCGATCGAGGAGCGCGAGGGGCGCCAGCACGAACACGCCGGTGAGCAGGTCGAAGCCCAGCAGGTAGAGCATGCAGAAGCCGACCGGGAACAGGGCGGCGCCGAGGATCGGGATGCCGGTCTGCTGCGTGATGGTGACGGCGAAGACCGCCGCGAGCGCCAGGATCGCGCCGGCCATGTAGGCGCGGATCACGGTGTCGCGGGTCGACATGAAGATCTTGGATTCTCCGGCGTCGACCATCTTGGTGACGAATTCGGAGGGCGCGAGGTAAGCCATACGGGTTTCCTTGTGGCGGCCGGAAATTCGAGAGGTTCGCGATCGACCCCGCCTGGATGTCAGGGCGTCTCCGGTCCGACGTGCTGTGCGACGGGGCGGGGCTGCCCGCTCCGGTCGGCCGCGCAAATGCAAGAAGCGAGCCTGTCGTCGGCCGATGCTCCGCCTGGGGAGCCGAGGCGCGACGGCATCGCAGGACGCGGCATCGGACGTCGCCACGTCAGCTGCGATGCCGGCAGCGTCCAGGAAGCGTGATCCGGGCCACGATACGAACCGAGGCGGGGCCTCTGAAGGCTGGGATGTTCCTGAGGATCGAGCCGCTTGGCGGCATTTGCTTCTTCGGGCTCCGGATCACCTTCCATTCCCGTCCCTGGCGTCCCGGCGGCAGGCTACCCGCAGCTTCGAGGCCACCATCGATGGGCCCGACGTCACATCGGCCGCAGGCGGTCCTTGAGCGCGGTTCTGCGCGCCGGTTCGGGCCGGACCGTGCGGAACAGGCAGACGAGGGCGTGCGGCAGGGTCGCGGCAAGGACGACGAGGCCGGCCCGGAGAGCCTCCTCGGCCGTGAAGGGCCGCCGTGGCCAAGGTCCGATGCCGGCCTCCCGGGCGAACCCGAGAATCGCGGCGCCGAGCCACAGGGCGAGGAAGCTCAGAGCCGCGGTCACGAGGATGCGCCGAAGGCGCCGCCCAAACCTCTCCGGGGCGCGGCGCCGTAGCGTCGCCAGCGCGATCGGCAGGCCCATGGCGAGACCGAACACCAGGGCCGCGACCGCCGACCCGATGGCGTAGGCGCCCCAGAGCGGCGTGTTGGTGAGGAAGGCCATGCTGCCGCTGCCGAAGCCGGCACGCAGCACGAGGCCGCCGAAGGTCGGGTAGAGCGAGACGATGAGCAGAGCCGCGAGTCCGGCGAGGCCGAGCAGCCCCCGCCGGACCGGCGAGGCCGGCCCGGGAGCGGCGACCGCGCAGACGATCCGCACGAGCCCGTAGACGAGGGCGAAGGCGAAGAGCGGGTAGCGGTCGAGGAAGAAGCCGTAGACGAAAGGCTCGACGGGCGCCGGCAGGGCCGAGCGCTGGCTGAGGCCCGTGGCCGCCACGAGCGCCAGGGCGGCGAGCGCCGTCGCGACGGGGGGGGCGGCCAGAAGAATGGGTGCTCCGCGCATGACTCGGGTACTCTACAGGTCCGCAGGGCAGGACACGAACCCGTGTCATACCCCCTCACCCCGTTGCGGGGGAGGGAAAGAAGCGGGGCAGCCCCGCTCTCAGGCCCTAGCGCCCCTCGTAATTGTCACGCACCAGACGGTCGAGCAGGCGCACGCCCCAGCCGGCGCCCCAGCTGCGGTTGATCTCGTTCGGGGTCGAAGACATGCCGACGCCCGCGATGTCGAGATGCGCCCAGGGCGTGTCGTTGACGTAGCGCTTGATGAAGGCCGCCGCCGTGGCCGCGCCTCCGTGCCGCCCGCCGGTGTTCTTCATGTCGGCGAATTTCGAGTCGATCGCCTTGTCGTAGGCCGGGATCAGCGGCATCCGCCAGACCTTCTCGGCGGTCGCCTCGCCGGCCGCCGTGATCTTGGCGGCAAGGTCGTCGTCGTTCGAGAACAGGCCGGCGATGTCCTGGCCAAGCGCCACGATGATCGCGCCGGTGAGCGTGGCGAGGTCGATGATCGCCTTCGGCTTCTCGGTCTGCTGCACGTGCCAGATCACGTCCGCCAGGACGAGACGGCCCTCCGCATCGGTGTTGATGACCTCGATGGTCTGGCCCGACATGGAGGTGACGATGTCGGACGGCCGGTAGGAGGCACCGTCCGGCATGTTCTCGACGATGCCGATGGCGCCGACCACGTTCACCTTGGCCTTGCGGGCGGCGAGCGCGTGGAGCGTGCCGACCACGGCGGCGGCCCCACCCATGTCGCCCTTCATGTCCTCCATGCCGCCGGCCGACTTGATCGAGACGCCGCCGGAATCGAACACCACGCCCTTGCCGATCAGCGCCAGCGGCGCCTCGCCCGGCCGGCCGCCGTTCCAGCGCATCATCACGACGCGCGGCTCGCGGACCGAGCCCTGCGCCACCGCGAGCAGGGCGCCGAAATTCAGTTCGCGCAGGCGCGCCGGCTCCAGAACCTCGACCGCGACGCCGAGCTTGGCAAGCTCCGCGGCGCGGGCCGCGAACTCGGCCGGCGAGAGCACGTTCGGCGGCTCGTTGATCAGATCGCGGGCGAGCGTGACGCCCTCGGCGACCGCGCGGGTCTCGCCCGCTGCCGTCTCCGCCTCGGCGTGGCCCGCCAGCATCAGGGTGAGCGTCGAGCCGGTCTTGTCCTCGGCGTCGGGCTTCTTCTTCGTCTTGTAGCGGTCGAATGTGTAGGCCCGCAGGCGCGCGCCGAGGGCGAAGTCGGCGGCGTCGCGCGCGGAGAGAGCGGCGCCCGGCCAGTCGAGCACCACGCGGGCGGTGCGGCCCGAGACCTTGCCGGCCGTGAAGCCCCCGAGCACCGGCCACTCGATCTTGGCCCGGTCCTTGTCGGAGCCGAGCCCCACCACGACCAGCCGGTCGGCTTCGACGCCGGCCGGCGCCGGCAGGGAGAGCGCGGTCAGATGGCGGCCCCGGAACTGCTCGGAGGCGGCGGCCCGCGCCACGAGGTCGGCGCCGGCCGTGCCCAGAACCTCGCGGGCGGCCTGGCCCAGCGCGAGGTCGTCGCCGACGAACACGACGAGGTCGCCCCCGCCGGCCCGGCTCACCGGAGCGAAGGTGATGGTGATGCCGTCCGCCATGTGGTTGCTTTCCGAGCTTGGCTGCTGTTCCTGGCACGGGGCCGGCCCCGCGCGGGAGCGTCCCTGCGTTGTCCGCCCTGTGTAGCCGCTGAGGCGGAGAACGCAACGCGGCGCAGATGCTCTTGAAACCGCCTCACTTCGCGCGCCATGCCGGTGGCGCGAGCCGGCAAAGGAAGGTCTAGGGGCGAGCGGACGCGATGACCCAGATCGAGCGCTACATCTTCCGCATCGCGCTCGGCGCCTGCCTCGCCTGCCTGATCGGGCTCACCGGCACGATCTGGGTGACGCAGGCGCTGCGCGAGCTGGACCTGATCACAGCGAAGGGGCAGACGCTCCTGATCTTCCTGTTCGTAACCGGGCTGTCGCTGCCGACGCTGGTGGTGGTGATCGCCCCGATGGCGCTGTTCATCGCGGTGATCTACGCCTTGAACCGGCTCAACGGTGATTCCGAGCTGATCGTGATGTCGGCGGCGGGCATGAAGCCGCGGGCGATCCTGCGCCCCTTCCTCACGCTCGCGCTGTTGGTGAGCTTCCTGGTCGGCTTCCTGACGATCGTGGTCATGCCAGCGAGCTTCCAGGAGCTGCGCGACGTGATCACGCGGGTGCGCGGCGACTTCATCGCGAACGTCGTCAAGGAGGGGCAGTTCACCAGCCTCGACAACGGGTTGACCTTCCACTTCCGCGAGCGCGGGCAGAACGGCACCCTGCTTGGTCTGTTCATCCAGGACGCGCGCGAGGCCGGCAAGAACAAGGTCTACCTCGCCGAGCGTGGCAACGCGGTCGAGGTCGACGGCCAGAGCTACCTCGCGCTCGAGAAGGGCAGCGTGCACCAGCAGCAGAAGGACAGCCGCGATTCCTCGATCCTGACCTTCGAGCGCTACACGATCGACCTCGCCGCCTTCGCGCCGCCCGATTCCGAGGTGGTCTACAAGCCGCGCGAGCGCTCGACCACGCAGCTCCTCTTCCCCGACCGTGACGAGGTCTACTTCAAGATCCAGAAGGGCCGCTTCCGGGCCGAGCTTCACGACCGGCTCTCCTCCTGGCTCTATCCCCTCGCGCTCGCCTTCATCGCCTTCGCGGCGCTGGGCGACCCGCGCACCACCCGCTCGGGGCGTGGCGTGGCGGTGGCCGGAGCGGTGCTGGCGGTGGTGCTCCTCAGGATCGCCGGCTTCGCCGCCGTCAGCGCGGCCGCCCGCAGTCAGGCCGCGGTCGCGGCCGTCTATGCGGTGCCGCTGGCCGCGATCGGGCTATCGGCCCTGGTGATCTTCCACGGACCGAAGGTCCGGGCCTTCAACGCGCGGCTCGCCGCGCTCGTTCGGGGACTCGCTCCGCGCGTCCCCCGCCTCGCGCGGGGCTAGACCAGCGTGCTGATCGGCCGGACACTCGGGCTCTACTTCGCCAAGCGCTTCGCCCGCACGGTGCTGGGCGTGTTCCTCACCGTCTTCGCCCTCGTCTACACGCTCGACTTCGTGGAGCTTCTGCGCCGCGCGGGCGACGCGGAGGGCGCCTCGGCCGGGCTGATGGCGCAGCTCTCGCTCTACCGCACCCCCGCCGTCGCCGAGGGCGTGCTGCCCTTCGCGGTGCTGTTCGGATCGATGGCCGCCCTGCTCCAGCTCTCGCGCAAGCTGGAGCTGGTGGTGGCGCGCGCGGCCGGCATCTCCGCCTGGCAGTTCCTGCAGCCGGGCGTCTTCGTGGCCCTCGCGATCGGCAGCCTCGCGATCGGAATCTACAACCCGGTCTCTGCCGCCCTGAAGCAGCGCTCGACCGAGATCGAGGCGAAGATCTTCGCCAAGTCGACCAAGGCCGGCTCCGGCAAGGCGCTCTACATGCGCCAGAAGAGCGTCGACGGCTCGGCCATCATCCGGGCCGAGACGGCCATCGAGGGCACCACGACGCTGGCGGGCGTGCAGGTCTTCACCTTCGACGACGACGGCGGCTTCGTCTCCCAGATCGTCGCGGCCCGCGCCGCGCTCCACGACGGGTGGTGGGAACTCACCGATGTGCGCCGTCTCACATCCGAGTCGCCGCCGGAGAGCTTCGGCACCTACCTGATCGCCTCGACCCTCGATCCCGGGCAGGTCCGGCAGCGCTTCACACCCCCGGAATCTGTGCCTTTCTGGCAACTTCCGGACACGATCGCCCGCACCGAACGGGCTGGCCTCGACGCTACGCGCTATCGCCTTCAGTACGACGTCCTCTGGGCGCGCCCGGTCCTGTTCGTGGCCATGGTGCTCGTCGCCGCAACCGTTTCCTTACGGTTTTTCCGCTTTGGTGGGGTCGGGAAGCTCGTCCTCGGGGGAGTCGCGGCGGGCTTCGCGCTCTACGTCGCCCGGCAGGTCATGGAGGGTCTCGGAGCTGCGGGTATCGTAGCCGCGCCAGTGGCGGCGTGGCTGCCGGCCGTGGTAGGAAGCCTTCTCGGTACGCTCACGCTTCTGTACCAGGAAGACGGCTGAACCCCGCTCGCCCGAGCGGGCCTCGGGAGGCGGTTTTGGTTGGGTTCGTGACGACGGACGTCACCGGAGTTGGGACAGGCGTTGCGTAAGGTCTCCGACATCGCGCGGATCGCCGGATTGCTGGCGCTGCTGACGGGCTCTGCCCTCGCGGCGACCCCGGCGCTCGCCCAATCGGGATCCGCCGCGAACCCGCTCGCCAAGAAGGCCGAGGGGAAGCCGGGCGACAAGCTGCTCGTCGAGGCCGACGAGCTGATCTACGACAACGACAAGAACACGGTGACGGCGAAGGGCAACGCCGAGCTGCACTACGGCCCGCGCACCCTCCAGGCCGACCGCGTGCGCTACGACCGCGGCTCGTCCCGCGTCTTCGCCGAGGGCAATGTCCGCCTGACCGACCAGGACGGCGCCGTCGTCACCGGCGAACGGATGGAGCTGACGGACGACTTCAAGACCGGCTTCATCGATAGCTTGCGCATCCAGCAATCGGTGCAGCGCCGCGGCGAGACCGTGCGCACGCGCTTCTCGGCGCCGCGCGCCGAGCGCATCGAGGGCGAACAGACCCGCTTCGACTACGGCACCTACACGGCCTGCGAGCCGTGCAAGGACAACCCGGAGGTGCCGCCGCTCTGGCAGGTGCGCGCCGCCAAGATCGTTCACAACAACGAGACCCACACGGTCTATTTCGAGGAATCGACGCTCGAGATCGCCGGCATCCCGGTCGCCTACCTGCCCTATTTCGAGGCGCCGGATCCGACGGTGAAGCGCAAGAGCGGCTTCCTGACGCCGCGCTTCATCACCTCGACGGCGGTCGGCACCGGCGCCTCAGTGCCGTACTTCTTCAACCTCGCGCCGGACTACGACCTCACGGTCTCGCCCGCCTTCCTGAGCCGCCAGGGCGTGCTCGGACAGGCCGAGTACCGGCAGCGCTTCGACAACGGCAGCCTCAACCTCAGGCTCTCCGGCATCTTCCAGACGACGCCCTCGGCCTTCCTGCCGGGGCCGCTGGGCGCGGGCGACCGCGACTTCCGCGGCTCGATCGAGAGCCGGGGCCGCTTCTACATCAACGACCGCTGGCGCACCGGCTGGGATCTCGTCGGCGTCACCGACAAGTGGTTCCTCGACAACTACCGGATCCGCAACCAGAACATCACGACCGACTACTTCCGCGAGGCCGTCTCGACCGCCTACCTGATCGGCCAGGGCGACCGCTCGTGGTTCGAGGCGCGGGGCTACTACTTCAAGGGCCTGTCGAGCTTCGACTGGCAGAAGGAGCAGCCGATCGTCGCGCCGGTGATCGACTACGACAAGCGGATCAACGGTCCGGGCGAGATCGGCGGCGAGGTGCGCTTCGAGGCGAACATCACCAGCCTGACCCGCGAGGCGACCGACTTCCAGGGCCTGCCGCGGACCTCGGCCTACCTGTTCAGCCCGAGCGTCAACGGGATCAGCTACCCGCTCTACGAGACCTGCTCGACCTTCAACCAGGCCTCATGCCTGATCCGGGGCCTTGCCGGCACGAACACGCGCGCCTCCGCCATGGCCTCCTGGCGGCGCAGCTTCATCGACGATGCGGGCCAGGTCTTCACGCCGTTCACGTATCTCAGGGCGGACGCGTTCTTCACCAATCCGAGCCTGTCGGGCTACCAGAACGCCCTGGTGCCGACGATCGCCAACGTCGGCGAGGGCTTCAACGGCCGCGTGATCCCGGCGGTCGGCCTCGACTACCGCTACCCCTTCGTCAGCGATTTCGGGCCGCTCGGCGTCCACACGATCGAGCCGATCGCCCAGATCATCGCGCGACCCTCCGAGACCCGGATCGGCCGCCTGCCGAACGAGGACGCGCAGAGCCTCGTCTTCGACGACACCTCGCTGTTCGAGTGGGACAAGTTCTCGGGCTACGACCGCGCCGAGGGCGGCGTGCGGGCCAATCTCGGCGGCCAGTACTCGGTGGTGACGGCCTCGGGCTGGTACACGAACGTGATGTTCGGCGAGTCGATCCAGGTTGCGGGCGTGAACTCGTTCCGCCGCGGGGATCTGGCGAATGTCGGCCTCGAATCGGGCCTGGAGACCCGCCGCTCCGACTTCGTCGGACGGTTCCAGGTCTCTCCGAACCAGAACATCTCGTTCATCAGCCGGGCGCGCTTCGACCAGGCCGACTTCAAGGTCAACCGCTTCGAGGCGGGCGTGACCGCGCGCTTCGCGCCCTTCCTGCCGCTGACGCTCTCGACCTTCTACTCCTACTACGAGGCACAGCCGCTGCTCGGCTTCAGTCATCGCCGCGAGGGCGTGACCGCGAGCGCGACCTACAACATCACGCCGAACTGGTTCCTCACCGGCTCCGCGCTGGTGGACCTGACCCACTACCTCGACACCCGCGACCTCTACGCGACCGCGCTGGCGAGCTACTTCGCCAATCCGACCGGCACCCTGCCGGTCTACCAGAACCCGGGTCGGTTCTACCTCTCGGGCCTGAGCCTCGGCGGCGGCTATCAGGACGAGTGCACCACCGTCTCGCTCAATTACATCGTCTCGCCGATCGCCACCGCGCTCGGCACGCGCGAGCGCAACCAGACCGTGCTGCTGCGCGTCGAGTTGAAGACGCTCGGCGAGGCTGACCTGCGCCAGAACGTCGGCACCGTCACGACCAACGACGGCATCGCCTCCGTGCGCTGAGCCCGCGACTTGCGCGCGGGCCGGATTCCCTTAGATCGCCCGCAAGAGCGCCGCGTCGCAGGCCGCGCACGCCCGCGCATCGTCAGGCCCGTCCATGCCCCCTCTCGCCCTCACCCTCGGAGACCCGGCCGGGATCGGCCCCGAGCTCGCCCTCGCGGCCTGGCTCGCCCGCGGTGGCGCGAACCCGCTGCCGCCCTTCTTCCTCGTCGCGGATCCGGCCTTCGTGGAGCGCGCCGCCGACCGGCTGGGCCTGCCGGTCCCGGTCGCGGAGATTGATCCGGAGACGGCCGCCGAGGTGTTCCCGCGGGCCCTCCCCGTGGTGGCGCTCCCGAGCGGCGCCACCATCGCGGCGCTGCCGGGCCGGCCGGATTCAATCCACGCGGGCGCGGTGATCGAGTCGATCACCACCGCGGTCGGCTTCGTGAAGGCCGGCCGCGCCAGCGCCGTCGTGACGAACCCGATCGCCAAGTTCGTGCTCACGCGGGCCGGCTTCGCGCATCCCGGCCATACCGAGTTCCTCGCGGCGCTGGCGGTCCCGCCCGGGCTGGAACCGCCGAAGCCCGTGATGATGATCTGGAGCGAGACGCTCTCGGTGGTGCCGGTGACGATCCACGTGCCGGTGCGCGACGTGTCGGCCCTGCTTACGCAGGACCTCGTCGAGGAGACCGCCCGCATCGTCGTGCGGGACCTGCGGGTCCGCTTCGGTCTGGCGAACCCACGCCTCGTTCTGGCCGGGCTCAACCCGCACGCGGGCGAGGCCGGCACGATCGGGGCCGAGGACCGCGACGTGCTCACCCCGGCCGTGGCGCGACTGCGGTCGGAGGGCATCGACATCAGGGGGCCGCTACCGGCCGACACCCTGTTCCACGCCCGGGCGCGGGAGACCTACGACGTGGCGCTCGCCCCCACCCACGATCAGGCCCTGATCCCGATCAAGACCATCGCCTTCGACGACGGGGTGAACGTGACGCTGGGTCTGCCCTTTATCCGCACCTCGCCGGACCACGGCACCGCCTTCGACATCGCCGGCCAGGGCCTCGCCCGGCCCGACAGCCTGATCGCCGCGCTCCGCCTCGCCGACAGGCTCGCCCGCAATGCCGGGATCGGGCGCCCCGAGAGCGCCGAGGTGATCCCGCTCAGCCTCTATGCCGGACGCCGGACCGACATGCGCCACTTCGACCCCGACGACGAGCTGTGAGCGCACCGGATGGGCTGCCGCCGCTGCGCGACGTCGTCGCGCGGCACGGCCTCGAGCCGAAGAAGGCCCTCGGCCAGAACTTCCTCTACGACCTCAACCTCACCGGCCGCATCGCCCGGGCGGCAGGCCCGCTGGCGGGCGTCACGGTCGTAGAGGTCGGCCCCGGCCCGGGCGGTCTGACCCGCGCCCTGCTCGCCGAGGGGGCGGAACGGGTCGTCGCGATCGAACGTGATCCCAGGGCATTGCCCGCGCTCGCCGAGATTGCCGCGCATTATCCCGGCCGGCTCGAGGTGGTGGACGCGGACGCCCTCGCATTCGACCCGCGCCCGCTGATCGGTGCAGGTCCGACCCGGATCGTCGCGAACCTCCCCTACAATGTCGGCACGCCGCTCCTGACCGGCTGGCTCGACACCGAGGCGTGGCCGCCCTGGTGGGACTCGCTGACCCTGATGTTCCAGCGGGAGGTGGCTGAGCGGATCGTGGCCGACGAGGGCGACCGGGCGAATTACGGCCGGCTCGGTGTGCTCTGCGGCTGGCGCACGCAGGCCCACATCCTGTTCGACGTGAGCCCCTCCGCCTTCGTGCCGCCCCCGAAGGTGACGTCGAGCATCGTGCAGCTGCTTCCCCGCACCGATCCCCTGCCCTGCCGGGTCGGCGCGCTTGAAGCAGTCACGCGCGCGGCCTTCGGCCAGCGCCGGAAGATGCTGCGCCAGAGCCTGAAGGCGCTCGGCAGCGATCCGGCGCCGCTGCTCGCGGAGGCCGGCATCCCCGAGACCGCCCGGGCCGAGGAGGTGCCGGTCGCAGGCTTCGTCGCGCTGGCCAATGCCTGGGACCGCTCCCGCGGGCGCTGAGGCGCAAAGTAGAAGGCCGGCACCGCCTCCGCGGTGCCGGCCTCGATCATCTTCCCAACCGCGATCGCGATCAGGCGGTCTGCTGGATCGCCGACAGGATCCACGGGCGACCCGGGCGGCGGACGAAGGTCCACAGCTCGATCGCCTGCGGGGCGCCGGTCTCGACGACCTGATTCGAGCGGCGGTCGAGGGTGACGTCCTTCAGCGCGTAGCGCATCGCCACGGTGGCGTACTCGTCCGAGCCCTCGCCCCAGGCCTCCGACAGGTCGCCCTGGAGGAGCTTGACCTCGCTGACCCGGTTGACCACGCCGCGCGCGGCGTTCGCCTGGAGCTCTTCCTCGAAGTAGCCGGCCATCTCCGGCGTCGCGAGGTTGCGCAGGCCGACCTTGTCCTCGTGCGAGTAGGCGTCCTGGATCTCGCCGAGCAGGCGCTCGAAGGACTGGAAGTCGTTCGGACCGATCTGGACCGGGCGCTGCTGGACGGGACGCGGCTGGCCGCCGAGCATGCCGCCCATCGGCCCGGAGGACGGGCCGCCGGCCCCCATCGGGTTCTGGTTCGGCCCCTCGTTCAGCGCCTGACGTGCGTAGGGCGCGCCGGCACCGGCGGGCTGCTGCTGCTCGTTGCGGCGGCGGAACCAGCGCACCGCGAAGGAGACGAGCAGCACGACGAGGCCGATCTGCAGCATCAGACCCAGGAAGGAGGCGATGCCGCCGAGGCCGCCCGAGAAGCCGGCGCCGAGGAGCGCGCCGATCAGGCCCGCGCCGAGGAGGCCCGCCATGAAGCCGCCGCCGAAGCGCCGACCCTGCTGCGGCTGCATGCCCGGATTGGTCATGCCGGGCTGAGCCTGCGTGCGCTGCATCGGGGCCGCGGTGCCGGGCGCGGTCTGCGTCGCGGAGGGCGCGTTGAAGGTGCGGGACCCCCGCGAGCCGACGCTGCCGCCGCCGCCGGGACGGGCCTCGGCGATGGGAGCTGCAACGGTCAGCGCCGCGGCCAGCGCCAGGAAGGTCGCCGTGCGCTTACGGCGCTTGGTGGAGGTGAGCATCGAGAGCCTCTGCAGGAGAACCGAACGCGAAGACGGATCGGTGCGTCTTGGAACGCCCCGATGATATGGAGACGGCTGAGCGGATATTTTAGTCCGTGCCCGGCCGCGCTTTCACGGTCCGCCCCGTGATCGGCCGGTCAGGCGGCGTCGCGCCGGGCCGCGGCCGGAAAGACCAACCGCACCTGGGTGCCCTCGCCCGGACGGCTGTCGAGGCTGATCGTGCCGTTCTGTCGCTTCATCAGGCCGTGCACGATGGCGAGTCCCGCCCCGCGCCCGGCCTCGTGGCTGGTCGCGAAGGGGGCGAGCGCGCGGGCCAGCATCTCGGGCGACATGCCGGACCCCGTGTCGGAGACGGTCAGGCCGACCGCCCCCTCGCTCGGATGCTGCATCGAGCGCTCGCCCGGCGCGATACGGAAGGTCGCGAGCGCGATCGTACCGCCGTCGGGCATCGCCTCGCAGGCGTTGGCGACGAGATGGCGAAGCGCGAGTTCGACCTGAGTCGGGTTGGCGACCGCCCAGGGCAGGTCCGGCGTCGTCGCCACATCGAGCCGGATCCGATCGGGCAGCGTCGCCCGGATCGCGGTGGCGGCGTCCGCCACCACGGCGTCGAGATCGATGGCGCGGACATCTGGGGCGATCCGGCGCGAGAAGGCGAGGAGCTGGCGGGTCAGCACGGCGGCCCGCTCGGTCGCGTCCGTCGAGCGGCTCATGGCCCGCTGGACGAAGGGCTCCGGCCGGTCGCCGAGCCGGCGCTTCAGACCGTCGATGTAGCCGATCAGGATCTGCAGGAAGTTGTTGAACTCGTGCGCGACGCTGTTCGTCAGGAGGCCCAGGGCCTCCCGCTGGCGCGAGAGCGCGAGCGCGCCCTCGACGTCCCGGCGCCGCGTCACGTCGACGACCTGTCCGAACCGCAGGGTGCTCCCGGCCACGGGCGTGAGCGTCAGGCAACCCCAGAAGGTCGAACCGTCGAGGCGCGCGCCGAGGAACTCCTGCGCCTCGCCCTCCGAAGCGGCGGCCCGCTCGCCGAGGAGCGGGCGGAGATCGCCGCCGACGATAGCCTCGGCCGGATAGCCGGTGAGCACCAGGAAGGCGGTGTTGGCGTAGACGATGCGCGCCTGTCCGCCTGTCCCGTCGAGCAGGAAAGTGGGCACGGCGGCTGCGTCGAGCAGGGCCGCGGCGGCCGGTCGGATCCCGTCCGGCATCCGGTCGCCGCCCGCTGCTACGGGCTCCGCCATGTCATGACCTGGCATGTCGTCATCCGGCCGGGGCGGGCCGAGCCCGCGTCTCGCTCAGCGTTAACCGCACCCGGATCGATGGCCAAGCCTCGCGCGACCGGGCCTATTGCCGGATCCACATCACCCGGGCGATCCAGGCGATCTCCCCGACGTTGAGGACGCGATCACCGTGGTCGGGATTGAGCGAGACGAGCTCGACCGTGCGAGCGGTGCGGCGGCGCAGTTCCTTGGCCAGGACCTCGCCCGTGTGGGTGCGGACGACCACGCGGTCGCCCTTGCGTACGCTGGCCGAGGGCGAGACGATCAGCACGTCGCCGTCGCGGAACAGCGGCATCATCGAATCGCCCTGCACCTCGAGCGCGAAGGCCCGCTCCTCGCCGAGATCGGGGAAGTCGATCTCCTCCCAGCCGGCACCGCCGGTGGGCATGCCCTCCTCGGTGAAGAGGCGGCCGACGCCCGCCTGCGTCATGCCGATGAGGGGAACCGTGGAGCGCACCGGCCCCTCGCGCGCCTCGATCAGGCGCAGGAATTCGTCGAGGCTCGCGCCCGTCGCCGCCAGCACCTTCGAGACCGACTCGGTCGAGGGCCAGCGCTTGCGCCCGTCAGCGCCGATCCGCTTCGAGCGGTTGAAACTCGTCGCGTCCAGGCCGGAGCGGCGGGCGAGGCCCGAGGGGGAGTACCCGTGGCGTTCCGCCAAGCGGTCGATGGCGGTCCAGATCTGCTCGTGGGACAACATCTGTCGGGCTCTGTGCCTCAACGGGCCGCAGTAACGCACGGCCTAGTTGTAGGAAAGTAGAACTACGAGGCGCGGAACGCAATCACTCATTGTAGGCGCGGACCCTTTTTGAGGGGGATGCGCGCCGCCTGCGGGACCAACCGCAGCGCGCCGGAATGGTTGTCAGAAAGCGGTGCCGCGCCGTATCGACGGCACGCAACGATCGGACGCGCGCATGCCCCTCATCTACAAGATCTGCCCCCGCGAGCTCTGGCGCGAGGCCGAAGCGTCGGGCCGGTTCAGCGGGGCTCCCGTGGACGCGGCGGACGGCTTCATCCACTTCTCCACAGGCGCCCAAGTGCCTGAGACGGCAGCGCGCCACTTCGTCGGGCAGCGCGACCTCCTCCTCGTCGCCGTCGAGGCAGAGGCGCTGGGCGACGCCCTGCGATTCGAGCCCTCGCGCGGCGGCGACCTCTTCCCCCACCTCTACGCCGACCTGCCGCTCTCCGCGGTGCGCTCGGTCGCCGAATTGCCGCTCGGAGCCGACGGACGCCACGTTTTCCCGGTGGAGATCGGGGCATGATCGAAGTCCTGTTCCCCCTGGTCCGCCCGGTGCTCCACGGCCTGGATGCCGAGCAAGCACACAACCTGACATTGAGGGCTCTGGCAGCGCTTCCGGTGCGCCGCCCGCCTGCCGACGACCCGCGCCTCGCGGTGGAGATCCTGGGTCGACGCTTCCCCAATCCGGTCGGCCTAGCCGCCGGCTTCGACAAGGGCGCCACGGTGCCGGACGCGCTGCTCGGCCTCGGCTTCGGCTTCGTCGAGGTCGGCGGGGTGGTGCCGCGCCCACAGCCCGGCAACCCGCGCCCGCGGGTGTTCCGGCTGAAGGCGGACGGGGCCGTGATCAACCGGTTCGGCCTCAACAGCGAGGGGCTCGACGTGGTGGCGGGCCGCCTCGCGGCGCGGGTCGGGCGGGCGGGCCTCGTCGGCGTCAACATCGGCGCCAACAAGGAGGCGGTGGACCGGCTGGCCGACTACGTCGCCTGCACGGCGCGGCTCGCTCCGCACGTCGCCTTCGTCACCGTCAACGTCTCCTCGCCGAACACGCCGGGCCTGCGCGACCTCCAGGGCGAGGCCTTCCTGGACGAGTTGCTCGCCCGCGTGGTGGAGGCGCGGGACGGGACGGGGGGGCGCGCGGCGGTGCTCCTGAAGATCGCCCCCGACATCACCCTCGACGCCCTCGACGCGATCTGTGCCACCGCCTTGCGCCGCGGCGTGCAGGGGCTCGTCGTCTCGAACACCACGGTGGCCCGCCCGCAGAGCCTGACGGAGACGGCCCTGGCCCGCGAAACCGGCGGCCTCTCAGGGCGCCCCCTCTTCGGTCCGGCAACGAAGCTGCTGGCCGAGACCTACCTGCGGGTCGGGACCAAGGTGCCGCTCGTGGGCGTGGGCGGCGTCGATTCGGCAGAGGCCGCCTGGACGAAGATCCTGGCTGGCGCGAGCCTCGTGCAGCTCTACTCGGCGCTGGTCTATCAGGGGCCGGGCCTCGTCGGCACGATCAAGCGGGGCCTCCTCGAACAACTCGGCCGCGCCGGGCTCCCGAGCCTCGCCTCGGCCGTGGGCCGGGATGCCGCAAGCTTGGCGAGGGACTGACCCCCCTCCCCGGCTCCCTCCACGGGAGCCGAAGGGGTTTGGCGGTCGGCCCCGGTGACCGACGGGCTAGGCCGTCAAGCGCCGACCAGCCCGCGCGCCGCCTCCATCCGCGCGCCGGCGAGCGCGAGATCGATGTCCGGCGCCCGGCGGCCGATGGCGAGCCCTTCATCAAGGATCGCGCAGGCCTCTGCCCAGATCGCCGGCAGGAAGACGGCCGCACCTTCGGCCACCTCGGCAGCGCAGCGCGCGTCCGTGCCCGCCCGCCCAGCGGCCATCGCGGTCCGGGCCACCGCGGCCGCCCGCGCGCCCTCGACCCAGCGGCGCGATTCGGCAGCGCTCTGCGCCCGCGCGCCGCCGCCCCACTCCGCCGCCCGAGCGGCGGCGCGCGCCGCCGCGAGATCCCGGGCCTCGGCGCAGCGCGCCGCGAGATCGTCGAGGCCGGCCAGCGCGCAGAGGGGCGCCAGGATGCGCCGGACGCTCGCCTCAGCGAGATGGTCGGTCCGAGCCGCCTCGATCTCCGGCTGGTCAGCCGAGCCGGAGAGACGCAGCACGAAGGCCATCAGGCGCGGGCGCTCGGCATCGGGCATCGCGTCGTTGAGGCCGAGCGCGTAGGCGGCCAGCGGCTGCGAGAAGCAGGGCGGGCAGTCCGCGCTGGAGCGGATCGCCCGGTAGGGCAGGCCTGCGGCGACGATCGCCGCCTCGTTGATGCAGGTGCCCCCGTCCGGACCCGGGAACGGGTGCGAGCCGGCGAGCAGCCGCCAGTTCAGGATCGGATCGAAGCCGCGCAGATCGAAACCGGCCATGCTCGCCTCGGCGCTTCGGGTCCCGCCGCGGCAGGAGAGGAGCGAAACGTGCCATGTTGGAACGGGTTTGGCGAGGGCCGGCTCAGGCGCCGCCGGCACCGAGGGCGAGACCTGTCAGCATCGCGAGGCCGAGCACCAGCACGAAGGCGGCGGCCAGGAGTTCGAGGCCGGCGACAGTGATCGAGCCGGCCTGCCCGCGCCCGCCCGCGAGGCGAAGCGCCGCGCCCTTGGCAAAGACCGCGAGGCTCGCGAGCGCGCTCGTGGTGAGGGCGGTGCCGAGCGCCATGGCGAGTACCGCGAGCATGCCGGCCCCGAGCATCCCCTGCGACAGGGCAAAGACGAGAAGCAGCACCGCGCCCGCGCAGGGGCGCGAGCCTGCGGCCAGCACCACGCCGGCCCGCGTGCGCCAGCTCTCGCCGTCGCGGGGCGGCACGACACCGTGGGCGCAGTCCGGCCCGCAGCCGAGGGCGCCGGAGCCGGCGAGCCGCCCGGCCTTGCGCCACGTCAGGGCCAGCCCGACGAGGGCGACCATCGCGAAGCTCGCCGTCTCGATCAGGGTGCCGGCCTGCGACATGCCGGCCGCGGTGGCGCCAAGGATCAGGCTGCCGACGCCGACGATCCCGATCGCGACGCCCGCCTGGAGCAGGGCCGCCGCGAAGCTCAGCGCGCAGCCGCGCCGCAGCGCCCGCTCGCCCGCTACGATGTAGCCGGCGATGACCGCCTTGCCGTGTCCGGGGCCCGCCGCGTGGAAGACCCCGTAGGCGAAGCCGATGCCAATGAGCGGCCCCCAGCCGCCCCCGGCCTTAACGGCCGAGAGCGCGGCCTGGAGGCTGCGGGAGAAGCTCGACTGCACGGCGAGCAGCCAGCCGCCGAGCCCGGTAGCGGCCGGAGCGGCCTCACGGAAGCCGATGCCGAAGGGCGAACGCGGCGGCGGCGCGACCATGGTGGGGGCGACGAGCCAGGACAACGCGGCGACGACGAGGCCCGCAATCAGGACGGCGCCCGCGACGAGCGCCAGCCGCAGGGCGAGGCGGCCCCGGAGCGGCGCCCCAGAGAGGGCGACGCCTACGGACACGCGACGAGGACCCGCTGGGCGTATTGCAGGCCATAGTTCGAGGCCGCCGTCAGCGCCTCGAAGAAGGCTTCGGTCATGCCGGGCTTGGCCGCATCCACGGTCTTGGCCTCGGGCGCCTTGGGCCGGGTGATCGTCGCGGCGCAGCCGGCCGGCGCGCCCGCGAGCTTGGCGGCGTCAGCGCCTTCCGCGAGGCCGAAGGAGACGAAGTAGGTCGGGTCGTAGACTTCCAGCGCGACCACGCCGCGACCCTGGGTGACCGGGGCTTTCAAGGGCAGCAGGAAGCTCATGGTGAGGGCATCGCCCTCCATCGCCATGCGGGGGTCTGCCGGGTCCGCGAAGGCCTGCTCCTTGCCGCCGACCTTGAGCTTGGTGAAGTAGCCGAACTCGGCCAGCCCCTTGGTGTTCTCGGCCGCGAGGTCGGCCAGTTCGTCCGGGCTCAGCTTGCCGTCGCCGTTCTTGTCGAGCCCCTGGGTCACGAAGGCCGAGTAGGCCGGATCGAAGCTCCAGCTGTGGCGGATGCCAGTGACCTGTCCGGAGGCGTAGTCGATCTCGGCCCTGGCGGTCACCCAGACATGCGGGTGGGCCACGGCCTGGCTTCCCGCAAGGGCGAACAGCGCGACGAGCGCGGGCAATCGGAGGGCGGGCGCGGCATTCGGCATCGGGTCGGACGCTCGCGGGCTCTGGTGAAGGATCGGTTAACGCCGATGCGCGCTCTCTGGGGCGAAAGCGAGGCGTGGCGATCCCCACGTGGCGAGGCCTTCCCAGGGGTTCCCCCTGGACCCGCGAGAGGCCTCGGGCCTCTCGACACCGTGACGGGGTGCCCCTTCAGTGCTGGAGGATCTTCGACAGGAAGGTCTGGGCGCGCTCGGAGCGGGGCTTACCGAAGAAGTCGTCCTTGTTGGCGTCCTCGACGATCTCGCCGCGATCCATGAAGATCACCCGGTCGGCCACCTTGCGGGCGAAGCCCATCTCGTGGGTCACGACCATCATGGTCATGCCCTCACGCGCGAGCTCCACCATCACGTCGAGCACTTCGCCGACCATCTCGGGATCAAGGGCCGAGGTCGGCTCGTCGAACAGCATCACCACCGGGTTCATGGCGAGCGCCCGGGCGATGGCAACGCGCTGCTGCTGGCCGCCCGAGAGCTGGCCCGGGAACTTGTGGGCGTGGGCCGAGAGGCCGACACGGGCGAGAAGGTCGAGGCCGCGCTTCTTCGCGTCCTCCGCCCCGCGGCCCAGCACCTTTCGCTGGGCGATCGTCAGGTTGTCGGTGATCGAGAGGTGCGGGAACAGCTCGAAGTGCTGGAACACCATGCCGACGCGCGAGCGCAGCTTGGGCAGGTTGGTGGACTTGTCCATCACCTTGGTGCCCGCCACCGTGATCTGACCCTTCTGGAACGGCTCGAGCGCGTTCACGGTCTTGATCAGGGTGGACTTGCCCGAGCCCGAGGGACCGCAAACCACGACCACCTCGCCCTTGGCGACGCTGGTGGTGCAGTTCGTCAGCACCTGAAAGTCACCGTACCATTTGCTGACGTTGTCGATCGCGATCATCGTCTCGCCCGTGCGGGCGGCGGGCGCGGTCAGGTTGCCCTGCTGCAGGCCCGCATCGGCGGGGGCCTGGCCGGCGGGGGCGGCGGGGGTTCCGGCGGTCGGGGCCGGCATCGGCGTGGAGGTCATGGGCGATCCCCGGGAAGGCGGCGCTGACGGTCAGCGGATGATGGCGACACGGGCCTGGAGCCGGCGCACCAGGAACGAGGCGAAGAAGCAGACCGCGAAGTAGACCACGGCCGCGAAGATATACATCTCGACGAGGCGCCCGTCGCGTTGGGCGACCTTCGAGGCCGCGCCGAGGAAGTCGGTCAGCGAGAGCACGTAGACGAGCGAGGTGTCTTGGAAGAGCACGATCGTCTGGGTGAGCAGCAGCGGCAGCATGTTGCGGAAGGCCTGCGGCAGCACGACATTCTGCATCGACTGCCAGTAGTTCATCCCAAGCGCGGAGGCCGCGGCCGTCTGGCCCTTCGGGATCGACTGGATGCCCGCTCGCATGATCTCGGAGAAGTAGGCCGCCTCGAACAGCGTGAAGGTGATCAGCGCCGACGGGAAGGCGCCGACCTGGATCGGCGTCGAGGAGCCGGTCACGTAGGCGCCGATATACGGCACCAGGAAGTAGAACCAGAAGATCACCAGCACGAGCGGCAGCGAGCGCATCAGCTCGACATAGACCTTGGCGACGTGCTTCAGCCCCGGGACACCGGAGAGCCGCGCCATCGCGATCAGGGTGCCGAGCACGATGCCCATGCCGGCCGCCATCGCGGTCAGCGAGACTGTGAAGACCATGCCCTGCCCGAACAGGTAGGGCAGCGACGAGGTGATGACGCTGAAGTCGAAATTCGAGAGCATCAGCGCTGTCCCGGCACGGCCACGGAGCGCTCGATGAACGAGGCCGCCGTGATCACCACGATGTTGATGAGGACGTAGAGGAGGGTGGCGGCCGTGAAGGCCTCGAACACCTGGAAGGAGAATTCCTGCATCGAGCGTGCCCGGGCGGTGAGTTCCAGGAGACCGATGGTGAGCGCGACCGAGGTGTTCTTGAGGTTGTTCAGGAACTCGGAGGTCAGCGGCGGCAGGATGATGCGGTAGGCGTTCGGCAGGAGTACGTAGCGGTAGGTCTGCGCCACGGTGAAGCCCATCGCGGTGCCAGCCATGCGCTGGCCCCGCGGAAGCGCCTGGATGCCGGCCCGCACCTGCTCGGCCACGCGCGAGGCGGTGAAGAAGCCGAGGCAGACCACGCCGGTGTAGAAGGGCGCGTTCGGTAGCTGCTTCAGCCAATTGCCCCAGGATTGCGGCAGCACCTCCGGCAGCACGAAGTACCAGAGGAACATCTGCACGAGCAGCGGGATATTCCGGAAGAGCTCGACATAGGCCGTGCCGACCGCGTTGGCCGCCTTGTTCGGCAGGGTGCGCAGGACGCCGATGATGGAGCCCAGGCAGAACGCGATCACCCAGGAGCAGAGCGCGGTTGCGATCGTCCAGAGGAGCCCCGAGAGCAGCATGTCGGCGTAGGTGCCGGCGCCTTCGGGCGAGGGCTCAAGGAAGATGCCCCAGTTCCAGTTGTAATTCATCGCGCTACAGGCTTCGCCGCATCGGCCGGGAAATCGAGGTTCAGTCGAGCAGGTCTCGCGTGCATTCGCCCGCGAAAACTCCGACCCGACCCGCGTTCTGCACAGGAACCTCGCGCGGGAGAGGCCCGCGCGAGGTGTTTCAGGCGGGTCGCCTCAGTAGGCGGCCGGATCCGGGCTGTCGCTCGGGGTCTTGAACTGCTTCTCCATCGCCTCGGTCATCGGGAGCTTCAGGTTGATGTCGCGCGGCGGGATCGGCTTGGTGAACCACTTGTCGTACAGTGCCTTGCCCTCGGGGCTGGTGTAGAGCGCCTTGGTGGCGGCGTCGGCGACTGCCTTGAAGGGCGCGTCGTCCTTGCGCAGCATGATGCCGTAGGGCTCGGGCTTCGAGAGCGCCTCGGTCGAGATCACGTAGGCGTCGGGCGTCTTCGAGGAGGCGGCGAGCGAGGCGAGGAGCACGTCGTCCATCACGAAGGCGACGGCGCGGCCGGTCTCGACCATCAGGAACGCCTCGGCGTGATCCTTGGCCGGCAGGATGGTCAGACCGAGCTTGCGCTCGGTGTTGGCCTCGTTGATCTGCCGGATGTTCGTGGTGCCCGAGGTCGAGACCACAGTCTTGCCCTTCAGGTCCTCGATCGTCTTGAGGTTGGCGTCCTTCTTGGCGACGTAGCGGGTCGCCGTGAGGAAGTGCGAGTTGGTGAAGGTCGCCTGCTTCTGGCGGTCGGCGTTGTTGGTGGTCGAGCCGCACTCAAGGTCGATCGTGCCGTTCGCGATCAGCGGGATGCGCGTCGCGGAGGTCACGGGATTGAGCTTGACCTCCATCTTGTCGAGCTTGAGGTGCGCCTTCACCGCGTCGGCAATCTTGTAGCAGATGTCCATCGCGTAGCCGACGGGCTTCTGGTCGGCGCCGAGATAGGAGAACGGCACGGAGGAATCCCGGTAGCCGATCGTGATGGCCCCGGTGTCCTTCACCTTCTTGAGGGTTCCGGTCAGCTCCTCGGCGACGGCCGGGGCGGCGAGCAGTGAGGCGCCGAGGGCGAGGCCGAGCGCCAGTCCGCGACGGTCGAAACGAACCTGCATTGAAACGAAACTCCTGATCATGCCGGGCGGGCGTCGGCCCACAACGCGGGCGCGCTCGGCCTGCCGACGCGCCTTCGCAATGATGGTGCCGATTTGTGAAAGGGAAAACACGCCGGGGAGCCCGGCGCGGCGGTGGCACACGGGAAAGCTTGGCCTTTTCGGAGGCCCGACGAGAGTACGGCCGCTACGGCTGGCGTCGGATCTGCCCAAGACTTCCACCCTGATCGTCCGCTGGCCGCGGCCGGACCGGACTTTTCGCCCGTGCCCTGTGCATCTTGCACATTCCTTGGGCGGGCGCATCGGGCATCTCGCGCTGCGCAAGCGACGTTCCCGGGCCATTGTAGGGGCTCGGACCGCATACTACGCGAGAACGCCGCCCCAGGGGTCGCGGGGCGGCGCGCCTGTCGGCCGGGGCGGCGGCTTACTGCGTGACCTCGTTGCCCGCGTAATCGACCACGCCCTTGTCGTTCTTCTTCCAGGTGTACATCACGTAGTCGGGTTTCGTGATATCGCCCTTCTTGTCGAAGCTGATCGGGCCCAACACCGTCTGGAACGGCTTGCCCTCGCGCATGAAGGCCGCAACCTTCTTGGCGTCGGCGCTGCCCGCGCCCTCGACGGCCTGCTTGTAGATCTGCACGGCGGCGTAAGCGTAGAGGGTGTAGGCTTCCGGATCGATGCCCTTGGCCTTGAAGCCCGCGACGACGTCCTTCGCGCTCGGGTTCTTGCGCGCATCCGGCGGGAAGGTGGTGAGCGTGCCCTCGGCGCCCGGGCCCGCGATGGCCACGAGTTCCTTGTCGACCATGCCGTCGCCGCCCATCAGCGGCGCCTTCAGGCCCTGGTCGCGCATCTGGCGGATGATCAGGCCGGCCTCGGTGTAGTAGCCGCCGAAATAGACCACATCGATGCCGTTCTGCTTCAACTTCGAGACGAGCGCCGAGTAATCCTTCTCGCCCGGGTTGATGCCCTCGTAGACGGTCTCCTTGCCGCCTTTGGCCTTGAAGGCCTTCAGGGTCTCGTCGGCGAGCCCCTTCCCGTAGGGGGTCTTGTCGTGGATGATCGCGACCTTCTTGCCCTTGAAGTTCTTGGTTAGGTACTCGCCCGCGACCGCGCCCTGCTGGTCGTCGCGCCCGCAGGTGCGGAAGGTGTTCCAGAGGCCGCGCTCGGTGAACTTCACGTTGGTGGAGGCCGGCGTGACCTCGACGATGCCGGCATCGGCGTAGACGTCGGAGGCCGGGATCGAGACGCCCGAGTTGAAGTGGCCGACCACGAACTTCACCCCGTCCGAGGCGAACTTGTTGGCGACCGACACACCCTGCTTCGGGTCGGAGGCGTCGTCGCCGACCGCGAGCTCGAGCTTCTGCCCCTTGATGCCGCCGGCCTTGTTGATGTCCTCGACCGCCTGGGCGGTGCCGTTCTTCAGCTGCGCACCGAAGGCGGCGCTGTTGCCGGTGATCGGTGCGCCGACGGCGATCTTGAGCTGCGCCTGCGCCGAGCCGGCAGTCAGGAGGCCCAGCGCGAGGCCCGCCAGAAGTGTTGCTCTCATCCCGGTCTTCTCCCTCACGTCACACGCGACCGCGCTCTCGTCGGCGCGGCGTGTCCCATGCGTCGGGCTTGGCTGGAGCGCTGAGCCCCGCCCGCCCGCGCGATCATGACCGCTCCGAGGCCGCCCCGGAAGGGCGCTCGCGCCAGGTGAGCGGCGAGGTCCGCTCGTAGAGCCAGCGGTACTGCGTCGTCATCTGGCGGGTGCGGGTGTAGCGGTAGCCTGCCGCGCCGATCAGCATCACCACCGCCGCATCGACGAGGTAGTACTGCGCCGACAGCAAAGTCCCGCCGAACAGGGCGAAGTGGATGAAGCGCACGGCAGCCGCGACGAGGAGGAGTGCGAGCGCCGCGTAGGGGAACGGCCGCCACGCCTTGGCGACCGCGCGGGCCGCCATCCAGCCGGCCCAGCCGCCCATCACCACGGTGACGAGCCCGAAGAGCCAGACCGACTCCTCCTCGAAGAGGATGCCCTGAAGCGCGCTCACGCCGTCGCCGCAGCGCCGTGGCCGCCCTCCAGGTAGGCGGCCTTCACGGCCGGGTCGTCGAGAAGCTGGCGTCCCGTACCGCTCATGGTGACGCGGCCGTTGACCAGCACGTAGCCCCGGTGCGCGAGCTTGAGGGCGTGGTAGGCGTTCTGCTCGACGAGGAAGATCGTCATCCCGTCCTGCCGGTTGAGGTCGCGGATCGCGTCGAAGATGCCCTTCACCACCAGCGGCGCGAGGCCGAGCGAGGGCTCGTCGAGGAGAAGGAGCTTCGGCCGGCTCATCAGGGCACGGCCGATCGCCAGCATCTGCTGCTCGCCCCCCGACATGGTGCCGGCCCGCTGCTGCAGGCGCTCCTTCAGGCGGGGGAACAGGGCGCAGACGCGCTCCAGGTCTTCCGCGAAGTAGCGGCCCGCATGCAGGCTCGCACCCATCTGGAGATTTTCGAACACACTCATGCGCGGGAAGACGCGCCGGCCCTCCGGGGACTGGGCGAGGCCGAGCCGGGCGATCCGGTGCGTCGGCAGCTGCGTGATGTCCTCACCGTCATAGCGGATCGTCCCGGAGCGCGCCCGGGGTGCTCCGAAGATCGTCATCATCAGGGTGGACTTGCCGGCCCCGTTGGCACCGATCAGCGTGACGATCTCGCCCCGTCCGACCGTCAGGTCGACACCTCGGAGGGCCGCGACGCTGCCGTAATAGGTCGAGACGTTCTCGACCGCGAGCAGAGGCTCACCGGCCCGCGCCTGGATGGCCCGGGTCTCCTCGACCAGGACGTTGATGCCGGCGACGCTCATCGGCCGGCCTCCGGATGCGCGATACCCACCTCGGCCTCGACCGCCTCGACCTCCTCGTCCTCGACGCCCAGATAGGCGGCGATCACGCGCGGGTCGGCCCGCACCGCGTCGGGCGTGCCGTCGGCGATCTTCACGCCGTAATCGAGCACCACGACGTGGTCGGAGATCTGCATGACCACCGACATGTCGTGCTCGATCAGTAGCACCGATGTGCTGTGCCGGTCGCGGATCAGGCGCAGGAGGTCGTTGAGTTCCTGGCTCTCGCGCGGGTTGAGGCCGGCCGCCGGCTCGTCCAGGCAGAGCAGGACCGGATCGGTGCACATCGCGCGGGCGATCTCGAGGCGCCGCTGCGCTCCGTAGGGCAGCGCGCCCGCCGGCTCGTCGGCCCGCCCCAGAAGGTCGATCCGTTCGAGCCAGCCCTTGGCCTTCTCGATCGCGGCGCGCTCGGCCGCCCGGTAGCCGGGCAGGCCGAGCAGGCCCCCGATCGTGAGGCCGGAGGCGCGCATCAGCGGGTTGTGCTGGGCGACGAGCAGGTTCTCCAGCACGGTCATGCCGGGGAACAGGCGGATGTTCTGGAAGGTGCGGGCGACACGGGCCGTGCGGTTCACCGCGAAGTTCGGCAACCGCTCCAGCAGATGCACCGTGCCGTCCGGCTGGACGAGCCGCAGCATGCCCTCGGTCGGCTTGTAGAAGCCGGTGATACAATTGAACACCGTGGTCTTGCCGGCCCCGTTCGGGCCGATCAGGGCGGTGATCTCGCCGGTGCGCGCCTCGAACGAGAGGTCGTTCACCGCGGTCAGCCCGCCGAATCGCATGGTGAGGTGGGCGACCGAGAGCACCGCGTCGGCGGACGCCTCGATCCGGGTGGCGGTCTTCGGCGTGGACGAGAGAAGCGCGCTCATCTAGCCGTGCCCCTCGCTCACATGCGCGCCGGAGATGCCGCGGGCACGACCCAACGAGACCGAGGGCTGCCGCTCCGAGATCAGGCCGCGGGGGCGCCAGACCATCATGGTCACCATGGCGAGGCCGAAGAGCAGCAGGCGGTACTCGTTCGGGTCGAAGCCCTCGCCGAAGACGGCGCTGAGGAAGCCGAGATTGCGCAGCAGTTCCGGCCCGCCCACCATCGCGACCGCGGCGATCGCCACGCCGATCTGGCTGCCCATGCCGCCGAGCACCACGATTGCCAGGATGATGGCGCTCTCCAGGAAGTTGAAGCTCTCCGGGCTGATAAAGCCCTGGCGCACGGCGAAGAAGGAGCCGGCAAAGCCCCCGAAGGCTGCGCCCAGCGCAAAGGCGGTGAGCTTGGTGGCGGTGGTGTCGATGCCGAGCGAGCGGCAGGCGATCTCGTCCTCGCGCAGCGCCTCCCAGGCGCGCCCAATCGGGAGCCGGCGCAGCCGCAGGGTGACGAAGTTCGTCAGCAACGCGAGCGCCAGGATCAGGTAGTAGAGGAACACGACCCGGTGCATCGTATCGAAGCCGAGGCCGAAGCGGGCCGCGAACCCGTCCTCGTCGGCGGTGAACGGGATGCCGAAGAAGGTCGCCCGGGGGATCGAGGAGATGCCCGCCGCACCGCCGGTCACGTCGGTCCAGTTGATCAGCACGAGCCGGATGATCTCACCGAAGGCGAGCGTGACGATGGCGAGGTAGTCGCCGCGCAGGCGCAGCACGGGAAAGCCCAGCACCATGCCCCAGAGGCCTGCGAACAGGCCGGCCAGCGGCAGGCAGACCCAGAACGACAGCCCGAAGGTCGTGGATAGGAGGGCGTAGGTGTAGGCGCCGACCGCGTAGAAGGCGACGTAGCCGAGATCGAGCAGGCCAGCGAGGCCGACGACGATGTTCAGCCCCCAGCCGAGCATCACGTAGGTGAGGATCAGGATGCCGAGATCGATCCAGTAGCGGGCCGGTCCGAGGCCGCCGCTCGCCAGCGTCGCGATCACCGGCAGCGTCAGGGCGAGGCCGAGGAAGGCCCAGAGGGCGAGGCCCGAGACCTTCTGGCCGGCCGCGGGCTCGGCGTGGACGGCCTCCGTCGCCTGTGCGGGCGCCGGCGTCAGGGCGCGGCGCGCGTCCCGGCGGGCGAGCACGAGGCGCTGGAGCAGCCGGAGCCCGAAGATCGCGGCGCAGAGCAGGCCGACGAGGGGCCAGCGCGGCAGGAGTTCCAGCCCGGCCGGGCCGGCCTCCGTGCGGTAGCTGACGATCGGCACGCAGAGCGCGAAGGCGACCAGGGCGTAGAGGCCGGCATCGCGGAGGATGTCCGGCAGACCGGGAGCGCGGGCCTGGGCCATCAGACCTTCTCGACCTCGGCGCGGCCGAGGATCCCGGAGGGCATGAAGATCAGCACGATGGCGAGGATCGAGAAGGCCGCCACGTCCTTGTACTCGATGGAGAAATAGGCCGACCAGAACACCTCGATCAGCCCGATGATGAGCCCGCCGAGCACGGCGCCCGGCAGCGAGCCGATGCCGCCGAGAACGGCCGCCGTGAAGGCCTTCACGCCCGGCACGAACCCGTCCGAGAACGAGACCGTGCCGTAGTAGAGGAGGTAGAGCACGCCCGCGACCGCCGCGAGGGCCGCACCCAGCACGAAGGTCAGCGAGATGGTGCGGTCGACGTCGATCCCCAGGAGCGCGGCCATCTTGCGGTCCTGCTCGCATGCGCGCTGGGCCCGGCCGAACGGCGTGCGCTGGACGAGGTACCAGAATCCGGTGAGCAGCACGGCGGTCACCGCCATGATCAGACACTGCTTGTAGGAGAGAAAGACGGTGTAGCTCTCCGACTCCATCAGGGTGATGCCGCCCGAGAGCAGCGGCGGCGTCGATTTATTGCGCGCGCCCTGCGCCACCTGCACGAAGTTCGACAGGAAGATCGAGACGCCGATGGCCGAGATCAGCGGCGCGAGCCGGAACGAGCCGCGCAAGGGGCGGTAGGCCACCCGCTCGATCGCCCAGCCCCAGAGGCCGGTGAGGATCATGGCCACCACCAGTACGATCAGGAGCGCCAGCGCGATCGAGCTGATCCCGAGCCAGGCGGTGAGGATCAGGAAGACGATCAGCGCGATGAAGCTGGACACCATGAAGACGTCGCCGTGGGCGAAGTTCACCATGCCGATGATGCCGAACACCATCGTGTAGCCGATCGCGATCAGGCCGTAGATCGACCCGAGGGTCAGCCCGTTGATCAGCTGCTGCAGGAAGACTTCCATCGCGCCCGTGCCGCTCCGTGACCGTTTCGTCCGCAACCTGTCAGCAAGAGGCGTACCGTACCGCCGCGCTTGCCGCCAGGGGCGGGAGGTTACGACGCCACCGGATCGGAACCGCCCTCCCCTGCCGCCTTCGGCGCAATGCCGGCCCGCGGCACGACGTGCTGGGTCTCCTGCTTGTCGATCCAGGACAGCGCGGTCACGCGTGACGGCCACGCGACGGCCGTGAAAGGGCGGATGCCCGAGTCGACAGGCCCCAGCTGCGAACCAACACCGACCACATCGAGCCGCGCCACGCGGCCGCACAATGGCTGGTGGCGCGCCTGAGCGGCGGGGTTGCCGCCGCCGGCTCCGGCATGTCACGGCTCGGTTCGGAGGTCGGCATGGACGTTCTGGTGGTCGGGGCAGGCGTGGTCGGCCTGGCAGTCGGGCGGGCGCTTGCCCTGCGCGGCCACGCGGTCGTGGTGGCGGAGGCAGCAGACGCCTTCGGCACCGGGATCTCTTCGCGCAATTCCGAGGTGATCCATGCCGGGCTGTACTACCCGACCGGGTCGCTGCGCGCCCGCCACTGCGTGGCCGGCCGGCGGATGCTCTACGATTTCTGCGCGAGCCGCGGCGTCGATCACCGGGCCTGCGGCAAGCTGGTGGTGGCCACCGACGCGGCTGAGGCGGCCAAGGTCGCGGCGATCCGCGACCAGGGCGAGCGGAACGGCGTCGAGGATTTGGCCCTGCTCGACGCCGAGGAGGCGCGGCGCCTCGAACCGAACCTCGCCTGCACGGCGGCGCTTCACTCGCCCCGGACCGGCATCGTCGACAGCCACGGCCTGATGCTGGCGCTGCTCGGCGAGATCGAGGATCACGGCGGTGCGCTCGCCATCGGCACTCCGGTGGAACGCCTCGTGCGCGGGCCAGCCGGCTGGGTCGCGCATTTCGGCGGCGCGGACCCCGGCACCTACCCGTGCGACGCGGTCGTCAACGCGACGAGCTTCGGGGCCCAGGCGCTGGCCCGCGCCACCGAGGACTACCCGGCGGAGCGCGTGCCGCCCCTGGTGCTGGCCCGCGGCAACTATTTCGGCTGCTCGGGCCGGCCGGCCTTCGGCCGCCTGATCTATCCTGCGCCCGTCGAGGGCGGCCTCGGCATCCATCTCACCCTCGATCTCGCCGGGCGGATGCGCTTCGGGCCCGATGTCGAGTGGACCGACAGCCTCGACTACCGGGTAAATCCCGAACGCGGCGCGGCGTTCTACGCTGCGATCCGGCGATACTGGCCCGGTCTTCCGGATGGCGCCCTGGTGGCGGACTACGCAGGCATCCGTCCGAAGCTCTCCGGCCCTGGTGAGGCAGCGCAGGATTTCCGCATCGACGGCCCGGCCGAGCACGGCCTGCCCGGGCTCGTGCACCTGTTCGGCATCGAGAGCCCCGGCCTCACCGCGAGCCTGTCGCTCGCCGAAGACGTCGCCGACAGGCTCGAGGCCTGAGCCGGTTTCGAAAGGCCCGAGGCCTTTCGCGAGTCCAGGGCGGAGCCCTGGTGGCGTGGCAAAGCCACCGCGGGGCGCCGCCCCGAAACCCCGCCCAAGGGTCGGGGACCCTTGGGAAACCCGTTACGTGAGGACGTGGAGCGCCAGGGGCACCGCGATCGCGGTCAGGAAGGCGTTGAGGCCCATGGCGATGCCCGCGAAGGTGCCGGCGACCTCGCTGACCTGGAAGGCCCGGGCGGTGCCGACGCCGTGGGCCGCAAGGCCCGCCGCGAAACCGCGGGCGCGCATGTCGCGGATGCGCATGAGCTGCATCAGGGGCGTGACCAAGATGGCGCCGACGATGCCGGTGGTCATCACCAGGACGGCAGTGAGCGTCGGGTCGCCGCCGAGCGCCTCCGAGATGCCCATGGCGACGCCGGAGGTCACGGATTTCGGGCTGAGCGAGACGATGACCGGTTCCGGGATGCCCAGGAGCCGGGCGAGGCCGACCGCGGTGGCGAGGGCGGTGGCGCAGCCGGCGCAGAGCGCGGCCAGCATCGGCAGGGCCGCGCGCAACACCGTGGCGCGGTGCTCGTAGAGCGGCAGCGCCAGCACCACGGTCGCCGGCCCCAGCAGGAAGTGCACGAACTGCGCGCCCGCGAAATAGGTCGGATACGGCGTCTCGGTGAACTTCAGCACGCAGGCCGTGATCGCGATGGCGATGAGCACCGGGTTCGCTACCGGGTGGCGCCCGGTCGCGATCGAGATCCGGTCGGCCACGAGATAGGCGGCGAGCGTCACCGTCAGCCACAGCAGCGGCGTGTGCGAGAGGTAGACCCAGAGAGCGAAATCGTCGCTCACCGGGCGCGACCCCGGTCGAGCAGGCGCTGCATGCCGACGAAGGCCAGAACCGTCGCGACGAGCGCCGCGCCGGTCGAGACCACGATGACGAGGGCGAGCTTGAGGCCCTGCGCCTGGACCACGTCGAGCCGCCCGACGATTCCGGCGCCCGCCGGCACGAACATCAGCGAGAGGTTGGCCAGGAGGCCTCTTCCGGTTCCCTCCAGCGTCCCGTCGAGGAGGGGCTTGGGCATCAGCCGGAGCAGCGGTCGCGGACCCCGGTCACGCAGGACGAGGAAGGCGAGAAGCAGCGCCATGCCGATGACGGGGCCCGGCACTGGCAGGCCTGCCCCGCGGGCGAGCGCCTCGCCGGCGAGCTGCGCCAGCAGGATCAGGGTGAGGCTCGCGATCATCGGGCGGCGCCCGAGCCATCGGGTGTGATGCGGTCCGGTGTCACGCCGTCGGGTGTCCGGCAGGTGCGTGCTCGCGCGATCGCCGCCTCGTCGAGGCCGAGCAGCGCACCCAGCCGCCAGACGAGCGCCTCCTCGAACTCGCCGACCTCGCCGTCCGCGCCCGCCACCGCCCAAGCCATGGCGAGGAGGCGCTCACGCTCGATCTCGTCCATCCCGTGCGGGATCATCTCCACCAGGTCGGCGACGTCGCGCGTCTCCGCATCGAAGGCGCTCGCTCGGCCGACCAGGGCGCGGGCCGCCTCCGGATCGGCGGCGTAGCGGCCCTGCACGAGGCGGGCGAGGCGGTCCGACTCGGCGGGCGCGAGAACACCGTCAACACGGGCGACGTGGACGAGGAGCGCGGTCGCGGCCAGATGCGTGTCGTCCACAGGCTCCGCGCTCCCGGCCACGCCGAGAGCTTCGGCGGCGTAAGCGCGCAGACGTGCGAGGAGCGGCATCGTAGACCCCCGAGGACGGATCTGCCACAGTTCCGGGCCACCCCGGCGCGGTCAAGCCAGTCCCGAAACATGGGCGCCCTGCACCCCCAGCGTTGCAGTGCGGCAGCGGCCCGCGATGCCGGTGAAGCCCATCTTGCCAAGCGGAGTCGGGGCGGCTAAGAGCCTTCCACCGCGCGGATCGCCTCTTGGCTGCCGTGCCGCCGCAATAGCTCAGCTGGTAGAGCACCTCATTCGTAATGAGGGGGTCGGGGGTTCGAATCCCTCTTGCGGCACCACCACTTAGCACCTCCTACGCTTGCCCCAAATCTTGCCTGGGAAGTGCATGGGAAGTGCAGCGCTAGCGCCTAAACCCGACGCTTTCTGAAGCGGCCTACGGTCGTCCTCAACGCTCCATCCCCCTCCCGGCTCGGCTCCGCTGCTTCGATTTTGGCGCGAGGTCGCCCAAAACGATTTCGGTGAAGCAAGATTGCCGAGGGGGGTGAAGACATGCACTTGGGCACGCATCGTGCAGGGTGATTTTGGGGTGGCGTTGCACGCGGCGCTAGCCGTTTCGACGCGATCACCTGCGCCGAGACGCGCCCTCTCCGGCGGAGAACGCCCCGGCCAGGGTATCGTTGGCGCTTTCGGCCTCGAACCCGTCAGCGCGGACAGTCGCCGAAGCGGCCGCACAGCTCTTCGGGAACGAACCGGTCCCGCGAGAGCGGGGTGGCCGCCCCCGCCGATTCGGCGGCGATCTGCGGGGCGGCCTCGGAGACGGGCGGATCGGTCAGAATCGTCAGCCAGAACGCGGCCGTGGCGAGCGCGAAGGCGGCGAGGAAGAGAGCGAGCCTCGACATGCGCGTCACTCCAGAGATGACGATGAGAGGAGGATGCACGATTCGCTTCAGCACCGCATGACCCGAACGGATGAAGCGTGACGATCCTGGGACGATCATCTGATAAAGATGCCCCGGCATCCGCCGCCTTATTTTGTATGCAGCGTAGATTTGCGCATAGGCCGGTCATCACGAGCGCGCGATATCTTGCTCTGACTTGATTCAGACCTTGACGCGTCGGCGCGGCGCTGCTGATCTCGCTATCCTCTCGAACGACGCGAGCGCTCCGGGGTACAGGAGCCGCATCGGACCGGAGGCGCTCATGGACCCCAGCCCGAGTTCCGCCACCGCAGAGATCGACCGCTACATCGAGGAAGGCCGTCGGCTCATGGCCCGCGCCGAGGCAGGCTACCGGGCCCTGGCCGAGCAGGGCGCCCCGGAGGGCCACCTGCTGATGGCCGGGCGCACCATCACGGCGATGAACCGCGTCCAGGCCACCCTGCTGCGGCAGCGCGCGACGCTGCAACAGGCGGTCGAGGCCGCACAGGCGCCGGCCGTCATCTTGGTGGCGCGCCCGCCACGGCCCTGGTGGGCGCTCGTCGGACGCCTGAGGAGCGAAGCCCGGCCCTCCTGAGAAGTCGGGCTGCGCGCAGGCCGGGTCCCTCAGGCCGCGGACGCGGTGAGGCTGCCGCGGCGCTCCTCCTGCTCCAGATAGGCGTGCGCCTCCTCCTTGCGCTCGAAGATGTGAGGGGCGAGCCCCCGTTTGCTCAAGGCCTCCTGCATCTTCAGGCGCAGGAAGGCGCTCGTCGCGTAGCGGGTCGTCGTCAGGTAGTGGTAGGCGCAGAGATACTCGATCATCTCCGCGTAGGCGTCGTAGAGGTTCTCGCTGATGCGGAACCCGTCGTGGTTGACCACCGAGTTCACCCGCTGGCCGGCCTTCAGGCAGGCGGTCTCCAGCACCTGCCGCAGGGCGTCGATGTCGCCCTTCGAGCGCACCTGCCAGCCCTCCAGGTTCACGAAGAGCAGGTTGCGGTCCTTGTCGTAGCTCACCCGCTCGGCGAGGTTCAGGTTCAGGAGATCGGCGAGGAGCTCCATCGGCTCGTCGCGGAAGATGCGCCGGTCCATCGGGATCGGGTTCTCGATCACCGGCATGAAGTCCATGTGAGCGAGGATGTCGCGGCCGATATCGATGCCGGGCGCCACCTCGATCAGTTCGAGCCCGCGCTTCGTCAGGTTGAAGACGCAGCGCTCGGTCACGTAGAGCACCGGCTGGCCGCGCTCCTGCGCGAAGGGGCCGCTGAAGGTGTTCTGCTCGACCTGGGCCACGAACTTGCGCTGACGCCCCTCCTGCAGGATGCGCAGGCGGCCGTCCTCGACCTTGGTGACGAGGCCGCCCGCCGTGAAGGTGCCGGCGAAGACGACCTTGCGGGCGTTCTGCGAGATGTTGATGAAACCGCCGCAGCCGTTGAGGCGCCCGCCGAAGCGACTGGTGTTGACGTTGCCCGCCCCGTCGCACTCGGCCATGCCGAGGCAGGTCATGTCGAGGCCGCCGCCGTCGTAGAAGTCGAACATCTGGTTCTGGTCGATGATGCAGTCGGCGTTGGTCGCCGCGCCGAAGCTCGACCCGGAGGCCAGCACGCCGCCGACCGCGCCCGCCTCCGTCGTCAGGGTGATGAAGGGGGTGACCTGCTCCTCCGCCGCGACCGAGGAGATGCCCTCGGGCGCGCCCACCCCGAGATTGACCACGCCGTTCGGCGGCAATTCGAAGCTCGCCCGCCGGGCGATGATCTTGCGCTCGGACAGCGACATCTTCTTGATGCCGGTGACCGGCACGCGGATCTCGCCCGCGAGCGCAGCGTCGTGCATCACGCCGTAATTCATCCGGTGCTGCTCGGGCTCGGCCACCACCACGCAGTCGATGAGCATGCCGGGTACGCGCACGTCCTTCGGCTTGATCGAGCCCTGCTCGACGATGCGCTCGACCTGGGCGATCACGATGCCGCCGTTGTTGCGCGCCGCCATCGCCTGGGCGAGGTTGTCCAGCGTCAGCGCCTCCTTGGCCATGCAGAGGTTGCCGGAGGGATCCGCCGAGGTGCCGCGGATGAAGGCCACGTCGATCTTGGTGGCGGTGTAGAACAGCCACTCCTCGCCATCGACCTCGACGAGCTTGACGATCTCGTCCCGGGTCACCGTGTTGACGCGCCCGCCGCCGTGGCGCGGATCGACGTAAGTCTTGAGCCCGACCTTCGTGAACAGGCCGGGCTGGCCGGCCGCGCAGGCGCGGTAGAGCTGCGAGATCACGCCCTGAGGCAGGTTGTAGCCGAGGATCTTGTTCTCCTGGGCGGCCTGGGCGACCTTCGGCATCCGGCCGAAATTCGCCGCGATCACCCGGCGCAGCAGCCCGTCATGGTGCAGGCGGCCGGTGCCGAGCCCTTTGCTGTCGCCCGCCCCCGCCGTCATGATCAGCGTGAGGTCGCGCGGGGCCCCGCTGTCGACGAAGCGCTTCTCCAACGCGGCGTGGAGCGCCTCCGGGATGCAGCTCTGGACGAAGCCCGTCGTGGTCACGACGTCGCCGTCGCGGATCAGGGCGATGGCCTCGTCGGCGGAAATGACCTTGTTCTTCTTCATGGGCGTCGTTGTCCGTCCCTGCCGCCCCCTTCGGAGGTCGTTGACGGCCGCTCCTCCCCAGGTCGCCCTTGGCGGGTCTCCCTCGGCGCTGCCGGCGGGCTCGGGCTGCCGGCGCGCGCGTGCGGGGGCGCGGCGCGGCCGGCGCCTGTTGCTTCGAAGCCGCGGGCCCCGCGAAAACGCGGATCCCGATGCGGATTCGGTCGAGCCAGTCTTGTGCAGAGTACGAGCGGCGACCGAACCCCTGCAACCGAAGATTATTTGGGAAGCCTTTGAATTTCCCTGAGCGATGACTGCACCGCACCATTTTCCTGTATCTGGTATTCCAGTCGATCGTGCCAGAGCTTGTCCGGACGGACCTATCCAGCGGCCGGCACCGCGCGTAACGCTGCCGGCCGGTCCGGAGCGCCCGGGCCGCGAACGCCCGTGAGAGCATGACGCCCGCATCCCGCTCGACCACCCGCCTGATCCTCGTTCTGGCGGTGGCGGGTTTCGCCAGCACCTTCGCGGGCCGCTCGGTGGAGCCGCTCGTCGGCGTGCTGGCCCGGGACCTCGCGAGCGACCCGCACCGGGCCGCCCTGCTCTCCACCGCCTTCGCGCTGCCCTACGCGCTGATCCAGCCCGTGCTCGGCCCGGTCGGCGACGCGCTCGGCAAGGAGCGGGTGATGACGGCCTGCCTCGCCGTGCTGGCGGCAGCGCTCGGGGCCTGCGCGCTGGTCTCGCAGATCGACCTGCTGTTCGGCCTGCGCATGCTGGCGGGCGCGGCGGCGGGCGGCGTGGTGCCGCTGGCGCTGGCGCTGCTCGGCGACCGCGTGCCGATGGAGCGGCGCCAGGTCGCGATCGGTCGGTTCCTCGTGGCGATCGTCTTGGGGCAGCTCTCGGGTTCGACGTTCGCGGGCCTGCTGGAGGCCGAGATCGGCTGGCGCGGCGTCTTCGCCGCGACGGCGCTGGGGGCCCTCGTCGCCGTTGTGGCGACCGGCTTCGGGTTCGAGCGCGGTCTGGCGGGCGCCCCGCGCCGGCCGGATTTCCGCACGGCGCTGGTGCGCTACCGCGCCATCGTCGCCAACCCGCGGGCGCGCGTGCTGTTCTCGGCCGTCTTCATCGAGGCCATCGCGGTGTTCGGCATCTTCCCGCACCTCGCGCCGCTGATCGAGGCGCGCGGCGAGGGCGGCCCGCGCGAGGCCGGGCTGGTGCTCGCGGGCTTCGCGGTGGGCAGCCTGATCTACTCGGCCCTGGTCGGGGTTCTGGTGCGCCTGCTCGGCCTGCGCATGCTGGCGGCAGGTGGCGCGACCTGCGCGGGCGCCCTGCTGACCATCGGGCTCGCCGGCACCTGGCAGGCCGACTGCGCCGCGATGGTGGCGATGGGGCTCGGCTTCTACATGCTGCACAACACCTATCAGGTGCAGGTGACCGAGGTGGCGCCGCAGGCCCGCGCCTCTGCGGTGGCGCTGCACGCCTTCTCGTTCTTCTGCGGGCAGGCGCTCGGCGTCGCGCTGATCGGCGGCGCGCTCCAGGCGGTCGGCCAGCTCTGGGCGCTCGCCGCCTGCGGGGTCGCCATCCTGCTTCTCGGCTTAGCGACCGCGCACCTCCTGGCGAAGCCGGCGCCCCACGCTGCGTAGGATGTCCTGCGCGACATCCCTCAGTGCAGATGCCTCGGTGCAGATGCCTCAGTGCAGATGGAACTCGCCGTTGACCGTGCGCAGTTCCGCCGGTCGGATCAGGCGGCTGTGGGCGACCCGCACGGCGTGGACCTGCCCCTCGATCGAGTCCCGCCAGAAGGCGAGGAAGCGCCGCAGCTCCGGGAAACCCGGGCAGAGGTCGTGGTTCTGCCAGACGAAGCTCTGCAACAGGTGCGGATGGTCGGGCATCCGGTAGAGGATCTCGGCGGTGGTCAGGCTGTAGCCCTCGAGCTGGCGACGAAAGGCGGACGACACGCTCATGGATCCTCGCTCCCAAATCCGACCGGCCGAGCTTGACCCGGAGCCGCGTCTCGATCAAGAGGACGCCGCAACGATTACTGTTTTCCTTACAACAGCTTAGCACTCGTTTGCCGGCATTGCTGCCAAGGTCCGCGTCGCGGCCGGCGCGCCATCCACACCGGTTCTGCGGCGCGACCCGGGCGCAGCTTCCGCCCGGCTCGGAATCACGGCACTCTGCGCGGGGTTAACCGGAGGTCGGGGCTTGGCAGACGGCTTGGCACGCGCGGCGCTCGGCCGGTCGCTGCTGCTCGCGGGCGCGCTCGCGGCACCGCTCGTCCCCGGGGCGGCGCGCGCCGAGATCGCGATCTCGGCCGCCAAGATCACCGGGGGCGAACTCTGGGTGCTGGGCTCGACCGACGAGACCGACGCCGAGATCAGCCTGGACGGGCGGTTCACCGGACGCTCGGACGGGCGCGGCAATTTCGAGTTCCGGCTGATCTACCATCCGGCGAGCTGCATCGTGACCCTGCGGGTGCGCCAGCAGGAGCAGCGCGCCGTGGTCGGCGAGTGCGGCCAGCAGGGTCCGCCCGGCCCGGCGCCCGCAGCCAGCACCGTCGCGGGGCCGCCCGGGCCGCCGGGTCCGGCCGGTCCTCCGGGCGCACCCGGCCCCCAGGGTCCGCCCGGCGCGCAAGGTGCCCCGGGTACCCAGGGAGCGGCAGGTCCTGCCGGTGAGCGCGGCCCCCCTGGCGAGCGCGGCCCGGCTGGCGCGCCGGGCGGGACAGGACCGGCCGGTCCGGTCGGAGCGCGCGGCGAGCCCGGCACGCCGGGCCCTGCGGGACCTTCGGGGCCCATCGGACCGTCGGGACCGCCCGGGCCCCGTGGGGAGACCGGGGAACAGGGGCCTCAGGGCGAAGCGGGACCCAGAGGCGAGCCCGGCCCCGCAGGGCCACCGGGTCCGGCCGGCCGGCCCGGTCCGCGTGGGCCCGCGGGGCCCGTAGGGCCGCCCGGCCCGCGCGGAGCGGCCCCCGCGCCGCAGCCGCGCGCCGCACCGGCCCGCACGCCGCGCCCGGCCGAACCCGAGCCGATCCCGATCCAGCCGCCCGCCGGATCCTCGACGGGCGTGCCGTACTGAGGGCTACAAGCTCTCGGCCTCCTGCGTCTCGCCGGCGAGACGGATCAGCACCTGCCGCAGCCAGCGGTGAGCGGGGTCGTCGTCGTAGGAGGCGTGCCACACCATCGAGACGGCGACCTCGGCGAGCGGGACCGGAACTGGGCTGACGGTCAGCCCCAGCGCGTTCGCGAAATAGTGGGCCAGCCGCGCGTGCATTGTGGTGATCACCGGCGCGCCCCGGACGAGGAAGGGCACCGCGAGGAAGCGCGGGGTCGTCACCGCGAGCGTCCGGCCGAGCCCGCGCTCGGCCAGGGCGTCGTCCACCACGCCGTGGGCGGTGCCGCGCAGACTGGTCAGCACGTGGGGGAAGCGCAGGTAGTCCTCCAGCGAGATCGGCGGCTCCAGCCCGACCTGAGCCTTGTCGAAGAGGCAGACGTAGCTGTCGCGGTAGAGGAGCCGCGTCTTATGGTGGAGCTGGCCCTCCGGCGCCAGCGCGATAGCGAGATCGATCCGGTCGGTGTCGAGGTCGTCGAGCATCGTGGTCCGGTCGAAGCCGCGCAGGAGAAGCCGCACGCCCGGCGCCTCCGCCCGCAGATAGGCCAGCAGGCGCGGGCCCAGCAGTACCTCCGTGCTGTCCGGCAGGCTGATCGTGAACTGGCGGTCGACCGTCGCCGGATCGAACGCCTCCTTCCGGCGCACCAGGGCCTGGACCTGCCGCAGGGCGGTGCGCAGCGGCTCGGCCAGCGCCAGCGCCCGGGGCGTCGGGCGCATCCCCTCGGGCGAGCGGGTGAGCAGCTCGTCGTCGAAGAGGCGGCGCAGGCGCGCCAGCGTCGCGCTCATCGCCGACTGGCCGAGCCCGATCCGCGCCGCCGCCCGGGTGACGCTGCGCTCGGCCAGGAGCGCGTCGAGGGCGACGAGGAGGTTCAGATCGACCCGCGCTAGATCGACATGATCAATAGTCATTAGCAACGCGATCGGTTTGGCAAATGACGCAGCGCAAAATACATCCGCTCCATCGCCGGGGCAGAGGGCCCCGCCCTTTCAGGTAGGACCGGAACCATGACCGTTCGCAAGATGATCTTCCAGACCGCGCTTGCGGCCGCCATCCTCCTCGGCGTCGGCCTTGGCTCGGCGGGCGCCGCCGAGATCGGCCCGGGCGGTGCCGCCAGCATCGATCTCGGCTCGCTCTCGGGCGTGGCCTACTACACGCCCGAGGCGCGGGGCTACCGGGTGGTCGTGACCCTGGCGCCCCGTGCGGCCGCACCGGCCATGCGCTTCGAGGCGGTGCTTGGCGCCGACCAGAGCATGACCCTCTCGACGCCCCGCGCGCCGGGCGACGCGACGGACGCGATCGAGATCGCCCGTGTGGGCGACAGCGTGCAGGTGAGAGCGCGCCGCACAGGCGACCTCCGGCAGGCCGCCGCCCTCGACTGAGCCGCCGGCCACGCCGGCCCGTGCCGCGATGCGGCGCGGGCCGGCGCGGCGGGTCTCGGTGCTTCTCTCAGTGCCTCTCCTCGGCCGGGCTGTGAGTCTGCGGCCGGTGACCTTCCTGGCCGGGATTGTTGTGCTTGTGGTGGTCGCGGCTCTCCTGCTGCGACGTGCTGCGCGGCTCCCGCGGCGGGCTGTTGCGGATCCGCTCGCCGCCGCCCGTCGGCACGTTCGGCCCGTCCTTGTGCTCGATGATGCGCTGCTGTTGGGCGTGGGTCTTGTCGCCGTGCGGCTTCTCGCCGGCCATGCGCGGCCTCCCTCCTGACAATGTGCCCCGTTCCGCCAACCGGGGCGCGTACGGCGCCGTTCCGGCGACGACGGACGGGAAGGCCGGACGTGTCCCCATTGACCCGGCCGCCGCCAACCTGTACCGATCGGTACAGAGATTCGTCGAGGTGCCGATGTCCGAGAGCCGCCCGCCCCTGCCGCCCTTCACCCGCGAGACGGCGATCCGAAAGGTGCGCGCCGCTGAGGACGGTTGGAACGGGCGCTCGCCCGAGAAGGTCGCGCTGGCCTACACGCCGGACAGCCGCTGGCGGAACCGCCACGAGATCTTCCAGGGACGCCCGGCCATCGTCGAGTTCCTAGCGCGCAAATGGGCGGGCGAGCACGAGTACCGGCTGATCAAGGAGCTGTGGGCCTTCACGGAGGACCGCATCGCGGTGCGCTTCGCCTACGAGTTCCACGATGAGGCGGGGCAATGGTTCCGCGCATACGGCAACGAGAACTGGGCCTTCGACGGCAACGGCCTGATGCGCGCGCGGCACGCCAGCATCAACGACCTCCCGATCGGCGAGGGTGAGCGGCTGTTCCGCTGGGACCGCTCCGGCCCGCGCCCGGCGGATCATCCGTCCTTGAGCGATCTCGGCCTCTGAGCCGCCGATGGCGGCCCCGGACTCCGATCCTGACCCGGGATCCCCGGATCACAGGATCCGGAGCGCCGCGGCGAGCCGCGACGACCTCGTCCCGGCGCTCGCCGAGGTGTTCCGCGAGCACGGCTTCGAGGGCGCGAGCCTCGCGCTGATCGGCGCGCGCCTCGGCCTGGGCAAGGGCAGCCTCTACCACCACTTTCCGGGCGGCAAGGAGGAGATGGCGGCCCGCGTCCTCGACGCGATCGAGGCCTGGTTCGAGGCCGAGATGTTCCGGCCGCTGCGCGAGGACCCGGACCCGGCGCGGGCCGTGCGGGCGATGCTCGCGGCGAGCGACGCCTATTTCCGCTCCGGACGCCGGGTATGCCTCGTCGGCGCCTTCGCGCTCGGCGCCGTGCGCGACCGCTTCGCCCGCCGCATCGACGCCTACTTCGCGGCGTGGCGGGACGCCCTGGCCGACGCCCTGGAGCGGGCCGGCGCGCCGCGCGCCGACGCCCTCGACCTCGCCGAGGATGCGGTGACGGCGATTCAGGGCGCGCTCGTCACGGCGAGCGCGCTGCAGGACCCGGATCTGTTCGGCCGCACCCTGAGAAGGCTCGGGAAGCGGCTGGACGCGGCGATGGCGCGGACGGCATGAACCGGCCTCAGCCGCCCGATATCAGCCGCGCGCGAGTGCCCCTTCGATCAGCCGCGCGACGGCGAGCGCCCGCCCGTCGTCGCCGAAGCGGGCGACGACCTGCACGCCGACCGGCAGGCCGTCGCCCGGCACCGGCACGTTCACGCAAGGGACGCCCATCAGCGTCCAGAGCCGGTTGTAGCGCGGGTCACCGGTCCCACCGAGGCCGGCCGGGGCCGGCCCCGCGGCCGAGTAGGTGAGAAGCGCGTCGAAATCCCCGAATAGGTCCTTCAGCACCCGGCGCGAGCGGTGCGCGCAGCGGCGCGCCGCGTCGTACTCCGCCGCCGTGATGGCGGCGGCCGCGTCGAGATGGCCACCGACCGTCGCGGGCAGCTCCGCCCGGTGGGCGGCGATCTCCCAGGCGAGCGCCTGACGGCCCTCGTAATCCTGGATCACCCGGTGGAGCGCCCAGGCCTCGGGCAGCGGGTCGGGCAGCGCGACCGTGCTCACGCGGGCCCCCGCGCGCTCGGCGGCGCTGCGGGCGGCCTCCAGGGCTCTCTGCGCCTCCGGCTCCGCGGCGCCCGCGAAATCCTGCAGCACGAGGCCGATCCGCGGGTTGGCGGACGCCGCCGCACCGTCGATCTCTGGCCGCCCGGCGAGATGGGCCAGCGCGTAGGAGAGGTCGCGCACGCCCGCGCCGAACAGGCCGAGTGTGTCGAGCGCCCACGAGAAGGTCTTCACGCCGACCGTCGGCAGCAGGCGGAACGAGGGCTTGATCGCCGCGCAGCCGCAGAAGCTGGCGGGCCGGATCACCGAGCCGCCGGTCTGGGTGCCGAGCGCCAGCGGCAGCATTCCGGCGGCGACCGCCGCGGCCGAGCCCGCCGAGGAGCCGCCGGGCGTATGCCCCGGATCGTGGGGATTGCGCGTCTCGGTCGGATCGATGCTGGCGAAGGGCGAGGTCGTAGTCTTCGCGAGCACGCAGGCGCCGAGCGCCCGCAGGCGGCTCACCACCGCGGCGTCGGCCTTCGGGCGCCAGCCCGCGTAGATCGGCGAGCCCATCTGGGTGGCGAGATCGGCGGTGTCGATGATGTCCTTCACGCCGACCGCGATGCCGGCAAGCGGCCCCTCCGCCGGGATGGCGGGCGCCTCCGCGATGTAGGCCAGCGCACCGACCGCCGGCTCTCGCGCCGCGATGGCATCGCGGGACAGCCGCACGGCCCCCTCGGGGGTGAGCGTGCCGGCCTCGATGCGGGTGCGGATGTCGACGAGCGAGAGCATGGCATACCAGTCCGATCCGGCACCGTCGCTGTCAACGCCCGCGCGGCGCATGGGCCGCCGGAATCCGCTCCGCGCGTCCGCCGCGCATCGTTGACGAAGGCTTTACGGACTCGTGCGCATCGTCCGGATCATGTGGCGTAGCGTTCTCGCGTTCTCCGCCCTTGCGCTCGCGGGCGCGGGGCTCACCGGCTGTGCGCTCAACAAGTTCGAGCGCCGCGACCCCTGGCGCGATCAGGCGGAGCAGATGTGTCTGTCCCGCAAGCTGGTCACCACGACCGAGTTCATCACGCCGGCGCGTGAGATCGACGGGCCCGGTCCCTGCGGCATGCAGCAGCCCTTCCGGGTAACCCGGCTCGGCAACGGCACGGTGGTGCTGAAGCAGCGCATGACGCTGGCCTGCCCGGCGCTCTCGGAGGCCGAGGCTTGGCTCGCCGACACGATCCAGCCCGCGGCCGAGCTCTATTTCGGCCAGCCGGTCGCCGAGATCAACGCCGGCTCCTACGCCTGCCGCGGGCGCAACAACCAGGCGGGCGCCAAGCTCTCTGAGCACTCCTTCGGCAACGCCGTCGACATCATGTCCTTCAAGCTGGCGGACGGCTACGTCATCACCGTCAAGGGCGGCTGGCGCGGCACCGAGGCCGAGCAGGGCTTCCTGCGCGAGGTCTTCCTCGGCGCCTGCCAGCGCTTCACCACGGTTCTGGCGCCCGGCTCGAACGTCTTCCACTACGACCACATCCACGTGGACCTCGCCCGGCACGACCCGCGCGGGCTGCGGCGGATCTGCCAGCCGCTGATCAAGTTCACGCCGCAGATCGGCGCCGGAGGCGCGCGTCCGCTGTCCCGCCCGCTGCCGCCGCCGCGCCAGCCCGCCCCGCCCCAGGCGCCGGTCGATGTCGAGGAGGACGATCCCTACGGCCTCACGCCGATGTCCCAGAGCCGGTCCGCGACGCAGGTCGCCCGCGCGCCCGTCCACCATCAGGCGCCCGCCGCCTACACCTCGGCCCTACCCCAGCGCCCGCTCGCGCCCCGGCCGCCGGCGCCGCGCACGGCCTCAGCCCTGCCGGACGAGCCCGTCGGCGACGACGTGCCGCTGTCGCTCAGCCCGCCCGGCCTGTCGCCGGGGCCGCTCTACTGAGGCACGGCCGACGCGCGAGGTGTCACCCCCCGGACGCACAGCGGCGCGAAACGTCCGGCCGCACGAGCCGTATCGCGGCGGGCAAGCTTGACTTGCGCGCCCCCGCGGCCATCGTCTCGGCATGCACGACACCCAGCGGACGAGGCGGCCCCTGTCGCCCAAGAACTCGCTCAGGAACTCGCTCATGACAGCGTTCACGCCCTCGCGGATGCGCGCCGCCCTCGGGGCCGGCCTCGTGCTGCTCGCGGCCGCCCAGCCGGCGCTCGCCCGCTCGGCCCGCGAGGAGATCGAGCCCGCCGAGGAGCGCACCTTCCCGTTCAACGCCGACATCCCGGGCTGCCAGGACCCGAGCGTGCTGGAGAAGGTCTCGAGCCGGTTCGCCGAGAAGGAGGCAAAGTTCTGGAACTCCTCCCTCACCATCGTGGCGATCGACCGGATCGAGCGCACGGCGTGGCGGCCCTGGGGCCTCGACTACTACCCGCGCCGCTTCTGCTCGGCCACGGCCACGACCTCGGATGGGGTGCGCCGCAAGATCGACTACTCGGTGCGCGAGAGCCTGGGCCTCCTCGGCGACCAGTGGGGCGTGGAGTTCTGCGTCCACGGGCTCGACCGCGACCTCAGCTACGCCTACGCCACCGCCTGCCGGATGGCGCGGCCCTGACCGCACCGGCGCGGCGCTTCGACCTCCGGGGGGACGGGTCATGCGGGACGGGCAAAGGAACGGTCGCGGAAACGGCGAAGGGCGCAGCAGGGCGCGCGGCCTGAGGACGGGGATCGCGGCCCTGCTCGCGACGATCCTGACGGGTCCGGGCGCTGTCGCGCAGGAATACGGCGGCTTCCGCGGCGGCGACCGGCCCGGATCCTTCGACTTCTACGTCCTCTCCCTGTCCTGGTCGCCGACCTATTGCGAGACCGCCGCGCGGCCGGACCAGCGCCAGTGCGCACCCGGGCGCGACCTCGGCTTCGTCGTGCACGGGCTCTGGCCCCAATACGAGCGCGGCTACCCGCAGAACTGCTCCTCGGTGGAGCGTGCGCCCACCCGGCAGGCCATGGAGATCGCCGGGGAAGTCTTCCCGAGCGAGGGGCTCGCCCGCTACGAGTGGCGCAAGCACGGCACCTGCTCGGGCCTCGACCCCGCCTCCTACTTCCGCGCGACCCGCGAGGCCCGCACCGCCGTCACCATCCCGGACGCCTTCCAGGGCGGCGGCCCGGAGCGGCGCCTCGCCCCGATCGAGATCGCCCGCCTGTTCGTCTCGGCCAACCGCGGCCTGCGGCCCGACATGATGCAGGTGGCCTGCGCGCGCGACGCGCTGCAGGAGGTCCGCATCTGCCTCTCGAAGGACCTGCGGGGCTTCACCCCCTGCCCCGAGCTCGCCCGCCAGAACTGCCGCGCCCGCGAGGTCACGGTCGGGGCGGCGCGCTAGCTCTGCGCCCGCGCCGCGGGTAAGCCGCCCGGATGAACTATCGGCACGCCTTCCACGCGGGGAACTTCTGCGACGTCCTCAAGCACCTCGTCCTCGTGCGGGTGCTGGCGCATCTGCGCCTGAAGCAGACCGCTTTCCGGGCGATCGACGCCTTTGCGGGGCTCGGGCTCTACGACCTCGACGCCGACGAGGCCGCCCGCACCGGCGAGTGGCACGACGGCTGGGGCCGGCTCGATGCGCCCTTCGCCGAGCCGGTCGAGGCCCTGCTCGCCCCCTATCGCGAAGCGGTGGCCGCCGTGCGGGCGCGCCACGGGGCCGCGACCTATCCGGGCTCGCCCGCCCTGATCCGCGAGGCGCTGCGGGCGGGCGACAAGGGCGTCTTCGTCGAGTTACACCCGGTCGATCACGAGATCCTGCGGGCGCGCTTCGCCCGCGACGCCCGCACCAAGGTGCTCCACCTCGACGGCTGGACCGCCCTCAACGCGATGATCCCGCCGCCGGAGCGGCGCGGTCTCGTGCTGATCGACCCGCCCTTCGAGGTGCCGGGCGAGATCGAGCGCCTGGGCGCGCATCTGGCAAAGGCAGTGGCCAAGTGGCCGACCGGACTCTTCCTGGCCTGGTACCCGATCAAGGACGTGGCGGCGGTGGAGCGCATGGCAGCCGCCCTCGACCGCGACCTGAAGCGGCCGGCGCTCCGCCTCGACCTCGTGGTCGATCCGCCCGACCCCACCCGCCTCACCGGGACAGGGCTGATCGTGGTCAACCCGCCCTGGCGCCTCGCCGAGGAGGCCGCCCTGTTCCTGCCGGCGCTGGCCGAGCGCCTCGCCCGCGGCGCCTACGGCGCGTTCCGCTGCGCGCCGTTGGGAGCGCCCGCCTGAGCGCGACGCGGGCCGATTTCCACGCCGTAGATCCCGAAGACCTCCGCTGCTCCCAGGCTCGGGCGGACATCACGCCGGATGACCGCACATCCGCGGCGTTCTGTATCACGCCTTAAACGCAGGTCAGCACCTCCGGAGCACACTCGGCCAGAACCGAGCCTGTCCACAGAGAGCCCCCATTGATGACCGCGCTGCGTCGCCTCGCAGGGCCGTTGCGTTCGCCCTGGGCCTGGACCCTCCTCGGCATGCTGGCGCCGATCGGCATGCTCGTCGTGTCCGGACTCATGCTGCTCGACCTGCGGCGGGATGCCTGGGACAAGGCCGAGCAGACGTCGCGCAACCTCCTCCAGGTGATCGAGCGCGACGTTGCGCGCAACGTCGAGATCATCGACCTCTCGCTGCAGGCCATCGTCGAGAACCTGAAGGCACCGGACCTGGCGGAAGCCAGCCGCGAGCTGCGCCAGCTCGTCCTCTTCGACCGGGTGGTCGCCGCGCGGGATGTCGGCGTGGTCCTCATCCTCGACGAGCGCGGCGACAGCATCATGGACGCCGCCTCCGCGATTGCGCGCCGGACCAACAACGCCGACCGCGACTACTTCAAGGCGCACGCGGCGCGGTCCGATCTCGGCCTCTCCATCAGCCACCCGGTCGTCTCGCGCCTGACCGGCGCGCCCATCATCGTGCTCAGCCGCCGGATCAACAAGCCGGACGGCTCCTTCGGCGGCGTGGCCCTGGCCAGCCTGTCGCTGTCCTACTTCAGCCGCCTGTTCGATCGGATCGATCTGGGGCAGCAGGGAACGATCAACCTGTTCCACCGCGACGGCACGCGCATCGTGCGCTATCCGACCCCGGATCCGCTCTCCGCCCCACCGCCGAACTTCATCCACACCACGAACTTCCAGCGCTTCCTGCGCCAGGACAGGGGCACCTTCGTCGGCACCACCTTCAGCGATGGCGTCGAACGGCACTACACCTTTGTCCAGTTCGCCGACCTGCCGCTGGTCCTCAACGTGGCCGTAGGGACCAGCGAGATCGACGCCGAATGGCGCCGGAAAGCGCTCGTGCTCGGCGGCATCCTGCTCGCCCTGGGGGGCCTGACGGCGGGCCTCTCGCTCCTGTTCGGGCGGGAGCTGCGCCACCGCACCGCGATCGAAGCCGAGCTGGCGCGGCTGTCCCGCACCGACGTCCTCACCGGGCTCACCAACCGCCGCGGCTTCGACGAGGCTCTCGGCCCGGCTTGCGAGCGGGCACGCCGCACGGGGCGACCGCTCTGCCTCCTGATCGTCGATGCCGACCACTTCAAGCGCTACAACGACCAGTACGGCCACGCGGTGGGCGACGCGGTGCTCAAGGGTCTGGGGCGCAGCCTGTCGGCGAGCGTCCATCGGCCTGACGACCTTGTTGCCCGCCTCGGCGGCGAGGAATTTGCTGTCCTCTTGCCCGAGACTGATGCGGCCGGCGCGGCCCACATCGCCGAGAGCATCCACGCCAAGGTGGCGGAATTGGCCTTCGAGGGCACCGGGATCCAGGCGGGAATGGTCAGGGTGAGTATCGGCCTCGCCTGCGGCCCGCCCGACACCGCCGCCGCGGACCTCTTCCGGCTCGCGGACGCCGCGCTCTACAGTGCCAAGGAGACCGGGCGGAACCGGACCTGCTGCGCCCCGATGCCGGAGCGTCCGGCGGTGCGGCCGCGCGCCTCCCAGGGGGTGACCCAGCCGTAGCGGGGATCGCGAGCCCGGCACCCGGGTGCGGCGGCCGCGCGTGAGGCGATCTTGCGCCGGGACCGGCCCGACATACCTCGTGGGTAAGGCCGGACGCCCCGTGGGCGGGCGTCGGCGCCGAAGGCAAGGCGATGCTCTCCTCCGATACCGACATCCTGACCGCTGCCGCCTCCTGGCGGCGCGACGGCCGCGGCGTGGCGCTCGCGACCGTGATCGAGACCTGGGGCTCGGCCCCGCGCCCCGTGGGCAGCCACCTCGTGATCGACCAGGACGGCAACTTCCTGGGCTCCGTCTCGGGCGGCTGCGTCGAGGGCGCGGTGATCACCGACGCGCTCGACGTGATCGCGGATGGGGGCCCGCGGGTGCTCGAGTTCGGCGTGGCCGACGAGACCGCGTGGCGGGTCGGCCTCTCCTGCGGCGGGCGCATCCGCGTCCTCGTCGAGCGGGTCGACTGATGCGCACCGAGACGCTCGAGGCCCTCAACACGGAGCGTGCGGCGCGCCGGGCTGCCATTCTCGTCACCGACATCGCGGATGGGGCGCAGCGCCTCGTCACGGCCGAGGCGATCGGGGCGGATCCCCTGGCGCCGCAGCTCCGCCGGGCGCTCGCCTCCGGCCGCAGCGGCCTCGTAGAGGCGGAGGGCCGGCAGCTCTTTCTCACCGTGCAGGTGCCGCCAGTACGCCTCGTGGTGGTGGGCGCCGTCCATATCAGCCAGGCGCTCGCCCCGATGGCCGCCGCCCTCGACCTCGCCGTCACGGTGATCGACCCACGCACCGCCTTCGCCGCGCCCGAGCGCTTCCCCGGCATCGACCTCGTGGCGGCGTGGCCCGACGCGGCGCTCGGCGGCTCCGTTCCGCCCCTCGACCGCTACTGCGCGCTGGCGGCGCTGACGCACGACCCGAAGATCGACGACCCGGCGCTCGCGGCGGCCCTTCGGGCAGGCTGCTTCTACGTGGGCGCGCTGGGCTCCCGGAAGACGCACGCGGCCCGGCTCGCGCGCCTCGCGGAAGCCGGCCTCACCGAGGCCGAGACCGCCCGCATCCGCGCCCCGATCGGGCTCGACATCGGCGCCGTGAGTCCGCCGGAGATCGCGGTCGCGGTGCTCGCGCAGATCGTCCAGGCGCTGCGCCGGCCGGAGACCGCCGCGTGAGGTTCGGGCGCGTTCCGGTTTCGGAAGCCGCGGGACTCGTCACCGCCCACACGGTGCGGGCCGGTGGCGCGACCCTGCGCAAGGGCCGCGTCGTCACGCCCGAACTTGCCCGCCAGTTCTCGGAAGCCGGCCTCGGCGACCTCATTGCCGTGCGCCTGGAGCCCGGCGACGTCGGCGAGGACGCGGCGGCACGGTGTCTCGCCGAGCGCCTTGGCGACCGGACGCTGCGCGTCGCGGAGCCCTTCACCGGCCGCTGCAACCTGTTCGCGGACGAGGCCGGCGTGCTCCTCGTCGAGCGTGCCGCCATCGACGCCCTCAACGCCGTGGACGAGGCGGTGACCGCCGCGACGCTGCCGCCCTACCGGCCGGTCGTCGCAGGCGAGATGGTCGCGACCGTCAAGGTCATCCCGTACGCCGTCGCGGGCGACGTTCTGGACCGCGCCTGCGCCGCCGTCCCCGAGCCGCCGCTGCGGGTCGCACCCTACCGGCTCGATCGGGTCGGCGTTGTCTCGACGCGGCTGCCGGGGCTGAAGGAGAGCACGATCGACCGCACCCTGGAGGTGCTGACGGAGCGGCTCGCGCCGACCGGCGCCCGGATCGTCGCCGAAGAGCGCGTTCCGCACGATTCGGCAGCGGTCGCGGAGGCGCTCGTCCGGCTGGCGCGGGAGGGCGCGGAACTCGCGATCGTCTTCGGCGCCTCGGCTATCGCCGACCGCCAGGACGTGATCCCGGCAGGGATCGAGCGCGCGGGCGGCCGGGTCGAGCATCTCGGCATGCCGGTCGATCCGGGAAACCTCCTGCTCGTCGGGAGCCTCGCGGCGGTGCCGGTGATCGGCGCGCCGGGCTGCGCCCGTTCCCCGAAGGAGAACGGGTTCGACTGGGTGCTCCACCGCCTCCTCGCAGGCCTCGCCGTGACCCGCGCCGACATCGTGGCGCTCGGGGTCGGGGGCCTGCTCACGGAGATCGTCTCCCGCCCTCAGCCGCGGGCCGGCGGCGCGCCGGACGAGGCCGATGCCTGAGCGCGAACCGAAGACCGTGCAGCGGATCGGCATCGTGCTGCTGGCGGCCGGGCGCGGCACGCGCTTCGGACCCGAGCCGAAGCTGCTCGCCGACCTCGACGGCCGCCCGCTCGTGCGGCACGCGGCCGAGGCCGCCCAGGCCTCGGGACTCGGTCCCGTGGTCGCGGTGCTCGGCGCGCACGCTCCGGCCGTGCGCGCGGCGCTGGCCGATCTCGATCTCCGCTTCGTCGAGAACCCGGCCTACGCGGACGGGCTTTCCACCTCGCTCCTGACCGGACTCGCGACCCTGCCCAAGGCCTGCGCGGGCGCCGTGGTGATGCTCGGCGACATGCCGTGCGTCGGCCCTGCCCTGATCCGCCGGCTCGCCGGAGCCTTCGACGGGCGGGCCGCCGCGATCGTACCGGTCTGGCAGGGACGGCGCGGCAACCCGGTCCTGCTGAACCACCACCGCCTCGCGACGGACCTCGCGGGCCTCACCGGCGACCGCGGCGCCGGCCCCATGCTGGCCGGCCGGACGGACGTGGTGGAGATCCCGGGCGATGCCGGCAACGGCCTCGACATCGACACGCCGGCGGCGCTGGCAGGGCTTTAGGAGATCCGGCTCAGAGGCGCCGGGCCGGCGCTGCGCCCGGCCGCGCCGCATCGCGGTGGAGATACGCGGTCGCCTGCGCGCCGAACGTGCGCATCTCGTCCAGCGTGTCGGCGAGATCGTGGCGCAAGTTCGCCCCATTTCGGCGGATGTCCTCCGCCTCTCGCATCAGGCGCCGGCTCTCCCGGATGGACTCCGTCGCCCGGTGCCACAGTTCGTCGGACATCGCCCTGCCCCCCGATCAGGGGCCGATGAGGCCCCGATCGCCGCAGATTTGCAACCGTAAATTGAAGCCCGATGTTGGAAATTCCGGATTAGGCCGGATGCGGCCGAACGGGGCGCCGGTCCTCATCCGGGTGCAGGATCGGGACCTTCGGCATCGGCCGGCGCGACGCCGCGCCCGCGCCGCGCCTCCGCGCGGCAGCGGTCGGAGCAGTAGCGCACCTCATCCCAGACGCGCTCCCACTTCTTGCGCCACGCGAAGGGTCGGCCGCACTGCGCGCAGATCTTCTCCGGAAGGTCGCCCTTGCGGCGCATCCGAGGCATCGGCTCAGGCCCTCACCGCCCGATCCGCGCCGCCTCGGCGAGGCCCACCGGCGACCAGCGCGTGAGCTGGACGAAGCCGTCGCGGGCCGCGATCACGAGGTGGCGGCGATAGCGGTGCACCACGGTGCCGGGCGCGTGGCCGTGCGCCTCATGCCAGCCGGAGGCTTCGGCCACGAAGATGCGGGCCTCGTCAATCCGCGCGATTGTCTCGATCGCCCCGAACGCCCGGACGCGCCTGAGCACCGCATCGACCCCGGCCCGGAAATCCAGCGTGCGGTCGGCGTCGCTCGCCCGCGGCCAGTAGGAGCCATCGCCCTGCGGCTCGGGCCGGCGCCAGCGCTGGGGCAGCTCCCGGGCGATCGGGCCGGCGGAGAGGCGGCTGGCGGCCATCTGGCACTTGGCCAGCAGGCTCTCGTGGTTCTCCTGCGGCCCCAAGCGGAACAGGTCCTGGGCCAGGATGTCGCCGGTGTCGAACCCCTCCTCGGCGAGCACGTGGGCGGTGACGCCCCAGGTCTCGTAGCCCTGCTCCACCGCCCGGAACAAGGGATACGGACCGCGCCCTGTCGGCAGGGGCGAGGGGTGGAAATTCAGGCCGTAGGCCGCATAGGGGCGCCAACCCGTGATCAGCCAGGGATAGCCCGCCACGACGAGCGCCCAGTCCCGCCCGTGCGCCGCCCGCAGGGCCTCGAGATCCTGCACCCGCAGGCGCGAGAGCTGGACTGGCACGCGGGTCTCGCGGGCGCGCGCCAGAACGACCTCGTTGTGGTCGTAGATCCCGTCGCAGGGTCGGCTGAACAGCTTGATCGGAGTCCAGCCGGCGGCGACCAGCGCCTCGAACACGCCGCCGAGGAAATCAATGCCCGCGAAGGCGAACTTCATGGTGTCAGCTTCATGGTCTCGATGTCACGGGCCCACCGACGGCTGCAACGCCTTGAGCGGGAGTATGGTGGATCGGTGCGGCCTCGCCGCCGAAGCGGCCCGCCATACCTTGAGCCGCTCCACGGCCGAGGCAAGGGAAATCAGTGGGAAATCGATGCGGCGCGTTCTGATCTACGGCGGCACCGGAGGGATCGAGCACGCCACGGCCCAGGCGCTGCGCGGGCGCGGCTACGCGCCCCACCTCGCCGCCCGCAACGCGGGCCCGCTCGACGCGGCAGCCGCCGAACCCGGCGAGACCACGGTGAGCGCGGAGGATGTCACCGACCCGGACTTCTTCGCGCGAGCGACGCGGTGGCGCACGTCCCTCACCCGCACTCCGCTCGCCGCCGGTATCACCGACAACGCGAGCTTGGCGCAGGGCAGCGCCGGTACGCACGCCCTCCAGCGACTGGGCGAGCCCACCGATGTCGGGCGCCTCGCGGCCCCTCGGATCTCGGACGAGGCCGCGTGGATCACCGGCCAGAACATCGGCGCCGATGGCTGTCACTCGACGCTGCGCACCGAGGGCTGGGGCCGCCCTCCGGCCGATCCCGCACGGGACGTCCCCGACGGGGCGTATCTCCGCTACAGCGGCCTCCAGGCGGCGAGCGTCAGATAGGGCCCGGGCCGGCGGCCCGTCTCGAGCTGCACGCCGACGGAAGCCCGGAGACTGAACACACCCAGCGCGAGGTCCGTCGCGTGCAGGCCGAGGTTCCACTTCCGGTACGCCGTCCGGTCCACGAAGAGGCTCGCCTCCGGCCCCAAGTAGGCGCCCCAGAGGCGGTAGCCCCAGGCAAGCCGGCCCCAGGCATCCGCCCGTGACGAGCCGAGGATCGCGGTGGCCTGCAGCAAGGTCTCGGCGGTCGGCCGCGCCCAAACCTCACCGTGCAGGCGCAGGCCCCAGCGCGCGGGCAGCGCCAGGTCCCCGGCGGACCCGCTCAGCATCTCGGCCGATCCCTCCGGCCCGGCGAGGAGGGCGACCACACCCCAGTCGTGGGACCACTGGTAGCCCACGACGGCGGCGCCGAGCGCGGTGGTGCGTGTGAGGCTCGCGACCACCGGCAGGCGTGCGCAGGCGCACACGCCGCGCTCGCGCCGGTGCCCCGCACCCACGCTCGCCAGCAGGATGAACCCGTCCCGCCCGGCGCCGCCCGGCGCAACCTTACCCCCGGCGCTCAGGAAGGTCGCGGCGCCCGCATCCAGGCTCCCGAATAGGACCGTCTCCCATCCCTCCGCCGCAGCGGTGGGTCCAGGGGCCAGCATCCCGCCCAGGAGCGCGACCCAGCCTCCGGGGCCGCGGGCTCGTCGAAGGGGTACGACCGAACGAACGCTCAACGAGCGATCTCCCCGGTTAATCGCGCCTCGCGCAAACCTGGAATGTGGTAAGAATCCTACACAAATGCGCTCGAAATAACCAGAGGTTAATTCCACAACCGAAGATTATAGACCTTGGGTACGACGATCGAGACTTGCAAATCTCAAGTAAGAAATCGTCGATTTTAATACCTAAGGTTATGCTTGCCGCCGATGCTGCCGGCCGAGCGCGAAGGCTGGCTCCGTGCGGTGCACGCCACCCGCCGCGGGCATCGCGCGCTTGGCGTGATCGGCGAAGTCCGTTAGAGCCGCGCCGGGACAGCAAACAACGGCCGAGCCTTGTATTCCGGTGCACGAACGTCCGAAGTCCTCACCGTGCTGGCCAGCCAGGACGGTGAGCGGCTGACCGTCGGCGACATCGTCGCGGTCCTGCGCGATCGGGCCTTTGCCTTGCTGGTCGTGCTGCTCGGCCTGCCGAACTGCCTGCCCATGCCGCCGCCGATCCCCTTGGTCTGCGGCCTGCTGCTCCTGCTCGTCGCCGTCCAGATCGCGGCCGGGATGTCGGCACCTTGGCTGCCGCGCCGCCTGCTCGGCCGCTCGATCGCGCGACAGGATGTCGAGCGCGCGGTGCGCCGCGCCGTGCCGATTCTGCAGCGCCTGGAGCGCTGGTCGCGCCCCCGGATGCGTGTGTTCGAGAGTGCCCTGGGCATGCGCGGCATGGGCCTCGCGCTGCTGACGCTCGCCATGGCGCTGATCGTCGCTGCACCGATCATCGGCCAGATCCCGCTCGGTCTCGCGGTCTGTCTCGTCGGGCTGGGGCTGGTCGAGCGCGACGGCGTGGTCGTGATCGCGGGCCTCGTCATCGGAACGATCGGCGTCGCACTCAACGCGGGCTTCGTCTACGCGATCGTGGCGGGTCTGATGAGCCTGTTCGGTCTCTAGCACCCCGCGGGCCGGGCGGCCGACGCAGGAACGAACGCGGCCCGGGCGGGAACCGCAACCGGTTGTCGCTCGGGCGCGCTTGTCCCGGCCAAACCCGAATTTGGTTCGGCCGGGCCAGCCCTTAGCGTCGCAGGATCTTCGTGACGAGGCGCCCGATAGGCGTGCTCGAATCGGCGTTGCGCGTATCGCGCGCGACGACGCGATCCTCGTTGCCGAGCAGTTTGGTGACGATGCGTCCGATCAGGCTCATGAGACAATCCTTTCGCGGAGTGCCGCAGCCCCGCCGGCTGCGACGGCACAGCTTCTGATACCAACGGTCAGTCCGGGCAGCCGTTCCCGGCAGGCTTCGCTTACGCTGGAGCGCGGACAACGGACTGTGCCGTCACGGCGAATGTGGTCGGCCGACAGCAGGGTCCAGCCTGACATCCGCATCCGAGCCAGATGCGTGGCCGCCAAACGCCTTGCCAGGAGCGGGCGCGGACGGTACAGCACCGCCACCTTGTCCAACCGGCCCAGGCGCGAACGCCAACGGCGTCGTCCCGGAGCACAGGCGAGGTCTGGAGGGGTGGCCGAGTGGTTGAAGGCGCACGCCTGGAAAGTGTGTATACCGGCAACGGTATCGCGGGTTCGAATCCCGCTCCCTCCGCCAGCTATTCAACCTAAGTGCCTTACAGTTCGCTGCTTTTTCGGCCAAGCCATACCAGCAGCCCTCAGTTTACCCCACATTTTTCATCGACTTGCAACGTACCCCGCCGTACCCCAGCGGACGATTGCCTCACTCGAATCGATAAGGGCGACTGGCTCATTTCCGTAGGATAGGTCGCTCGGCCAAGCGTTTGCGGCCTCGGCCACACGCGGCCGAAACCGCCGTGCTGGATGGTTTGCGATACCGCTGCCGTTCCCCGCGCCCTTTCGCCATCGTCATCTTCAGGCGGGCCGCTAGGTCCTTCCCGAACCGCAAATCATCAAGCCACCAGGATCTCCCATGGCCGGCCTCAAAGACAAGCGTGGCTTCATCGATAAGGACCGACTCGATCTGTCGGAACGCAAGGCTGTCGAATTTTGGATGAAGCGATGGGGTGTCACGCAGGACCAGCTTACGGCAGCGCATCGGAAGGTCGGCCGAATGACGAAGGATATCGCCGCCGAGTTGGGCAAGAAGCGTTAGGCGCGTGCTCGCCGCGACGGGACAAACCGTAAGGAGATGTCGTCGCGGGGCGTGGCAGCCTGATGGATCAGTCCGGGGACGGGAAGGGGCTGCGCGGATGCCGGTCAGCAGGATAGACCTCGCGGGCGCAAGCTCGCCGGAGGCGCTCGTCAAACGCATCCTACAGGCCGAGCCGAACCTCCCGGTGCCCGTGCCGATCCAAGAGCTGTGCGCGCGCCTCGGCATCCTCCGGATCGAGGACCTCGACGCTGACGAGTTCGAGGGTGGCCTCGTTACCGACGCGAAGCGATCCGAAGGCACCATCCTCGCCAAGCGCGGGGGCGAACCGCGTCGCCGCTTCACCATCGCGCACGAACTCGGCCATTTCCTGATGGCGCACCACATTCCGGATAAGCCCGGCCGGTTCCTGTGCAAGAGCTCGGACCTGCTCCGGCTCACGGCCAAGGAGGGTGACCAGCGGCAGCGCAAGGAGGTCGAGGCCAACCGCTTCGCTACCCTCTTGCTGATGCCCCCGCACCTGTTGCGGGGAGCCATGGCGGCCTTTCGCGAGCCTGATCTGCAGCACGTTCTTGTGCTCGCGCGCGACTTCGCGGTCGGCAAGGAGGTGGCGGCTCGGGCCTACGTGCAGTACCACCCTGAGCGGATCGCCATCGTCGTGGCCGGCAAAGGCCGGGTGCAGCGGTGCTACCGCAGCCTCTCGTTCCCGGACATCATCTGCGGGGTCGGCAGCTCGGTCCCGACAGGCTCGCTCTATCAAAGCACTCCGCTTCGGCCGAACGTGGCGAGCGACATCGCCGCGTGCATTCCCGATGTCTGGATCGATGTAAAGCGCGACCTCCGCGCGCCGTCCCTCTACGAACAGGTGTACCTCCAGCAGAACGGCTTCGCGATGATCCTCCTGCGTCTGGAACCCGTTCCGGAGGAGACCGCGGCGGAGCGCAGGCTGGATGAAGGCTGGCGTCACCGCTTCCACTCGGGGCGGCGGTAGGCGAAGCTCAGCTCTTACGGAACAGCCCTGACGGCCATAGCCTGACTTATCGTCGGAGAGCCGGCTGCACCGCCTTCGCGTGGCTGATTCGGCGCATCCCTGAGGCCGGTAGAGGGTAAGGAGGGCCGCCGATGGCAGAAACGGACGAGTATCTGCGGATGCTCCTCAATCAGGCTGCGGCAGAGGAAGCGTTCCTCAACCGTGTCGGCCGCGCCGAGGACACCAAGCCAAACGAGACTGCTACCATGCCTGCAACGTCTCCTGCCGTGTCGTTGATGATCACGAACCGTCAACGAACGGAGCTGCGGGACCTTGGCTTTTCCAATGAAGCCATTCGGGAGATGACACCCGCCGAGGCACACGAGAAGCTCGGGCTGACCAGATAGAACGGCCCGCGCGTGTAAAGGTCTCCGACATGCTCGACGATGGACGTCGCTTCCGCGTCCTCGTCGTGGTCGATGACTGCACGCGGGAGTGTCGTCGTCGGTGATCTCGGCGGCCTTGCGGAAGTCGCCCATGGTCTTCTGATCGGCCATGGCGCACCGCAAAATCGAAGCTTTTCGGAGAGTAAACGGAGAGCGGCGTCTCTAAAAACGGCTGTGCCGCCTGTAAGTATCTGATGCTATTGGTGGGCGGTGACGGGCTCGAACCGCCGGCCCTCTCCGTGTAAAGGAATGGTCCTCTCCCGCCCTCCTCTGCATTCCTCTACGGGATCGACCGTTTCTTGCCCTTCCGTGCCCGTCCCTGCCCCTGGTTTCCGGAGAATAACCGGAGCAACGTTCTTGAGCCGTTCCAGCGATCGGATTGGCTACCCTGCGTGGTCAGCGGGGAGTGTTGGCGCCAGCTTGATCGGACGCGTTGCTCCCAAGGGGAGTGGAAGCTGGAACATCCCTGCAGCCGACCCTGCCAGCACACGATCAGGCTTCAAGCGATGGCTCGAAGCGCCACCGAACGATCATACCGGTCCGTTCCAGGCGTTTCGGCTGCGTCGCGCGGGGAGGCATCCTTAACAGTTCGCGCCTCCTGGCTCATAGCGTTTGCCAGCAGTTGCGCGCGGTTGGCCCAAAGATCTCGTTCCCCGCGGAGCTTTTCCAACTGCTCCTGCTGAAGGGCGAGCACGACCCGCACCTCGTCGAGGTCGTTGCGCAGGTCGGTCGTGAGCTGCCGTTCCTGTGCGAGAGAGGCCCGAAGGACGGCGAGGGTGACATCGGTCTTGGCTGCCTGCGGAGGCTCGTCCTTTGCCGCCCGACGCATAACCGCTGGCTCAGCGGTCGAAACCAAGTCCGCATCGGGCGCGGCATGCGGCTCCCGCCCAAGCTGCGGCAGCTCAGCCCGGACCCGCTCCACGTCCATTCCCGAGCTGGGCTTGGCGGCCTGCCGGACCGGGACCGCCGCGGTGGCCGGAGCGGATATCGGGGCGGCCGGCAGGCCCTCCTCCTCCAGGACTAATCCGTGCAGCATGGCGAAGACGGCGTCGCCGTCGAGGCGCGTCAGATCGAACCCACTCTGCGCCGCGAGGCCTTCCCAGCTAGCGCGTCCCTGCTCGGACTGCCCGACGAAGGCCATCGACCAGTTGACGAAGGTGCGCTCCTCGACCGAGCCGCATTGCAGGACCGTGACATCGCCGTGGCGCGGGTCGCACTGGATGCGCTCGAAGGTGGTCTCGACGCCCTCTCGCGGCCCTTCCAGCACCTGCGCGAAGGCACCCGCGTTGAACATCAAGGCACCCGTGACCGCCACGGCGGCGTTGTTGCGCTGTGAGGCCGCTAGGATCTGCGAGACTGCCTCAGCGATCTCGGCCTCCGAGCCCTGCAGGAGGTTCTTACTGGCGTAGACGAGGCGGTACAGTTCACTCACGAGGGAATTTCTCCAGCCAGGCGGGCGGTTGAGTCTGTCGGTTCAGCGCACGGCAGTGATGAAGTCCAGAACCTCGGCAGCCGGGATCGGCCGGCTAATGAGGTAGCCCTGCACGTCGGTGCAGCCTTCGGCCCGGATGCGCTCCATCTGGTCGATGGTCTCGACCCCCTCCGCGACGGTCGTCATGCCGAGGCTCTTGCCGAGCCCGGCGATCGCCCGGATGATAGCCTCGCCGTCGCGCTTGCCTGAAAGATCGCTCACGAAGGAGCGGTCGATCTTGATTTTGTCGAAGGGGAAGCTGCGCAGGTAGCTCAACGACGAGTAGCCCGTTCCGAAATCGTCCATGGACACGCGCACGCCGAGCTCGCGCAGACGGTGCAGCGTCTGCAGGGTCTTCTCGCTCTCGTGTAGGAGCACGCCCTCGGTGATTTCCACCTCCAGGCGGGTGGCGGGCAGCCCCGAGGCGGCCAGCGCCGACATGACCATCTCGACCAGACGCTCGCTCTTGAACTGAGCCGGGGAGACGTTGACCGCCACGGAGAGCGGCGCGGGCCAGGTCGCCGCGTCGCGGCAGGCCTGTCGCATGACCCACTCGCCGATCGGCACGATGAGGCCGATCTCTTCGGCCAGCGGGATAAAGTCGAGGGGCGAGACCGTGCCGCGCACCGGGTGCTGCCAACGGATCAGCGCCTCGCAGCCCACCAGGCGATTGCCTTCCAACTGGAGCTGCGGCTGATAGTGCAGATGGAACTCGCGCCGCGCCAGCGCCTGGCGCATGTCGAGTTCGAGCCGGCGGCGCGCCTGCATGCGCGCATCCATCTCCGGCTCGAAGAAGCGATAGGTGGCTCGTCCGTCCAGCTTGGCCCGGTAGAGGGCCAGATCAGCGTTCTTCAGAAGCGCGTCGGCCTCCGTGCCGTCGCCCGGCGCCATCGCCACGCCGACGCTAGCTCCGATGGTGAGCAGATGCCCGTCGACCATGTAGGTCCGGCCGATCAGGTCCACGAGGCGACGGGCGAGCGCCTGGGTGTCGGACGCCTCGCGCACGCCCGTCTGCAGGATGACGAACTCGTCGCCGCCGATCCGCGCCACAGTGTCGGTCGGCCGCACAGTCGAGCGCAGGCGGTCTGCCACCTTCCGCAGTAGGGCGTCGCCCATCGGGTGGCCCAGCGTGTCGTTGACAGGCTTGAACCGATCAAGGTCGATTAGCAGGACGGCGCACGCCTCACCCGTCCGACGCAGACGCCCCAGCGCATCCCTGAGGCGCTCGCGCAGGAGGAGGCGATTGGGGAGGCCTGTCAGAGGATCGTGCCGAGCCATCTCGTCGGCCTGGGCCTCGGCCGCGCGCCGCGCCGTCACATCCTCAAACGCGACAGCCCAACGGCCACCCTCCACTGGTTGCAGGTGCACCTCAAGCCGCTGTCCCTGGAGCGTCACCTCGATGGTGCCGTCAGCGTGCTGGGCGAGGAGACGCACCAGTTGCGCCCGCACCTGCTCCCATGTCCCGCGTGACTGGCTGCGCACGAGGCGTAGGAGGTGCCGAAGCGAGGCTCTCTCGGGCATCGCCGCGTCCCGACCACCGAGAAGCTGCAGGGCTTGACCGCAAGCGAGGATGATGTTCCCGCGCTCGTTGATGAGCAGCAGGCCGTGGCGCATCGCATTCAGGTAAGGCAGCAAGGCCGCTGTGGGCGATGGTTCGGGCACAGCGGTCCCGATGACATCCGCAACAACACCCTGACCGTCGATAGCGGAATGGTTGCGTGAAGGTGCGGCCATTGTCGACGCAGTCCGATGCCACAACCGAGATCACTTCGGCCAAGCTGCCAGATGGTCTGGCTGCAAATAGCTAAATTTCCACTAATGATTGGAAACGCCATGACGCGCGGATGCTCGGAAAATTTGCCGCGTCAGCTCGTATGCAGCCCTAAATATCCAAGAAGCCTTTCTCTTCGAGCAAGTTTGCATACGACCAATCCCGGCCTCTTCTGTGCTTGCCTGCTCAATCCCTGATACCCTACCGGCAGCCTCCATGGCCCATGAAGGTGCCGGCAAACAGCTGGCCCGGACGCAAGCTACCGCCGCCGCGATACGCTCTCGACCACGCTCAACAGATGCTCGGGGCGATGGTGGCCGGAGACCTGCTCCACGACCTTCTCCGTGGTCCCGAGCGCCATCGCGACCTTGCTGAACGGCACGCCGTCCATGACGACCCACGTCGCGAAGGTGTGCCGGAGGATGTGCGGGGTCACCTCCTCGCCGAGCCCGGCTGCCTTCCGAGCCGTCGTCCAGGCGCGCCTGAGCCGGTCGATCGGCCGCCCCTCGAACTCGACGACGTGCGCGACGCTCTGCGGCCGCCACCGCCGCATGTGCGCGCGCAGCCGCTTCGAGAGCGGGACCGGCGTGCGCCGCTTCGAGCTCTCCCCCTCCGCGAGGCCGCGCCGGTAGAGGATGCCGGAGCGGAGATCGACCAAGCCGCCCTGCGTGGTGGGCAGCCACTTCAGACGCACCCTGCTCCCTGAACGCGTCGAGGCGGCGTATCTCCGCACAGCCAATTCCATCGGCCGCGAAGCACGGCTCGGGTCGAGCGGTGCCTCATCGACGCAGCGCCCTGCGGATACGGCTCTCGCACCTACGCATTCTGCGCAGGATGGAAACTTCGCGGTGGGGCACAGACTTTTGTAGGCAATCCGACGAGATCGCTCCTATCAGACTATCTCGACTCGCCGTATCCTGCCTCGCGCCTGCAAGGTTCCAAGAAGGGGACCGCCTGCGGAAAGATCATAGGTGTTCGCCATTATGGCAGATGACGGAACAATTACAGGCGTCAGCATCAAAGAAAAAATCGGCAATCTCGCCCGATCGATAGAAGAACTCGCCAAATCTCTCGATCTGAAGAGAGAAGCTGGCATCGATCCCGCGGAAACAGAGAGTCTGGTGGCGACGTTGATGCAGCTGCAGTCAATGAAGGAACTTGGCGTTGATACGCCTGACCATGAAACGATCGAGGCGATCGAGCGTATGACGGCGGCTCTCAAGCAGGCCGCCACAGACCAGCGGAAGGTCCGACTTGGTCGTACGCAGGATTGCGATGTCGAGGCGGATTGAGCGGACGCTTGCGGCCGATTCGCCTCGCGGTCCGACCGTCGCTCCGACGCCATGCAGGATGCCGCGAACGTCAGAGACAGGGAGACAATCGAGGCAGGGCGATGGACAGCCTCGCACAAGCGCGGAATGCGGACCTTGCCCGGACTATCGGACTTGAGGGCACGATTCGATGCCCAGCCGATGCCTCGGCGCAAGGGGGACCCATGCAAGAACTCGATCTTGAAGATCAGGCGGCGGCAGATCGCCTGAGGGCGTTCCTTGTCGGCGAGATGTATCGGTCCGTCGCACAGGTTCTGGCCCAATCGGATCCATCCGTGGCGGATGCGCTGTTCCGGCGCGTTGAAGCGATCGTTGCGACGACGCTCCGCCGCATCAACCTTGAGCAGGCCGAAGGGCCGAACTCCACGGCCATCGTTCTGTCGGTGTGCAAGGATATCGGCACGTTGCTGAAGTCCGCGCACGATCGGTCGGCGCGGTCAATCGCCGACACGAGGGTCGCGGAGCGGAGCCCGGGTGGGCGAGTGGCGCCCAGCCTGTCCGCCAGAGCGGCCTGAGGGCGCAGGCCCGGAACGCGCCTGTCCCGTTATGGCCGCGCCCCCGGGTCTCGGTACGATGCCTGGCTCTCACCGGCTGCATAACGGCGCCGCTGTGCATAGGGAGGTTCCGCTTCACACCTGAGCGCTCCGGTCTCTCACGGATGCTTGTGGATCGGATCGACCCAGTAGACGGTCTCAGGCACCTCGGCCGCCGCAACGTCGGGCAGGTTGACGACGACCGCCTCGTTATCGGAGCGCACCAGCACGCAGTGCAGGGGCTCGTCGGTGGAGGCGTTGATCTCCTGGTGCGGCACGTAAGGGGGGACGAAGATGAAGTCGCCGGGCCCCGCCTCGGCCACGTATTCGAGCCGTTCGCCCCAGCGCATGCGGGCGCGGCCCGAGACGACGTAGATCACGCTTTCCAGCGCGCCGTGGTGGTGCACCCCGGTCTTGGCGTCGGGCTCGATCGCCACGGTGCCGGCCCAGATCTTCTGCGCGCCGATCCGGGCGGCATTGACTGCCGCCTGCCGGAACATGCCGGGTGTCTGGGCGGTGTTCGGGTCGAGCCGGTCGCCCGGAATCACCCGCACTCCGTCGTGCTTCCAGCGCTCGGACGCGGCGTCCTGCCCGTGCGCGGGGACGTGCGCGCCATCTTCTCCGTGCTCATGACCCTGGTGATGCGTGTGGCCGTCGCCGATCGCGTGCATCCTGTTTCCTCCGGATCCCATCATCGAACGGCCGCGCGCGGGGCGCATCCGGTACCGCGTGCGGTACCGCTTGTGTGAGTGCGACGAAGGCCAGCACCATCCCCGCAGCCGTCAGGCTGACCGTGCGACGTCGTCGCATGATCGAATCGACGATGGCGGCGTGATCCCCCTGTCCGGCTGCTTGGTCACGACGGATCTGGTCTACAAGGATCAGGGTGTTGCGGATCGGGATGCGCGACGGCGCGATTAGGACAAAGCTCGCCTTGAAGCCGAAGAGGTGGCAAGGGAGCAGCAGCGTCGGCGCCCCTCCGACGAGCCCAGCTGGGCGATTGTGCCTGCAGCGGCCTGAACGAGGCGCGGCCCTGGCATACACGGCCTTCCCCGCTCGCGAGCAGACCGCGAGGGCCAAGCTGGTGAGACCGATTACCCCATCTCGCATCCATAGCCTGTTCTCCATCGCCCGCTGAGTTCGGGAGCGGCACTATGAAAATTATGCCCGTCATTTATAGGTGGGGGACTTTCACGCCCTCCGGTTGACGGCTCAGCGAAATTCCAGGTCCGGATCTTGAGCGGGCGGAGCCGTTGAGGCCGGATACGGCGAGACGTCCTCGACGCTCAGGGTGATGCCATGTCCGTGCCGCTATCCCGACCGTCGCGACGCGCGGTCGTCGTGTCTTCCCTGGTCGGTGGGACCTCGGGCATGCTCATCCCGCGCAGCTCAGCCGAGGGTTCGCACGCCACGGCAGGCCGCATCGGAGGCCCGAGCCCACCGCCGAGCGATCGCAAGGTCACCGTCGAGCGGCGCGGCTCGATCTGCCTGATCGGTCTCAACAGGCCCCAGATTTATAATCGGGTCGATCCCGAGGCGTTCGGTGCCCTGGCGCGAGCCTATGCCGCCTACGATGCCGACGACGACCTTCGAGCGGCGGTTCTGTTCGGGCACGGAGCGAACTTCTCACGCGGCATCGACGTCGATGCCTTCGCGGCGTTCCTTAAAACGGCCAAGGCGCGCGCCCCCGCTGCGGACGGGATCGATCCGCTGGGACGGCGCGCCCTTTTGCGCAAGCCGATCGTTGCGGTGGTGCATGGTGATACCTGGGGTGTGAACCGGACCAAGGCGTTGCGAGGGTTTTGGTTTTGTGATTCACCGCCGCCGTTTGCAGCACGGAGGCGGCGATGGCGGATCTGTTCTGGCTCTCGGACGACCAGTGGGCAGTGATCGAGCCGTTCATGCCGAAGGACCAACCTGGGCCCGAGCGCAAGGACGACCGGCAGGTCATCTCGGGCATCCTGCACGTGCTCACCTCGGGCTGCCGCTGGCGCGACTGCCCGGCCGCGTATGGCAAGCGCACAACCGTCTACAACCGCTTCAATCGCTGGTCCCGTCGTGGCTTCTGGCGCGCGATGCTCTCTGCCCTGGCTAAGGCCGGATGGGCGGGTGACGCTGCGGCCATCGACAGCAGCTACGTCCGGGCCCACCGCTCGGCCCACGGCGGCAAAGGGGGGCTCGCGCGCAGGGCATCGGCCCGTCGCGCGGCGGCCAGACGACCAAGATCCACGCCCTCACCGACGTGCTCGGGCGCCCCGGCGTCCTCCTGCTGACGCCGGGAAATGCCAGCGACGTGACGACCGCCCCGGCGGTGCTCGCCGAAGCGCCGGGGCGTATCCGACGCTTGGCCGCCGACAAAGGCTACGACGCCGACTGGCTGCGCGCCGACCTGCGCGGTCAGGGCATCACCCCGGTCATCCCAGGCAAGCGCGGCCGCAAGCGCAAGATCCATCATGACAGGCGCCGCTACCGCGAACGCTGGCGGATCGAGGCCACCTTCTGCCGCCTCAAGGACTTCCGCCGCGTCGCGACCCGCTACGACAAGCTCGCCCGCAACTACGCCTCGGCTCTCGCGCTGGCCGCCGTCATCACCTTCTGGTGCTGATCGAGTCCAAACCCTGGAACATGGGCCACGAACTTTTCCTCGTCGCAGACATCCGCATCGCCGCCGCCGAGACTCGCTTCGCCCAGGACGAGAACACGCACGGGCGCTTCCCGGGAGGAGGCTCCACGGTGCGGTTTCCGCGCGAGGCCGGTTGGGGCAACGCGATGCGATACATGCTGACCGGCGATCATTGGGGAGCCGAGGAGGCGCGCCGCATGGGACTGGTGCAGGAGATCGCTCCGGATCCGCGCGCCGCCCTGGAACTCGGCTTATCGATCGCGGCCAAGATCGCACGCTGCGGACCGCTGGGCATCAGGGCGACCTTGGATTCCGCCCGCATCGCGGTCGGCCAGTCGGAAGCGCAGGCGTTCCACAACCTCGCGGAGCAGTATCGAGCCCTCTACGGGACGGAGGATTTCCTCGAAGGTCGCAAGGCCGAGGCCGAGGGACGGGAGCCGGTCTATCGAGGGCGGTGAGCGCTTTCGCTCCAGTCTGCCACGCATCGGACTGCGTCCCTAGATCGTGAGGCACCCGGGCGGTTGCGCACCGCCGCGCGGGTCATTATAGGTTTATATCAACTCTTATTCCAGCGAGGACAGCGGCGCGGGGAGGCCCGTTTCGCAGACCCGAGACATCCCGGCCGCCACAATCCCCAAGCTGAGGACCCGTGCTTCATGAAGCTCGAAGATCATCCTACGGTGAGGCGGCTGCGCGCGGCGGGACTGGCGGACGGACCGGCCGCTGCGCGCAGGCCCATCGGTGCGGTCGAGCTGAGACAGCTGGCCCTCACATGCGGCGCCGACGATGTCGGATTCGTCGAGATCGGCCGGGCTGAGCTTGAGCCTCAGCGGGACGAGATCCTGCGCCACTATCCCTGGACGCGCTCCCTCGTCAGCATCGTCGTCAAGATGGCGCAGGCACCGGTTCGCGGAACGCCGCGCTCCGTCGCCAACCTCGAATTCCACCGGGCCGGCCACGACACCAACGCCATCTGCGCCGCCATCGTCGCCCGCCTTCAGGACCGTGGCATCCGAGCCGTGAATCCCTCCATGGGCTTCCCGATGGAGATGAACCAGAACCCCGGGAACGCGATCTGGATCGTGGCCCACAAGCCCGTGGCGGTCGCGGCGGGCCTCGGCCGGATGGGCATCCACCGCAACGTCATTCACCCAAAGTTCGGCAACTTCATTCTGCTGGGCACGGTCCTGCTCGATCAGGACATCGACGTTCCAGACGCGCCCATCGACTATAATCCTTGCCTCGAGTGCAAGCTCTGCGTCGCGGCCTGCCCGGTCGGCGCGATCAAGCTCGAAGGCGCGTTCGACTTCCAGGCGTGCTTCACCCACAATTACCGGGACTTCATGGGCGGCTTCACCGACTGGGTGGAGCAGATCGCGGATTCGCGCGATGCGCTCGACTATCGCAGGCGTGTCAACGAGCCCGAGACCGCCTCGATGTGGCAGAGTCTGACCTACGGCGCGAACTACAAGTCGGCCTACTGCATCGCCGTCTGCCCGGCGGGCGAGGACGTCATCGGCTCGTACCTGAGGGACAAGGGCGCGCACCGGCGGGAGATCCTCAAGCCGCTCCAGGACCGGCCTGAGCCGGTCTACGTCGTGGCCGGCACGGATGCCGAGGACATCGCCCGGCGCAAGTGGAAGCACAAGACGGTGAAGCCGGTCGGCAACGGCATGACGCCGCGCACCATCTCCGGCCTCCTGACCTTCATGCCCATCGTGTTCCAGCGGGCGCAGGCGCGCGACCTCGACGCGGTCTTCCATTTCACGTTCACGGGGGCGGAGAGCCGCCAAGCGACCGTTACCGTCCGCGACGGGAAGATCGCCGTCCGCGATGGCCTGCTCGACAAGCCCGACTTGCGGGTGGTGGCGGATTCCAAGACGTGGCTCGGCTTCCTCGCCAAGGAGAGGAGTCTGGTCTGGGCTCTGGCGAGGCGGAAGATCCGAGTCTCAGGCGATCCCAGGCTCCTGCTGGCCTTCGGCAAGTGCTTCCCGTCGCCCGAGATCCGGCGCAAGCCCGTCGAGATCGTGCCCGAGCCCTCGCTGCTTCGTCCCGCGATCACGCCCTATGCGGGGAACGACGAGGAGACCGGGAAGGTGCGGTGGTTCGGCGAACTGGCGTTGCGGGACGTCGAGCAAGTCACCCACGAAGTCAGGACGTTCCGCTTCGTCGATCCGAACGGAGGCGAGATCCCGTTCCGCCATGTCGCCGGGCAGTACCTGACGTTGGAGATCACGCGACAGGGCATACCGATCCGCCGCTCGTACACCATCGCCTCGTCGCCGACGTGGCGGGACCGGGTCGAGATCACCGTCAAGCGCGAGGAGCACGGCGCGGTCTCCCGGTGGCTGCACGACGATCTTCGGCCCGGCGACCGCATCAAGATCGAGGCGCCGAGCGGCGGCTTTGTCTTCTCCGGCACGGAATGGCCGACGATCGTGCTGGTCGGTGGCGGCGTCGGAATCACGCCGATGATGAGCAGCGTGCGGTACCTGACCGAGACGGAGTGGCCCGGCACGATCTACCTTCTGTTCAGCTTCAAGAGCCCGCGCGACTACATCTTCAAGGACGAGATTGAGACGCTGAGGAAGCGGAATCCCAGGCTTCACGTCTCCGTCACGATGTCCGCGCCGGACGGCGAGGCCTGGACCGGCCATGTCGGTTTCATCGATGCCCGCTTCGTCACGGCTGCCGTGCCGGACATCGCGCTCCATCGCGCCCATGTCTGCGGACCGACGCCCATGATGGACGCCGTCAAGGCGATCCTGCTCGATCTGGGCGTCCCGGCTGGTCAGATCCGGACGGAAGCCTTTGGGACGGACCGTCGCGATCCGACCCGAAGGACCGGTCCGGTTGTCGGCAAGGTAAAGTTCCTGAACTCCGGCAAGACGGCCCAGGCCCGGACAGGCGAGTCGCTGCTCGACCTAGCCGGCGAGACGAAAGTCCGCATCGACAGCGCCTGTCGCTCCGGGACTTGCGGAACCTGCATGGTGAGGCTGACAGCCGGCAAAGTTCGCATGTCGGTGCAGGACGCGCTCAGCGATGGCGACAGGGAGGATGGCTACATCCTCGCCTGCCAGGCCGAGCCCGAGGGCGACGTGGAACTCGAAGTGTAGCCCGCACTGCGTAGGAGCGACGGCCGCCGACGGATCACCGTGTCGTCACACGGCCCGCAATCCTTCCTTGGTTCCGCTCATTGTCCATGCAATTGAGCGGCGTACGTCGCTGGGTCAGACCGCGCATTTCAGGGCGAACCGCTCGGTGCCCAGGCGCTTCTGGATCACCTGCACGACGTGCTCGGCGTCGCGCCCGACCGCCCCGAAGCGGCCCGATCCCCAGGTGTTCAGCCAGGGCAGGCCGATGAAGTAGATGCCGGCCTCGCTCGTGACGCCGCGCTTGTGCTTGGGGTTGCCCGCGCCGTTGAACACCGAGGCGTCGAGCCAGCGGAAGTCCGGCGTGAAGCCGATGCACCAGACGACGCTGGTGATGCCGGAGCCGTCGAGGGCCAGGCTGAAGACCGGCTCGCCCGGCTCCCAGACCGGGGTATAGGGCTCCTGCGCCGGAGCCTCGATGCCCTTCTCGGCGATGTGCTTGTCGATGGCCGCGTTGATGCCGTTGTAGGTCCGGTCGGCCCCGTCGAGCGAGCGCCTGAGGTTGTCGCGGAACTGCAGCGCGCCGTCCCGGCAATCCTCCAGCAGGCCGTAGAGCGCCATGCCCTCGCTGGCGAAGCGGCGCAGGTCGATGTCGCGCCCGCCGTCGCGGCCGGTCACGTAGTGGTTGGTGTTGTCGCGGACGCCGTCGCGCAGCGGGTGGTCGTCGACGGTCATCTCATAATAGCCCATGTCGGCGAGCCATGTGACGACGTCGCGGCCGCGGTAGAAGCGGGCGCAGCGGGGCGCGTCGCCGACCGCCAGATGGACCTTGCGGCCGGCGAGATGCAGGTCCTCGGCGATCTGCGCGCCGGACTGGCCCGAGCCCACCACCAGCACCTCGCCCTCGGGCAGCTGGGCCGGGTTGCGGTACTGGTTCGAGTGGACCTGGGCGATCGAGCCCGGCAGCTTCTCGGCCATGCGCGGGACGATCGGCGTGTGGTAGCCGCCGGACGCCACGACGACCTCGGCCGCGGTGTAGTCGCCCTCCGAGGTCTGCACCGCGAAGAGGCCGTCCGCGCGCCGCGCGACGCGGGTGACCGCGACGCCCTCGCGGATCGGTGGGCTCACCTTGGCGACGAACGCCTCGAGGTAGGCGACGATCTCGTCCTTCTTCATGAACCCGTCCGGGTCCGGCCCGTCGTAGCGGTGGCCGGGAAGGTCGCACTGCCAGTTCGGCGTGACGAGGCAGAACGTGTCCCAGCGCTGCGTCGCCCAGGTGTGGGCGGCGGTGTGCTTCTCGAAGACGAGGTGCTCGATGCCGCGCTGCTTGAGATGGTAGCTGACCGAGAGGCCGGCCTGGCCGCCGCCGACGACGACGACGGGAACGTGACGGGTCGTTGAGGTCATGGCGCCGGCTCCGTGACGGTCGGGGAAAGGCTCTGGCTCAGGGCTCGAAGGCCTCGACGGTGACCCGGCCGCCGGGGGGCAGCCGCGCGGCCGCGGTCTCGATCCGGGCGAGTTGGTCCAGGGCGGACGAGCAGGCGAAGCCGTACTTCTCGCACACCCGCTCGCTCGCGATGGTGAGGGCCGTGCGGGACTTCTCGACGAAGTCGTCGAGGGCGTAGCTCTCGCCCGGCGTGAGGAAGTCCTTCACGACCAGGGAGGGCGAGTAGCAGGCCTCGCGACGGCCGTCCGGCCAGCGGACGTGGAAGCGCATCTCAGGCATGGATCGGCTCCTGAAGGGTGCGGGCGCAGGCCGCGTAGGTCTCGCGGTGGCGCTCCGCGCAGGCGCGCCAGGAATGGGCGGCGGCCCGCGCGAGGCCCGCGATCCGCAGCCGCTCGCGGTTCTGCGAGACCAGGGCCGCGGTCACCGCGTCGGCGATGGCCGCGGAATCGGCCGGATCGACGAAGAGGGCGTCGGTCGGCGCCAGGTACTCGGTGAAGGGCGGCTGCCGGGACACGATGACGGGCGTGCCGCAGGCCATCGCCTCCAGCACGCAGAGGCCGAAGCCCTCCTTCCAGGACGGGAAGGCGAGAACGTCCGCGGCGCGGTAGAGCGCCGGCATCTCGGCCTGCGGGACGGGGCCCGTCTCGATCACGGCCGAACCCGGGCCGATCTTCAGCCCCGCGGACGCCAGGGCCGCCTGGCAGCGGGCGCGGTAGGCGGCGTGATCGAGGAGCGAGGCGCCGCCCGCGATCACGAGCTGCGCGTCCGGGTGGCGCGCGCGCAGGCGGGCGAAGGCCTCGATGATGCGCAGCGTGTTCTTGCGCTCCTCGAAGCCGCCGACGCTGAGGACCACCGGCCCAGGGCCGAGGGCCCAGCGCGCCCGCACGGCCGCGTCCGCCTGCGTCGGCGCGGGTCGATAGACCGAGAGATCCACCCCGTTCCCGACGACGACAGCCTCGGCGCCGAGGTCGCCCCTGATCCAGTCGGCCCAGCTTCGGCTGACGCAGACGAGGCGCGCCGCCTCGCGGATCGAACGGTCCTGCCACTCCGCGAGCAGCGGGTCGGCGAAGCTGTCGACGTGATGGACCGTGCGCACGAAGCCCGGGATCAGGCGCCGGTGCTTCAGGGTCGCGAGCGCGTTGCCGCCGATCCCGTCATGAGCGTGGAAGACGTCGAAGTCGCAGGCCGCCGGCGTCGCGAAATGGCGCAGGTAGTCGTTGATGCGGGCCCGTACGAGTTCGGCGGTCGTGCCGCCGGGCGGCTTGGCGCCCACAGACTCGGTGGGGCAGGCAGCGTCCCGGAAGAAGCCGCGGCCGGTCGGGTCGGGCGCGTGGACCACCGCCTCGTGGCCGAGGGTGCAGAGCGCCTCGGCCAGGGCGAGGCAGTGGGCGACGCCGCCGCGCGGGTTGGTGGAATGGGTTAGGATCGCGATGCGCAAGGGCGTCATGGCGCTGCCCCCGATCCGTCCCGGCCGCAGCCGATGAGGGGGCCGGCCGCGAAGTCCCAGGCCACGGCCTCGGCGCCCGCGCCGTCGCGCACCCGCGCGACCCGGCTCGCGTCGAGGCGGCCGATCCCGACGGCCGCGATGCCGCGCTCCGCGAAGCGCGCGGTGACGGCCGGCGTGCGGTCCGGGCGCACGCTCAGGAGGTAGCCGAAGCTCGGAAAAGCCGTCAGCCAACGCGCGAGGGGAACGTGCTCGGGCCGCGGGATCGCGTCGAGGTCTATGACGCCTCCGACATTCGAGCATTCGAGCAGCATCAAGGCCGTGCCGACGACGCCCGCCATGCTGATGTCCTTGGCGGCATCGGCCAGCCCGTCCTCGGCAAGGCCCGGCAGCAGCGCGAGATCGCCGCGCAGGCGCTCGCCGGGGGCGCCGGTCGAGGCGTCCCAGTACGGGTGCGGCTCGCGGAAGCGTCCGCGCAGGTCGATGGCGGCGACGAGGTCGTCGCCCACGGCCGCGTCGAAGCTCGTCAGGAGGCGTTTTCCCGCCCGCCCGAGCACCGCGACCGCGAGGTTGCCGGCCTCCGCGCGGGTGTTGGTGTGCCCGCCGACGACCGGGACGCCGTAGAGCGCGGCCGCGTCGGCCAGGCCCGCCAGGATCGGGTCCGCGGCTGCGGCGTCCCGGCTCCAGAGCGCATCGACGACGGCGAGCGGGCGACCGCCCATCGCGGCCACGTCGCTGAGGTTGACCATGATGCCGCAATAGCCCGCGAAGTACGGGTCGGCGGCGACGAAGCTGTCGAGGAAGCCCTCGATGGCGAAGAGCAGGTGGCCGTCGCCGTCGGGAATGGCGGCGCAATCGTCGCCGACCGGCACCGCTGCGTGCCGGCTGCCGAGCCCGAGCCGGGCCACCACCGCGTCGATGTCGCGCTTGTGGCGCAGGCCCCGCGCGTCCCGGATCTGACGGGCCAGGGCCTGGATGTCGAAGGCGGCCGTCATCACGCGGCCTTGGCGAGTGTTGGGATGAGGGGCTTGGCGAGGGTCACGAGCCCGCGCTCCGGGTCGTGCATCGGCGGGTAGGCGGCGAGGCACGCCTGCATCCGGTGGTGCGGGTGCCCGTGCAGTTCCACCGCGTCGAGGTTCGTCCAGTGCAGGGCCTGGAACAGCGGCACGTTGCGCTCCTGCACGTGGGCGAGGAAGCGCGTGCAGCCGCGCGCATGGGCCGAGGAGACCGCGACCTGGATCAGCCCGGCCCCGAGCGCGGCCGTGCCGCGGAAGGCCCTGGCGACGGCGAGCCGGGAGCCCCACCACTCGCCGGGCCGCTCCGCCACCTCGTGGATGCGCACCGTGCCGACGACGGCGTCGGCCTCGCCCCCAAGCGTCGATAGGGCACAGATCGGGATGGCGTGCGCGTCGATCGCGTCGCAATCGTCACCTTCGAAGATGCCCTGCTCGGTGCAGAAGACCTGGCGGCGCAGCGCCGCGCAGGCGCGCAGCTCCCAGGACTCCACCGCGAACTTCACGCGGAAATGGCTCGGCCGGAACGGCGGGACGGGTTCGATGATCATGCCGCCCCCGCGCGCTCGTAGGTGGAGAGCGCCGAGCAGGCGCCGCAGCGCGCGCAGCCGGCCTTGATGTCGGTCGAGCGCAAGGCCGCGCCGGCCAGCATGACGGCCAGCGGCCCGAGGATGGCGTGCATGAAGTCGGGCGAAGGCGCCGGGTGGCTCTCCAGCGGCGTGCCCGAGATCGGCACGAAGGGCACCACGAAGGGATAGACGCCCATCCCGACGAGGCGCTCGGCCATCGCCAGGATGGACTCCGGCGCGTCGCCGAGCCCCGCCAGGATGTAGGTCGAGACCTGGCCACGCCCGAAGACCGGCACGGCCGCCTCGAACGCCGCGTAGTACCGCTCCAGCGGCACGCTCGCCTTGCCGGGCATGATGCGGGCGCGGACCTCCGGGGTGACGGCCTCCAGGTGCATGCCCAGCGCATCGATGCCGGAGGCCTTCATCCGCTCGAACCAACGGTCGTCGTTGGGTGGCTCGCACTGCGCCTGGATCGGCAGATCGACCGCCGCCTTCACCGCGAAGGCGCTCTCGCAGAGCACGGCGGCGCCCCGGTCGGTGGCGTTCGGCGTGCCGGTGGTCATCACCATGTGCTTGACGCCGTCGAGGAGCACCGCCGCGCGGGCGACCTCGGCCAGCTGCGCGGGCGTCTTGTGGGCGACCGTGCGGCCGGCGGCGAGGGACTGGCCGATGGAGCAGAACTGGCAGGTCTTGGTGCGGCTCTGGTAGCGGATGCAGGTCTGCAGCACGGTGGTCGCGAGCACGTCGCGCCCGTGCAGCACCGCGATCTTCGAGTAGGGCACGCCGTCGAGGGTCGAGAGCGCGTAGAAGCGTGGGCGGCCCGGGAAGGTAACGCGGCCGATCACCGTGCCCGCGTGCTCGATCAGCGAGACCCCGTCGGCGTCCGGGCGGCGCACCAGGAAGGGCGAGTCGAAGGCCGCCTCGGTGTGGACCGGCACCATCACGGTGCGGCCCGCGATGGTCATGGCCTTGTGGTCGGAGGGGCCCGCCCCGCCGCGGCGGCTGGGCGCCCCGGCGCGGGCATCGGCGAGCCTAACGCCGTAGGATTGCAACGCGTTGATCAGGCGCTCCGTCGGCATCCCGACCAGGCCTGCCGCGACCGGCGGGAGCGAGGGCGGGCTCGTCAGCGGGCTGCTGCTCATGGTCGAGGCTCCGGGAAACGGGCTGGGCTTCGGGCTGGGCTTCGGGCTGAGAACGGGTCGGCCGGTGCACGAACGAGGCCGGACGGTCGTCGTGGAGGAGGCTGAGCAATTCGGGCCGCGCGTAGTGGCCGACGGAATCCATCATCCGCTTGCGCTTGGTCACCAGCGCGAGGTCCATGTCGGCGACGAGGATGCCCTCGCCCTCCCTCAGCGGCTCGGCGAGGTGCTTGCCCTCGGGCGAGACGATGGCGGTGCAGTTGCCGCCGCGGCAGGCCCCGCGCAGGCGCTCGTCCGGGCAGACCTGCGCCACCTGCTGGTCGGTCAGCCAGCCGGTGGCGTTGACCACGAAGCAGGCCGCCTCCAGCGCGTGGTGGCGGATCGTCACCTCCATCTGGTCGGCGAAGATCTGGCCGACGAGCGAGCCCGGGAACTGTGCCGCGTGGATCTCCTCGTGGCGCGCCATGAGGGCGTAGCGGGCGAGCGGGTTGTAATGCTCCCAGCAGGCGAGCGCCCCCACGCGCCCGACGGCCGTCTCCACGACGTCGAGGCCGGCGCCGTCGCCCTGACCCCAGATCATGCGCTCGTGGTAGGTGGGCGTGATCTTGCGGCGCTTCAGCTTCAGGCTGCCGTCCGCATCGAAGATGAGCTGCGTGTTGTAGAGCGAGCCGTGGTCGCGCTCGTTCACGCCGAGCACCACCACCGCGCCGTGGCGGCGCGCGGCGGCCGCGACCGCCTGCGTCACCGGGCCGGGCACCGCCACGGCCCGCTCGTAGAGCTTGAGGTGCTCCGCGCCCTGGAGCGCGGGCGGTAGCACGAAGGAGAAGTAGGGGTAGTAGGGCAGGAAGGTCTCGGGGAAGACCATGAAGCGCGCGCCCTTGGCGGCGGCCTCGTCGATGGCGTTGAGCACGCGCTCCAGGGTGCCGTCCGGCCGGTCGAGATTCGGCGCGATCTGGACGGCGGCGGCCCGCACGATCCGGTTCTCTGACATGAATGAGCCTCCGGCTGTGACGGCGGCCGCGTCGCGCGCGGCCGCCGGATGCGACCTCTCGGTCGACGGACCCGAGGGCCCGCTCAGACGGTCCAGGTGTCGATGATCACCGCGTTGTCGCGCTTGTGCAGGAGGATGCAGTCGAGCACGTCGAGGGGGTTGATCATGCGGATCCCCTCAATGAAGGCCGCCTCGCCGTGCCCGTAGAGCGCCTGGGTCGAGAAGCGGCAGGCATAGACCTTGCCGCCCTCGGCCATGAACTTCTCGAGCTGGTTGTTGAAGTTGAGGTGGCCCGGGAACGCCTCATCGCCGAGCCGCGGGAAGCCGCGCTGGACGCCGAGCGTGATGCCCGGGCCGTAGAGCAGGATCGAGGTGTCGAAGCCCTTGCGCTGCAGGCGGGTGGCCTGGAGCAGGTTCACGAGGCCGATCGAGCCCTCGAAAGCGACGGTGTGGAAGGTGACGAGAGCCTTCTGCCCCGGCTCCGCCTTCACGTCCTCGAAGACCTTCTCCTCGTAGTCGACCAGGAAGTCGCCCTTCTTGTGGGGTTCGCGGTTCACGGCAGGCATGGCTCTCGCTCCTCGAAGGATGGGACCGCGACAGGCGGAGCTGCGGGCGGTCTCACGCCGAGGATGGCAAGCGGTGTGCCAGAGGCACGGCGATCAATGTGCCGGTCAATGCTGCGGAGAGAAATACATACATGTATGCGATCAATTATTGGATCGTCGGTGCTGGGGGTCCGCTGCAACGAGGATCTTTTTGACAGCATATCGTGCACAGATATTAATCGTCAGATGCACGACCGGGGGTCGATGATTGTCTGTATTGTATGGATATATCGTACAGACTTCGGAACTTTTCTTCGCGGTACGACGCTTGCTAGCCATACAATCCGACATTGATCGTATGTCGATGGTGCAGGCACGGAGCGCATGAGGACGACGAGGCTTGGAGGGTCGGCGAGCCCTCCGGATGGCATGATCGTAGGTTGGACGCCGGACCTGAAGCGGTGGGGCAAGCCGCACTACCTGGCGATCGCGGAGGCCCTGGCGGACGACATCCGCACGGCGCGGTTGACGCCCGGGACGCGCCTGCCGACCCAGCGGGCGCTGGCCGAGGCGCTCGACCTGAACTTCACGACCGTGTCCCGCGGCTATGTCGAGGCGCAGAAGCGCGGCCTGATCGAGGGGCGCGTCGGCCAGGGCACCTTCGTGGTCGATCCGGCCCTCTCCACCCGTCCGAGCGGCTCCACCGGCGCGCCACGGGTCGGGCCGGTCGACTTCACCATGAACCTGCCGCCCGAGCCCGACGTGCCGGCCCTGCGGGCGCGCATGCAGGCCGCGTTCGCCGACCTCTCCGGCGACCTCGCCAACCTGCTGCGCTACCAGGGCTTCGGCGGGACCGACGCGGACAAGGAGGCGGCTTTGCGCTGGCTCGCGGGCCGCGGGGTCGAGACGACGCGGGAACGGCTGCTGATCTGCCCCGGCGCGCACAGCGCCCTGTCCAGCGTGCTGGGCCAGGTCGCCCGGCCGGGCGACACCATCTGCGCCGAGCACATCACCTATCCGGGCATCCGCGCGCTCGCGGCGCATCTCGGGCTGCGCCTCGTCGACCTGCCCATGGACCGGCACGGGGTCGATCCCGACGCCTTCGCGGCGGCCTGCACCCGGATCGCGCCGAAGGCGATCTACCTGAACCCGCTGCTGCAGAACCCAACCACCGCGACCCTGCCCCGGGCGCGGCGGGAGGCCGTGATCGCGGTGGCGCGGCGCTACGCCGTCGCCATCATCGAGGACGACGCCTACGCACATATCTGCCCGGCTCCCCCGCCGAGCTTCGCCGAACTCGCGCCCGAGATCACCTACTACGTGGCAGGGCTGGCGAAATGCCTGGGCGCCGGGCTTCGCCTCGCCTTCCTGGTCGCCCCGAGCGCCCGGTCGGCCCTGCCGCTGGCGGGTGCGCTTCGCGCCGCGACCGTGATGGCCTCGCCGATCTCGACCGCCCTGGCGACACGCTGGATCATGGACGGCACCGCGGACGCCGTCGTGCAGTGCGTTCGCGAGGAATCGGCCGCGCGCCAGCGCATCGTAGCCTCGCGGCTCCCGGCCGGGACCTACACCGCCGACCCCAACGGCTTCCACGTCTGGATCACGCTGCCCGAGGGCTGGACGCGCTCGGCCTTCGCCAGCCAGGGGCGGGCGGCCGGGCTCGGCGTCGTCGGCAGCGATCCCTTCTGCGTGGCCGGGACCCCGCCCGAGGCCGCGCGCCTCTGCCTCGGCGGTCCCTCGACCCGGCAGCAGATCGCGCACGGCCTGGACGTGCTCGCCCACGCCCTCGAAGGGTCGCCGGCCCTCGCCTCGACCTACATCTGAGACGAGCGGCCATCACAGGGCGGCCCGCCTCGACGCGGCCAGAGGACGGGGCGTCAACCGGCCTTCAGCCAAGTCCTCAGGATGCCGGCGACGATCCCGAGCGAGAGGACGCTGCCGGCCCACAGGGCGGCGAACCACACGAGGCGGCGCCACAGGGGAGCGGTGTGCCGGGAGGCGGAGGCGGGGCCCATCAGTGATACCCCGCCGAGTCGACCTTCCCGCGGAAGACCCAGTACGCGTAGGCCGTGTAGGCCAGAATGACCGGGATCAGGACGGACGCACCCACGAGCAGGAAGATCTGGCTCGACGGCGGGGCCGCCGCCTCCCAGATCGTGATCCGGCCCGGCACGACGTCGGGGAAGATGCTGATCCCGAGCCCGACGAAGGACAGCAGGAACAGGCCGAGCGCCAGCAGGAACGGTGCTCTCTCCGCCCCGCCGCGCAGCAGGCGGAAGAACAGGAACGACGCTACCGCGACGAGGAGCGGCACCTGGGCGGTGAGCAGCACGCCCGGCATCGAGAACCAGCGCTCCCAGTACTTGCCCTCCAGGAAGGGCGTCGCCGCGCTGACCGCGGCGATCACCCCGACCGTGGCCGCACCGAGCCGGAGTGCGAAGGTGCGTGCCCGCTCCTGCAGGCTCCCCTCCGTCCGCATCACCAGCCACGTGGCACCGAGCAGGGCGTAGCCGCAGACGGTGCCGAGACCGACCAGCAGGCTGAAGGGCGTGAACCAGTCCCACCAGCCGCCCGCGTAGGCGCGGCCCTCGACCTTGATGCCCTGCAGCAGGGCACCGAGCGTGATGCCCTGGGCGAGGGCCGCCACGACCGAGCCCCCGGTGAAGGCGACGTCCCAGAGCGCCCGGTGGCGCGGGTCGCGCCAGCGGAACTCGAAGGCGACGCCGCGGAAGATCAGCCCGAGCAGCATCGCGATGATCGGTGCGTAGAGGGCCGGCATGATGACCGCGTAGGCCAGCGGGAAGACCGCGAACAGGCCGCCGCCGCCGAGCACCAGCCACGTCTCGTTCCCGTCCCAGACCGGCGCGATGGAGTTCATCGCGGTATCGCGCTCGTGCCCCGGCCGGAAGGCCGGGAACAGGATGCCGATGCCGAGGTCGAAGCCGTCCATCACGATGTAGGCGAAGACCGCGAAGGCGATGATGAGCGCCCAGACGACCGTCAGGTCGATGTGGTCGAGCATGACGGGCTCCCTACTCTGCCGGTTGCGGGCTGCGGCCGAGATCGACCGACGGCGCGGGCGTGATGCCAGCGGTGCGGATCGGCGCGCCGGGCTCGATCCCGTGCTCGCCCCGCGTCGGGGACTTCGCCATCAGGTGCAGGATGTAGAGGATGCCCATCCCGAAGACAGCGAAGTAGATCAGCACGAAAGCGATGAGCGACGAGGCGACGGCGGGTGCGTGAAGCGGCGAGGCCGATTCCGCCGTGCGCAGGATCCCGTAGACGGTGAAGGGCTGGCGTCCGACCTCCGTGGTGATCCAGCCGGCCAGGACGGCGACGAAGCCGGCGGGCCCCATGGCGAGGGCGAAGCGGTGCAATCCCGCCCACTGGTAAAGCCCGCCCCTGTAGCGGGCGAGCAGGCTGAGGCAGCCCAGCAAGAGCATCAGCAGGCCGAGCCCTACCATCACCCGGAAGGACCAGAACACCACGGGCACCGGCGGCCAGTTCTCCCGCGGCACGGTGTCGAGTCCCTTCAGGGGCTCGTCGAGGCCGTGCTTCAGGATCAGCGAGGACAGTTTCGGCACCTCGATCGCGTAGCGGACCGTGGCGGCCTCCTGGTCGGGCAGGCCGAACAGGATCAGCGGCGCGCCGTCCGGGTGGCTCTGGAAGTGGCCCTCCATGGCCATGACCTTGGTCGGCTGGTGCTCCAGCGTGTTCAGGCCGTGGGCGTCGCCGGCCAGGATCTGAATCGGCGCCACGACGGCGATCATCCACATCGCCATCGAGAACATCGTCCGCGCGCCCTCGTTGGTGCGGTCGCGCAGCAGGTGCCAGGCGCCGACCGCGCCCACAACGAGCGCGGTGGTCAGGTAGGCGGCCAGGACCATGTGGACGAGGCGGAAGGGGAAGGATGGGTTGAAGATGATGGCCCACCAGTCGGCCGGCACGAATTGGCCGGCCGCGTTGACCGTGTGCCCCTGCGGCGTCTGCATCCAGGAGTTCACGGACAGGATCCAGAACGCCGAGAAGAAGGTGCCGATGGCCACCATCAGGGTGGCGAGGAAGTGCAGGCGCGGCCCGACCTTTCGCATGCCGAACAGCATCACCCCCAGGAAGCCCGCCTCCAGGAAGAAGGCCGTGAGCACCTCGTAGGCCATCAACGGGCCGAGCACGGGACCCGTCTTGTCGGCGTAGACCGACCAGTTCGTGCCGAATTGGTAGGACATGACGAGGCCCGACACGACGCCCATGGCGAAGCCGATGGCGAAGATCTTGATCCAGTACCGGAACAGGTCGATGAACACCTGCCGGTCGGTCGCCAGCCACAGACCCTCCAGCACCGCCAGGTAGCTGGCGAGGCCGATGGAGAAGGCCGGGAACACGATGTGGAAGGCCACCGTGAACCCGAACTGCCATCTCGCGAGCAGCAGGGCGTCAACGTTCGCGAGCATGGCGGTCACCTGTTGTGCATCTTGGTAAAGCCAAGGAATGGCGTTGCGGTTCATTAAGCCTTCAGCAAGATCTCGCCCCAGACCAGGGGCGAGCGAACTTCGAGGCGCGCTCTTACAGATTGTCTGGCGGGTTCCACGTCCTCCCACACATGGCCGAGTTCGAAGGGGCTGTGACATCCGAGCGGCCTGCTGACGCCATGGGCACAAACTTGACCTGACCGGCTGGTTTTGGACCGGGCTGATTGAGAGGATCAGCCAGGACCGAAGGCGTCGGACATGCGGCGAGGACAGAAGACGCGCGCGGAGCAGGTCGTGCTGAAGCTGCGCCAGATCGAGGTGCAGACAGCACAGGGCAAGAGTTTGGCTTTGGCTCCGCTCAGGAGGCAGAGATCTCTGCGCAGAGCTATTACCCCTGGCGCAAGGTGTACGGCGGCCTCCAGGTCGATCAGGCCAGGAAGATGAAGGATCTTGAGCGCGAGAATGCTCGGTTGCGCCGCCTCGTGGCCGATCTATCCCTGGAGAAGCAGTGCTGGCGGACGTCGCTTCGGGAACCTTGGTTCGCCCCCGAGCGACGCCGGCAGGCGGTGGCCGGCATCCGGGAGAAGTATGGCCTCTCGGAACGTCACGCCTGCCGGATCGTCGGCCAGCACTGGGGCACGCAGCGCTATGTGCCAACCCTGCTGGCCGACGAAGATGAGCTGACCCACGCCGTCATTGGCTGAAGCTCGAACTGCCCCATCTGGATGACATGACCGGCAAGAAGGTGGTCCGGCTCTGCCTGACATCGGAGACCAAGGGCAACAACCACGGCATCACGGTCCTGAGCGACAACAACCCGCTGGCCCGTTGTCCCGTCTCGAACGTCCGCCAGGACGGAAGCGAACTCACCTTCGACATCGCTTGCGAGGGCAAGAACTCGGCCCACGCGAGCGCGCGCTACCTGCTGGCGCCGACCTCATTCCGCGGCCGCATCGCCATGCAGATGGGCGGCAAGAACATGACCATGACGGAGGTGCAGTCCGGACGCCGGACCGGGACCTGCGACGTCAACAAGATGCCGGTGCTGTGACCCCGCCCTCTCTTTCCCGACCGACACGACGGGGCGGCGTTGCGGGTATGGTTTTCTCTAGCTGCGGCGAAGCGGACCTTGGAAAGGGCAGCGTTGAACGTCTGGAAGGCACCAGGAGTTTGCGCTCAACTTGTTCAGCTGTGCGCCATGAGCAGACATCAGTTCGTTGCCCGAAACCGGACCTTCTTCGCACCCATCCTGGTCATGCGTCGATACGCACCGTTCGTGCCAAGAGCGGACCTGGCCTTTAGCGGCGTGAGCACCCTCTGGCGGAAGAAAATCGTCGCCGTCAAATGGCGGTCAACGGGAACGATCGCCTTCGTCTGGCCGAAAGTTCGGCAACCCGTACTCTTGATGCTCCTCAGTAATTTTGGGTACAAAGACGACCACTAATCATTGAGATCACTCTGAAAAGCCAGCGCCGTGCCTATATCGACCCGTCGCGTCTTCCTGTCCGGCGCCCTGGCCTTGAGCATGGGATCGGCTCGAGCCGCGTCGACGCCACTGCGGGTCGTGGCGTCCTCGGTCCCACATGCGGAAATCCTGGAATTCGTGACCGAGAAGCTTGGTCCCGAACTGCCGCTGAAGATCATCGAGATTTCGGGCGACCTTCGTCCCAATGCCCTGCTGCGGGACCGGGACGCCGACGCGAACTTCTTCCAGCATGTGCCCTTCCTCCGATCGGAAGAGGCCGCGATGGGAATGCGCTTCGCCGTGGTCGCGGCGGTGCATATCGAGCCACTGGGCTTGTACAGCCGGCGGGTCAAATCGCTGGCGGACGTGCCGGCCGGCGGGATCGTCTCTCTCTCGAACAGCGTCTCAAATACGAGCCGCGGCCTATTGCTGTTGCAAGCCAACGGGCTGATCCGGCTGCGTTCTGCGGAGCCCGGTGTCAACCTCACCCTGGACGACGTCGTCGAGAACCCAAGGAGCTTTCGCTTCGTCGAGATCGCGCCCCCGCAATTGCCGCGCTCCCTCGACGACGTCGTGCTCGCAGTGATCAACGGCAATTACGCGCTGGAAGGCGGGTTGGAACCCGCGCGGGACGCGCTGGCCCTCGAAAGGGCCGATGGCAATCCGTATGCGAATGTTCTCGTCACGACGGAGGGCTTAGCCAAGGACCCTCGCGTGTTGCGACTCGCCTCGCTGCTGACCTCGGCCGAGGTCGCCGCCTTCATCCGCACCCGCTACCGCGGCTCGGTGATCCCCGTCCGCGCGACCTGACCGGTGCCGGGTGGCCGAGACCGCCGTCTTCCCTCCGACCTGACCACGCTGCACCGGCCTCGCCGCGGCGGCAGACCGGAGCCCACGACCGATGCGTTTCCTGAAGACCCTCGCCATCGCCTTGCTCTGCACAGGTGCGATGGCAGCCCATGGGCCGGCCGGGGCCAAGACCCTGAAGATCGGCACCGTCCCGGGCGCCTACAGCGACGCCGTCACGGCCGCCTCCAAGGAGGCCAAGGATTAGGGCATCGATGTGAAGGTCATCGAGTTCAGCGACTGGACGACGCCCAACGTCGCCCTCGACGCCGGCGATATCGACGTGAATTTCTACCAGCACCGGCCTTTCATGGAGAACGCATCCAAGCAGAAGGGCTACCACTTCGACATCGTCGGCGCCGGAATCCTGCAGAATATCGGGCTGTTCTCCCTCAAGCATAAGAGCTTCGATCAGATCCCGGTAGGCGGGAAGGTGGCCATCGCCAACGATCCGGTCAACCAGGGGCGCGGCCTGCTGCTGTTGCAGAAAGCCGGGCTCATCAAGCTCAAGGACGGCGTCGGACTCCTTGGCACCATCGACGACATCACCGAGAACCCCAAGAAGCTGAAGTTCACCGAGGTCGAGGGCCCGCAGCTCGTGCGGATCACCGGCGATGTCGATCTCGCCCAAGGCTACCCGCATTTCATCGTCGCGGCCGGCACCTTCGACCCGACGAGCGGGCTCATCTATTGCGGCATCGAGGATAAGCCGGTCGCGGTGAGCTTCGTCACCAAGGAGTCGCGCAAGGACGATCCGATGATCAGAAAATTCGTCCAGATCTTCCAAAAATCCGAGGCCGTTAAGCGGCAGATTCACAAATCCTTCGCCGGCAGCGATAAGCTCTACCTGCTCGCGCGGCAGAATTGACGATGGTCGGCTTGGCTTTGGACAGTCTCGGGGCGGCACCTCCGGTCGCGTCGATCGCGGCCGGCCCACAGGCGACTCCCGCCACCTGGGCGAGCGCGGACCCTCAGGGCAGCGGAACGGTACGATTCGATCGCAACTCCAAGACCTATAGCTCGGCGGGCGGCGAGATTCCGGCCCTCGACGACGTGAGTCTCGAAATCCCGTCCGGCGCGGTCTTCGGCATCATTGGCCGCTCGGGCGCGGGAAAATCGACCCTGCTTCGCACCGTCAATCGGCTGGAGGAGCCGAGTTCCGGCCGCTTGTTCATCGACGGTGAGCCCATCGCCGTTCTCGACACGGACGGGCTCGTGGCGCTGCGCCGCCGCATCGGCATGATCTTCCAGCACTTCAACCTGCTCTCGGCCAAGACCGTGCGGTAGAACGTGGCCCTGCCGCACACGGTGGCGGGCGTGGAGAAGCGCGAGATCGCCCGGCGGGTGGAGGAGGCGCTGCGCCTCGTCGGCCTGGAGGGCAAGGCGGAGACCTACCCGTCGCGCCTGTCCGGCGGCCAGAAGCAGCGGGTCGGCATCGCCCGCGCCCTGGTGAGCGATCCGGAGATCCTGCTCTGCGACGAGGCGACCTCTGCGCTGGACCCGGAGACCACCCTCTCGATCCTGGGGCTCCTGCGGGACATCAACCGGCGGCTGGGGCTTACCATCATCCTCATCACCCACGAGATGAGCGTGATCCGCGAGATCTGCACAGACGTCGTCGTGCTGGAAGCCGGCAGGGTCGCGGAAGCAGGGCCGGTCTGGCGGGTCTTCGGCGCGCCGGAGCACCCAGCGCCACGGGCGCTGCTCGCACCGCTCACCCGCGACGTGCCGGACGATCTGGCCGCGCGCCTGAGGCCGCACCCGGTGACGGGCAGGAAGGCCGTCCTGCGGATCACCTATTCCAGTGCGAGGCCGCCCGATCTCTCGGCCCTCGTCGCGGCGACGGGCCGGCCGGTGCACCTCCTGCAGGCGGGCGTCGAGCGCATCCAGGGGCTCACGGGCGACACCGTGGTGCGGAGGCTCCGCGCACGATGACCTCTGCCGCCAAGCAGATCAGGCTCAACGCGTTCAACATGAACTGCGTCGGCCACATCAACCACGGCCCGTGGACCCATCCGCGCGACCGTTCCAGCGAGTACAACACGCTGCCCTACTGGACGGACCAGGCGAAGCTCTTGGAACGCGGCCTGTTCGACGGGCTATTCATCGCCGACATTCTGGGCGTCTACGACATCTACGGCGGCGGCATTGACGTGACGGCGCGGGAGGCCGTGCAACTGCCGGTGAACGACCCGACGCTCATCGTCCCGGCCATGGCGGCGGTGACGGAGCATCTGGGCTTCGGCATCACCGTCAACGTCTTCGCGGAGACGCCCTACACCTTCGCCCGGCGAAGCTCGACGCTGGATCATCTTACCGGCGGCCGGGTCGGCTGGAACATCGTCACCGGCTATCTGGAGAGCGCCCATCGCGGACGGGGCGAGGCGCTGCCGGCCCATGACCGGCGCTACGACTATGCCGACGAGTACCTCGAGGTGCTCTACAGGCTCTGGGAGGGAAGCTGGGACGACGACGCCGCGCGCCGGGACCGCGACGCGCGGGTGTTCAGCGATCCGGGCAGAATCTGCCCCATCTCCCACCGTGGCGAGTTCCTGGCGTTGGACGGCTATCACCTCTGCGAGCCTTCGCCCCAGCGGACGCCCGTGCTCTATCAGGCGGGCGCCTCCGGCCGGGGCCGGGTCTTCGCCGGGCGACACGCCGAGTGCGTTTTCATCTCCGTTCGGGATAAGCCGTCGGCCCGCGAGGCCGCACGCTCGATCCGCGCCGAGGCCGTCGCCGCCGGGCGCGACCCGCAGGACTCGAAGGTCTTCATCGGCATGCCGCTATCCCTGGCCGCACCCGCGCCGAGGCCGAGGACAAGCGCGCCGAATATATGCGCTACGCCAGCGCCGAGGCCGGCCTCGCGCATTTCTCCGCCTCGACGGGCATCGACTTCGCCCGTTACGGCCTCGACGAGGCGATCCCCTACGCGCCGGGCAACGCGATCCAATCGGCCACCGCCGTCGCCGCCAAGCGGGGGCTGACCAAGCGCGACCACTTGGCGGAAATGGGCCTGGGCAGGCGTTACGCCGTGCTCACGGGCGACGCCATCTCCATCGCGGACGAGCTTCAATCCTGGGTCGCGGAAGGTGAGGTGGATGGGTTCAACCTCAGCCGCATCGTCGTACCGGAGAGCTTTTCGGACTTCGTCGACCTCGTAATCCCCGAGCTTCAGTACCGGGGCCTGTACAAGACCGACTATGCACCCGGCTCCCTGCGCAGGAAGCTCTTCGGCGAGGGAAATCGCCTTCCCGCCCGCCATGCCGCCAATGCCTTTCGGCACGCGGCCGGTCCCACTTCCGTGTAATGGACGAAAAAGTTCTCTGGATCGCCAGATCGATAAAAGACTCGCTTGGCATCGAACAAAACTAGAGTTTCTAATGCTTTTGACGGCGGATTGAACGGGGGCATAAATATCCGCAGCTGCTCACCCAGCGTATTCCTCAAAGGATTATCGTCGAACGATGCCCCGCCCGGCGGCATAAGCCGTTCTCACCGCTTCAGATCTTGCCGGGGCGATCGCCTTATCCGCCTCCGTCGTTGCGCGTGGGTGCGGCAAGCTCCGACGGTTGCATAGCTCCCCTCGTCATCGATCTCACCCAAAGGAGCCTTCGCCGTGACCACGACAAGACGCCGTGCCGCCACCCGTCTCGGATTCCTGGCACTCGGCCTTTCTCTGGGAGCCGGCGCCCTGGCGCAGAACGCCCCTCAGGAATTGAGGATCGGCTATCAGAAAGTCGGCCTCGTCGTCGTCGCCCGTCAGCAGGGCCTGATTGAGAAGCAGCTGGCACCGCAGGGCGTTGCCGTGCGCTGGGTCGAGTTCCAAGCCGGGCCGCCTCTGCTGGAAGCGCTGAACGCAAGCGGAATCGATTTCGGCTATACCGGCGACGCCCCGCCCATCTTCTCACAGGCGGCCGGGGGCAACCTCGTCTATGTCGGCGCGGCGGCACCGACCCGCGACGGTGAGGCCATTCTGGTCAAGGCGAATTCGCCGATCCGGTCGGTCGCCGACCTGAAGGGCAAGACCGTCGCCGTTGGGCGCGGGACGAGCAGCCACAATCTCCTCATCGCCGCCCTCGAAAAGGCGGCCCTGAGCTTCTCCGACGTTAAGCCGGCCCACCTGCTGCCCTCCGACGCTGGCTCTGCCTTCGCGAACGACAGCGTCGATGCCTGGGTGATCTGGGATCCCTATCTGGCCCTCGCGCAATCGCGCGGCGAGACGCGCGTGCTCGCGACCACCGGGCAGACCCATGACGTCGCGTCCTTCTTTCTCGCCAACCGGACCTTCGCCGAGAAGAATCCAAGCCTCATCGCCGGCGCTCTGTCGGGTCTGACCGAGGCGGCGGGCTGGGCGCGGGCGCATCGCGACGAGGTCGCGCAATCGCTCGCGGCCGTGACCGGCGTTCCCTATCCCGTTCAGAAGGTCGCCGCCGACCGGACGGAGTTCGCCGTCCGCCCGCTCTCGGACGAGATCCTGACCGCCCAGCAGACCACCGCCGACCGGTTCTTCCGGCTCGGCCTGATCCCTCGCCCCATCAAGGTGCGGGACATCGTGTGGTCCCAGCCGAGGACGTGAGCGCCCTTTTGTCATCCCATCTCCCCGCAGAGGAGTCTTCTCGATGAGTGCCGGTCTCCATTCCCTCCATCCCTCCGCTCCGGCTTTGGACATCCGCCGCGTCGCCGGGCGCATCGGTGCTGAGATCCGCGGCGTCGCGCTCTCCGGCGACCTCGACGCCGCGACGGTCGCGGCGATCCGGCAGGCGCTGATCCGGCACAAGGTGGTGTTCTTCCGCGATCAGACCCTGGACGAGGCTGGTCACGAAGCCTTCGGGCGGCTTCTCGGAGATCTCATCCCGCACCCGACCGTGCCCTCCCTCGACGGCACGGCGGGAACCCTCGACATCGACGGCAGCCGGGGCGAGCGTGCCAGCTCCTGGCACACCGACGTGACCTTCGTGCCGAACTACCCGGCGATCTCGATCCTCCGCGCGGTGACGCTTCCCGCCTATGGCGGCGATACGCTCTGGGCCAACACGGAAGCGGCCTATGCCGAGTTACCGGAGGCCCTGCGTGATCTCGCGGACCGGCTCTGGGCCGTGCACTCGAACGTCTACGACTACGTGGGCGGACGGGTGAACGCGTCCGATGCCGGACGGCGGCGGTACGACGAGATCTTCACCCGCACCGTCTACGAGACCGAGCACCCATTGGTTCATGTCCATCCGGAAAGTGGCGAGCGCTCGCTGATCGTCGGGCATTTCATCCAAAGGATCCTCGGCCTGACGACCTCGGATTCGCAGCACCTGCTCGCGATCTTCCACGATCACGCGACGCGGCCCGAGAACACCGTCCGTTGGTCCTGGCGCCAGGGTGACGTGGCGATCTGGGACAATCGGGCGACGGTACACCGGGCCGTCGACGATTACGACGACGAGCCCCGCGTGGTGCGGCGAGTGACGATCCGGGGCGTTGCTCCGGTCAGCACGGACGGACGCCGCAGCCGGGCCCGCGAGACGCAGGCGGGCAAGGCTGCCTGAGGCCTGTCCCAGCGCAAGCGCCCCGCGTAGACGCTGCCGCGCGACCGTGGCAGGGCGGGCTCGCCCGTCCTCTCCGACCTGTCGTTCGATGCTCATGGTGAAAACGAAAATTCGTCTATAAATCGTCCGCACGGCAAAATATAATACCTCTTTGTCGGCGAAATGTAATACTTAATCTCATTGACCGCACAGCATTCACAGGTCAAATCTCCATCTCGCTTTTGTGATCGCCATGCGTTGTTGCGGCACGGCGAGGCCAGAGAAAATCGACATGCTTCTGTTGCGACGAAACTTCGTGTCGTATGGGCGGGTCGCCGCACTGATCGGCGGCATCGCGCTGACCGGCTTGCTGGTCGGACCGGCAGCGGCGGTGGAGGGCCGGCTGCGCATCGCCAAGCAGTTCGGCGTCGTCTACCTGCTCCTCAATGTCATTGAGGATCAGAAACTCGTCGAGAAGCACGGCAAGGAAGCTGGTCTCGATATTGCGGTCGAGTACGTTCAGCTCTCCGGCGGCTCGGCCGTCAACGATGCGCTGCTCTCCGGCGCCGTCGATATCGGCGGCGCGGGCGTGGGGCCGCTCTTCACCCTGTGGGACCGCACCCGCGGGCGGCAGGGCGTGAAGGGTGTCGCCTCGCTTGGAAACTTTCCCTACTACCTCGTCAGCAACCGTCCGGGGGTGAAGACCATCGCGGACTTCACCGATGCCGACCGCATTGCCGTGCCGGCGGTCGGCGTATCGGTCCAGTCGCGCATCTTGCAATGGGCGTCGGCCAAGCTCTGGGGCGACAAGGACTTCGCCAAGCTCGACAAGCTGACCGTCGCCATCCCGCACCCCGAGGCGACGGCGGCGATCGTCAAGGGCGGCACTGAGGTGACCGGCCACTTCGCCAATCCGCCCTTTCAAGATCAGGAACTCGCCGAGAACCCGAACGCCCACGTCGTTCTGAACTCCTACGATGTCCAAGGCGGCCCGTCCTCCTCGACGGTGCTGTACGCGACCGAGCGCTTTTACACGGAAAGTCCGAAGACCTACGCGGCCTTCGTCGAGGCCCTTGAAGAGGCGGCAAAGTTCGTCACGGCCAACCCCGAGAAGGCCGCCGACATCTACCTCAAGGCGACGAACAGCAAGCTCGACCGGGAATTACTGCTCAAAGTGATCAGGAACCCGCAGGTCAGCTTCAAGATCGAGCCGCAGAACACCCTCGGCCTCGGCCAGTTCATGCACCGGGTCGGAGCGATCAAGACCGAGCCGAAGAGCCTGTCGGACTACTTCTTTGCCAGTCCGCGTACTGCCACCGGCAGTTGAGCAGGCGCATGACCCTCTCGGAAACAAGCGTCCGCGCCGTGCCGCCGGAGCCGGAGACGGCGGATTGGAGCGGCCCGGCCATGGCGGCTCCCGCCCTGCCAGACCCACTCCTGCGCATCTCGGGCGTCAGCCTCGAATACCGCACTCCGGCGCGGGTCGTGCGCGCCACGCATCGCATCAACCTCGACGTGTACGAAGCGGACCGCTTCGTGTTGCTCGGCCCATCGGGCTGCGGGAAGTCCACCCTGCTCAAGGCGGTGGCGGGTTTCATCCCGCCGGTGGAGGGCGATATCACCCTGGACGGCGTGCCGGTGCGGGGCCCGGGTCCGGACCGCATCGTCGTGTTCCAGGAGTTCGACCAGCTGCCGCCGTGGAAGACGGTTCTGCAGAACGTCACCTTCCCCTTACGCGCCTCCCGCCGCCTCGGCCGGCGCGAGGCCGCCGAGCGGGCGCGCCAAGTCATCGATACGGTCGGCCTCACCCCCTTCGCCGACAGCTATCCGCATCAGCTCTCGGGGGGCATGAAGCAGCGCGTGGCCATCGCCCGGGCGCTCGCCATGCAGCCCCGGGTGCTGCTGATGGACGAACCCTTTGCGGCTCTGGACGCGCTGACCCGGCGGCGGATGCAGGAGGAATTGCTAGCCCTCTGGGAAGAGGTCCGCTTCACCCTGCTGTTCGTGACCCACTCCATCGAGGAGGCGCTGGTCGTCGGGAACCGGGTGGCGCTGCTTTCGCCCCATCCGGGGCGGGTGCGCAGCGAGATTAACAGCCACGCCTTTGATCTCACGAGCCTCGGGAGCCGCGACTTCCAGGCCGCCGCCCTGCGACTCCACGAGCGCCTGTTCGAGGCTGACGGGAGCGCCGCATGACCGCGTTCGCCACGACGTCGCGCGCACTGCCGCCAATCCGCCCAGAGGTCGACCAGGTTCTGCCGCCCTTCGTGGAGGCGCCCGTCATCCGCGCCCTGCCAGTCGGCGCGCGCCTCTGGCAGCAGGGCTGGCTGCGCAAGGCGCTGATCCTCGCGATCCTGGCAGCGGCCTGGGAGGGACTGGCGCGGGTCAAGGACAACGATCTCCTGCTGCCAAGCTTCACCGCGACCCTCTCCGCACTCGCGGAGGGACTGGCCGACGGCGAGCTGATCGAGCGCGTGCGCATTTCCCTCGCCGTGCTGGCACAGGGCTACGCAATCGGCGCTCTCCTCGCCTTCGGGCTGACGACGCTTGCGGTCTCGACGCAGTTCGGCCGCGACCTGCTCTCGACCCTGACAGCGATGTTCAATCCGCTCCCGGCCATCGCGCTGCTGCCGCTGGCGCTGCTCTGGTTCGGGCTCGGCAACGGCAGCCTCGTCTTCGTGCTGGTCCACGCGGTCCTCTGGCCGCTGGCACTCAACACCTTCGCCGGGTTCCAAGGCGTGCCCGAGACCCTGCGGATGACGGGCCGAAATTACGGACTGACCGGGCTAGCCTACGTCTGGCAGATCCTGATCCCGGCGGCACTGCCGGCGATCCTGTCCGGCCTCAAGATCGGCTGGGCCTTTGCATGGCGCACCCTGATCGCCGCCGAACTCGTATTCGGCGCGGCTTCCGGCAAGGGCGGCCTCGGCTGGTACATCTATCAGAACCGCAACGAGCTCTACACCGACCGGGTCTTCGCGGGCCTGCTCGTCGTGATCCTCATTGGCCTCTTCGTGGAGAACGTCGTGTTCGCCACCCTGGAGCGAATGACGGTGCGGCGCTGGGGCGTTGTCCGCTGACTCAGGCATCCGATCCAAGCCCGGCCCCTCTTCTGCAAACTGTCATTCTGATCAGACCGTTCATGACCCAACGCAGCCTGAGCCTTGGTGCGTTCTTCTACGCGACGGGCCACCACATCGCCGGCTGGCGGCATCCGTCGAGCGAGGCGGATGGCGGGATCACCCTCTCACGCTATGTCGACTGGGCGCAGAAGGCGGAAGCCGCCAAGTTCGACCTCGTGTTCCTCGAGGACGGAACCGGCATTCGCGACACCAACCTCCGCTCCAGCGAGCGAACGGCGCGTTCCACTCATTTCGAGCCGGTGACGCTGCTCTCGGCGCTCGCCGCCGTCACCAGCCGGATCGGCCTCGTGGCCACGACCTCCACGAGTTTCAACGAGCCCTACAACGTCGCCCGCCGCTTCGCCTCGCTCGACCATCTGAGTGGCGGCCGGGCGGGCTGGAACCTCGTCACCTCGGCAACCGACGCGGAGGCCGCCAACTTCGGAAACGACCGGATCGCGCAGCATGCCGACCGCTACGAGCGTGCCGAGGAATTCGCCGACGTGGTGCTCGGCCTCTGGAACACCTGGGACGACGACGCGGTGCTGATCGATCGCGCGAGCGGCCAGTTCTCGAAGCCGGACGGCTTCCGGCCGCTGGACCACCGGGGCAAGCATTTCGAGGTCCGCGGCCCCCTCAACATCTCGCGCTCGCCGCAGGGCCAGCCGGTTCTCGTCCAGGCCGGCTCGTCGGGTCCGGGCAAGGACCTCGCGGCCCGCACCGCCGAGATCGTCTTCACGGCCAACCAGACGCTCGACGAGGCCGTGGCGTTCTATGGGGATCTGAAGGCCCGCATGGCCGGTTTCGGCCGCGCGCCCGACGACCTGAAGGTGATGCCGGGGCTGTTCCCGGTGGTCGGGCGCACGGAGGCCGAGGCCCGTGCCAAATTCGAGGAATTGCAGGACCTGATCGATCCGGTGGTCGGGCTGGCGCTGCTGGAGCGTATGATCGGCGGCTTCGATCTCTCCGGCTTCGACCCGGACGGGCCGGTGCCCGAGTTGCCGGAGGCCAACGGCGCCAAATCCCGTCAGCAATTGATGTTCGACCTCGCCCGCCGGGAGGGGTTGAGCCTTCGCCAGCTCTATCTGCGAATCGCCGGGGCACGCGGGCATTCGCAGATCGTGGGGACACCCGCCCAGATCGTCGATGAGATGGAAGCTCGCTTTCGGGCAGGAGGTGCCGACGGGTTCAACATCATGCCGGCGACGTTGCCCGGAGGCCTCGACGACTTCATCGAACTCGTCCTGCCGGAACTGCGGCGCCGTGGCCTGTTCCGGGAGGATTACGAGGGTCGGACGCTACGCGGGCACCTCGGCTCACGCCCGCCGCCCGGTTTCGGCACGGACCGCTAGTCAGGGCTTCGCATCCGGCCTCGGGTCCGAGACGAAGCCGTCCCGGGTTCGGCATCTGGACGGCCGAGAGCGATCGGAAATCGAACACGGCGTCCTCGGGCGCGAGCCCGTTCGGGTGCAGGACGTAGCCCGAGACCGCGTAGACGTCGTCGTCGCTGAGCGATTGCGGGGCGTTCATCGGCATCGCCCGGCGGATATAGCCGAACCGGGTCGGCGCGTAGGTAGGGAACTCATACAACCAATTGCGGTCGCTTGCGTTTTCTTCCTGAGTTTGGGTCTTCCAGCGCAGGAGGATCGCGATGGCACGGCTGTTCTGGCTCTCCGATGAAGCGTAGGGGCGGATCGAACCGCACCTGCCTCACGGCCACGTCAGACGCATGGCCTACGCGTCCGAGGCCTTCCGGCGCGAGGCCGAGGGCGCGGCGTCCGAGGTCGCCGGCACGGTCCGCCTCAGCGTCTCGGACTTCGTCGGCATCGAAGTCGTGCCGCCGATGCTGGCGGCTCTCCGCGAGCGCCACCCGCGCCTCGCGATCGAACTGCTCCTTACCAACGCCAACACCGACCTACCCGGCCAGGAGGCGGACGTGGCGGTGCGCATGGCACGGCCGAGCCAGAACTCGCTCGTGGCGCGCCACGTCGGCAGCATCCCGCTCGGGTTCTTCGCGTCGCCGCCCTACCTCGACCGGAACGGCGTTCCCGAGACCGTCGCGGACCTCACCCGGCACGCCATGGTCGGGCCGGACCGCATGCCGGCCTACGTCGCGATCCTGGACGCCCTGAGCCGCGAGGCGGGTGGGCCGTTGCATGTCGCCCTGCGCAGCGACAGCCATCCTGCGCAACTCGCCGCCGTGAGGGCCGGCCTCGGCATCGGGGTGGTGCAGGTGCCGGTCGGCGAGCGGGACCTCGTGCGCGTGTTTCCGGAGCGCGTGGTGCACGACCTCGACACGTGGATCGTGGCGCACGAGGACGTGCGGCGCAGCGCCCGCATCGACGCCCTGTTCAACCACCTCGTCGAGGCCTTCCAGGCCTACTGCTCCCGGTAGTACGGGGCCGGCCGTCGCATGGTTGGACGCGAGCGGCACCGCGCAGTGCTCCGTCCGGATGCCGGCCTGCCAGACCGCGGACCGCCCTCAACCGCGGGGCCCCGACGACACCAGGAGATCCCGCAACCACGCCTGGGCCGGATGCACGTCCGAGCGCCTGTGCCAAAGCAGGTGGAACTCCACCGGTTCGAGTTCGACGGGGCAGGGCCTAACCGTGAGGCGAAATGCCATGCCCGAGCCAGTCACGACTCCCTCCATCGGCGTAGCGACGAGGTCCGTGCGTGCCACGAGCGCCGGTGCCGCGTACATCTGGGGAAGCACCACCCCGAGCCTTCTGCGAAGTCCCAATTCGGAAAGGGCTTCGTCGACGGCGCCGAACCCATCGCCCTCGGGGGAAACCAGGACGTGCCGGCCTGCGGCGAAGGCCGCCGCGTCGCCGAAACATCCGGCCGCCGGCGAGCCGGACCTGGCGACGCACACGAAGCGCTCGCGGAACAGGGGCCGCGCCAGGATGCGGGCCTCAGTGCCGGGAGACACGCCCACCGCCGCATCGGCCAAGCCTTCGTCCAATAGGCGGACCGCCTCGTTCCTGTTCGTGAAGCCTCGGACGCGTAGGTCCACTCCCGGCGCCGCCGTCGCCAACGCTTCCGCGAGCGCCGGCAACAGGACGTGGGTGGGGTGCTCGGAGAGGGCCAGCGTCTGATGCCGGCGCGCCCGGTCGCGGGCGAACGGCCAGGGCCGTCGCGCGGGCTGTCGCGGGAGCCGGCATCGGGCGAGGGCCGCTTCGACCTGCCCATGGGGCGCCGGCGCCTGACGGGGCTCCTCGCGGCCGTGTCCGGGATAGGCGCCATCGTGCTCGTCGTCGGCGGCGCCTTCCTCGCTCTGGGCGCCCTCGCGATCCTGCGCGACCTCCTGCGCCGCGGCCCGGTCGTCCCGGCGGTGTCGGCGCACGGCAGGGAGCGGCTCTAGGAGCAGTCCGGCGCGTCCGGGATCGCGTCGAACAGCTGCGGTCCGGGCTCGGCACCGGCGCGGACGACGAGGCGCACCGCGACGCGGCAGTCGCCGGCCCGCACGAGGAAGCGCTCGCCATCCGCGCGCTCGACCGCGTCGATGGGGCGGTTCCCGAGGACGCGCGCGGCCGCCTCGACGACGGCCTGGAAGGCGTGCACCCGCGGCCAGGACGGCGGCAGGGCTGCCAGGGCGGCGACCGGCAGGAGCAGGAGAGCGGCCGCCAGCGGCCCGCGCGACGCGGCCATCATGATCCAGTCCTTCAATGCGGGGGCGTGAAGGCGTCGTCGCCCACGAAGATCATGTCGCGGTCGATCGCAGGCGGATCCCCGTGGGAGGCGAAGGCGAAGAACAGGCGCCGCACACGGCCGTCCGGCGCCGTCAGGGTCAGGGTGTGCCGGTCGAAGGCGTAGCGCCCGCCCTCCGGCGCGCGGCGGCCGGAGACGGCGGAGCCGACCCCGCTCGTCGCCCCCGAATTCGTGGCACCCACCGAGCCGCCCCGGCCGTAGGTCCCGTCCGCCCGAAAATCGTAGCGGTTCGAGACGGCGATCATGACGTCGCCGCCCATGGCGGTGTTGCCGCCGCCCGACAGGTTCCGGTAGCTCCGCGCGACCGTCTCCCCCGCACCGGCCGGGAAAGCGCGGAAGAAGCGGCCGTCCTGCAGCTTGTAGGTGTCCGCGCGGCCCCTGACGTCGGTCAGCGTGAACGTGTCGCCGGCCTGCGTCCAGCGGCCGAACCGGCTGGGCTTGGCGACGCGCTCGGCCGGCAGATCGACATCCTCCAGCGCCGCCGCGGCGACCTGGTAGGTGGTGCCGTCGCGCAGCAGGATCAGGGGCTCGAAGCGCATGATCATCATGCCGCCGACCCCGACGCCGTAGGCGGCGCGGAAATACACGCCCTCGACGGTCGCCCAGTTCCCTGGAAAGCGCGGCTCGGCCGGCAACTCGGGCTCGGGCGGTGTCGTGCGGGCGGCCCCCCGGGGCGCCGAGGCGGCGGGCGGCGCCGCGCGCGCCCGGGCGCCCCGCGGCACCAATCCGTCATCGGTCATCGCGAGGGTGCGCAGCGTCGCCGGCGCGAGGAGGTCGCTCGGCAGCGTCGCGAGGAAGCGCGGCAGCGTTCCGGCGCGCTTGGCCGCCTGCCAGCCCGCGTGGTGCAGGACCGCGCGCAGCTTCACCTCCTCGGCGAAGGTCGCGCGCGGGCCGGGCAGCGACAGGGGCGGCTTGGTCGCGAGCGGCACCGCGAACTGGCGGCGGATCGCCCGCAGGGCCGCCGGGCTCGGCTCCATCATCGCGTCGTTGGCGACCATCCACTGGAGGACGATGAAGGCGGCGAGCACATCGCCCGCGTCGGTCTCGCGCAGCGCGGTCCCGGCGAGGAAGCCGCGGAAGATGGCATCGTAGTCGTGCTGCGCAAGTTCCCGGGCAGCCACCGCAGCGCCGAGGGGATCGGCGACCTGCATCCGCCGCACCCGCTCCGCCACCGTGCGGGCGCGCAGCTCGGGCGTGGAGGCGAATGGCAGATCCGACCCCGCCGGATCCGGAGCGTCCGCATCGGACCCCGCCTCGGACGGTCGGGCGTATCCGGGCGCGGCCTCGCGAAGGCTGTCGGGAGCCGGCGCCTGCGCCGCGGCGGCGGCCGGGATCAGCAGGAATCCGAGAAACCCAAGACGTCCGCGCATGCGCGTCTCCCTGTTCAGACGGTCCGATCCGGCCTCAGCGAACCGCGAAGACGGAGGCCGAAGCACCGTGGCGGCGGTCCCAGCCCTCCCAGGCGATGTCGGTCGGTCCCAGAGCGAAATCGACGACCCGCCAGCCGGCTCCGTCCTGACGCAGGAGCGCGGCGTAATCATCCGACGCCAAGTCGGCGGCGGCGCGACCGAGGGGACGGCCGTCGGGCCGCTGCATCCGCGCGAAGAGGAAGGCCCAGGGTCCGTCCCGGTTGAGGGCGTGCACGACGAACCGCACCGGCTGGCCGCGCCGGGCCTCGGCGGGGCCGCGGGCGGCATCGAGGAGGGCGCGCCGCGCCGCGTCCTGCGGCGTCCCGGCCCGGACCTGCGCCGGCTGGTCGCCCCCCTCCCCGCAGGGCCGCCAGATCCGCTGGGCGCCCAGCTCGCCCGGCCGCCCGTGGCACCAGCCCGCGGCGGCGAGCCGGCGGTCGATCGCGTCGCGCCGGTCACAGGCCGCCCGCGTGCGCGGATCGTCGCCGGAGCCCCCGCGGCAGAGGCCGTTGAGCGCCGTCCAGTCCTGCAGAAGCTTCGGGACCGCCTCCGCGCGCGCCGTCAGCGGCGCGGCCGTGATCAGGGCTCCGAAGGCGCCGGCGAGAATCGTCCGCATGGTCAGGCCTCCGACGCAGATCGGAGCACCGCCGGGACCAGAAGCGGCAAGCCCGGCAGCGTGGCGAGGCACAGCGGCGCGACGGCGGGGCGGCGTCACCGCAGCGCCAGGGAGGCGGCGACGCGCTCGATCCCGTCCAGGGCCCGCGTCTGGTCGGGGCCGGCGACGCCGAGGAGGCGCAGGTAGCCGGATTTGGCGAACAGCATCGTCTGGGTCACGCGCAGAGGCCGGCCGGAGCGCGAATCCTTGGCGGTACCCCGGAGGCGAACGACCGTGGCACCGTCGCGGACCGATCGCTCCTCCCCGGTCACGGCGATGTCCTTGATCTGCGGCAGGCCGCCGAGGAGGGCCTTCCGGGCGAGGGCGGCCTCGCCATCGACGGGCACCGCCACCTGCCCCATGGACGGCGTGACGATGGCGAGCGCCTGCGTTCCCTCGGGGTCCACGTCCTTCGGGCCGTCGGTCAGCAGGAGGCCGCTGCCCATGAAGACGCGCACGGGACGCAGTCCCCCGAGATCCCCGACCGTGTAGGGCAGAGCGGCGATCTGGTCGGACAGGCTCGCGGGGGCCCGGAAGCCGATCGTGCGCAGCGCCGCCTCCACCGCCGGTCCCGGCACCTGCGCGTCGGCGGCCTGCGGCACCTGCACGGTCACGAGGCCGGTGCCCGGCGCGCCGCGGACGATCGCGACCCACTTCGTGTAGGTCAGGCTGTTCGCGGCCTGGCTGCCGCGCAGGATGCGTCCCTCGCCGCCCGCGACGGCGAGGGGCTCGCCGGCCCCCCGGGCCTCGAAGCCGGTCGCCCGCAGGGCCTCCGGGGTGAAACGCTCCACGAGTTGCGGGTAGGCCTCCGGCGGCATCTCGGCGATGACGATGGAGGCGCCGGAGCGGTGCTCGAAGCCGGCGAAGGTCCTCGCGGGCGTCATGCCGGGCGGCGGTACGAGGCCGACAGATGCGTTGGCCGGGAAGACCGGCTCGGCGGCGCGGGCGGCGAGCGGCGCCGTCAGCAGCGCGAGGAGCGCGGCGAGCCGTAGGAGGCGGGGCGGGATGAGATGAGCCATCGGCAGTCCCTGACGGAGTCGCGGAGTTCAGCGCGTCGCGATGCGGCGCACGACGATGGTGTTGCCGGAGAACTGGACCTGCCCCGGCGCGCTCATATGGTCGAGCATCAGGCGCAGGTTGCGGGTGAGGCGGGCGGAATCGGAGCGCGTCTCGTACCAGTACTCGGCCGAGGCGCCGCCGGCGCGCACCGGGCGGTGGTGCTCATAGCAGCGGAACGCCGCCATGTACTCCTCGGCCGCCTGCACCTCCTGGGGCGAGAAGCCGTCGAGGCGCACCGTGTAGGCGGTGGGCAGGCCGCCGCAGCCCTCGCCGCCCGCGGCCGGCCCGGCCCCCGTGACCGGGGCGGACGGGGCGGCGTCGCCCGCGGGCGCTCCCGCATCCGGCGCGCGGCGGGGCGCGACGAAGCCGTCGAGCTTGGCGGTGAGCGCGGCGGCGACATCCGCCGCGATCGTCTTCGCCTCGGCGCCGACCCGCTCCAGCAGGCACTCGCGGTCGCAGCCCTGCGGCAGGGGCGGCAATTGCAGGCCCGCGACCTCGAAGGCGCCGAGCGATTGTCCCGTCCGGACATTTAGCAGGCGGCCGGGAATACGCACCTGCGGGCGCACGATGTCCGAGTAGGCCGACTTCGAGGCCGAGGCGTAGATCTGGAAGATCGCCACAACGTCGAGGGGCGGATTCGACACCGCGCGGGCGACCTCGATCAGCTCGGCGTCCCGGCGCCGGACCCGGTTCGGCTGGGTGAAGCCCATGGCGACCGCGGTCTCGTCGTAGACGTTGTAGCCGCGCAGGTTCATCGTCTCCGAGAGTTCGGCGACGACCCGCTGGAAAATGCGGTTGCCCCGCGGCACGGCATCCTCGTCGGCATCCTCGCCCATCACCACGACGTTGGGCTTGGCCTGCGCCTGCGCCGGAGCGGCCGACAGGGCGAAGGCGAGGGCGAGGGCGGCCGACACGGCGGCGGAAAGCGTGCGCATGGGTTAGGCTCCTGTCTCGGGTCGCGGGGATCGGCGGAGGGTCAGTCGGCGCAGGGGAGCGGCGTCGGGGCCGCGTCGAAATCGTCGAGATCGAGGGCGAGGCGGCGCCGGGGATCGGCGAGGCCCGGCCCTGGGCAGCCGGCCTCGGCGAGAACGGGCAGGCTCCAGGCTCCCCGGGAAGCATTGCGGGGGGCTATCAGGCTCACCTCGACCCGGCGGTTGACCCGGGCGAGCGGCGCGTCCGGATCCTTGAGACGTCCGGGACCCCAGCCGTGCACGCGCAGGCGGCCGGGATCGATCCCGTAGGTCGCGACGAGGTGCGCCCGCACCGCCCGGGCCCGGGCCAGCGACAGGCGCCGGTTGTACGACCAGCCCCCGGCCGCATCGGTGTGCCCGGCGATCAGGAACCCGTGGCGGGCGAGTTCGCCCGAGCGCAGCGCCTGACCCAGAGGTTCGAGCTGGATGCGCGCCTCGGGCGTCAACCGGGCGCTGTCGTAGGCGAAGAACACGGTGAGATCGACGGCCCGCGCCGCATCGACCCGGATCGGCACACCCCCGTCGGCGGGCGTGACCGCCAGCGGCCGGGCCGGCGCGCCCGGGTTGCCGTCGGCGAAGGGGGCGAGGGAACGGATGATGGCGGTGGCCGAGGGGTTGGCGGCCCGCGCCTCAGCGGCCTCCGCAGCCGCGTCGCGCGGGGGTGACGAGGCTTCGGGCGAGGCTTCGGACGCCGCGTCCCGCGCGCCGGGCACCTCGGTCAGCGGTTCCGCCCAGGCCGACTGCGCCGCGATCAGGGCGGCGGCCAGGATCAGGGTCGGATGTGGCACGAAACCCATGGGCATGGCTTGGCTCCTCGTACCTGCGGGCCGCGTATCGGGCCCTCCTGATCCGTCCATGGACGCCGCAGACCGGTTTTCGCCGTCGGAATCCGTCACCGGCCGCGCAGGATCGCGTTCATCCCGTCGGTATCGAGGGGACCGCCCGCGGGCGTCTTGGTCACCGGCGTCTTGGTCACGGGCGTCTTGTCCGCGGCGGTGCCGTCGGCGGGCGGAGGGCTTCCGGGCGGGGGCGTGGCCGAGGCTTTGGCGGACGGCCGCGCCTGCGCGGCGACGGCCTCGGCGAGGACCCGGCTCCGCCCGAGGATCGCGGCGAGCCGGGTGGCGGCGTTGAAGCTCGTCGCATCCTTCGGATCGAGCCCGCCTTCCTTGTGGAGGGCGACCCCCGCATCCGCGTCGAACATCAGCGAGCCCGACGAGCCGCCGAGGGTGTCGCAGCGGTGGCGCAGGTCGGGCCCCTCGGCCTGGTCCTTGAGGGCGAAGCAACGGAAACGGCTCATCACCTTCGGCCGGCCCAGCGGGTGGTGGATGACGAGCATCGAGCGGCTGCCCGGCACGGCCTCGGCGGAGAGCCGCACCGACCCGTAGATCCCCGTCGGGTGGCCGGCGACGCGGGCGATGGCGTAGTCGAGGCGCGGGTCGAACTCGACGGGCCGCGGGTCGATCTCGAAGCGCCGGGCGCCTTTCCCGTCGAGCGTCAGGTAATCCATCAGGATCGAGGCCTTGAGCGGCCGGAGGTTGCCCGATTGCGGGAGGCAATGATGGTTCGTCAGCACGTAGTCGCCCGCGATCAGCTCGCCCGTGCAGGAGGCGCCGACCGTCTGGCCGCTCGACTCGTTCCGCAGCACGATGTCGACGCGGCCGATCGGGCGGGCCAGCGCCGCGAGGGCGCTGCTGGGGTCGAGCTCGGCGATGGGCTCGAAGGCGCCCTTGTTCTGGTCGACGTAGGACGCCGCATCGCCGGTCGTCTGGCGCAGGGGCAGCTGCGCCTTGCCGTAATCGGCGGGATCGAAGCCGACGCTCTGCGCGCGCGCGCCCGTCGCCGAGCCGGCCGCGGTGCAGGCTGTCAGCCCCGCGAGCGTGGCGAACGCCGCGCGGCGTCTCCGGTGGCGGGCCTCAATCATCCCTGTCCTCCCCTGATCGTCCCCGGTAGCGGCGCATGCACCCGCGCGACGACGCACTGTTGACGTGACGCCTCATGGACGCTCGAGGGCGTGGGTGATGCGGCGCGCAGCGCCCCCCTCCGAAACCGCCTGGACCGCGTAGACGAGGTTCCGGCGCGCGCCCTCGCGCAGGAAGTACGCTTGGGCGCCGTCGTCGAGCGCGCTCGGCGGCAGCGCCGCCGCGCGCAACTCGGTGCCGACCTCGATCCGACCGCCGGGCACGGCGGGGCGGAAGGCGAGGCCGCACAGCTCCGGCACCAGGCGGGTCGGGCGCAGCCGTCCCTCCGCCGCCTCGGGCACCGGCCGGCGCTCGGGCGGATCGGCTCCGAACGCGACCCGCCGGCAGGAGGAGCGGGCGGGTGCGACGAGTTCCTCCACGCGCAGGACGGGTGCGTGAGCGGCCGGCGCGGGCGCGGCAGAGACGGCGGGCGTGGAGGAGCCCGTCGGTGGTGCGGTCCCGCCCGGCTCGTCCGGGCGCTGGTCCGGGCCGGCCGCGACGGTCACCGGCGGCTCGGCGTCGGGCCGGCGCGCGTAGCCGACCCCGAGCGCGATGCCGGCGAGACCCAGCGCGAGGGCTCCGGCCGCGAGGACAGGGCCGCGTCGCCGCCCGGGCGCCGGGATCGCGGACCGTGCGTCGGCGGCCTCGCGCGTGTCGAGGGCTTCCAGCGCCGCCGCCACGGTCGTCGCCGGCAGGGGGCGAAGCATGCCCGGGGCGCCGAGAGCCTGCAGGATACGCAGAGCCTCCGCCCGCTCCGGCCCCTCGGGCAGCAGCACCGCGCGGACGGCCTGCGGCGCCGAGTCGAGCAGCGCGCGCGATCGCTCGATCTTGTCGAGAAGGGCGTAGTCGCCGGGCACCACCGCGAGATCGAGATCGACCGCGCCCGTCGCCCAGAGCACGAGGTCGGCCTCGCCAGGCTCGGCGACGAGGCGATGCCCCCGCGCCGAGAGGCCGTGCGCCAGGCAGACCGGCACCTCCCAGGAGCGGCCGGCATCGAAGGAGCCGGACAGCCGCAGCTCGTGCGCGACCATCGCCCCCGTGAGGGACGTGAGCGGTCCGCCGGGGGTGGCGAGCCGGGCGTAGTCGCCCGACCAGGGCAGGGGGCGGTAGTCACCCTGCGCGAAGGCGGCCGGGGCCGGCAGTCCGGGGCGGGCTTTGAGCGAGCGGATCACGAGCGGGCCACCCGTGGTCGGCACCACGATCAGGATCGCGGCCGGGCTCATGGGCTCAGGCGCTCACAGCAGGAAGACCGCGGCCGCCGGGTCGCGCAGGAGCTGCCCGAGCCTGTCGGCCTCCGGCACATCCGGGTCCAGGGCGATCACGATCGCGCCCTCGACCGGCGGCGGAAGCGCGAGCCGCACCGCGTCGTCGCCGAGGCTCACCTCCAGTGCCCGGACCGGTCGGTCGCCGCCGCGGATGACCAGGAGCGGCGGCGCGTCGTCGGCGGCGGGCACAACCTCGAGGACGAAGGGTCCGACCCGGCGCGCGGCGAGGTCGCCGTCCGAGGCGGCGACGGCCAGCGGCGCATGCGCCACGGCCTGCCCGGCGAGCAATGTGCGGTAGCGTCGTGCGACGTCGGCGCGCGCAGCCACACATCCCGCTCCTCGTCGGTGGTGAGGATCACCGGCATCGCCTTCGGGTGGACCGCGCCGACTTCGGCGTTCGGCTCGATGGTGAGGAAGGCATAGAGGTTGTCGGTAGTCTCGCCATCCTTGGCCTTGCGGACCGAGGTCCAGCCCTCGACCTTCAATCCGGCAAAGCAAGCCAGCGGCCGCTCCTCACCGAACGCGAACCAGACCGGCACCGCCTTGCCGCTCGCGTCCTTCGTGTTCTCCGAGAATGAGGCGAAGGGTACGAGGCAGCGGTGCTCCGGCTTGAGCCAGCGCCGCCAGTGAGGTGACTTCACGTTCCTTACGTTTGTCACCCCTGGATCGACCTTTCGGCCTTCCAGCGCGAATGCCGGCGACGGCAGGCCCCAGCGCATCATCGACAGGGTACGCTCGCCCTCGCGCAGATAAACGACCGGCGCGGCGGTGTTGGGAAAGATCGCCGGTAGCTCGGGCATGTTGCCCGTCGCGTCGCGCGTCGCCTGGAAAAACGCCCGCAGGGCATCAGGACCCTGCCGGCCGAGACTGTAGAGGTTGCACATTGAACCATCGTCGTCGGGACAGGAGGTGGCTTCAATCCCCCTGACGGCCGACCGTCCGCAGGATCTCTGGGATGGCTGACCGAAGTTTGAAGAAGCCGCGCGTGGCGTGCGGCCATGCAGCCTCGTCCCACGCCCGCCGCACCCGCAGGACGCCGGTCGGCAGGGCTTCGGCACTCGGCCCAACCGGAGCCCAGGCGCTGATCACAGGCAGGCTGTCAGACCAACCCGGCGATATCATCTCGGAGGGGCAGCCGAAGTGCGTGCTCGCCCGCGCCAGCGCATCCTCCATCGCGACGATGTCGGCCGCTCGTACCCGCTCATCTGCGCCCGGCACATGGGCAACGAGGCCGCCGACGCGGATCACCGTCGCGCGTTCCAGCGGTAGGCTCTCCGGGTGCAAGTCATCGAGGTGCAGGAGCAGCGCCACCTTGCCCGCTGGGGTCGGATCCGGCGATGGCAGCGGTTCGAGCCGGGCGACATCGTCCTCGGTCAGCGGTTTCGCTTGCTCGTCGAGGCCATCGGGATCGTAGCGACCATCCGTGTAGCGGCGGATGTTCTCGGCGCGCGCGAGATAGTGCTTACCGCGCGTGTGCAGCCCCGCCACCCAGCGCCAGGAGAGCGTGTTCGAGGCCGGGTCGCCGTCGAGGAGGTGGCGCAGGAAGAACGCCGCGCCGAGTTCCCACGGCAGGCGCAGGGTGAAGATCCAGATCGAGGCGAACCACATCCGGGTGTGGTTGTGCAGCCACCCAACCTCAACCAACTCGCGTGCCCAGTCGTCGAAGCCCTCGATTCCGGTCCGACCCTCGATGGCATTCTCGTAGGTGCGGCGCAGACCGGAGTTGGCCGCAAGCCGCGCCTCACCTTCGGCAACGAGGCGCAGGTAGTCCGTCCAGGTCGTCGGGTGGGTCTCGAGATAGCCCTTGAAGTACGTCCGCCAGAACACTTCCGACACGAACTTCTCGGCCGCCCCGCCGTGCGTCTCCCGGGCAGCAGTTACGACCTCCGCTTCGGTGATGAGCCGGCGGCGCAGGTAAGGCGATAGGGCCGTGGTCGAGGTCTCGGCATCCGATCCGGGATCGCCGTTACGCTCGGCGGCGTAGGTGCGCCCGAGCCGGGGCGTGACAGTGGCGAGGCGGGCGAGCCCGGCGGCGCGGGTCAGGGTGAAACTGCGATCCATGGTCGGGTGACCTAGCACGGATCGCCGATGCCGCCGCCGGCCGCGACGATGAGGCCGGTCGGGTGCGTTACGTCCGCGAAGGCAGGCCACCACCGCGACCGTGCTTGTCCGTGTCGAGTCGTACTCGGCAAGCACGGCCATACTGGTTCGGCCGCCGTGCCCCGACCGGGTGCTGATACCGCCAGGTCTAGGTCAATCGCACGTAGACCTCGTAGACACATGCGTGCTGACCGAAGCGGTGTCGTAGGCGGTCAAGGTCGTAGAGGCCGCGTCGGTGACAGAGGGCACACGCGAGGATGAGGCGGCGTCCACGCAGATCACAGAGCCGTTCCAACTAAAGACCGCCGCCGTCGAGGCGGCCGCGAACGTAGCTGTACGAGATCGGCCGGTCACGACGTAGCGAGCGCCGCTCAGCTTCAGCAAGATCCACGATAGCATCCTTGACGGCGCGCACGAGTGCAGTCCAGGCATTGCCGGTGCTCTTAGCCTAATGGGATCAAGCGGTTCTGTTAAGCGCTCAAAATCCCTCCTCGTTAGGATTGAGCAGGCCGTCTAAAGTGCTGACAGCTTCTGCAAGCCGTGCCTTTGCTTCAGTTACATTGATGATATCCAGTAGATCTTCACGTTCCGCGCAGCGAAGAACAAGCCGAAGTACTTGATCAGAGTGACGCATCAGCGTCACGAGGCACTCACCGCTAGGGCCATTGCGAGCCTGGAACCAATTCTTGACGGTGCGTTCGTTGCAACCGGTGAGTCGCGCGACTTCCTTGACCTTGTGGGGCCTGCTACCGAACTCTGCATCGAGCGCAGCGGCGACCTCTCGCGCGAAAACGGTGGCGTCGAGCATTGTGGACGCCAGCACCTCACTACTGGACCGAAAAGTTCGCGCCTTCATGGATCAGGACATCCCTTCGTTAGCGGGATATGGCTGAGCCACTTTATCACAGACGAGCTGCAATTTCGTGGCAACGACGAGGTGGTCTGAGGAAGATACCGACAGTGCGCCAACTGCCAGGGTACGGGCAGCGCGCTACGTCCGCATGTCTACCGACCACCAACGCTACTCAACCGAGAATCAGGCGGACGCAATCAGTGCATATGCGGCACAGAGAAGCTTCGACATCGTGCGCACTTATGCCGACGAGGGACGAAGCGGTCTCAACATCGCCGGCCGCGAATCCTTAAAGATGCTGCTTGACGATGTCCGCAACGGCCGCGCAGATTTCGACGCGATCCTCGTCTACGACATCAGCCGTTGGGGCCGGTTCCAAGATGCCGACGAGAGCGGGTATTACGAGTTTGTGTGCCGCGAGGCTGGTATCGCGGTCCACTACTGCGCGGAGCCATTCGAGAACGATGGTAGCCCCAGTTCGACGATCATGAAGAGTGTACGAAGGGTCATGGCAGGCGAATTTAGCCGTGATCTTTCGACCAAGGTGTTTGCCGGCCAGTGTCGCCTCGTGTCCCTGGGTTATCGTCAGGGCGGTCCAGCCGGCTACGGATTGCGGCGTCGCCTCATCGACGAGAAGGGTCACACGAAAGCAGAGCTTCGACCGGGGGAGCAGAAAAGTCTTCAGACCGATCGTGTGGTGCTTGTGCCCGGCCCCGAGGAAGAAGTGGAAATGGTACGACGGATCTACCACTTCTTCGTCGAAGAGCGGCGGTCGGAACGTGAGATTGCCGCGATGTTCAATGCGAAAGGCTGGAAAACAAATCTCGGTCGGCCGTGGACGCGAAGTGTCGTCCATCAAATTTTAAGTAACGAGAAGTATGTCGGCAATAATGTCTACAACCGAATTTCCTTCAAGCTGAAGAAGAAGCGGGTGGTGAACCCGCCCGACATGTGGATCAGGGCCGATGGAGCTTTCGAGGCGATCGTCAATCCGGCATCGTTTCACGCCGCCGCCTGCATCTTAGAGGAGCGCGCCCGGCGCTTCTCAGACAACGATATGCTGCGGATGCTGTCCGACCTGTTGGCTTCGCGTGGTCTTCTCTCGGGCCTCATTATCGACGAGATAGAGGAGATGCCATCAGCGGCCAGCTACCGCCATCGCTTCGGCAGCTTGCTCCGCGCTTATCAGCTCGTCGGCTACGCGCCCGATCGCGATTACCGCTTCATCGAGACGAACCGCCACCTCCGCTTGCTGCACCCCGAGATAGTCAGCGAGGTTACACGAGGCATTGAGGACACGGGTGGTGCCGTTGGGATTGATCCGACAACCGACTTGCTGACAGTGCATGGCGAATTGACGGTGTCGATCGTGGTTGTGCGCTGCCATTCAACTCGAGCCGGCACGCTTCGTTGGAAGCTCCGGCTGGATACTGGCCTGCGGCCGGACCTCACCATCGCCGTCAGGCTAGACGCTGACAACCAACGTCCACGCGACTTTTACATCCTGCCGTGGATCGACGTTGGATCCATGGAAACCCTGAGGATGGCCGAGCTGAACGGTCTCCGTCTCGATGCCTACCGGGTGGATGATCTCTCACCTCTCTATCACTTGCTGCGTCGCAGCCCAACGCCGAGGGCTGCATGACAGAAGCCTCAACCGACATCGTCTCAATCCCTATCGCTGCGATCGAGGTACTTAATCCTCGCTTCCGCAACCGGCGCATCTTCGAGGAGCTGGTGGCGAGCATCCGCGCGGTCGGTCTGAAGAAGCCCATCACCGTCACGCAGAAGACGAGTGGGGACGGTTACGAACTGGTCTGCGGACAAGGTCGCATGGAAGCGTTCGTCGCCCTGGGTCAGAAAGAAATACCGGCGGTCGTGATCGAGGCATCGCGCGAAGATTGTTACGTCATGAGTCTTATCGAAAATCTCGCACGCCAGAACCATTCACCGCTGGAACTGATCCGGGAAGTCGGTGCCATGCGCGAACGCGGCTACGATTCTGTGCAGATAGCCGCGAAGATTGGCTTTAGTCCCGAGTATGCATTTTCGATTTGCTTTCTCTTAGATCGTGGTGAAGAGCGCTTGCTAGACGCGGTAGAGCGAGGGGTCATTCCCCATACTATCGCGGTAGAAATCGCGCGTGCAAACGACGCTGGAGTGCAGCGAGCGTTAACCGAAGCCTATGAGAGCAAGGCTTTACCGGGCAAACAGGTACTAGCAATTAGACGAATCGTCGAGGAACGCAATAAAATTGGCAAGTCGGTGAAATCAATCGGCCACCCGCAGAAATCCACGAAGACCACGGCTGCTGCACTGGTGCGTAGCTATCGTCGTGAGATCGACCGACAGAAGCTTATCGTGAAGAAAGCCGAGTTGGCGCAGGGTCGGCTGATCTTTATCGTCAACGCGCTGCGCCGGCTTCTGGAAGAGGAGCACTTCGTTATTCTGCTTCGCGCGGAAGCCATTGGCACTCTACCACAGCCTCTCGCGGAGCGTATCGGCATCAAGGAGGCATGATGGCCGAACAAGTCCACATCGGATTCGAACGACGTGTAGTCATCATTCGGCTTACGGACATCTTGCCCCTCCGCCGGCTTGCGCCGAATGTCGCCCGCTCAAAGCGCTACGCGCGCATCGCGACATCAATCGCGGAAGTGGGGGTCATCGAGCCGCTTCCGATCTCGAAGGCGAATGCAGAAGGAAAGCACCTGCTGCTCGATGGCCATCTCCGCTACTATGTCTTGTGCGAGCGTGGAGAGGAAAGAGTGCGCTGCGTTATCGAGGAGGATGACGAGAGTTTTACCTATAACAAGCGGGTGAATCGACTTGCGACAGTCCAGGAGTACTACATGATTCAGCGGGCACTTGAACGTGGGGCCTCGGCAGAGAAAGTCGCCCGCGCGCTCGGGATGGACGTGAAGTCATTGACGAGACGGCGCACGATGCTTGACGGGATTTCGGCAGAGGTAATCGAGCTGTTAAAGGACCGAACCGTCAGCAAAGCGATATTTGACGCGCTTCGCAAGATGAAGCCGCTACGCCAGTACGAAGCCGCCGACCTCATGATCCAGGCCGGCAACCTAACCACTGGTTATGCTAAGGCCCTGCTCGCTGGCACCAAACAGGGAGATCTCGTTGCACCCGAGAAGCCTAAACGGCTGAACGGACTGTCACCGGAACAGATGGCGCGGATGGAGCGCGAGCTCGAGGTGGTGAGCCGCGACTTCAAGGCGGTGGAGCGGACATTCGGTGATGATGTGCTTCATCTGGTGCTCGCGTCGCGATACGTCAGCCGTCTGATAGCGAACGGCAACGTGGTCGCGTACCTTAGGAAACGACACGGGGACATGTTGGCTGAGCTTCAGACGATCGTAGCCGCTGCGTCGCTATAACAGTTACCGGCGGCAGAGCTTAAACAAATTTAAGCATTGTTTACGTAACGGCAGCGGGCGGAATCGGCCAAACGGTGGCGGATCCTTGTGCGTTCGAACGCATATGCCGAAATCATCGACTTTTGTTCGAATAAATTATGGCCAAGTATTCACTTTTGAGATCTGGCGAGCGCCACTCCAGCGACAGATGAAGGCGCATCGCATAACTTCAGCTTGCGGGCAGCGGATCAACTTCGGCATCCCACCTTCAGCGGGAGTTGCGCAGACTGTCACAGCGCAGCTTCCTGCCAGAAAATCCCCAGGACGCATACTCTTTGCACGACGCTGCGCGGCATCCACGCCAACTACCATGACCAGCGATCTATTAGCTGAGGTTGACATTAGGATTCAAATCCTGATACAAGGTTGCGTCGCTGGCGCTGCCACGACCGTCAGGATGCCGCTCATGCCGCCACTGCACCGACCCCAGCGAACAGCCCGATCAGCACGGCGGCGGCCGAGCGCATCCTCCCCCTCACAAGGCGGCCTCCGGGCCGCCTTCGTCGTTTCTGGAGCCCGCCGATGAACCTGAACGTCAACCCCGCCGTCGCGACGGCTGCACTCCCGCCTACGTTCGTGCCGTGCCCCGGCCCGCAGCCCGGCCTGATCCTGCTCGGGCGTGACGAGCGGGGCCGACCACACGCCAGCGCCTTCGGCCCCGAAGATGCCACCGCAGCCGAGCGGGCTGCCGCGTTGATGGGTTTCACCGCCCTGATCGTGGCCGAGGAGCATCAGGGGCTGGCCAGCAGCCTGCCGAAGGGGCGAATTTTCGACAGCGGGAAAGCCTTCGTGCCGTTCTGCTCGACGCAAACCTTTGCCCGGCTGCTCGAAGCTGCGGGGCTGCCCGACACACCCGTGCCCGTCAGGGTCGCGGCCAAGCCCGCTGCGGCCGGAGCCAGCGCTGTCGGTGGTCAAGGTCGTGGCGCGGGCGGATCGGGCGCGGGTGACCCGCCAGCGACGCGGGCGGGCACGAAGGCCCCGGCCGACCATTCGCAGATCTGCATCGGTAGCCGTGTGCTGGCCGAGGATGAGGCCGAGGGCGGGTACTACCCGGCCGAGGTCGTCGCAACGAAGGCCGACGACCACTTCCAGTTGGTATGGGCTGGCTACCCCGACCTACCGGAGTTCTCGCGCTCGCGCCGAGCACTGGCGCTGCTGTACCCCGAGGTGGCTGAGGCGGCGGAGTAGCGCCATGCCGGGCTGCGCCACCCCGACCGGTCCGACGCGCGTTCGCGCCCTCAACGATGCCCTACGCCGGAGCTTCATCGGCGGGCGGGTGATGCTGACAGTCGGGGTTGCGGCCTTGCCTGAGGTCACCCGTGCCGCCGTCCTCGCGGCAGTGCGGGCCTTCGATGCCTTCGACACCGACAACGATCCGCATGCCGAGCACGATTTCGGTGCGGTCACGGTCGGCGGCGTGCGGGTGTTCTGGAAGATCGACTGCTACGACCGGGCGCTGACCGCCGCCTCACGCGATCCGGCCAACCCCACCGTGACGACCCGCGTCCTCACCATCATGTTGACGGAGCAGTACTGAGGTGGTCGCCTCAGCCTTCCTCTGGGCGTGTCGCGGCGGTCTTTGGCTTCCGCCCCCGCCGCAGAGTCGCCGGCCGCTCACTTCCTGGCTTCGGAATGACGAAGAACGCCGAGATGTGGACCCCGAGAACCTCCGCCAGCGCTTCGAGCGTCTCGACAGTGGAGTTCTCACGGCCGCGCTCGATGCGACCGATATAGCTCGGTTCGCATTCGGCCAGCAGGCCGAGCGCTTCCTGCGAGAGGCTCTTCTCGACCCGCAGGCGACGCAGATTCCAGCCCACCAAGGCACGCGCTCGCATCGGAAGCGACAGCGCGCTGGTTGCTGGCCATCAATCCAGGCAATAAAAGTTCAGTTTATAGACGTGCTTCGGACACTGGCTCGGCTGTCCCCAAGCTGGTCCTCCATACCGTGAGAAGGAACCGTCGCCCCATGAGCCGCTACGTCCGCGCCTCGGTCCTCGTTGCCCTTCTGAGCAGCACGGCGGCACAGTCGGTCAGAGCGCACGAAGTGGCCCCCAACGGTAAGGGTATTCCTGCCCGCCACGAGGTATGTCCGCCGGTCCTGTTGGGAGAGCGGGCGGAACGCATTGCCGACCGCGTCGCGGGCAAACTTGAGCGGGAACGCGCCAACTGGAACTCGGCCACTGGGCTGACTTACGTCAGAAGCCAGCTCGCGACCGGGCTGCGTTCAGAGCCATTGTCGGGTGGTTCGGCGGTCAGCGCAGCCGACCTCAAAGATCTCTCACGGGGCGCGGTGGCTTTCTGCTTGCCTCGCCTCGGCGCGGTGATTGCGACGCTGGTCCAGGGCAGCGACACGGAACGGCTTGCGGTCGAGCAGCAGCAGCGTCGCGAGGAAGAAGAAGCGCAGCGGCAGGTCGATGCTGCGGCAGCGCACCGCCGCATCGAGACCGAGCGGCTGCGACAGATTGCGCTTATGAAGCAGCGCGAGGCAGAGTCCGAGCGCGACCGTGCCGAGGTCACGCGCGCGGAGCGCGAGACCGCCGCCAAGGCAAGCAATGTGGCAGCGAGAGCTGAGCGCGAACGCTTCGCCGAGGCTCAGCACCAGCGTGCTGCGGGATCGCAGGCCAAACGCGAACAGGTTGCAACCGGCGACCGCGCCGATGCGGGTGCGGCTCCGAGCGGCCCAGAGGATCCATACGAGGCGGTCCGACGGCGCAACCGGGAGGCCCGCGAAGCCGAGGCCCGGGAGCGGGCACGGCTCGACGCGCTCGGCTCCAGCGGAGCAGATGTCATGCGCCGCAGTCGGGAGATCCAAGCCGAGCAGCAACGAGCCTACGAGGCGGCTCAGGTCGAGGCGGCCAAGCCCGAGAACATCATGCTCACGGCCTATCGGCACTACCTCGTGGCCAAGCAGTGCTCTGAGAGCCGAACTGGGTACGCAGCCGTCTACCTGACGCCGCAGCAGATGGGGGAGGCCAAGGCACAGGTGAAGGGCATCGAAGCCGGGATCCTGAAGCGTGCGCCGAGCCTGAACACCGATGAGCGCTGGGCAGCAGCGAACCGCGCTGAAACGGCGGCCAATGCGGACATCAGCGAGTTGGGCTTCACCGGGCGCGGCGCAGTCAAGGAGCGGACCTACACCGAGCAGGGCCGCCAGTTCTGCTCGGCGGCAACCGGCTGGCTGAAGGGGGCCTACGGGCTGTTTTACCCCGACAGCCTGACCGTGAAAAAGGATTTCTGATGCGGGCCGCTCGGTTTACGCTCAGCACCGGTGGTGCGAGGGCCAAGCACGGCCTGCACGGGCTGCACAGGGTCTTAGCAGGCCCGGCCATCACGGTAATCTCCGTCACTATGCTCGCGGCTGGCGCGAGCGCGGCCGAGCCGATGACGATCCCGACCGCTGCCGCCGGGGTCGCCGCACCGCTCTGCACGGTCGGGCAACCCTGCACCTTCGCCGCGCCGGTTTTCGCCTGCGATTACGCCGGAGCCGAGAAGATCGCGCTGGCTGGGCCGGCGACGGGCAGCGAGATCGGCGCTGGCCTCGTGCGGGAGAAAAGCTGCCAGACGGTGACAGCCGGGCGGCCCCTAGCCACCGAGACGACGAATTCCGGGCTGATCGTCTACCTGACCGAGGTCGGCCAGCATCTCGGCTACATGCCGGTCGGGGTGTTCGCCCCCGCTGCGACTGTCGCCTCGCCCAAAGCAGATCGCGAGGTGCCACTCCGCGTCACCACGCGCCTCGCCGATTTCACTGTCAGCGCCGGTCGTGCCCCTTTCGCCCGTGCGGTGAGTCTGACGGGCCAGATGGCCGAGGCAGCGGTCGGCATATTTCGCGCCGGCCCGGCCGAGCGTCGCGACTTTTGCTCCAGCTATGCCGGCAGCGAGCCAGCCGCGCTACGAAGCTGTCTGAGCGATTTCCCCGACTACGAGGTGCAGGGGCGGGCCAATTGCACGACCCGGGTTGTGACGGTCCGCGACCGAACCTATCGCCTATTCGCGCGACCCACGACTTTCCCCTCCGACAGCCATCTGGATGCGTCGCGCCGCTGGATCTGGCGCAATGTCGCCAGCGACGAGTGGCTCGACGGTTCGGTGGTCTCGGGCGAGGACACGGTCGATTCCACTTTCGACGCGCTCTGCCCGGGGCGACGACCCGATGCCGAGCGCGGGCTCGTCTACCGCGATCCGCAGGCCACGTACCCGAGCGAACTCCGAGGCCGTTGGTTTGACAACCAGCGCGCCTGCGCTGATCCAGGGCGCATCGCGGAGGACTACGAGGACCACAGCGTCATGGTGATCTCCGAGCGTGAGCGCAGCGGCAATCGCCAGTTTGAGTTCCCGCAGCGGATCAACGCGGTGCGCCGGCTCGGGCCGCAGGCATGGCAGATTGCCGGCTCGCATCGGATCGATGTGCAGGACGTGCCGGAGATCTTCGGCACCGCGACCTACACACTGACCCGCGATGGTCTCTTGCTGGCTCAGGAGGGTGAGACCTCGAAGTGGGTCAAGTGCCGTTGAGGTTCTCAGCTTGGCGCAGCCCCTGAAGGCCGAGGCTCAGGTCTCGGACCGGTTTGTCGGGCTGTAACCGGCTGATCGCACCGCTGAGCATTCCATCCGGTGCACGCACGGCCACTTTGCGAGTTACCCCCGCTGGAATTACCGTCACGCTTAAGGCGGGGAGGAACCATTACCGTGCAGGCGGTCGGATCGGCCAATTTCGACTTTCTGCGCCAGCACGATGCAAACCTCGTGCGCCTCGGCGGTTTGCCCTCGTGGAAAATGCCGCTGGAAGGCTGCTCTGCGACGCGATTTCAGCCCTGCGCCGCAGTTCACGCGAGACGCTTGGCGCGAGGCCGCAGGACGTTGACGTACCCGTTGAGGACGGTCATCAGCCATGCTCGATTTTCGTCGTCGTTCATGAAGCTCGCGTGCGTTCGCCGAGTCGAGATCGAGCCCGCATCCGCGTCGCCCGGCGGCTCTACGCTGGTTCCCTCGGGCAGGATCGTGCCCCACCCGTCGATCTCCCCTTCAGCGCGCACTAGAAACTCTCGTCGCGCCTCCTGATGTCCAGCCAGGAACACACCGCATACGCGCGCATCGCGATAGGCCGTGATCCAAAGGTTCGGCCAAGGCAGCGAGGCGCGCACGTGATTGGGCCACCTTACCTCTGGACTCGGCTGCTCGGGGTCGTCGAATCGCATCTGAGCCACCGGTTGCCACCACCGCTCATACTCGGCCTTCAGCAACGCATTGCGGCCCGCCGCCCCGGTCTCGGGCACACCGACCGCCTCCTCTTGCCCGCCAGACGCCGGCATTGCCGCCGACGCGAACGACGGACGGTCCTCAATCCGATCCTCGCCGAGAGAGCCGCCGTCCCCACGCAAGAGTACGACCTGCCGCTCGATCAGGTGCGTGCGGGCGGTCACGCGCGGCTGGATCGCGAGCGCATCGCCTCCGAGCTCGTAAAGCGCCACCTCCACGAGCCCGAGCGAGAAGCCTGAGGCTGCGTTCCTGTTGACCAACTCGGCCAGCGCGCCAACGTCCTCGCGAATGCCGTCCCCTGCGATCAGCAGGAGAAAGCGACCCGACCGCATAGCGCGCACGACCGCATCGGCGAAGCGATGCTCTTCCAGCGACGGATTGTGGGCACGCGCGACCTCGAAGGGCAAGTTGCCCTTGCGGCCCGACGCCATCGAGACCTGCCGTTGCAGGTCGGCATAAGACCATCGGGTGATGGCGCGGGCGTAGTCGAGGATCTGGGCCACGACCTTACGGCGGGCCTCTGGGTTGCGCCACAGCTTGCACTCGACGAGCGTCAGGTAGCCGTGCGGGTTGATGAAGGCGATGTCGAGCGGCCCGGCTTCCGTTCGCATTTCCCGGCACAGTGGCAGTAGCGGGCCAAAGGCTGGGTCGATGTCAGCGACGGGCAAGGCATCGGGATGGGCGAACAGAGTGTTGCGCAGCCACGCTTCGTTGCGTCCGCGAGTGTCGCCGAGCGGTATGCGGGCGGCCCGCTGAACGGGCTGGTCGGGCCGTTCGAGGAGAAATACGTCACCGTGCATGGGAGCGGACCGACATTGATTAGAACACCACCCGGCATCCCCTATCCGGCCAAGCGCGTCCAGCTTCGACGGAACGGCGCGGCGGCTTCCCGTCTGGGCCGAGCGCGCCCGGTCGGCGGGGCGATGCTCTTGGCCGTATGGTGCACCTGATCAAGAAGAGACAGTCTGGGCCACTCAAGCAGAGGAATCCCGCAGCACCCGGTAGACCTGCATACGCGAACAGCCGACCGCTCGCGCGATGGCGGCCGGGCCTATGCCCTCGGCGTGCAGCGCATGGATGCGTTCGCGGTCGAACCGGCGCTTCCCGCCCTCGTAGATACCAGCGGCCTTCGCTCGCTCGATGCCCTCGCGCTGCCGCTCCTTGATAAATCGGCGTTCCATCTGGGCGACCATGCCGAGCACGGTCAGCATGATGTGACCCATCGGCCCCTGTGTTGAGACGTGCGGGTCGAGCACAGTGACGAAGGCCCCGCGCTGCTCGATCTCGTAAATGATGTTGAGCACGTCGCGGGTGTCGCGGCCAAGCCGGTCGAGCCGGGCAACGACGAGTTCGTCGCCGGCCCGGAGGAATGCGATGACCGTCGCCAGTTCGGGGCGGCCCTCCCGAGAACCGCCGGAGACCTTTTCCGAGCGAATGAGGGTGCAGCCCTCCGCTGTCAGCCGGGCGAGTTGCCCGTCGAGGTCCTGATCGAGGGTGCTGACGCGAGCATAACCGATGCGGGCCATAGGGTGTCACCTCAGGGTGTGATAGGCCCACCTCACGAACCACAGCCGTAATAGTCGCTGTCAACGCCCTTTCTTGTCGGACTCGCCCGTGAGCACCAGCCTGCGCCCGCCCCGCATCCTCGATGCTGCATTCGAAGGCGATCTCGTTGCAGGCCCGCTCGCTCCACTTCTCACCTTGGTCCAGCGGGATCGAGATCTCATCGCCGAGATCAGGACCGACATCCTCGATGTCTACTGCAAGGGTCAGCGCCTCGTCAGCGTGAAGCGGCTGCGGGACGGCTACCGCCTGCTGTCGCACGAGAAGTTCTGGGGCATACAGAGCCTCGACGTGCAGGTGGCCGAGCAGGTCGCTGCCTTCTGCGAGACCGAGGTCCCGCACATCAAACAGCGCATCGCCCTGCACGCGGCGCGCGGCAAGGAGATCGAGTTCGAGCAGCTTCTCGTGCGGGTGAACAACCGCGAGGGGCTGAACTCCGACTACATCGCCGTTGATCGGCAGGGCATCGCCGAGGAGGGCAAGGGCCGCACCGACGTGGTCGGCGTCTACTGGCCCGGCGACCGCCGCATCACGAACGACGCCCTGATGCCTGCGCTGATCGAGGTCAAGTTCGGGCTTGGCGGTGGCGTCGAGGGCGTGGCTGCCCAGTTGTCACGCTACTTCGAGGATCTGCGAGGCACCTTGCCGACTTTCGCCCACGAGCTTCAGGGTCAACTCCGGCAGAAGGCACGGCTCGGGCTTCTGAACGGTCTGAGCGATTTGGCCCAGGCCAAGATCCAGCGGCTTCCTGTCTCAGACCGTATCGAAGATGTGCGCGCCGTAGTGGCCCTCGTAGACTATAACCCGCGTGCCGGACGTCTCGACCTCGGTGCGCTTCGGGCGCTGCCCTTCGCCGACCAGATCGACCTATTCCACCTTGGCTTCGGCCTGTGGCGGGCCAACTCAGCCTTCCGTGCCGAACCCCAGGTCGCCGTCAAGGAAGGCTGGATCGACGCGGTTCAAGGCGGCCGGTTCGACGCGATCCCAAACCCCTTCCACTGGAACGACTCCATCGAGTTGATGGATCTGCTCGACGGCTACGAGGTCGCGCGCGAGATCGGCATCACGAAGCTCAGCGCCTTCGCCAACGCGAAGCTCTCGCACGCCGAAGCGACGGGCTGCTGGCCCGGAACAGCACTCGAACTGTGGCTGTGCCTCTTCTTCGAACATCGACGGGCGCGGCACTCGGGTGAGCCGGAGGAGTATGCCGAAGGCCCGCACCCGGTGCGCGACGCCCTCTGCCAAAGCCTGCGGGACGCTTTGCAGCGGCTCTCAGATCACGAGCGATCCGACCTCACTGGCTGGCTTGCCAAACATCGCGCAGGCGGGGCTGCGGATTAGCCCGGCCGTCAGACCGGCCACCATTCGCCATCGGCGCGCCGCGTGACGCTCGGACCGAAATGCTCCGTGAATCGGTCACCCGCGAAGGTGTGGACCGGCACGAGCGCGCGTGGCTGTACCGCCTCCACGAGCCGTTTGAGATCATCGATGCTGGCGTGGCCCGAGGTGTGGATCACCTCGAGGCCGACCCCGCGTGAGGCCAACTCGGCACGCAGCTTCGCACCTGACCCGGTCTCGTCTTTGAGGTAGCCCTCCCACTGCGACCAGATCACTCGCGTGGTCGGCCACACGTCGGAGCTGAGCGCATCCACGTCGCGCAGCATGGCGGGCCGAAACAGCATCACGGCGCGTGGCGCAAGCTCGCTCAGACCCTCCGGGTAGATGCGGTAGGGTTTGTACGGGGCGAGCAGGTCGAAGCGCTCACTTCGTGCGATCTGGCGACGCTGGTACTGGGGCACGTAGACCGCGAGGTTGGGCCAACCTGGTGCCGGGATGTTCGGATTGCCCGTCGCCCGGAGGACTTCGAGTGCGTAGAGGTCGAGCACCAGGGTTCGCCCGGTGCGCTTGGCGGCACGGTAGAGCGAGACGACGCGGTCGATGTTTTGAGCCGACGCACACACCCCGACGAAGCCTGGATCACGCAGGCGCTCGACGAAGCGCTCCTCGATCTCACCCTCGGTTGGAAAGCTCTGCCCCGGCATCAGGCGACCGAGGCTTGAGCCCTCCATCAGCATGGCATCGACGGCCGGGGGCGGCTCGCGCAGCAGGCGCTCGAACAGTGCGCCCTTCCGTCCATGTGCACGCAGGTCGCCGGAGTAGAACAACCGGCGTCCGCCCGCCTCGATCAAGAGCGCGTAGGCATCGTAGGCCGAGTGGTCCACGAGGTAGGGGGTGATACGGAATGGCCCGATGGTGATGGGCACCCGGTCAGCGAGCGTGGGGCCGTCGTCCAGCTCCCCGAACTGAGCCGGTATCGACCGGGGCACGAAGGGGGCTGCCGCGCGCAGGATGCGCCGGGTAGCGGCACCAGCAACGACCCGCACGGGTGATCCGGCATGGGGTATCAGCCCCCAGTGATCGGCGTGGCTGTGAGAGAGCACGATGGCATACAGGCTCTGGTCAGCCTTGTTCAGCCCAGGCACGGCGGGCAGCAGCGATGCCGGGTCGAGGGCGGGATCAGCATCCAGGGGGAGGCCGAGGTCGAGCAGGAGGCGCGCGCTCGCACATTCCAGTTCGACGCAGGTGCCACCGATCTCGCGCGTGCCCCGATGCACGCAAGCGCGAAGCCCCCCGGCCGCAGCGAGGGTGTTGATAGGTCCTGCGAGAGGCTCGGGGTAGCTTGTCACAGCCAAGCTTTAGCACGAGGCTGCGACCGTGGACCATGCCAACTCCGCGCCCGCCACCACCGACCCGGCGGGCTACGTCGAGCTCTTCGAGGGCGGCCGGGCAGTTCCTGAGGCAATCTCGGGCGTCTGCGGGCGGGTCGTGCGGGGCCGGGCTGATGCCGACTTCAGTATGCTGGCCTTCGCGAGCGGACGGCGGCTGGCCTGGGTGACCGGGCCGGATGGGCTGCGCGCCATGATCGGGCGAAGCGGGTCGGAGATTGTGCTCGGCATCGGAAAGGATCGCGCATGGCTACGGGAGAAGCTTGCCGAGGGTATGCGCTGGCGGCTGTTCGTGCTGCCGCAGGCCGAGTGCATCCGCGCAGATTGGGCGGGCATCTTCGTCATGATCGAGGCGACCTACCCCGAGGTTGCCCGAAAGCTCCTGCCGTGGCGCGAGGCCCTGCAAGATCCGGTGCTCACCCTGAGCATCCTTCCGTCGCTGGTCAGCAGCGCGGTGAAGGACAATGAGGATCACCCCGAGCACATGAGCGTTGCGCGCTATGAGACTTGCGCCGACACGGCCGAGAATGCCCGGCTCTTCCTCTGGCATACGCTGGGGCTCAACCAGCACTTCAAGGGTGATGGCTGGGCGACGGATCCGCTGACGGGCGAGCGGGTCGAGGAGTATCTGACCGCGAACGTGCCGCTGAGTGAGATCGTCGGACATCGTGTGATAGCGCTCGACGTGGAGCCGTGAAACGGCGGTCGAACCGCAGCGGGACCGCGCACCCTGGTGTAACGTCGAGCTTTAGGCTTCAAGCCGGGGGGCGTCACATGGCCGAACTCGAACCATAACGTGACGCAAGGCAGGCCATCCGCTGTGACGCTTCACCAGGGTATACCTTACTGTGGTGATACGAGACCCTAGATGCCTCAAATGTCTCTAGACCATCAGCGCCCTTTCGCTTGCAGCGCAAGGATCAGCTCACCTCCCACTTTCCGAGCCTGTCGGTTGGCCCTCGTCCCGCCTAAGGTGGAAAAGGATGTGCTAACAGAGCGTTTTTTAATGACGAAGTAAGCGTCTGCCGCTTCTTCGACATCCCTACCGCTCAAGCCATTCGAGGCCAATTCCTCTGGAAACGTTACAATAGCATTAGCGCCAACTGAGCTGAGAGACCTGAATAGGTCAACTATCGCGGTTCGTGACTTTGTTTTTAGACTATACGCCGATACAGGACGACCGCTTACTGGCGGGTAGCGACCACTTCCTTCAGGAACGAAATTCATACCAGACGATATCGTTTCCAATACATGATAGAAACGACTGTACTGTACGGCTGAGTACGGAGGATCGATGAAGACAAGGTCGCCATCTTGAAGTGTCCGGGCAACTTCGAGCGCATCTCCTTGAAAAGCTGCCCCCCTTTTTAGGGCTGATTTACGTCCGACTTCGATCAAATTGTACTTTAATACGCTCAGCAAATCTCTTTTCCAAGCCCTTCTCAGATACACGCCCGCAGTCTCATTGGCCTTGAGTGGTTGCGCTGTATGACCAGGAGATGCCGCCAAACGGCTAGCTGTACAAATAAGCGCAGCTAGTGCTAGAGCTCTGTCTTGAGTGCGATAAGGCAAAGCCTGACGCAGCGCGTCAAGCCACAAGCACTGCATAGGACTGAAATAGTATCCGCCATACGAGCGCATAATAGAATTGTTGCCCTCCCTGGCCGCAATGCCGCGAGCTCCCTCAGCTATGCAAGAAATATTCGCATCTTCGAGCAGAAGCATGTGGTTACCAAGAATGTCCTTGTAATGGGGACATGAAAGCACTTTATCTTCTGCTTTTTTTATCCACCTATCAAATGTCTTGGTAGATTGTATAGGGGAAGTTCTAGTAAGAACACCTGCGGCGAGGGACACCGCGTAGTGCTGCAAATCGCATGCAAGTACAGGCACCTGCCACCGCGACGAGACGTGCCAGGACACCGCGCCGGAGCCGGAAAATAAATCTACGAATCTCGTTGATTTTGAAATTTCTTCGCTGATTGTCTCGCCAAGCCCATTGAGCAACATGGCCTTCTTTGAGCCCATGTACTTCATGCGGACAAGCTCCAAACGCCGGCACGCTCGACTTCAGCAATTGTCGGAAGGCCGTTTTGAGTCTTCTTTATCCAATCGCTCATAGAATTTGGCGGCGGATTGATTGATTGCTCAAGATCAAGAAGTGCGATTTCTATATCAGCCCAAAGATCAATAGGATCTACTAACGGCCTACTTGGCGACCAAAAACCGCGCTCCTCGGCCCATTGATTGATCCAAGGACGCATTGCTCCGGCAGATATATTGATTCCAGCGTCTGCAAATGAGGTATGAGTAAAACCTGAGGCAGCTCGCACCAACAATATTGCGCGCGACAGCATCTCTATCGGCCCTGCCGGTGATGAGTTTGAAAGCGCGAGCCTCACAACTTGGGGATCCGGGTCTGCAACGGTGCCATCCAAGAAATCTCTGGCAACTAACGACATTAAGTTCTGCGGCAGCTGCGCATAACGTTGCCCTATTGGCCCAGCAGCGTAGTTGGTGTCTCCGGAAACTCTTCTGTGATGGTTCTGCAGCAACGCACGCAATAGATAGCGATCTAGAGCGTCATACGCAGATGCAGAAGTAGGTTCTAAAACCTTCCATGTTTCAGATACATATGTTACGACGTTATTCGTTGGCGGATTCACTGGATTGAGCGCATGCTGTGCGTAACTAGAGACATTTCTTTCTGAATGATCCGTCTTGCCACGCTGAAGGTCGAGACCCCAGCTTTGAATAATATCGGACGCTACGTTTTGAATTGAAATCCCTGGCCAAACAATCAAAAGCAGATCCCTGAGACTTACACCTCTGATTTTGATTGCATCAGCAAAGTATTGTGCCGTGACCACGCCGGTGCCCCACGCATTGAGGGCGTCCCATACCACCTCATGTGTACCTATCCCGCCGCGATTGCCGCCGCCCGGAACAGGGTCTAGCCGTTGTACAGCCCCGGTGGCGTCCACTACGAAATTGATACGATTAAATATTCCTACCCCAACGTTCGCGAGAATGCACATGCCTGCACGCAACTGCGCATAATAAGCGAGATGACGGCAGGCATGCCCATCGCCAGACAGCAATGAAGATACGGCCCGAGAGACATAGCTCCAAGCATCTATACAATGGTTTGGGGCGGATGCGGCCAGGACATCGATCACTTGCTGCGCGGGCAGCTGAGCAACTTGTGTCCATGTTTTCGGCAACTGTCCATTGGAGGCGCTATGGCCGGCCCCCAACCATTGGGTACGATTTTTTCCGGCGAAGGTTGCAAGCGCTGCCAGAAAGAACCGTCGATCTGCCTGATGCAATACAACCGTTGAAATTGGCATTTAAGCGGTCATCTCGAATAGCAGTGTGCTCGCAGTACGCCCCACGCTACCATTGGCCTCTGTTAGCTTGCGCAACAGGTCTTCGCGAAGTACCGCGTAGCCGCCACTGCCGCGATAGGCGCGCTTTTGTAGCAGGAGTTCTTCTCCACCCTCGTCGCTCCTGACGCCGGGACCATCAAAGGAACGCCAATCAAAATATGTGAGCTGATCCGCAAACTCCGCAATGAACTGCCTAAAGGGCTGCTTGTCCAATGATAGAAGTGCGCTGCTCACTTCCGAAGAGTAAAGCTCAATATCGTCGTTTGACCGGAGTATCCAACGATCAAGCTGCCAAACTTGAGCACTATGGTAGAATATGTCGTTTGCAGCAGCGTGAATGGCTCTCAATCCTTGATCTTGATTAAGCATAGATCGCTTATCTTCAAATGCCATCTCGGGTGTCTCAAATTTTCTGATCCAGTACAGATTCTTGTTGCGCTCAAGCGAAGCGCTAATATCAGACCAGAGACGTATAATAAACGCGGTTTGTTGTGATCGAGTCCAATCTAGAGGCTCAATCCCATCAGAAAGATTCGCCTGAAATAAACCCGCCCGTCCCTGTCCTCTACCTGTACTGAGAAACGTCTGGAGTAATGTTCTAACCCAAGCGGCTTGACTGACGCCGCTGCCGCCCCGCTCACCTAACATATTGATACGGTTACGCCAGGGACTAGATTCGTGAGCGTACATTTGCTCCGTCAATTCCTGAGCACGTGCTTCTCTATACACATTCAGCTCGCCGACGCGATCCAGCCAATCTTGCGTCCGTAAGAGCGGGTAGAGATCGAAAGCGTGACTCGGATTGATTCTTTTTGGCGATACGTTGATCGACCAAAATAGATAGGCTTGCCATGAGATATCGAGCCCATGGTACGCAACTACTGGTAACTCGAAGTCGTCCGGTAGTGGCTCTTCGCCTACTTCAGCATCGAAGGCCCACAATCTATGTTGCCCATCGATGACCTCAAATGGAGCCAACCCGCCTTCGCTGGTTTCCATTTTCGATGGTACAATGATTTCAAATCGTCCATCGCCTAAATCTTTTATGGCCGCGTGACAGCCTTCTGAGACTTTACGACCGTGTCGCTCATCGTCCGCCAACAAGATATTTATTACAATAGCCGTCGGCAGCCACCCTGGCTTCCGAAGTGAACTCGTCTCGTCCGTTCGCTGAGGTTCTTTGAGATCGCCGTAGGGATACCCGTACCGGACATAATTCTGAATGCGACCTGTCCGCGTCGTGTCGCGAACCCGCTGGATGCCCTCAGCGGCTGAGCCCTGTCTTTCACGCTTGTAGACATCGCTAAGTGCCCGCAGTTCTGCAGCCCTAAGCGAAAACATATAGATGTGCTCAGGAGGTTTCCTACGGAGAAACTCCTCACTGAAGTCATAGTCATTCCAGCGATCAAGCCACTGCTTGAATCGGAGGGCTGGGATCACCCGCTTTGCAGAGACGGCTTCTGAACTCGACATTCTGTCATCCTACCTCAGCGTAGGCAGATAGGGCATCAGGCCAACCTTGTGGATTTTTTTGAAAAAGAGCTGACAGCCCACAAATCGCAATCCTGTCACTTTTATGTATCATACTTGCATTCTCAGCCATGACAGTGGCTTGCGAGAAGCCGCCATGGCCCTGCGCAGTAGGTGCGGGGGCAGCAGCCCGGGGGCGGCGAGGCGGTTGGCCTCCACCTCTCTGCGTTGCCGCTGGTCGCCCGCCTTCGCTTTGAGACGGAGCAGGTCCACACTCTTGCACTGGAACCGGCCGGGCTGATCCGGCTCGTGGTGCGCCATCAGGAAGTGGTGGAGTTCGTGCGCGGTGGTAAAGCGGCGACGCGGCTCGGCCCCGCGCTTAGCGAGGATCGTGCCTTCGGACCGTTTCGCGTCGGTCAGGAGGCCGCTCTCGAAATCGTCGGAGCGAGTTCCTCAATCCTGCGGATGCCGAGCCCCGTGCACAGCTCCTGGATCGGCATAGGCACCGGAAGGTTTGGCTCTGCCTGTAGGATGCGTTTGACAAGCGCCTCCGGTGAGCCCGCGTCTGCGAGGTCCATCCTGCTGACCGGCATCTGCGCAGCGCCTTCCCATCCCTGAACCGATCCGTGCGGCCACCACCGGCCCGCGACGCCAAGACTGGACTGCGGGGAGTTTGTGCGGGCGGCAAGGCAACCGCGCCATCGCGAGCAAAGACCATGCTGACGTGGCCCGGCGGTCAGCATAATCCCGATGGTATCGGTGAGTCCCAGCGGCTGCGCTCGGCAAGCTGACCCAACCAGTAGGGCTCGGTCGAGCAGCCGAACTCACGTGCGTTGGACGTTGCGGCTGCTGAGCCACTCTTGCAGCTTTGTCCAGCGGGGCCTCATATTCCCGCCGCGCACCGCAATACTAACGGCCTTCTTCTGCCCGATCAGCACCACGAGGCGCTTGCCGCGCGTGACCGCCGTGTAGAGGAGGTTGCGGGCCAGCATGGTCCAATGCCCCGTGGTCAGCGGGATCACCACCGCCGGGTACTCTGAACCCTGCGACTTGTGGATGGTCGTGGCATAGGCTGGCACCAGCGTATCAAGTTCGCCGAACGGGTAGACGACCTCACGCCCCTCGAAGCTGACGATCACTGCGCCCTCGTCCTCGTCGATCCGCGCCACCGTGCCGAGGTCGCCGTTGAAGACCTCGCGGTCGTAGTCGTTCTGGCTCTCCATCACCCGGTCGCCCGGTGAGAAACGCCAGCCGAACCGCTCGATAGAGGTTGGCGGGTCCGGGTTCAGCACGGCCTGAAGCTCATGGTTGAGGTTCCTCGCGCCGAGGACGCCGCGCTGCATCGGGGTCAGCACCTGCACGTCGCGCACGGGGTCGAGCCCGAAGCGGGCCGGGATGCGCTTCGTCACCACCTCGATCAGCTTTGCGACGCCCGCCTCTGGCTCGTCGATCTCGATGAGGTGAAAATCGCTCTCGCCGCCGCGCGGTGCGGGCTCAGGCATCTTGCCCGCGTTAATGCGGTGAGCGTTGACGACGATGCGACTCTCTGCAGCCTGCCGGAATACCTCCGTCAGCCGCGCCACCGGCACGCGCCCCGAGCCGATGATGTCGGCCAGCACCTGACCGGGACCGACCGAAGGAAGCTGATCGACGTCGCCGACGAGAAGCAGGCCGGCGTGCCCCGGCACGGCTTTGGTCAGCGCGTTCATCAGCGGCACATCGACCATCGAGGTCTCGTCCACTACGAGCAGGTCGCAGGCGAGCGGGTTCTCCTCATTGCGCGAGAAGCCGCCGTGCTTCGGGTCGATCTCCAGCAGGCGGTGGATGGTCTTGGCCTCGAGACCCGTTTGCTCGCTCATGCGCTTGGCGGCACGTCCGGTCGGCGCGGCGAGCAGCACCCGCGTGCCCTTGGCGCACAGGATGCGCAGGATCGTGTCGAGGGTGCTGGTCTTGCCAACACCGGGACCGCCGGTGATCACCGCGAGCTTCGCGCCCACCACGAGCCGCACGGCCTCAGCTTGTGAGGGTGAAAGTGTCTTGCCAGTCTTGCCCTCGACCCAAGGCAGCGCTTTAGCGAGATCGATTTCGGGCCAAGGCGGCTCGCCCTTAATGCGGTGGAGCAGGCGCTCGGCGATGACGCGCTCGGCCGCGTGGAGGCCGGCCAGGAAGATGCAGGCTTTGTCGCCGATGATGTCCTGCACCACCTCGCCTGTGTCGAGCACGTCGAGCAACGCCGAGCGAATCAGCGGAGCCTCGACGCCGAGGAGCTCGGTCGCGAGCTTGACAAGTTCGGCGACCGGCAGGGCGCAGTGACCCTCATCGGTGGCCGTCTGGAGCGCGAACGAGATGCCGGCCCGCAGCCGCTGCGGCGCGTCTTTCGTCAGGCCGAGCTTCATCGCGATAGCGTCGGCCGTCTTGAAGCCGATCCCACGGATGTCGCGCGCCAGCCGGTAAGGATCCTCGGTCATGACGCTGATCGCCTCATGGCCGTAGGTCTTGAAGATGCGCACCGACCGCGCCGTGCCGACACCGTGCGCGTGCAGGAACAGCATGATCTCGCGCACCGCCTTCTGCTCAGCCCAGCCGGCGACGATTCGTGCGGCGCGTGTGGGACCGATGCCTGCGACCTCCTTCAGGCGGTCTGGTTCACCCTCGATGATCTCGAAGGTGGCCTCGCCGAACATCGCCACGATGCGCTTGGCCATGGCCGGACCGATGCCGCGCATGTAGCCGGAGGCGAGATACTTCTCGATGCCTTCGGCTCCGGTCGGCGGCGTGACCTTCAGCGTTTCGGCTTTGAACTGGAGTCCGTGCTGGCGGTCAGTGAACCACAGGCCGGTCGCAACCACCCACTCCCCTGCGCCAATGGCCGGAGCGTGCCCGATCACCGGTACGAGGTCGCGCTTGCCGCGCGCCTGCACCTTCAGGACGCAGAAGCCGTTGTCGGCGTTGTGGAAGGTCACCCGCTCGACGGTTCCGGCGAGTGTTTCCTTCGGCGCAGGGGCGTGGGTCGGCGGCCGAGCGTTCACGGGGGGCGAGACGTCTGCAACTCAGAGTCGCGGTCAGGCGACGGACGAACCTGCAATGTGGGGGCACCCGAACTGATTCGCTCGAAGCCCGGCGACCGCTCGTTCTCCGCTACGCGAGGATGTTCACAGCCCGCGCTGCGACCAGCGCCACGGTCAGCAGCGAGATCAGCGCCTCGGCCATCATCAGCAGCTTGGCCCGTGCCGTGAGGGGCAGCGTGTCGGTGGGCGAAAAGGCGGTTGCGTTGGTAAAGGCGAGGAACAGGTAGTCCACGAAGCCGGGCACGAAATGGGTCTGTGGCTCCTGCGGGTTGAGGGTCATCTGCGGGAACAGGAAGTCCGGCTCTCCCGCCTTCGGGTGCCCGCGTAAGGCCGCGCCGCCGCGATCCGTCGTCCAGAACCACAAGGCGAAGATGATGACGTTGGTGCCCCAGATGTTGAGGGCATCGAGCAGCAGGGTCGGCCTACTGCCGGCCGTGCCCTTCAGAAGCGCGTGCACGAGAGCTTCCTGAAGCGCCGTGTTGCCGACACCTGAACCTCCGATATCCCTGCGAGCTTCGCGCGGAGCATCAGCCGCATCGCGTCCTTCTGCGAAGGCGAAAGCGTCTTGCCGTTTTCCTCTCGACCCACGGCAGCGCCTTTGCGAGGTCGATCTCCGGCCTCATGGTAAGCCTGCCCAACTCCGCGTCGAGCACTATATTGAGGTGCGCCGTCCTAGGTGCTTTGGATTTTGGGCTTGGGCGGGTGAAGTTAGGGATCATGGGCTGCGAATTATTCCGGCCCAAGGTTTATCTGTGAGGTTCATATGCCTACCATAACAGATTTTGAGGAATGGCACGAAACGAACGAGATTGATGATGACGAGACTAGAGACTGCCTAGTTGAGGGCGTAGAAAATGAGCGTAGCGCGTGTGGATTTACAATATCATCAAAAAACGGGCAACTATTTGTAAAAGGCCCGACGTCCGACGTTACGTTGAGACTCTCTTCAGCAAAGGCTAAATCGGCATTTATCTCGTTCCTTCAATCTCTTGAGATCGAGGAAGAGGACGAACTTGAGGCGGGTTACCGGAGAAACATGGAAAGTCCACATTCTTAGATGTTCGAACTCCAATTGGAGACTTTAAATGCCGCAATGGAACTACCAGGTTATCACGAGAACAAGACCATGATAACTTGGCACGGCAGTCTTGAGGATCCCGATGAAATTGGCAAGGCCGAGACCACGGCCGCGCTCGGTAAGCTGGCCTAACGACGGAAGTTCGGTCGGGCGACCTGCCTCAAGCGCGTGGGTCGGCAGAACCAACCGCGAACGCGCGGTCGCCCACCTCACTCTGGACGGCTACAATCGCCCGGAGCTTGTCGAGATCGAACGACGGCAGCTTGCGTATGGCCGCAGCCTTGGCCTTCAGCGTCACGTCGCCGTAGCTGTCGGCCGCCGTGCGCCCGGCATGACCCATGATCGCGTTATAGACGCGGTAGTTGATCTCCGCCTCCTCGCAGATCGTCGTGAACAGGTGCCGCCACCCGTGATTCGGCTGAACGTTCGGGTCCGGCACGACGGGCCGAACGAACTCGCGCATCCGGTTCAACAAGCCAGCGAGGGGGCCGAGCACGTCACCGCCCTTCCCCGGCGTCAGAAACAGTGGCCCCTCGGCGCTAGCCTGGACGAAGGCCGGAAAGCCGAGTTTGATAAGCTGCTGGTGCAGGACCACTTCGCGCGCCTCGTCGGTCTTCACCGTCCCGGCCTCGGGCGTAATGTGAAGCACCCACAGGTCGCCCTCACGCCGGAGATCCTGGCGGCGGAGCTGCCCCATCTCGCCGACACGCGCGCCGCTGAACGCACACAGCCATGGCAGCCAACGCTTCGCGGCGGCCGTGCGCGCATCCTCCCGTGGGCCGGGCACGTAGTGCAAGGCGGCCGAGAGGATGGCATGCGCCTCGGCTTCGACGAAGCCCTTCGGCCTTAGGCGCTGCTTCTTGCCAACCTTGATCGTCAGCCCGGCCGCCGGATTGGTCGGGAGCTTACGATTGATCACCGCCCAGCCGAACAACGTCTTCAGCGCGGCAAGGTCGCTATCCTTGACCGTCTTGGCGGAAGGCACCTTGCCGGTGCGCTTCGACGGTGTCGCGAGCCTGTGATCCTTGAAGGCGACGATGTCCTCCGCCGTCACGCGCGTGGCATCGTCGTGCTTGAGGAAGGCGATGAGGTAGCGGACGGTTTTCTCGTAGCTTTCGTGCGTGCTGGGCTTGCGTCCCACGCCCTTTGCCTCTCGCCACCATGCCTCGAAAAGGCCGGTCAGCGACAGCGGCTTCGCGACTGCGGGCTGCCTCGCCGGTCGCGAAGATGCCGGCGGCGTGGGCGACAGCGCGCCGCTCAGCGCCTTGGCAGCCTCAGGCGAATCGCGTCCGAGCGCGTCGTTGTGCACGATCTCGCCTTGGGCTGCGCGGCCAAGAGTCAGGCTCGCCCTCTGAAGTGCTGCGCCAATGGCTCTAGCCAGCTTTAACCGGCTCCATTCATCGACGACGAAGCCGTTGCGAGAGAGGATGCTGTCCGCCTCTTGGAAGCACCTCAGCCGCATCGACCGGTAGAAAATATTCGTGATGGGTACTGCACCGGGTACGCCGGGTTGAGCCTCGATCTCGGGGAGCGGCTCAGCCGTCCACAGCGTCGCATAGAGTTCGGTACGCCATCCAGATTGGAAGCTAGGATCGTCGCGATGCAGTTCCAGCCATTCATCGTGAGCTGAGGCGGCAAGAGCGTGCGCATCCCGCTCCGTCAGCTTGCGCGCGCCAGCTCGGAGGTTCGCCCAGCGAGCTTCAACCTCAGCCGACAGCTTAGCGTAGCGGACGCGGGCTTCGGCCGGGTCCTTGGTCTTGAGGCTGACGAGTTCCTCGACCTTGCCGATGAGTGCGCGGAGATCCTTCGGCACAGCGCGCCGGAACCAAAAAACGCCGGTCTTGGGGTGGGGCCAAGGCTGTGCCATTCTCAGGGCCATCTGTATCACCCGATTGTATCACTCGGGCAGCCCTAAGTCTCTGATTTTGCTGAACTGCTTTGCGGATCAGCGCTTTAGGCGGCTGATGGTGCCCAGGAAAGGACTCGAACCTTCACCTCTTGCGAGACTGGTACCTGAAACCAGCGCGTCTACCAATTCCGCCACCTGGGCAACCGTCCGTTTCCGGCGGTGTGGGGATGCGTTTATGTGGGGAACGCGGCCGCGTCAATCAGGATTCTGCGTCGACATGTGCGGATCGGGGCAGCGGTCGCAGCCCGGAGCGCGATACGATGGTGCGCGCCGCTGAGGATGGGCCGATCATGCGACCGTCGGGCCCCGCAGGGGCACACCGGACGCCCGAGCGCCCGGCACCTGCCAGAGGAGACTCGATGGATCCGCCCCCGCAGACGCGCGTCGCGCCGCACCCGCCCTGCCCGATCACGGGCGAACCCGCGAAGCGGCTGGTGCAGTGGGTCGGATCGCGCTTCCTCACCGATCTCTGGCGCTATGCCGGGGGTGTCGCCGTGGGGCACCTGCTGCGGCCGGCGGGGCGGTTCGGCCTCTGGGAGTCGCCCACCGGACTGATCTTCTTCGATCCGATGGTGGCCGGCGACGCGGCCTTCTATCGTGCCTTCTACGCCCGCATCGGTGCGCACGAGAAGCTCGCGGGGCCGCGCACGCAGCGGCTGGAATTCGTCGCCGCGGCGCGCCACGTCGCGGACGGGGATCGCGTGCTCGATGTCGGCTGCGGGCATGGCGGCTTCCGGACCTACGTTCCGGGTGCGCACTACACCGGGCTCGACCCGAACTTCGCGGCCGAGGATCCGACGGGCGCGATCCTGGCGGATGACGTCGCGGCGCACGCCGCGCGGGTCGGGCCGGTCTACGACGTGGCCTGCGCCTTCCAGGTGATCGAGCACGTCGCCGATCCGCTGGGCTTCGCCCGCGGCCTCGCGGCCTGCGTGAGACCGGGCGGCACGCTCCTGATCGGGACGCCGCTCTGGCCCTCGCCGAACACCACGATCCCGAACTTCATCATGAACGCGCCGCCCCACCACCTGACATGGTGGACGCCCCGAGCGCTGGAGGCCCTCGCCCACCGGCTCGGCTGCGAGCCGATCGGGGTCGAGCCGATCGGCATGGACCGGCACGACGCGCTCATCCACTGGATGGCCAAGGCGACGCCGATCCGCTGCCGGGAGCCCTACTTCCGCGCCCACTGGTCCTGGTACGGGGCACAGGCGTTCAGCTACGGCGCAGCCCTCCTGCTCGACCGGCTGCGCCCCCTGCCGGCGCGCACCCGCGCCAACACCCTGCTGCTCGCGGCCCGCAAGCCGACCTGAACCGGCCCGCTCAGCCCGGGACGAACAATCCGGCGATCGCTGCGCTCGTCAGGTTCGCGAGGGTGCCGGCCAGGATGGCGCGCAGGCCGTAGCGGGCGAGTTCGGGGCGCCGCTCCGGCACGAGGCTCGCGAAGCTGGCGAGTTGGATCGCGATCGAGGCGAGGTTGGCGAAGCCGCACAGCGCGAAGCAGACGATCGCGGTGCTGCGCGGGTCGAGCGCGCCGGCCTTCAGGGCGGGCGAGAGGTCGGCGTAGGCGAGGAACTCGTTGAAGACGAATTTCTGACCGATGGCGCCGCCGACGCGCGCCGCCTCGCTCCAGGGCACGCCGAGGAGCCACGCGAAGGGGCTGAGGGCTGCGCCCAGCACGCCCTCGATCGAGACCTGCGGGTAGCCCGCGAGGCCGCCGAGGACGCCCAGCACGCCGTTCGCCAGCGCGATCAGGCCCACGAAGGCGATCAGCATCGCGCCGACCGAGACCGCCACGGCGAGGCCCTTCTGGGTGCCGTCCGCGGCGGCCTCGATGAGGTTGGCGGCCCGGCGCTCGCCGAAGGTGACCCGGGTCGTGGTGATCCGGGTCGGCTCGACCGTCGGCATCAGGATCTTGGCGTAGAGGAGCCCGCCGGGGATCGCCATCGCGGAGGCCGCCAGCAGGTAGGTCATCGGCACGCCGAGCGCGGCGTAGCCCGCCAGGATCGAGCCCGCCGTGGAGGCGGCCCCGCTCGTCATCACGGCGAAGAGCTCGGCGCCGGTGAGCAGCATGAGGAACGGCCGCAGGGCCACGGCGATCTCGCTCTGCCCGATCGCGACCGTGATCACCGCCGCGAAGGACTCGATCGGTGAGGTGCCGAGCAGCCGCCGCAGCACGGCACTGAGCCCGCGCGCCATCACCTGCATCACGCCCAGATGATAGAGCACGCCGATCAGCGCCGAGACGTAGAGGATCTGCGGCAGCACCCGCAGGGCGAGGATGAAGCCGCTGCCCCCGAACAGCTCGAACATCTTCGGCTCGACGAGGCCACCGAACAGGAAGGCCGTCCCGCGGTCGCCGTAGGCCAGGACCGCCTGCACGACGCCCGCGGCGGCCGCCAGCCCGGCCTGCCCCGCCGGCACGAACAGCACCAGCGCGCCGAGCCCGACCTGCAGCGCGAGCGCCGAGAGCACCACCCGGGGCCGGATGGCGCGCCGGTTGCTGGAGAGGAGCACGGCGAGCCCCAGGAGCAGCAGGATGCTGGCGGCGGCGTGGAAGAGGCGGTCGGTCATCGGGGGCACGGGGCTGCGAATACGGCCGGAAGCTTGGCCGCCGAGGACCGGCATGGAAAGTTCGGGCCAGATGCAGGCCCCTCACGAGACCGCCGGGGGTCACTGCGCCTGGAAAAGCCGCCCGGACGTCCTACAACGCGCCGCAACCTGTGAAACGACGGATTGAACGCATGGCGAGCCTGCGCGCGCATCTCGGTGCCTGGATGGTGCGGCGGAACGTCCGCAACCGCCTCGGCGCGATGCAGGACATCGGCCGGATCCGCGCCGTGCTCAACGGCGCCACCTTCCCGGACCCGGTGGGCGTCCGCTACGAGGCCGGCAGCCTCGGCGGTGTGCCCGGCGAGTGGGTGCGCCCGGCCGCGGGCGGCGGGGCCCGTCTGTTCTACCTGCACGGAGGCGGCTTCGTCGCCTGCTCCCCGAAGACGCACCGGCCGATCACGGGCGGCCTCGCCCGGCGCGGCTTCACGCTCTTCGTGCCCGATTACCGACTGGCGCCCGAGCATCCCTTCCCGGCTCCGCGCGACGACGCGCTGGCCGCCTGGGCCGCCTTCGCGGCGGAGGGGCCGGCGGTGATCGCGGGTGACTCGGCGGGCGGCAACCTCGCGCTCCTCGTCCTGATCGCCGCGCGCGACCGCGGCCTGCCGATGCCGCGCGCCGCCGCCCTGTTCTCCCCCGCGGCGGACCTCGCCAAGACGGACGGCTCGCGCGTCACGAATGCCAGCCGGGACGCGATGTTCGATCCGGTCTCGGTGGCCAAGCTCCTGCCGCTCTATCTCGGCGGCACCGATCCGGCCGACCCTGCGGTCTCGCCGCTCAGGGCCGACCTCACCGGCCTGCCGCCGCTCCTGTTCCACGTGGGCGAGCGCGAGATCCTGCGCGACGATTCCGTGCTGATGGCCGAGAAGGCGCGCGCCGCGGGCGTCGCGGCCACGGTCGAGGTGTTCCCCGTTGTGCCCCATGTCTGGCAGTTCGCCCACAGCTTCGTGCCGGAGGCCCGCCGCTCGATGGACACGGCCGCAGCCTTCCTGAGGCGCCACGCCGGTGCGTAGCGGCGACCGAGGGACGGAGGGCTGGGAGGTCATGGCCAGCCCCTCGGCTTGACCTCGGGCCGGCACACGGGCTTCGTGCGGCCCGAGATCGATCCGAACCCGAGCGTGTCCGTTGAGGAAGAACCCGAATTTCGGCCCCGCCACCCGCCTCGTCCATGCGGGGCGCGATCCGTCGCAGCAGCACGGCTTCGTCAACACGCCGATCTACCGCGGCTCGACGGTGCTCTATCCGACCTACGACGCGATCAAGCACCGGCGCGGGCGCTACAATTACGGCACCTCGGCGACGCCGACGATGGACGCGCTCACCGAGGCCTGGACGGACCTCGCGGGCGCGGCCGGCACGGTGGTGACGCCCTCGGGGCTCGCCGCGCTCACCGTCGCGCTGATGGCCGCCGTCTCGGCCGGCGACCACCTGCTGGTGACCGATTCCGCCTACCGCCCGACCCGCCAGTTCTGCGACGGCGTGCTCGCCCGCTTCGGCGTCGAGACCACCTACTACGACCCGACGATCGGGGCCGGCATCGCGGCGCTGATGCGCGAGAACACTCGGGCCGTGCTGGTCGAGGCGCCGGGCTCGCAGAGCTTCGAGATGCAGGACGTGCCGGCGATCGCCGAGGTCGTGCACGCCCGCGGCGGCACCGTCATCATGGACAACACCTGGGCGACGCCGCTGCTCTTCCCGCCGCACGCGCGCGGGGTCGACATCGCGGTCGAGGCCGGCACCAAGTATCTCAGCGGCGGCTCGGACCTGCTGATCGGCCTGACCTCGGCCAATGCCAAGCACTTTCCGGCGGTGCGGCGCACCTTCGACCATTTCGCGATGTGCGCCGGGCCGGAGGACATCTTCCTGGCCCTGCGGGGCCTGCGCACCATGAACCTGCGCCTGCGCGAGCACGGCCGGGCCGGGCTGGAGATGGCACAGTGGCTGCAGGGCCGGCCCGAGGTTCTGCGGGTGATGCACCCCGCGCTCCCCGACGATCCTGGCCACGCGATCTGGCGGCGGGACTTCTCGGGAGCCTCGGGCCTGTTCGGCGTGATCCTCAAGCCCTGCCCGGAGGCGGCGCTCGCCGCGATGCTCGACGGGCTGGAGCTGTTCGGGATGGGCTTCTCCTGGGGCGGCTTCGAGAGCCTCGTTATCCCGTTCGACTGTGCGCCCTACCGCACGGCGACCGCCTGGGCGCCGGGCGGCTGGGGCCTGCGCTTCCATATCGGCCTTGAGGACACCGCCGACCTGAAGTCCGATCTGGAGGCGGGCTTCGCGCGGCTGCGGGCAGCGAGCTGAACGCCCTGGGACGGCGGGGGACGACCCGGCGGAAGGGCGCGGGCGCGGGGCCGCCTCACGGCACCAGCCAGCGGCCCGTCCACGGTCCCGTCCCCGATCGGTCCCAGCGGGCGCGGCGGTGACCGCGGCGATCGAGATAGAGGAAGTCGAGGGCCGCCACCCGCACCACCACAGCGGCGAAGTGCGGACGGCCGAGCGCGACCGCCGCGTCCGCATCCGGCAGCGCGTAGGCGTCGCCCGCGGGGATCGCCGTGCCGGGCCCGGGCGCGGTGCCGTAGCAGACCCGGCTCATCGGCTGGGCGGCGGCCCAGGCGGCATCGGCGAGCGCGTCGTCCGTGTGCAGCGTCCCCCGACCCTCAGCGCGAATCTGCACCGTCGTCTCGCGGTCGTAGGCCATGAGCGCACAGGCGCCGTTCCGGGCGATCTCGTCCGCCTTGTCGGAGCGGCGGTCGCAGTGGATGCGCAGCGTGCCGGCTTCCGGATCGACCGCCCGCAGCACCACCGTCCGCACCCGCGGGACGCCCGCCGCGCCGAGGGTCGCGAGGGCGGGCAGATGGAAGCCGCTGCGCCCCCGCTCGACGCCCGCGCCGAGGAGGCGCCAGACCTCCGCGAAGCAGGCGTCGAGGTCGTCGTGGAAGGCGGGCAGGGCCGCGCGGCTCATGGGACCCGGCGGGTGATCATGGCGCGGCCCGTCTCCGCCGCTCGCGGAAGATCAGCGCGAGGTTGCGCAGGTAGATCACCGTCGAGAGTCCCTGGCCGATGATGATCACCGGCTCCCGGCGCACGAAGCCGTAGACCAGGGTCATCAGCCCGCCGAGGATCGACAGGAACCAGAAGGAGAGCGGCATCACGCTGCGGCCGGCCCGCTCGCTCGCGATCCATTGCAGGATGAAGCGCGAGCCGAAGACGAGTTGGGCGCCGATGCCGAAGACCAGCCAGAAATCGAAGCGCGTGACGAAGACGTCGTAGAAATAGGCCGGCAGGTCCTCGGCGAGTTGGATCAGCACGGTCCCACCTCCGCCACCTCCGGCGTCGGGCGCTTGCGCCGGATCAGCCACCAGACGCCGGCGAGGTCGAGGATCCCGACCCAGAGCCGGTCGAACAGGCCGTAGTTCGAGCGGCCCGAGAAGCGCGGCCGGTCCACCACGTCGCGGTGGACGACCGCGAAGCCCTCGCGGGCGACGAGGGCCGGCATGAAGCGGTGCAGGGCGTCGAAATAGGGCAGCCGCAGGTAGACCGCGCGCCGGAAGACCTTGAGCCCGCAGCCGGTGTCGCGGGTCGAATCCTTCAGGATGCGCCCGCGCACCCCGTTGGCGATGCGCGACTGCAGCATCTTGAACGCGCCGTCCTTGCGGCCCTGACGCTGGCCCTGGGCGAGGCCGGCGCGGGGGCCCGCCTCCTCCAGCGCGGCGACGAGGGACGGGATGAAGGCCGGGTCGTTCTGGCCGTCCCCGTCGAGGGTCGCGACGATGTCGGCGCGCGCCGCCGCGACGCCGCTGCGCACCGCCGCCGACTGGCCGCCGCTGCGCACGTGGCGCAGCACGCGCAGCCACGGCCGGTCCTGCCGGGCGGCGGCGAGCACGGCCGCGGTGGCGTCGGTCGAGCCGTCGTCGACGTAGATGACCTCGAAGGACCCGAGCGGGGCGCAGGCCCGCTCCAGCTCGGCCACGAGGCTCTCGATGTTGCCGGCCTCGTTCTTCACCGGGACGACGACGCTGAGACGATACGCGCTCACGGAACCACCGCGTAGGCCGCGAGGCCGACCCGGCGGCCCCCGTTGATGTTGAAGCCCGAGACCGTGCCGACCCGCCGGGCAGCGGGCTTTCCGGCCTCGGCGGCCGCGAACTCGGCCGCCTGCCGCTCCTCGACGAAGACGAGGCGGCAGCCGCCGGCATGCAGGAAGTCGGAGGCCTCCTGCCCGGTCGGCGGGGTAGCGAGGTCGGTGCCGACGAGGAAGACGAGGCTCGGCTCGCGGTAGCCGAGGCTCGCCACGCGCGGGTTCGGGCAGGGCAGCGCATCGCGGATGGCGGCGAGCCGGGGCGAGACCTTCAGGGCCGGGATTTCCCGCTGGCCGAGCCCGAACAGGGCGGGCGAGACGAGTAGGCTCGCCAGGACGGCGAGGACGAGCGCCCGCTCGGGCCGGGCGGCCCGGAAGGCCAGCCAGGCGGCGAGCGCGAGGCCGACCGCGCCCGCGAGCGGGGGCAGGGCCGCCCAGGGGATCTGCCGGTCGAGCTGCCAGCCGGCCAGCGGCAATCCGACGGCGAGGCCGAGGGGGATCGCCACCACGAGAAACGCCACCGCCACCGCGCCGGGCCGGCGCGGGTCGAGGGCGCCGCGCCGCAGGGCGAGGACGGTCAGGATCGCCACCATCGGCATCAGGGGCAGCACGTAGTGCGGCAGCTTGGTGGGCACGCACTCGAAGACCAGCCACGCGGGCAGGATCGCGGCGACCAGGAGCGCGACGGCGTCCTCGCTCCGGGCGCGCCACGCGAAGGGGATGGCGAGCGCCGCGAAGACCGCGCCCGGCCAGAAGGTGCCGAAGAAGGCGAGCGCGTAGGCCCCTGGCGGGCCCCAGTGCTTCTCCTTGGCCGCACCGACCTTGCCCAGCATGTCCTGGCCGACCGCCTCGGCGAAGAAGGCGCCGCCGCTCTTCCAGGCGATGGCCAGGAACCAGGGCGCGACCGCGAGCGCCACCAGGGCGAGGCCGAGCCCCGGGCGCAGCCGCCGCAGCCAGTACGCGTCGCGCCCCAGGACCGACAGGATCAGCGCGGGCAGGCCGACGAAGAGCGGCACCATCGGCCCCTTCACCAGGATGCCCAGCGCCAGCCCGCCCCAGAAGGCGATGACGGCCGAGCGCGGCAGCGGCACGATGCTGCCCCGCGAGAGCCAGACACGGGCGAGCGCCCCGAAGCTCGCGACCGTGCAGGCGGTCAGCAGCGCGTCGGTCTTGGCGAGCCGCGCCTCCGCCGAGAGCATCAGGCAGGCCCCGAACAGGGCCGCGGCGAGCACGGCGTGGGGCCTGTCGAGGAACGCGAGCCCCGCCCAGTAGGCGAGCAGCACGGCGGCGCAGGCGCCGACGAGCGAGGGGATGCGGTAGAGCGCGATCTCGGTCCGGGCGTCGGTCACGCCGAGCGCCTCGCCCGCCGCCACGCTCGCCGCCTGGAGCCAGTAGATGCCGACCGGCTTCTTGTGGCGGGCCTCGCCCTGGAAGCGGATATCGATGAGGTCGCCCGTCTCCAGCATCTGCTTCGAGGCCTGGGCGAAGCGCGGCTCGTCCCGGTCCATCGGCTGCAGGCCGACCTGACCGGGCAGGAACAGGATGAGCGCCAGGAGGAGCAGCGCGGCGCTGGCCCAGGCATGGCTGCGCGCGGCGAGGACCGGCAGCCGGTCCACGAGGTCGGGTTCCGCATTCCCCGCGCGGCCTGCGGACAGGCTGGTCATGCGTGGTTCGCCATGGAGGTGGGCTGTCTCATCCGGATCGGCCGTCTGCGGCCCCGGACCGGCGCGGCGTCGCGGCGGGCCGTGTCGGTGATCGGCCCCGGAATGTCAAATGCCGCCTCGCCTCGGCCGTCCGGCGTCCGGCGTCCGGCGTCCGGCGTCCGGCGTCCGGGCCATTCTGCCGCACGGCACCGTTCGCATCCTCGGCCCATTGATCCGATGTCACGTGCCGTCGCGCGTGGCGGAGCGTCGTTGGAGGGGCGTAGCCGTGTCTCTGTCTCTCGTCATCATGCTCTCGGGGGCGCTCGGCGCCATCGTCCTCACTGTGGCGGCGCTGCCGGCCGCCGACCGCTTCCTGCGGTGGTGATCGCCCGCGTCCACGCTCCGTGCGGTTGAACCGCCGCCGCCCTTCCCGAGTTGATCGTGCGCAATGCAGTCGGGAGGCTCGCGCAATGGAAGTGGTTGTCATGGTGGCGGGCGTGCTCGGGGCGGCAGGCACGATGCTCTGCATGATGCCGAGCCTCGACTCGTTCTTCGAGTGGTAGGGGAACTCGCTCAGGGCCGCGCGAATCGTCCGGGCGCGTGCATCCTCTGAAATCGGCCCGCGTTGATCTCGCGCACCTGTTCGCGATGGAGGTGGCCGTGCTGATCTTCGCGCTTCTGTTTGCCGCCCTCGGCATCGTCGGCGCCCTCGTCGGACTCGGCGAGCTGGGCCACCCGGTCGGCGCCCACGGCGTGCAGAGCTACGGCTGGGGCCTCACCGTGAACGCGATCTCGTTGGCGGTGTACTTCCTGTTCGTCTGGACAAGGCGCTACCACGACCGCCGCACCTGAGGGGCCGCCCACAGCCTCGACACCTGGGGGCTGTCGGCACTGTCGAGGGCGCCGCGAGCGGCCACGCCGATGATCGAAGCGGTCATCGAACCGATCAAGGGCCTGCACCTGCCTGCCCGTAGGCTCTTCCCGGAATGCGCCGTCATCCAGCGCACCACCGGATCTCACTGTCGGTGGGTCACGACGCCCTCGCGCCGCGCCGCCTCGCGCAAGACGCGGGCGAGTTCCTCGGCGGAGTAGGGTTTTCGCACGAGCTCGAAGCCGTGGGCGTCGTCCTGGGCCAGGACGTGGCTGTAGCCGGAGGTCAGCACAACCGGCAGGTCCGGCCGGCTCGCCCGCAGCCGCCGCGCCAGCGCGATCCCGCCCATGCCCGGCATCACCACGTCCGAGAACACCGCGTCGAAGCGCGCGGCGCCCCCGTCCCCCTCCCGCGCAAGCTCGGCCAGAGCCGCCTCCGCGTTGTGCGCCCAGACCGGCCGGTGGCCCAGATCCTCCAGGATCTGCGTGCAGAACCGGCCCACCTCCAGGTTGTCCTCCACCACCAGTACGCACAGGCCCCGCCCCGGACCCGCCGGGGCAGACGCCGGCGCGGCCGGACCCGCCACGGCCCGGGGTGCTTCGGCCTGCGGCAGGTAGAGCGTGAAGGTCGTCTCGCCCGGGCGGCTGGCCACCGCCACGTCCCCGCCCGACTGCTTGGCAAAGCCGATCACCTGGGACAGCCCCAGACCCGTGCCCTTGCCCACCTCCTTGGTGGTGAAGAACGGCTCGAAGATGCGCGCCAGATCCGCCTCCGCGATCCCGGAGCCAGTGTCGCTCACCGAGACTGCCGCGAACGGCCCGGCATTGGCCGCGTGCCCGCGGATCGCCGGCAGGGCCTGCCCCCCGGTCAGCCGCAGGGTGAGGTGCCCCTCGCCCGCCATGGCGTCGCGCGCGTTGACCGCCATGTTGACCAGCGCGGTCTCGAACTGGCTGGCGTCGGCGCGCACGAAGCAGGGTGCCTCGGGCAGCGCGGCGGCCACGCGGATGCGCGCGCCCATGATCTGGTCGAGCATCTCGGCGATGGCCTGGAGGCGGGCGCCGGCATCGAAGATCTCGGGCTTCAGGGCCTGGCGCCGGGCAAACGCCAGCAGCTGGCCGGTGAGCTTGGCGGCGCGATCGACCGTGTCGGAGACCGCATCCAGGTAGCGCGCCTTGCGCACCTCCGGCAGCTCGGGCCGGCGCAGGAACTCCACCGACGAGCGGATGATGGTCAGCAGGTTGTTGAAGTCGTGCGCGACCCCGCCCGTCAGCTGGCCCACAGCCTCCATCTTCTGAGACTGACGCAAAGCGTCCTCAGCCTGGCGCAACTCGGTGAGATCGCGACCGTAGCCGTAGAGCGAACCGTCGTCCGGCACGATCGTCCAGAGCACCCGGCGGCGCCCACCGTCGGCGACGAGGCTCGACAGCTCGATATCCTCGATCATCCGGCCCTCGCCGAGCCGTTGCAGGGCCACCTCCGCGGCCGGCCGGTCCTCCACTCCGACGAAATCGAGGAACCCTCGGCCGGCCACGTCCGCCTCGCTCCAGCCCGTGGCCCGGCTCCAGGCGGGGTTGACGGTGCGGATCCGGCCGTCCAGGCCGGCCACCACCTTCAGCACCGGTGACAGGGTCCAGATGCGGTCGCGCTCGCGTCCCTGCGCCACGATCTGCGCCTCGAGCTGTTCGGCCCGCGACTGAAGTTGGGTCTCGGCGCGCTTGGCGTCCGTGACGTCGTGCACGAAGACGTAGAAGCCGTCCGTTGCGGCGTCTCCCTTCCCCGGGGCGCGGCGCGGCATGTATCGGATGTCGGCGATGCGGGTGCGGCCATCCGGCCAGCGCCACTCGCGCTCGATCCGCACCTCCTCGCCCGCGAGCACGCGCGCCAGCGCCTCGCGGCGCGCCTCGAACTCGGCGGGGCCCACCACCTCGGCGATGGTGCGGCCGACCACGGCCTCGGGCCCCTGCCCGAGCCAGAGCCGGTAGGCGGCGTTGGCGAAGCGGTAGACGAGGCCGCGATCCACGACGGCGATAAGGACCGGCATGGCGTCGGCGACGAGCCGTAACTCCGCCTCGCTCGCCCGCAGATTCGTCTCGATCCGGCGGCGCTCGGTGATGTCGTTGAACAGGATGGCCACGTGATTCAGCGCCGGGTCGTCCACCCGGTAGGCGTAGACGTCGTACCAGCGCCCGAGCGCGTTCGCGGCGTTCTCGAAGCGCACCGGCTCGCCCGTGCGCGCGACCGCCCCGTAGATATCGAACCAGTGCTGCTCGTGGTCCGGAACAAGCTCGCGCATCCAGCGCCCGGCGGCGTCGGACAGGCCGGTCTGGCGGGCGAAGGCTTGGTTGAGTTCGAGGAAGCGGTAGTCCGCGGCGCGGCCCTGCGCGTCGAAGCGCATCTCGACGAGGCAGAACCCCGCGTCGATCGATTCGAAGAGCGAGCGGTAGTGCTCCTCCCGCCTCCGCAGGGCGGCAGCGCTGCGCCGGGCCTCGAGCTGCGCCATCACGGTGCGGGCGAGCGCCTTCAGGATGAAGATCTGCGGCTCGGTCAGCCGGCGCGGCTCCCGGTCGAGCACGCAGAGCGTGCCGATCGCGTGGCCCTCCGGCGTCGTCAGCGGCACCCCGGCATAGAAGCGCAGGTGCGGCTCGCCGACGACCATGGGATTCGTCGCGCGGTCGTGCTCCGCCGCGAGATCCGGCAGGACCAGGACGTCGTCCGCGCCGAGCGCGTCCGTGCAGAAGCCGAATTGCAGCGGCATCTCGCGCGCCACATGGCCGACCGCGGCCTTGATCCATTGCCGGTCGGCGTCAATGAAGTTGATGTGGGCCATCGGCACGTCGCAGGCCTGCGCCGCCATCTGCGCGATGTCGTCGAAGGCCGGCTCGGGCGGCGTGTCGAGGATCGCGTAGGCGTGCAGCGCCGCGAGCCGGGCAGGATCGCGCGGATCGAAGGCCGGCGGGCAGGCCCCGGCACGCGTGGAAGCGTCCGTCATCGCCGCAGTCGCACGCCCGCGGACACCCTGCATTGCAGCATCATGGCGCATGCTGGGCGGCCCGAGCCCTGGGTGATCGAAGCGGCGTTTCCAGTGCGCTGCGCAGACATTCCCTTGCCCTAGCACGCACAACCGCAAGTGTCGCCGGGGAAACGGCGCCGACGCGCAGAACGGAGTACCCCGGATGCGCCCTCGCGCTCCGGCGGCCAGCGGCTATGGTGAGGGCGCCTAGAGAAGGGACTTCAGCCCGCCCCGGCCCAGCCGCGGCGGGCATTCTTTTGCCGGTACGGTCCGGTCCGCGAGCCCTCAGTGCTTCATCAACCCTTCGAGGCTCTCCAGCGGGGAGATCTTGCCGGCGAAGCGCGCGATGCGGCTGAGGCTCGGCTCGGACAGGCCGCCCGCGTTGGCGAAGGTGGCCAGCGCGAAGCTGACGAGAAGCTCGGCCTCCTCCTGCGTCATCGCCCGCCCGCTCAGGGTGCTGGCCGCGCCCTTCACCGCCAGGACCGCCTGGCGGAAAGCCGGGTCGCTCTTGAGTTCCTCCAGACGTCTCATCGTCTCCTCACCGGACCGTCGCCGCCGCGCCGCCGTCTTGCAGGCATGTCTTGCAGGGGATGTAAGAAAAATCCGCGGCGAGGGCATCCCCCGCGCCGCCGCGATCCCCGGATCAGGCGAGGAGCAACGCGCTCTGACCGCGCAGATCGGCGGAGGGCGGGCTCCGCATCGCCCGCAGGTAGGTGGCGCGCTCCATCAGCCACTCGGCGGCGCGGCTACCCGGACGCAGGGTGCACAAGATCCGGGCGGCCGCCTCCAGATCTTCCGGTTCCACACCGGACCAGGGCTGCGGCACGTCGGAGCCAGGTAGGCTGCCGGGAGCGGAGGCGCGGGCTTTCATGTCAGTGCTCGGGACGGCGCATTCCCTCACCGGGGCTGCGGCGGCACCCTGCGGCGCCGCACCTGAGCGCCCGCTGAACGGCCGTGCCGGCCCGATCCGCGGCCGATGATGAACCGGTAGCGCCCTTCGCCGTTAGTGACGCGGACATGCGAGGCGGATGGATGCGGAACGACGGCACATCACCGGATGGATCCCTGGACCGGCTGGGCGCCCAGGTCCTGCGCGTTCAGGACGCCTCTCTGACGCTCGCCGACGAACTGGTCCTGTTCACCCTCGGCGCCCAGATGGTCTGGTTCGACTTCTGGTTGCGGCCGCTCCTGCAGGCGGGCGCGGAGATGCGGACCTGGCAGGCGCAACAGGCCAGGACGGCGCGGCTGATCCGACGCGGCATACCGGAACCGCTGGCGCGCGAGGGGCTTCACTTGCTGCCGGACTGAGCACCGTGATCCCGGGGGAGTTGCCATGACGAAACTGTTCATTGCGCGGCTCACGGGACCGGGAGGCGACCGCCCCCTGATCACAGTCCGCGCCGCGGCCGAGGGTGAGGCTCGGCTGTTTTTGGAAGCCGCCTATCCGGAGGACGTGATCGCGGACGTCGCCGAGCCGGGCGAGTGGATCAGCGACTCCGACACGGGGGCGAAGACGGGGGACGTGCGCGAACATCCCGGCGTGACTTGGCAGCCACCCTCCAGCCTAGCGGGCTGAGTCCGGGGAGAAGTGTTTCCCGCTCCAGTCCCTCCGCCTCCCCGGGGCCGCGGCGCCAGGTTCGAATTATCGCCGCCTCGCACCTCGGCGCTTGGCTGGGGCCAGCGGCGCTTGTTGAGGACATCCGGGGCGCTTGAGCCGTTCCTTCACGGTGTCCGCAGCGGTAGCCCGCCGGCCTACGTCAGGAGCGTCCTCACCGACGCTTGATCGCCTGTTGGGCCGGCCGGGCAGGGGGTGGGTGCTTATTCGCTCAGATCACGGCTCCGGCTCCGGATCGACAGGACGAGCTGGCCCGGGCTGCGGATCCGGCGTCTGGGCGAGAAGTTGCGATCGCTGCGCCCGCCATGCGGCAAGCTGGTGCAGGGGCAGCCGCGCCTCCACCACGCGATCCTCGTCCAGCAAGCCCTGCACGACCTCCGTGGTGGCCTCGGGAAAGCGAGTTCGGATCGCTGCCTCGACCTGCTCGACCTGTCGATCGCGCTCCTCGGTCGTCTCAACGATGACGTGTTTCACGATGCGGATCATATGGCTCCGTACCATGGCCGCGCGCCAGATGTCCCGAAGCGGCACGTCTACGGGCCCGCGCCCCGGGGGCGCAGCCGCCGTCACGCTCACCCCCGAGCACCTGCCCGAGCACGCGCACAGCGCGCCGTTGCGTGCGAACGACATGATCGCCGAACGAGAAGACGGCGCGTCCCGTACGGGACGCGCCGTCTCGTGGAACCGGAACCGGCGAGCCGCGCCGGGCGGGCGCGGCTCGGGCTGCTGACGTCAGACCGCGCGGGCGGCGTGCAGTTCCTTGATCTGCTCGGGCGTGTAGCCGAGATCCTGCAGCACCTCGTCGGTGTGCTCGCCCAGCAGCGGCGAGGCCTTCACCTCGACGTCCATGCCGGAGAACTTGATCGGGCTGCCGACCGTCAGGTACTTGCCGAGCTTCGGGTGCGGCACCTCGACGATCGTGCCGCTGGCGCGCAGCGACGGATCGTCGGCGATCTCCTTCATCGACAGTACCGGCGCGCAGGGGATGTCGAACTTGCGCAGGATGTCGACCGCCTCGAACTTGGTCTTGTCGGCCAGCCAATCCTCGATGAAGGCGAAGATCTCGAAGATCTTGTCCTGGCGCGCGCGGGGGGTGTTGTAGGCCGGGTCGTCGATCCACTCGGGCTTGCCGAGCGCCTTGCAGATCGGGGCCCAAGCATGGCCCTGGATCGTGAAGTAGATGTAGGCGTTCGGGTCCGACTGCCAGCCCTTGCACTTGAGCACCCAGCCCGGCTGGCCGCCGCCGCCCGCGTTGCCGCCGCGCGGCACCACGTCCGAGAACTCGCCGTGCGGGTACTGCGGGTACTCCTCGAGGTAGCCCAGCGCGTCGAGGCGCTGCTGATCGCGCAGCTTCACCCGGCAGAGGTTGATCACCGAGTCCTGCATCGAGACGGCGACCTTCTGGCCCTGACCCGTCTTGTTCTTCTGGTGCAGCGCCGTGAGGATGCCGATGGCCAGGTGCATGCCGGTGTTCGAGTCGCCGAGCGCGGCGGCCGACACGGTGGGCGGGCCGTCCCAGAAGCCGGTGGTCGAGGCGGCGCCGCCCGCGCACTGGGCCACGTTCTCGTAGACCTTCAGGTCCTCGTAGTGGTGGCCGTCCGAGAAGCCCTTCACCGAGGCGAGGATCATCCCCGAGTTCAGCTCCTGAATGCGGGCCCAGGAGAAGCCCATGCGATCGAGTGCGCCGGGACCGAAATTCTCGACCATCACGTCGGATTCACGGATCAGCTTCTCGAGCACCTCCTTGCCCTCGGGCGTCTTGGTGTCGAGCGTCAGCGAGCGCTTGTTGGAGTTCAGCATCGTGAAGTAGAGCGCGTCGGCATCGTCCACGTGGCGCAGCTGCGTGCGGGTCACGTCGCCGGCACCCGGGCGCTCCACCTTGATCACGTCGGCCCCGAACCAGGCCAGGAGCTGCGTGCAGGCGGGACCAGCCTGGACGTGGGTGAAGTCGATGATCTTGATCCCCTCGAGCGGCTTGCTCATCTGAAGCGTCTCCCTAGCGATTGTTTATCGAGTGCTTGACTACGAGAACTTGGATTAATCGAAGTCTTGGTGCTTCGAATCGTACCGGGCTGCTCCGTCCGCGTTCGTGTCGTGCTGCGTCAGGCCGGCCCCTCAGGCGGGGACCGGTTCGAGTTCCGCCAGGCGGCGCCGGAGCTTGCGCTCCTCCTCCCAGCGGGCGGTGTCGTCGCGGATCACCGCGACGATGCCCGTCACCTCACCGTCGTCAGCCTTCATCAGGCCGACCGTGAAGGCGATCGAGAGCGGACGGCCGTCCCGGTGCAGGGCCGGCACGCGCAGCACCTCGCTGCCGTAGCGGGTCACGCCCGTCCGCATGGTCTGCGCGTAGCCGGTCCAGTGCCGGCGCCGGTGGCGCTCCGGGGTGATCAGGTCGAGCGTCTGCCCGAGCGCCTCGGCCTCCGGGAACCCGAAGATCCGCTCGGCGGCCGGACTCCAGACCACGATGATGCCGTCCGGGTCGGAGACGACCACCGCGTCTCCGGAGGCCGCCACGATCTGTGCGAAATCGACGTCGCGGCTCATCCTGCCTCCGCTGTCGCGTCTTGCCGTCATGTGGCGCGGGCGCGCGGTGCGCCCGGCCGGATCTTCCCTGCGGCCCGTTGCGGGCGCCCGCCGGGGCCGCGGTTGCTGCGACGTCCCGGGCAGCGCCTCCCTCGGATGCAGGCCGCGATCGGTTCGGTGCAGGGATCACAGAAGCGAACCCGACCAATTGGAATGTGGTATGCCAGAAATGAGGGGTCGGTCAAGGCGATACGGCCGAGGGCGATGTAAGACTTGCCGGGTTTTGTAATGGCGCCCGGAACGGCCTCGGTTACTTCGCGAGATCTTCTCGCACTGCAGCATAAATCATCCGCCGCGCACGGACCCTCACCGCCTTGCGGGCTGCGTCGGCTTGGTGGACTGTATCCCAAATTCTGGATCGGCGGAGCGCTGAATGGAAGAGGGACCTGGCATCACCCTTCGGCAGATCTCCGCCTATCGGTTCGAACTCGATTTCGGGAACGCACTCCCGGCGCTGACCGTGGACGAGGCGGAGCCGGTCGGGCGCGGGGCCGGCCCCTGCCCCGAGCAGCTGCTGGTCGCGGGCGTGGCGAACTGCCTCTCGGCCAGCCTCGTCTTCGCGCTCGGCAAATTCCGGCAAGAGGCCAACGGGCTGGAGACGCGGGCCCGGTGCCGGATCGCCCGCAATGCGGCGGGCCGCCTGAGGATCGTCGGGATCGACGTCGCGATCACCCTCGGAGCCGAGGCACGCGACCTCGACCGGATCGACCGGGTGCTCGCACAGTTCGAGAATTTCTGCACCGTCTCCGAGAGCGTGAAGGCCGGCATCCCGGTCGCCGTCTCGGTCAGCGACCGCGGTGGAACCTGCCTACGGGCGACGGGCTTCGGTGACGACGGGGCGGAGTGAGGGAGAGACGCGCCATGCAGCAGGCGGATCAGGGCGCTGGGGCGCCGGAAGAACTCGCGGGCTTGTTCAACGCGCGGGCCAATGCGGGCGACGTCGAGGGGTTGGTGGCCCTCTACGCGCCGGACGCGGTGCTGGCGGCCGGCGACGTCGTGGCGACCGGTCACCACGAGATCCGGCGCTTCTACACGGACCTGCTGGCGCGCCGCTCCGACTTCCCGGCGGCGACCGTGCTGCCGCCGGTGCGCAACGGGGACCTGGCCCTGACCTTCGCTACCCTGCCGAACGGTTCCCTCTCGGTCGAGGTCGCCCGATGCGGGCCGGACGGGCGCTGGCTGTGGGTGATCGATCAGCTCAAGGTCCGCTTGCCGAAGCCCGCCTGAGACCGGGCGCGCCTCCGGTCTCAGGCTCTTTACAGAAGAGGCCGGACGCCTGGACGGTTCGCGCGCTCGACTTCCGAAATCAGGGACTATCTATCCCCCGATGCACGTGAAGGAATATCGGCCCTAGCGCGATCTGCATCCTCGGGTATCGTGTGGGGCGACGGTATCCGGCCTGGAGGCGTGGCCGGAAGGGTGACGGGCGAGTCTGATGGTGCTTGTCGGCGACAGATTGGAAGAGGCGGCCCCGGGGCACGATCCGCTGCTGCTCGACAACCAGCTCTGCTACGCGCTCTACGCGGCCGCCCACCGCATGACGAAGGCCTATCGGCCGCTCCTGGAGCGCATCGGACTGACCTATCCGCAATATCTCGTGCTTCTCGTCCTGTGGGAGCAGGACCGCGTGACCGTCTCGGAGATCGGGCGGCGCCTGCGGCTGGATTCCGGAACCCTGACGCCGGTGCTCAAGCGCCTCGAAGGCGCGGGCCTCCTGCTGCGCAGCCGGCGCCAGTCGGACGAGCGCGAGGTCGAGATCGCGCTCACGCCGGCGGGGCGCGCGCTGCGCAGCGAGGCCGCTGTGGTGCGCGAGAGCGTGATGTGCCAGCTCGCGCTCAGCGAACCGGAGGTGCGGGCGTTGCGCACCGACCTCAATCACCTGATCGAGAGCCTCGGCGCCAACGACTGAGGCGAGCGGCGCGTCCGAGGCGTCGGCGGAGGCCGGCCACGCATCGCGTCCAGGGGTCGATACTTCCCGAATGCCGAAGGCTTCAGGCCGCCAGCATCTTGCCCGGGTTCATGATCCCCAGCGGGTCTAGCGCGCGCTTCAGGGCGCGCATCGCGGCGAGCGCGTCGGCCCCGTGCTCGGCTTCGAGGAAGCGCATCTTCTTCTGGCCGACACCGTGCTCGCCTGTGCAGGTGCCCTCCATCGCGAGCGCGCGGGCGACGAGGCGGTCGATGAACCCGGTGGCGCGGGCGACCTCGGCCGTGTCCTCCGGGTCGACCAGCAGCTGGGCGTGGAAATTGCCGTCGCCGACATGGCCGACGATCGGCGCGAGCAGCCCGCTCGCCACGATGTCGCGCTGGGTCTCGGCGACGCAGTCGGCCAGCCGCGAGATCGGCACGCAGACATCGGTCGCGACCGCCCGCGCGCCGGGGCGCAGCCCGAGCGCCGCCCAGTAGGCGTCGTGGCGCGCCTGCCAGAGGCGCGTGCGCGCCTCGGCCTCGGTCGCCCAAGCGAAGGCGCCGCCGCCCTCGCCGGCCGCGATCTCGCCGAAACGCTCGGCCTGCTCGCGCACCGATGCCTCGGTGCCGTGGAACTCGACCAGCAGCAGCGGGGTCTCGGGCAGGGCGAGCTTGGAGTAGGCGTTGCTGGCCCGCACCTGCACGGCGTCGAGCAACTCGATGCGGGCGACCGGCAGGCCGGACTGGATCGTCAGGATGGTGGCGTCGCAGGCCGCCTTCACGCTCGGGAAGGAGCAGTGCCCGGCGGCCGTCGCCTCCGGGATGCCGCTGAGGCGCAAGCTCAGCTCCGTGATGATGCCGAGCGTGCCCTCGGCGCCGACGAGGAGGCGGGTGAGGTCGTAGCCCGCCGCCGACTTCCGGGCGCGGCTGCCGGTGCGCACGATCTCGCCGCCCGGCAGGACGGCGGTGAGGCCGAGCACCGCGTCGCGCATCGTGCCGTAGCGGACCGCGTTGGTGCCAGACGCCCGCGTCGAGGCCATGCCGCCGAAGGAGGCGTCGGCGCCGGGATCGATCGGGAAGAACAGGCCCTGGTCGCGCAGGCTCAGGTTCAGCGCCTTGCGGGTGAGCCCCGCCTCGACCACGCAGTCGAGATCCTCGGTATGGACCGCGAGGATCCGGTTCATGCCCGACAGATCGACGCTGATCCCGCCGAGGGGCGCGTTGACGTGGCCCTCCAGCGAGGAGCCGGTGCCGAACGGGATCACCGGCACGCGGTGCTCCGCGCAGAGCCGCACGATCGTCTGCACCTCCTCGGTCGTGTGGGGGAAGACGACGGCATCCGGCGGCTGGCTCGGTGCCCAGGTGAGCGTGCTGGCGTGCTGCGCCCGCAGGGCCTCGGCCGTGGAGAGGCGGGTGCCAAAGCGCTCCGCCAAGCCGGCGACGACGGCGGCGAGTGCATCCGGCGTCGGCCGGGTCAGTGGAACGGGAGCGTGTGCGGTCATCGGCGATCGAGCCCGTGGCGGCTGCGTGTCTGGCGACGGGTTTAGAGCGGATCCCGGGTGCGGGGAAACCGCGTCGCTCAATGCTCGGCGATCCAGCGGCTGAGGGCGTTCGCGGCGTTGAGCATGTGGGCGCGCATGCGGCGGGCCGCGGCCTCGCCGTCGCCCTCGGCCATCGCGGCCAGGATCTCGCCGTGCTCGGCGTGCGAGCGCGCCATGCGGGCGTCCTGGCGCAGCTGCGTCCGGCGGAAGGCGACGAGCCGCATGCGCAGGGCCAGCGCCTGCTCGGCCATGAAGCCGTTGTGGGTCGCCCCGTAGAGCGTCTCGTGGAAGACGAGGTTGTGGGCATCGTAAGCGTCGAGATCGCCGCGCGCGATCATCTGCGCGGCGTGCTCGTGCAGCTCCATCAGCCGGCCGCGCTCCAGGAGCGTCATCCGGTAGGTGGCGAGCCGGGCGCACATGGCCTCGAACTCGGCAGTGGTCTCGAACATCTCGGTGACGCGCTCCGACGTCATGGGCGTCACCACCGCGCCCTTGCGCGGTCGCATCTCGACGAGGCCGTTGAAGGCGAGCTGGCGCAGGGCGTCGCGCACGGGGGTGCGCGAGGCGCCGAAGCGGTCGGCCAGCTCCTGCTCGTCGAGGGCGGTCCCGGCCGCGAGGTCGCCGGAGGCGATCGCGTCGGTGAGTGCGTTCCGGATCCTGTCCGAGATCAGGCCGCGCTCCTCGGCACCGGCGCACTCCATGCTTTCCTCCTATCGGCCTGGACGACTCGGGCGGCAAGCCCCTGTGAATACCGATAACCGCTGATCTGGTCATTGTGAATGCACAGACATCGGTTTACGCTCGCTGCGAATGCGAGATGCAGGGCAATCTTCGATGATCGATTGGCGCAGCGAGGCGAGGCTCCGCGAGGAGCGGATCGCGGCCGGGCACGCCTGCGCGGACGGCAAGGTGGTGCCGGCCACGCGTGCCGTCGAGCTGCTGGAAGCGGTGCTGCGCCCCGGCGACCGGGTCTGCCTGGAGGGCGACAACCAGAAACAGGCCGACTGCCTGGCCCGCGCGCTCGCGGCCTGTGACTCCAGCAAGGTCCACGACCTGCACATGGTGCAGTCGGGCATCGTGCTGCCCGAGCATCTCGACGTGTTCGAGACCGGCATCGCGCGGCGGCTCGACTACTCCTATTCGGGGCCGCAGGGCGCGCGCATTGCCCGGATGCTGTACGGCGGGCAGATCGAGCTGGGGGCGGTCCACACCTATCTGGAGCTGTTCGCCCGCTACTTCGTGGACCTGACGCCGAACGTGGCGCTGATCGCGGGCGTCTCGGCCGACCGGGAGGGCAACCTCTACACGGGCCCGAATACCGAGGACACGCCCACGGTGGTCGAGGCCACCGCCTTCAAGAACGGCGTCGTGATCGCGCAGGTCAACGAGATCGTGGATCACGTGCCCCGCATCGACATCCCGGGCGACCGGATCGACTTCGTGGTCGCGGCGGACAGGCCCTTCTACGTCGAGCCGCTCTTCACCCGCGATCCGGCCGCGATGACCGAGACGCAGGTCCTGATGGCCATGATGGCGATCAAGGGCATCTACGCGGAGTACGGCATCCGCCGCCTCAACCACGGCATCGGCTTCGGCACGGCGGCGATCGAACTCCTGCTGCCGACCTACGGCGAGCGGCTGGGCCTCAAGGGCAGGATCGCCACGCACTGGGCGCTGAACCCACACCCCACCCTGATCCCGGCGATCGAGTCGGGCTGGGTGCAACAGGTCCACTGCTTCGGCTCAGAGGTCGGCATGGACCGCTACATCCGCGCGCGGCCGGACATCTTCTTCACGGGACGCGACGGATCTTTGCGCTCGAACCGGGCCTTCTGCCAGACGGCGGGACTCTACGCCTGCGATCTCTTCATCGGCTCGACGCTGCAGATCGACCTAATGGGCCATTCCTCGACCGTGACCCAGAACCGGGTGGCGGGCTTCGGCGGCGCGCCCAACATGGGCTCCGATCCGCACGGGCGGCGCCACCCTTCCGACACCTGGATGAAGGCGGGGCGGGAGGCGCAGGTCACGGGAGACCCGATGCTGATGCGCGGGCGCAAGCTCGTCGTGCAGCTCGTCGAGACCTTCGGCGACAAGCTGGTGCCGACCTTCGTCGAGCGCCTCGACGCGATGGAGCTGGCGCGGAAGACCGGCCTCGAACTGGCGCCCGTGATGATCTACGCCGACGACGTCACGCACATCGTCACCGAGGAGGGCATCGCCAACCTCCTCCTCTGCCGCGACGCCGACGAGCGCGAGCAGGCGATCCGCGGGGTTGCGGGGTACACCGAGATTGGGCGCGGGCGCGACCGGGCCAAGGTCGAGGACCTGCGCGCCCGCGGCATCGTGCGCCGGCCGGAGGATCTCGGCATCGAACCGCTCGACGCCGACCGGGCGCTGCTTGCGGCGAAATCGATCAAGGACCTCGTGCACTGGTCGGGCGGGCTCTACGAGCCGCCGGCCAAGTTCCGGAACTGGTGAGGCCGCCATGGAATCCCTGACCTTCCGCCACACCACGGGCAAGCCGCTCGCCGGCACGGCGCCCAGCGCCATCACGGGCGTGGTCGCCTCCGGCAACCTCGAGATCCTGCTGGAGCGGGTGCTACCGCCCGACACATGCGAGGTCGCGATCGAGACGCCGATCGCCGGCTACGGGCCGGTCTGGGAGGCGGTGGTGGCCGATTTCGTCGCCCGCGCGCAGCCCGGCGGCATCCGCATCAGCATCAACGACGGGGGCGCGCGCCCCGACACCGTGTCCCTGCGCCTGCTCCAGGGCGCCCGGCTGATGGAGGCCTGATCATGGCTGCACCGACGGCCGCGGGCGCCGACCCGCAGGCGCTGAGCTGGTACGAGGCCACCGCGCGCCAGCGCGTCCTGGCGCTCACCGATCCGGGCAGCTTCACGGAGTTCATGGGGCCGACCGAGCGGCGGATGAGCCCGCACCTGCCGCTCTTCGACCTGCCGCGCGCCTTCGACGACGGCATCGTGGTGGGCCGTGCCCGGCTCGACGGGAAGCCCGTCCTCGTCGCTGCCCAGGAGGGCCGCTTCATGGGCGGCGCCTTCGGCGAGGTGCACGGCGCCAAGCTGATCGGGCTGCTGCGCGCCGCCCTCGACGTGCGGCCCGCCGCGGTGCTGATCCTGTTCGACACCGGCGGCGTGCGCCTGCAGGAGGCGAATGCCGGCGAGACCGCCATCGCCGAGGCGATGCGGGCGATCGCGCAGGTGCGCGCGGCCGGCGTGCCGGTAATTGGCCTCGTCGGCGGCCGGGCGGGAGCTTACGGGGGCGGCGGCCTCATCGCCGGCACCTGCTCGCGGCTCGCCGTCTCGGAGGCCGGGCGCATCTCGGTCTCGGGGCCGGAGGTGATCGAGACCAACCGGGGCGCCGAGGAGTTCGACTCTCGCGACCGGGCGCTGGTCTGGCGCACCATGGGCGGCAAGCATCGCCGGCTGATCGGAGGCGCCGACGCCTACAGCGACGACACGGTCGCGGCCTTCCGGGCCGCCGCCCTCGACCTGATCGGCCGAGCGCCCGCCTTCGACCTCGCGACGCTGGATTCCGAGCAGGCCCGCCTGGAGGCGCGCATCGCGCGCTTCGGCGATTGCCGCGACGCCACCGAGATCTGGGCGCGGCTCGGCGTCAACGATCCGGAGGCCGTGCCGGCCATGACCACGGCAGCCTTCGACGAGACGGTCGCCCGGGTGACGGAGGCGCACCATGACGCTCGCTGAGATTCTCGCCTCGCTCTTCCCGCAGGGCCATCGGGTGCGGGTCGCGGAGGGGCTCGCCACCGGAAGCGGCCCCCTCGACGGGGCCGAGGCCACGGTGATCGGGATCGACGGCAACACGCCGCTCGGCATCGAGGGCGCGCTGGCGCTGTCGCGCGCCGTGCTCGACGCGGTGCGGGCGGGCCGGAAGGGCCCGATCCTGGTGCTGGTCGATTCCGACAGCCAGCGCATGAGCCGCCGCGACGAGCTGCTCGGCCTCAACGAGTGCCTCGCGCATCTGGCCAAGGCGCTGCTGCTCGCCGACCGCTCCGGCCACCCGACGGTCGGGCTGCTCTACGGCCACACGGCGGCGGGCGCCTTCATCGCCACGGCGCTCGCGACCCGCGTGCTCGCGGCGCTGCCCGGCGCGAACCCGAGCGTGATGGACCTGCCCTCCGTGGCGCGCGTCACCAAGCTGCCGCTCGCGACGCTGCAGGAGATGGCGAAGTCGACCCCGGTCTTCGCGCCGGGCCTCGACAACATGGTGGCGACGGGCGCCGTCCACGCCGTCCTCGATCCCACCCGGCCGCTCGACGCGCAGGTCCGCGACCTGATCGCCGACCTCCCGGCAGAGGACGCCCGCGACCGCCTCGGTTCCGAGCGGGGCGGCCGGCCGGTGGCGCAGGCGGTGGCCGCGCAGGTCGCCGCCGAGGCCCGGCGTGACTGAGGCCTTGCGGCGCCACGACCTCGTCCGGGCCGACGCGCGGGCCTTCGCGGACCTGCTGCGGACGCGCCCCGACCTCGACGGCACGCCCTACCTGGCGGATTGGGCCGCCCGCGGCTGGCCGCTGATCGTGCGCCGCTACGGGCCGGGCGAGGATCGGGCGTGGGTGCCCCTCGGGCTTCCGCTGCCGCCGGCGGCGGGCAAGCGCCGCATCGGTCTCGCCCTGCCCGCCCGTGCTCTGACCCCGCTGCCGGCGCCGACCCTGGCGCAGGTGCGGCGAACGGCGCCGGAGGCCTGGCAGCCGACGCTCGACGCGCTTCTGGCTCTCGCCGCCGCGCACGGCCTCGTGCCGTGCCCCTTCGGCGCCCTGCTCTGGCAGGCGCTCACCGGGCTCGCCCATCTCTCCGCAACCTCCGACCTCGACCTGCTCTGGCCGATCGCAGACCTGCCCGCCGGCTTCCTCGCCGGGCTCGCCCGGATCGCCGAGACCGCGCCGATGCGGATCGACGGCGAGGTGATCCTGGCGGACGGGGCGGGCATCCAGTGGCGCGAGCTGCATGAGGCGGGCGACACGGTGCTCGCCAAGCACCGCGACCGGCTGGAGCTGCGCGCCGTCTCGGGGCTGCGGGCGCGGGTGGCGGCGTGACGGGCGCGCCGCCTGCCTCGCCCTCCCCTCTCTGCGAGGGAGGGTGGCCCCTGCGTCAGCAGGGGTCGGGAGAGGGGAGCGACGCTTCCAGCGGAGGCGCGGCTTTCATGCAGGACGGAGCCCTCGCCTGGGCCGCCGCGCCTCTCTTGCGGGACCTCGTCCCAGCCCCCCCTTCCGTGCAGGGCACTCTCCCCCACCGAGGGAGAGGGGAGGCCGCGGCGCCCGCTGCCTCCCTCGCCGCCCGGGCCGTCGCGGCCCTGCGGCTCGAACTCGACACCTACCCCAAGCCCGGCCTCGTCAGCCGGATCGACAGCGGCAGCCACGTCGACATGGACGCGGCGACCTTCGCGGCGAGCGCCGCCGCCCTCGAACCCCACTTCGCCGCGCTCGCTCGTGCGGGCGCCGCCGGCCGCGACATGGCGGCCCTGCGCCGGATCGGCCTCGACGCCGAGGCCGCCATGCGGGCGGCGACCGGGGGCGTGAACACGCATCGGGGCGCGATCTTCGGGCTCGGCCTCCTCGTCTCCGCCGCGGGCGCGCTCGGGGCCGGCGCGCGGCCGCCGGCACCGGGCGCGCTCGGCGCCCATGTCCGCACACGCCACGCGGCGGGCATCCTCGACGGGCCGGAACTCCTGCACGCGCCCGGCGCCCGCGCCCGGCGGCGCCACGCGGTCGGCGGCGCGCCGGCCGAGGCGGCCGCGGGCTTCCCGACCCTCTACAGGATCGGCCTGCCGGCGCTGCGGCGGGCGCGCCGCCTCCGGCCCGGCGACGCTAACGCCGCCCGGGTCGGCTGCTGCCTCGCGCTGGTCGCGGCCCTGGAGGACACCAACCTGCTGCACCGGGGCGGCGCGGAGGGCTACCGCTTCGCCCGCGAGGCGGCGGCCCGCTTCGATGCGGCAGGCGGCGTTGCGCAGGACGAGTGGTACGCGCGCGCGCAGGCGCTCCACCGCGCCTTCGTCGCCCGGCGCCTCAGCCCCGGCGGCGCGGCGGACCTCCTCGCGATGACGCTGTTCGTGGACGCGGTCGAGGCCCATCCGTGACCCTCGCGATCCTGCTCTCCGGTCAGGGTGGCCAGAACCCGGAGATGTTCGCTCTGACCGCCGAGGCGCCCGAGGCTCAGGGCGTCTTCGAGGCCGCCCGGCCCCTCCTCGGGGCCGACCCGCGCGATCTCGTCCGCCGGCCGGACGCGGCGCTGCACGGCAACCGCACCGGCCAGATCCTCTGCTGCGTCGCCGCGCTCGCGGGCTGGCGCCTGGTCGCGCCCGCCCTGCCCGCGCGCACGATCGTGGCCGGCTACAGCATCGGTGATCTCGCCGCCTGGGGCTGTGCCGGCCGCCTGGCGCCCGAGGCGGTGCTGCGCCTGGCCGCCGCCCGCGCCGAGGCGATGGATGCCGCCTCGGGCGAGGGCTTCGGCCTCGCCGGCATCCGCGGCGTCGCCCTCGCGCGCATCGCGGCGATGGCGGATCGCCACGGCTGCCACCTCGCCATCCGCAACGCCGCCGACAGCGCCGTGGTTGGCGGCCCGCGCG